>CAVSJZ010000070.1:0-90855 GCA_963728105.1 uncultured Actinomycetota bacterium | reverse complement strand
GCGCACCGCCGGGGCGGCCGCCGGCATCTTCGGCCTCGGCGTGGGCGTCGCCGCGATCGCCCCGCTGGTGCGCAACCCCTGGAAGGGCGGCGACAAAGCGGCGCTGTGGACCACCGGCTGGGCCCCGAACTATCCCGGTGAGGTCGTCTACCTGCGCGCCAGCACGGGCATCACCGACGAGGTCGTCCTGGTCCGCCCCGAGGACCAGTCGGCGGCCTCGATGCAGACGGTGTTCCCGTTCCGCGAGTCCGAGCGCGGCAACCCCGAGGCGCTCTCGGCCGCGCTGCACCGGTCCGACAACCCCGTGATGCTCATCCGCCTGCGTCCGGGGACGCCGGTCACCCAGCGCCCTGGCCGGGAGAACTTCCACTACGGCGACTTCTACGCCTACTCGAAGGTCTGCACGCACCTGGGCTGCCCGACGTCGCTGTACGAGTCGCAGACCCAGCGGATCCTGTGCCCCTGCCACCAGTCGCAGTTCATCGCGACCGAGTACGCCAGGCCCGTCTTCGGTCCCGCGGCTCGCCCTCTGCCCCAACTACCGATTACCGTGAACAGCGACGGCTATCTCATCGCGACGGGCGACTTCGCCGACCCGATCGGCCCCGCGTTCTGGGAGCTGGGAGGCAACACGTGAGCTCGATCACCACCCCGACGAACGCCGGCGCGGGCCTCGCCGCCAAGGCCGGTGAGGCGCTGGACGAGCTCGACCAGCGCTACCACCCGGCGGCGGGCATGCGGAAGCAGTTCAACAAGGTCTTCCCGACCCACTGGTCGTTCATGCTCGGCGAGGTCGCGCTCTACAGCTTCATCGTGCTGCTGCTCACGGGCACCTACCTCGGGCTGTTCTTCGACCCGTCGATGACCGAGGTCACCTACACGGGGCCGTTCACCGACCTGCGCGGCGTGGAGATGAGCCAGGCCTACGCCTCGACGCTGCACATCTCGTTCGACGTCCGCGGCGGCCTGTTCGTGCGGCAGCTGCACCACTGGGCGGCCCTGCTGTTCGTGGCGGCGATGATGGCCCACATGTTCCGGACGTTCTTCACCGGCGCGTTCCGCAAGCCGCGCGAGGCGAACTGGATCATCGGCCTGCTGCTGATCTTCATCGGCACGTTCGAGGGCTTCTCCGGCTACTCGCTGCCCGACGACCTGCTGTCCGGCACGGGCCTGCGGATCGCCTCGGGGATCACGCTGTCGGTGCCGGTCATCGGCACCTGGACGCAGTGGGCGCTGTTCGGCGGCGAGTTCCCGGGCACGGAGATCATCCCGCGGCTCTACATCATCCACGTGCTGCTGCTGCCGGGCATCCTGCTGGCGCTGATCGCCGCCCACGTGGGCCTCGTCTGGTACCAGAAGCACACGCAGTTCCCCGGCCCCGGCCGCACGGAGCACAACGTGGTCGGCGTGCGCATCCTGCCCGCGTTCGCGGCCAAGGGCGGCGCGTTCTTCGCCGTCTCCGTGGGCGTCATGGGCCTGCTGGCCGGGCTGTTCCAGATCAACCCGATCTGGAACTTCGGCCCCTACGACCCCGCCCACATCTCCGCCGGCTCCCAGCCGGACTTCTACATGGCGTGGTCGGACGGCATGGCCCGGCTCTTCCCGCCGTGGGAGCTCGTCATGGGCAACTACCGGATCCCGGCGACCTTCTGGGCGACGGCGTTCTTCCTGCCGCTGATCTTCGTGGTGGCGGGGGCGTACCCGGCCATCGAGCGGAGGTTCACCGGGGACAACGCGCTGCACAACCTGCTGCAGCGCCCGCGTGACGTGCCGGTGCGGACCGCGCTGGGCGTCATGGCCGTCGCGTTCTACGTGGTCCTGCTGGTCAGCTCGGCCAACGACTGGTTCGCGTACTTCTTCGACGTGTCGCTCAACGCGACGACCTGGATGGGCCGCATCGGCCTGCTGGTCCTCCCGCCGATCGCGTACTACGTCGCGTACCGGGTCTGCCTGGGTCTGCAGCGCTCCGACCGCGCGGTGCTGGAGCACGGCATCGAGACCGGCATCATCAAGCGGCTGCCGCACGGCGAGTTCATCGAGGTGCACCAGCCGCTTGGCGGCGTCGACGACCACGGCCACGCGATCCCGCTCAGCTACCAGGGCGCCTCGGTGCCGCGGAAGATGAACCAGCTCGGCCTGGCCGGCGCGCCGGTGCCCGGCTCGCTGCTGACGCCCGACCCGGCCGACGAGACCGTCGCGCTGGAGCGGGCCAGGGCGGAGCTGCACGCGGCCGAGTCGGCCCGGCACGATGGCCAGGCGAGCGAGGCCGGCGAGATGTCCTCGACCGACCGGCGCGGCGCGCTCACGGACTGAGCACGCCCCATGCGGGTCGACGCGATGCTGGCAGGGACGGGGATCGACGAGCTGGCCGCGGAGGCCCGCGGACGCGAGGCGGCGGGCTACGACGGCCTCTGGAGCGTCGAGGCCGCGCACGACCCGTTCCTGCCGCTGATGGTCGTCGCCGAGCACACGCGGCGGATGACGGTCGGCACGTCCATCGCGGTCGCGTTCGCCCGGACGCCGATGTCCATGGCCTAGGTCGCGCACGACCTGCAGGTGCACTCGCGCGGCCGGTTCCTGCTGGGGCTCGGGAACCAGATCCGCCCGCACATCGAGCGGCGCTTCGCGATGCCGTGGAGCCGGCCGGCGGCGCGGATGCGGGAGTACATCTGCGCGGAGCTGGGCGACGAGCTGCACCACCTGTCCGTCGGCCGGGACGCCGACCGCTGGGACCGCATGGGCGAGCTCGTCGACGACGCGGTGCTGGCGGCGTTCGCCGTCGTCGCCGAGCCGGACGCGCTGGGGCCGGCACTGGTCGAGCGGTGGGGCGGGCTGGCCGACCGGTTCAGCTTCTACACCCTCTACGAGCTGGACGAGGCCGTGCTCGCCCCGGCCGTCGCGGCGCTGCGCGCGCCGAACGTGATGCGATCGTCATGACACGTTCAGGTGGGCCGGGTGGCCCACCGGTGATCGCGCGCGCTATCGTCGTCGAATGCGCCTGCTTCCCGACCTCATCGCGACCGTACGGTCGCGCGTCGGCTGAGCCAGGTCCCCGGCGCGCTCCCCCTTTTCCTCGAGGCCTGGCTCGGGTTCCCCCATCGACGTGGACACCCTGGAGCACTCGATCATGACTGTCCTGGACGACACCCCCCGCACCGCCTTCCGCATGGCCCGCCGGCACGAGATCGTCACGACCGGCGGGATGGACGCCGTCCTGCGGGTCGGTGACGCTCTGCGCTGCTGCGGCTACCCCATCCGCGACTTCGCCGTCGAGGTCCACGACGGCGTCCCCTACGCCTGCGTCACCTGCAGCGTCTCGCTCACCGCCGCCGAGTCCGACGCCTTCGCCGTGCAGATGAGCGCGCTCGCCGGGGTCGTCGCGGTCGACCAGCGCTAGAAGCAGTCCGGATCCGCGTCCAGCGTGGTGCGGTCCAGGCTCTCCAGCAGGTCCAGCTGTGGGCCGGTGCGCGGCAGCTCGTAGCGCAGGAAGTACGCCGCGGCCGCCCGCTTGCCCGCCGCGAGGCCGTCGGCGCGCTCCCCCAGCGCGACCAGCTGGGCCAGCCAGATCCAGGCGACGACGACATGGCCGACCGCCTCCAGGTAGATCGAGGAGTTCGCCAGTGTGACGGCCGGGTCACCGGCCGACCACAGCGTCCGCGTCACCGCGCCGACGCGCTCCGCGGCCGCGCCCACCGCCTCCGCCTCGGCAGCCAGGCCCGCCGCGCGTGCCGCCGACACCGTCGCGGCGATCGTCTCCAGCAGCGCGGCCAGCCCGGCCCCGGCACGCAGCCGGACCTTGCGGCCCAGTAGGTCCAGGCCCTGGATCCCGTGCGTGCCCTCGTGGATCGAGTTGAGCCGGTTGTCGCGCCAGAACTGCTCGACGGGGAAGTCGCGCGTGTAGCCGTAGCCGCCGTGGACCTGGATGGCCAGGTCGTTCGCGGCCAGGCACCACTGCGACGGCCAGCTCTTGGCGACCGGCGTCAGTACGTCCAGCAGCAGGTGCGCGCGGTCGCGCGCGGCGGGATCGGGCGCCGTGCGCTCCTCGTCGAGCAGGCGCGCGCAGTAGAGCACCAGCGCCACCGCGCCCTCGGCGTAGGACTTCTGGGCCAGCAGCATCCGCCGTACGTCGGCGTGGGCCGTGAGCGGCACCGGCGGCGCATGCGGGTCCTTGGCGCCCGCGGGTCGGCCCTGCGTGCGGGTGCGGGCGTAGTCGAGGGCGTGGAGGTACCCCGTGTACCCGAGCGCGGCCGCGCCCGCCCCGACGCCCACGCGCGCCTCGTTCATCATGTGGAACATCGCCGCGAGCCCGCGGCCCTGCTCCCCCACCAGGTACCCGACGGCGCCGGGCTCGCCGCCGGGGGTGTGGCGGCCCTCGCCGAAGCCCAGCACGGTGTTGACCGTGCCGCGGTTGCCGGTCTTGTGGTTGAGCCCGGCCAGCACGACGTCGTTGCGCCGCCCGTCGGGCAGCACCTTCGGCACGACGAAGAGCGAGATGCCCGAGACCCCCGCCGGGCCGCCGGGGACCTTGGCCAGCACCAGGTGGACGATGTTCCCGGTCAGGTCGTGCTCGCCGCCGGAGATCCACATCTTGGTGCCGGACAGGCGGTAGGTGCCGTCCGGCCGCGGCTCGGCTCGGGTGGTGATGTCGCCGAGCGAGCTGCCGGCCTGCGGCTCCGACAGGCACATCGTGCCGAACCAGTGGCCCTCGACCATGGGCCGGACGTACGTGTCGACCTGCTCTGGCGAGCCGTGGGCGAGCAGCAGGTTCGCCGCGGCGATCGTGAGGAACGGGTACGCCGCGGTGCCGATGTTGGCGGCCTGGAACCACAACAGGCAGGCCTGCGCGACGGCCTGGGGCAGCTGCAGGCCGCCGACCTCGGCGTCCATCGCCGCGCCGATGATCCCCGTTTCGGCGAGGACCGCGAGCGCCTCGGCGACCTCCGGGATGAGCACGACGCGCTCGCCGTCCATGCGCGGCTCCGCCACGTCGGCCGCGCGGTAGTGCGGCGCGAAGTGCTTCGTCGCGACCTCCTCTGCGAGGTCGAGGACCGCGTCGACCGTCTCGCGCGAGTGCTCGGCGAAGCGCTCGCGGGCGGTCAGCGCGCCGACGTCGAGCCAGTCGTGGAGCAGGAAGTCCAGGTCGGTGCGGGACAGCAGCAGCGAGCGCACGCCTGCAAGGCTAGCGATCGGGGGCGTGGGCGGCGGCCGCCATCTCGGCCCAGGTCGCGACCTTGACCCGGTCGGCGTCGCGCAGGCCGCCCCGGCGGACCTCCTCCGCGTCCAGGCGCAGCCAGGCCGTCCAGTCGACGGGTCGGATGCCGTGCTCGACCAGCGCCGCGCGCAGGGCCTCCGGCTCGGGGTGCGCCGGCGCCGGCAGCGACGGCAGGTCCTCCAGCACGGCCGCGGCGGTCTCGATGCCGTCGGACTTGTTGGTGCCGATGACGCCGGTGGGGCCGCGCTTGATCCATCCGGTGACGTACGCGCCGGGCACGCCGACGACCCGGCCGCCTTCGTTGGGGACGGTCCCGGTCGCGGGGTCGAAGGGCAGGCCCTCGATCGGCTCGGCGTCGTAGCCGATCGCGCGCACGACGAGCCCGACGTCGAGCGTCTCGGTCTCGCCGGTGCCCCGCACCCGGTCACCGTCGACCGCGTTGCGCTCGACGACCACGCCCGACACCCGCCCGTCCGTGCCGAGGATCTCCCGCGGGCTGCGCAGGAACCGCAGGTGGATGCGCCGCGGCCGGCCGGAGGGCTCGGCGGTGGACCACTCCGTGAGCGTCGCCAGGTTCTGGCGCATCCGCCGCTCCTCCGGCTCGGGGACGCCGGCGGCGAGCAGCCCGTCGTCGTGCACGACGACGTCGGCGTTGGCGAGCTCGCCGATCTGGCGCAGCTCGGCCGGGGTGAACCGGACGTGCTGGGGCCCGCGGCGGACGAGCACGTGGATGTCGCGGACGGCGCTCTTGCGCAGCGCGTCCAGCACGGGCTCCGGCACATCGGTGCCGGCCAGCTCGTCGGCGGTCTTCGCGAGCACCCTGGCGACGTCCAGTGCGACGTTGCCGGCCCCGACCACGGCGACGTCCGGGTGGTCGAGCACGGGTTCGAGGTCGGCGTGGTCGGGATGGCCGCAGTACCACGACACGAAGGCCCCCGAGCCGAGCGAGCCGTCGAGGTCCTCGCCGGGCACCCCGAGCGCGCGGTCGACGGAGCTGCCCGTGGCGTGGACGACGGCGTGCACGTGCTCGCGCAGGACAGCCAGCGGCAGCCCGCCGTCGCCGACGCGGACGCCGCCGAGGAACTCCAGCTCGGCCGGGTCGAACGGGCGCTGCAGGACCCGGATCACCGACTTCATCTTCACGTGGTCGGGCGCGACGCCGTAGCGGACGAGGCCGTAGGGCGCGGGCAGCCGGTCGAGGACCTCGACGCTCACGGGCTGTCCGGACGCGACGAGCGCGGCCGCGGCGTAGAGGCCCGACGGGCCGGCCCCGACCACGGCGACCCGGTAGCGCTGCTCGCTCACCGGTCCGCTCCGACCGCACCGAGCCCCGGGAACGCGGGCGGCCGTTTCTCCAGGTACGACGCCACGCCCTCGCGCAGGTCCGGCCCGCCGATGCGCCCGTCGGTCTCGGCGTGCGCCCGCTCCAGCGCCTGCGCGTAGGTGCTGTCGGCCGCGTCGGCGACCTGGCGCAGCACGACGGCCATCGCGGCCGGCGCGCAGTTGCGGGCGAGGTCGCGGGCGTAGTCCCGGGCCGCGGCCAGCAGCTCCCCCGCCGGCACGACGCGGCTGACGAGGCCCAGCCGCTGCGCCTCCGCGGCGTCCACCGCGCGCCCGGAGAGCAGCAGGTCCAGCGCGTTCTCCAGACCGACCAGCCGCGGGAGCGTCCAGGCGATGCCGTACTCGGCCACCAGCCCGCGCCGGGTGAACGCCGTCGCCAGCTTGGCGCCCTCCGCGGCGAAGCGGACGTGGCAGAACAGCGCCTGCACGAGCCCGACGCCCGCGCACGCGCCGTTGATCGCGGCGATCAGCGGCTTGGGGAAGGTCCGCGGCACGTCGACCGACCCGTGCGGCAGCGTCGCGCCCTCCTGCGCGAGGCCGTCGAGGCGGGAAAGGTCCGCGCCAGGGCAGAACGTCGACCCGGCGCCGGTGACGACCACGGCGCGGACGGCCGGGTCGGCCGCCGCCTCCGTCAGCCGGTCGTAGTAGGCGCCGGCGAGGTCCTCCGCCCAGCCGTTGCGGCGCTCCGGGCGGTTGAACGTCAGCGTGCGGACCCCGTCGTCGTCGGTCTCCGCCAGCACCAGATCCGTCATGCGAACCTCGGCTCCCTTCCGTGTCACCGCCGCGGATGACCTTACCTCGGCCGTACGGCAGCTACACTCCGTAGTCTGCTACGCCGATCGGGGTGACGATCGCGGCCCGCTACCGTGGCGCCCCATGCGGACCTCCGACGAGCGCCTGTTCGGCAAGAGGATGCTCGTGGAGATCTCGCACGCGATCGAGCGGTTCGCGCTCGCAGCCGACCGGGGCTCCCCCCTCGTCGTGATCGCCATGTTCCAGAAGCTGTCCTACTTCCGGCGCGAGGCCGACGTGTACCGGGCGATCGCGGCCACCGGAGCGGTGACGCTCGTCGGCATGGCCGAGGAGTTCCCGCCGGAGCTCCCGCCGGGCGTCCGGCACGCGCTGCTCGGGGCGCACGACCCGCTGGCCCGCGAGTGGAGCGTCTCCGTGCTCGGCCCGAAGGGCGGCGCCACGCTGGTGGCGACCGACCTGGAGGAGATCGACCCGCGGGCCCGCACCCTCGAGGAGGGCAGGCGGTTCCGCGGGCAGTGGTCGTTCCGCCGCACCGACGCCTACGCCGAGGTCCTGCGCCTGCGCAGCCGGCTGGCGCTGGGCCCGGACACCCGCGAGGCCATCGACGGCGTCCTGCGCACGGTGCTCGACGAGCCCGAGCCGCTGCGCCAGGACTGGTGGGACGTCCCGCTGCAGTTCCTCGGCGAGCGGATGAACTCCGCGCTGCGCGACCGCGCGGCGGCGGCAGCGGCGCTCGAGGCCGCCCGGGACGACACGTCCGAGCGCGACCCGCGCACGGGCCTCTACACCCCTGCCTTCCTGCAGCGCTGGACAGCGGGCATGGGCGGCGGCACCCTGCCGGTCGGCCTCATCCTGCTGCGCGTGTTCGGCGTCGCCGACCTGCGCCGCCGCTACGGTCTGCGGGCCGAGCACGCGGCCCTGCAGGGACTGCGCGACGGCATCGGGACGCTCGTCCGCGACACGGACCGGGTCATCCGGGTCGGCCGCGAGGACTTCCTCGTCGTGCTGCCCGGCTGGAAGGACGAGGACGTCCTGACCCTCTGCGACGCCGTCTGCGCCCGCGTCGCCGCGCTGGACCAGGTGTACCCGTTCGTCGCCCTGCCGTCGTCGGCCGCGACCACGGTCACGCGCGAGCGTCCGCTGCCGGTGGACCAGCTCGTCCACCAGGTGGCGCTGGCTCCCGTCTGACGTCGGCGGGCCGCCACCACCCGGCCAGCCGCCGCGCCTCCGCTGCGACCCTCATCCGGCGGCGCCGGGATGGACCCGGGAGTGCTCGGCCCCGGCGCGGGAGTAGCCGCGCGCGGCGTAGGGGAAGCCGTCGAGCTCGGTGGTGTGCTCGCGCTGCTGGTAGTAGCTGCGGATCTCGGCGATCCGCCCGTCGGCGGCGAACGTGAACCACTCGGCGCCGCGGGTCGCGACGCGTCCGGTCGCGCCGGCCGGGCGCCAGAACATCGTCCACTCGATCACGGCCTCGCGGTCGCCGCAGAGGGCGTGGTCGACGACCCAGCGCGCCTCGATCATGCGGGCCACCTTGCGCCAGTACCGCGCCAGGTGCTCGGCCCCCCGCACCGGCGCCGACCCGGCGTTCGGCGCGAGGAACCAGTGCACGACCTGCGGGTCGAGGGTGGCCAGCACGGCCTCGACGTCGCCTGCCGAGCAGCCGTCGTAGTAGCGGACGATCGTGTCGAGCGCGGTCACGGGCGCTCCGCCAGTAGCCGGTCGACGAGCTCGCCGGCGTGCCCGGCGTCGGTCGACGTGCTGGTCAGGGCCAGGTTCTCGCGCATGCGGTCCGGGTGCACCACCAGCCCGGACAGCGACGTCCGCAGCCGGGCGGCCGCCCCGCCCGCGGCCCGCAGCAGATCCGCGAGCGGCTGCCACTCCGCGTGCCACGGCCCCGCGGCCCGCTGGTGCTCGTGGTCCGCCGCCGCCAGCAGCCCGGCGGCGAGCCCGGGCGCTCGCCGGGCAGCGGCCCTGGCCGTGACGGCCGCGATCGGGTTGCGCTTGTGCGGCATGGACGACGAGTCGCCCGGCGCGGCCTCCTCGACCTCGCCTAGCTCGGTGCCGGCCAGCAGCACGACGTCGGTCGCCGGCTTGGCGCACGCGCCCGCGGCCACCGCGAGCGCTCCCGCGAGCGCCCCGAGCCTGCTGCGCTCGGTGTGCCACGGCGCCGCCTCGGCGAGGTGCAGGCGCCGGGCCAGCGACGCCGCGACGGCCGGCCCGTGCGGGTGCAGCGCGGCGAGCGTGCCCGCCGCTCCCCCGAGCTGGACGGGCAGCGCGTCCACCGCGGCCGACAGGCCGGCGCGGGCCCGGTCGAGTCCAGCGCACCAGCCCGCCGCGACCAGCCCGAACGTCGTCGGCAGGGCCTGCTGGCCGAGGGTCCGGGCGATCATCGGCGTGTCGCGGTGGGCGCGCGCCAGGCCGGCGGCGGCGTCGGCGGCCCCGCCCAGGTCGTCCAGCACGACCTCCCCGGCCCACCCGGCCAGCAGGACCGTGGCGGTGTCCATGACGTCCTGGCTCGTCGCGCCGGGATGCACGGACGCGCCGGCCGGCCCGGCGGCCGCGCGCAGCAGCCGGACCAGCGGGATGACCGGGTTGCCTCCCTCGACGGCGGCCCGGCCGAGCGCCGCGGGCTCGACCACCAGCGCGACGGCAGCGGCGGCGATCGCCTCGGCGTCGGCGGCCGGGACGACGCCGTGCTCGGCCGCGGCCTGCACCAGCGCGACCTCGACGGCGACGAGCGCGGCGATCCAGGCGCCGTCGTCCAGCCGGGCGGCGACCCGGTCGGCCCCGAAGACCGGGTCGAACAGCGCCCCCGTCACGCCGGCGCCCGCGCTTCGGTGCCGGGGTCGCCCTCGAACAGCTCCACCGGGATGACCTTACGGCCGCCGCGGGGCGAGGGCCTGCGGGTCGACCGGCACGTCGGCGGGCACCGGCGCCCCGGTCAGCACGGCGGCGGCCAGCGCGGCGAGCGCGGGCGCGGTCTCGATGCCCGAGCCGCCCTGCCCTGCGACGAACGCGAAGCCCGGATGGTCCGGCCAGCAGCCGACGACCGGGCTCCGGTCGGGCACGAAGGAGCGCAGCCCGGCCCAGCTCGTGCGGACCGAACGCAGGCCCAGCCCGGTCGCCTCCTCGACGCGTTCCAGGCCCAGCGCGACGTCGAGCGGGTCGGGGCGCGCGTCACAGGGCTCGACGGGCGTCTGGTCGGCCGGGGAGAGCAGCAGGTCGTCACCCTCGACCTTGAAGTAGAAGCGGTCGGCGGCCTCGCAGACCATCGCGCCGGCGAGCCGGCCGGCGGAGGCGTCGGGCACGCGGGCGACCGCGATCGTGCGCCGGTGCGGGACCAGGCCGATGCGGGGCACCCCGGCCCGGTCGGCGACGACGTCGGCCCACGCCCCGGCGGCGTCGACGACCAGGCCGGCGGCGACGCCGTCGACCTGCCACGCGCCGCCGTCGCGGGTGATCGCGGTGGCGGGGGCCGACGTGCGCACGGCGCCGCCGCGGGCCCGCAGCCCGCGGACGTAGGCCCGGTGCAGTGCGTCGGTGTCGACGGCGGCGGCGCTGGTCAGGGCAGCGGCGCTCAGCCAGCCCTTCCGCAGGGCCGGGCTGCGCTCGTGCGCCTCGGCGACGTCGATCCGGACTGGCGCGTCGGGCTCGCCCGCCCGCTCCGCGAGCAGCGCGGCCAGCGCGGCCTCGCCTGCGGCGTCGTGCGCGGTCCACAGGACGTCGAGCGGCGTGAGCAGCGCGGGCGCGTCCCATTCGGCGGCGAACCGGGTGAACCGCGGGCCCGACGCGCCCGTCAGCGCCCGCTGCGTGGCGTTGCCGTGACTGGGGATCCAGGTCGCCGCGGAGCGGGCCGTCGAGTGCCGGGCGAGCTCGGACTCGGCCTCCAGCAACAGCACCGAGCGGTCCGCGGCCAGCTCGCACGCCACGGACGCCCCGGCGATGCCGCCGCCGACCACCACCACGTCGAACGCCTCCACGACGGCCACGCTACTGCCGTGGCCGGGCGGAAACCCGGTCGCGGGCGCGGCGACCTGCGCCTACCGTCCTCACCATGCGCCTCTGACGCCGCCGCCGCGGTCTCGAGTCCCGGCCGGCCCGCTGCCGGAGCCGGCCCCACATCCGTCGTGGAGGTCCGCATGCCCGCCTCACCCGTCCCGTCCGAACACCCGACCGGCCCGTCCGAGGACCGGGGCCCGGCGGCCGAGCCCGGGACCGCGCCGGGCGCCGGCGAACCGGTGCCCGACCCGGCCGACCCGCCGCAGCCGGCGAACCGCGCGGCCCGGCGCGGCGGCCGGCGACATCCCGCCGCCGACGATCCCGGGCGCGGGGGATCCGGCCGGCGGTCCGGGCCCGCGCACCCGGGGGCGCAGGGCCGCCGGGTCAACCCCATCCGCCGGACGGGTTGACCCCGCACCGCCCGCCGTCGCGTCCACGACGGCGGGCGGTGTCGTGCCAGGATGCCGCCATGGCCGCGGGCACGGGCGTGGACGTCTGGTGGGCCGCGCCGGTCGACCCCGCCGCGGCGCCGGCCCTCGTCGCGCTGCTGGACCACCACGAGCGCGAGCGGATGGCCCGGTTCCGGCTGCCCGCCGACGCCGCCCGCTACCTCGCGGCACACGCGCTGGCCCGCATCGTCCTCGGCCGGGCCCGCGACCGCCCGCCCGCGGCGCTCGTGCTCGACCGGACCTGCCGGTGCGGCGCCCAGCACGGCAAGCCCACGCTCGACGGCGGACCGGAGTTCTCGCTGACCCACGCCGGCGACCTCGTCGGCGTCGCCGTGTCCGCCGGCGGCGCGGTCGGGCTGGACGTCGAGCAGGTCCGGCCGATGGCCGACCTCGCCGCGATGGCCGAGCACGTCGGCGCGCCCGCCGAGCCGGAGGCCTTCTTCCGGGCGTGGACGCGCAAGGAGGCGCTGCTCAAGGCGACCGGCGAGGGCCTCGCGGGCCCGATGACGGCGATCACCCTCGGCGAGCGCGGCGTCGTGGCCTGGACCGGCCCCGGCGCCCCCCGCGGGCCGGTGTGGCTGCACGACCTGCGCCCGGCCGGCGGCTACCCCGCGGCCGTCGCCGGGCTCGGGGACGCACCCGGGTCCGTCAGGGTGCTCGCCGGGACACCCCTGCTGCGCCGCGGCTCCTGACGTCGGAAGCCGTCCTGTCGGACCCTCGCGGCAGGATGGCGGCGTGGCAGCCGACCGCGCGGCGCCCGCCCGGTGGGTGCTGCACCTGGACATGGACGCGTTCTTCGCCTCCGTGGAGCAGCTCACCCGGCCGACGCTGGCCGACCGCCCGGTGCTCGTCGGCGGCCTCGGCCCGCGCGCCGTGGTGGCCGGCGCCAGCTACCAGGCCCGCGTGTTCGGGGCCCGCTCGGCGATGCCGATGGCGCAGGCCAGGCGGCTGTGCCCGCACGCAACCGTCCTGCCGCCGCGGTTCGCCCTCTACCAGGCGCTGTCCGAGCGGGTCATGACCGTGCTCGGGGACGCCGCGCCCGTGCTGGAGCCCGTGTCGCTCGACGAGGCGTTCCTCGAGCCGCCCCGGCTGGCGGGTGCGCCCACGTCCGACGTGGAGCGGTTCGCGGTGCGGCTGCGTGCGGACGTGCGGGCCGCGACCGGACTGCCCGCCTCGGTCGGCGCCGGGTCGGGCAAGCAGCTCGCCAAGATCGCGTCCGAGCTGGCCAAGCCGGACGGCCTGCGCGTGGTCGGGCCCGACGAGCAGGAGGCGGTGCTCGCGCCGCTGCCGGTGCGGGCGCTGTGGGGGGTCGGCCCGGTCGCCGAGGACGCGCTGCGCCGCGCGGGCGTCGCGACCGTCGGCCAGCTGGCGGCCCTCGACCCGCGCGAGGCGGCCCGGCTGCTCGGCGGCGCGGTCGGCGGCGAGCTGCACCGGCTCGCCCGCGGCGTCGACGACCGGCCGGTCGCGCCGCGCGGCGCGGCGAAGCAGGTCAGCGCGGAGACCACGTTCGACACCGACCTGACGGCGATGAGCGCCGTCCACGACGCCGTCGCCCGGCTCGCGGCCGCCGCGCACCGGCGGCTGCTGGCGTCGGGACGGGCGGCCCGGACCGTCACCGTCAAGGTGCGCAGCGCGGACTTCAGCACCGCGACGCGCTCGGAGACCGCGTCGGTGGCCACGACCGACCTGGACGCGCTCACCGCCGTCGCCCAGCGGCTCGCCCTGGCGGCGGTGCCGGCCGGCGGCGTGCGGCTGATCGGCGTGTCGCTGGCCGGGCTGGGCGAGGAGCCGCCGCCGGCGCTGTTCGATCCCGCGCCGCCTTACGCCACCGGCCCCGCGCCGGCCGGGGAGGCCCCGGCGGTGCCGGCCCCCGGGTCCGCGCCGGTCGTGGCGGCGCCCGCGGCGCGGGCGTGGCGGCCGGGCGACGACGTGCGCCACGCGGAGCACGGGCACGGGTGGGTGCAGGGCGCGGGGCACGGGCGGGTGACGGTCCGCTTCGAGACCCGCGGCAGCGGGCCGGGGCGCGCGATGACCCTGGCCGCGGACGACGCGGCGCTGGTGGCCGCCGACCCCCTGGAGAGCATGGACTAGGACCCGCCGCGACGGGTCAGAAGACCCGGATGCCGACCCTCCGCTCGATTAGCATGATCGGCAGGGGCGAGGACGGGGGCGCTCGGCATGGCGAGGACGAGGGACCGGCGGTGGTGGGGCCTGGCGACGCTCGCGCTGGCGTGCGTCGCGCTGCTCGCCGCCGCCCGCGCGGCGGTGACGCTGGTGTACCTGGGCTTCGCGTTCAGCGCCCAGGTCAACCCGATCCGGACGCCGGCCAGCTACTACGTGTTCGTCGACGGCGGGCGGGTGCCGTTCGAGACGACCGTGGTGGCGCTGGCCGTCGGCGTGCTCGCGGTGCTGGTCGGGATGGTCTGGGCGGGCGTGCGGATGGCGGGCCGGCCGACCGTCCTGTTCTCGGTGTGGGCCGGGTGCCTGCTGCTCGCCGCGATCTTCCCGACCGACGACTCGCCGGACATCGAGACCGTCGCGGGCTGGGTCCACCAGTTCGCCGGGGCCGGCATCCTCGCGCTGCTGTCCGCGGCCGGCCTCGCCGCCGCGCCCCGGCTGCGCGAGACGCCCGCGTGGCAGCCGGTGGTGGCCATCGTGCGCCTGCTGTCGACCGGCGCCGCGCTGCTGGCCGGCGCCTACGTGGCCAGCCGCCTGGTGCAGGTCGAGCCGGGCCTGATGGTCCTCACCTTCGGCGTGGACATCGGTGGCATCCTGCAGCGGCTGGTGTTCGCCTTCGAGATCGGCGTCGTCACGGCGCTCGCCGTGCACCTCGTGCGGGTGTCGTGGAACGTCCTGCGCCGCCACGGCGAGGCCTGGACGGCGGGGCCCGACCCGACCGGCCCGGTCAGCCCGTCACCCTGACGGCGCCGCGCTCAGCCCGCCAGGCCGTGCCCGCGGCGGGCCCGGACCGGCGGCACGATGAGCGTGGACAGGTACGGGCCCGGCGCGTCGGGGTCCAGGTCCGCGGCCGCGCGGATGTCCTCCTCCGGCAGGCCGAGCCCGGCGCCGTAGACCGCCTCGCCCAGGCGCCCCGTCTCCCGCAGCGCGGCGAGGGCCTGCGGCAGCATCCGCCCGAACTTGTAGGCCACGACGCCGTCGCCGCGGCGCAACGCCGCGCGGAACCCGTCGGCGCCCGCGGTCATCGGGTGCAGCGAGAGCGCCTCGCGGCCCTCGACGAGCGGCGTGCCGGTGCGCGCCGCGAGGTCCTGCATGGCCGTCACGCCGGGGACGAGGCGCACCTGCAGGCCCGGGACGCGGCCCGCGAGCGTCGCGGCGAGGTAGCCGAATGTGGAGTAGACGCACGGGTCGCCGATCGTGGCGAACACCGCGGTGCCGCCCGGGTGGGCGGTGCACCAGGTGGCGACCTGGTCGGCGGCGGCGTCCCAGGTCCGCTCGCGACGCGCGGTGTGCTCGCGGTCGTGGAGCGCGAAGACGATGCGCTCGACCCGCCACGCCTCGGCGTAGTGCAGGACGGTCCGCTCGGCGCGGCCGGTGTGGCCCACCTCGTCGACGGGGACGAACACGACGTCCGCGCCGCCCAGCAGGTCGGCGGCGCGGACCGTCACCAGGTCGGGGTCGCCGGGGCCGACCCCGACGCCGTGCAGGACCGTCATCGCCGCCCGCCCTCCGTGTCGCCGCTCGCCTCGAGGTCGCCCTCCAGGTCGAGGTAGGTCTGCCGCAGCCGGTCGAGCACGGCGTCCTCGGGCTTGGCCCACAGGCCCCGCTCCGCCGCCTCGAGCAGCCGCTCGGTGATCCCGCGCAGCGCCCACGGGTTCGACCGTTCGAGGAACGCCCGGTTCGTCGGGTCGAACACGTACTCCTGGGCGAGGTTCGCGTACATCCAGTCGTCGACCACGCCGGCGGTCGCGTCGTAGCCGAACAGGTAGTCGACGGTCGCCGCCAGCTCGAACGCGCCCTTGTAGCCGTGGCGGCGCATGGCGGCGACCCAGCGCGGGTTGACCACCCTGGCCCGGAACACCCGCTTCGTCTCCTCGGCCAGCGTGCGGGTCCGGACCGCGTCGGGCACGGCGGAGTCGCCGACGTACGCGGCGGGCGAGCGGCCGGTCAGCGCCCGGACCGTCGCGACCATGCCGCCGTGGTACTGGAAGTAGTCGTCGGAGTCGACGATGTCGTGCTCGCGGGTGTCCTGGTTCTTGGCCGCGACCGCGATGCGCCGGAACGCGGTCTCCATGTCCGCGCGGGCCTCGCGCCCGTCGAGGCCGCGCCCGTAGGCGTAGCCGCCCCACACGGCGTAGACCTCTGCGAGGTCGGCGTCGGAGCGCCAGTTGCGGGCGTCGATGAGCGGGAGCAGGCCGGCCCCGTACGCGCCCGGCTTCGACCCGAAGATCCGGGCGGTGGCCCGGCGGCGGTCACCGTGGCCCGCGACGTCGGCCTCGACGTGCTCGCGCACGTAGTTGTCGGGCTCGTCCAGCGCGGCGACGGCGGCGATCGCGTCGTCGAGCAGCGCGATGACGTGCGGGAACGCATCGCGGAAGAACCCGGAGATGCGGACGGTCACGTCGACGCGCGGGCGGCCGAGCTCGGCGGCCGGGACGACCTCGACGCCGGTGACCCGCCGCGACGCGTCGTCCCACACCGGCCGGGCGCCGATCAGGGCGAGGATCTCGGCGAGGTCGTCGCCCTGGGTGCGCATGGCGCTGGTGCCCCAGACGGTCAGCCCGACGCTGCGCGGGTAGGTGCCGGTGTCGGCGAGGTGGCGGGCGAGCAGCGAGTCGGCGAGCGCGCTGCCGACCTCCCACGCGCTGCGGGACGGGATCGCCTTGGGGTCGACCGAGTAGAAGTTGCGGCCGGTCGGCAGCACGCCGACGAGGCCGCGGGTCGGCGAGCCGGACGGGCCGGCGGGGACGTGGCCGCCGTCGAGGGCGTGCAGGACGTGCGCGAGCTCGTCGGTCGTGCGCGCGAGGCGGGGCACGATCTCGGTGCAGGCGAAGTCGAGCACGGCGGCGACGTCCGGGACGTCCTCGCCGAGCAGGGCGCGCACGACGGCGTCGGCCTCGCGCCACCCGCGCTCGGCCAGCGACAGGACGAGCGCCCTGGCCGCCCCCTCCAGCCGGTCGACGAGGTCGGCGGCGCTCGCGGCGGGCCCGGGGTCGAGGGCGATCAACACCCCCTCCCGTTGCGAACGAACGGCACTTTCGCCACATAGGTGCTCACGAAAGTGCCGTTCGTTAGCAACGGAAGGGGCCTCGGGGAGCAGCGACGCGTCCAGGCCGGCCCAGGCCGCCAACGCCGTGCGCAGGCCCGGCAGCGCGCGCTCGCCGCCCCACATCTGGGTGGCCCGCAGGATCGCCAGCACCAGGTTGACCTGCGCCTCACCGTCCGGGACGGCACCGAGCACGTGCAGCCCGTCCCGGATCTGGACGTCCTTGACCTCGCACAGGTACCCGTCGACGTGCAGCACGAACTCGTCGAACTCCGCCGCGCCCGGCGCGCTGTCCAGGTGCAGGTCGTGGTGCAGCTGGGCGGCCGTCACGACGTCCCAGATCCGGGCGCGCAGGGCCGGCAGCTTGGCCGGGTCGAGCGCCGCGACGGTCGCGTACTCGTCGAGCAGCTGCTCCAGCCTGGCCAGGTCCCCGTAGGTGTCGGCGCGGGCCATCGGCGGCACGAGGTGGTCGACGACGACCGCGTGCCCGCGCCGCTTCGCCTGCGTGCCCTCGCCGGGGTCGTTGACGATGAACGGGTACACGAGCGGCAGCTCGCCCAGCACGGCGTCCGGCGCGCAGGCCGCGGACAGCCCCAGGCCCTTACCCGGCAGCCATTCGAGCGTGCCGTGCTTGCCGAGGTGGATCACCGCGTCGGCGCCGAAGCCCTGCTCCAGCCACCGGTAGGCCGCCAGGTAGTGGTGCGAGGGGGGCAGGTCCGGGTCATGGTAGATCGCGATCGGGTTCTCGCCGAAGCCGCGCGGCGGCTGGATCGCGAGGACGACGTTGCCGAACCGCAGCGACGCCAGCACGATCGCGGCGTCCTCGCCCGCCCCGTCGACGTACAGCTCCCCCGGCGGCTCGCCCCAGTGCGCGCGGACGGCGTCGGCCAGCTCGGCGGGCAGCGCGGCGAACCAGGCGCGGTAGTCCGCAAGCGGCACCCGCTGCGGCGCCGCCGCCAGCTGCTCCTCGGTCAGCCACTCGACGTCGTGGCCGCCCGCCGCGATCAGCGTGTGGATCAGCTCGTCGGAGTCGACGGGGAAGTCGCCGACGGTGTAGCCGGCGTCGCGCAGCGCGGTGAGCAGCGCGACCGCAGAGGCCGGGGTGTCCAGCCCGACCGCGTTGCCGACCCGCGCGTGCTTCGTCGGGTAGGACGACAGGACGATCGCGAGCCTGCGGTCGGCGACCGGGGTGCGGCGCAGGCGCGCGTGGCGCACGGCCAGCCCGGCCAGGCGCGCCGTCCGTTCCGGGTCGGCGACGTAGCCGGGCAGGTCGTCGCCCGGTGCCGTTTCCTTGAACGAGAACGGGACGGTGACCAGCCGCCCGTCGAACTCGGGGATCGCCACCTGCATGGCCGCGTCCATCGGGACGAGCGCCGCGTCGGAGCCCGCCCACTGCGCCCGCGACGTCGTCAGGGCGAGCCCCTGCAACACCGGCACGTCGAGCGCGGCGAGCGCGCCGGCGTCCCAGGCGTCGTCGCCGCCGGCGCTCGCGGCGGCCGGCACCGTCCCCCCGGCCGCCAGCACCGTCGCGACGAGGGCGTCCGCCCGGCCGAGCAGGTCCAGCAGGGCGTCGGGGGCACCGCGCAGGGAGCCGCAGAACACCGGCAGCGCGTTCGCACCGCGCGCCTCGACGGCGTCGCAGAGGGAGTCGACGAACGCGGTGTTCCCCGACAGCGCGTGGGCGCGGTAGAAGACGACGCCGACCGTCGGCCGGCCGGGATCGGCGACGCGGTCGCCGTGCACCCCGAACTGCGGCGTCGGCGCCGGGGGCGCGAACCCCTCGCCGGTGAGCAGGACCGTGTCGGACAGGAAGCGGTGCAGCTCGCGCAGGTTGTCCGGGCCGCCGGCGGCCAGGTACTCCAGCGCCTCCGCCGCGACGCCCGCCGGGACGGTCGAGGCGGCCATCAGCTCCGCGTCGGGTGCGGCCTCCCCGCCCAGCAGCACGAGGGGCAGCCCGGCCGCGGCCAGCGCGTCCACCCCGGCCAGCCACGCCCGGCGCCCGCCGAGCAGGCGCAGCACGACCAGGCCGACCCCGTCGAGCAGCGCCGCCAGCCCGCCCGCGGCCTCGATGTCGAGCCGGACCGGGTTGGCGGTCCGCCACGGCTCCCCCGACGCCCGCGCCGCCAGCAGCTCGGTGTCCGCGGTGGACAGCAGCAGGATCGCGCTCACGTGACCTCCTCGGGCGGGTCCGCGCCCGCCCGCTCGGGGGAATGGTGCGGACGCCCCGCAGTGTCTGGCTGCCTCCGCCGCGGTCCGGCGGAGGTCACAGTGGCGGGACCGCGCCGGCTGCCCCGCCCCGCGCGGGACGGGCACCGGCTTCCTGCACGGACGTCCGGAGCGACCTGACCACACCGGACCCGTCGAGGTCAACGCAGCACATTTCGGTCGCCTAGGTTTGGCGACCCGCCTCATTCGGATACAAGCCCTCAACGGTTCACTCGCTCGAGTGTGTCGTCCGTCACGACAGCCCAGAGAGGTGCACGTGGACACGACCGTGATCGTTCTCATCGTCGTAGTTGTCGTGTTGCTGGTCGCGCTGGTGGCAGTGGGCCTCATGCTCACCCGCCGCCGCCGGTCCGAGCAGCTGCAGGACCACTACGGCCCGGAGTACCAGCGGACCCTGAAGGAGACCGGCGACCGGCGGTCCGCCGAGGCCCAGCTCACCGAGCGGGAGAAGCGGATCCGCTCGCTCGACATCCGCGACCTCAACCACGAGGAGCGCGAGCGCTACGCCGCGTCGTGGGTCGACGTCCAGCAGGGCTTCGTCGACGACCCGGTGCGGTCGGTGCAGCGCGCCGACGCGCTCGTCACCGACATCATGAAGACCCGGGGCTTCCCCGTCGAGGACGTCGAGCGCCGCGCCGAGGACATCTCGGTGGAGCACCCGAAGGTCGTGGAGCGCTACCGCGAGGCGCGGACGATCCACGACGCCACCGTCGCCGGCCGGGCCGACACCGAGCTGCAGCGGCGCGCCGTCGCGTCCTACCGCGAGCTGATCGACGCCCTGCTGGGCCACGACAGCGACCGCGACGGCACCGACCGCCACGGCACCGACCGCGACGACGTCAACGGCCGCCACCACCGCACCGACGGGGCCGACGTGGTCGACGACCGCCGCGACGTCCGGGCGGACCCGCGCGCCGCCGAGGACGGGTACTCCGAGCAGCCGTACCGGCCCACCGAGGAGAGCGCCCGATGACGTCGCCGGAGCAGCAGCACACCGGCGGCCTGCGGGGTGCGATCAACGACCTGCTGGGCCGCGGCCGCGACGAGCGCGGCGGGCGCGAGCGGGACGACCTGCGCGACGACCGCCTGGACGACGGCCGGGACGAGGGGCGGGCCGGCGAGCGCCGCGTCGACGACGACGGGCTCGGCGCGGCCGACCGGCTCGACCGGTCCGGCGCCGAGGACGCCGGGGTCACCGCGCCGGGCGGGCCACGCCACGGCGGGGCCGACGACGCCGGGGTGCCGGTGCCCGGCCGGGCCTCGGGCGCGACCGGCGGCACCGACGTCGGGCCGGACCCGGCGCTCGACCGGACGGACCCGGACGACCTCGCACCGGGGTCCGAGCCCCGGCACAGCCTGCGGGAACCCGGACCCGACGACGGGGACCCCGCCGAGCGGGACCTCGGCCGGCACGACACGACCGCGGCGGACGCAGAGCGCGCCGCCGATCTCACCAGCAACGACTCACCACGAACCGACAGGGAGCGAACGGACATGGACCGTACCGACACCGAGCTGGCCCGCGACCGCGGCCCGGTCGACGGCGAGCACCTCGAGGGCGGGCACCTCGACGACGGGCGCGGGCTCGACGAACGACGCGGGCCCGACGAAGGACGCGGGCTCGACGACACCCGGACCGGGCGCGACCACCTGGACGCCGGCAGCCACGACACCGAGCTCGTCGACGGCGGGGGCACTGCCGTCGACGGGCCGGTCGCCGAGGGCACCGGCGTCCGCGGCCAGCACGACACCGGGCGCCGGGACGCCGACCGCCTCGAGACGGACCGCCTCGACACGCAGCAGGTCCGGGCCGGGACGGCCGACGCCGGCACCGGTGCCGACCCCGCCGCCGGGAGCGCGGCCACGACGACGGCCGGCACCGCCGGTACCGGCTCGACGGCCCACGCGGCGAGCGGCGCGGGGGTCGCCGGCAGCGGCGGCGGCACGGCCTCCGGCAACGGCGACGCACCCGCGCGCCTGGTGTCCGCCGACCGCGCCGACTCCTACACGGGCCGGTGGAACGAGGTGAAGGGCATGTTCGTCGACGAGCCGCGCCAGGCCGTCGGCCAGGCCGACGCGCTGGTGGGCGAGCTGCTCGACGAGCTCCAGAACCTGTTCACGCAGCAGCGGCGGAGCCTCGAGCACGGCCTGGACAACGAGGAGACCTCGACCGAGGACCTGCGGGTGGCGCTGCGCCGCTACCGCAGCTTCTTCGACCGCCTGCTCTCGATCTGACGGTCACCCACCCCTGCGTCCCCGCCCGGTGCCCCCGCCGGGCGGGGATGCTGCTGTCCGGGGATGCTGCTGTCCGGGACCCGACGGGCTGGGGCCCGGCTGTCACGGCAGGCCGGCGCCGAGCGCGGCGACCGGCCCGACGACGACGACCGCGGGCGGGGCGATCTCCTGCTCGGCGACGGCCGCGGCGACGGTGGCCAGGGTCGCCCGCACCGAGCGCTGGATGCGGGTCGTCCCGTCCTGGACGACGGCGACCGGGGTCGCGGGGTCGCGGCCGCCGGCCACGAGCGCGTCGGCGAACGCGGCGATCCGCTCGACCGCCATCAGCAGGACCACCGTCCCGCGCAGCCGCGCGAGCGCGGGCCAGTCGACGAGGCTGCGCGGGTCACCGGGCGCGACGTGGCCCGAGACGACGACGATCTCGTGCGCGACGCCGCGGTGGCTGACCGGCACTCCGGCGACGGCCGGCACCGCGAACGCGCTCGTCACGCCGGGCACGACCGTGACGGGGACGCCGGCCTCCGCGCAGGCCAGCACCTCCTCGAAGCCCCGCCCGAACACGAACGGGTCGCCGCCCTTGAGCCGCACGACGAAGCGGCCGGCGCGCGCGTGCCCGACCAGCAGCTCGTTGATCCGCGCCTGGTTCATGGCCCGCCCGTAGGGGATCTTCGAGGCGTCGACGACCTCGACGTGCGGCGCCAGCTGGTCGAGCAGGTCGCGCGGGCCCAGCCGGTCGGTGACGACGACGTCGGCGCGGGCCAGCAGCCGCCGGCCGCGCACGGTGATCAGCTCGGGGTCGCCGGGGCCGCCGCCGACGAGCGCGACGCCCGGCGTGACGGGCTCGGCCGCGTCGTCGACCAGACCCGTGGCCAGCGCCTCGACCAGCGCCGTCCGGACGGCGGCCGAGCGGCGCGGGCGGCGCCCGGCGAGCACGCCGACCGTGAGGCCGTCGTGGGTGCCCACGGCCGGCGTGACGGCCGTCCCGAGCGGGGCGTCGTCGGCCCGGACGCAGAAGGTCCGGCCGGCCTCGGCCTCCTCGGCGACCGCAGCGTTGACGGCGGGGTCGTTGGTGCAGGCCAGCGCGTACCAGGCGCCGGCCAGGTCGCCCGCCCGGTAGCGCCGCGACGTCCAGACCAGCTCGCGCGCCGTCGCCATGCCCTCGACGGCCGGCGTGACCTCCGGCGCGACGACCTCGACGGCCGCGCCCGCGGCCAGTAGCCCCGCGACCCGCCGCTGCGCGACGGCGCCGCCACCGACGACGACGACGCGCCGCCCCGCGAGGTCCAGCCCGACGAGGTAGGGGGCGTCAGCCATGGGTGTGCTCGTGGGCGTGCTGGTCGGTGCCGTCGTGCGGATGGTGGTGGGGCGTCTGCGGGGCCCCGAGCTTGTCCTCGAATCCGGGGAGCAGGACGCGGTAGGCGCAGGTGTCGCAGTTCATCCGGATGTCGCCGCGCAGCGCCTCGCCGTAGCGCTCGACGACGAGCCCGGCCAGCGCGTCGGTGTCGCCGAGGTGCCCGGCGACGCGGACGTCGACGTCGCCGTGCGCCGCAGCGAACTCACGCGCCTGGTCGCCGACCCGGCGCGGCAGGACGCCGTCGAAGAGGAAGTACGGGGCGACGACCACCTGGCGCGCGCCGAGCGCCCGGCACCGCGCGAGCCCCGTGGCCACGTCGGGCCGGGCGAGCGAGACGAACGCCGTCTCGACGAACGCGTGGTCGCGGCCCTCCTGCAGCAGGCGCGCGACCTTGCAGACCTCCGCGTTGGCGTCGGGATCCGTGGAGCCGCGCCCGACGAGCAGGACGGCCGCGTCCGGCGCCGCTGCGGTGGCGGCGACGCGCTCGGCGAGCAGCTCCTGCAGGACCGGATGCGGTCCGAGCGGGCGCCCGAAGGCGAAGCTCGTGCGCGGGTCGCGGCGGACCTCGCGGGCGCAGGCCGCCGGGATGTCGCCCTTGGCGTGCCCGGCGGCGACCAGCACCAGCGGCACGACGGCCCGGTGGGCGTGGCCCCGCGCGGTGAGGGCGGTCCAGGCGTCGTGCACGGTGGGGCGGGCCAGCTCGATGAAGCCGCCGTCGACGTCGATGCCGTCCGCGGCCACGCGCCTGCCGACCCGCTCGGTGAACGCGACGAACTCCGCGACCCCGGTCGCGTCGGCGGTGCCGTGGCCGGCCAGCAGCAGCGGCGGGGCGGGGCTCATGCCGCGCCCGCGTAGAGCAGGGCGTTCACGGCCGCGGCGGCGACGGCCGCGCCGCCGCGCTCCGACCGGTTCGACACCGCGGGCCGCCCAGACGCGCGCAGCGCCGCCTTCGCCGCGACGGCCCCGACGAACCCGACCGGCAGCCCGACGACCAGTGGGCTCGACACGGCGCTCCCGACGAGCTCGGCCAGCGCGGTGGGGGCGTTGCCGATCGCCCAGACCGCACCGTCCGGATGGGCGCCGGCCGCGGCCCGGATGCCCGCGGCGGACCGGGTGGGCGCGGTGCCCGGATCCGGCCCGGCGAGGTCCAGCGCGACGACGGCGGGGTGGGCGGTGATCCCGGCGGCGACCATCCGGACGTCGACGACGAGCGGGGCGCCCGCGAGGAGCGCGGCCGCGCCGGCGCGGAGGGCGTCCTCGTCGCAGACGAGGTCCCCGGCCCACGACGGGTCGGCCGTGGTGTGCACGACCCGCTCGACCACCGCCCGGGTGAGCGGGGGCAGGTCGGAGACGTCGAGGCGCTCGCGCAGGATCGCGTACGACCGGTTCTCGATGGGGTGCACGGCGCGCACTGGTCGGGCTCCTCCCCCGGGTGTCCTCGCCCGGATCGCAGCGGCAGCCGGCGGGCGGGGTCTGGCTCGCCCCCGCGGGTGGGCGCGGGCGCTCACAGTGGCGGGACCGCCCCGGGTTCGCACCGGGTTCCCGCTCCGTCGACGCCGGTGATCCTAACCCCGCACCGGCGGCACCCTGCCGGTCGAGCGGGCAGCGTCACGCGGCCGGGCCCAGCGGTATCCCCGCGGCGTCACCATCCGGCCGGCCACCAGGCGCGTCGTGCTCGACCCGACGACGACCGTCGTGAGCATGTCGACCCGGTCCGCGTCGAACTCCGTCAGCGGCGCCGTCCACACGCGCTGGCCGGGGCGCTCGGCCTGGCGCACGGCGCCGACCGGGGTGTCGGGCGGGCGGTGCTCGCGCAGGACGTCGAGCGCCGCGGCGAGCTGCCAGTGCCGCTCGCGGCTGCGCGGGTTGTAGAAGCAGGTCACGAGGTCGGCCTCGGCCGCGGCGCGGACCCGCCGCAGGATGGCCTCCCACGGGGTGTGCAGGTCCGACAGGGAGATCAGCACGTGGTCGTGCCCGAGCGGGGCGCCGAGCAGCGACGCGGCGGCGAGCGCGGCGGTGACGCCGGGGACGCCGACGACCTCGACGTCCTCCCCCGCGCCCAGCAGGGCCGGGCTGCCCATGGCGTAGACGCCGGCGTCGCCGGAGCCGATCAGCGCGACGGCCCGCCCCTCGACGGCGAGCGCCACGGCCTCGGCGGCGCGCTGCTCCTCGTGGCCCAGGCCGCTGGCGCGGACCTCCGTGCCCGGCCGCAGCAGGTGCCGGACCTGCTCGACGTACTGGTCGAGCCCGACGACGACCGACGCGCGGCGCAGCTCGGCGTCGGCGCGGGGCGTGCGCAGGTCGTCGGCGCCGGGGCCGAGCCCGACGACCGCCAGCCGCCCGCGCGGCCGGGCCCGCGCGACGGCGACCGTGACGGACCCGGCCACGACCTTCTCGACCACCAGCCGGGCGCCGGCGCCGGCGTGGTGCAGCGCCGCGGCCTCGGCGACGGACGGGGTGCCGACGGCGGCCCTGACGACGTCGCTCGGGTTCGGGACGGCGACGCGCGCGAGGACCTCCGCCGGGTAGGTGGCGAGCGGCGCGGGGGCGACCGCGGCGAGGATGCCGGCCTCGTCGGCCTTGACGTCGGCGGAGGCGTAGGCGGCCACGGCCCTTGGGTCGAACCCGCGCGCGCCCAGCGCGGCGTTCAGGGCGGCGCGCACGTCGGCCGCCGGGACGCCCCGCGCGGCGCCGATCCCGACGACGAGCCCCGGCACCACCACCCGCGTCACCCCCACCCGCGAGTCGGGGCCAGACACCCGCGAGTCGGGGTCCGGGATCCGCGAGTCGGGGTCTGGGCCAGACCGAGTCGCGCGCTGGGCCAGACCGGGCGTAGCCCCGCCAGCCGCGGGTTCGAGCCGGTCGGTGACGACGATGCGGTGCCGGACCGGGCCCGTCCGCGGCGGCAGCGGCGGCAACGGGCAGCCGAGCTCGTCGACGACCTCCGCCGTCCCGTCGAGCAGCGCGGCGCCGGCCGCCGCGGCGTCCCCGTCGACGTGCGCGCCCAGTGCGGCCGCCAGCGCGTCCAACCCGGTCGTCCCGGCCGCTTCGGACGCCGTGGTGATCACCGGCTCGGCCCCCAGCAGCGCGCCGACGCGGACGGCCAGCGCGTTCGCCCCGCCCTCGTGGCCGCCCACCAGCGCGACGGCGAACCGGCGCGCCTCGTCGACGCAGACGACCCCCGGGTCGGTGCGCTTGTCGGCGAGCAGCGGCGCGACCAGCCGGACGGTGGCCCCCGTGGCGAGGAAGAACACCGCCCCGTCGAGCGCAGGCCAGACGTCCGCGAGCTCGGCGAGCTCGCGGCGCTCGGCTCCGAGCGTCGGCGCCAGCTCGTCCGCCGCGCGACGGCCGGCCGCGGTGACGGCGAAGAGGGCGATCATCGAGCTCCCCACAGGACGGTGACGGGGTTGGTCGCGGCCAGCCGGACCGCGCCGTCGGGCAGCGGGGCCAGCCGGGACGCCGCGAGCTGCGTGCCGTCGACCGGGTAGCCGGCGGCGGCCAGCGCGGCCCGGGCCGGCGCGATGCGGTCGAGGGCCGCCAGCGCGACGACGACGCGGTCGGGGCGCGCCGCCGCCACGGCGGCCAGTACGTCCGGGCCGCCGCCGCCGACGAAGGCGGCATCGGGTCGCGGCAGCCCGGCGAGCGCGGCGGGCGCCTCGGCCGCGACGACCCGCACCTCGACGCCGTGCGTGGCGGCGTTCGCGGCGATCCGGGCCGCGTCGTCCGCCCGGCGCTCGACGGCGAGCACCGCGGCCCCCAGCCGGGCGCACTCGACGGCGACCGCCCCCGAACCCGCCCCGACGTCCCAGACGAGCGCGCCGGGCCGCGGGCCCAGCCGGGCCAGCACGAGCGCACGCACCTCCGACTTGGTGATCATGCCGGCCCGGTGGGCGAACGCCGTGTCGGGCAACGCCCAGCCGCCGGCCGGGGGCACGGGCTCGCCCCCGGCGTGCCAGCCGCGCGGCGGCACGCCATGGTCCGGGTCGCGCAGCACGAGGACGACCGACAACGGATGCCACTCGCGCGTGGCCGCGTCGGCGGCCGCCAGCGTCGTCGTGCGCTCGTGCGGGCCGTCGAGGTCCTCGGCGACGACGAGGGTGCGGGGCCAGCCGGCCAGGCCCGCGCCGATCTCGGCCGGTCCGGCACCGGGCCCGGTCAGGACCGCCGTCGCCGCCCGGGCCCGGCAGACGTTCAGCGCCGGCCGCAGCGCGCGCCCGTGCGCGCTGACCACGGCCACGTCGTCCCACGACCGGCCCAGCCGCGCGAAGAACCGCTGGATCGACGAGCGGGCCGGGAGCACGACGGGCTGCAGCCCGCGCTCCCGCAGGAGCCGGACGACACCGAAGAAGCCGGGGTCGCCGGAGGCCAGCACGACGGCGTCGCGCCCGCGGACGCGGTCGAGCGCGGCGTCGACCGGGCCCATCTCGACGCGCTCGGCCCCGGCGGGGGCGAGCGGCAGGAGCCGGGCGGCCCCGGCGACGACGCGGGCCCCGGCGAGCGCCGCGGCGGCCTCGGGACCCAGCGCGCCGCCGTCGACCCCGACGACGGTCAGGGACGCCACGCCCACCCCCGGTCCCCTTCCCGACGAACGGCACTTTCGCCACATAGGTGCTCACGAAAGTGCCGTTCGTCGGGATCGCGGCGGGGGGTCACCGCGCCTCGCGCTCCGCTCTCGCCGCACGCAGGGCCGCCCGGGCCGCGCGCTCGGGCTTGCGGAACGTGTGGAAGTGCCCCGCGTGGTAGAGGTGGCTGCGGGTGCCCGACGCCGCGAGCGCCGGGCCCACGAGGAACAGCGTCTGGCGCCACAGCCGCCGCTCCTTGCACACCGCCTCCAGCTCGTCGAGCCGGCAGGCGACGGTCAGCTCGTCGGGCCAGCTCGTCCGGTAGGCCACGACGACGGGGGTGTCGTCCGGGTAGCCGCCCGCCAGCAGCTGCGTGACCAGCTGACCCGTGCGGGCCGCGGACAGGAAGATCGCCATCGTCGTCCCGTGCCGGGCGAACGCGGCGATGCGCTCCCGCTCGGGCATCGGCGTCTTGCCGCCCTCGAGGCGGGTGAGCACGACCGACTGCGCGACCTCCGGGATCGTCAGCTCCCGACCGGCGGCCGCCGCCGCGGCCCCGAACGCCGAGACCCCGGGGACGATCTCGACGTCCAGCCCGAGCGCCTCGGCCGCGTCGTACTGCTCCTGGACCGCTCCCCACAGCGACGGGTCGCCCGAGTGCACCCGCGCCACCCGCAGCGACTCCCGGGCGGCGCGCGCGTAGAGCGCCAGCACCTCCTCGTGCGCGATCCGCGACGAGTCGACGAGCTCCGCTTCGGGCCTCGCGTGGTCGCGCACGCATTCCTCCATGACCAGGCTCGCGGCCCAGACGACCACGTCGGCCTCGGCGATCCGGCGCGCACCGCGCAGCGTGATGAGATCGGCCGCGCCCGGGCCGGCCCCCACGAACGACACCTTTCCCGTCACGGCGGCCAGTCTGGGCCGCCCACGACCGCCGCGTCCAACCGGTCGGGTGGGTGTGTGTCCGACGCCATGCGTGCGCACGGTCCCGGGCGCCCACCGACCCGCCATATGGACACATATCGCGGTCCCGGGAGCCCACCGGGGTCGGCCGTGCCCGAGCCGTCACCGGTGGCGCGCCGCCAGCGACGCCACCTCGCCGACGATCGCGGGCCACAGCTCCCGCGGCAGGTTGTGCCCCATGCCGGGGTAGGTGACCAGCCGCGCAGCGGGCACCGCCCGCGCCACGGCCCGGCCGGCCGATGACCGGATGAGCGGGTCGGCCTCGCCGTGCAGCACCAGGGTCGGCAGCCGCAGGCCCCGCAGCCCGGCCAGCCTGCTCGGCGACCCGAGCACGGCGGCCAGCTGACGGCGACCGCCCAGGCCGTCCGACCCGGCCGCGGCGGCCCGGCCGAACGCGCGCCGCCCGTACGCGCGCAGGAAGTCCTCGTCGAGCGGGTAGGCCGGCGACCCGATGACGCGGAACGTCGCGACGGCCCGCTCCGCCGCCTCCTCGGGTGCGGTCGCGGGCGGGCTCAGCAGCGCGGCGATCGCTCGCGGGCTCGGCATGCCCAGCCACGGGGCCGGCGTCGACATCACCGAGATCAGCGACCGCACCCGGTCCGGGTGCGCGATGGCGAGCGCCTGGGCGACCATCCCGCCAAGGGACGTCCCGAAGACGTGCGCCGAATCCCAGCCCAGCGCGTCGAGCACCGCGACGGCGTCCGCGGCGAGGTCGGCGATCCGGTACGGCGCGCTCGCGCGGGGCGAGGCGAGCATCGCCGCGAGCCCCGGCGCGCCGAGCTCGACCAGGTGCGTCGACGCGCCGGCGTCGCGGTTGTCGAAGCAGGCGACAGTGAACCCGGCGGCGCCGAACGCGGCCAGCAGGTCGTCCGGCCAGAAGATCATCTGCATGCCGAGGCCCGCGACCAGCAGCAGCGGCTCTCCGCGCGGCGGACCGACCTGCTCGTACGCGAGGACGACCTCGCCGTTGCGCGCGGTCACGCCGAGTTCTTCCCGACCGCGGGCGCGCCGGGAACGGGGGTCGTCATCGTGGCCGGCGTGGTCGAGGCCGCCCGGAGCCCGGCGTCCACCGCGGTCGCCAGGGCCGCCGCCGACGTGTCCAGCGCGGTATCGAGCACCCGCCTGCGCCGCCGCGGGTCCATGAGGTTGCCGCCCATCGCGACCAGGTCCGCGGGCCCGGGGGTCAGCACCGTCACCCGGGTCCCCGCTGCCCGGACGGCGCGCACCTCCGCGTCCAGCCAGCGGGTCAGCATGCAGCGCACGCTGCGCTCGACGCACGCGATCGGGTCGCGGGGCAGCGACCACGCGTGGCTCGCCAGCGGCGCCAGCACGTAGACCTCGTCCAGCGCCGGCGCGCCCGGCCGGGCCAGCAGCGCCAGCGAGGTCGACGACGCCACGCCGCCGTCCACGTACCGGCGCCCGCCGATGACCTGCGGGGTGAACCAGCCCGGGATCGCGCAGGACGCCAGCACCGCGTCGCCGACCGACGACGCCGGGCCGCCGGCCCGGCCGAACACGACGCGCCGGCCGCTGTCGTAGTCGACGGCCACGACCCACAGCGGGGCGCCGGGCACCCAGCCGTCGCGGGTGACGCCGAGCCGGTCCTGCAGCACGGCGACCATCCGGACCAGGGAACCCAGCCGGGCGCGGCCGACCGGGAGCAGCGCGGACGCGGCGACCACCGGGTGCACGGAGCGCGGCCGGGCGAGGGTGGCCGCGACCAGCCGCGGCGAGCCGACCCACGGCAGCGGCAGGGGCGGGCGCCCGTCGCCGGACTCCCGCTCGATCGTGCGCATGTCGGGCAGCTCGCCGGCGGCCAGGTCCCCCGCGATCTCGGCCGGCGCGGTGCCCCGCTGGTGCGCGACCAGCTCGTCCACCGTCATGCCGCAGCGCAGCGCCGCGCCCAGCACGCTGCCCGCGCTCGTGCCGAGCACCAGGTCCAGCTCACCCGGCGACCGCCCGAGCCGTTCGGCCAGCGCGACCAGCGCGCCGGTCATCCACGCCGAACCCAGGATCCCCCCGGCGCCCAGCACCAACCCCGTCCTCACCCGGCCCCCTCACCCCTCACGCCAGTTCCGCGAGCTCCGTCAGCGCATCGCCGAGCGCGGCCGCGAGGACGTCGACGTCGCCCATCGCGTCGCGGTCGGCGTTGAGTCCGTAGAAGACACCGCCGTCGTAGCTCGTGATACCGATCGCCACGGCCTGCCCCTTGGCCAGCGGCACGATCGGGTACATCGTGCGCATCCGTGCTCCCATCGCGTACAGCGGGACCTGCGGGCCCGGGACGTTCGTGACGACGACGTTGAACATCCTCGCCGAGATCGAGCTGGCCTGCCGGGCGCCGAGGCTGTGCAGCGTCGGCGGCGTGAGCCCCACCAGCCGCATCAGTGCCGACGCGCCGACGGCCTGCCCGCTGCCCTTGTGGGCCACCATCGCCGCGGTAACCGCGTGCAGCCGCGCGAGCGGGTCCGGCTCGCCGACGGGCAGGTCGACGAGGAACGCCGAGATCTGGTTGCCCCCGTCCGCGCCGCCGTTCCGCGACCGCACGCTGACCGGCACCATCGCCCGGACCACGCTCGCCGCCGTCACCGGCTCCCCGCGCGTGGCGAGCCAGCGCCGCAGCCCGCCGGTCACGACGGCCAGCACGACGTCGTTGACGGTCCCGCCGTGGGCCTTGCGGATGGCCCGGTACGTGGCGAGCTCGCCCGCCGACGTGGCGTAGCGGCGCTGTTGGCCGATGGCGGCGTTGAGCGGGTGGGTCGGGGCCGGTCGCGCGGCGGCGCGGGCCGCGGTCACCATCGCGGCGCCGGTGCGGGCCAGGTTGCGGGCGTCGGAGACGGCCCGCCGCGCGGTGTCCAGCGCCACCCGCGGACGGCGCAGCTGCTCGGCGAGCGCGCCCGCCAGCAGGCCCAGCGCGGACGGCTCCGCGGCAGGCTCCCAGACGTCCGGCGGGGTCTCGCGCGGCGTCGGCGTCCGGTCGAGCAGGACGGCGCCGATGTCGACGGACGAGACGCCGTCCACCATGGCGTGATGGGTCTTCGTGACGACGGCGAAGCGCGGCGTGCCGTCGGCGGTGGGCGCCAGCCCCTCGATCAGGTAGATCTCCCACAGCGGCCGCGACCGGTCGAGCTGGCGGGAGATCAGCCGGCCCGTCAGCTCCCGCAGCTGCTCCTCGCTGCCCGGAGCCGGCAGGGCCGAGCGCCGGACGTGGTAGTCCAGCTCGAAGTCCGGGTCGTCCACCCAGACCGGCAGCCCGAGGTGCGCCGGGACCTCGCGGACCTTCTGCCGGTAGCGCGGCAGCAGGGCCAGCCGGTCTCGGATGAGCGCCACGAAGGCGTCCTGGTCGAAGTCGCCCGGCGCCTCGAAGATCATGAGCCCGCCGACGTGCATGGCCGTCGTCAGCTCCTCCATGAACAGGAAGGAGGCGTCGAGCGGGGAGAGCCGGTCCGGCATTGCTCGACGCTAGCGCGCGCCGGCCGCGTCGACGAAACGCGCGAACGCACCGGGATGGGCCGCCGGGTGGGTGTGCAGGAACGACGCGTGCACCCGGCCCGTGACGAACCCCTCGGGCGGGGCGCCGCGCCATGCCCACGCGGGAGCCGACCCGGCACGCGGCGTGACCGTCGCGTGGTGGAACTCGTGCGCGGCGACGCGCGTCCCTTCCGCGTGCAGCGGTGACGACGTGACCGCCACCGCGTCGCGGTAGCCGAGGGTGAGCCGGCCCGTCATGGCCGCGTCGGCGGGCAGGACGCCGGCCATCGGCTGCCCGTCGAGCGTGTCGCAGAGGTAGAGCAGGCCGCCGCACTCGGCGTGGACCGGCCCGGTGAACGCCCGCACCGCCGCCCGCAGCGGCGCGTTCGCGCCCAGCGCCGCGACGTGCTCCTCGGGGAAGCCGCCGGGCAGCACCAGCGCGCCGGTGCCGGCCGGCAGCGACCCGTCCCGCAGCGGGTCGACGACCGCCACCTCGGCGCCCGCGGCGGCCAGCAGCTCGGCGTGCTCGGCGTACCCGAAGCTGAACGCCGGCCCGCCGAAGATCGCGACGGTCGGCCCGGCCCGGCGGGGCAGCGCCGCCCACTCGTCGGTGACCGGCGGCCCGGGCGGCAGCGGCCGGGCCAGCGCGACGACGGCGTCGAGGTCGACGTGCGCGCCGACGAGCTCGGCCATCGCGGCGACCGCGGCGGTCGCGGCGGAACCGTGCTCGGCCGCGGTGACCAGGCCGAGGTGCCGGGACGGGACGGCGAGCGCGTCGTGGCGGGGCAGCGCGCCCAGCACCGGCAGGCCCACCTCGTCCGCGGCCGCACGCAGGACGGCCGCGTGCCGGTCCGATCCCACCTTGTTGAGCACGACCCCGGCCAGGTCGACGTCCGGTTCGAACGTCCGGAAGCCGTGCAGGAGCGCCGCGAGGCTGCGGGCCTGGCCGCGCGCGTCGACGACGAGGACGACCGGCGCGCCGAGCAGCGCGGCGACCTGGGCCGTCGAGCCGGCCCCGTCGGCGATCCGGCCGTCGAACAAGCCCATGACGCCCTCGACGACGGCCACCTGCGCCCCCGCCGCGCCGTGCCGGGCGAGCGGGCCGATCCGGTCGGCCCCGACGAGCACGGGGTCGAGGTTGCGGCCGGGCCGGCCCGCGGCCAGCGCGTGGTAGCCGGGGTCGATGTAGTCGGGCCCGACCTTGAACGGCGCAACGGCCGTCCCGCGCCGGTGCAGGGCCGCCATGAGACCCGTCGCGACCGTCGTCTTCCCGGAGCCGGACGCGGGCGCCGCGATGACGACCGCGCGGGGGCTGCTGTGCGTCATGGTGAGCTCGCACGCTCGCTCACGTGTGGCCGAGTACCGGGTGCGCCACGTAGGGCGCCTCCAGCGCGGCGATCTCCTCCTCGGTCAGCTCGACGTCGACGGCGGCGACCGCGTCCTCGACGTGTCCGGGCTTGGTCGCGCCGACGATCGGCGCCGTGATGACGTCGCGGTGCAGCATCCAGGCCAGCGCGACCTGGGCGGGGGGCAGCTCGCGCGCCTTGGCCACGTCGGCGACGGCCTGCACGACCGCGTCGTCGGCGTCGACGTACATCCGCTCGGCGATGTCGTCGGTGGCGGCCCGCGTCGTGCCGCGCTCCCCCGCGGCCCTGGCGAGGCGCCCGCGCGCGAGCGGGCTCCACGGGATCACGCCGACGCCCTGGTCGGCGCAGAGCGGGTGCATCTCCCGCTCCTCCTCGCGGTAGATCAGGTTGTAGTGGTCCTGCATCGAGACGAAGCGGGTCCAGCCGCCGAGGTCGGCCGTGTGCTGGGCCTTGGCGAACTGCCAGGCGAACATGCTGGACGCGCCGATGTAGCGGGCCTTGCCGGCGCGCACGACGTCGTGCAGCGCCTCCATCGTCTCCTCGATCGGCGTGTGCGGATCCCAGCGGTGGATCTGGTAGAGGTCGACGTGGTCGGTGCCCAGCCGGCGCAGCGAGGCGTCGATGCCGGCGAGGACGTGCTTGCGGGACAGGCCGCGGTCGTTGGGCCCGTCGCCCATCGGGTTGAAGACCTTCGTGGCGAGCACGTAGTCCTCGCGGGACGGGAAGAACTCCCGCAGCAGCGTGCCCGTGACCTCCTCCGACGCGCCGAGCGAGTACATGTCGGCGGTGTCGAAGAAGATCACGCCGGCGTCGACGGCGCTCTTGACCAGCGGCCGCGACGCGTCGAGGTCGAGCACCCAGTCGCGCCACGTCGACGAGCCGTAGCTCATCATGCCCAGGCAGATGCGGGAGACGGTCAGTCCGGTCGATCCCAGTCGCGTGTACTCCACGCAGGGAAACCCTAGCCCGCGAACGGCTCCGGCACCGCGCGGCGCAGGTCGGGGGCCGGGAGCGGTTCACGGTCGGCACAACCGCGAGTCGGGGTCTGAGCCAGCCCGAGTCGGGGCCTGAGCCAGACCGACAGGCCGCGAGTCGGGCTCTCCACCGGACCGAGTCGGGGCCTGAGCCAGACCGGACCGCCACAACCAGGTCGTTCACGGTCGCCGTTCCCGGGCGGATCTGGGCGAGCGCGCGACTCGGCCTGGCCCAGAGCCCGACTCGCGGTCTGGGTGAGCGCGCGACTCGAGCTGGGCCAGACCCCGACTCGCGTCACCATTCGATGCCGCGCTGGCCCTTCTGCCCGGTGTCCATCGGGTGCTTGACCTTCGTCGTCTCCATGACGAGGTCGGCCGCCTCGACGAGCTCCGCCGGCGCGTCCCGCCCGGTGACGATCACGTGCTGGCGGCCCTGCCGGCGCCCCAGCACGTCGACGACCTCGGCCACGTCGACCCAGCCCCACTTCAGCGGGTAGGTGAACTCGTCGAGGACGTACACCTGGTGGACCTGCGCCTCGATCCGCCGCCGGATCTCGGCCCAGCCCTCCGCGGCGTGCGCGGCGTGGTCGTCGGCGCTGCCCTGCTTGCGCGCCCACGACCAGCCCTCCCCCATCTTGTGCCACTCGACGGGCCCGCCCTCGCCGGTCTGCTCGTGGACCCGCCCGAGCGCGCGGAACGCCGCCTCCTCGCCGACCTTCCACTTCGCTGACTTGACGAACTGGAACACCCCGACCGACCAGCCCTGGGCCCACCCGCGCAGCGCGAGCCCGAACGCGGCCGTCGACTTGCCCTTCATCGTCCCGGTGTGGACGACGAGCAGCGGCCGGTTCCGGCGCTGCCGAGTCGTCAGCCCGTCGTCGGGGACCGTCTCGACCCGTCCCTGCGGCATGCCGCCCTCCTGACCCGTCAGGCCGCTCGCGCGGCGTGGACCACCCCGGTCACGCGCTCGGCCGACAGCTCGCCGACCCCGACGAGCGCCCCGCCCGCGGCCACGGCGATCCGCCCGGCGAGCCCGAGCCGCACGGGACCGTCCTCGCAGTCGACGACGACCGTCGCCACCCCGTCCGCGGCGAGCAGCGCCGCGGCCCGGCACGCGTCGGCGACCGGATCGCCGGTGAGCCCGACGGTCGCCCGGCCGTCGGTGAGCAGCACGAGCAGCGCACGCCGCCGCGGGTCGCGCAGCCGTTCCAGCGCGAGCACCGTCCGCGCGCGCAGCAGGCCGCCGGCCAGCGGGGTGCGCCCGCCGGTGCGCATCCGGTCCAGCCGGACCCTGGCCAGCGGCACGCTCGACGTCGGCGGCACGACGAGCTCGGCGCCGAGCGCGCGGAACGTGACCAGCCCAACCTTGTCCCGGCGCTGGTAGGCGTCCCGCAGCAGCGACAGGACGGCGCCCGAGACGGCGGCCATGCGCCGCCGCGCCGCCATCGACCCCGACGCGTCGACGGCGAACAGCACGAGGTTGCCCTCGCGGCCCTCCCGGACGGCGTGGCGCAGGTCGTCCGGGCGTACGAGCAGCCGGGCCGTGCGGCCGCGCGCGGCCTGGTGCGGCGCGGCCGCGGCGACCGTCGCCGGCAGGTGGACGTCCGCGGCCCGCCGCGGCGGCGCGGCGGACGGGCGCACGACCCGACCGGCGTCCGTGCGGGCCCGGGACCGGCGCCCGGGCGCGCCCTCCCCGACGCCGGGGACGACGAGCCGGCGGGCCCGGAACGGCGTGCCCGGTGGCGGGGCGTCCCGACCCGGCCCGTCGCCACCCGCCCGGTGGGGGTGCTCGGCCGGGTCCGCGGGCGGTGTGTCGTGGTTTCCGCGCGGGGTGGCGTCGGAGACGGCGTCCGGACCGCCTGCCTGCGCGTCCGACCGCGCGCCGGCCGCGGCCGGGTCGGCGTCCTGCGCCGACGTCTCGCCTGGGTCCCCGGCACCGGCCTCTTCGGAGCGGGAGTCCGGGGCGCCACCCCCGCCGTCCGGGTCGGGCTCGTCGGGGTCGGGGTCGGGGTCGGCCGAGCGCAGAGCGTCGTCGAGGGCCTGCTCGTCGACGCCACCGTCGTCGAACGGGTCCCGGCGGCGCCGGTGCGGCAGCGCGAGCCGGGCGGCCACCCGCACGTCCTCCTCGGCGACCGCGTCGGCGCCGCGCCACGCCGCGTGGGCGATCGCCGCCCGCGCGGTGACGAGGTCGGCCCGCATCCCGTCGACGTCGAAGGCGGCGCAGACGGCGGCGATCCGGCGCAGCTCGGCGTCCGGCAGCACGACGGCGGCGAGCCGGTCGCGGGCGGCGGCGATCCGCTCGGCCGTCGCCCGCTCGGCGCCCGCCCAGGCCGTCGCGAAGCCGTCCGGGTCGTCCTCGAACGCCAGCCGGCGCCGGACGACCTCGGCCCGGGTCGACACGTCGCGCGCGGCCCGCACCTCGACGGCGAGGCCGAACCGGTCGAGCAGCTGCGGGCGCAGCTCGCCCTCCTCCGGGTTCATCGTCCCGACCAGCAGGAACCGGGCGGCGTGCGAGACCGACACCCCGTCGCGCTCGACGTGGGCGCGGCCCATCGCGGCGGCGTCCAGGAGGAGGTCGACGAGATGGTCGTGCAGCAGGTTGACCTCGTCGACGTAGAGCACCCCGCGGTGCGCGTCGGCGAGCAGGCCCGGCTGGTAGGCGCGGACGCCCTCGGCCAGCGCGCGCTCGAGGTCCAGCGAGCCGACGAGCCGGTCCTCGGTCGCGCCGACCGGCAGCTCGACCAGGCGGGCTGCCCGCGCGTCGGCGGGCCCCGCAGCGTGCGGGCCGTCGGGGCAGGCCGGGTCGGGCGCGGCAGGGTCGCAGCCGAACCGGCAGCCGGGGACGACGGACAGCGCCGGCAGGAGCGCGGCGAGCGCGCGCACGACCGTCGACTTCGCGGTGCCCTTCTCCCCGCGCACCAGCACGCCGCCCACGCCCGGGTGGACGGCGTTGAGCAGCAGGGCGAGGCGGAGGTCCTCGTGGCCGACGACGGCGGAGAACGGGAACGTGCTCATCACGCCCACCCTGTCACGCGCCGGCCGCGTCCGGGATCCCCCGGTCCCATACCTAACGAACGGCACTTTCGTATGAACCTATGTGACGAAAGTGCCGTTCGTCAGGTTCGGGGAGGCGTCACCAGGCCGGTCGTCAGTTCCGGGAGGTCCGTCGGCGCGCCCCGTTCGATGATGTCGGCGAGCGTCGTGGTGTCGAGGTGGCGCTCGACGAGGTCGCCCAGCAGGTCGAGCTGCGCGGCCCGGACGGCGGCGAAGGCGGTGTCGGGCGCGGCGACGAACCCGTCGCGCCCTGCGGCGGCCGCGGCCCTGGCCAGCAGCGCGCGCCGGAACCCGTCGTTCTCCAGCAGGCCGTGCCAGTGCGTCCCCAGCACCGGACCGGCCTCGGAGCCCTCGTCGCCGACCAGCCCCGGATCGCCCGACCGCGCCACCCGGCCGTGATGGATCTCGTAGCCGCGCACGGCATGCCCCCAGGCCGTCCCGGACGGCCGCCCGAGGTGCTTCTCGACGTCGAACACGACGTCGAGGTCGAGCAGGCCCAGCCCGGCCGCGCCGCCGCCCTCGACGCCGTGCGGGTCGGCGATCGTGGCGCCGAGCATCTGGTAGCCGCCGCAGATGCCCAGGACCGGCCGGCCGGCCCCGGCGTGCGCGACGACGGCGTCGGCCAGGCCGGTGCGGCGCAGCCACGCCAGGTCCGCAACCGTGGCGCGGGTGCCGGGCAGCACGACGAGGTCGGCGTCGGCCAGCCGCGAGGGCTCGGTCGCGTACCGGACGGCGACGCCCGGCTCGCAGGCCAGCGCCTCCGCGTCGGTCGCGTTGGAGATGCGCGGCAGCCGCACGACCGCCACGCGCAGCCACTGGGTCCCGCGGGGCGGCGCGGGCCGCCCGACCAGGCCGTCGGCGACGGAGGCCAGCGAGTCCTCGGCGTCGAGCCACAGCCCGTCGGCCCACGGGACGACGCCGAGGGTCGGGCGGCCGGTGAGCGTCCGCAGGGTGTCGAGCCCGGGTGTGAGCAGGCTCTCGTCGCCGCGGAACTTGTTGACCACGAAGCCGGCCACGCGCGCCTGGTCCGCCGGGTCGAGCACGGCGAGGGTGCCGAAGAGGTGGGCGAGCACGCCGCCGCGGTCGATGTCGCCGACGACGAGGACGGGCAGGTCCGCCGCCTGCGCGAGGCCCATGTTCGCGATGTCGTGGGCCCGCAGGTTGATCTCGGCAGGCGAGCCGGCGCCCTCGCAGACCACGACGTCGTGGCGCCGGCGCAGGTCCGCGAGCGTGTCCGCGACGATCTCCAGGAGCGCGGCCTTGCGGCCGGCGTAGGAACGCGCGCTGACCTGCCCGTCGGGCCGGCCCAGTACGACGACGTGCGAGCTGCGGTCGCTGCCCGGCTTCAGCAGCACAGGGTTGTGCGCGACGCTCGGCTCGATACCGCAGGCGTGCGCCTGCATGGCCTGGGCCCGCCCGATCTCGCCGCCGTCGGCCGTGACGACCGAATTGTTCGACATGTTCTGGGCCTTGAACGGCGCGACCGAAACGCCCTGCCGCGCGAGCCACCGGCACACGCCCGCGACCAGCGCGCTCTTGCCGGCGTCCGACGTCGTGCCGGCGACCAGCAACGCACCCCGCACGTCGGGAGACACTAACCTGACGGCGTGCGGTTCCTCCTGCGCCCGGGCTGGCTCGCGCTGATCTGCGCGGTGACGGCGTTCGTCGTGGCGTGCTTCTGGGTGCTGGCGCCGTGGCAGTTCCGGCGCGAGGCCGAGCGCGACGGCGAGCAGCAGCGCATCGACGCGGCCGCCGCGATCGCCCCGGTCCCGCTGCAGCAGCTCGGCCCGGCGAGCACCGCGACGGAGTGGCGGCAGGTCACGGTCACCGGGACGTACCTGCCCGCGTCCGAGGTGCTCGTCCGGCTGCGGACGTTCGAGGGCAAGCCGGCGTACGAGGTGCTGACGCCGCTGCGGACCACCGACGGGCTGACGGTCGCCGTCGACCGCGGAGCCGTCCCGACGGGCAACGGGGCCGAGGTGCCGCCCTACGCGGCCCCGCCGTCCGGCACCGTCACGCTCGCGGCCCGCGTACGGCTCGACGAGACCGACCCCGACGCGCGCCCGCCGCTGACCGAGGGCGGGCACCGCGAGATCTACGCCGCCGACTCCCGCTCGCTCGCGGCCGCCACCGGGACGACCGGGCTGTGGCCGGGCTACCTGCAGCTGGCGGCCGGCCAGCCGGGCGTGCTCGCCCCGCTGCCGGTGCAGCCGGCCGCCGCCGGCACCGCCGCGCCGTTCTCGAACTTGTCCTACGCCCTGCAGTGGATCACGTTCGGCGCAATCGCGATCTTCGCGCTGGTGTGGTTTGCGCGCCTGGAGATGGTGCAGCGACAGGAGCGCGCCGGCCCGTCGGACCGGCGGAGGCGCCCCGACCGGGCGGCGATCCGCCGCGCACTGGCCGGCGAGGACGACGAGGACACCTGACGGAAGCCGCTCCGGGCCTCCTCGACCCCACGGCCGAGATCACCACGCTGGGAAGATCCGGGCCGAATCCGGCCGGCCGGCCCCCATTCCGACGATCACCCGCTCGCCCTTGCAGACCGGCCGAGCGAGATCGCCGCCCGGGGAACATCTGCGCCGTCGGTGGCCCACCAGCTCCCCTTCCGACGATCATGCCGGCGGCCGCGGCTCGGTCAGGCCGGGCACCCGGCGCGCGCTCCACGGGCCGGCAGCACCCCCCGCTCCACGGCCGGCAGCACCCGCCCGCTCCACGGGCGGCCAGCATCCGCCCGCTCCACGGGCCGGCAGCACCCGCCCTCATCCCGTCGGCGCCAAGGCCGCCACCGCGCACGCCAGCGCCGCCGCGCCTGCCCCGACGAGCCGCGACAGCCGCACGGCCCGCCGCAGGTCGGCCGGACCCGGAGCGGGGCCCGACCCGAGCACCGGCCGGTTCTCCACGCCGTGGGCGTAGACCGTCGGCCCGCCGAGCCGGACGCCCAACGCGCCCGCGGCGGCCGCCTCGACCGGCCCGGCGTTGGGGCTCGGGTGCGCCGGCGCATCGCGACGCCACGCGCGGAGCGCCGCGGCCGCCGACCCCCCGGCCAGCGGGGCCAGCCCGGCGAACAACAGCGCGGCCACCCTGGCCGGCACCAGGTTCGCCACGTCGTCGAGCCGCGCGGCGGCCCACCCGAACCGGGCGTGGCGCGCCGAGCGGTGCCCCACCATGGCGTCGAGCGTGTTCACGGCCCGGTAGCCGAGCAGGCCGGGCATGCCCGCAATGGCACCCCACAGCAGCGGCGCGACCACCGCGTCGGAGGTGTTCTCCGCCATCGACTCGGTCCCGGCCCTGGCGAGCCCCGCGGCATCCAGCGACGCCGGGTCCCGCCCGCAGAGTGCCGGGATCCGCGCTCTGGCGGCGGCCAGCCCGCGACCGGACGGGTCCTCGGCCGTACCCGCCCCGCGCCGGTCGCGACCCTCCGCCTCCCCCCGGCGACCGACGGCCCCCGCTCCCGGACAGCCGGCTCCGTCGAGACCGCTCGCCGCCTCCCGGCCTGCCCGGTCCGCCGGCCCGGGGTCCCCGTCCAGCTCGGCCGCCAGCGCCGAGCCGTGCCGCGCCAGGCTGGTGCCGCCCAGCACGACCCACGTCGCGGCGGCCGTCAGCACGGCGTGGAGTGCCGGCCGGCCCCGCCCCCACCGCTCCGCCGCGACCCCCAGCCCGACGGCCCCGCCGACCAGGCCGGCCGCGTAGGCCACCCCGGCCCCGCGCCGGTTCGCCCACCAACGACGCTCCCACGCCGCGGCGACCCGGCCGAACGCGGCGACCGGGTGGCCGCGCCGGGGATCGGCCAGCACGGCGTCGGCGAGCACGCCGACGAGCAGCCCGGCGGCACGCGATCTCACCCCGCGCACGCTACGGCGACCAGGCAGGATCATCGCCATGCGAGCCGACCTCGACCCCGACGAACTGGGCTCCCGCCCGTTCTACAAGCTCCTGACCTCGGTCGTCGTGCCGCGCCCCATCGCGTGGGTCTCGACCCGCTCGGCCGAGGGGGTCGACAACCTCGCGCCGCACTCCTTCTTCACCGTGGCCTGCGTCACGCCGCCGATGGTGCAGTTCACCAGCGTCGGGGTGAAGGACTCGCTGCGCAACGTCCGCGACACCGGCGAGTTCGTCGTGTCCCTCGCCCCGGAGCCGCTGTTCGAACAGGTCAACGCGACGGCGACGGACTTCCCGGCGGACGTCGACGAGTTCGCCGCGGTCGGGTTGACACCCGAGCCCAGCGCGCTCGTGGCGCCGCCGCGGGTGGCGGAGTCACCCGTCGCGCTGGAGTGCCGGCTGCACAGCGCGACGACCCTCGGCGACTGCACGGTCGTCATCGGCCGGGTCGTGCGCGCGTCCATCGACGAGCACGTCTTCGACGAGGACACCGGGCACGGGAGCCTCCCCGCGATCGAGCGGCTGCGTCCGCTGGCCCGGCTCGGCCGCAACCAGTGGTCGACCATCGGCACGGTGTTGGAGATCACCCGCATCCCGCACAGCCGCTGGCCGGGCCACTACTCCCCGCCGACCGCCTGAGCCAGCCTGCGGCTGTGGGCCTGCGCCGCCTCGCTCGCGATGCGCGACAGCGAGCACGGCCACCGTTCACCGGAGCCGCTGGCCGTCCGGCACGCCGCGCAGCGGCCCATCCGGTCCGCCACGTGGGCGACGATCAACCGGCGCCACACCTCGGGCATCCCGGCGATCTCCTCGGCGAGGGGCAGCCGCGGACTCGGTGCCGCCGGCGGTGGCGGGTTGCTCACACCGCCAGCCAACCCGACCGCGGCCCGCGGCTCGCACTCGATCCGGCCACGGTCGACGAGCGTGCCCCGGCGGGAGCCGAGCGACGTGCCGCGTCCGACCCGCGCGTGCCCGATCCTGTTGCGGGCAACCGTTCAACGATTCCCGAGCACCGTTCACCTGCAGGCCGATGACCGCGCCCACCCTGCCCACGAGGTGCGACCTCGGCCGGCGGTCTGGCCCAGCACGCGACTCGCTCTGGGCCAGACCCCGACTCGCGGTCTGGCCCAGCACGCGACTCGGCCTGGGCCAGACCCCGACTCGCGGTCGCCGCAGCGGGCCTCAGTCTCAGAGCGTGTACTCGCCCGGCGGTGTCGCCGCCCCGCCTGCCGCGTCGGACCCGTGCAGCTCGCCCTCCCGGCCACGCAGCTCGACCCGCCGGATCTTCCCGGAGATCGTCTTCGGCAGCTCGGCGAACTCCAGGCGCCGGATGCGCTTGTAGGGGGCCAGGTTCTCGCGGGCGAACTCCAGGATGGACCGGGCGGTGTCCGCGTCGGGCTCGTACCCGGCCGCCAGCACGACGTACGCCTTGGGCACCGCGAGCCGCACCGGGTCCGGCGACGGCACGATCGCCGCCTCGGCGACCGCCGGGTGCTCGATGAGCACGCTCTCCAGCTCGAAGGGGCTGATCCGGTAGTCGCTGGCCTTGAAGACGTCGTCGGCGCGCCCCACGTAGGTGATGTAGCCGTCCGCGTCGCGGCTGCCGACGTCACCGGTGTGGTAGACGCCGCCCGCCATGGCCTCGGCGTTGCGCTCCGGGTCGCCGAAGTAGCCGACCATGAGCCCCAGCGGGCGCCCGATGTCGGCGGAGCCGAGGTCGACGCAGATCTCCCCCTCGTCGACGCCCTTCTCGCCGGTCGCGGGGTCGACGAGCACGATCGGGTAGCCGGGGATCGGGCGGCCCATCGAGCCGGGCTTCACCGTCTGGGCGGGCGGGTTGCCGATCTGCACCGTCGTCTCGGTCTGCCCGAACCCGTCGCGGATGCGCAGCCCCCACGCCTTCTCGACCTGCTCGATGACCTCGGGGTTCAGCGGCTCTCCGGCCCCGACGACCTTCGTCGGCGGCTGCGCCAGGCCGGACAGGTCGGCCTGGATGAGCATCCGCCACACCGTCGGCGGCGCGCAGAAGCTGGTGACGCGGCAGCGGTCGAGCGTCTCCAGCACGCGCGCGGCGTCGAACCGGCCGTTCATCACCAGCACGCAGGACTCGGCGATCCACGGGGCGAAGACGTTGCTCCACGCGTGCTTGGCCCAGCCGGGCGAGGAGATGTTGAGGTGCACGTCCCCGGGCTCGAGCCCGATCCAGTACATCGTGGACAGGTGCCCGACCGGGTACGACGCGTGCGTGTGCTCGACGAGCTTCGGCTTGGCCGTCGTGCCGGAGGTGAAGTAGAGCAGCAGCGTGTCCGAGCCGTGCGTGACGCCGTCGGGCGTGAAGTCGGCTGGCGCCGCGTCCGCGTCGGCGTAGTCGGACCATCCGGAGGGCGCGTCTCCCACGGCGATCTTCGTGTACTCGCCCTGCACGTCCTCGAACTTGCCGGCGTCGGCCCCGGTGACGATGACGTGCCGGGCGTTGCCGCGGTCGAGCCGGTCGCGCAGGTCCGCCGCGGTGAGCAGCGTCGTCGCCGGGATGACGACCGCGCCCAGCTTCATCGCGGCCAGCAGCGTCTCCCACAGCTCGACCTGGTTGCCCAGCATCAGGATGATCCGGTCGCCACGCGCGACGCCCTGGCCCCGCAGCCAGTTCGCCACGCGGTTCGAGCGCGCCGCGAGCTGCGCGAACGTCCAGTGCGCCTCGGTGCCGTCGGCCTCGACGATCCACAGCGCCCTGGCGTCCCCGGTGCGGGCGGCGACGCCGTCGAAGTGGTCGAGCGCCCAGTTGAACTCGGTGATCTCGGGCCAGCGGAAGTCCCGGTAGGCGGTCGGGTAGTCCTCGCGATGGTCGAGCAGGAACTGGCGCGCGGCGTAGAAGCGCTCGACCGACGTCACGGGGTCGCTCATGGACAGCACCCTAGTGATCGACGGGCACCGCGGGCACCCCGCGAGCGGACCACCCGGTCGGGCCCGTGTCGCCGGCCCCGCACGGGGGCCGGGAGCCCTAGGTTGGCGCGGTGTTCCTCGCCAGGGCCCTCGGGCCGGCCGTCGTGCTGTGCGGGCTGGTCCTCGCCGGCTGTTCGGGCCCGTCGGCCACGCTGCCGGAGCCGACCGCGCCCAGCTCGGCGGCGCCGGACAGCGCCTCCGCTGGCGCGCTGGACAGCGCCGCGCCGGCAACGGCGCCGGGGACCGGGGCGCAGGCGGGGAGCGGGGCGCAGGCGGGCACCGCGGGCTCGCCCGGCGCTGCGGCCCCGGCGACCCCACGCCCCGCGGCGCCGGCCCCCGCGGGGGTCCCGACCGACGCCGCCCGGCTCCCCTGGCCCGCGGCGACGCCGGCCGGGCAGGCGTCGCTGCAGCAGTCGGTCGACTCCGGCGCCCAGCCATGGCTGCTCGACCCGGTGCAGACCGCCGACTCCTACGCCGCGTCGCTGGGCTGGACGTCGGTGCACACCTCGGGCGGCGGCACGAGCGCGCCGGTCCGGGTGACCGTCCGCTCCTCCGCCGGTGTGCACACGCTCACGCTCGGCCAGCCGCAGCGCAAGGGGCAGGGAGGTATCTGGCTCGTCACCGGGGACTCCCTAGGGTGACCATCACCGAATGGGGTGAAGTCGGCAGTGGGGTGCTGCGTTCCGGCCCCGACCGGCGATGGACCCCACGAGACCGGCTTCGGGAGCCGGTCGCCCACCGGGAGGACGACATGAACGCCGACCACGGCACGACCACGGATTCGGTCCAGCAGGACATGTTCACCGTGCTGCACGGCCAGCCCACGCCCGTCGTCACCCGCTGGACCTACCGCGCCGACGACCCGTACGCCGTCACCCTCGGGATCCGGACCCGCTACGACCGGTGGGTCGAGTGGCTCGTCGCGCGCGAGCTCGTCGTCGACGCGCTGACCGGCCCGGCCGGCCTTGGCGACGTGCGGATGAGCCCGCAGCTGGTCCAGGGCTACGACATCGTCGAGATCGAGATCCGGTCCGCGGACGGCCGGGCCGTGCTCGAGGTCGACCGCGACCTGCTGGCCCACTTCGTCGACGCCACGTTCGCCGTGGTGCCGCTGGGCGCCGAGGCCGGCCGCATGGACATCGACGCCGAGCTCGCCCGCCTCGCCGACTGACAGCACCACCCGCACCACCCGCGCTACGCCCGCTCGGCGAGCTCCTTGAGCGCGGCCAGGTTGGCGTCGATGCCCTCCTGCCACTCCCGGAGCCGGTGCGCGACGATCCGCTCCTCCTTCTCGGGCATGGCGTCGATCGCGCGGTTGAGGTTCGAGCGGCCGGGCCCCATGCGGGCCCACTGCCGCAGGTCGGTGCCCCCGTCGCGGGCCGTCAGCTCGAAGCGCCACGTCGCCGTCGGCGCCGCCGGATCCTCGACGGCCCACGCGAAGGCGCGCGGCGGGTCGCAGGTCACCACCCGCGAGGTCGTCGACCACTCGCCGACCGCCGGATGCCGGCTGGTGCCCCGGAACGCCGCTCCCACCACCGGTGCCGTCACGCCGTCCAGCCAGGCGACGGAGACGACTTCGCGGCTGAGCGACGCGACCAGGTGGATGTCGCTGACCAGGGGCCACAGCCGTTCCGGCGGCGCGGCGACGTGGATCGCGCCCTCGGCCGTCGGCCCGTCCGCGTACCTCACGGTCTCCCCTGACCCGACGGTGCGGGCGCGGCGCCGACCGCGACGGCGCGGCCGTCGGCCGAGAGCCGTCCCGCCCGGCGGGCGTCGGTCGTCAGCGCCTCCCAGCGCCGCGGCCAGTCCTGGACGGTCGCGGCGAGGCGGGCCCTGGCCCGCAGCACGGCGAGGTCGAGCCACACGACCCCGTCGTCGCCGAGCGCGCCCGAGTCGGTCGCGGACAGCGCGGCCGCCAGTGCGGGCGTGTCGAGCTCGGTCTCCAGGCGCAGGCGCCCGCAGTCGTCCGCGTCGCGCACCACGGCCCCGTCGGCGTTCATCGTCACGATCACCACGACGATCGTGCCGCGCCGGTGCCGGGCGCGCCAGTGGCCGGGCCGAGCCGGGTCAGGTCCCGCGGGGCGGGCGGGTCGCGGGGCACCCGATCCCGAGCGGTCGCGTGCGGGCCGACCGGCCCGACAGCACGGACTTCCGCGCGACCTGGTCGACCCGCCGCACGACGGTGGTCTGCGGCACGCCGGTCGAGCGGGCGAGCTGCGACCAGGTGACGCCGCGGCGGCGCAGTTCGGCGAGCAGCAGGCCCGACCACCGCAGGCAGCTGGCCGCGCCGGCCTCGGCGTCGCGCACGCCGGCGGCGACCGCAGCGGGTTCGACCTCCGCCAGGTCCTGCTCGAGCAGCTCGACCAGGCCCTGCAGCAGCACGATGAGCTCTCGGCGGGTCATCGGACCACCCCCTCGACCGGAGCACGGACGGGAGCGACGGCCGGTTCGACCCTCGCCGGTGAAATCTCGGCGCCGTCGCCCCGATGGCGCAGGATGGGCCCGGTGAGCACCACTGCCGCCGCCGCCCGCCTCACCGTCGAAGAGAAGGCCGCGCTCTGCCGCGGATCGGACTTCTGGCACACGACACCGGTGCCCGAGCGCGGCATCCCGGCGATCGTGCTGTCGGACGGGCCGCACGGCCTGCGCCGCCAGCCGGACGGCGGCGACCACACCGGGCTCGGCGGGAGCCTGCCCGCCACGTGCTTCCCCACGGCCGCGGCGCTCGGTTCCTCGTGGGACCCCGCGCTGGCCAGGGAGGTCGGGGCCGCGATCGGCCGGGAGGCCCGCGAGCAGGGCGTCGCGGTCGTGCTCGGGCCCGGCGTCAACATCAAGCGCTCGCCGCTGTGCGGGCGCAACTTCGAGTACGTCTCGGAGGACCCGCACCTGTCCGGCCGGATCGGCGCGGGCCTCGTCGAGGGCATCCAGTCGCAGGGCGTCGGGGCCTGCGTCAAGCACTTCGCCGTCAACAACCAGGAGACCGACCGCGCCCGCGTCTCGGCCGACGTCGACGAGCGCACGCTGCGGGAGATCTACCTGCCCGCCTTCGAGCACGTCGTGACGGCCGCCCGCCCGTGGACGCTGATGTGCTCCTACAACCGCGTCAACGGCGTCCACGCCTCCCAGCACCGCGGGCTGCTCACCGGGATCCTGCGCGAGGAGTGGGGCTTCGACGGGCTGGTCATGTCGGACTGGGGCGCGGTCGCGGACCGCGTCGCCGCGCTGGCCGCCGGGCTGGACCTGGAGATGCCCCCCAACCTGGCGACGAGCGACCGCTCGCTGCTGGCCGCGGTCGCGGCCGGGACCCTGCCGGAGGCCGCGCTCGACGCGTCCGTCGAGCGGGTGCTGCGGCTGGTCGAGCGGGCGGGGGCGGCCGAGCCCGCCCGCGAGGTCGACGCCGCGGCACACCACGCGCTGGCCCGCCGGGCCGCAGCGGCGTCGATGGTGCTGCTGCGCAACGAGGGGAACGTGCTGCCACTGGCGGACGGCGGCCGTGTCGCCGTGGTCGGCGCGTTCGCGACGGCACCGCGGTACCAGGGTGGGGGCAGCTCCCGGGTCAACCCGACCCGCGTCGACGAGCCGCTGGCCGGGCTGCGGGCGGCGCTGCCCGGGGCCGACGTGACCTACGCGCCGGGCTTCGACCTCGACGAGCCGAGCGACGGCGGCGGGGACGGCGGCGGGGACGGCACCGCGCTCGCCGACGCGGCCGTGGCCGCTGCGGCCGGCGCCGACGTCGTCGTCGCGTTCCTCGGGCTGCCCCCGGCCGCCGAGTCGGAGGGCTACGACCGCACGCACATCGACCTCCCCGCAGCCCAGACCGACCTGGTCGGACGGCTGGCCGCGACCGGGGTGCCGGTGGTCGTGGTGCTCGCCAACGGATCCGCCGTCCGCACGCACCCGTGGGAGGACGCCACGGCCGCGGTCGTGGAGTGCTGGCTCGGCGGGCAGGCCATGGGCTCGGCCGTCGCGGACGTGCTCAGCGGCGCGGCCGAGCCCGGCGGCCGGCTGGCGGAGACGCTCCCGATCCGCCTGGCCGACACGCCCTCGTACCTGAACTTCCCCGGCGAGGACGGGCACGTCCGCTACGGCGAGGGCGTCTTCGTCGGCTACCGCGGCTTCGACGCGACCGGCACGGCCGTGGCGCACCCGTTCGGGCACGGGCTGTCGTACACGACGTTCGCGTACCGGGACCTGGAGGTGTCGGGAACCGGGACCGATCTCGCGGTCGCGGCGACGGTCGAGAACACCGGGACCCGGCGCGGCAAGGAGGTCGTGCAGCTCTACGTCGGGCGGCCGGGGACGTCGGTCGCCCGCCCGCCGCACGAGCTGCGCGGGTTCGCCGCGGTCGAGCTCGACCCCGGAGAGGAGCGCCGCGTCACGTTCGCCCTCGGCCCGCGCGACCTCGCGCACTGGTCGGTCCGCGAGGGAGGCTGGCTCGTGGAGCCCGGAGCGGTCCTCGTCGCCGTCGGGGCGTCCTCGCGCGACCTGCGCCTGCAGGCGACGGTCCCGGTCGACGTCCCGGCGCCCGCCCGCCCGCTCACGCGGGAGTCCAGCCTGCAGGAGTGGCTCGCCGACCCCGAGGGCGCCGCCCGCCTGCGCGCCGCGGCCGGCGCGGCGCCGATCCTCGCGAACCCGGAGATGCAGCAGCTGATCGGCAACTTCCCGCTGGCCCGGTTCCCGGCCTTCGCCCCGATGGGCATCACCGCGGACGTGCTGGAGCGGCTGGGCCTGACCGACCCCGCCGGCTGATCGTCGACGGGTCCGTCGACCCGGCCCCGGCGGGGTGGACGCGCGCGGCCCGCCGGTGGACGATCGCGGCATGGGACAGCACGTCCTGGTCGTCGACGACGACGAGCGGGCCCGGATGGTGGTCGCCTGGCAGCTCGAGGCGGAGGGCTTCCGGGTCACGCAGGCCGCCGACGGCGCGTCCGCGCTCGTGCTCATCGAGCGGGAGCGGCCGGACCTGGTCGTGCTCGACCTGTCGCTGCCCGGCGTCGGCGGCCTCGACGTCCTGCGCCGCGTCCGGACCTCCGGCGACCTGCCGGTCGTCATCCTGTCCGGCCGCAGCGGCGAGACCGACCGGATCGTCGGCCTCGACCTGGGCGCGGACGACTACCTGGTCAAGCCGTTCTCGCCCGGCGAGCTGGCCGCCCGCGTCCGCTCCGTGCTGCGCCGCTCCGGCCCGCCCGGCGCCGCGGCGGAGGAGGCCGCCGGGCCCGGCCTGCTCGTCGACGAGGCGACGCGCGACGTCAGCCTGGACGGGCGGCCCATCGACCTGACCGCCAAGGAGTTCGACCTGCTGGCGTTCCTGCACCGCCATCCCCGGCAGGTCTTCACGCGTGCCCAGCTGCTCGAGCACGTGTGGAGCAGCGCCCCCGACTGGCAGAGCGAGGCGACCGTCACCGAGCACGTCCACCGCCTGCGCCACAAGCTGCGGCCCAGCCGGCACCTGCAGACCGTCCGCGGCGTCGGGTACCGGCTGGAGCCCCAGTGTTGACCGGCCAGGCGCCGGCCGGCCGGGCACCCGCCCGGGAAGCGACGTCCGGCCCGGCGTCCGGGCTCGACCTCGAGGACGCGCTGGAACTGCTGCGCCACCAGACCGACGTGCTGGAGCGCATCACGTCCGGCCATCCGCTGCCCGACGTGCTCGACGCGGTCGTGGGCGCGCTCGAGGAGCTGATGCCGCCCAGCCGGTGCTCGATCCTCCTGCTCGACGCCGACACCGCGACGCTGCGCCACGGCGCCGCGCCGTCGCTGCCGGGCGTCTACTCGGCGGGCATCGACGGCATGACGATCGGTGCGGACGCCGGTTCCTGCGGCTCGGCGGCCTTCCTCGACGAGGCCGTCGTCGTCACCGACATCGCCGTCGACCCGCGCTGGGACGGCTACCGCGACCTCGCGCTCCCGCACGGCCTGCGGGCGTGCTGGTCCAGCCCGATCCGCGGCGCGGCCGGCGTGTTGGGCACGTTCGCGGTGTACCACGACGCCGTGCACGACCCGACGCCGCGCGAGCAGCGGCTCGTCGACCGGTTCACCCACCTCGCGGCGGTCGCGATCGACCACGCCGGGCTGTACGGCGCGCTGGCCGAGAGCGAGGAGCGGTTCCGGCGGGCGTTCGAGGACAACGCGATCGGGATGGCGCTCACCGACCTCGACGGCCGGCTGATCAAGGTCAACACGGTGCTGGCGACGATGCTGCCGGCCGACTGGTCCGGCCGCCCGCTCCCGGACCTCCTGCCGGGCGACCGCGAGCTGGCGCTCAGCGCGTCCGACGTGCGCGACGCCGCCGGCCGGCCGGTGCACCGCTGCGTCAACGTCGTCGACGTGACCCGCCGGCGCGCCGCGGAACGGGACCGGCGGGCCGCCCGCGAGGCCGTGGTCGCCCGCGAGGCGGCGGAGGCCGCGAGCCGCGCCAAGTCGGACTTCGTCACGGGCCTCTCGCACGAGCTGCGCACCCCGTTGCAGGCGATCTCCGGGTTCGCCGAGCTGCTGGGCACCCTCGATCTGCCGGTCGAGCGCCGCAAGACCGCGCTGGGCCACATCACGACGGCGACCCGGCACATCCTGGCGTTGGTCGACGACTCGCTCGACATCGCGCGCATCGAGGCCGGTGCGCTGCCGCTGCGGTACGCCGACGTCGAGCTGGCCGAGGTCGTCTGCTCCGTGCTCGACCTCGTCGCGCCGCTGGCCGACGAGCGCGGCATCGCGCTGGAGCGCGGCCCCGTCACCGGGGTGGTGCGCGCGGATGCCCGCCGGCTGCGCCAGGTGCTGATCAACCTGGTCACCAACGGCATCCGCTACGGACGCGGGCGGGTCCGGATCGGCGTGCGGGACGGCGCCGTCGTGGTCGCCGACGACGGTCCCGGCATCGCGCCGGAGCTGCTCGACCGCCTCTTCGTGCCGTTCGACCGGCTCGACAACGACCGGCCGGACGGCGTCGGCCTGGGCCTGGCGCTCGCGCGCGGGCTGGTCGAGGCCATGGGCGGGCGCCTGCACGTGCACAGCACCGCGGCCGGGGACCCCGGCACGGAGGGCGACGGCGGGTCGGGCACGACCGTCGCCGTCGCCCTGCCGGCCGCGTCGCGCTGAGCGGGCGCACGCCGCCACGCTGAGCCGTTCGGCCGGCGTCCGGGACCGACGACCGCTCGCAGACGGCCGCTGAACGGTTCAACCGACCGTTCGGCGCTTCCGAGTAGTCGACCGGCAACACACGGTGTGCGTCCATCGAGGACGGAGTGTGCGCTCGCTCACGCCGCCCGCCGACCCGCCGCTCTCCGTCCCGGCGCTGCTGCGCCGCGAGGGCGTGCCCACCCACCACGCCGCCGCGGGCCCGCTCATGCCACGCAGGCGGTGCCCCCGGCCGCTGACGATGGCGCCGCCCGCCTCGCTGGGCCCCTCGCGCCGCGCGACCGTGATCAGCGGCTCGCTGCTGCTCCTCACCACCCTCGTCGGTACCGCGGCGCTGGACAGCGCGCTGTTCGGGCCGCCGGGCGCCGAGGCGCAGGACGCCGCGCCGGCCGTGACGGCCGGCGCCGTGCCGGGCCAGCGTGGCGCGCTGGATGCCCCCGGGCTCGCGGCGCTGGCCGCCGGCCAGGCGTCCTCCGGTGCCGGGTCCGCGGCGACGTTCGGCGTCCCGACCGGTGTCGGCGAACCGGGGAGCGGCGCGGGCGGCGTCCGGTCGGCGAGCGGGCCGCTCACCGGCCGGGCGGCAGGCGCGGCGACGGGGCCGCGCTCGACGGCGGGCGCCCCCTCCGGGGCCGGCAGCGGCACCGGCTCCGGCGGTGGCACCGGCTCCGGCGGTGGCACCGGGTCCGGCAGCGGCGGCGGGGCCGGCAGCGGCACCGGGGCCGGCGGTGGCACCGGGGCCGGCAGCGGCGGCGGCACCAAGGTGACCGTGCCCGGCGCCTCGATCGACGTCCCGGGCGTGTCGCTCCCCGGCGTCGGCACGACGACGGGCTCGGTGACGCTGCCCTCGGTCGGCGTGGGCACCGGCGGCGGCCTGCACCTGGGCACCGGACCGGGCGGGATCACCACCCCCGGCCTGGAGACGACGCCCGTGACGGCCGGACCGGTCGGCGTCGGCGCCGTCGGGCTCACGCCCGGCTCGGTCGACCTGCCGACCACGCACGTCACGCTCGGCGCCCGGCCGCACGTCTCGGTCGGCTCGACGGGCGTCACCGTTCCCGGCGCCAGCACCCCGACCGTGGACGCCGCCGGGGTCCGCCTCGGCTCCGCCAAGGTCACGCCCGCCAAGGTCGAGCTGCCCACCGTCGACGCCGGCCTGAGCGGCTCGCCGCAGGCCTCGGTCGGCCGGACCGAGGTCTCCACGCCGGCCCTGACCACCCCGACCGTCGACGCCGCGGGGCTGCACGTCGACCCCGTCAAGGTCCCCGCCGTCGCGGTCACGGTGCCCGGCGTGACCGCCGCGCCGCTCGGAACCGGGAGCGGGACGGCCGGCACCGGCCAGGCGGGAGGCCGCGGGTCGGCCGGCTCCGCATCGGGCAGCCAGCATCCCGCGCTCACGCAGCTGGACAGGTCCTCGATCGCACCGACCGTCACGAAGACCGCCAAGCAGGCCACGCAGTCGACCTACCGGACGGCCACCGGTGTGCTGAACGGCGTGCTGGGGTAGAACCCGCATGTGCGCGTCGAGACACAGCTGCCACTGGGCAAGGTCGACCCCGGGATCCGCGCGGGCGAGGTCCGGCTCGACGTCACGACCGTCGGCGAGCAGGCCCTGGTCGCCGAGGAGCTCGGGTACGACGGGATCGCGCTGACCGAGACGAAGGACGACCCGTTCGTCACCCTCGGGCTGGCCGCCGCGGCGACGACGCGGATCGGCGTCGTGTCGGCCGTCGCGATCGCGTTCCCGCGCAGCCCGACGGTCACGGCGATGAGCGCGTGGACGCTAGCGCGGCTGTCGGGCGGGCGGTTCACCCTCGGGCTCGGGACGCAGGTCAAGGGCCACATCGAGCGCCGCTACGGCATGGCGTGGTCGGCGCCCGGCCCGTGGATCCGGGAGTACGTGCAGGCAGTGCGGGCCGTGTGGCGGTCATGGCAGGAGGGCGTGCCGCTGGAGCACCACGGCGAGCACTACCACCTGACGCTGATGAACCCGCTGTTCGACCCCGGCCCGATCGCGCATCCCGAGATCCCGGTGCAGCTCGCGGCCGTCGGGTCCGGGATGGCCCGGATCGCGGGCGAGGTCGCGGACGGCGTGCGCCCGCATCCCATCTGCACCCGCGCCTACCTGCAGGACGTGCTGCGGCCCGCGGTCGACAGCGGAGCAGCGCAGGCCGGGCGGGACCCGGCGGACGTCGAGGTGGTCGCCAGCCCGCTGATCGTCACCGCGCCCACGGAGGCGGGGCTGGCGGCCAAGGTCGGCGACGTCCGCGCCCGCATCTCGTTCTACGCCTCGACGCGCACCTACCGGCCCGTCTTCGCCCACCACGGCTGGGACGACGTGGCCGAGCAGCTCTCCGTGCTCTCCCGCGCTCGGCGGTGGGACGAGATGGAGGCGCTGGTGACCGACGAGATGGTCGAGACGATCGCGGTCGTCGGCACGCACGACGAGATCGCCGAGCGGGTGTGGCGGCGCTACGCGGGCGTGTGCTCGGCGGTCGAGTTCAGCCTGCCCGTCGCGGACGGCGCCGGGCGCGACGGCGACCTCGAACGGGCCGCCGCCGCGGTCGCCGCCCTGCGCCGCGGCTGGTAGCTCAGGTCACCGCGGCGCGGTCGGTCCCCAGCCTGCCGCCCAACTCGATGCCCCTGGCCTCCTTGCCGGGGGCGGGGCAGAAGTCGCGCCGGCCCCGCCGGTCACGCCGGCCGCCCGGCGCGGCAGACATCACGCCGGCCGCGCCGGTCACGCCGGCCGCCGGCGCGGCAGACATCACGTCGGCACACCCGCCCGCACCGCACAACCCACTCGCACCGCCGCCGCGCCATCCGCACCGCCGCCGCGGCACCGGTGCGACCGGCAGAACGGCGGCACGACCCCACAACGCCGGTGCGAGCCACCCGGGGCGGGGCAGAAGTCGCGCCAGCCCCGCGGTCGCGCTGGCCCCGCCGATCGAGCCGGCCGCCGGCGCGGCAGACGTCACGCCGGCCCCGCTGGTCACGCCGGCGCGGCACGCCGAACTCGCGGCGGCACACCCGCCCACACCGCACAACCCACTCGCACCGCCGCCCCCCGACCCACACCGCCGCCGCGGCACCGGTGCGACCGACAGGACGGCGGCACGACCCCACAACGGCGGTGCGAGCCACCCGGGGCGGGCCAGAGGTCGCGCCGGCCCCGCCGGTCGCGCCGGCCGGCCACCACGCCAGGCCCGAGCTCTCGACGGCCCGCCCGCTCGCGCCCGCCCGTCAGGCCGCCGCGGACGGCACCGCCCGGCTGACCGGGGCGGTGAACTCCATGTCGGTCGTGACGGCGCCGCGGTCCATCTCGAGGCGGTCGCGCAGGTAGTTCGGCCGCAGCCGCCACGGGGATCCCGCGCCCTGGCGGGGCAGCGCGTCGAGGGCGCGCTGCACGTAGCCCGAGGTCAGGTCGAGCAGCGGCCGGGTCGCGGTGGTGGCGCCCGCGCGCGGGGTCGCGACCGCGTACCGGTGGGCATCCAGGTAGGACAGGAGCCGGCACACGTAGCGCGCGACCAGGTCCGAGCGCAGCGTCCACGAGGCGTTGATGTAGCCGACGGCGAGGGCGAGGTTCGGCACGCCGGCCAGCAGGCAGCCGCGGTACGCGATCGTGCTCCCGGGGTCGACCGCGACGCCGTCGACCGTCAGCCGGATCCCGCCGCACGCGACGACCCGCAGCCCGGTCGCCGTGACCAGCACGTCGGCCGGGAGCTCCCGCCCGGAGGACGTCGTGACGCCCTGCGCCGTGACGGTCGCGATCGTGTCCGTGACGATCTCCGCCGACCCGGACCGCAGCGCCCGGAACAGGTCGCCGTCCGGCACGAGGCACAGCCGCTGGTCCCACGGGTCGTAGCGCGGGGTGAAGTCGCGCTCCACCGCGGCAGGGTCCGGCAGCAGCGCCGCCACGCCCTTGCCCAACACCCGCCGCGCGGCGGTCGGGAAGTGCCGGCAGAACTGGTAGAACGCCTGGGTCGTGAGGATGTTCTTCCAGCGCGCGGCCGTGTCCCCGAGCCGGCCGGGCAGCCGGCGGCGCAGTGCGGCCGCGAGCGGGTCGCGCCCGGGCAGCGACAGGATCCACGTCGGCGACCGCTGCAGCATGGTGACGTGCGCGCCGCGCCCGGCGAGGGCGGGGACGAGCGTCACCGCCGTCGCGCCGCTGCCGATGACGACGACGCGACGCCCGGCGACGTCGAGGCCCTCCGGCCACGCCTGCGGGTGCACCACGTCGCCGGCGAAGTCGGCCAGGCCCGGGATGTCGGGCGTGTAGCCGCCGTCGTAGGAGTAGTAGCCGCTGGCCAGGTACAGGAAGGCGCAGGTCCAGGTCTCGGTCCCGGACCCGGCCTCGATCTCCACCGTCCAGCGCTGCGCGGCCGACGACCACGCCGCCTCGACCACGCGGCGCCCGAAGTGGATCCGCTCGTCGATGCCGAACTCCGCCGCCGTGTCGACGAGGTACTGGCGGATCGACGGCCCGTCGGCGATCGCGACGTCGCTGCGCCACGGCCGGAACGGGTAGCCCAAGGTGAACATGTCGGAGTCGGAGCGGACCCCGGGGTAGCGGAACAGGTCCCAGGTGCCGCCGATCGCGTCGCGCCGGTCGACGATGGCCCAGCTGCGCTGCGGGTGCTCGGTCTGCAGCCGGTACGCCGCCCCGATGCCCGAGATGCCGGCCCCGACGATGAGGACGTCGACGCTCCGTTCCGTCATTACTCCACGGTAACCGCGGGCCTCCTGTCGATCAACGGGGCGGGGTGGGGTGGGGTGGGTCAGCCGTCGTGTGCCTGGTCGTAGCCGAGGTCGCTGTCGTGGTCGCCGGTACGGGGCCCGAAGATCCCCAGTACGGGCCGCGGCGCGCGCCGGCGGGCGGGGACGTTGAGGGCGATCTGCAACTCGTCGAGGTCGATGCCGTGGTCACCGGCGACGTCGTGGTCGGACACAGTCTGCTCCCCGTGGTCGGTCACACCCGAATTCTGGCTACGCTGCGTGTCCGCAGCGACACCTTGTGGTGCCGCTCCATCATCACCCGACGCGGGAGCGTGGGGCAAGGGTGATGCACCCGGTGCAACGGCACGTCACCCGGTCGGGAGCCGGCCGGACTCCAGGAGCTCCTTCGCCACCTCGGCGACCTTCCGCCTGCTCCCCCGCGCCGCGCGCCGCAGCCGGTCGAACGCGGCGACCGCGTCGAGGCCCTCCCGGCCCATGAGGAAGCCGACGCCCCGCTCGATGACGACGCGGTAGTCCAGCGCGTACTGGAGCTGGTCGGCCAGCTCGCCCGCGCGGTGGGCGCGCAGCGCGGCGTACAGCGTCGCCTCGACGACCTCCCCGTAGCGCCCCAGCGCCGCCCGCTCGGTGTCGTGCCACTCCCCCGGCCGGTCGCGGTAGACGTCCAGCGAGCCGACCACGACGCCGCCGAGGCGCACCGGGACACCGAGCACCGAGCGGATGCCGTGCGCGAGCAGCGTCGCGCGGCTCGCCGGCCAGCGCTCCTCGCGGGACAGGTCGTCGGTGGTCACGAGCGTGCTCATGACGTACGCGTCGACGCACGGCCCCTGGCCCGTCTCGGCCTGGACGGTCTCCATGACACGGCCCGGCCCGTCGCTCGCCGCGACGTAGCGCAGGCTGTCCTCGTCGTCCGCGATCATCAGGCCGCTGCCGGTGACCGTGAACACGTCGACGCAGGCGCCCACGACGAGGTCGAGCGCGGTCCGCAGCTCGGCGTCGCCGACCGCACCGAGCCGTCGCAGGCTCGCGTTCAGGCTGGCGGGATCGATCGCGGGCATGGCACCTCCCCGGGTACGGAACTCAACCACGGTCAGTGCTGTTCTGTCCCGGTCCACTCAGCGCGGCGACCGCCTCGGGCAGGGTGCGGTACAGGGCGAGCCCGCCGGCGCCGTCGAAGAGGTCGACCCGCCGCAGCACCGGAGCGGGCAGGCCGGCGACCGCGGCGCGGACGCCGCACGACGCGGCCCGGACCAGCGTGCTGACCAGCAGCTGGACTCCGCGGATGCCGACGAACGCGCCGCTCATGTCGATCAGGACCGTGGTGCCCGGCAGGTGGTCCAGCTCGCGCTCGGCCGTGGCCAGCGTGCCCAGGTCGAGATCGGTCGTCGCGGTGAGCAGGACAGCGGGCGGGTCCCCGATCACGCCGACGTCGAAGAACACCGCTCTCGGCCCTCCTGCGTCCGGGCAGCGTCGCGCTGCCGACTCCCGCGGACACAGGGCGGGCACCGATTCGAAGTCGCGGAATCCTAACCGGACGTCCTCTCGCCCAACAGGCGCAGCACCAGCGCCAGTGGCGGCCACGCCGCGCGACCGCGCCGGACGGCGGCGTGGCAGCGCAGCCGCACGTCCGGATCGGCCAGCGGGAGCAGCCGGACGCCCGCGCGGACCGGCTGGTCGGCCGGCAGCAGCCCCACCCCGAGGCCGGCCGCGACGAGGTCCTGGACCAGGTCGAGCGAGTCGGCGCGGTGCGCCACCCGCGGCACGAACCCGGCCGTCGCGGCGAGCGTGCGGACGACGTCCTCGTCGGCCGTGTGCCGGGAGTTCACGACCCAGTCCGCGGCGCCGAACCCGCCGACGACCTCCGCCGAGCGCGCCCCGGCCCGCGGCGGCGGCGACCCGTCCGGGACGCCCAGCGCCCACGCCGCCGACCACAGGGGCCTGACCTGCAACCCCGGGCCGAAGGCGGCCGGCACGAGCTGGTAGTCGTACACGAGCGCGAGATCGACGTCGTCCGTGGCCAGCAGCTGGAACGCCTCGGCCGGCTCGTGCTCGCTGACCAGCAGGCGCAGTCCCGGATGGTCCCCGCCCAGCCGCGCGACGACGGGCATCAGGGAGCGCCGGACCGCCGTCGCGAACCCCGCCACCCGCACCGTGCCCGAGGGTTCCGCGCCGGGGTCGAGATCGCCGCGCGCGGCGTCGACGGCCGCGAGGATCGTCACCGCGTGCTCGGCGAGGCGCCGCCCCGCCGGCGTCAGGCGCACCCGTCGCCCGTCCGGCTCGACCAGGGTGGCCCCGACCTCCCTGGCCAGCACGGACAGCTGCTGCGAGACCGCCGACGTGCTCGTGTGCCGCTCGGCCGCCACCGCCCGCATCGAGCCGAGCCGGGTCAGGTCGACGAGCAGCTCCAACCGCCGGGTCTCCATCCGTTCATCTTCGTCGAACGGTATGTCCGTGAACAGCACGTGGACGCGAACGGTCGGCAGGGCGTGGAATGGCCCCATGAGCCGTTCCCGTGCCGGCGCCGCCCTCGCCCTCATGTCGATGACCTGCGTCCAGCTCGGGCTGGCCGCCTCCGTCGGCCTGCTGGACCGGCTCGGCCCCGCGGGCACCGCCTGGCTGCGCCTCGCCTGGGCGGGCGTGCTGCTGCTCGTGATCGTGCGCCCGCGGCCGGCGCGGTTCGGCGCACCCGCGCTGCGGGCCGGGGTCGCGCTCGGCGTCGTCACCGCCCTGCTGACGATGCTGTTCATGGCCGCGGTCGCGCGCCTGCCCCTTGGCACGGCGAGCGCGCTGGAGTTCCTCGGGCCGCTGGGCGTGGCCGTCGTGCGCGGGCGCGGGCTGTGGCACTGGCCCGCCCTCGCGGCGGTGGGCGTCGTCCTGCTCACCGAGCCGTGGCACGGCGGCGCCGACCCGCTCGGCGTCGCGTTCGCACTGGCCGCCGCGGCGTGCTGGGCGGCATACATCCTGCTGACCCAGCGGGTCGGCGACGCGCTGCCGGGGGTGACCGGCCTGGCCGTGTCGATGCCGGTGGCGGGCCTGTTCGCCACCGCGGTCGCGGGCCCGTCGACGGTCGGGCTGCTGACGCCGCAGCTGCTGCTGGCCGGCCTCGGCCTGGCCGTGCTGGTGCCGGTCGTGCCGTTCGCGCTCGAGATGCTCGCGCTGCGCCGCCTGACGACCGCAGCGTTCGGCACGCTGATGAGCCTGGAGCCGGCCATCGCGCTCGCCGTCGGGCTGGTCGTGCTGCACCAGGTCCCCGCGGCCTGGCAGGCCGCCGGCGTCGCGCTGGTCGTCGCGGCGGGCGTGGGCGCGGAACGGACGGGGGCCCGGCCGGTGACGGCGGCGGCCTGATGAGGCACGCTCGGGGGCGTGTCCCGGGTCGTGCTCGCCGTCGACGGCAACGCGATCGTGCACCGGGCCTTCCACTCCCAGGCCGGGACCGGCTTCCGCGGTGCCGACGGGCGGCCGGTGTGGGCCGTGCGGGGGCTGCTGTCCCAGCTGGTGGCGGCGGTGGAGCGGGTGCGACCGGACGTCGTCGTCATCGGGTTCGACGACCCCGCCGCGAGCAGGCGCCGGGAGCGCTGGCCGCAGTACAAGGCCCACCGGGGCGACAAGCTCGACGCGCTGGTCGACCAGCTCCGCGCGGCCGCCGACGCGGTCGCCGCGCTCGGGCTCGCCGTCGTCGTGCCGGCCGGCCTGGAGGCCGACGACGTGCTGGCGTCGGTCGCGCGGCAGGCGCCGGCGGCCGGCGCGTCGACGGTCGTCATGACGTCCGACCGGGACGCGTTCGGCCTCATCGACGCCCACACCAGGGTCCTGCGGATCATCAACGGCGGGGTGGAGGCGTCCCCGCTGCTCACGCCGGAGCGCCTGGTGACGCTGCTGGGCGTGCGCCCCGACCAGTACCGCGACTTCGCCGCGCTGCGCGGCGACCCGTCGGACAACCTGCCGGGGGTGCGCGGCGTCGGGCCCAAGACCGCCGCCCGCCTGCTCGCCGCGCTGGGGTCGGCCCGGGCCGCGTTCGACGACCTCGCGGCGGTCGCCGCCGCCGTCGGGCCGGGGGTCGCCGCCCGGCTCGCCGCACCGGGCGCCCGGGCGGCGTGGGAGCTCAACTGCCTGGTCATGGCCATGCACGACGACGTCGCGGTCGACCTGTCCGGCTCGGCAGGGGCGCTCCCGCTGCCGGCCGCCGACGTCCGCGCCTGCTACGGCACGCTCGAGCTGCCCTGGACGACGGCCGCCGCCCTGCGCGCGCTGGCGCACGAGGAGGCCCCGCCCGGCCCGTCGGCCGCCGTCGAGCCGGACTGGAACCCGCCACCGCGGCGCGGGCGGGGCCTGCCTCCGCTGCCGAAGCGGAAGGCGAGCGACCAGCTCGCGCTCTTCTGACCCCGTCCGATCGGCCCCGGTCGACGTCGGCGCGCTCGCCATATACCCTGCCGGGTACCGTACCGATACCAGACCGGGTATCGGCCGACCGACCTCGGAGGACCTGCGTGACCAGTTCGACCACGACCCGGACGGCGACCGTGGACCCGGCCGCCCTGCGCGCCGAGCTCGCGACCAACCCGGACACGCTGCTGGTCGATGTCCGCACGCCGGCCGAGTACCAGGCGGCGCACATCGACGGAGCCATCAACCTGCCGCTCGACCAGGTGGACGCGCACCTGCGCCGCATCGTCGCCGACGCCGGTGGTCGCATGGTGCTCGTGTGCCAGGCCGGGGGCCGGGCCGTGACGGCCGCCGGCATGCTGACCGGCGCGGGGATGTCCGACGTCGCCGTCCTCGACGGCGGCATGAACGCCTGGGTCGCGGCGGGCGCGCCGGTGGCCCGCGCGGAGACCCGGACCTGGGCACTGGAGCGGCAGGTCCGGCTCGTGGCGGGCAGCATGATCGCCGCCTCGGTGGCGGCCAGCGTCCGGTTCCCCCGGCTGCGGTTCCTGGCCGGCGCCATCGGCGCGGGCCTCGCGACCGCCGCGGTCACCGACTCCTGCCTGTTGGGCACGCTCCTGATGAAGCTGCCCTACAACCGGCGTGGCGAGGTCGACGTCGAGCAGGCCATCGCGCGGATGCGCAGCTGACCGGGCCCGGCCTCACGGGGCGACGCAGCTGCGCAGCGCCGCCAGCTGCTCGCCCGTGCCGAGCACGATGAGGACCGCGTGCGGCTCCAGGACCGTCGCGGGCACGGGGTTGGCGACGAACGGACCCCCCGGCCGACGCAGCGCCACCAGCAGGGCCCCGCTCGCGTGGCAGCTCTCGAAGTCCCGCACCGAGCGGCCGGCCAGCGGCGAGCCCGGGTCGATCTCGACCTGCTCCAGCCGGTAGTCGAGGACCTCGTCGTGCATGACCACGTCGAGGAAGTCCGCGACGTGCGGCTGCAGGGCGAAGGCGCCCATCCGCCTGCCGCCCATGAGCTGCGGGTTGACGGTGCGGTCCGCGCCCGCCCTGCGCAGCTTGGCCGCCGTCGACGCGTCGCGGGCGCGAGCGATGATCACGATGCCGGGGTTCAGCGCCCTGGCGGACAGCGTCACGTAGACGTTGGCGGCCGGGGTGTCCAGCGCCGCGATCAGCGCGCGCGCCCGCTCGACACCCGCGGCCCGCAGGACCGCGTCGTCGGTGACGTCGCCGAGGACGTGGTGCTCGGCGATCCCGGCCAGCCGCTCGGGGTCGCGGTCGACCACGACGACCTGCTGACCCGCACCCCGCAGGTACCTCAGCGCCGAGGTGCCGACCCGGCCCCACCCGCACACGATCACGTGCCCGGACATCCGGTCGATCGAGCGGTCCATCCGCCGCCTCCCCACGTGCGTGCGCAGGTCACCCTCCATGAACGCCTCGAGCAGGGCGCCGAGGGCGTACAGAGCGGTCCCGACTCCGGTCAGGATCAACACCATCGTGAAGACCTCGCCCGCCGGCCCGAGCGGGTTGACCTCGCGGAAGCCGACGGTGGTGATCGTCGTGACGGTCTGGTAGAGCGCGTCGAGGAGGCTGAAGCCCAGCGCCGTGTAGCCCGCGGTACCGACCGCGATGACGACCGCGAGCGCGACCAGCGCCGAGCGGATGCGCAGGAGGCGCCCGGCGCCGGCGCTGCCCGCCCGTCCGTCGCCGCTCACCAGCACCCTCCGTTGGATACCCGCCGGAGCATATGGCACCCCGGCCGACCGGTCAGGTCGCCGTCCCTGCTTGTTGCCCTTAGTGTGCGAGAGCCACCTGGAGGCATCGAGCAGTCGGAGGTCCGGCCGTGCACATACCAGACGGGTATCTCAGCCCGCAGACCTGTGCTGTCGGCTTCGTCGTCGCGGTGCCCACGCTCGCCGCGGCCGCGGTGCGGGTCAAGGCACGCGTTCGGAGCCGGAACGTGCCGACGCTCGCCGTGCTGGCCGCCGTCTGCTTCCTCGTGATGATGTTCAACGTGCCCATCCCGGACGGCACCACGGCCCACGCCGTCGGGGGGGCGCTGGTCGCGATCCTCCTAGGGCCCTGGGCGGCGGTGATCGCGGTGACCGTCGCGCTGGTGTTCCAGGCCCTGCTGTTCGGCGACGGCGGGGTGCTGGCCCTCGGGGCCAACATCACCAACATGGCGATCGTCCTCCCGTTCGTCGGGTACGGCGTGTACCGGCTCGTCGCGGGCGGCGCGCCGCTGACCAGCGCGCGCCGGGTCGTCGCCGCGGTGCTGGGGGGCTACGTCGGCATCAACGCCGCCGCGCTGGCCTGCGGCATCGAGCTGGGCATCCAGCCCGACCTGTTCCACGACGCGGCGGGCGCCCCGCTCTACTCCCCCTACCACGTGTCCCAGGCCGTCCCGGCGATGCTGCTGGCGCACCTGACGGTCGCCGGCGTCGCGGAGGCCATCCTGTCCGGCGCCGTGGTCGCCTACCTGCAGCGCGCCAACCTGCCGTTGCTCAAGCTCAACCACCCCGGCGTCCCGGTCGACGCCGCGGCACAGGCCGAAGCCGAGCGGCGCCGCAGCCGGCTGCGGCCCGGCGTCGTCGCTCTCGCGGCCGTGGCGCTGATGGTGGTGCTGACCCCGCTCGGGTTGCTCGCCCCCGGGGGCGCCTTCGGCGAGGACGACCCCGGCACGCTCAAGAGCACCCTCGGCCTGGACACCGTGCCGGCCGGGATGGCCCGCTTCACCGGCTTCTGGCGGGGCGTGCTCTTCCCCGACTACCTGTCCGACAGCCCCTGGACCTACGTCCTGTCCGCGGTCGTCGGCGTCGCCGTCGTCGGTCTCGTCGTCTACCTGCTTGGCCTGCTCACCGTCCGGTTGCTGGGCCGGCGCGGGCGGACCGCGGGCACCGACGCCGTGACGCCGGTCGAGACGCCGGCAGCCGGCCCGGACACCCGGCCGTGACCGCGGACCGGGTCGCGACGGCGCGTCCGGCCGTCACCGTCGACGCCGCCCCCGCCGACCGGGTGCCGACGTGGCTGCTGCAGCCCGAGCTCGCGTTGTGCCCGTGCGGGTGCATCGGCAAGCGCCGCAAGGGCAGCTTCCTCGCCAAGACCCTGAACGGCGGCTCGCAGCTGCTGCAGCAGGTGCTCTTCGGCGAGGACGTGGCCGGCGCTGCGGGCCTGCTGCAGCGCATCGACCCGCGAGTCAAGATCGCCAGCCTGCTCGTGCTGCTCGTCGTCGCCGGCCTCGCGCACAGCATCGTCACGCTCGCGGTCATGTACGCCGTGACGCTGGTGCTCGCCGCCGCCTCGGCCCTGCCGGTCGGGTTCTTCGTCAAGCGGGTGTGGCTGTTCGTGCCGATCTTCACCGGCATCGTCGTGCTGCCGGCGACGCTGTCGATCGTGACGCCGGGCCAGATCGTCCTCGTGCTGTGGCACTGGAACGGCGTGCCGCAGGGGTTCACCGCGCAGGGACTGACCGCGGCCGCCCGCATCGTCAGCCGCGTCGCCGTCTCGACCTCGCTGGTGGTGCTGCTGACGCTGACGACGCCATGGGTGCGGCTGCTCGCGGCGCTGCGCAGCCTGGGCGTCCCGAAGATCTTCATCCTGATCATCGGGATGGCCTACCGGTACATCTTCCTCCTGCTGGGCTCCGTGACCGACATGTACCAGGCGCGGCAGGCCCGCACGCCGGGCACGCCGCGGCACGACCGGGGCGCGCGCGAGTTCCTGGGCGCCGGGGTGGGGGCCCTGCTGGGCAAGTCCGCGCACCTGTCGGAGGAGGTGCACCAGGCGATGCTCGCGCGCGGCTTCCGCGGGGACGCGAAGAGCCTCGACCGCTACCGCCTGCACGCCGCCGACCTCGGCTACGCCGCCGCGGTCCTCGCCGCGGCGGCCCTGCTCCTCTGGGGGGACCATGTCCTGCGCTGACCCGACCGGCCGACGGCCCCGACGCGAACGGCACCGCGCCGGTCGCCGACGGCGCGCCCGGCGAGCCGCTGCTCGTATGCCGCGACCTGCGCTACGCCTACCTGGAGCGCTACCCCGCGCTCGACGGCGTCTCGCTCACGGTGCACCGCGGCGAGCGCATCGCGCTGCTCGGCGCGAACGGGTCGGGCAAGTCGACGCTGCTCAAGCTGCTCGACGGGCTGGTCTTCCCGGACGAGGGCAGCTACACCGCGTTCGGCGAGCCCGTCACCGAGGACAGCCTCGAGGACGAGCAGATGTCGCGGGGCTTCCGCTCCCGGGTCGGGTTCGTCTTCCAGAACTCCGACGCCCAGGTGTTCTCCCCGACCGTCCGCGAGGAGGTCGCGTTCGGCCCGATGCAGCTGGGCCTCACGCGCGAGGAGACCCTCGACCGGGTCGCCGACGTGCTGGCGATGCTCGGCATCACCGACCTCGCCGACCGGGCCCCGTTCCAGCTCTCCGGTGGCCAGAAGAAGAAGGTCGCGATCGCGACGGTGCTGGTGATGAACCCCGAGGTGCTGCTGTTCGACGAGCCGACGGCCGCGCTCGACCCCCGCACCCAGCACTGGCTGGTCGGGGTCGTCGAGCAGCTCGGCGCGGCCGGCAAGACCATCGTGCACGCCACCCACGACCTGGACCTGCTGGACCGCATCGCCGACCGCGCCGTCGTGTTCAGCGAGGCCCACCGCGTCGTCGCCGACGGGCCGCCGGCGGACGTGCTGGGCGACCGGCAGCTCCTCGTGGACGTGAACCTGGTCCACCCGCAGGACCGGGCCGACCTCGTCACCGCCCGCTGACGCCGTCGGCCGGGGCGTTCACCACCGCCCGCCGCCGGGCGCGCTGCGGCTCGACCGTGTAGCGCGGGTCCCGCGCGGACGCGACGCCGGCGTGGAAGATCCCGAACCGCGTGGCGGCGGACGCGGCCAGCAGCGCGGCTCCCGACAGGGCCGTTCCGACGCGGCTGTGCCGGCCCAGCACCGCGCCCGCGGCCCCGGCGGCGGTCAGCACCTCGCCGGCCCGCATCAGCGTCGCGGCCGTGCCGGTGCGGTACGGCTCGGCCAGCGACCCGAGCCGATCGCGCATCCGCTCGATGGTGGCGAGCTCGGCCACCGCGCCCAGCACTCCCAGCGTCCGCGCCGGCCCCGACTGGCGCAGCGGCGCGGCGGCGAGCCCCAGCCCGCCCGCGGCGGTCGCCGCCGAGGCGACGAACACGTAGGGCAGCTCGCGGTGGGCCTCGTGCCAGGTGGGCACGGCCGTGTCCGAGAGCAGGACGGCCGTGTAGGCGGCGACAGCCGGACCGACCAGCGCGGCGCCGCCGGTCGCCGCCGCCCCGAGACGCGGCGCGCGGCCCGTCACCGCCGACGCCGCCGCGACCCCGGCCAGCGGGGCGTAGCCAGCGAGCAGCCACGAGCCGACGCTCATGGGGGAGGTCGGCTTGATCACGCGCAGCATGTGCAGGAAGCGCTGCGGCCGGCCCAGGTCGTGGACGAGCGCGGCGAGCGAGAGCCCGACCCCGCCGAGCGCGCCGAGCTTGCTCGCCCGCGCGAGAGCGGGCCGGCCGGTCGCCTGAGCACCCGCTCCGAGCAGCGACGACGCACCGGCCAGGCCGCCGAGGAACAGGTAGCCCGCGATGTCGAGGGCCTCCCACACCGGGGGGTTCAGCACCGGCTTGCCGTAGTAGGAGTCGAAGCTGGGGCGCGGCACCATCGGCCGCCCGTCGGTCCCGGCCCGGCCGCCGGCGCGCCGGTCGACGGCCGCCGGGACGGCCCCGTTGCCGCCCGCACGGCCGTCGCTCCCGTCGGCACGCTGCGCCGTCCCCGCCGCCCGGCCGCCGGATCCCGTGACCGCACCGTTGGCCGCCTGCGCCCGCCGCAGCCCGGCCCGCACCGCTTCGGTGATCTTCACCGTGGTCCCCTCCCCAGGAACGCCGCGACCGCCCCGCCGACCAGCGCCAGCGCGGCCAGCCCGGCGGTGCGCCACATGCCGGGCAGGTCGCGCGTGGTGACGACGGGATCGGGCGGCAGGCCGTACACCTCCGGCTCGTCGAGCAGGAGGAAGAACGCGCCGGCCCCGCCCACCCCGTCCTCGGGGTCGCGGCCGTAGAGGCGGGCCTCCCCGACGCCGGCCTCGTGCAGCCGGGCCAGCCGCGCGTCGGCCCGCTCGCGCAGCTCGTCGAGCGGACCGAACTGGATGGACTCGGTCGGGCAGGCCTTGGCGCACGCCGGTTCGAGCCCGTCGCCGAGGCGGTCGTAGCAGAGCGTGCACTTCCACGCCCGCCCGTCCTCCTTGCGCTGGTCGATGACGCCGTACGGGCAGGCCGGGATGCAGTAGCCGCAGCCGTTGCAGATGTCCTCCTGCACGACGACGGTGCCGAACTCGGTCCGGAACAGCGAGCCCGTGGGGCACACGTCCAGACACGCCGCGTGGGTGCAGTGCTTGCACACGTCCGAGGACATCAGCCAGCGGAACTCGTCGCTCGCGACGGGCGTGCCGGGTTGGGCGGCCATGGCGAGCACGTCGTGCTGCACGCCGGGCTCCTGATGCCCGAGCGGGCGCCGCTGCTCGATGAACGCGACGTGCCGCCAGGTGTCGGCGCCGAGCCCGGCCGTGTTGTCCAGCGACATGCCGGTGAAGGCGAGCCCGTCCTCCGGTATGGCGTTCCACGTCTTGCACGCGACCTCGCAGGCCTTGCACCCGATGCAGACCGAGGTGTCGGTGAAGAACCCCACCCGGGGCGGCTGGTCGGACGTGAGGAGCTCCCGCAGGTCGGCCTCGTCGACGCTCATCCGCGCACCTGCATCCCGGTCTCCTCGTCGATCCCGGCCCGCCGGCGGTAGTCCGCGACGAGCTCGGCCTTGGCGTGGCCCCGCGGCCGCCGGCCCGGCCGGATGTCGGCCGAGAGGGCCTTGGTCTCCATGATGTGGACGTTCGGGTCCATCACGAGGCTGGTCAGGTCGTTGGCGGCGTCGCCGGGCACCAGGCCGTTGGGGCCCCAGTGGTAGGGCAGCCCGATCTGGTGCACGACGGCGCCCTGCACCCGCAGCGGCGCCACCCGGTCGGTGACGAGCACCCTGGCCTCGATGGCGTTGCGCGGCGAGACGACCGTGGCCCACTCGCCGTGCACCAGCCCGCGCTCGGCCGCGAGCTCGGGTGAGACCTCGCAGAACGGGTCGGGCGCGAGCTCGGCGAGGTAGGGCGACCAGCGGCTCATGCCGCCCGCGGTGTGGTGCTCGGCGATGCGGTAGGTCGTGACGACGTAGGGGTAGACGTCGGCGCCCGGCTCCCGCCCGCTGGGTGCGAAGCGGTCGTCGGGGTGCACGACCGAGTCGATCTGGCGCACGGGGTTGCGCTGCTGCGCGTAGAGCGGGTTGGCGACCGGCGAGTCCTGCGGCTCGTAGTGGGCGGGCAGCGGCCCGTCGGTCGAGGCCGGCCGGCGCGTAGAGCCACGCCTTGCCGTCGGCCTGCATGATGAACGCGTCGGTGCCCGAAAGGGCCGCCACCCCCGTGGCGTCCGGTGCCGGCACGTGGTCGGGCGCCTTCGTCGGGGAGAAGTCGGGCACGTCGTGGCCGACCCACTTCTCCTGCTCCGCGTCCCACCAGATGTACGCCTTGCGCTCGCTCCACGGCGTGCCGTCGGGGGCGGCCGACGCCCGGTTGTAGAGGATGCGGCGGTTGGCCGGCCAGGCCCAGCCCCACTCGGGCGCCACCCAGCTCTGCTCGTCGCCCGGCTTGCGGCGGGCGGGCTGGTTCACCCCTTCCGCATGGCAGCCGCAGTAGATCCAGCAGCCGCAGGCGGTCGAGCCGTCCGGCTTCAGCTGCTGGTAGCTCGACAGCGGGTTCCCCTCGCCGTCCCAACCGTTGATCTCGGCGAGGACGGCATCGGCGTCCGGGTCTCCGTGGGCGCCCTTGGTCGGGTAGTCCCAGGTCAGGTCCAGCACCGGCCGGTCCATCGCGTCGGTCGACCCCGCGAGCTTCTCCCGGATCCGCCGGCCCAGGTGGTACATGAACCACAGGTCGCTGCGGGTGTCCCCGGCCGGCTCGACGGCCTGGTGGTGCCACTGCAGCATCCGCTGGGTGTTCGTGAAGCTGCCGTCCTTCTCCGTGTGTGCGGCGGCGGGGAGGAAGAACACCTCGGTGGCGATGTCCTCGGTGCGCAGCTCCCCCGTCTCGATCTCCGGCCCGTCCTTCCACCAGGTGGCGGACTCGATGAGCTGGAAGTCGCGGACGACCAGCCAGTCGAGGTTGGCCATGCCCAGCCGCTGCATCTTGCCGTTCGCCGAGCCCACGGCCGGGTTCTCGCCGAGCAGGAAGTAGCCCTTGCACTCCCCCGCGATCTGGGCCATGACCGTCTCGAACGAGCTGTGGCTGCCGGTCAGCCGCGGCAGGTAGTCGAAGCAGAACCCGTTGTCGGGCGTCGCGGCGTCGCCCCACCACGCCTTGAGCAGGCTGACGAGGTACGAGCGCAGCTCGGCCCAGTAGCCCTTGTTCGCCTTCTCGTTCTCGACGTACTCGTCGAGCTCCTGCGCCGAGTCGGCGTGGGGCATGGCGATGTAGCCGGGCAGGATGTTGAACAGCGTCGGGATGTCGGTCGAGCCCTGGATCGACGCGTGCCCGCGCAGCGCGAGGATCCCGCCGCCGGGACGGCCGATGTTGCCCAGCAGCGTCTGCAGGATCGCGGCCGTCCGGACGTACTGCACGCCCACGGTGTGGTGGGTCCAGCCGACGGAGTAGGCGAACGCGGTCGTCCGCTCGCGTCCGGAGTTCTGCTCCAGCAGCTCGCACACCCGCAGGAACTGTTCCTGCGGCACCCCGCAGGTGCGCTCGACCATCTCGGGCGTGTAGCGGGCGAAGTGCCGCTTGAGGATCTGGTACACGCACCGGGGGTGCTCGAGGGTCTCGTCGGTGCGGATCTCGCCGGTGATGCCGGCGCCACCCGAGCCGTGCGCCTCACCGCGCGCCGCGCGCCGGGTCGAGCGCTGCCCCGCCCGCTGCGACGCGACCTCCTCGCGCTGCCCGGACGCCGCCTGGATCTGCGCGCCCTCGTACATCCACGTCGTGACGTCGTACTCGCGGCCCTCGGCGTCCAGACCGGAGAACACGCCGTCGAGGTCCTCGGTGTCCTGGAAGTCCTCGCTCACGAGCGTCGCCGCGTTCGTGTAGGCGAGCAGGTACTCGCGGAACTCCTTCCCGTTCTGCAGCACGTGGTTGACGATCCCGCCGAGGAACGCGATGTCGGTGCCGGCGCGCAGCGGCACGTGCAGGTCGGCGACCGCGCTGGTGCGGGTGAACCGCGGGTCGACGTGGATGACGGTCGCGCCGCGGGCCTTGGCCTCCATCACCCACTGGAACCCGACCGGATGGCACTCGGCCATGTTCGAGCCCTGGACGAGGATGCAGTCGGAGTTCTGCAGGTCCTGCAGGAAGGTCGTGGCGCCGCCGCGGCCGAAGCTGGTCCCCAGACCGGGGACGGTGGCGGAGTGTCAAATACGGGCCTGGTTCTCGATCTGGATGGCGCCCAGCGCGGTGAACAGCTTCTTGATGAGGTAGTTCTCCTCGTTGTCCAGCGTGGCGCCGCCGAGGCTCGCGAACCCCATCGTGCGCCGCACGCGCTGGCCGTCCGCGTCCCACTGCCAGCCCTCGCGCCTGGTGGCGAGCACCCGGTCGGCGATCATGTCCATCGCCGTGTCGAGGTCGAGGTCCTCCCACTCGGTGCCGTGCGCGCGCCGGTAGCGGACCTTCTGCTCGCGCAGCGGGCTGGTCGTCAGCTGCAGGCTCGACGAGCCGCGGGGGCAGAGCCGGCCGCGGCTGACCGGGGAGTCGGGGTCGCCCTCGATCTGCACGACCTGCTCGTCCTTGACGTACACGTTCTGGCCGCACCCGACGGCGCAGAACGGGCACACGGACTTGACGACGCTGTCGGCGGTCGCGGTGCGGGGCGCCAGCGCGGCGCTGCGGCGGCTCTTCGCCGCGTCGCCGCGGCCTGTGGGGTCGTCCCCGGTCAGCTGTCGCACGACCGGCCAGCCGTCGACCCACGCCCGCACGCCCATCCTGCCGCTCCCCTCGTCCGCCGTCGTGGACATCTTTCCCACGAGTGCGGACTTCATGCTCGCTGGAGGAAGCCGGGCCCCCTTCGTCGGGCAGCCGCAAGGTCCGATCGGAGCCGGCTCGGCCGGTGCCGGGCTGTCGGGCTCAGGTGCCGGAGGCCGTCGCCGCGGTGGCCGAGGCGACCGTGGGGTGCACCGGCACCTGCGTGTCGACACCGGTGACCGACAGGGCCCGCGTCACGGCCCGGTTGTCCTCCCCCGAGACGACGGCGAAGGGGACGCCCCGGGCCAGCGCGGCCCGGTGCGCCTCGACGACGAGCGCGAGCCCCACGGAGCCGAAGAACCGCACCGCGGACAGGTCGAGCAGCACGGCAGGCCCGCCGGCGATCGCCTCGTGCAGCAGGTCGCCGATGTCGTCGGCCTCCGCGGAGTCGATCTCCCCCGACACCACGACGACGACGCCCCGCCCGGACGGTGCCGGCACGACCGTCGCCGCGGCGTTCAGCTCCTCGCGCGGGACGCCCGGGCGCGGCCGGCCGGCCCGGCCGGGGCCGGACCCCGGCCCGTCACCGCCGGCGGTGTCCATCCGGGACTCCGCTCCCACCCGAGACTCCTCGTGTCGTGCGTGCTCAGGACGCCCCGCGCCGCCCTCGCCGGGTCGCCTCCGTCGACTGTAGACCGGGCCGGGCCGGGACGCGCGCAGGCGGCGACACCGGGTTTTGCCCGCCAGGTCCGGGGGTAGATGACGACCATGGTTGCCTTCGGCTACACCCTCATGACCGAGCAGCGCGGTCCGCGCGGGCTGGTCGCCGACGCCATCGCGGCGGAGAGCGCCGGTTTCGACTTCGAGGTCATGAGCGACCACTACTTCCCCTGGCTCGACAGCCAGGGTCACGCGCCCAACGCCTGGTCGGTGCTCGGCGCCGTGGCCTCCCACACCGAGCGCGTCCCCCTCATGACCTACGTGACGTGTCCGATCCTGCGCTACCACCCGGCCGTGGTCGCCCAGCAGGCCGCGACGGTCTCGCTGCTGGCGGGCGACGGTCGCTTCACGCTCGGGCTCGGTGCGGGCGAGAACCTGAACGAGCACGTGGTCGGCCGCGGATGGCCGCCGGCGAACGTGCGGCACGAGATGCTGAGCGAGGCCGTCGAGATCATCGGCGAGCTGTTCGCCGGCGGCTACGTCAACCGGGTCGGCCGCCACTTCCGGGTGGACTCCGCCCGGCTGTGGGACGTGCCGGAGGGCGGCGTGCCGATGGCCGTCGCCGTGTCGGGCGGCCAGTCGGTCGAGACGTTCGCGCCGGTCGCCGACGCGATGGTGGCCGTCGAGCCGCTGCCCGAGCTGGTCCGCGGGTTCGACGAGGCGGCGGGCGGGTCGCTGCCCAAGATCGGCCAGCAGCCGATCGCGTGGGGCGGCGACCGGGACGAGGCGGTCGCGAGGGCGCACGACCAGTTCCGCTGGTTCGCGGGCGGCTGGAAGGTCAACGCCGAGCTGCCGGGCCCGGCGGGCTTCGCCGCGGCCAGCCAGTTCGTCCGGCCCGACGACGTGGCCGGGGCCTTCTCGTGCGGCCCGGACGTCGCGGCGCACGTCGAGGCCGTGCGCCCGTTCGTCGACGCGGGCTTCACCCACGTCGCGCTCGTCCAGGTCGGCGGCGACACCCAGCCCGACTTCCTCAAGTTCGCCGAGGCCGAGCTGCTGCCGGCGCTGCGCGAGGAGTACGGGAAGCCCGGCGACGCTCGCATCCCGGTGCGCTGAGCGACCCGGCATCCGACACCCCGACGACAGACAACGGAGGAGACACCCATGGGAACACTGGACGGCAAGCGGATCGCCGTGCTCGCGACCGACGGCGTGGAGGAGGTCGAGCTGACCCGCCCGCGTGACGCGGTCGCCGAGGAGGGCGCCACCGTCGAGATCGTGTCCGTCGGCAAGGACCCGATCCAGGCCATGAACTCCGACATCGAGCCGGCCGGGACCTACGACGTCGACAAGCTCGTGGCCGACGTCCACGCGGCTGACTACGACGCGCTGGTCATGCCGGGCGGGACGGTGAACGCCGACCGGCTGCGCGTCGACGCCGACGCCCGCACCTTCGTCACCGAGATGCTGGACTCGGGCAAGCCCGTGGCGGCGATCTGCCACGCCCCGTGGACGCTGGTGGAGGCGGGCCTGGTCAAGGGCCGCACCCTCACGTCGTACCCGAGCCTGCGCACGGACATCCGCAACGCCGGCGGCAGGGCGGTCGACGACGAGGTCGTCGTCGACGGGAACCTCATCACCAGCCGCGACCCCGACGACCTGCCGGCGTTCTGCGCCACGCTCGTCGAGCGGCTCGCGAAGCCGGCGAGCTGAGCCGACGCGGCGGGCCACCGTGCGCGGCGCGGCCGGGCGCTCGCGCGCGGCCGGGCGGCTCGCGCGCGGCCGGGCGGCTCGCGCGCCGTCGACCGCGAGCAGCACTCCGGACGGCGCGCGAACCGCCCGGGCGGCGCGGTGACCGTCGGGCGGGTACGGTCGGACCCAGGTCGTCTGACGGGCGCGTCCAGAGGTGTATGCCCGCGCCTCATGCCCAGGCCCGTCATGGATTCGTGTGACTCTGAGCAACACCGACCGTCCGGGCCCGGCCGAGCTGACCGCGCCGCCGCCCAGTGCGTACGCCGACCAGATGCCGAAGCTCGAGGAGTTCGCGGCCCTGCCGCCGGACCATCCTCGGCGGGCCGTCCTGCGGGACTCGCTGGTGGTCGCGTTCCAGCCGATCGTCGTGCACCTGGTGCGGCGCTACACCCGGGACCAGCCCGACAGCCGCGAGGACCTCGAACAGACCGGCATGATGGCGCTCATCAAGGCCATCGACCGGTGGGATCCCGGGAAGGCCCGCGGCGAGTTCCTCGGCTACCTCATCCCGTGCGTCCGGGGCGAGATCCGGCGCTGGTTCCGCGACCAGACGTGGGCGTTACACGTCCCGCGCCGGTTGAAGGACCTCGGCGTCGCCGTCGGCCACGCCAGTACCACGCTGGCGCAGGAGCTGGGCCGCGCGCCGCGGCCGAGCGAGCTCGCGGCACACCTCGGGGTGACGGTGGACGAGGTCATCGAGGCGCTCGACGCCCTGGCCAACCACCACGCCCACTCGATGGACGCCGACGACCCGGAGAGCGGGGTCTCGGTCGCCGACCAGCTGGGTGCCGTCGACACGACGTTCGAAAGGATCGAGTACGAGCAGGCGCTGCGGCCCCTGCTCGACGCCCTTCCCCCGCGGGAGCGCTCGATCCTCGTGATGCGCTTCTTCGGCGACCGCACGCAGTCGGAGATCGCCCGCGACATCGGGATCTCGCAGATGCACGTGTCCCGGCTGCTCTCGCGCACGCTGGCGCACCTGCGGCGCGCCCTCACGGAGGAGGGGGCCCCCCAGCGGGCCGCGGCTTAGGCCGCCGCCCGCGGGGTACCCGATCGTATGAGTGGATCCGAGCACGCCACGGGCTGGCCGGACCGCGCAGCAGACGGCCCGGCCGTCGAGCTCTTGCAGGTCGGGTTGGCACTCGCCGAGCTGTCGTCCGCCGAGCTGTGGATGGACTACGTCACGCTGGGCGGCGACCTGTCCAGGCCAGCGTTCACCGCAGCACTCGACGACGACACCGGCCTGGACCGGCGCGAGTTCGACAGGGCGGCGACCGCCCTCAACGACGCGTTCATCGCGCTGGGCCTCGACTACCGGATCGCGACCTGCGGCGGCTGAGCCGCCGTCAGGAGTCCGGCAGGGCGCCGGTGCGGCCGACCTGCTCGGCGAGCACCCGGACGGCGACGTTGTGGTCCTGGGAGTAGCGCGAGAGCCGGTCGAACGCCTGGTCCTCGGTCAGCCCGTGGCGCGCCATGAGCACGCCGACGGCCACGCCGATCGAGCGCGAGCTGCGCAGGGCGCGCTGCAGCGCGTCGTCGCGCTCGGCGGTGGCGAGCGCGACCGCGCAGTGCGACGCGACCACCCAACCGACGCGCTCGGCCCGCTCGGTGAACGCCCGGGGAGCCTTGCCGAACAGGTTGAGCGCACCGAGGTTGTCCCGGTCGTTCGCGTGCAGGAGGAACCCGACGGCCGACCCGATCCCCAGCCCGCGCAGCCGGTCGGCCAGCTCCGGCCACTCCCCCGGGTCGTGGGTGTCGGCGAGCCGGTAGACCTGTTCCTTGCCCACCACGGCGTCGAAGCAGGGGCCCCTGCGCAGCTCGGCCTGCGCCCGGTCGGCGTCCCGCGCGACGGGCGCCGTCGCCGCCAGCGTCTCGACCGAGCCCCTCCGCACGACCATGACGCTCGCGGCCGTGCACCCGTCCACCAACGACGCGGCGTGCGTCACGATCCGGTCGAGCGTCCCCTGGACCGTGGACTGGTCCGACAGGTCGCGGGCGACCTCGGCGAGCCCCACCGCCAACTCCTCCCACCTCTCCACAGTGCTGTATCTACCGCCCACCCGGCACGATCGCCAGACGAGCCGGCGGGCGCTTCCGGTCGCCGATGACATCGGGGCCCGGGGTGTGCACCCGTCCGGACCGGGGTACCGGGGAGATATGGCCACGACCGAACAGCGCTTTCCCACCACGACCGACGCCGGGATCCCGGTCGAGAGCGACGAGCACTCGCTGACCGTCGGCGCGGGCGGTCCCATCCTGCTGCAGGACAGCTACCTCATCGAGCAGATGGCCCAGTTCAACCGGGAGCGGATCCCGGAGCGCCAGCCGCACGCCAAGGGCAGCGGCGCGTTCGGGACGTTCGAGGTGACGGGCGACGTCACCGCGTACACGCGGGCCGCGCTCTTCCAGCCCGGCGCGAAGACGGAGATGGCGGCCCGCTTCTCCACCGTGGCCGGCGAGCGGGGCAGCCCAGACACCTGGCGCGACCCCCGCGGGTTCGCCCTGAAGTTCTACACGCCCGACGGCAACTACGACATGGTCGGCAACAACACCCCGGTGTTCTTCGTCAAGGACCCGATGAAGTTCCAGCACTTCATCCGCTCCCAGAAGCGCCGCGCGGACAACAACCTGCGCGACCACGACATGCAGTGGGACTTCTGGACGCTGTCCCCGGAGTCGGCGCACCAGGTGACGTGGCTCATGGGCGACCGCGGCATCCCGCGCACGTGGCGGCACATGAACGGCTACACGTCCCACACCTACATGTGGATCAACGCCGCTGGCGAGCAGTTCTGGGTGAAGTACACCTTCAAGACCGACCAGGGCATCGAGTTCTTCACCCAGGACGAGGCCGACCAGATGGCCGCGGCCGACACCGACTACCACACGCGCGACCTGTTCGAGCACATCCGTGACGGCGAGTACCCGAGCTGGACGATGTACGTGCAGATCATGCCGTACGAGGACGCGAAGGACTACCGGTTCAACCCGTTCGACCTCACCAAGGTGTGGCCGCACGGCGACTACCCGCTGCAGGAGGTCGGCCGGATGACGCTCAACCGCAACCCGGTCGACAACCACACCGAGATCGAGCAGCTCGCGTTCCAGCCCAACAACCTCGTGCCGGGGGTCGGGCCCAGCCCGGACCGCATGCTGCTCGCGCGCCTGTTCTCCTACGCCGACGCCCACCGCCACCGCCTCGGCGGCAACTACCAGCAGATCCCGGTGAACGCCCCGACCGCGCCCGTGCACTCGTACTCCAAGGACGGCGCGATGCGGATCCACCCGGTGACCGACCCCGTGTACGCGCCCAACTCGAAGGGCGGCCCGGCCGCGGACACCGAGCGCTACGGGCGCGTCCCCACCTGGCAGGCCGACGGCGCGATCATGCGGACCGCCTACGTCGACCACGCCGAGGACGACGACTGGGGCCAGGCCGGCACGCTCGTCCGCGAGGTCATGGACGACGCCGCCAGGGAGCGCCTCGTGGAGAACATCGTGGGGCACCTGCTGAACGGGGTGACCGAGCCCGTGCTGGCTCGGGCGTTCGAGTACTGGCGCCACGTCGACCCCGACATCGGCAAGCGCGTCGAGGAGGGCGTGCACGCCAAGGCGGACGAGATGGACCCGAAGGCGGAGAAGCAGGGCAACCCCGCCCGGTCGAGCATGCAGGCCAAGGCCTGATCCGAGCGGTACGACCGGCCGGACAGCGGCGGCCCGGGGCTCCCCCCGGGCCGCCGTGGCCCGTCAGACGAAGGCGCTCCGGCCCGTGATCGCCCGGCCCACGACGAGGGTGTTGATCTGGCGGGTGCCCTCGAACGAGTAGAGCGCCTCGGCGTCGGCGAAGAACTTCCCGACGCCGTAGTCGAGCACCACGCCGTTGCCGCCGACGACCTCGCGGGCCATGGCCACGGTCTCGCGCATCCGGGACGTGCAGAACTCCTTCGCCAGCGCCGCGTGGTCGTCGCCCGCGTCGCCGGCGTCCTGCATCTGGGCCAGGCGCACGGCCATCCCGAGGCAGGCGGTGATGTTGCCCAGCATGCGCACGAGCAGGTCCTGGACCAGCTGGAACCCGGCGATCGGGCGGCCGAACTGCTCGCGCTCGCCGGCGTAGGCGAGCGCGGCCTCGTAGGCGGCGAGCATCGTGCCGGTCGCGCCCCACGCGACGCCGCCGCGGGTGCGGCGCAGCACCTTGTTGGTGTCGGCGAACGAGTCGGCCCGCTGCAGCCGGTCGGCCTCCGGCACCCGGCACCCCGTCAGCGTGATGTCGGCGTTCTGCACGATCCGCAGCGCGAGCTTGTTCTCGATCTTGCGGGTCGCCATGCCCGGGTTGTCGCGGTGGACGACGAACCCCTTCACCGAGTCGTCCGCGACGTCGCGCGCCCAGATCACCACGAGGTCGGCGAACGTGGCGTTGCCGATCCAGCGCTTCTCGCCGTCGAGGACCCACTCGTCGCCCTCCCGGCGGGCGGTGGTCCGCAGCCCGCGGGCGACGTCCGACCCGCCGCGGGGCTCGGTCAGGCCGAAGGCGCCGATCTGCTCCAGGTCGGCCATGGCCGGCAGCCAGCGCTCGCGCTGCTCTGGCGAGCCGCACAGGTCGATGCTGCCCATCGCCAGCCCGTTGTGGACGCCGAAGAAGCTGTTCATCGACGGGTCGACGTGCGCGATCTCCAGCGCGACGAAGCCGACCAGCAGGCGTCGGGCCGCGGGCCCGTGCAGGCCGTCGTAGGGCAGCGCGGCGAGGTCGAGTGCGGCGAGCCCGGGCACGAGCTGGTGCGGGAACTCCGCGCGCGTCCAGTGGTCGAGGACGATCGGCTCGACCTCCTTCGCCAGGAACTCCCGGAGCCGGGCGATCACCGCGCGCTCGTCGGCGGCCAGCAGCTCGCCGTAGCGGAAGAAGTCACCGGTCAGGAGGTCGGCGTGCGTCGAGGTGTCCATGGCCCGACCCTCACACCGCGGGACCGGACCGGCAACGCGGGCGCGACGGCGTCGCCCGGCCCCCACCCGACGAGTTCGTGACATCGCTTGCCCGCTTCGTGGCGGGATGGGACAAAGGGTCCGATGCGGCGTGAGGAGCCGACGTGGGCGCGCTGACCGTCCGGCTGGCGGGGCCCTTCGTCGTGCTCGGACCGGACGGACGACCGCTCGCGGTCGGCAGCCGGAAGGCCCGCAGGCTGCTCGCCCGGCTCGCTGCCTCGCCGGGGACGCGGATCGCCGTCGACGCGATCGTGGCGGACCTGTGGCCGCAGCGTCCGCCGTTGCGCCCGGCCGACAACGTGGCCACGCTCGTCAGCCGGTTGCGCGCGGCCCTCGGAACGGACGTGGTGCTGGGCGGCCGGGACGGCTACCGGCTGGACGGGCGGGCCGCGCGGACGGACGTGGCGGAGGCGGCCGACCTGGACGGCGAGGCCCGGCGCCGGCTCGCGGCGGGCGACCCGCCGCTGGCACTGGTCGCCGCACGGCGCGGTCTCGACCTGCTCGCCGACCGCGACGTACTGGCCGGCGAGCCGTCGGCCGACTGGGTGGAGACGCTGCGCTGCGAGGTAGTCGCCCGGTGGCGGTCGCTGTCGTGCCACCTGGCCGAGGCGGCCCTCGCCACGGGTGACGCCGCGACGGCCGTCGCGGCCGCCCGCGCCGTCGCGGACGAGGACCGGCTCGACGAGCGCGCGCACCGGCTGCTCATCGCGGCCCAGGCCCTCGCGGGCGAGCAGGCTCCGGCGCTGCACACCTACGCCCGGCTGCGCGCCGCGCTGGCCGACGAGCTGGGTGCCGACCCCGCTCCGGAGACGCAGGCGCTGCACGTCGCGATCCTCCGTGGTGAGCGGGCGCCCGCAGCCGCCCCGCCGCGCGCTGCGGTCTCCCGGCCGGGCACCGCGCCGGCCGGGCGCGAGACGGAGCTGGACGCCCTCACGGAGGCGTGGAGCGCGGCGGTCGGGGGCTCACCCGCCCTCCTGCTGCTCACCGGCGAGGCCGGCATCGGGAAGACGACGCTCGCGGGTGCCGTCGCCGCGCTGGCCGCCGGCACCGGCGGTCTGGTCGCCTCGGCGCGCTGCTACGCGGCCGAGCGCTCCCTGCCCCTGCAACCCGTGGTCGACGCGCTCGTCCCGGCCGTCCGCGCGTTGCCGCCCGGCGAGGCCCGGCGCCTGGCCGGCGGCCACGCCAGGCTGCTCGCGGCCCTGCTGCCCGACGTCGCGGCGCTGTTCGGCGAGCCCGACCCGACCCGCGGCGACGCGGAGCTGGAGCGCATGCGGGTCCACGACGCGCTGCGGTGCCTCCTGCACGGGATCACGGTCACCCGGCCGGTCCTGCTGCTGCTCGACGACCTGCACAACGCCGGGCTGGCGACCGTCGCGTTCCTGCACTACGCCCTCGCCCGGGCGGACGGATGCAGGCTCCTGGCGGTCGCGACGGTCCGGTCGGAGGAGGGCGCCGCGGCGCTCGACGCGCTCGACGAGGTCGCCTCGCGCCTCGCCGTCGGCCCGCTCGACCCCGCTGCGGTCGCCCTGCTGGCCGCGCGGGCGGGCGTGCCCCGGCTCGCCGAGGACATCGTGCGCCGCACCCGCGGCCACACCCTGTTCGTCGTCGAGACCCTGCGCGGCGCCGTGGCGGGCGTCGAGGGAGTCCCGGAGTCCCTGCAGTCGGCCGTGCTGGCCCGGGTGCGGCGAGTGGGCCCGGACGTGGAGCAGGTGCTCCGCGCGGGCGCCGTGCTCGGTGCCGCGCCGGCGCCCGCCACGGTCGCGGCGATGCTCGACCTGCCGTTGCACGAGGTCATCCGTCGCTGCGACACCGCCACCGCCGCGCGCCTGCTGGTGCCGGAGGGCGCCCGCTACGAGTTCGCCAACGACCTCGTCCAGGAGGTCCTGTACGCGACGACTCCGCCGCCGGTCCGACTCGCCCTCCACCGCCGCGCCGCCGACCTGCTCGCCGACCACCCCGAGGCCGTCGCCGACCACGCGCTGGCCCTCGACGACCTGCCCCGCGTGGCACGGGCCCTGCTCACCGCGGGCGAGCAGGCGCTCCGGCGCTACGCCGCCGCCGATGCGCAGGCCCTGCTCGACCGCGCCCTCGACGCCGCCCTGCAGGCGGCGGACCCGGCACTGACGGGCCGGGTCCGGCTGGTCCGGGCGCGGGCGTCCGAGGTGCTCGGCCACTTCGCCGCGGCCATGGACGACCTGCACGCCGCCGTCGGGGACGCGCGGGCCGCGGGCGACCGCAGGCTGGAGCTGGCCGCGCTGCGGCAGAGCGCGGGCGACGCCCCGTCCGCGCTCGGGCAGCCGGAGCGGGAGCGCCACCTCGACGACGCGCGCATCCTCGCCGACCGGCTCGGCGACGCCGCCGCGCTGGCCGACCTGCTCGGTTGGCAGGCCGTCGTCGCCGTGAACCGGCTCCGGTTCACCGACGCGGTGGACCTCGGCCGGCGGGCGGTCGCCGCGGGCCGCGCGGCGAGCGACGACGCGGCACTCGCCGCGGGGCTGGACGGGCTCAAGACGGCCTACGCCTACCTCGGCGCGACCGCGGAGCTGGCGCCGGTTCTCGACGAGCTGGAGCCGCTGCTGCGCCGGCGCGGCGACCTGCTGCTGCTGCGCTGGGCCGTGTTCGAGTCGGCCCTGCCCGCGGTCGCGGCCGCCGACTGGGACCGGGCGACCGACCGGATGGACGAGGCACTGGCGATCAACGCCCGGAGCGGCCAGCGGTCGCACGAGTCCTGGTTCCTGGCGCACCGCGGATGGGTCGAGCGCCTGCGCGGACGCCTCGACGACGCGGTGGCGTTCGGCGAGCGCGCCGTCGCGCTGAGCCGGACCGGCGCCCACGAGTGGTGGCGGGCGACGGCGGCGGGCCTGCTCGCGCACACGCTGGTCGACCTCGGTGACCGCGCGGAGGCGACGAAGCTCCTGGCCGACGTCCGCGAGCCGGTGTCCCGGGCCGGGACCGAGGCCTACCTCCTGCGCTGCCTCGCGCCGCTCGCCGAGTGCGGCGGCGACCCGGACGTCCTGACGGGCGCCGAGTCGCTGCTGGCGGCGGTCGACGCCCCCCGTGGCCACGCCTGGCTGGGCGCGGGCGACACCTACCTGTCGATCGCCCGCGCCCGGATCGCCCGGGGCGACCCGGCGCAGGCCCGCGCCGTGCTCGCCCCGTTGCTCGCGGCCGCAGGGCGCCACGGGTGGCTGCCATGGCTCGCCGCGGGCGAGCTCGTCGAGGGCGCCGCGCTGGCCGCGCTCGGCGACGTCGACGCGGCGTCCGACCACGCCGACCGGGCCCGGACCCTGGCCGACCGCCACGGCATGCCGCTGCTCGCCGCGCAGGCCCGGGCACTGCTGGGCGAGCTCGCCGCCCGCGGTCAGACGAGCTCCGCGAGCCGCGTCGCGGTCCGCTCCGCGCCTCCGGGGTCGACCGGTCGGTAGTCGACCTCGCGCCCCAGCTCCGCGGCGATCGCGTGCGCAAGCTCCTCGACGCCCAGCTGCCCGTAGTCCAGGCGCCGCCCGGCCCGGTGACGGGCCAGCCGGTGCGGGACGTGCAGGTTCTGCTCGAAGTGGCGGCGCAGCGGGACGTAGAGGAACGGGCGCCCGTTGGCCGTCAGTTCCATCGTGGTCGTGAGCCCGCCGTGGGTGACGGCCACGTCGCACGCGCCCAACCGCCGGTACAGGTCGGGCACCCAACCGACCACCTCGAGGCCAGGTGCCGGCGGGATCGTATCGGGGTCGATGCGCGGCCCGGTGACCACGACCGTCCGCAGGCCCTGCACGAGGCGGGTCGCCTCGGGAACGGCGGCTGCGACCCGCCGCATCAGCGGTAGCCCCACGCCGGTCCCGCCCGCCGTGACCAGGCAGACCGGCTCGCCCGGGCGCCAGCCCAGCTCGTCGCGGATGCCGGCTCGGTCGCGCGGGTCGACCGGGGTGAATCCGGTGACGTAGCCGGGGAAGTCGAAGTGCGCTGCCGTCCAGTCCGGGATCGCGGGCAGACCCGGGCCGAACGTCTCGGGCACGACGTCGCCCTTGTCGCCGACGAACACAGCGCAGTCGCGGACCCGGGGGTAGCGCTCGACCTGCGCGACCATCTGCGCGTTGTAGTCGGCGGCGACGGACGCCTCGCGGTCGTCGCACCCCGGCATCGGGAGGAACCCGACGAAGTCGGTCAGGAACGCGTACGCGGTCCGTTTGAGCTCGGGGTTCTCGTGCAGGAAGTGGTCGAGCTCCCAGGCCTCGTCCCCGATCCACAGGTCGTGGTGCTCGGTGCGCGCGATCTCGTCGAGCACGTGGAAGTTGGCCACGAGGATCTCGTCCATCGACCGCAGCGCCTGGAAGGCGTGCAGGTCGTGCTCGCCGGACTCGCCCTCGACGTGTGCGGCCTCGCTCGCCAGCCACCGCGATGCCGGGTGCACCCGCTCCCCCGCCGCGGCGAGCACCTGGCTGACCGGATGCTGGGCCAGCCACTCCACCTCGAGGTCCGGCCGGCGCTTGCGCAGGGAGTCGACGACCGCCAGGTCGCGGCGGACGTGGCCGAGCCCGATCGGCGAGGACAGGACCAGCGCGCGGCGCGGCCGGCCGCGGGCCGGGGACCACGTGCGCCGGCGGACCGGCCGCGGGCCGAGGCCCTCGGCGAACTCCCGGATCAGCAGGTTCACCCGGACCGGGTCGCGCATCGGCGGCGCGTGCCCGGAGCCGGGCAGCGTGACGAGGCTGCCGCCGGTCCACTCCGCGACGGCGGCGCCGGTGGCGTGCGGCACGAGCAGGTCCGCGTCGCCGTGGACCACCAGCACCGGGCAGCGCACCCGCTCGCAGACCGCGCGGGCGTACGCCGATGTCTCGGGGCCGAGCCGGTCGAGGAACGCGAGCATCGCATCGGGCGTCGTGCCCCGGGCCCACCCGACGCAGTCGTCCCACTGTTTCGTCGAGTGCGGGTCCGAGTTCGCGACGGCGAAGAACGTGCCGACGGCATCGGGGAAGTCGAGGGCGAAGTAGTGGCGGTTGATCTTCTGAGGTCCCTCGTAGACGTCGCGGACGTCGTCGAACCCGGCGATGTCGACGGGGAAGGCCGGCGCGACCGCGACGACGCCGGACACGCGGTCCGGATGGGCCGCGGCCAGCTCGAGGACCCGCCGTGCCCCACCGGAGAGCCCGACGGCGACCGCACGCGGGGTGCCGGTCGCGTCCAGGACGGCCACCAGGTCGGCGATGTCGTGGGCGATGCCGTAGGCGTCGGGGTCGTCGGGGCGGTCACTTCGGCCGTTGCCGCGGCCGTCGACGGCGACGACCCGGAAGTGCCGCGCGAGGTAGGGCAGCTGCGCCTTCCACTGCCGCGTGGTCACCAGCGGCAGCGACGTGGCGAACAGGAGCGTCGGTTCGCCGGTGCCGTAGACCTCGTAGCCGATGCCGACGCCGTCGCGCACCACCCGGTCCTCGACGTCGGGGTACCTCGCGCGCATCAGACCCTCCTCGCTCCGGGGACCGCCGCCAGTGTCGCCGCCCGCGTTGCAGAAAGGCTGCAATGCCGTCGCAACCGGCCACGCGACCGTGCTGGTCCGACGGGACGAGGAGGGACCGATGACCAGTTTCGTGCTCGTGCACGGCGCGTTCGTCGACGGCTGGTACTGGGGCGAGACGGCGCGCGTGCTGGAGAAGGAAGGCCACGCGGTCCAGGTCGCGAACCTGCCGAGCTGCGGGACCGACCCCGCGGCGCTGGGCGGCCTCGCCGACGATGTCGAGGAGGTCCGGCGGCTCGTCGCCGCGGCCGCGGCGCCCGTCGTGCTCGTCGGGCACTCCTACGGGGGCATGGTGATCACCGAGCTCGCCGACGACACCCGCGTCGCGCTGAGCGTCTACGTCAGCGCGGTCATGCCGGACCGGGGCCAGTCCGCCCTGGACGCCCTGGGCGGAACGCCCGACTGGGTCGTGCCGACGGAGGACGGAGCCGCCGCGCACGTCACCGACGACAGGGAGCGCGCGGCCCTGGCGCTGTGCGCGGACCTCGACCCGCAGCGCGTGGCCGAGTGGTACGCGCACCTGATGTACGTCGGTCTCGCGGCCGTGACGACGCCCAGCACGGCGCCCGGCCGGACGCACCCGGTCGCGGTCGTCGTGCTTGAGAACGACGCCGTGTTCCCGCTGGAGGCGCAGGAGGCGATGGCCGCGCGGGCCGACCGCGTCGAGCGGCTGGCGACATCGCACAACCCGCAGCTGGCCGATCCGGACGGCCTGGCCGCCGCGCTGGCGCGGCTCGCCGCCTGAGGCCGGCGCACCGGCCGGCCGCGCCGGTTCCCCCACCCCTGCTCGCAGGGATGCGCCGGCGGCGACCGGGCACCGACCTCAGTCCCCCGCCCAGCAGCCCATGATGGCGCCGGCGACGATCAGTGCGGCGTCGCCGGGCGGGATCGGCGGGCTCCCGAACCGCGCGGGCAGCGCGCTGTCGTCGACGAGCAGCACCTTCCAGTCCTTCCGGGCGACGACCGAGCCGTTCGTCGTCGCGAAGGAGCCCTCGCCGAGACCGGACAGCGCGCCCTTGCGGCCGAGCGTGCGGCCCAGCCCGTCGAAGTAGGCGAGGGTCTCCGGCCAGCTCGACAGCTCCTTGACCGACACTGTGAACGACCCGGCCGGGTAGACGTAGCGGCAGGAGTACGTGTGGTCGGTCCACGTCGGGGTCTCGACGCGCGGGGTGCCGGCGCCCAGTGCCTGCTCGATCACCGTCCGGGCCTCCCCGCACACCATCTGCGAGATCTCCGACGGGGTGGCGCCCGCCGGCTGCGGCGCTGCCGTCGCGCTCGGGAGGGCGGTCGCCGACGGTGCCGGGGTCGCGGCGGTCGGGGCGGGGGACGCGGACGCGGGCGAGGCCGGCACCGCAGGGCCGGCGCACGCCGCGCAGGCCAGTACGCCGGCGGTCACCGCCGTGGCGAGGCCGGTGCCGCGCCGGCCGGTGGTGGTGGTCGGTGCTGCCATCGGACGCTCCCCCTCCGTCGAGCCTCTCGGCGGAGGCATCGCGTGGTCTAGCATGCTTCCTCGCATCCGGGGCCCGCGGTAGCGGTGTCGACGTCCACGCGGGCGGTCACGGAGGAGGCGCGACCGGGAATGCCGGACTCGGACACCCACGACCCGCCGCGCCCGGTCGACGGCGGCGGCGGGCCGGCGACGGCGGAGCTGTCCGTGAGCGGGATGCACTGCGGCGCGTGCGCGGTGCGCGTCGAGCGGAAGCTCGCGAAGGTGCCCGGTGTGGCGAGCGCGGCGGTGAACCTGGCGACGGCGACCGCCTTCGTCGCCTACCACCCGGCCGCGTGCCGCGAGACCGATCTCTGCGGAGCCGTCGAGGCCGCCGGGTACGCCGCGACCCCCGTGGCCGCGGAGCCGGTGCGCGTCGCCGCCGCCGACCGGGTCCACTGGGGACGGCGGGCGCTGGTGGCGTGGCCGCTCGCGCTGGCCGCCGCCGCGGTCGCCGTGCTCGGCCCGGAGAACGCCACGGCCGGCTGGTGGGTGGTGGCACTCGCCGCCGTCGCCGTGCTCGGCTGCGGCGCCCCGTTCGTGCTCGGCGCGCTGCGGCTCGCCCGGCACGGGGCGCTGTCCATGGACAGCCTCATCGCGCTGGGCACCACGTCCGCACTGGCCGTGAGCGTGCTGGAGGCGGCCGTGTTCGACGGCCGGCACGTCCATCTCGGCGGGGGCGGCACGATCGCGGCCGCGCTGCACGGGGTGATGGCCCCGGTCATCATCGCCGTGCTCGCCACCGGCCGGTGGGTCGAGACCCGGGCCCGGGACCGGGCCGGTTCGGCCATGCACGCGCTGCTGGGCCTGCGCCCGCCCGTGGCCCGCCTGCTGGCCGGGCCGGACGACGAGCGCGGCGAGCTCGTCGCCCCCGAGAGCGTGCCGGTCGGAGCGCTGGTGCGGGTCGGCAACGCCGAGCCGGTCCCCCTCGACGGCGTCGTGGTCGCGGGCACCTCGACGGTGGACGAGTCGATGCTGACCGGGGAGGCGTTCCCGGCCGACCGGGGCCCGGGCCAGGCGGTGGTCGGGGGCACCCGCAACGGGGACGGCGTCCTGGTCGTGCGCGTCACGGCGGTCGCGCAGGAGTCGGTGCTGGCCCGGTTGCAGCGGATGGTCGAGGACGCGCAGCGTGACAAGGCCCGGTTGCAGCGGCTCGCCGACCGCGTCAGCGCCGTCTTCGTTCCGGTGGTGCTCGCGGTCGCCGCGCTGGCGTTCCTCGGGCGGTGGTGGCTCGCGGGGGACGCCGGGGCGGGCCTGCTCAGCGCCGTGGCCGTCATGCTCGTGGCGTGCCCGTGCGCGATGGGCCTGGCGGCCCCGATCGCGACGATGGTCGGGCTGGGCCGAGCGTCCGAGCTCGGGATCCTCGTCCGCAGCGGCGACGCGCTGGAGCGGCTCGCCGCGGTCGACCTGGCCGTCTTCGACAAGACCGGCACGCTCACCGCCCGGACGGCCGTCGTGGCCGGCGTGGTCGCGGCGCCGGGGTGCACCGGGACGCGGGTGCTGGAGCTCGCCGCCGCGGTCGAGGCCGACGCCGACCACCCGATCGCGCGGGCGATCACGGCGCGCGTGGACGTTCCACGTCACGGACGTCGTCGCGGGCGAGCCGGAGGACTTCGCGGTGCCGCACACCCTGTCCTGATCAAGGACTCACGTCCCGGCCCGGACCGCGTCGATCGCGCTGAGCACCGCGAGCACCACCAGCACGGCCGCGCAGCCTCGCGTCACCCACCGGACGGGCACCACCCGTCGCAGGCGGCTGCCCCCGAAGACCACCAGGGCCGACACGACCCACAGCCCGAGGAGGGCACCGACCCCGACCGCGACCGGGTCGGCATAGCGCGCCGCGAGGGTGGCGATGACGATCTGGGACGGGTCGGCGAACTCCGAGAGCACCGTGACGCCGAAACCCGTCGCGACCACACCCCAGGGCGACCTCGCCGCCTTGACCGTCACCTCGTCGTCGTCATCGTCTTCGCCCTCCCGGACCAGCATCACGGCGGCGACGACGAAGATCACCGCGAGGCCGCTGGCCAGTGCCCGCTCCGGGAGCAGCGTGAGCAGGCCGCCCGCGACGACCGCGACGACGACGTGCACCAGCATGCCGGCGCAGACACCCAGGAGCACCAACCGAGCGGGGAACCGGCTCGCGAGCACGAGGGTCGCCAGCCCGCTCGTGTCCGCCACCTCCGTGAGGAAGGCGAGCCCGAACGCGATGAGGGCCACGGTCACGAGCCATCGCTACTCCGGCCGCCGCCGGATCACAACCGCGGGCTCGCCGCCCTACGGCTCGCCGCGTGCCCGCGGCTGACGGCTGACGCCTGACGCCCGGCTCGCGCCTTCCGTGGCGTTGGTCGCCGGACAGGGGAATCCAGGGCCACATGTGGCCCACCTCCTCCCGGTCCGGCGATCGCGCGCGAACGGCGACACCGGCAGGACATCCGGGTGCGAGGCGGTCGGGCGGTCGCCCATCAGCGGGCTTCGGCGCCCCGGCCCTGCGGCGGCGCCTGCCGCGGCCACAGGGCACCGAGCTGAACAGCAGCCGGCTGCTCGCGGCCATGCCGGCCGCCGCGCCGACGGCGACCGCGACGGTCGGCGACTGCCCGAGGAGCGTCGCAGGGACCATCGCGACCGCGATGCCGATGAAGATCGACGGGAACACCGGACCACCGCGGAAGCCGCAGCCCAGGCTCACGGCGTAGGCGAGCGCCTTGGCCAGCAGGATGAGGGGCGATCTCGGCGCCGACCACAGCGGACAGCACGAGCACGACGCCGAGGACGAGCATCCACTGGATCGGCCACCACAGCATGGCCACCACCGTGTGAAACTGCTGCAGCGCCGGACCCCGACACCATCCACTGGACGTCATCGAGCCACTGGACGTCATCGAGCGAGCCGGCCGGCCCGGTACGCCGGCCGGGCGGCCGGTCAGCGGGCGGAGTGCGCGGTGTCAACCGCCTGCTGGGCCGGCTCCGCGGGTGCTCCGGGGATGCCCCGGCCCCGCAGCGACGCGCCCTTGGTCTCGACGACGAAGTACAGCGCGATCATGCCGATCACGCACGAGACCATCATGTAGATCGCGGGGACAAGGTTGTTGCCGGTGACGGAGATGAGGGCCTCGTTCGCCGCCAGCGCCGTGCCGCCGAACGCCGCGGTCGCGACGTTGTAGGAGATGGCCATGCCCGAGTACCGCACCTGCGTGGGGAACATGGCCGGGAAGGTCGCCGAGATCGTGCCCAGCTGCAGCACGTAGACCAGCCCGAGGACGGTGAACCCGATGATGGCGGGGACGAGTCCCTGCGCCATCAGCAGGAACATCGGTATGGCCAGGACGAAGATCCCGACGAGAGAGATCCACCAACACGGCTTTCGGCCGATGCGGTCCGAGAGCGCCCCGGCGAACGGGATCGCCACCATCATCGCGACCTGGCCGATGATGACCAGCAGGTCGGTGTCCGAGGAGGCCAGCCCGATGGTCCCCTGGAGGTATGTCGGCATGTAGGCCAGAAGGGTGTAGTTGATGATGTTCAGGGCGATGACCAGCCCGAACAGCTGCAGAACCGGTCGCCAGTACTGCACGAGGAGGGACTTGAGCGCGAGCCCGGCGCCGGACTCGGACTCCCCTGCGGACTCCAGCTCCCGGAAGACCGGCGTGTCCTCCATCCTCAACCGCAGGTAGAGACCGATTCCGCCCAGCGGAAGCGCGAGCAGGAATGGGATGCGCCAACCCCAGTCGGCCATCGCCGCGTCGCCGACGATCGTGTTGACGACATACACCACGATGACGGCGGCCGTGAAGCCGGTGAGCGTGCCGAACTCCAGGAAGCTCCCCCAGAAACCACGCTTGCGGTCGGGTGCGTACTCGGCCATGAACGTCGCCGCGCCGCCGTACTCGCCGCCCGTCGAGAATCCCTGGACCACGCGGAGCAGGACGAGCAGGATCGGGGCCCAGATGCCGATGGTTCCGTGGTCGGGCAGGACGCCGACCAGGAAGGTGGCCAGGCACATCAGCAGGATCGTGGTCGACAGAATCCTCGACCGCCCGAACCGGTCGCCGAGGGGGCCCCAGATGATGCCGCCGAGTGGTCGCAGGACGAAGGAGACGGCGAAGACCAGCAGCGCACCCAGCGTCGAGTACTCGCCTGGGAAGAAGTGCTGCCCGATCTCGGTGGCGACGTAGGCGTAGACGCCGTAGTCGAACCACTCGGTCGCGTTGCCCAGTGCCGAGGCGGCAACCGCACGACGCAACTGGGAGGGAGGGATCGCGTGGGGGTTCGGCTGCAGGTGGACAGGGGTTTCAGCCATGGTTTCACCTTCGCTGGAATGAGTCCAGTCAACTGCCGGCGCGCGGTTGTCACTCGGTCGCGCACCACGTCGCGCTCCGCGCAGACCTGCCACGGTGCGCGGCTCGGTCCCGCGGCGACGCCGTGCTGTTCCAACCGGTCTACTGTGGCCCCGGAGGCCGGTGCCCGCCGCGCGAGGCGGATTTCCGTCAGATGCCTGTCAGGTCGGAAAGTCCGGGTTGGGCCGATCCGGCGCAGTCGCCGCCGTGCGCTCCGGCCGATGTTCGTCGCCCGGGCGCCCCGGTCGGCACCGCCGCGTCGTACCGACTCCTCTCCGCGTGCCGCCTCTTCGCCCTGAGACGGCCAGTCGGCCCGCGGTCGCCTTCCACTCGACCAGCACCTGCGCCAGTGCCGACCACCAGACGGTCCCGGATCTCCATGAGCGCTGAGGGTAGGCCGCGCCCAGGCCTCGCAGGTCGACCCGCGTCGGGTCGAACCCGCGAGCGCTCCGGCGCACGTCAGCACCGGCTCGTCACGACCAGTGGCAAGTCGCGACGGCGACAGAGGTGAGCGGCGCGCGCTCACCCATGGTGCGGAACACCGTTCGCACACCCGCGACCGATGATCTAGCGTGCACCATCTGCTCTGGTCGGGCTGGTGGGCGCGGCAGGGATCGAACCTGCGACATATCGGGTGTAAGCCGAGCACACCACAGCCAACGGCGTCTCTACCAGGCACAACAGCAGCGGACCATGGCACGGCGGGCACCGGACAGCGCAGCGGTTGCCACCAGTTCGCACCACGATTGATTCCACGCGGGTCCAGCCCACGCGGTCCGGACCATCGTCAGGTCCGTGCCATGAACACCTCCAGCGCCTCGGGCCGTTCGGGAGTTGACACGTACGCCTCGCCGCCGCCGAGTTTTCCAGTGCGACCGAGATGTTCTGGCCCACAGGAGTTGGTGACCCGGGCCTTCCAGGGCGCCGAACCTGTGCCGGATGTAGAGCTCCTTGACGCCCTCGTACACCGCGTTGCGCTGCGCTCATTGCGACCGTCCCCGTGGTGTGCGACGCGAAGGCCGGCCGGCGGTAGCCATAAGATCAGCTCATTGCGCGGATCATCCAGTATCCCGGCCAACGTGCGCACGATCGGCGCTGCGCCGAACACCACCAGGGTGCGACCGGAAGCAGCAAGGTCCTCGGCCACGTCCAGCGTGACTTCCTCGGTGACGGTCGGCCGGCGACATTTGCGCTGGCGACGCAAATGGGCCGAGATTCCTGCGGGTGCGGCGCGCCTTGGGTGTGCTGAGAACGGCGTGAAGGTGGCCATGAAAGGGTTTCACCAGCATGCGGCGGGCTGTGCTGCTCAGGATCCTGCGGCGGGGCGGACCGGCGTGTCCGCCGAGGTCAGCCCGCGCCATCGGGCGAGCACGGCCACGCCGACCACCTGCGCGATGACGGAGATCGCCACGACGGCCGCGATCGAGACGCTGTACACGAGTCCGAGCACCACACTGCCGAGGAACCAGGCAACCCCGTAGAGGGCGTTGAAGAGCCCCAGCGCGCGGGCGCGGTCGACGGCGGCGGTCATCATCGCCACCGGCGCGCTCATGATCGAGTCCTGGATGCCCATCCCGATGCCCCACAGGGCAACGCCCACGGCCGCGGCCGGCAGCGAACCGAGGAACACCAGGGGCGCGAACGCGGCCGCAACCGCGGCAGCGACGACGAGCGCGATGGCGCCACGCCGGTCCAGCCAGCGCCCGACGACGAGCCCCGAGAGCCCGGCCATGCCCATCGCCAGCACGTAGAGCAGGGGGATGACGCCGGAGGCGGTGCCGGCGCGCAGGAGGTGGAACGACAGGAGGTTGAAGTCGGCGTACCCGACCGCGATCAGGCTCATGGCCGCGAGGTAGACCCAGAACGCCCGGGGAAGAGGTCCGGATGCCGCGAGTGTGGCTTCGGCCT
>CAVSJZ010000069.1:0-28222 GCA_963728105.1 uncultured Actinomycetota bacterium | reverse complement strand
GCAGGCGAGGCCAGGCCAACATCCGCCGGCCCGGCCGGGGCACCGGACGGCGACCGGGACCATCGCCCCTGGCCCGCGTCGGCGCCGGAGCGGACGCTGCCACGGTGCGCCAGCGGACTGCGGAGACGAGGGGATCGGCCGGCGATGCCCACGGCGAGCCGCCGCGGCGTGTCCGGGATCGGCTCGGGGGCGTACTCGGGCCGGTCGACTACTCCGCGCCGGTCCGGTACCGGCGCTCGCCGACCTTGTACCGGCGGCTGCAGCCGATCGGCTGGCTGCTGACCGCCCTCGGCCTGTCCCCGGCCTATGCCGTCGTGCTGGAGGCACCCGGTCGGCGCACCGGCGTCGTGCACCGCACGCAGCTGGTCCTGGTGGATCTCGGTGGCCGGCACTACCTGGTGTCGCTGGCGGGTGAGTCGCAGTGGGTGGGCAACGTGCGGGCCGCGACCGGTCACGTCGTGCTCGGGCGCAGGGTGCGGCGCGCGGCCGTGCTCGTCGAGCTGCCACCGGAGCAGCGGCCCGCGGTGATCCGCGCCTACCTGCGCCGGGCAGGCGCGTCAGGACGCTCCTGGGGACGGGCCGCCGAGGCCAGGCACTACTTCGGCGTCGACGCCGAGCCCTCCGACGAGCAGCTCCGGTCCGTCGCCGACCGCTACCCCGTCTTCGAGGTGCACTACGAGCCGGCGGGCACGCACGGTCAGCCGGGACCGGGGCCCTGACCCGCGGAACCGGCCAGCCCGAGCGCGGCGACCAGCTGCGGCAACGCCGTGATCGTGTGGTCGGCGGCCCGGCAGTGGCCGGGGTAGGGCTCGCCGGCGCGGTCGAGCCACGCGGTGCGCATGCCGGCGCGGGCCGCGCCGCTCGAACTCCGCCCGCAGCCCGGCCCGGTCCATCAGCCGCTCGGCGACCGCCGCGGCTCCGTTGCCCAGCGTCACCAGCCGCAGACTGGCCCCGCGCAGTGCCCGCAGCCCGGCCGGGACGTCGGGGTGGACCGCCAGGTCGGCGAAGCCGGCCAGCACGTGCTCGACCCGGCGTCGACGGGCCGGTCGAGGTCGTGGCCGTGCAGGACGGTGCGCAACGCGTCCGCGGCGAGCACGGCGAACCGTTCCGGGTGTCCGGCGACGGTGGAGGCGAACCCCTCGCGCAGCACGGTGGCGAACCACAGCCGGGCCAGGTGCGGCGGCGCGACCAGTTCGCCCGCGTGGCGGCCCGTGGAGCGCGGCCAGGACGTGGTCGACGTGCGCGGCCGTGCTGCGCGATCCCAGCGGGCGGTGGCCGCGGCCTCCTGGGCCCTCCGCCCCGCAGGACGGCGCACCCCGCCCGTCGGCCTCACCGCGGGCGGCTGAGCGCCCAGACGTCACAGCCGTCCACGTCGGCGGACCGCACCTGGCGGGCGTGGGCGCTCAGCCAGGCAGCCAAGGGGCCGCCCGGCGTGACCAGGGAGAGGTCGGGCTCGACGAACCAGCGCGCCCCGCCGGCGGCGTACGCGGCGAGCTGGGCCGGGTCGTGCCGGTCCGCGGGCAGGCTCCAGCCCTTGCGGTCGGCCAGGTAGAACACGACCGGCTCCTCGTAGTTGTTCGCCACGCCCTGGTCGACGGCCAGGGTCGTGGTCGCCACGACGACCAGGTCCCGCGGGGCGGGAGACGGCGTCGAGCCCGCGCGAGCAGACCGCCAGCACGCCGCTGCGGTCCTGGAACGACAGCGCGAACGCGGTCAGGCTGACCGCCGACAGCGCGGCCACCAGCCCCACGACACCCACCCGGCGCACCCAGCCGGACCGGGCCCTCCCCGACAGCCACCCCAGCAGGGCGGCCGCGCCGAGCCCCTCCAGTATCGCCGCGTAGGGCACCGAGAAGACGTGGTACTGCGGGCCCAACCCCATGCTGTACCGCGCGGCCACCAGGTAGAACAGCGCGACGGCGGGGATGCCCGCTGCCAGCAGGACCGGCCCGCGCCACCGCCACGCCACCACGGCACCCACCAGCGCGACCGGCAGGCCGAGCAGCCCGAACACGTTCACGGCCTCGATCGACGCGTTGCCCGTCCAGAAGGCCGGCGACGTCCAGATCGCCCAGCTGCCGAACTTGCTGTCCCCGCCGGAGATGACGCCGAACGTGTTGCCGTAGGTGCGGTACAGCTCGCTCGCGTGCCACAGCCACAGCCCGACCGGGACCAGCGCCGCCACCGCGGCCAGGTACAGCGAGGGCCGGCGGAAGCGGCGCCGGTCGGCGATCAGCAGCCAGACCACCAGCACCAGCCCGACGTGCAGCGCGCTCGACTTCGCCAGCCCGGCCGCCGCGGTCGCGGCGGCCGTTGCGGCCAGCCACACGCCACGGTCCACCTCCAGCCACCGCTGGAACGCCAGCAGGGTCAGCACGGTGAACGCCAGCACGACCACGTCGGGCATGAACGCGTTGCCCCACCGCATCAGCGCCGGCGACGCGACGAACGCCAGCAGCGCCCACCGCGCGGGCGCGGCGGGCAGGATGCGGCGGACGAGGGCCCAGAACGCGGCGGCGGCCAGCACCCCGAACGCGACGGCGATCAGCCGCCCGACGGCCGCGTCCTCCCCGGTCACGTGGTACACGAGCGCCGAGAGCCACGGCAGGATCGGCAGCTCGGTCTCGACGTAGCCTGGCCCGTTCCCACCCCAGTTGATCTGCGGCAGGAACAGGTCCATGCCGCCCCGGTAGAAGTTGCGGGCGATCGTGGCGGTGTCCGAGGCCCGCCAGATCTCCCCGTCGCCCAGCCACCACATCGGCAGCAGGGCGCGGATCGCCGACAGCACCGTCAGCACCGCGGCGGCCGCGAGGACCAGGCGGCCGGGCAGGTCGTCCCGCAGCCGCGCGGGCGGGCCCGTGGGTCGCCCGCGGAGCGCGGGGCGCGAGGGGGCGAGGGACAGCAGCATCGTCGGACTCCGGGAGGTGTGCGCTCTCGGCGCAGGTGGGTGGGCGGCGTGCGCGCAGGGGTGAGCGGGCCGGCGGACCCGTCGGGCCGGCCGGTCGGATCACCCCTGGCGGTCTACGTCCGCCACACGCAGAGCAACGACCGCGCGGATCCCTGGGGTGCGGGCCCGTCGCGCGGGACGCCGGGCAGCCCGGTCCGTGGGACCGCCAGCGCCGGCTCGACCGCGAGCACCGCGGCGGCCGCCGAGGCCGACACCGAGCCGAGCGTCCCGGCCCGCTCCGGCGGTCTCGCCGGCTGGATCTGCGGGGCACCGGTGCAGTCCTCGGAACGCACCGGCGCCGCGGCCGATCCGGTCGATGCGGTGACGGCGCCGAGGGCCGCGTCCATGCCGACGTGCGCCGGGCGGGCGCTGCAGCAGCAACACCACGGGAGCAGGCCCGCCACGATCGCGACGACCAGCACGAGGAGCGGTCCGGACGCGCGCAGCGCACGACCCCCGGACGAGCGGGTCCGGCCCGCTGCGACGCTCCTCCTCACGGTCGGCGACCGTAGCGGGGACTGCTGAGACGGCCCTGAGCGACGCGCGTCCCGCCGGGCGCGCGGCCCGGGCCCCAGCGCGGCGGGCTCAGTGGCTCGCGCCGCCTCCGCCCTGGTCACGGCGCCCGCGGCCGTGCTCGACGGGACCGTGGTCGCCCGGCTCGGGGCCACTGTGACCATGGCCACCGTGGTCGTGGTGGTCCCCACCGGCCGGCGCGCCGTCGGCGTGGCCGTCCGGGTCGCCGCCCATCATGCGCAGCATCGGCAGGGCGCCGCTGCGGACGAACCGCCAGACGAGGGCGGCCGCCAGCGCCAGGAACGCGATGTTGAGCCACGTCGTGTAGTTCCACGAGACGCCCTCGTCCGGCAGGTGCGCCCGGGCCCGGTCGGGGACGAGGCCGAGCGCGGAGAAGACGAGCTCGACGACGTAGCCCGCGACGGCTGCCGTCAGGTAGAAGGCACCGCCGAGCAGGAGGGCCGTCTTCGTGCCGTAGTAGCGCCGGTAGATGTTGAGGATCGGCAGGATGATCAGGTCGGCGAAGATGAACGCGATCACGCCGCCGAAGCTGATCCCGCCGGTCCACAGCACGACCGCGAGCGGCACGTTGCCGACCGAGCACACGAAGCTGATCACCGCGACCAGCGGGCCGATCAACGGGCCCCACACCGCCGCGGCCGCCGGGTGGCCGGACAGGAACACGTCCTGCCAGAACGTGTCGGGCACCCAGGCGCCGATCGCGCCGGCGACGAGCAGCCCGATGACGAGGTCGCGCCAGATCGCCGCCCACTCCATGACGAACACGTGCGAGACGGAGGTGAACGCCTCCCGCGAGAGCAGCCGCCGCCACCACGGCCCGTCGCCGGCCACCGACATGTCCATCGCGGCGTGGCCCTCCATCGAGCCGGCCAGGCCCCTGTCGGCCTGCCGCCGGGCCTCCTCCAGCAGGCCGCGGCCCCGGGCCCGCGAGGTCAGCACGAGGCGGAACAGGACCGCGAGTGCCACGATCATGATCGGGCCGCCGACGAACTCCGCCGCGGTGAACTGCCAGCCCATGAGCAGGGCCAGTATGATCCCGAGCTCGATCACCAGGTTGGTCGAGGCGATCTCGAACGCCATCGCCGCCGTGAAGTGCGCGCCCTTGCGGAACAGCGACCGGGCCAGTGCGACGGCGGCGTAGGAGCACGACGACGACGCCGCGCCCAGGCCGGCGGCGACCGCGAGCGTCCGCGGCCGGTCGTCGCCGAGCAGCCGCACGATCGCCTGCCGCGGCACGACGGCCTGGACCACCGCCGACAGCGTGAAACCGAGGACCAACGCCCAGAGGATCTCCCACGCCATGGCGCCCGTCAGCGCGAGCGCATGACCGATCGCCGGGCCCATCGCCGTCACCTCCAATACCTCTGGGGGGTATCTATCCCGGTCGCCAGGTCTACTCCAGGGGGGTACCTCCGTCAAGCGCTGGCATCCCCGGCCGCCCGATCACGATCGACGCCCCTTCGTCCCGATTCCGGCCCGATCGGGTCCACCCGGGGGCGGGGGCCAGTACGGTGCGTGCGCCCCGCCGTGCGACACCGCCCCCGAATCGGAGACCGTGGTGACCCAGCAGCCGTACTACCCCGAACCCGCGGGACTCGGCGGCGGGCCACCCCTGCCGCCACCCCCGCCGCGGACGAACACGATGGCGGTCCTCGCGCTGGTCTTCGCCTTCCTCGTCGCCCCGCTGGGCATCGTGTTCGGGATCGTGGCGCGGCGCCAGATCAACCGCACCGGCGAGGGCGGGCGCGGGCTCGCGACGGCCGGGCTGGTGCTGGGCAGCATCTTCACGCTGCTCGGCGTGCTGCTCGCGATCGCGGTGGTCGTGCTCGTCGCACTCGTGCCGCGGACGCTGCGCACGGAGGCGATCAAGAGCCAGATCGTCGCCACCACCCAGCAGGCCACCGGCGTCACGCCGACGACGGTGACGTGCCCCGACTCCGTCCCCGCCAAGGCCGGGACGGTCGTCCAGTGCACCGCGCAGGTCCAGGACCAGACCGTGACCTATGACGTCACCGTGCAGGACGAGCAGGGCAACGCCCACATCGACTCGCGGGGGTTCGTCTCCGTCAAGGCGGTGGTCAAGACGCTCGAGGACCAGGTCGGCCAGCAGGCCGGGACGCCGGTGACGGCGACCTGCGACACCGGTGGCAAGGCGGTCGTGGTCGGCGGCGCCGGCACGAAGTTCACCTGCACGGTCGCCGCCACCGCGGACCCGACGCGGCGCCAGGACGTCACGGTCACGGTCACCGACGACCGCGGCAACGCGACCTTCGCCGCCACCAGCTGACCCGAGGCGGCCGGCCGGGGCCGGTCCGACCGCGGCGCTCAGCCCGACCGCAGCACGATGGCCGCGCCCGTCCCGCACTGCGTCAGCGCCGGTCGGGTCCCGACGGTCTCCAGGCACAGGCCGGAGCTGGTGGTGGTCGCCGCGGACGCCGTCCAGCCCCGTGCCGCCGCCGTCGCGCAGTCGGCGAGGACCAGCCCGTTCGCGGCGACCAGGCACTGCCCTGCGTGCCGCAGCTCGCCGGTGCCGAACGTCCAGGCCTGCGCGGCGGAACGGACGCAGGGCGCGCTGGTGACGCCCGTCCCGGTGGCCGTCACACACCGCCCCGCCGCGTCGGCCAGCGTCGACACCGGAACCGCCGGCGCCGAGGGGGACGCCGGAGCCGAGGGCGACGCCGGGCGCGCCGGAGGTGTCGGGGCCCGGGGCGCCGCGTTCCGGGTCGGCGCCACGGGCGGACGCGGGGCGGGAACCGGCCGGGGCGGCGCCGGCACCGGCCGGGGCGCCACGGGCGGACGCGGGGCCGCGACGGGCGGGGCCGCGGGGGGCCTGGCCGTGGCGGGCGGGGCCGCGGGGCGCCTGACCGCGGCGGGCGGGGCCGCGGCGGGCGGGGCCGCGGCGGGCGGGGCCGCGGCGGGCGGGACGGCGGGTGCGGCACCCGGCCCGGAGCCGGCGCCCGGCAGCGTGCCCGGCTCCGGGGCAGCGGTCACCGGCCCACCGGGCTCGGCCGCGGCGGGCGTCGTCGCACCCAGCGACGTCGTCGCCGTCCCGGGCAGGCGGTCGACCGGGGCGGGGGTCGGCGCCGGACCGGACGGGGTCGCCGCGGGCGGCCCGCCCGCGCCGGGCGCGGCCGTGCCGGTCGGGGACGGCGCGGTCCCCGACCCGCCGCCGACGGCCCAGACGACGGCGAGGAGCACGCCCGCGGACGCCGCCGCGACGAGCACCCCGCCCCGGCTGCGCCTCCGCACGAGCGGCGGCAGCGCGGGCGGCGGCTCCGGCGGCGTGTCGTCGTCGGTGACGCTGCCGTCGGGATGCACGACGATCCGCCAGACGAGGACCTCGCGGTCGTCGGTGAGGACCGCACGGACCGGAGCGCGGACCCGCTGCGCCTCCTCGGCCACGAGCGCGATGCCGCGCTGGACGGGGTCGGCGCCCGCGGGCAGGTCGACGGCCACACCGCTGACGGTCAGCAGGGGCGGCTCGCCGGCCTCCTGGCCGATGTGGATGATGACGGGCGTCGGGTCGGCGACGCGCCTCCTCGGGAGCGGGGTCTGCGGGCGGCCCACTGTAGCCCCGGAACCGGAGGTCGACGCCGTCCGATTCCGGAACGCCCGCGTCCTGCCGCGGACGTCACCAGAGCATGACGAGCGCCGCGGCCGCCGACCGGACCCGGTCGTCGGACGGCGGCTCGGACGGACGGACCACCCGGGTCGCGGCGCGGGCCGGTCTCCGCCCGGCCGGACGGCCGATGCCGGCCACGACCAACCGGACCCCGTCGAAGGCGACGACGCGGCGACCGCGCCGGTGGGCGCCACGCTCCGGGAAGTGCACCGTCATGCGGTGGGATTCGCTGATGACCTGCACACTGTTACCCCGCGCTCGCTCGTGGTAGCCCGCAGCCACCCTCCGGCCGCGCTGGGCCGAACGGCGCCAACCAGCCCCGAGGAGCGCGCGGCCCGCTACGCCTGGCCCTCCGGCCGATCGGCGGGCTCTGCGACGGGCTCCGCCGCCGGCTGCCTCGGTCCGGTCAGCGATCCGGCGTGGGCCCGGACCGACGGATCGCGGCGGGTCTTGACGAGGCTGGCGACGGTCACCACGACCAGCACGACGCCGATCACGACCAGGCTCGCGTTCGTCGAGATCTCCGGCACCCGCGGGTCGATGTCGACGTGCGCCCAGTGCAGGACCAGCTTGGCGCCGATGAACGCCAGGATCAGGGCCAGCCCGGTGGACAGGTAGACCAGCCGGTCCAGCAGGCCCTTCACCAGGAAGAACAGCGCCCGCAGGCCGAGCAGGGCGAAGGCGTTGGCCACGAACACGACGTAGGCGGAGCTGGTGACGCCGAACACGGCCGGGATCGAGTCGAGCGCGAACAGCAGGTCGACGAAGCCGATCGCCACCAGCACGACGAACAGCGGCGTCACGGCGCGGCGGCCACCGACCCGGGTGAGCAGCCGGCCGCCGTCGTAGGTCTCGGTCGCGGGCAGCATGCGGCGGGCGAGCCGCACTGCGACGTTGTTCTCCACGTCCGGATCGGCGTCGCGGTGTCGGAACAGCTGGACCGCGGTGTAGAGCAGCAGCAGCCCGAACACGAGGAACAGGATCGAGAACAGCGACAGGAGCGTCGCCCCGATCGCGATGAAGACGGCACGCATGACGAGCGCGAGGATGATCCCGAAGGTCAGCGCCTTGTGCTGGTGGCGCTCGGGGACCGCGAACGTCGTCATGATGATCACGAAGACGAACAGGTTGTCGACCGAGAGGCTCTTCTCGACCAGGTAGCCCGCGAAGAACTGGCCACCGGCGTCCCCGCCGTAGGCCGCCGCGAACCAGAGCCCGAACGCGACGGCGACCCCGACGTAGAAGACCGACCAGCCGGCCGCCTCCGCGAAGCCGACCCGGTGCGGCTTCACGGCGCCGGCGACGAGGTCGAGCGCGAGCAGCCCGACGATGACCGCGACGGTCACGACCCAGGTCAGGACGCTGATGTCCAGCACGACCCCTCCTTTACCGACGCTTGACCAACGGCGGGGTCAGCGTGCGGGTTCCGGACGTGAGGCGGCGAACACCCCTTCGGGGAAACAGCCGGCGGCCACGAGCGCCGCCACGAGGGCGCGGCCGAGCGTGGCGAGCCGGGCGGCGTCGTCGGCTCCCAGCGCGTCCCACGGCCCGGCGCCGAGCCGGTCGGTGTCGTGCTCGATCCGCTTGCGCAGCGCGAGGCCGTCCGGCGAGATCCCGCCCGCGCCGTCGAGCACGCCGCGCTCGACGAGCCCGGCCGCCGCGGCGTCCCAGTCCGCCTGGCTCCAGCCGCGCGAGGCCATTGCGAACGGCTGGACGAACCCGCGCCCGGTCGTCGTGTGGCTGACCAGCGCCTCCAGCCCGGACAGGCCGGCGTCGACGAGAAGGGCCACGTGGCCGTCCCCGCGGTGCTCGCGCAGCACGGACATCGCCTGCCACAGCTGCAGGTGCGCCTCGCCGGGCCAGTCCAGGCCGGCCCAGGCGGCGGCGAGCGGGCGGCCCTCGACCCGGCACGCCAGCGCGGCCCTGCGGGCGATGGCCGCGGCCTCGGCGACGTCCGCCGAGGCGAGTGCGTCCGCGCCGAGCATCCGCCGCAGCGCGCGGTCCACGGCGGCCATCCGGGCCGCGTGCACGTCCGCCGGGCCGGCGAGCGCCCACGCGGCCGGGACGTGCCGGCCGACGAGCCCCGGCGAGAAGTTGTAGAAGGTGGCCGTGACCACGCCGGCGCCCACCGCGCCCATCGGCGCGGAGCGGGCGGCGAAGTAGCCCATCCGCCCCGGCCGCAGCCCGGCGGCGGTCAGCTGCTCCTCGGTCTCCGGTGCGAAGTACACGAAGGCGTGCAGGGGCTCGAGCGCGCGTGCGATGCGCCCCGACTCACGATGGTCCACCCGGCGGACGCTACCGACCGGGAGCGAGATCCGCCGATAGGCTGTACACCGATGCGCACCGTCCTGCTGGATCTCGACGGCACCCTGACCGACTCGGCCGTCCTCATCACCGAGCACCTGGCGCAGGCCCTGCGGCACGTCGGCGCGCCGGTCCCCGGCCCGGCGGTGCTGCGGTCGCTGGTCGGGCCGCCGTTCGAGAGCGCGCTGCCCCCGCTCGGGCTGACCGCCGAGCAGGTGGCGGCCACGATCACCCGCTACCGGGTGACCTACGACGCGGTGGCGGGGAGCCGGACCGCGCTCTACCCGGGCGTCATCGCGCTGCTCGACAAGCTCCTCGACGACGGGTTCCGGCTGGCGGTGGCGACGTCGAAGCCGGAGCACACCGCCGGAAGGGTCGTAGCGGGGCTCGGCCTCACCGACCGCTTCGCGCTGGTCGGCGGCGCGGACGCGGAGGCGGGGCGGGTCGGCAAGGCCGCGGTCGTCGGCTCCGTCCTGCACCGGCTGGGCCTCGACCCGCGGACGGACCCGACGGTCATGGTCGGCGACCGCCACCACGACGTCGACGGGGCGGCCGCCCACGGCGTCCCGACCGTCGGCGTCGCGTGGGGGTACGCCGAGCCCGGCGAGCTGGCCGGGGCCCGCCGGGTCGCGGCCGACGTCGACGACCTGCTCGACGCGCTGCGCGGCGACCCGGCGGTGTGGTCGGCGTAGCGGTCGTCAGGCGCGCTGCGGGACGGGGGTGGGCTCCCCCGCCGCCGGCATCCAGCCGTAGCTGCGCTGCACCGCACGACCCCAGTTGGCGTGCTCCCGCTCGCGCAGCAGCGGGTCCATCGCCGGCTCCCACGCCGCTGCCCGGTGCCAGTTGGCCCGCAGCACGCCGACGTCGGACCAGTGCCCGACGGCCAGGCCCGCGGCGTAGGCGGCGCCGACGGAGACCGCCTCGGAGCCCAGCGGCCGCTCGACGGGCACGTCGAGCACGTCGGCGACGTGCTGCATGAGCAGGTGGTTGGCCGTCATCCCGCCGTCGACCTTGAGCCGGGTGACCGGGACGCCGGAGTCGGCGTTCATCGCGTCGACGACCTCCCTGGTCTGCCACGCCGTCGCCTCCAGCACGGCGCGGGCGAGGTGGCCGCGGTTGATGAAGGAGGTCAGCCCGACCATGACGCCGCGAGCCTCCGGATGCCACCGCGGCGAGTACAGCCCGGAGAACGCCGGCACGATGTAGCAGCCCCCGTTGTCGGGGACGCTCGCGGCGAGCGTCTCGATCTGGGCCGCGGTCGGGATCATGCCGAGCGCGTCGCGGAACCACTGGACGAGCGAGCCGGTGACGGCGATCGCCCCCTCCAGCGCGTAGACCGGGTGGTCGCCGAACAGGTAGCCGACCGTCGGGATGAGCCCGTGCGTCGACGCCGTCGGCTCCCTGCCGGTGTTCATGACCAGGAACGCGCCGGTCCCGTAGGTGCACTTCACCTCGCCCGGCGCGAAGCACGCCTGCCCGACGAGCGCCGCGTGCTGGTCCCCGAGCGCGCCCGCCACCGGGACGCCGGGGAGCACCTCCCGGCAGGTGCCGTACACCTCGGCGCAGCTGCGGATCTCCGGCAGCATCCGCCGCGGCACGCCGAAGACCTCCAGCATCTCGTCCGACCACTGAAGCGCGCGCAGGTCCATGAGCATGGTGCGGCCGGCGTTGGTGACGTCGGTGACGTGCACGCCGCCGTCGGGGCCGCCGGTGAGGTTCCAGATCAGCCAGGTCTCCATCGTCCCGAACAGGACCTCGCCCGCCTCGGCGCCGGCGCGGGCCCCCGGCACGTGGTCGAGCAGCCAGCGCAGGCGCGGCGCGGCGAAGTAGGCGGTCATCGGCAGGCCCGTCACGGCCGTGACCCGGTCGGCGACGGGCGCGAGGTCGGCGACGGCCCGGTCGGTCCTCGTGTCCTGCCAGGTGATCGCCCGCGCCAAGGGCCGCCCGGTCCGGCGGTCCCAGACGACGGTGGTCTCCCGCTGGTTGGCGATCCCGAGCGCGACGATGTTCTCCGGCCCGAGCCCGGCGCCGGCCAGCGCCTCCGGCACGACGCGGCGCACGTTGCGCCAGATCTCGGTGGCGTCGTGCTCGACGTGCCCCGAGCTCGGGAAGTGCTGGCGGTGCTCGTGCTGGGCCACCGCCAGCATCCGGCCCGACCGGTTGAACAGCAGGCACCGCGTCGACGTCGTGCCCTGGTCGATGGCGGCGATGACGCGCTCGGTCACATCACGCCCTCCAGGCTGCGCCCGATGGCGCGCGCGGCCTCCAGCAGCTCCGCGGCCAGCCGGGGACGCAGCACGGCCCCGCGCCCGTAGAGCTCCTCGGCCGGGCCGAGGATGCCGAGCGACCCGACGACCACGCCCCCGCCCGCGCGCAGCGGCGCCGCCGCGGCGCCCAGCCCCGGGGTGTACTCGCCCACCGAGCCCGCCCAGCCGCGCTGGCGCGCCGCGGCGAGGTGGACCTCCAGCGAGGCGACCGACGCGCAGGTGCGCCCGGTCCACGGGGCGAGGTCCAGCGAGCGCAGCGGCGGCGTCGCGACCGGGGCGAACGCGAGCAGGCACTTGCCCAGCGCGGTGGCGTGCAGCGGCAGCTCCTCGCCGGTGCGCAGCCGCTGGGGCGTCCCGTCCGGGCGGAAGACGTGATGGACCACCCGCACGACCGCCTGGTCGACGACGCCCACCTGCACCTCCTGGCCGGAGCTGCCGGCCAGGGCGTCGGCCCAGTTCATCGCGGCGGCGCGCAGGTCATGGCTGTCCGGGGCGCGCCGCAGCCGCTCCCAGCCCGCTCCCAGCAGGTACCGCGCGGTGTCCGGGTCCTGGTCGACGAAGCCGACGTCGTGCAGCGTCCGCACGATCCCGTGCACGGTCGGGCGCGGCAGGTCGAGCGCCGCCGCGAGCTCGTGCAGGCCGAGCGGGCGTTCCACGCCCCCCAGCAGTCGCAGGACGGCAGCGGCCCGCTCGATGGACTGGATCGCGCCCGGCACCTTGCCGAGGTTACGGCCGGAATGTGATCCGCGCCGGGTCCACCGTTCGGCGATGTCGAACGCGCGGCGTTGTCGCGACGTCCGTTCCGTTCCTAGCGTCGGCGCGCGCGCCCGCTGCGGCAGCGGGCGGAAAAGGGGCCTTCGATGACGAAGAACTCGTTATGGGGGGAGCTGAGTGCCGAGTTCCTCGGCACCATGATCCTCATCCTGTTCGGCAACGGCGTCGTGGCGCAGGTCGTCACCAGCGAGAAGGGCAGCCTCGGCGGCCACGACGCGATCACTTGGGCGTGGGGCATCGGCGTGATCCTCGGCATCTACACCGCGGCACGCCTGTCCGGCGCCCACATCAACCCGGCCGTGACGGTCGCACTGGCCGCGTTCAAGGGCTTCCCATGGCGCAAGGTCGCGCCCTACGCGGTCGCCCAGACGGCGGGGGCGTTCGTCGCCGCGATCATCGTGCGGTTCGTCTACGCGGACCTGATCAACGCGATGGACCCTGGCCACACCATCAAGACCCAGGGGATCTTCTCGACGCTGCCGGGCAACGGCTCGGGGCCGGTCACCATCGGCACCGCCTTCGCCGACCAGATCGTCGGCACGGCGATCCTCGTGTTCGTGGTCTTCGCGCTGACCACGGCCATGAACAACCCGCCGATGGCCAACCTCGGCCCGGTCGTCATCGGCCTGCTCGTCGTCGGCATCGGCATGGCCTGGGGCGCGAACGCCGGGTACGCCATCAACCCGGCCCGTGACTTCGGGCCCCGGCTGGCGTCGTTCGTCACCGGGTACGCGACGGCCTGGGTCGACCAGAACGGCACGCCCTACTGGTGGGTGCCGGTCTTCGCCCCGATCATCGGTGGGCTGGCGGGAGCCGCGATCTTCCATTTCATGGTCGAGCGGTTCCTGCCGAACGAGCCCGAAGCCATCACGGTGGGCGAGCCCACGCCGCAGCCCGGCGAGCAGCGCACCGAAACCGTCAGCTAGGGAGAGCCACATGGCCGAGTTCGTCGGTGCCATCGACCAGGGCACCACCAGCACCCGCTTCATGATCTTCGACCACGGCGGCAACGAGGTGGGCCGCCACCAGCTCGAGCACGAGCAGATCCTCCCCCAGGCCGGCTGGGTCGAGCACGACCCGACCGAGATCTGGGAGCGCACCTCCACGGTCGTGCGCACGGCGCTCAACCGGAGCAACCTCACCGCGGCGGACCTCGTCGCGCTGGGGATCACCAACCAGCGCGAGACGGCCGTGGTGTGGAACAAGCGCACCGGGCGCCCGCTCTACAACGCCATCGTGTGGCAGGACACCCGCACCGACCGCATCGCGTCGGCGCTCGAGCGTGAGGGCAAGGGCGACGTGATCCGGCAGAAGGCCGGCCTGCCTCCGGCCACCTACTTCTCCGGCGGGAAGATCCAGTGGATCCTGGAGAACGTCGACGGGGCGCGGGAGGCCGCCGAGAGCGGCGACGCGGTGTTCGGCAACACCGACACGTGGCTCCTGTGGAACCTCACGGGCGGGACGGACGGCGGCGTGCACGTCACCGACCCGACCAACGCCAGCCGCACGATGCTCATGAACCTCGAGACCCTCGACTGGGACGACGAGCTGCTGGGCTTCTTCAACATCCCGCGCTCGATGCTGCCCGAGATCAGGCCCAGCTCGCACCCGTCCGGCTACGGCACCACGCGGGGGGACGGCCCGCTCGGGGCCGAGCTGCTGCTGACGGGCGACCTCGGTGACCAGCAGGCCGCGATGGTCGGGCAGGTGTGCCTGGCCCCCGGCGAGGCCAAGAACACCTACGGCACCGGCAACTTCATGCTGCTCAACACGGGCACGGAGCTGGTGCGCTCGAAGGCCGGCCTGCTCTCGACGGTCTGCTACAAGTTCGGCGACGAGCCGACCGTCTACGCGCTGGAGGGCTCGATCGCCGTCACCGGGTCGGCCGTGCAGTGGTTGCGCGACCAGCTCGGCATCATCTCCGGCGCGTCGGAGAGCGAGTCGCTGGCCCGCCAGGTCGAAGACAACGGCGGCGTGTACTTCGTCCCGGCGTTCTCCGGCCTGTTCGCGCCGTACTGGCGCTCCGACGCCCGGGGCGCCATCGTGGGCCTGTCACGCTTCAACACCAACGCCCACCTGGCCCGAGCCACCCTGGAGGCGATCTGCTACCAGAGCCGCGACGTCTCGGAGGCGATGGAGCAGGACTCCGGCGTGCACCTGGAGGTGCTGAAGGTCGACGGCGGCGTCACGGCGAACGAGCTGTGCATGCAGATCCAGGCCGACGTGCTCGGCGTGCCGGTCAGCCGACCGGTGGTGGCCGAGACCACGGCGCTGGGTGCGGCGTACGCCGCGGGCCTTGCCGTCGGGTTCTGGAAGGACACCGACGAGCTGCGCACCAACTGGAACGAGTCGAAGCGCTGGAACCCGCAATGGTCGAAGGAACAGCGCGACGAGGGGTACGCCCGCTGGAAGAAGGCCGTCGAGCGGACGTTGAACTGGGTGGACGTGGACTGAGCGGGCCACCGGTCGACACGCGAGGAAGGGGCAACACAGGATGAAGTCCGTCGCTCTGTCCCCGACCGCCCGCGAGGCGGCACTGGAGACGATGGGGTCGACGGAGCTCGACGTGCTCGTCGTCGGGGGCGGCGTCGTGGGGGCCGGTTCCGCCCTCGACGCCGCCACCCGCGGCCTGAGCGTCGGGCTCGTCGAGGCGCGCGACTTCGCGTCGGGGACGTCGAGCCGGTCCAGCAAGCTGATCCACGGTGGCCTGCGCTACCTGGAGATGCTCGACTTCCGGCTCGTCGCGGAGGCGCTCAAGGAACGCGGGCTGCTGATCCAGACGCTCGCTCCGCACCTGGTGCGCCCCGTGCCGTTCCTCTACCCCCTGCAGCACCGGGGCTGGGAACGGCTCTACGCGGGCACCGGGGTCGCGCTCTACGACACCCTGAGCATCCTGTCGGGGCGCTCGCGCGGGGTGCCCCACCACCGCCACCTGACCCGCACGGGCGCGCGCCGGATCCTGCCGTCGCTGCGCAAGGACGCGCTGGTGGGTGCCCTGCAGTACTACGACGCGCAGGTCGACGACGCCCGGCACACGATGTTCGTCGCGCGCACCGCGGCGGCGTACGGGGCGCACGTCGCCACCCGCGCCCGCGTGACCGGGCTGCTCCGCGAGGGCGAGCGCGTCGTCGGCGCGGAGGTGCACGACCTGGAGTCCGGCCGGGAGTTCCGCGTGCGGGCCCAGCAGGTCGTCAACGCGACGGGCGTCTGGACCGACGACACGCAGGGCCTCGCCGGCGAGCGCGGCCAGTTCCACGTGCGGGCCAGCAAGGGCATCCACCTCGTCGTGCCGCGGGACCGCATCCGCGGGGAGTCGGGGCTGATCCTGCGGACGGAGAAGTCGGTCCTGTTCGTCATCCCGTGGGGCCGGCACTGGATCATCGGCACCACCGACACGGACTGGTCGCTCGACAAGGCCCACCCGGCCGCGTCCGCCGCCGACATCGACTACCTGCTCGACCACGTCAACTCCGTGCTGGAGCAGCCGCTCACGCACGAGGACGTCGAGGGCGTCTACGCCGGGCTGCGGCCGCTGCTCTCCGGGGAGTCGGACTCGACCTCGAAGCTCTCGCGCGAGCACGCGGTGGCACACACGGTGCCGGGCCTCGTCGTCGTCGCGGGCGGGAAGTACACGACCTACCGCGTCATGGCGCGCGACGCCGTGGACGAGGCCGTGCGGGCGATGGACCTCAAGATCCCGCCGTCGGTGACCGACAGGGTGCCGCTGCTGGGCGCGGAGGGCTTCGACGCCGTCAAGAACTCCCGGCACCTGCTCGCCGACCGGTCCGGGCTGCACGTGGCGCGGATCGAGCACCTGCTCGGGCGGTACGGCTCGCTGATCGACGAGGTGCTGGAGCTGGTCGAGCAGGACCCGACGCTGGCCGAGCCGCTCACGGGCGCCCGCGACTACCTGCGCGCCGAGATCGTCTACGCGGCCTCGCACGAGGGCGCCCGCCACGTCGAGGACCTGCTGGCCCGGCGGACCCGGATCTCGATCGAGACGTTCGACCGCGGGATCGGCGCGATGGAGGAGGCGGCCCGGCTGGCCGCGCCCGTGCTCGGCTGGAGCGAGGACCAGATCACCCGCGAGGTCGAGCACTACCGCAAGCGCGTCGAGGCGGAGCGGGAGAGCCAGCGGATGCCCGACGACGAGACCGCCGACGCGGCCCGGATGGGCGCCCCGGAGGTGGTCCCGCTGCGCTGACCCGCCCCGCCCCGCCCCGCCCCGCCCCGCCGCCCGCCGCCATATGGACACATATGGCGGCCCACGACCGGCTCCCGGCAGCCATATGTGTCCATATGGCGGGGTCGGTCGGTCGGTCGTGGGCGTGGCGTCAGGAGGGGTCGCGGCGGACCTGCGGGAACGGGCGCGTGAGCGCGTCCGGACCGGTTTCCGGGCCGGCGACACCGTGCAGCCGGCGGGCCGCCTGGACGCGGGCGATCGGGTCCGGCAGCACCGCCCCGGTCGGGTCGGGGCGGGCGGGCGGCGGCCCGGCGGCGGCCGCCGCCGGCGACGGCGCGAGGTCGACCCGCTCCGCCCCGGCCCCGGTCAGCGCCCTGACCTCCATCTCGGCCTGGCGGGCCGGGTCGCCGGAGCGGCCGCCGACGTAGGAGCCGAGCACCCCGAGCAGGAACGACAGCGGGATCGACACCAGCCCCGGGTTGGACAGCGGGAACACCGCGAAGTCCAGGCCCGGCAGCATCGACGTCCGCCGGCCCGACACCGCGGGCGACAGGACGATCAGCACCACCGAGCAGGCCAGGCCGCCGTACATGCTCCACAGCGCGCCCGCGGTCGTGAAGCGCCGCCAGAACAGCGACAGCAGCAGCGTCGGCAGGTTCGCCGACGCGGCCACGGCGAACGCCAGCGCGACCAGGAACGCCACGTTCTGGTTGCGGGCCAGCACGCCCGCGCCGACCGCGAGGACGCCGATGCCGAGCGCGGTCCACCGGGCCACCCGGACCTCGGCCTGCGGCTGCGCCTGCCCGCGCCGCAGCACGCCCGCGTAGACGTCGTGTGCGAAGGACGCCGACGCGGTGATCGTCAGGCCGGCGACGACGGCGAGGATCGTCGCGAACGCGATCGCGGAGATCAGCCCGAGCAGCAGCTCGCCGCCGAGCTGGAACGCCAGCAGCGGCACCGCGGAGTTCGAGCCGCCGGGCGCGGTGGCGATGCGCTGCACCCCGCCGGGGACCAGCGCCGCCGCGCCGTAGCCCAGCACCAGCGAGAACAGGTAGAACAGGCCGATCAGCCAGATCGCCCACACCACCGAGCGGCGCGCCTCGCGAGCGTCGGGGACGGTGTAGAACCGCATGAGGATGTGCGGCAGGGCCGCCGTGCCGAGCACGAGCGCGAGGCTCAGCGACAGGAAGTCGATCTTCGAAACGGTGCCCTCCCCGAACTCCAGCCCGGGCGCGAGCAGCCGGTCCCCGAGCGCGGTCGGCGCCGCGGACCCCGGCAGCCGGACCGACGGGTTCGCCGACGTGGCCGTCCCGAGCAGCGAGGACAGGTTCCAGCCGAAGATGCCCATCGTCCAGCACACCAGCACGGCGGCACCCAGCATGAGCAGCGACGCCTTGATGATCTGCACCCAGGTCGTGCCCTTCATCCCGCCGACGAGCACGTAGACGATCATCACGCCGCCGACGACGGCGATCGCCGCGCCCTGGCCGAGTGTGTCGCTGTTGGGGATCTGGAGCAGCAGCGCGACGAGCGCGCCCGCGCCGGCCATCTGCGCGAGCAGGTAGAAGAACGAGACGACCAGGGTCGTCGTCGCCGAGGCGGCCCGCACCGGGCGCTGCCGCAGCCGGAACGACAGGACGTCGCCCATCGTGAAGCGGCCGGTGTTGCGCAGCATCTCCGCCACGAGCAGCAGCGCGACCAGCCACGCCACCAGGTAGCCGACGGAGTAGAGGAACCCGTCGTAGCCGTACACCGCGATGGCTCCCGCGATGCCGAGGAACGACGCCGCCGACAGGTAGTCCCCCGCGATCGCGACGCCGTTCTGCGGACCGGTGAACGAGCGGCCGGCGGCGTAGTAGTCCGACGTCGTGCGGTTGCCGCCGCTGACCCGCAGCACGACCGCGAGCGTCGCGGCCACGAACGCGGCGAAGATGCCGATGTTGAGCACCGGGTTGCCGACGGCCATCCTGATCCCCTCGTCGCCCACTGCGGGTCGACCGGTCAACGACCCGGCCGCGCTCGGGTTACGGTGGCTGACCGTCGGTGACGTGAGACGCTGGGGAGGGTGATCAGTCCAGCGGACATCGAGCGGGCTGCCGCCCGCATCGCCGGCCACGTCGTCGCGACGCCGACCGTGCCCAGCCCCGGCCTCGCAGCGCTACTGGGTGCCCCGGTGGCGCTCAAGCTGGAGCCCCTGCAGCGCAGCGGCTCGTTCAAGGCGCGCGGCGCGTTCGCCAAGCTGCTGTCGCTCTCCGACGCCGAGCGGGCCGCCGGTGTCGTCGCGGTGAGCGGTGGCAACCACGGCATCGCGGTCGCGGACGCGGCCGGGCGCCTGCGGATCGCCGCGACTGTCGTGATGCCGCGGAACACCCCCGCGCGCTCGGTGGAGCTGGCCCGCGCGGCCGGCGCGACCGTGACGCTCACCGACACGATGGATCGCGCGTTCGCGCTCACCGGCGAGCTGGTCGAGGCGGGCGCGACGCTCGTGCACCCCTTCGACGACCCGGTCGTCGTCGCGGCCCAGGGCACGGCGGGCGCCGAGCTCGTCCGGGACGCGCCGCAGGTCACCGACGTCCTCGTCAGCATCGGGGGCGGCGGGCTGATCTCCGGGGTCGCGGTGGCGGCCAGGGCGGCGCTGCCGGACGTGCGCGTGTGGGGCGTCGAGACCGTCGGCGCCGACGCCATGACCCGCGCGCTGGCGGCGGGCGAGCCGGTGCCCACGCCGCTGTCCTCGATCGTGACGACGCTTTCGGCGCCCGCCGTGTCGGCGCTGACCCTCGCCCACGTCAAGGAGCTGGTCGAGGACGTGCTGGTCGTCAGCGACGGCGAGGCCGTCGCCGGCACGGTGGCGCTGGCCGAGCACGCGAAGGTGTGGACCGAGCCGGCGGCGGGCTGCCTCGTGCCCGCCGCGCGCCGGGTGCTCGACCGCGTCGGGCCGGGAGCCCACCTCGGCCTGCTGGTCTGCGGCGGGAACGCGACGGTCGAGGCGGTCACGCGGTGGAGCGCCGAGCTGGGCGTCGGCGGGGTGCGGGCCGTCAGCGGGTGATGCCCGTGTGCCCCAGCGAGTAGCGGCCCGGCTGGGGCCACACGCACAGCCCGTGCGGCCCGCTGCCGACGCCGATCTTCTTGATCAGATGCCCGTCCGCGGTCGAGAGCACGTACACGGCGTTGTGGTAGCGGCCCGAGAGCCACAGCTGGGTCCCGTCGGCGGTCACGTTGCCCATGTCCGGGCTGCCGCCGCCGGGGATGCGCCACTTCGCGTCGACGGCGCCGGTGTAGGCGTCGAGGACGCTGACGCTGCCCTCGTGGCGGTTGGTGACGTACAGCTTCGTCGCGTCGCGGGACAGGTAGAGCCCGTGCGCGCCGAGCCCGGTCGGGATCTCGCGCAGCACCTTCGTCGCGGCGCCGTCGAGCACCCACACACCGTTCTCCTGGCTGTCGGCGATGTAGAACACCGAGCCGTCCGGGGCGAGCTTGATGTCCTGCGGGCCCATCGTCGTGTGCCGCACGGGCATGTCGACCATCCGCAGCACGCGGCGCGCCGCGATGTCGACCACGGCGACGCGGCCGGAGAACTCGCAGGTGAACACGGCCGTGCGGCCGTCCGGTGTGTAGTCGGCGTGGTCGATTCCCTTGCAGTCGGGCACCGGCAGGACCTGCTGCTGGGCCCACGTGTGCGGGTCGTAGAACACCAGCTCGCGGCGGGCCTCGGCGACCGAGATCGCCGCGCGGCCGTCCGGGGTGAAGTACATGTTGTACGGGTCGGTGACGGGGATCGGCGGGCCGGGCTGCCCGGTGTGCGGGTCGAACGGGGTGAGCCGGTCACCGGTGTCGTTGGTGGCGTAGAGGGTCCGCATGTCCCACGACGGCACGACGTGCTGCAGCTCGCCGCCGAGGTGGAAACGCCCGACGACGGCGAACGTGGCCGGGTCGATCGTCCAGACCTCGCCCGTGCGCGTGTGGGGGACGTAGACCAGCGGCTTCGCGTCCTTGACTGCGGCGGAGAGCATGTTCGCCCCGGCGTCGGCATAGACGTCGTGCGCGTCGGGCACCGCCGGCATGCCGGGCAGGCCGGCGCCGGCCGCCGCGGCCGGCGACGCCGTCCCCGACGCCGTCGTCGCAGGCGTGGCCGACGGGGCGGGCGGCGGCGCCGCGGGCCCCGAGCACGCGGCCAGTGCCGTCGACACCGCGCACGCGCACGCGACGGCCCAGGTCAGGCCGGCTCTCTGCAGCGCGGCACGGGCGGACGGCACGGGTGGTTCTCCCCCTCAGCGGAACAGCGCGCCGGCGGTCACCGGCTTCAGGCCGCGGGCGGCCAGGTCGTCGAGCAGGCCGGGCAACGCGGCGAGCGTCCCGGGATGGCCGAGGTGCATGCTGACCACGCTGCCCGCGGTGGCGGTCGCGACGTGGCGGCGGATCGCGGCCGCGCCCGGGTCGGTGTAGTCGAGCGAGTCGACGCCGTAGGACAGCACGCGCGGGTAGCCCGCGGCGCCGGCCAGCCGCAGCACCTGCGGGGTCGCGTGCTGCGCCGCCGAGGGCCGGAAGAAGTCGCCAGGGCCGCCGGTCAGCGCCGCGATCCGGTCGCGGCAGCGCTCGATCTCGGCGCGGACGGCGGCGTCGGAGAGGCCGGCCAGGCTGGGGTGGCTCCAGGTGTGGTTGCCCAGCTCGTGGCCGTTCGCGGCGACGACCTTCACCGCGTCGGGATCCTGCTGGAGCCACGTCCCGACGGCCAGGACGGTCACCGCGGCGCCGCGGCGGGACAGCGTCGTCAGGACCGAACGGGCCAGCGCGGGATCGCCCGCGCCGTGGAAGGTCAGTGCGACCTCGGGCCGGCCGGACGTGGCGCGGACCAGCTCGACCGCGGGGCCGCCGGGGACGGCCGACGCCGGCGCGGACGTGGACGGCGGGGCCGGGCCGGTCGAGGGCGGCGCCGGTGCGGGCGACGCCGCCGGGGCCGCTACCGGGGCCGCGCAGGCGGCCGCCGCCAGGGGGACGCCGGCCAGGAACGTCCTGCGCGAGAGGCGGCCGGTCGTCACGGAGCGCGACACTAGCGGGCGCCGCCCGGCCGCCCGGTGTCAGCCGGTCACGCCCTCCTCGGCCCGCAGGAGCCGTTTGAGCAGCTTGCCCGACTCCGTGCGCGGCAGCTCGGCGCGCACCTCCCAGGTGCGCGGGTGCTTGAAGCGGGCCAGCCGGGCGGCGACGTGGGCGTCGAGGTCGGCCGGGTCCAGCGTGGCGCCGGCACGCGGCACGACCGCGGCGTGCACGGTCTCGCCCCACTCGGGCGACGGCCGCCCGAAGACGGCGGCGTCGAGCACGTCGGGGTGGACGTGCAGGACGGCCTCGACCTCCGCGGGGTAGACGTTCATGCCGCCGGTGATGATCAGGTCGCCGCCGCGGTCGCGGATGTAGACGTAGCCGTCGGCGTCCAGGTGCGCGATGTCCCCGACGGTCTTCCAGCCGTCCGGCAGCGCCTCCCGGCCGCGGTAGCCCCGGAACGTGTTGGCCGCGCGGACCTGCAGCTCCCCCGGTTCCCCCGCCGGCAGCGCCTCCCCGTCGGGGCCCACGACACGCAGCTCGACCCCGGGGGCCGCGCGCCCGCAGGAGCCGGGCCGGGCGAGCTGCTCCTCTGGCGGCAGGACGGTGTCGACACCGAGCTCGGTCGAGCCGTACACCTCGAAGAGGAACCCGTCGCCGAGCTTCGCGACGATCTCCTGCTTGAGCGCGTAGGGCACCGGGGCGGCGTTGGCGACCAGCGAGCGCATCGAGGACAGGTCGGCACGGGCGAGGACGTCGGGCGGGAGCGCGACGATCCGCTTGAGCGGGGTCGGCGCGGTGAACGTGTTGGTGACGCGGTAGGTGCGCACGAGGTCGAGCCAGCGCGCGGGGTCGAACGACCGCAGCAGGACGACGGTGCCGCCCATCAGGTGGGTCAGCAGCGCCCAGGCCAGCGGGCCGGAGTGGTAGAGCGGGCCGGTGGTGAGGTGGACCTCGGTGCCCGGCCGCAGCCGCAGGGCCGCCACCAGCGCCTGCGTCTGGGCCGGGTCGTTCGGGCCGCGCAGGGCACCCTTCGGCTTGCCGGTCGTGCCCGAGGTGTAGATCATCTGGCCGCCGCTGCCGGCGGCCGGGGGCGGCGGCGTCGCGGGGCCGGCGAGCAGGGCGTCCCACTCCGGGGAGCCGAACCCGACGACGCGGCGCCCCCCGGCCGCGGCCCGCACCTGCTCGGCCTGGTCGGGATCGACGAGGACCGCGCCCGCCCCGCTGTCGGCGATCACGTGCGCCATCTCCCCCGGCGTGAACCGGTAGGCGAGCGGGACGGCGACGAGCCCGGCCTTGCGCGCCGCGTGCAGGGTGACCAGCACCGACGTCGAGTTCGGTCCGCACCAGACGATCCGGTCGTCCGCCGAGAGGCCCAGCCCGCGCAGGCCGTGCGCGAGGGCGTTCGCGCGGGCCTCCAGCTCCCCGTACGTGAGGTCCGACCCGTCGGGGTCGATCACCGCCGTCCGGTCCGGGGCTGCGGTGGCGTGGGCGGTGAGGCTGTCGGGGGCGGCCGGCGCGGCGTCGGGGGGCACGGACGGTCAGCCTGCCCGCCGGATGCGCCGATCGCCACCGTGCGCGGGTCCCTGCGTGCCACACTCGGGCCGTGGCCGCTCCGCACCCCGCCGTCGCCTGGACAGCGCCCCTGACCGTCGCCGACTACGCGACGCTGCCCGTCGACCCCGAGCGCGGCTACGAGCTGCAGGAGGGCGTCGTCATGATGGCCGCGAAGCCGCTCCCCGACCACCAGGACGCCGTGGGCGAGCTGTACGTCGAGGTCCTCTCGCCGGGCACCCGGCGCGTCGACACCCGGGTCAAGCACGACGAGTACGCCGACGCCGGCATCCCCCACTACTGGATGGTCGACCTCGCGGCCGGCGCGGCGCTGACCGTCTGCCACCTCGGCGGCGCGTTCGGCTACGTCGACGCCGAGCCCGTCACCGGCACGTTCACCACGGACGTGCCGTTCCCGGCCACTGTGGACCTCAGCGCGCTGCCCTAGTCTCCGCCGCGTGACCCCCATCGTGATCGTCGGCGCGGGCTTCGGCGGCGTCGCCGCGGCGATCGAGCTGCAGCGCCACGGCTTCACCGACATCACGGTCCTCGACGCCGCGCCGGAGGCGGGCGGCACCTGGTTCCACAACACCTACCCCGGCGCGGCCTGCGACGTGCCCAGCCACCTCTACTCGTTCTCCTACGCGAAGCGCCGCGACTGGACGCGCCTGTGCTCGCCGCAGGCGGAGATCCTCGAGTACCTGCACGGCGCCGCGGCACGGTTCGGCGTCGACCGGATGATCGTCCCGAGCACCGAGGTCACGGCGTGCACGTGGGACGGCGCGACGCGCCGCTGGACGGTCACCGCCGCGGACGGGCGGACATGGGAGGCGGGCGCGGTGGTGCTCGCCACGGGACAGCTCAACCGGCCCGTCGTGCCCGCGCTCCCGGGGCTTCCGACCTTCGCAGGGCACGCGTTCCACTCCGCGCGCTGGGACCACGCCCACGACCTGACCGGGCGCCGCGTCGCGGTCGTCGGCACCGGCGCGAGCGCCGTGCAGTTCGTCCCGGCGATCGCCGACAGGGTCGCCCACCTGACCGTCTTCCAACGCACCGGCAACTGGCTCCTGCCGCGCCGCAACCGCCCGTACCCAGCGGTGCTGCGGGCGGCGTTCCGGCACGTCCCGGGGCTGCAGGCGTACCGGCGCGGCTTCATCTTCTGCTACACAGAGGCCCTCACCGCGATGATCCGCCACCCGCGGTGGCTGGGCCGGGTCGGGTGGCTGTGGTCGACGCTGTTCATGCGCGGGCAGGTCCGCGACGCGGGCCTGCGGGCCCGGCTGTGGCCGGACTACACCTTCGGGTGCAAGCGGGTGCTGTTCAGCTCGACCTGGCTGCCGACGCTGACGCGCCCGGACGTCGACGTCGTGACGGCGCCGATCACGCGGGTCACCCCCACCGGCATCGAGGACGCCGACGGGCGCCACCACGACGTCGACACGATCATCTGGGCCACCGGCTTCGCGCCGCGCGACTTCATGTTCCCGATGGAGGTCACCGGCGCCGGCGGGCGGACCCTGCGGGAGGCGTGGGCCGGCGGGCCGCACGCCCACCTGGGGATGACCGTGCCCGGCTTCCCGTCCCTGTTCGTCCTGTACGGGCCCAACACCAACACCTCCGGCGGCTCGATCGTGTTCTACCTGGAGGCGCAGGCCCGCTACGTGCGCCAGGCGCTGGAGCGGGTGCGGGAGCGCGGGGCCGCCGCGCTCGACGTGCGCCCCGAGGTGGCGGCGGCGAGCGACGCCGCCCTGCAGGCCCGGTTCGCCGGCACGGCCTGGCAGCGCTGCGACTCCTGGTACCGCGACGCGGGCGGCCGGGTCGTCACGAACTGGCCCGGCTACCAGCACGAGTACGCGCGCGCGACCCGCACGCTGGATCCGGCGGAGTACGCCTTCCTGCCCTGAGGCTCGTGCGACACTCGGGACCGTGGCCGACCTGCCCCTGTTCGACCGCCGCCCGCTGACCATCGCCGACTACGTGGCGATGCCGGAGGAGGACGACCGGCGGTTCGAGGTGCAGGAGGGCATGCTCGTGACGTCGCCACGTCCGCTGGGCCTCCATCAGCGTGCGCAGCTGCGGCTCGCGGTCCAGCTGGAGCCGCAGGTGCCCCGCGGCCTGCTGCTCGTACCCGATGTCGACCTCGACCTCGGCGCGGACGGCACCGTGCTGGTCGTCGAGATCCACTCCCCCTTCCCGGTGCGCCTCGACCTCGACACGCTGCGTTAGGCCGCCTAGTCGGTGCGCACCTGGGTGCCGTCCTGGCCCCAGCGCGTGTGGTAGCTCCCCTCGGCGTCGATGCGCCGGTAGGTGTGCGCGCCGAAGTAGTCCCGCAGGCCCTGGATGAGGTTGGCCGGCCCGCGCTCCCGCCGGTAGCCGTCGTAGTAGCTCAGGCTGGAGGAGAACGCCGGGATCGCCACGCCCTGCTCGGTCGCGGCCACCACGACCCGCCGCCAGGCGTCCTGCGCGTCCGCGACCGCCTGGGTGAAGTACGGCACCATCAGCAGGTTCTCGACGTCGCCGTGCTCGGCGTATGCCTCGCTGATCCGGTTGAGGAACTGCGCGCGGATGATGCAGCCGCCCCGCCAGATCGTCGCCATCGCGCCAAGGTCGAGGTCCCAGCCGTTGGCCTGGCTGGCGGCCCGCATCTGCGCGAAGCCCTGCGCGTAGGCCACCACCTTCGACGCGTAGAGCGCCCGGCGGATGTCGTCGACCAGGCCGTCGGGCACGCCGCCCGACCCCGGCCGCGGCCCGGCCAGCGTGTCCTGCGCCGCCTTGCGCTCGCCCCGCAGCGACGAGAGCGTGCGGGCGAAGACGGCCTCGGTGATGCCGGTCAGCGGCACCCCGAGCTCCAGGGCGTCCTGGCTGGTCCAGCGCCCGGTGCCCTTCTGCTCGGCCTCGTCGAGGATGACGTCGACGAGCGGCTTGCCCGAGTCCGCGTCCGTCTTCGCAAGGACGATCGCGGTGATCTCGATGAGGAACGACTCCAGGTCGCCGGAGTTCCACTCCTCGAAGATCTTCCCGATGGCCGGGGCGTCCAGCCCGCCGACGTGGGTGAGCAGGTCGTAGGCCTCGGCGATGAGCTGGATGTCGGCGTACTCGATGCCGTTGTGGACCATCTTGACGTAGTGCCCGGCCCCGTCCGGCCCGACGTGCACGCAGCACGGGGTGCCGTCGACGTCGGCCGCGATGGCCGTGAGGATCTCCTCGACCTCGGCGTACGCCGCCGCGTCGCCGCCGGGCATGATGCTCGGCCCGTTGAGCGCGCCCTCCTCGCCGCCGGACACCCCGATGCCCATGAAGCGCAGGCCGTGCTCGGCGCACTCCGCGGTGCGCCGCTTGGTGTCGGGGAAGTGCGAGTTGCCGGCGTCGATGATGATGTCGCCCTCGTCGAGCAGCGGCGTGAGCTCGGCGATCACCCCGTCGACCGGCGCGCCCGCCTTGACCATGACGATGATCCGCCGGGGCCGCTCCAGCGCGGCCACGAAGTCCTCCATGGACTCCGCCGCGGTGAACGCGCCCTCGCCCGCGTAGGCGTCCATGAATTCCTTGGTGCGCGCGGCCGTGCGGTTGTGCACGGCCACCGGGTACCCGTGGCGCGCGATGTTGCGGGCCAGGTTCGCGCCCATGACGGCCAGCCCGGTGACGCCGATCCTGGAAAGCTCGCTCATACGCGCTGAACCTACAGATCCGCGACCGCGGGGACGACCTCCCGGCCGAGGATCTCCAGCGGCGTGATCGCGTGCACACCCGGCACGAAGCCGTGCGCCTCCTGGATGCCGAGCTCGGCCAGCCCGCGGAGGCGTTCGAGCAGCTCGTCGACCTTCTCGCCGTCCGGCCCGACGTCCAGCGGCAGCATGACCGTCTTCTCGATCGCGTCGTAGTCGCGGCCGAGCCGCTCGCAGTGCCCGCGCAGGACGTCGAGCTTGTCGGCCAGCTCCGGGACCGGGAACAGGTTGCAGGCGTCGGCGTACTGGGCGACCATCCGCAGCGTCTTCTTCTCGCCGCCGCCGCCGATGAGGACGCGCGGGCGCGGCGTCTGCAGCGGCTGGGGCACGTTCAGCGTCCGGGCCAGCTGGTAGTGCTTGCCGTCGTAGGGCGCGTCGGACTCGCTCCACATCTGCTGGCAGATCTGCAGCGTCTCCTCGAGCCGCTCGAAGCGCTCCGCGGTCGAGGGGAACGGCAGGCCCAGCCCGGTGGCCTCCTCGACGTTCCAGGCGGCGCCGATGCCGAGCCAGGCCCGGCCCTTCGAGAGGACGTCCAGTGTGGACACCAGCTTGGCCAGCATGCCGGGCTCGCGGTAGGTGACGGCCGTGACCCAGGCCAGGAGCTCGACCTTCTCCGTCCGCGCGGCGAGGTAGCCCAGCGTCGTGTACGCCTCGAGCATGTCCATCTCGGGCGGCCCGACGACCCGGATCTGCCACACGTGGTCCATGACCGACACGCGCGCCAGCCCGGCCTCCTCGGCGGCGACGACGATGCGCGTCAGGTCGTCGGCGAGGCCGGCGGGCCCGTTGGGGTAGGTGAAGTCCGCGATGTGCAGACCGATCTTCATGGACGCTCCTTCATCGGTTCCGCTCCCGAGCCTGGCACGATCATCGCGGCGGCGCTCGGCGCCAGCGTGGTACCGCTGATACCCCCGACCGCGGTCCCCCGTCCGGGCCCTCGGTGGCGTTCCGGAGCGCGGTACGCGGGGGTCGCCGGGGCCGCCGGACGCGCCGTAGCGTCACCGATCATGACGGTTCCCGCGTACACGGTGGTGCTGCTGCGCCACGGCCAGACCGTCGGCTACGACGGCGACCTCGGGCTGACGTCGCTGGGCGAGCAGCAGGCGCGCGAGCGGGGCGCGGCGCTGGCGGCCGAGATCGCGCCGAGGACCGTCGTGCGGATGCCGCACGCCCGCACGGCACGGGCCGTCGCCACCGCCGTCACGCTGCGCAAGGCGCTGGTCGAGGGCCTCGCCGACGGCGTCGAGCTCGGCGAGCTGTACCCGGAGCCGTGGTTCG
>CAVSJZ010000068.1:0-67378 GCA_963728105.1 uncultured Actinomycetota bacterium | reverse complement strand
TGACGGGGGTGAGGGGTGATGCGTAGCCGATTGAGGCGAAGTAGGTGATCCCATGCTGTCGAGAAAAGCCTCTAGCGAGTGCTGTCACGGCCCGTACCCTAAACCGACACAGGTGGTCAGGTAGAGGATACCGAGGCGATCGAGCGAACTGTGGTTAAGGAATTCGGCAAAATACCTCCGTAACTTCGGGAGAAGGAGGGCCGCTGCTGGTGAGGCCCCGTTGCGGGTGGAGCTGGTGGTGGTCGCAGAGACCAGGCCCAAGCGACTGTTTACTAAAAACACAGGTCCGTGCGAAGTCGCAAGACGATGTATACGGACTGACGCCTGCCCGGTGCTGGAACGTTAAGAGGACCTGTTAATCCTTCGGGGTGAAGCGGAGAATTTAAGCGCCAGTAAACGGCGGTGGTAACTATAACCATCCTAAGGTAGCGAAATTCCTTGTCGGGTAAGTTCCGACCTGCACGAATGGCGTAACGACTTGGGCGCTGTCTCGACCACAGACTCGGCGAAATTGCATTACGAGTAAAGATGCTCGTTACGCGCGGCAGGACGGAAAGACCCCGGGACCTTTACTACAGCTTGGTATTGGTGCTTGGTTCGGCTTGTGTAGGATAGGTGGGAGACTGGGAAGCGTCCACGCTAGTGGGTGTGGAGTCGTTGTTGAAATACCACTCTGGTCGGACTGGGTGTCTGTAACCTCGGGCCCTGATCGGGTTCAGGGACAGTGCCTGGTGGGTAGTTTAACTGGGGCGGTTGCCTCCTAAAAGGTAACGGAGGCGCCCAAAGGTTCCCTCAGCCTGGTTGGCAATCAGGTGGTGAGTGTAAGTGCACAAGGGGGCTTGACTGTGAGACCGACGGGTCGAGCAGGGACGAAAGTCGGGACTAGTGATCCGGCATCTCCTGGTGGAAGGGGTGTCGCTCAACGGATAAAAGGTACCCCGGGGATAACAGGCTGATCTTGCCCAAGAGTCCATATCGACGGCATGGTTTGGCACCTCGATGTCGGCTCGTCGCATCCTGGGGCTGGAGTAGGTCCCAAGGGTTGGGCTGTTCGCCCATTAAAGCGGCACGCGAGCTGGGTTTAGAACGTCGTGAGACAGTTCGGTCCCTATCCGCCGCGCGCGTTGGAGACTTGTGGAAGGCTGTCCCTAGTACGAGAGGACCGGGACGGACGAACCTCTGGTGTGCCAGTTGTCCCGCCAGGGGCATGGCTGGTTGGCTATGTTCGGAAAGGATAACCGCTGAAGGCATCTAAGCGGGAAGCTTGTTCCGAGATGAGGTCTCCCACCACCTTGAGTGGGTAAGGCCCCCTAGAGACGATGGGGTTGATAGGCCGGAGATGGAAGCGCCGTGAGGTGTGGAGTTGACCGGTACTAATAGGCCGAGGGCTTACCATGACACAGATCTCGCATCCACTATCTTGACACTGAGCACACCACCACACGCGGCAGCGCGTGTGTGTTGATGTGGTTGGTTGATATGGTTGTCGGTGGTTTTGGCGGAGTGGGGAACGCCCGGTCCCATCCCGAACCCGGAAGCTAAGCCCTCCAGCGCCGATGGTACTGCACTCGCCAGGGTGTGGGAGAGTAGGACACCGCCGACATCAAACCCGAAATACAGCGCCCCGCCGGGACACCGGCGGGGCGCATTTCGTTTCCGAGGTAGCGTTTCGGGCGTGGAGCTCGAGCTGACCGCCGACCCGACCGCCCTGTGCGCCGCGCTCGTGGACGTGCCGAGCGTGTCGGGGGACGAGGCCGAGCTCGCCGGCGCGGTCGAGGCGGCCCTGCGCGCGCAGGCGCCGCACCTCGAGGTCGCCCGCGACGGGAACGCCGTCGTCGCCCGTACCGACCTCGGCCGGGACCGGCGCGTGCTGCTCGCCGGCCATCTCGACACGGTGCCGATCGCCGACAACCTGCCGAGCCGCCGCGACGGCGACGTGCTCTACGGCTGCGGCACGTCCGACATGAAGGCGGGCGACGCCGTCTTCATCCACGTGGCGGCGACGCTGGCCGAGCCCCGCCACGACATCACGCTGGTCCTCTACGACTGCGAGGAGGTCGAGGCGTCCCGCAACGGGCTCGGCCGGCTCGAGCGCGGCCGGCCGGACTGGCTGGCGGCGGACCTCGCCCTGCTCGGCGAGCCCACGAACGGAGCCGTCGAGGCGGGCTGCCAGGGCACGCTGCGGGTCGAGGTCACGACGCACGGGCGGCGGGCGCACTCGGCGCGGTCGTGGCTGGGGACGAACGCCGTGCACGCCGCCGCGGACGTCCTGGACCGGCTGCGGGCCTACGAGGCGCGGGAGGTCGACATCGACGGCTGCCGGTACCGCGAGGGCCTGCAGGCCGTGCGGATCGGCGGCGGGGTCGCCGGCAACGTCGTCCCCGACGTCTGCGTCGTCACCGTCAACTTCCGGTTCGCGCCCGACCGCGACGTCGCCGCCGCCGAGCGACACGTGCGAGAGGTGTTCGACGGCCACGACGTGACGCTCGTCGACGCGGCGCCCGCCGCCCTCCCGGGGCTGGCCGCGCCGGCCGCGCAGGAGTTCGTCGCCGCGACCGGCACGGCGCCGGCCGCGAAGTACGGCTGGACCGACGTGGCCCGGTTCGCCGCGCTCGGCATCCCCGCCGTCAACTACGGGCCCGGCGACCCCAACCTGGCCCACACCCGCGAGGAGCACGTGGACGTCCGTCGCATCGCGGACGCCGCGGCCGTCCTGCGCCGCTTCCTGACGTGACGGCGGCGTCGGCCGACTGTCGGTGGCCGTCGATACGCTGGCTGTCATGAACGACGGCGAGCGCCCCGAGGAGCGCCAGCGGGGCCCGGTGGTGCTGAGGCGCGACCGGCGCATCGAGCCCACGACCACCGACCAGCGCCTGCTGGACTCCCGGGGGCCCAGCGACTGGGTGCACACCGACCCGTGGCGGGTCCTGCGGATCCAGGCCGAGTTCGTCGAGGGCTTCGGAGCGCTGGCCGAGCTGCCGCGGGCCGTCACGGTGTTCGGGTCGGCCCGCACGCCCCGTGACCACTACGAGTACGCCGTCGGGCGCGCGCTGGGCACGGCGCTGGCCGAGGCCGGCTTCGCCGTGATCACCGGCGGCGGCCCGGGAGTCATGGAGGCCGCCAACAAGGGCTGCTCGGAGGCCGGCGGCTTCTCCGTCGGCCTGGGCATCGAGCTGCCGTTCGAGCAGGGCCTTAACGACTGGGTCGACCTGGGCGTCAACTTCCGCTACTTCTTCGCCCGCAAGACGATGTTCGTCAAGTACTCGCAGGCGTTCGTGTGCCTGCCGGGCGGCTTCGGCACCCTCGACGAGCTGTTCGAGGCGTTGACGCTGGTGCAGACGAAGAAGGTCACGAAGTTCCCCGTCGTGCTGCTCGGCGTCGACTACTGGCGCGGGCTGTACGACTGGATCGAGAAGACGGTGCTCGACGCCGGCAAGATCGGGGAGAGGGACATGGCGCTGCTGCACCTCACCGACGACGTCGACGACGCGGTGCGGGTCGTCCGCGACGCGTACCGGGCGTGGGAGGACGTGCACTAGTGCGCGTGTGCGTCTACTGCGCATCGGTGGAGGGCATCGACCCGCGGCACGTCGACCTCGCCGCTGCCGTCGGTACCGCGGTCGCCCGCCGTGGCTGGGACCTCGTCTCCGGCGGCGGCAGGCGCTCGATGATGGGCGCGGTCGCGGCGGCCGCGCGGGCCGGCGGCGCGCACACCACCGGCGTGATCCCGCGCTCGCTCGTCGACCTGGAGTGGGCCGACCACGACTCCGACGAGCTGCTCGTCGTCGACACGATGCGGGAGCGCAAGGCGCTCATGGAGGAGCGCGCCGACGCGTTCCTCACGCTGCCCGGCGGCCTGGGCACCTGCGAGGAGCTGTTCGAGATCTGGACGTCGGGCTACCTGCGCCTGCACGCCAAGCCGGTCGTCCTGCTCGACCCCGACGGCCACTGGACGGGCCTGCTCGACTGGGTGCGCGGGATCGCCGGGCGCGGATTCCTGCGGCCGGAGGCGCTGGGCCGGCTCGTCGTCACGACCGCGGTCGACGCCGCGCTGGACGCGTGCGCGGCCGGGGTCGCGGCGTGACGCCGCTGCGCTTCGGCACCCGCGTCCCGGCCCAGGACCGCGCGCTCGTCATGGCGATCGTCAACCGGACCCCCGACTCGTTCTACGACCGCGGCGCCACCTTCGCCGACGCCGACGCGCTCGCGCGGGTCGACCAGGTCGTCGCCGAGGGCGCCGACATCGTCGACATCGGCGGGGTGAAGGCCGGGCCCGGACCCGTCGTCGACGCCGCGGAGGAGATCCGGCGCGTCGTCCCGTTCGTCGCGGCCGTCCGCGCGCGGTACCCGGAGGTCGTGATCAGCGTCGACACCTGGCGCGGCGAGGTCGGGCGCGCGGCCGTCGCCGAGGGCGCCGACCTGCTCAACGACACGTGGGCGGGCGTCGACCCGGGCCTCGGCGACGTCGCGGCCGAGGCGGGCGTCGGGATCGTCTGCTCGCACACCGGCGGCGGGGTGCCGCGGCGGCGCCCGCACCGGGTCCGCTACGCCGACGTGGTCGCCGACGTGATCGCCGAGACCACCGGGCAGGCCGAGAAGCTGGTGGCGCGGGGCGTCCCCCGCGAGGGCATCCTCATCGACCCGACGCACGACTTCGGCAAGAACACCTACCACGGGCTGGCGCTGCTGCGCCGCTGCGACGAGCTGGTGGCGACGGGCTGGCCGGTGCTGATGGCGCTGTCCAACAAGGACTTCGTCGGCGAGACGCTCGGCACGACCGACGTCACCGAGCGGCTGGAGGGCACGCTCGCGGCGACGGCGCTGGCCGCCGCGGCCGGCGCGCGCGTGTTCCGCGTGCACGAGGTCGCCGCCACCCGGCGCACCCTGGACATGGTCGCCTCGATCGTCGGCACGCGCCCGCCCGCGCGGACCGTGCGCGCGCTGGCCTGACAGGACCGCGTCCCGCACACTGGAGGCGACCGCGGCAACGGGGCCGATCCGCACGCGAGCAGGCAGGAGAGGCCATGGACCCCGTCGTCGAGGAGTGGTTCGCCCGACGCACCTGGCAGGAGCCGGTGTGGTCGGTGCCGGAGCTGGTCGCCGCCAAGCGCGGCCGCCGCGTCTCGGTGGTGCTGCCGGCGCTGGACGAGGAGGCGACGGTCGGCGCGATCGTGGCCGCGATCGTGCCGCTGACGCGCGGCGCGGCCCCCCTGGTCGACGAGCTCGTCGTTGTCGACTCGGGATCGACCGACCGGACCATCGAGGTCGCCGCCGCGGCCGGGGCCCGGGTCGTCCGGCGCGAGGACGTCGTGCCGGACCTCGCCCCGTTGCCCGGCAAGGGCGAGGTGCTGTGGCGGGCGCTCGCCGCCACCACCGGCGACGTGGTCTGCTACATCGACTCCGACCTCGTCGACTTCGACCCGGGGTTCGTGCCCGCGCTGCTCGGCCCGCTGCTCGCCGAGGAGGGCGTGCACCTGGTCAAGGGCTTCTACCGGCGGCCGCTGCGGCTGGAGACCTCGGAGGTCGACACCGGCGGCGGCCGCGTCACCGAGCTGCTCGTCCGGCCCCTGCTGGCGGCGCTTCGGCCCGAGCTGGCCGGCGTCGTGCAGCCGCTGGGCGGGGAGTACGCCGGCACGCGCGAGCTGCTGGAGGCGCTGCCGTTCGCCGCCGGGTACGGCGTCGAGATCGGCCTGCTGCTCGACGCGCACACCGCGCACGGCCTCGACGCGCTCGCGCAGGTCAACCTCGGCGTGCGCAAGCACCGCAACCGGTCGCTGCTGCAGCTGGGCGTGATGGCCCGGCAGATCCTCGCCGCCGCGCTGCAGCGCTGCGGGATCGACGACGCGGGCGGGGCGCTCGCCCAGTTCGTCCAGGTCGGCGGGGAGTGGCTGCCGTCCGTCACGCCGGTCGAGACCGCCCAGCGGCCGCCGATGAAGGAGGTACGGGTGCGCTGAGGGCCGGGCACCCGGCGGCCCGGAACGGAGCGTGCGCGTACGGGCTGTCGGTGCGGCGTGGTAGACCAGCGCCGTGGGAACCGCGCTGGTCTACCTGGTGGGCGTCGCGTTCGTCGCTGCCGTCCTCTTCGGCGTGGCCGTGCTCGTGTTCGGCCGCGGCGAGGAGCTCGCGCCCCTGCCCCCCGACGCGACGCCGACCCGGCTGCCCTCGCGCGACGTGACCGGCGACGACCTGCGTCACCTGCGGTTCCCGCAGGCCGTGCGGGGCTACCGGATGGCCGAGGTGGACTGGGTCCTCGACCGGCTCGCCGCCGAGCTCGAGCGCGGTGCAGCCGAGCGCGAGGAGCTGGCGGCGCGGGTCGCGGAGCTGGAGGCAGCGGACGCAGGCACGTCGCGCCCGTCGACGGGAGGTGCGCCATCAGGGCCGAGCTGACCGTTCCGGTCGACGTCGCCGCGCCGGCCGAGGCCGTGTGGCGGGCCGTCACGGACTGGCCCGCGCAGGGCGAGTGGGTGCTCGGCACCCGCGTGACGGTCACGAGCGGCGGTGACGGCAGGCACCTCGGCGCGACGCTCTCGGCGTTCACCGGTGTCGGGCCGGCCGGGTTCACCGACACGATGGAGATCGTCGAGTGGGAGCCGCCGCGCCGGTGCGTCGTGCGGCACACGGGCCGCGTCGTGCGCGGTGACGGTGTGTTCGAGGTCGTCCCGCTCGGCCCCGAGCGGGCGCGGTTCCTGTGGACCGAGCGGCTCGACCTGCCGCTGGGGGCCGCTGGCGGCCTGGGCTGGCCGCTGGTGCGGCCGCTGCTGCGCGCGGGCGTCGCCGCGTCGCTGCGGAAGATGGCCCGTGCCGTCGAGGCGGAGCACCGAGCCCGTGGGTGAGCCGGTCCGGTGCGGGTGGGCGACCTCGGCCCCCGAGTACGTCGCCTACCACGACGACGAGTGGGGCCGCCCGCTGCACGGCGTCATCGCGCTGTTCGAGCGGCTGTCGCTCGAGGCGTTCCAGTCGGGGCTGTCGTGGCTCGTCATCCTGCGCAAGCGGCCCGCGTTCCGGGCCGCGTTCGCCGGCTTCGACCCGGTCGCGGTCGCGGCGTTCGGCGACGCCGACGTGGCCCGGCTGCTCGCCGACGCCGGCATCGTCCGGAACCGGTCGAAGATCGAGGCGACGATCGCGAACGCCCGCGCCGTGCTGGAGCTGGACCGCCCGCTCGACGAGCTGCTCTGGTCGTTCGCGCCGGCTACCCACCGGCGTCCCGCGACGCTCGCCGACGTGCCCGCGACGAGCCAGGAGTCCGCGGCGATGGCCCGCGAGCTCAAGCGTCGTGGCCTGCGGTTCGTCGGCCCGACGACCTGCTACGCGTTGATGCAGGCCGCCGGGCTCGTCGACGACCACATCCAGGGCTGCTGGCGCGCAGCGCCCTGATCATCACCGAGGGTGAACGGGCGGCGGGTTTGATCGCCTCGATGTCGTGCCGCCCGGTCCGATGGGGAAAGATGGATGCGCATCCCGCCGCGCGCTCCCCCGCGCAGCGGCATCGCGCAACTGACGACGGAGGGAGCACGACCATGGCGGCGATGAAGCCCCGGACCGGCGACGGTCCCCTGGAGGTGACCAAGGAGGGCCGGGGCATCGTGATGCGCGTTCCGCTGGAGGGCGGCGGCCGGCTGGTCGTCGAGATGTCGGCCGAGGAGGCCAGCAACCTCGGCGACGCGCTGAAGGCCGCGTCCGGCTGAAGCCCCGACCGCAGCGAACGGCACCGTGTCCACGACGGACCGGTGCCGTTCGGCTATCCGGGGGACCGGCCTGGCCGAGCGCGCGACTCGGCGCGGCCCAGACCCCGACTCGCGCCCAGGGCCACCGCGAGTCGGGGCCTGAACCAGGCCGAGTTGCGGGCTGAGCCACTACGCGCCGGGGGCCACCGACCGGTAGACCTCCATCGTCTTCGCCGCCGAGGCGTCCCACGCGAACTCCTGCACCGCGCGCTCCCGGCCCGCGACGCCCATCCGCTCGGCCCGCGCGGGGTCGGCGAGCAGCGCGTTGACCGCGGCGGCGAGGCCCGCGCGGAACTCGTCGACCGCGTCCTCGGCGTAGTGGACGAGCAGGCCCGTCCGGCCGTCGTCGACGACCTCGGGGATGCCGCCCACGTCGGAGGCGACCACCGCCGTCCCGCACGCCATCGCCTCGAGGTTGACGATCCCCTGCGGCTCGTACACCGACGGGCACACGAACACCGTCGACGCCGACAGGATCTGGCGCACCGACGCGGTCGGCAGCATCCCCCGCACCCAGACGACGTTGCCGCGCTTGGCCGAGAGCTCCGTGACGGCCTGCTCGGTCTCCTCGGCGATCTCCGGCGTGTCCGGCGCGCCCGCGCACAGCACGACCTGGGCCGCCGGGTCGATGTCGTGGGCCGCGGCGACGAGGTGCGCGAGCCCCTTCTGACGCGTGATCCGCCCGACGAACACCACGATCGGCCGGCCCGCGTCGATCCCGTTCTCGTCGAGCGCCGCGCGGTTCGGATCGGGGTGGTAGTAGTCGGCGTCGATGCCGTTGTGGACGACGTGCACGCGGGCCGGGTCCAGCGCCGGGTAGCACTCCAGCACGTCGGCGCGCATGCCAGCGCTGACGGCGATCACCGCGTCCGCCGCCTCGTAGGCCGTGCGTTCCACCCACGACGAGAGCCGGTAGCCCCCGCCGAGCTGCTCGGCCTTCCAGGGCCTGCGCGGCTCGAGCGAGTGGGCCGTCACGACGTGCGGGATGCCGTAGAGGACCTTGGCGAGGTGCCCGGCCATGTTGGCGTACCACGTGTGGGAGTGCGCGAGGTCGGCACCGTCGAGCGCGGCGACCATGGCCAGGTCCACACCCAGGTACTGCAGCGCGGGGTTGGCGCCCTGCAGCGCGATCGGCACCGGATGGGCGTACGCGTCGTCGCGAGGGGCGCCGAAGCAGTGGACGTCGACGTCGGCGAGGGCGCGCAGCGCCGGGACGAGATGCTCGACGTGCACCCCCGCCCCTCCGTAGACCTCCGGTGGGTATTCGCGGGTGAGCAGGCCGATGCGCACGTCGCGCACCGTAGCCCCGCAGGTCGGTCCGCGGGTAGCGGTGGCCCGCGACCGGCTCGTCCGGCTAGGGTCTGGCCCGTGACCGGTGCCCGACTCACGCCAGCATCGCCCCGTGTGATGTCCAGCAACGTTCTCGGCATCGTGCTCGCCGGTGGCGAGGGCAAGCGTCTCTGGCCGTTGACCGCCGACCGGGCCAAACCTGCTGTGCCGTTCGGCGGGAACTACCGCCTGATCGACTTCGTGCTGTCCAACCTCGTGAACGCGGGGTTGCATCGCATCTGCGTGCTGACCCAGTACAAGTCCCACAGCCTCGACCGCCACATCTCGACGACCTGGCGGCTCTCGAGCGTGCTCGGGCAGTACATCACCACGGTCCCGGCCCAGCAGCGGCTCGGCCGGCGCTGGTACACCGGCAGCGCGGACGCGATCTTCCAGAGCCTCAACCTCGTCTACGACGAGCGCCCGGACTACATCGCGGTGTTCGGCGCCGACCACGTCTACCGGATGGACCCCGGTCAGATGATCAGTGCGCACATCGCGAGCGGCGCGAGCGCGACGGTGGCCGGCATCCGGGTGCCGCGGACGGAGGCGAAGGCGTTCGGCTGCATCGCGTCCGACGAGACCGGGCGGATCACCGAGTTCCTGGAGAAGCCGAGCGACCCCCCGTCGGTGCCCGACGACCCCGACGTCACGTTCGCGTCGATGGGCAACTACGTCTTCACGACCGAGGCGCTGATCGAGACGCTGCGCGCCGACGCCGAGGACGGCGACTCCGACCACGACATGGGCGGCGACATCATCCCGGCGACGGTGACCAAGGGCGAGGCGCACGTCTACGACTTCGCCGAGAACGTCGTGCCGGGCGCGACCGACCGCGACGCGGGCTACTGGCGCGACGTCGGGACGATCGACGCCTACTACGAGGCCCACACCGACCTCGTCTCCGTGCACCCGATCTTCAACCTGTACAACCAGGAGTGGCCGATCCGGACGGCCGCCGCGCCGCTGCCGCCCGCGAAGTTCGTCGAGGGAGGCATCGCGCAGGACTCGATCGTCGGTGCCGGCACGATCATCTCCGGCGCCATCGTGCGCCGCTCGGTGATCAGCCCGAACGTGCGGATCGAGGCGGGCGCCGAGGTCTCCGACTCGGTCGTCCTGCCGGGCACCCACATCGGGCGGGGGGCCGTCGTGCGCGGCGCGATCCTGGACAAGAACGTCGTCGTGCCGGACGGGGCGCTGGTCGGCGTCGACCTCGCGACCGACCGCGCTCGCTACACCGTGAGCCAGGGCGGTGTCGTCGTGCTGGGGAAGGGCACCACGGCGCTCTGACGGCCGGGGCCCGCCCGCCTCGGGGCTTTTCGCGCGCCTCGGGGCAGGCGTTTCGCCTGCCTGGGGGCGTTTCGCGCGCCGAGGGTCCTCCCGCGCGCGGTCGACCGCGCGCAAGCGGCCCGACCGCGCGCAGGCGGCCCGACCGCGCGCAGGCGGCCCGACCGCGCGCAGGCGGCCCGACCGCGCGCAGGCGGCCCGCGCGCGGGCCGGCGTCGGAGCCGCAGGCCGCACCGCGGTCGGCGCCCGCTGTCAGTCGTGGCCGGCGGCGGGGACCTCCGTCCGGACCGCCACCAGCAGCGCCTCGCCCACCGGCAGCAGCGCCGGCACCAGCCGCTCGTCGTCACGCATGCGCACGGCAGCCTCGGTGAGCGCGCCGGCGGCGTCGGTCGCCCCGTGCACAGCCACGATCCCGCCGGGCCGCAGCAGCCGGACCGCCTCGTCGAGGTACCGCGGGTGCTCCGCGGGGGCGGCGTCGACGTGCACGAGGTCGTAACCGCCGTCGGTCAGCCGCGGCAGCACGTCCAGGCCCATTCCGTTGATCAGGCGCAGGCGGGACGGCCCGTGCCCGGCCGCGAGGAACGCCGCCCGCGCGATGCGCAGGTGCTCGGGATCGACGTCGATGGACGTCAGCGTGCCGTCGCCGGCCATCCCCCGCAGGAGCCACAGCCCCGAGAGCCCGGTCCCGGTCCCGACCTCGACGACGGCCCGCGCCCGCACGGCGGCGGCCAGCATCCGCAGGACGGCCCCGACGCCAGGCGAGACCGGAACGCACCCGAGCACCCGGGCCGCCGACCGGGCGTCGGCCATCAGGTCGTCCTCGCCGAGGAACGTGTCGGCCGGCGAGGCGTCGCGGGTGTGCGGGCCGCTCATGTGCCGAAGGCTACTGGCGCGGGTTTCACAGGCTTCTCTCAGACGCTTCTCAACGCTCCTTCACGGCCATGGGGCAGGTTGTGCAGCGTCGGTCGGGGTCGTCGGCCGGTGGGGTGCGGGAACAAGTCCCGTGTCCCCGTCGTTGCCAGGCGGTACGACCCGCCGCAGGAGGTGCGACCCGGAGATGACCGAGGCCCCTGTGATGCCCATCGCGTCGCCGGAGCAGGCGCCGGCGGATGCGATGCTGCCCGGGGACGGGGTCGACTGGACGCCACCGAGCTGGGACGAGGTCGTGCGCGAGCACGCCGACCGCGTCTACCGGCTCGCCTACCGGCTGACGGGCAACCCGCACGACGCGGAGGACCTCACCCAGGAGACCTTCGTGCGCGTGTTCCGCTCCCTGGCCTCCTACCGGCCCGGCACGTTCGAGGGCTGGCTGCACCGCATCACGACCAACCTGTTCCTCGACATGGTCCGCCGGCGCGCCCGCATCCGCATGGAGGCGCTGCCGGACGACTCCGACCGCATCGCCGGCGTCGGGCCCGAACCCGAGCAGGTCTTCTCCGACACCCATCTCGACCCGCTGCTGCAGCAGGCCCTCGACGAGCTGCCTCCGGAGTTCCGGGCGGCGGTCGTCCTCTGCGACGTGGAGGGGCTGTCGTACGAGGAGATCGGCGCGACGCTCGGCGTGAAGCTCGGTACCGTGCGAAGCAGGATCCACCGTGGCCGCGCCGCGCTGCGCAGCTCGCTCGAACGCCTCCGGGCGGCCGCGGCGGAGACGCCGCGGATGGAGGAGGTTCTCGGGTGATCACCGGTGGTCGACTGTTCGCGGTCTCCGTGCCCGACTGGGGGCAGGACCACCTCTCGGTCGAGGCGATCGCGGCCTACGCCGACGACGAGCTCGACGACGGTCCCCGCGACCGCGCCACCCGCCACCTCGCGGTCTGCCCCGACTGCGCCGCCCAGGTCATGGACCAGGGTCAGGCCCGCGCCGCCCTGCGCTCGGCCGGCTGTCCGAGCATGCCCTCGACGCTGCTGTCCAGCCTGCAGTCCATCCCCAGCGACGCCGAGCTGCCACCGCCGCCGCCCGGCCTCGCCGTGACCGCGGACGGCCAGCTGGTCTCGATGCTGCGAGCGCTGCCGGCCGACCCGCCGCCCGCCGGGCTCGCCGAGCCCCCAGGGTCCGGAACGGCCGGGAGCCGGCGCGCCGCCCCGGGTCCGGGCGGCCGCACCGCGACCGACCCGTCCCGGGCCCGGATCGGCGCGGGGATCGCGCTGACGAGCCTCGCGCTGCTCGCGCTGGGCGCTGCCGCCCTCCCCGCCTCGTCCGGCGCCGGCCCGTCGGGCGGCCCCCCCGTCGTCGCGGCTCACCTGCAGCTGCCACACGGTCATCGCTGACGCCGACACAGGGACTTCACCGGCACTGAGGCACGCTGCGTCGCGCGATGAGTGAGCCGACGGACCGTGGCAACGGCCACCGCGGCAGCGCCGACCAGGACGCTGCCGCGGCCGCCCTGCGGGGCGGGCAGGACGCCCCACCGCGCCTGGGCCCGCGCCCGCTGGAGCGTCCGGACGTCGATCCGGGCGACGCCGCGGTGTTCGGCCGTCCCGACGGCGTCAGCGCGGGCTTCGCCGGCACGCCGCCCGCCGACCGGCCGGGTCGCCCCGCGGCCGCGCTCGCGGCCCCGCCGCCCGCCGCGCTCGCCGGGGCGTTCGGCCGGCCCGGCCCGCACGGACCGGACCTGCAGCGCCCACCCACCCCGGCCGCGCCCACCGACGCGGACCCTCCCTTCTGGGAGGGCACCGACCCCGGCGAGCCGTGGCGCCGGCCCGAGAGCCCCGTCGAGCTGGGCCGGCCGGGCGTCGTGCTCGACGCGGGACCGGCGCCAGCCCCGGGGCCAGGCCCGCGCCTGTCGGTCCGGGAGCTCCTGTTCGGCCGCCGCGTCCATCCCCGCGCGCTCGCGGTGCTGGCCGCCGTCGCGCTGGCCATCGGGGCGGTCGGCGGTCTCGTCGGCCGGCTGACGGCCGAGGACGCCTCCCGGCTGACCGAGCCCGACCCGACCATCACCCAGGTCGTCGCCGGGCGCGAGCGGCCGCCCGGGTCGGTCGCCGACATCGCCGCGCGGACGGTCCCGGCCGTCGTCTCCCTGGAGCTGCGGGTCGGTGACCAGGGCGGCACCGGTTCCGGGGTGGTCATCGACCCCGCCGGCTACGTCCTGACGAACAACCACGTCATCGCGCCGGCGGCCGGTGCCAGCGGCGCGACGATCGAGGCGGTCTTCCACGACGGCACGCGCGCGCCCGCGCAGATCGTCGGGCGCGATCCGAAGACCGACCTCGCCGTCGTCAAGGTGGCCGTCGCCAACCCCGTCGTCGCGACGATCGGGTCGTCGAGCGGGCTGGCCGTCGGCGACGGCGTGATCGCCATCGGCTCGCCGCTCGGCCTCGCGGGCACAGTCACCGACGGGATCGTCAGCGCCCTGCGCCGTCCGGTGCGGCTCGACCAGGGTGGCGGCGACGGCGGGGCGGTGATCGACGCGATCCAGACCGACGCCGCCATCAACCCCGGCAACTCCGGCGGCCCGCTGGTCGACTCGACGGGCGCCGTCGTCGGCATCAACACCGCGATCCGCAGCCTCGGCCAGACCCAGAACGAGGGCGGGTCGATCGGCCTCGGCTTCGCGATCCCCATCGACACGGCCCGCGTGATCGCCGACCAGCTGATCCGCACCGGAGTCGTCAAGCACGCGGAGATCGGCCTCGACGCGCGGTCGGTCAGCGACGTGACGACCGAGGGCGCCCAGGTGCAGAACGTCACGACGGGCGGGCCCGCCGCCGCGGCGGGCATCGTCGACGGCGACGTCATCGTCAAGGTCGGGGACCGGACAGTCGGCGGGGCCGACGAGCTCACGGTGGCCGTGCGCGCGCACCGCCCTGGCGACGTGGTGCCCGTCGCGCTCGTCCGGCAGGGTCGGCCGCTGACGGTGCAGGTCAAGCTGGGTTCGGACTGAGCGCCGCCGCGGCGCGCCTGCCAGCCGGGCGGACGAGGGCCGATCGGTCCGGTCCGTGGCTCCTGCGCCGCTTCGGCCTCGACCCGGCCGCGGTGGCCGCGGGACTCGGCGACCACGACCCGCCCGTAGGCTGACGCCCGCGCGCTGCTGCGGGATCCGGCCCGGCCGCGTACCCGTGCCCGGCCTGACGGCCGGCGTGTCGCGGGTACGCTCGGGACCGTGTTCGACAGCGTCGGGTGGGGCGAGATCCTGGTCCTCGTCGTCGCCGGGCTGTTCATCCTCGGCCCGGAGCGCCTCCCCGGAGCGGCGGTGTGGCTCGGCCGCACGATCCGCCAGGTCCGGGAGTACGCCAGCGGGGCACGCGAGCAGCTGCGCAACGAGCTCGGCCCCGAGTTCGACGAGCTGCGCAAACCCCTGGAGGAGCTGCGCGGCCTGCGCAACTTCAACCCGCGGACGGCCGGGCTCTCCGCGGCCCGCTCGTGGTTCGACGACGAGCCGGCGAAGGCCAACGGCCACGCGCCGGGCCCCCTGCCCGGTGTGCCCCCACCCCCCGTGCCCCCACCCGCGACGCCGCGGCTGGCGCCGGGTGAGCGCCCTCCGATCGACGACGACGCGACCTGAGCCTGGATCCCACCGCCGCCGACCCGACGAACGGCACTTTCGTCGGCCTCAGCAAGCTAGTGAACGAAAGTGCCGTTCGTTGCGTCGGGAACCGGGCGGGCCCTCAGCGGCGCACCGGCGAGATGTTCAGGCTCATCCCGGCCAGGCCCCGCGCCCGCGTGGCGAGGCCGTCCGCGATCTCCTGCAGCGCACGCGCCGCCGGGGCGTCCGGCTCGGCGAGCACGAGCGGCGTCCCCGCGTCGCCGGTCTCCCGCAGCCGCGGCTCCAACGGCACCTGGCCCAGTAGCGGGACGGGCGCGCCGAGCATCGTCGTCAGCGACTCGGAGACACGCCGGCCCCCACCGGACCCGAAGACCTCCATCCGGGTGCCGTCGGGCAGCTCCAGCCACGACATGTTCTCCACGACCCCGGCGAGCCGCTGACGGGTCTGCGCCGCGATGGAGCCCGCCCGCTCCGCGACCTCGGCCGCGGCCGCCTGCGGGGTCGTGACGACCAGCAGCTCGGCGTTGGGTATGAGCTGCGCCGTCGAGATCGCGATGTCGCCGGTGCCGGGCGGCAGGTCCAGGAGCAGGACGTCCAGGTCGCCCCAGTAGACGTCGGCGAGGAACTGCTGCAGCGCCCGGTGCAGCATCGGGCCGCGCCAGACGACGGCGTCGTTGCCCTTGGTGAACATCCCGATCGAGATCACCTTCACGCCGTGCGCCTGCGGAGGCATGATCATGTTCTCGACCTTCGTGGGCCGGGCGGCCGTGCCGAGCATGCGCGGGACCGAGTGGCCGTAGATGTCGGCGTCGACGACGCCGACCGCCAGGCCGCGCGCGGCCAGCGCCGCGGCCAGGTTGACCGTCACCGACGACTTGCCGACCCCGCCCTTGCCGGACGCGACGCAGTACACCCGCGTCAGCGAGCCCGGCTGCGAGAACGGGATGACCGGCTCCTCGGCGTCGCCACGCAGGCCGCGCCGCAGCTCGGTGCGCTGCTCGTCGCTCATGACGTCGAGCTCGACGCGCACCTCGCGGATCCCGGCGACGCCGGAGACGGCGGCCGTCACCCGGGACGTGATCGTCTCGCGCATCGGGCAGCCGGCCACCGTCAGGTACACCGCGACGTGCGCGACGCCCTCGTCGGTCACGGTCACGCCCTTGACCATGCCCAGGTCCGTGATGGGCTTGTGGATCTCGGGGTCGTCGACGCCGGCCAGAGCGGCGTGCACGGCCTCCTCGATCGTGGTGGTGGACATGCGGTCCTTCCGGTGTCGCGGTGCGTCTGGCCTTCGATGCTACGTCGGTCCGCCGTAGCATCGTTGCGATGTCCCCGGCGCGCGCACCCGTCCCGACCCGCGCGCAGCTGCGGTCGTGGCGGGCCTTCCTGCGGGCGCACGCCGTCGTCACCCGGGCGCTGGAGGGCGAGCTGCTCGCGGCCGAGGACCTGTCGCTGGCGGCCTACGACGTGCTGGTCCAGCTCGTCGAGGCGCCGCAGCACCGGCTGCGGATGACGGAGCTGGCCGACGCGGTCCTGTTGTCCCGCTCCGGGGTGACGCGGCTGGTCGACCGGCTGGAGCACGCGGGGCTCGTCCACCGCTGCCGGGTCGAGGGGGACGGCCGGGGCGTCGCCGCGGAGCTGACCGCCGCCGGGCTCGCCCGCCTGCGCGCCGCGTCGCGGACCCACCTGGCGGGGGTCGCGCGCCACTTCGCGGCGCGCCTGGACGCCGACGACCTCGCGGCGCTCGAGCGGATCAGCCGTCGGCTGGCCTGATCCGGTCCCGCTCGGGCGCCAGCGCGTCTCGGCCATGGTCCCGCCCGGACTCGCGCGCGGCCAGCCGGTCGACGAGCTTGTCCAGCTCGCCGCGCAGGTAGTCGCGCGTGACGGTCTCGCCGATCGCGAGCCGCAGCGCCGCGAGCTCGCGGGCGAGGTACTCGGTGTCGGCCTTGGTCCGCTCGGCACGCGTCCGGTCCTCCTCCAGCGACACGCGGTCCCGGTCGTCCTGGCGGTTCTGGGCCAGCAGGATCAGGGGGGCGGCGTACGCGGCCTGCGTGGAGAAGGCCAGGTTGAGCAGGATGAACGGGTACGGGTCCCACTGCCAGGCCACGGCCACTGTGTTGAGCGCGATCCACACGACCACGAGCACGGTCTGGATGGCCAGGTAGCGACCGGTCCCCAGGAACCGCGCGACCCTCTCCGACGTGCGCGCGAACGTGTCCGGGTCGATGTCGAGCCGGCGCCGGCCGGCCCGCGGTTGGTCGAGGCGGCGGCGGGTGGTGATCTCAGGCAACGCCGCTCCCGTCCTCGGTGAACTTCTCCCGCCAGTCCGTCGGCAGCAGGTGGTCGAGCACGTCGTCGACGGTGACCGCGCCGAGCAGGTGCTCCTCGGTGTCCACGACCGGCGCGGCCACCAGGTTGTACGCCGCGAAGTAACGGGTGATCCCCGGCAGCGCCGTGTCGGGGTGCAACGAGGCGAGGTCGTCGTCGACGATGCCGGCGACCAGCTCGAACGGCGCCTCGCGCAGCAGCCGCTGCGCGTGCACGACCCCGAGGTAGCGGCCGGTCGGCGTGCTGCTGGGCGGGCGGCACACGAACACCATGCTGGCCAGCGCGGGCGGGATGTCGGGGTTGCGGATGTGCGCGAGCGCCTCGGCGACCGTCGCGTCCGGCCGCAGCACGATCGGCTCTGGCGTCATCAGACCGCCGGCCGTGTCGCCCGAGTAGCGCAGCAGCCGGCGCACCGGGGCCGACTCGTCGGGCTCCATGAGCCGCAGCAGCGCGTCGGCGTCGGCGTCGGGCAGCTCGCCGAGCAGGTCCGCGGCGTCGTCAGGCGACATCGCCTCCAACACGTCGGCCGCGCGCTCGGCGTCGAGGTGGGAGAGCAGGATGGTCTGGTCGGCCTCGGACAGCTCCTCGAAGACGTCCGCGAGCCGTTCGTCGTCGAGGGAGTCGATGACCTCGTAGCGGCGCTTCTCGGGCAGCTCGACCAGCGTCGAGGCCACGTCCGCCGGACGCATGGCCTCCAGCACCGAGAGCAGCCCCGCGGTGCCCTGCCGGTCGGTCAGCGTCAGGCCGGTGACGGCGTTCCACGCCAGCACCTGCACCTGGCCGCGGCGGGCGATCCGGTGCCGGCGCGCGCGCACCGCGAGCTGCACGACCACCCAGTCCCGCGAGCGGGTGGGCTCGACCGCGACGTCGACGACGACGGCCTCGGCGCCGGTCTCGACGATCCGCACCGGCGCGTCGACGAGCTGGCCGATGACGAGCGTCTCGTTCGGCCGCTGGACGAACGGCCGCAGGTTGACCGAGCCGGTGGCCAACGTGACGGCGGCGGCGTCGATGGACGTCACCCGCAGCATCGGGACGAAGATCCGCCGACGGGTGACCATCTCCACGACGACGCCGAGCACCCGCGGCGCGCCGGGGTCGACGCGCAGGCCGACGACGAGATCGCGAACCTTGCCGATGCGCTCGCCGTCGGGCCCGAAGACCGGGAGGCCGGCCAGGCGAGCGGCGAAGACCCGTCCGGTGCCCATGTGATCAGGGTATCGGCGGGTCACGCGGCCGACCGCGTCGAGCCCGGACCCGTCCGATTGAGAAACCAATCACCTCCGGACGCCGCGACGCCGGATCCCGTGCGAAAGTCTCGACAACCCGTCGAGCTCGCCGAGGAGTCTGCCGATGACCGCCCAGCCCCGCGCCCGCCGCTCCTGCCTCGCGGTCCCGGGCTCCAGCCAGAAGTTCGTCGACAAGGCCCGCACGCTGCCGGCCGACCAGGTCTTCCTCGACCTCGAGGACGCCTGCGCGCCGCTGGCCAAGCCGGACGCCCGCAAGACGATCGTGTCGGCGCTCAACGAGGGCGGCTGGGAGGGCAAGATCCGCGTCGTCCGGGTGAACGACTGGACGACGGAGTGGACCTACCGCGACGTCGTCGAGGTGGTCGAGGGCGCGGGAGCCAACCTCGACGCGATCATGCTGCCGAAGGTGCAGACGGCCGGTCAGATCCAGGCGCTGGACATGCTGGTCACCCAGGTCGAGAAGGCCATGGGCTACGAGGTCGGCCGGATCGGGATCGAGGCGCAGATCGAGAACGCGCTGGGCCTGACGAACGTCGACGCGATCGCCACGGCGTCCCCGCGGGTGGAGACGATCATCTTCGGCCCGGCCGACTTCATGGCGTCGATCAACATGAAGTCGCTGGTCGTGGGCGAACAGCCGCCCGGCTACGACGTCGGCGACGCCTACCACCACATCCTCATGTCGATCCTCATGGCCGCCCGCGCGCACGACAAGCAGGCCATCGACGGCCCGTACCTGCAGATCCGCGACGTCGAGGGCTTCCGGCGGGTGGCCGGGCGCTCGGCCGCGCTCGGCTACGACGGCAAGTGGGTGCTGCACCCGGGCCAGATCGACGCGGCCAACGAGACGTTCAGCCCGTCGCAGTCCGACTACGACCACGCCGAGAACATCCTCGACGCCTACGACTGGTGCACGTCCGAGGCGGGTGGCAAGAAGGGCTCGGCGATGCTCGGCGACGAGATGATCGACGAGGCCAGCCGGAAGATGGCGCTGGTGATCGCGGGCAAGGGCCGCGCCGCGGGGATGACCCGCGGGGACCGCTGGACGCCGCCGGAGGCGTGAGACCCCGGCGCTACCGCGCGCCGTCACCCGCCTGGCGCACGCGCCAGCGCTCCGCCTGTTCGGTCCACGGCGACGGCCGTCCCGGCAGCTCGCCGTCCGTGCTGCGCAGACCCGCGAGGGCGATGGCGAGCAGCCGCTCGTGGGCCGCGTCCTCATCCGTCGGCCGGCGGCTGAACAGGATGATCAGCGCCAGGACGTCGGTGCCGGCCACGTCGGGGCGCAGGGTGCCGGCCGCCCGGGCCCGCGCGACCAGCTCGTCGAGCAGCGCGCCCGACCGCCGCGCGAGCGCCGCCATCTCCGGGGTGACGGGGACGGTCCCGGCCAGCGACGCGAGCGCGCCGGCGCGGAAGGAGACGCACTCGCCGACGTAGGCGGCGAGCGCCCGACCCGGGTCCGCGCCGTTCGCCAGCGCCCGCTCGGCGGCCTCGACCTGCTGCTCCATCGACGACCGGCACAGGTGCGCGAGCAGCGCGGCCTTGGTCGGGAAGCGCCGGTAGAGGCTCGCGATCCCGACGCCGGCGGCGGCGGCCACGGTCGCGACCGCGGCGTCCGGCCCGTGGACGGCGAAGACCGTGCGGGCGGCGTCGAGCAGCGCGCGGTCGTTGCGCTCGGCCTCCGCCTGCCGCCCGCGGCCGCCGGTCCGGGCTTCCCTGGCCACGGACCGAGCGTAGCCTGAACGGAGCGAAACGCTCCGGTAGAGGGGTCGACGATGCGGCAGATCAGGCTGGACCGGTTCGGGGGGCCGCAGGTGCTCCGCCCCGTCGCGGTGCCCGAGCCGGAGCCCGGTCCCGGCGAGGTCGTCGTGCGCATGGCCGCGGCCGGCGTCACGTTCGTCGAGACGCAGGTCCGCGCGGGCCGGCCGCCGTGGCCGGGCCCGCTCCCCGCGCTGCCGCTCGTGCCCGGCAACGCCGTCGCGGGGCCGGTCGTCGCGGTGGGGGAGGGCGTCGATCCCGCGCTGGTCGGCCGCGAGGTCGTCACGGCGACCGGCGGGTCGGGCGGGTACGCCGAGGCCGTCGCCGTCCCGGCCGGCGACCTGGTCCCGCTGCCACCCGGGATCGACGCAGGCCGGGCGGTCGCGCTGGTCGCCGACGGGCGCACGGCGCTCGCGCTGGCGCAGGCCGCCCGCATCGGTGCGGGCGAACGGGTCCTCGTGCTCGCGGCGGCGGGCGGCGTCGGCGGCCTGCTCGTGCAGCTGGCGCGCGAGGCGGGTGCCCACGTCGTCGCGGCCGCCGGTGGCGAGCGCAAGGTCGCGGCCTGCCGTGCGCAGGGTGCCGACGAGGCCGTCGACTACACACAGCCGGGCTGGTGGGAGCGGGTCGGCGCCATCGACGTGGTCCTCGACGGCGTCGGCGGTGAGCTGGGGGAGCGGGCGGGCGCGCTGCTGCGGCCCGGCGGGCGGCTGCTCGTCCACGGCGCCGCGAGCGGCGCGGCCGCCGACACCGCCGCGGCGGCCGCGCGCGGCGTCACCGTCGTCGCGTGGCGCGGCCTGGTCCGCTCGCCAGAGCACAACCGGGCGCTGGTCGACGAGGCGCTGGCCGGCGCGGCGACGGGCCGGTTGCAGCCGGTCGTCGGCCGCACGTTCCCGCTGTCGCGGGCACGGGACGCGCACGCCGCGATCGAGCGCAGGGAGACGGTGGGCAAGACCGTGCTGGTGCCCGACGCCGCGGCGCTCGGCCCCGCGGAGGTCGACTACCTGCGGACCCAGCGGCTCGGTCGGCTGGCGACCGTGCAGGCCGACGGGACGCCGCAGGTCAGCCCGGTCGGGTTCCGGCTCAACCCGCGGCTGGGCACGATCGACATCGGCGGCCGGGCGATGGCCGCGACCCGCAAGTTCCGCAACGTCGCCGGGAACGGCGTTGCGGCGTTCGTCGTCGACGACATCGCCTCGGTCTCGCCCTGGCGCGTGCGCGGCGTCGAGATCCGCGGCAGCGCCGAGGCGCTCGGCGACCCGCTGGACCCGGCGATCGCCGTCGGCGACGGCGCGATCATCCGGATACTGCCGGAGCGGGTCGTCGCCTGGGGGGTGGAGTGAGAGGCGTCGTGGGGAGCGTCACGGCGGCGACCCCTGCGCTAGGTATGCCAACCAGGCGATACTTACCGACCAGTACCCGACGCTGACGTCCGGGAGGACAGCCATGGCCCGCCTCGCGCAGACCGCCGGTCTCACCGACATCCAGCAGGAGATCCTCGCGACCGTCCGGACGTTCGTGGACAAGGAGATCCTGCCGCACGCCACCGCGCTGGAACACGAGGACGCCTACCCGCAGGACATCGTCGACGGGATGAAGGAGATGGGCCTGTTCGGGCTCACGATCCCGGAGGAGTTCGGCGGGCTGGGCGAGTCGCTGCTGACGTACGCGCTGGTCGTCGAGCAGATCGCGCGGGGCTGGATGAGCGTCTCCGGTGTGATCAACACCCACTTCATCGTGGCGCACATGATCACCCACCACGGCACGGACGAGCAGAAGCAGCGCTACCTGCCGGCGATGGCGGCGGGCGAGACGCGCGGCTCGTTCTCGATGTCCGAGCCGGACCTGGGCTCCGACGTCGCCGCGATCAAGACGAAGGCGACGCAGGACGGGGACGGGTTCGTCCTCGACGGCGCGAAGATGTGGCTGACCAACGGCGGCACGTCCAACCTGACGGCCGTGCTCGTGCGCACCGACGAGGGCGCCGAGAAGCCGTACCGGAACCTGACGTGCTTCCTGGTCGAGAAGCCCGTCGGGTACGGCGAGGTCGCGCCCGGGCTGATCATCCCTGGCAAGATCGACAAGATGGGCTACAAGGGCGTCGACACCACCGAGATGGTGTTCAAGGGCTTCCGGGTGCCCGCCGACGCGATCCTCGGCGGCAAGCGCGGGGGCGGCTTCGCGCAGATGATGGACGGCGTCGAGGTCGGGCGCGTCAACGTCTCGGCGCGGGCGTGCGGGATCGCGATCCGGTCGTTCGAGCTGGCGATCGACTACGCGCAGCAGCGCACGACGTTCGGCAAGCCGATCGCGCAGCACCAGGCGATCGCGTTCAAGCTGGCCGAGATGGCGACCAAGGTCGAGGCCGCGCACCTGATGATGGTCAACGCCGCGCGGCTGAAGGACTCCGGCGAACGCTTCGACGTCGAGGCCGGCATGGCGAAGCTCTTGGCCAGCGAATACTGCGCGGAGGTCACGCAGGATGCGTTCCGGATCCACGGCGGGTACGGGTACTCGAAGGAGTACGAGATCGAGCGGCTCATGCGCGAGGCCCCGTTCCTGCTGATCGGCGAGGGCACGAGCGAGATCCAGAAGACGATCATCAGCCGCGGGCTGTTGCGGGAGTACAAGCTGCGCTGACCCCTGCCTCCCCACCCAACGGACGGCACTTTCGTACGAACCTATGGAACGACAGTGCCGTTCGTTGGTTCGGGGGCGGCGCGGGTCTCGCCGCGCGGTGCTCGACGGCGTCGACCTGCCGGCGGCGCGACGTGGCGCTGGTCGGCGGGAACGGGCCGGCAAGACGTCGCTGGTCGAGCTGCTGCTGGCGATGTACGAGCCGCAGGAGGGCACGATCGAGGTCGACGGGCAGGCGCTCGACCGCGTCGACCCGGCGGCCTGGCGCGAGCGGGTCTCGACACGCTGGTCGGCAGCGCGTACACCGGCGGCCCGGGCCTGTCGGGCGGGCAGTGGCAGCTGCTCGCGCTCGGTCGGGCGTTCCTGCGGCCGGCGCCGCTGCTCGTCGTGCTCGACGAGCCGACCGCCGGCCTCGACGCGGAGGCCGAGCACGCGCTCCTCGCCCGCTACGCCGCGGCGGCCCGCCCCGGCGCGGCCGCGACCGGGGCGGTGACGGTGCTGGCCTCGCTCGTCGCGGCGCGCGGCCGTTACTCCGAGCTGTTCGGGCTGCAGGCGGCCGGCTACCGCTAGTGTGAGGATTCCGGCATGCGGGCACTCCGTCCGGCGCTCGGACGTTGAGATGTCAAGTAAGCATGAGGAGGAGGCCCCGTGACCAACCCGTTCGGCGGCCCGCGCACCGCGCCCGGCCTGCCCAACCTGCCGACGCCACCCACCGGGTGGCCCGTCGGCTCCTACGCGACGTACGCCGAGGCGCAGCGGGCGGTCGACTACCTGGCCGACTCCGACTTCCCGGTTCGCGACGTCACGATCGTCGGCGTCGACCTGATGCTCGTCGAGCGCGTGATCGGCCGGCTCACCTGGGGTCGCGTGATCGGCTCCGGCGCCCTGTCCGGCGCGTGGTTCGGCCTGTTCATCGGCCTGCTGCTGAGCTTCTTCTCCAACGGGCCAGGGCTGGGCGCGATCCTGACCAGCCTGATCAGCGGCATCGTGTTCTTCGCGGTGTTCGCCGCGGTGGGCTACGGGGCGTCGCGCGGACGCCGGGACTTCACGTCCCAGAGCCAGATGGTGGCCGGGCGCTACGACGTGCTCTGCCAGCCCCGCAACGCCGAGAAGGCCCGCGAGATGCTGGCCAAGCTCGCGATGGGCAGCTCGCCGACCTCGACCGACCCCGCCACCTGACGCGAGTCGGGGTCTGAGCCGGCCCGAGTTGCGCGCTCACCCAGGCCGCGAGTCGGGCCGTCCGCCTGGTCGAGTTGCGGTCTGAACCAGGCCGGCGGCCTACGGCTCCGGCCCACGGCTCCGACCCCGCCCGTCCGACTCAGGGCGCGACTCGCACTGGCCCAGACCCCGACTCGCGGTCTGGTTCAGCGCGCGACTCGCACTGGTTCAGACCCCGACTCGCGGCATCAGGAGGACGAGCGCAGCCGCCCGACGACCTCGTCGTCCCAGCGGTCCGTGCGCATGATCCGGTCTCAGGTCCTTGCTGTTCAGGTCCCCGCGCCGGGTGACGCCCTGCGCGTCGACCCGGTGTCGGGCATGCGCCTGGCTGCCCCCTCCCGCCCCTCGGCGGGGCCGAGAGTACGTGTCGCGCTGTCGGGCGTGTCTCGAATGGGCCACCATGGGGAGCCGTGAGTCCCTCCCCGCCCGGCCGCGACCGGTTCGACGTGCTGCACGCCTTCGACGAGCACGCGGCCAGCTACGACCGGCTCGTGGGCGCCAACCGCGGCTACCACGAGCACCTGCGGCTGTCCGCGAAGCGGATGGGCCTGCGCGGGGGCGGCGCCGGCCTGCGCCTGCTGGACCTGGGCTGTGGCACGGGCGCGTCGACCCAGGCACTGCTGGACGCCGCCCCGGAGGCCGAGATCACCGCGGTCGACGCGTCGGCCGAGATGCTCGCCGTCGCCAGGAGCAAGACCTGGCCGCCGGGCGTGCGCTTCGTCCAGGGCAACGCCATCGACCTCGACCACGCCGGCATCGAGGGTCCCTACGACGGCATCCTGGCCGCCTACCTGCTGCGCAACCTGCCCGAACCGAACGCGGGCCTGCGCACGTTCTTCCGCCTGCTGCGCCCCGGAGCACCGCTGGCCGTCCACGAGTACTCGGTGGCCGACTCCGCGCGCAGCCGGGCCGTCTGGTCCGCCGTCTGCTGGGGCGTGATCATCCCGCTGGGGAGGCTGCGTACCGGGTCCGCCGACCTCTACCGCTACCTGTGGCGCAGCGTGCTGGACTTCGACGGCGTCGAGGCGCTCACGACCCGCATGCGCGCCACCGGCTTCGTCGACGTGCGCGTGCAGACGATGCCGGGCTGGCAGCAGCACATCGTCTACACGTTCCTGGGGCGCCGCCCGGACGACCCGGTCGATCCCGCCGAAGCCGAGACGCCGCCGGAAGGCATCGAGGTCGTCCCCGAGTAGCGCGTCCTCAGGCCCCGGCCCGCCGGGCGTACAGGCGCTCGGCGTAGGCGATGTCGTCGCGCCACAGCCGCCGGGCGGTCGACGCGATCATGGGGCGCAGCGCACCGGCCACCCGTCGGGTCGCGGCGAACCCCGCCCGGTCGGAGTATGCGACGACGGCCTCGATGACGGCCGTGCGGGGCCGCCCGAGCGGGTCGGGTCGCAGCGGCGTCGCGTGCGTCTCGACGACCGAACCGGTGCCCTCGCCGTCGACGATCTCCATCGTCACCGTGCGCGGGTCCGGGCAGCTGAACGCCGCATGCACGGGCACGCCCACGCGCTTGCCGACCGTGAATGTCACCTCGACGAGAAAACGGTCCTCGGGATCCGGGCAGTCCAGCGGGGGTGCGGAGAGCACGCGCAGCGCCGTGAACGCGTAGGGGTGCAGCCAGGCGCCGTGCCAGGGGTCGAGCCGGTTGGCGACGACGTCGCGCGGCTCGCAGCGCCCGACGACGGTGGCGACCGCGTCCAGGCTGCCGTCGGCCGGCGGGCGCGGGCCGAGTACCGGAGCGTCGGTGACGGGCCCGTCGGCCTCGTCGTCGAGCCGGACCCAGGCCAGCACGCCGTCGTCGTGGGCGGGGTAGGGCCGCCAGTTGGGCCGCCCGCCGGGGCCCAGCGCCAGCCCGTGCCAGCGGCAGACGAGCTCGCCTCGGTGCACGGGCGCGTCGCACAGGGCGGCGCCGAGGTGCGGGCACGCGCCGGGCCCCGCGTGCAGCCTGCCGTCGTCGCCCCGCCAGGCGACGACCTCTCGTCCGGCCACGGGTCGCCCGAACGCGCGGCCGGGCCGGACCTCCCGGCTGGCCCCGAGCACGAACCACCCGCCGGACGGGCGGGCCTGCGCGCGGCGCAGGGCGGCGTCGATCAGTGCGGGGCGGGCGTCGGTCCAGCTCGGGGTCTGCTGCGCCCACACCGGACGGCGCAGCCGGCGCAGCGGGTTGAGCGGGTGGTCGTTCACGCCCTCCGAGCGTAGATCAGAGCCAGTGGTTGCGGCGGAAGTTGCGGTAGAGCCCGAGGCAGATCCCCACGATGAGGACCCAGATGAGCAGGTAGCCGTAACGCCAGTGCAGCTCGGGCATGAAGTCGAAGTTCATGCCGTAGATCCCGGCGATCATCGTGGGCACGGAGATGAGGCCCGCATACGCCGTGATCTTGCGCATGTCGTTGTTCTGCTGCATCGAGATCTTCGCCAGCACGGCGTCGACGAGCGTCGTGAGCAGCTCGTCGAAGCTGGTGACGCGCTCGGTGACGGTCGAGAGGTGGTCGTCGACGTCACGGAAGTAGCGCCGCACCTCCAGTGGCACGAGCGACCCGGCGCCCTCGGTCAGCTTGCGCAGCGGCGCACCCAGCGGGCCGACGGATCGGCGCAGCTCCAGTACCTCGCGCTTCATGACGTAGATCTGCTCGGAGTCCATGTGCGAGCGGGGCTCGAACACCTCGGCCTCGATCTCGTCGATGTCCTGTTCGATCGCGTCGGTGACCTCGCCGTAGAGGTCGACGATGTGGTCGGCGATCGCGTGCAGGACGGCCGCCGGACCCAGCGCGAGCTGCTCGGGGTCGGCCTCCAGCCGCTCGCGGACCTTCTGCAGCCCGCAGTGGTCGCCGTGGCGGACGGTCACGATGAAGTCGGGCCCGACGAACGCCATGACCTCGCCGGTCTTGATGAGCTCGGTGGCCGTGGTCGGCTCGTCGTGCGCGACGTAGCTGACCGTCTTGATCACCATGAAGAGCGAGTCGTCGTAGCGCTCCAGCTTCGGTCGCTGCTTGGCCGTGACGGCGTCCTCGACGGCGAGCTCGTGCAGGCCGAACGTCTGCGCGATCGCGGTGATCTGGTCGTCGGCGGGCTCGTGCAGGCCGATCCAGACGAAGCCCTCGTCCCGGCGCCGGACCTCCGCGATGGCGTCGTCGTGGTGCCACCGGCCCGGCAGGCGCTCGCCGTCGACGTAGACCGCGCAGTCGACGACGTAGGCCGACATCGGCACGCGCAACTTCGGCAGCAGGTCGGCCCGTTGCGGGCGGCGGGGGCGGAGCGCGGGACGGATCGCGGACAGGTTGGTCCGGGGCAGGGCCGGCATGGGGGCCTCCAGGGGTACGGGCGTGCGCGACGCGCATGCGACGGACGCGCCCGACGGCGGAGACCGGTCAGCCGGCCTCCGTGGTGCGGACGCGGCGACTACTGCTTCCGGGTGCCGTAGGCACCGCGCTCACCTCCTGACCTGTGGTGATCGCCACCGGACGCCCCGGCGGACCACGGGATAGATTACGCCACGGCAGCGCGGCATCGACAACGGAGACGGGGGCGCGGGGTGCAGTTCGGGCGGTACTTCGAGGAGTTCGAGGTCGGCGCGGTGTACAAGCACTGGCCCGGCAAGACGGTCACCGAGTACGACGACCACCTGTTCTGCCTGCTGACGATGAACCATCACCCGCTGCACATGGACGCGCACTACGCGGAGGAGACCACCGAGTTCAAGCGCAACGTGGTGGTCGGCAACTACGTCTACTCGCTGCTACTGGGCATGAGCGTGCCCGACGTGTCGGGCAAGGCGATCGCCAACCTCGAGGTCGAGTCGCTGCGGCACACCAGGCCGACCTTCCACGGCGACACGATCTACGGCGAGACCGAGGTGCTGGACAAGACGCCGTCGAGGTCGAAGGACGACCGGGGCGTCGTGTACGTCGAGACCCGCGGCTACAAGCAGGACGGAACGGTCGTGTGCACGTTCCGGCGCAAGGTGATGGTCCCGAAGCGCTCCTACGGCGAAGCGCGCGGCGGGGAGCAGCCTGGCCGGCCCGACCCGGCGGGCTGACCGGTCCGGCCGGGTGCCTGCCCCGGCCGGTCGGGCGCTCAGCCCGGCAGGGCGTCCCACTCGCGGAGCGTGGCGAGCAGGCCGTCGACGAGGGGCAGCTCCGCCAGCGTCGCCGCGTCGCACCAGCGCGCATCGGCCGCGTCGTCGCCCGCGCGGAGCGTCCCGCCGACGACCGAGCAGCGGTAGTCGGAGATGAGGTAGGGCCCGCGCCGGACGCGGCCGACCAGCGGGCCGGGATCCACCACCAGGCCGGTCTCCTCGGCCATCTCGCGGACGAGCGCGTCGGCGTCCGTCTCGCCGGCCTCGACGCGCCCGCCCGGGACGGACCACAGTCCGGCGCCCGGGTCGTGCCCCCGACGGATGAGCAGCATGCGGCCGTCCGAGTACGCGAGACCCCCTACGCACGGGATCCGCTCGTCACTTTGGGTCACTTTACGGTACCTTCGGGCCCGCGCGCCGGATTCCGCCGGCCGCAGCCGTACGGTACAAAGCAAGGGGCAACGCTGACCCGCCCCTCCTCTTCGACAGATCGGTGGTCGTGGGTGAACGTCAAGAAGCTGGTCGGGCTGCTCGTGGTGGCCCTGCTGGTCTACTTCGTCATCGTCAGGCCGGCTGCGGCCGCCACCTCGGTGCAGAACCTCGGCTCGTGGCTGAAGGGCGCGGCCGACTCGGTGACGACCTTCTTCACGACACTGGTCTAGCACATGCTCGCGCCGCGGGAGATCGACGAATACCTGCTTCCGACGGAACGGCGCGTCATCCGCGTGCGCCAGCACTGGGCGTACATGTGGACGCACGTCACGCAGACGGCGCTGTTCCTGCTCGTCATGGTCTTCGCGCAGCGCCTGCTCCCGCACACGGTGCTCGTCGACAACCTGACGTTCTACCTGGCGCTCGTCGCCGTGGTGCGGTTCACGATCCTCACGATCCTGTGGTGGATCGAGCGGATCGTGATCACCGACAAGCGCGTGATGCTGGCGCAGGGCTTCATCGTCCACAAGGTCGGGATGATGCCGCTGTCGAAGGTCACCGACCTGACGTTCGAGCGCAGCCTGGGTGGCCGGATGATGGGCTACGGGACGCTGATCGTCGAGTCCGCCGGCCAGATCCAGGCGCTGAACCGGATCGACTACATGCCGCGGCCCGAGGAGGTCTACGAGGCCCTCTCCGAGCTGGTGTTCGGGGAGAAGGGCAAGACCAGGGCGACGGGCATGCTGGCGCGGCCCCGTTGGCGTCGGTGAGGCCGGTGACGGCGGTCCGGCCGTGATCCCGGCCGGCCGGAGGTGATCTCGGCGGGCGTCGCTGGGTAACCTCGGGCGTGGCCCGGATCGACCTGCACACGCACTCCACCGCCTCCGACGGCACGGACAGCCCGGAGGGTCTGGTCGCGGCTGCACACGCGGCCGGGGTCGACGTGCTGGCGATCACCGACCACGACACGACCGGCGGCTGGGCGGAGGCGGCCGCGGCGCTGCCGTCCGGGATGGCCCTGGTCCGCGGGGCCGAGTTCTCCTGCGTGAGCGAGACCGGGCGCGACGGCGAGCGTCCCGTGTCCGTGCACCTGCTCGGCTACCTCTTCGACCCCGGCCACGAGGCGATCGTGACGGAGCAGGCCAGGCTGCGGGGCGAGCGGACCGTCCGGCTCGAGAAGATCACCGAACGGATGGCGGCCGACGGGTTCCCGGTGGACGTCGAGTCGGTGTTCGCGCTGGTCCCGCCGGGGACGAGCGCGGGCCGTCCGCACCTCGCGCGGGCGCTGGTAGCGGCGGGGGTCGTCGGGTCGGTGGACGAGGCGTTCGCGACGCTGCTGCACAACGGGAGCCGTTACTACGTCCCGAAGGCCGACACGCCGGTGCGGACCGCCATCGCGATGGTGCGGTCCGCGGGCGGGGTGGCGGTGTTCGCCCATCCGCTGGCACGGCGGCGGGGCCGGGTCGTCGAGCCGTCGGTGATCGTGGACCTGGTGTCGGCCGGGCTGGGCGGGATCGAGGTGGACCATCCCGACCACGCGCCGGACGACCGGGCGCTCCTGCGGGACCTGGCGGCCGAGCACGGCCTGGTGACGACGGGTTCGTCGGACTACCACGGCACGAACAAGACGACGCCGGTCGCGTCCGAGACGACGAGGCCGGAGGCGCTGGACGAGCTGGTCTCCCGGACGTCGGGAGCGGTCGAGATCCTGCGCGCCTGACCGCGAGTCGGGCTCTGAGCCAGCGCGAGTCGGGCGCTGAACCACGACCGCGAGTCGGGCTCTGAGCCAGCGCCGGTTGCGCGCCGGGCCAGGACCAGGTCATCGCCTGACGGGATCTGGTGGTGCGCGCGACGCGGTTTGGCGCAGCGCGCAACTCGGTATGGGCCAGCGCGCGACTCGCGCTGGTTCAGACCCCGACTCGGGCTGGCCCGGATCCCGACTCGCGGGTGGGGGGAGCGCGCGAGTCGGGCTGGCCCAGAGCCCGACTCGGGCTGGCTCAGAGCCCGACTCGCGGTGGGGGCGCGCGACTCGGGCTGGTTCAGGCCCCGACTCGCGGGGGAGGGCGGGCGGGTGGTTACCGTGGCCGCATGACGGGGGGCGGGCAGCTGGGCCTCGACTTCGACGCCCCCCGCCTGGTCCGCGTCACCCCCGCCCGGTTGGGCACCTGGGCCGACTGCCGGCGCCGCTACCGGCTCGTCTACCTCGACAAGCCGCCGCCCCCGCGCGGCGGGCCGCAGGCCGCCAGCACCCTCGGCGCCGTCGTCCATCTCGCCCTGCGCTCCCTCTTCGCCCTGCCGCCCGACCGGCGCACGCCCGCGACGGCCGCGCGCCTGGTCGACCGGCACTGGACCAGCGAGGGGTTCCGCGACGCCGAGCAGGCAAGCGCCTACCGCGAGCGCGCCCGCGGCTGGCTCGCCGACTATGCAGGCGACGACGCCGCCGAGGTGGACGTCGCGGCGCTCGAGCAGTGGGTCTCGGCCAGCACCGGCCGCATCGTCGCCGAGGGCCGCGTCGACCGCATCGACCGGCGGGGCGACGAGCTCGCCGTCGTCGACTACAAGACGGGCAGGCGCCCGACCGTCGAGGACGCCAGGGCCTCGCGCGCCCTCGCCCTCTACGCCGTGGCGAGCGAGCGGACCCTGCGCCGGACGTGCCGGCAGGTCGAGCTGCACCACCTGCCCAGCGGGGAGGTCGCCGGCTGGCGGCACGACCCGGCGTCCTTGCGGGAGCACCTGCACGCGGCCGAGGAGGCCGCCACCGCGCTCGCCGACGCCGCCGACGCCCTCGACGCGGGCGGCGACCCCGACGCGCTGTTCCCGACCTCCCCCGGCCCGCGCTGCGGGTCCTGCGAGGTCCGCCGCAGCTGCCCGGCGGGGCGCGAGGCTGCCCCGGAGAGCCCGTCGTGGGCCCAGCTCGTCCCGTGACCCGCGTGCGACCCCGGCCGCGGGCCGGCGCGCTGCGGGTCGTGTCCGGCGTCCTCGCCGCCGGCCTGGCCGTCCTCGCGGTCGCGCACGCGGTCGTCGGGCTGCTCGCCGCGGCGGGCGGCGTGCCGGGTCCGGGGATCGCGGCGCTGGCCTGGCACGGCGGCGGCGCGGTGCTCGCACTGGCCGGGCAGGTCTACGCGGACCGGACGCCGGGACGGCGCGGCGCGCTCGTCGCGGCGGCCGTGATCGCCGTCGTGGTCGCGGTGCTGGTCGTCCAGTGGCTGGTGTGAGCGGCAACGAACGGCACCTTCGTTCACTTCTGAACGAAGGTGCCGTTCGTTGCGGCGGGGACTTGGCACGGGATCGGGCGAGCGGATCAGGCCGGCGCCGCGGTCACAGCGGCGGCGCGGGCCGGCCGGTCAGCCGGCGGTGGGCCAGCAGCGCGGCGCGCAGGGCGTGCAGGCCGACCGTGGTCGCCGCGTCGCTGCCCGGCGGGACCGGCAGCCGGTAGAGCTCCTTCGCCCAGCGCGGCAGCATCCCGACCGACACCGCGGCCACCGTCGACCACACCGGCCGCCCGACGAGCTCCCGCCGCCACGGCAGCGGGGCCAGCGCCAGCCGCCGGGCCGCGCGCCGCGCCACCCGGCTCGCGACCAGCTCCGGTCGGACCCCGGCGAAGTACTCCTGGACGGCGGCCCGCGAGTCGGGCAGGTCGACGGCGCCGAGCAGCGCTCCCGCCCGCACCTGCTCGGCGAGGAACGCGTCCTCGCCGGCCGCGTCGACGACCCCGACCCGGCGCGCGGCCGCCGCGAACGAGCTGACCTCCGTCACGTGCACCCAGCGCAGCAGGTCGGGATCCTCCGCCGAGTACGGCCGGCCCGTCACCGGGTCGACGCCGCGCACGCGCCGGTGGATGCCCCGCACCCGGGCGACGGCGGCGTCGGCGGCCGCGCGGTCGCCGAAGGCCACGGTCGTGACGTACCCGACCGTGCGTTCCAGCCGCGGCCAGAAGTCGTCGGGGAACGACGAGTGCTCCTCGACGCCCGCCATCGCCCGCGGGTGCAGCGGCTGCAGGAACAGCGCGCTGATGCCGCCGATCAGCGCGGCCGGGTCGCCGATGACGCGCCGGGTGACGCTGCCGCGCGGGAAGTAGCCGTCGTGCGTCACGCCGCCAGCGTGTCCCGGCGGCGGCGGCCCGGCGAGTCGATCATGACGGGCGGAGCGCGACGACCTCGGTCCCGCGCTGCTCCAGGAGGGTGGAACCGGCCACCGCGAGCCGGACGGGCGTGGCGGCACCCCGGTCGACCGGGACGGTCCGCAGGACCCGGCCGGTCGCCGGGTCCAGGACCCGCAGGCCGCCCGCGACCGGGACGAGCAGGCTCGATCCGTACGGGACGGGCGGGCCCAGCGTGTTCGCCTGGGTCCAGAGCGGGGCGAGCGTGCGGGCGTCCAGCGTGACGACGCCCGACCCCGTCCACCAGTAGTCGCGGTAGCCGTCCGACGTGACGGCGGGCTGCCCGGTCGCCGTCACCGGGACGCTGAGCGGCTGCGCGCCGACCTGGCCCCCCGCGGCGTCCAGCAGGACCAGCCGGCCGCCGACGGCGACGGCGGTCCGGTCGGCCGACAGCGCCACCAGCACGGCGTCCGGCCCGGACAGCTGCGTGGTCGACAGGACCTGCGGCTGGTCGGCGCCCGCGGACGGGGCCGCGGCCAGCACGGTGACGCGGTCGGCGGCCGCACCGGGGCAGCGCTCGATCACGCCGACCCGGTCGCCGGACAGCGCGACCGCGCCGTGCGTGCAGTCCGGCCGCGGCTGGCGGCCCGGCTGCGCCGGCGTCGGCTGGTCGCCGTACTGCAGGGTGCGGACGAGGTCGGACCGCCACACCTCGAGGTAACGCTCGCCCGTGGCGACGACGTAGGAGCCCGCCGCGACGAGCTGGGTGCCGGGACGCACGTCGGGGTTGCTCGCGGCGTCGCGGGTGCCGGCCGCGGGGTGCAGCGCCGTGAGCTCGCTGCACCAGTCGCCGCCACCGTTGCGGTAGAGGGCGAGGACGAGCGGGCCGCCCGCGGCGTCGGGGAAGCCGGGCTTCACCGTGCACAGCGGCCGGTCCCGCCGGTAGCTCCACGTGACGACGCCGGACGCCGGGTCGCGCCCGTCGACCGTGTCCCCGTCGGCGGTGACGACGGCCGGGCCGGCGACGGCGGGCACGACCGTCGCGCCGCTCGGCGCCCGCCAGGCCTCGACGAAGCCGGCCGGAACGGCCGTGGCGGGGGGCGTGGCCGGGATCGGGGTGGCCGCCGGGCTGTCGACGGTCGCGACCTCGGGGCTGACCCGCCAGGTCACCACGAGCGCGGCGGCGATCACGACCACGATCGCGACCGCCGCGACGACGTCGCCCCTGGTGCGTCGCTCGGGCCGGATCCGGGGCCGCCGCGGACGCGCGTCCTGCGGCGACCCGGGTGGTGACTCGGGCGGCGCCGTGCTCACCGCGCGATCAGCTCGCGGCGGCGTCTTGGGCGGACTCGACCGCGTCCGGTGCGGACCCGCCGCGGCGGCGGGCTCCGCCACGGCGCCGACGGCGCCGGGGCCGGCCGGCGGTGCCGTCCGCCTCGTCGCCCGCTCCGGAGGGCCCGGTCGCCGGACCGCCGGCGCGCTCCGCCGCGTCGCTCGACCCGCCCTCGGCGGGCACGCGCGCCTCGGTGGACCCGGCCGCCGAGTCGGCGGCGACACCGCCGCGCGTGCGCGAGCGCGAGCGCCGCGCGCGCACCGGCGGGGCCGCGTCCTCGTCCCGGCCGGGGCCGCGGCCGCGCGTGCGGTCACGCCGGCGCCCGCCGCCCAGGTCGCCGTCGGCGTCGAGGTACTCGGCCTCGAGCCCGGCCCGGGTCCGGTGGGCCTGCGGCAGCCGCCCGGTCACTCCGGTGGGGATGTCCAGGTCGGTGTACAGGTGCTCGGACGTCGAGTACGTCTCGGCGGGCTCGTCGATGCCGAGGCCCAGCTCGTCGCTGATCATCTTCCAGCGCGGCAGGTCGTCCCAGTCGACGAGCGTGACGGCCACGCCCTCCTTGCCCGCCCGGCCGGTGCGCCCGATGCGGTGGATGTAGGTCTTCTCGTCCTCGGGACACTGGTAGTTGACGACGTGGGTGACGTCGATGACGTCGATGCCGCGGGCGGCGACGTCCGTGGCGACCAGCACGTCGACCTTGCCGGACCGGAACGCGCGCAGCGCCTGCTCGCGGGCCCCCTGGCCGAGGTCGCCGTGGACGGCGGCCGCGGCGAACCCGCGCGCGGCGAGGTCGTCGGCGACGCGCTGCACAGTGCGCTTGGTGCGGGCGAAGATCATCGTCAGGCCGCGGTCGCGGGACTGGAGCACGCGCGTGAGCAGCTCGACCTTGTCCATGGCGTGGGCCCGGTAGACCACCTGGCGCGTGCGCTCGTGGATCGAGCCCTGGTCGGACTCCTCGGCGCGGATGTGCGTGGGCTGGGTGAGGAACGTGCGCGACAGCTGGATGATCGGGCCCGGCATCGTCGCCGAGAACAGCATCGTGTGGCGCTTCTCGGGCAGCATCCGCATGATGCGCTCGACGTCGGGGAGGAAGCCGAGGTCGAGCATCTCGTCGGCCTCGTCGAGGACGAGCGCCCCGACGCGGCCCAGCACCAGGTGGCGCTGCTCGGCGAGGTCGAGCAGCCGGCCCGGCGTACCGACGACGACGTCGACGCCCTTGCGCAGGGCGGCGAGCTGCGGGTCGTAGGCCCGGCCCCCGTAGATCGCGACGACGCGGATGCCGAGGTGGCGGCCGGCGTCGGACAGGTCCTTGGCGACCTGGACGCACAGCTCGCGGGTGGGGACGACGACGAGGGCCTGCGGGACGTCCCTTGCGCGGTCGGCGGCGTCGCCCTCGGCGTTCGCGGCAGGCTGCTCCGCCGGCGGGACGAGCCGCTGCAGCAACGGGACGCCGAAGCCCAGCGTCTTGCCCATGCCGGTGCGGGCCTGGCCGATGACGTCCTCGCCGGCCAGCGCGAGGGGGAGCGTGAGCTCCTGGATGGCGAACGTGCGCTCGATGCCCGCAGCGGCGAGCGCGCGCACGATCTCCGGGCGCACGCCGAGCTCCGCGAAGGTCGGGGCCTCCGGCTTCACCGCGGCGCCCGCCTGCAGCGGGTGGGCCTCCGGCTCGGCGTCGGCGTCGCCGGTGCTGCCGCCGGCCGACTCGGCGGCCGGGCGGGGGTCGATCTCGGTTGAGTTGTCTTCCGGTCCGAACAGGTTGATCGCCTCTCTCCGCGCACAGGGCCCGGGGCCGGCTCGTCGACCGCGGAGAGCGGGAGAGCCGACGCGGCGCTGCACGCACCAGGTCGTGTGCGGTGCCGGCATGGGTGCCGGACGACCGCGGCAAGCGCGCACCCGAAACCGGGCCGCGCTCCTGACATGATACCGGGGCCGGGGCAGGTACCGCAGCCCGGTGTGCGGCGCGTCGCTCGGTCCGCGGCCGCTCGCCTGCGGTGGGGTCACGGCCTAGGCTCGCCGGCATGGTGACTGCCGGGGCCGCGCCCGACGCCGGGGCGCAGGCCACCGTCGACCTCCTCGGGGTGCTCGCGTACGGCGAGCTGTCGGCGTTCGACCGGATAGCGGAGGACGCCCGGACGGCCCCGACCCTGCGCGGGCGGGCGGCGCTGTCGCTGATCGCCGCGGCCGAGATGGGACATTTCCGGCTGCTGGAGGAGCACCTGCGCGGGCTCGGGGTCGCCGTGGAGGACGCGATGGCGCCCTTCGTCGCGGCGCTGGACTCCTACCACGCCTCGACCGCCCCCCGCAGCTGGCTGGAGTCGCTGGTCAAGGTCTACCTGGGCGACGGGCTCGCGGCCGACTTCTACCGGGAGGTCTCGGGCTGGCTGCCGGGTCCGACCGGCGAGCTCGTCGGACGGGTGCTGGCCGACACCGGGCACGCGGCGTTCGCCGAGCGCGAGGTGCACGCCGCCTGCGAGGGCGACCGGCGCACGCGGGACCGGCTCGCGCTGTGGGGCAGGCGCCTGCTCGGGGAGGCCGTGACGCAGGCCCAGCACATCGTGGCCGAGCGCGACGAGCTCGCCGAGTTCATCGTCGCGGGCAGCGTCACCGGCGGCGGGGACATCGGCGGGATCACGACCCTCCTGCGGCGGGTGCAGTCCAACCACGGCAAGCGGATGGCGAAGCTCGGCCTGAACTGAGCCGCCGGGCGGGTGCGGGCCGCGCCGGGCAGCGGTTCGCCAGGGGCGTACGCCCGCGGCCGACCCGCCCGCCCGCGCTCCACTAGCCTGGGCCTCGCCCACATCTGCGGGCACATGTCGCAGCACGACCAGGAGGTCCACCGGTGGAGGTCAAGATCGGCATCGCGGAGAGCCAGCGCGAGCTCGTGGTGTCCAGCGACCAGACGGCGGACCAGGTCGCGGAGCTGGTCGACGCGGCGCTGGCCGACGGCGGCGGCCTGCTGCGCCTGGTCGACGAGAAGGGGCGCCGGTTCGTTGTCCGCTCGAGCCAGATCGCGTACGTGGAGATCGCGCCGGAGGACGGGCGCCGGGTCGGCTTCTCGATCGGCTGAGCGCGTCGGCCGGGCGCCGTCGCGCCGACCCGCCCGACGGCACCGTCGCGCCCGAGGCGCTCACCGACGTGCCGTCGGGTCCGGGGCCTGCGCCTCAGTCGCTCAGGTCCGGCTCGGGCCGGGCGAAGGGCGGCGGGCCCACCCCCGTGACGCGGTAGCGGCCCCAGGGATCCCGGTCGCCGAGGCTCGCCGGGGCCGCTGCGCCGCTCGCGCGCAGGACGAGGCCCCGGTCCGGGCCGGCGAGCGCCGCCAGCAGCGTGGGCTCGGCCGCCGCTGCGTCGTCGAGCGTGAGCCGGCCGAACCAGTGCAGGCGCCCGTCGTGAGGCTCGTGGCGGGCGTCGAGGACGACGCGGACGGCCAGCTCCCGCCCGTCGACGGTCAGGACCGCGGGGCCGTCGTAGCCGCCGTGGTGGTCGTCGCCGTGCTGGTCGCCGTGGTGGTCGCTGTGGCCGTCGTGACCGGCCCGCGGGTCGTCGTCACGCACGAGCGCCCTCCAGCGCTCCCGATATCCCGCTCCAGATGATCGTCGTCAGGTAGCCGGTCAGCGCCTCGCGAGACATGGTGCGCCGCTCCAGCCACCAGTCGCCCGCGCTCTGCACCATGCCGACCAGGCCCTGCGCCCAGGCCTCTGCGCCGCCGGCGTCGAGGCCCTGGGCGCGGAGCCGGTCGCCCAGCAGCGTGCCGACCAGCTGGGCGATCTCGGCGCGGGCGTCGTCGACGACCTCGGCGCCCGGCGTCCGCTCGGCCGGGTGGTGGACGACGAACCGCCACAGCTCCGGCTCGTCCTCGATGCCGCCAAGGAACGCGTCGATGATCCGCGCGACCTGCTCCCGCGGCTCCCCCTCCGCCTGCAGCAGCGCCGGGCCCATGCGCGCCATCAGCAGGGCCGCGGCCTCGCGGCCCACCGCGCGTTGCAAGTCGGCGCGGTCGTCGAAGTGGCGGTAGAGGACCGGCTTGGTGATGCCGGCCGCGGCGGCGATCTCGGCGACGGACACCGCGGGGCCGCGCTCCCGGACCGCAGCCATCGCGGCGCGGACCATCTCGGCCCTGCGCTCTTTGCGACGCTCCTGGCGGTTGTCCACCCGTCGATTCTGCCCCGGGGGGACCTGCGAGGCGTTCGGAAGGCCGGAGCGCGTCGCTCCCGGCTTGACATCCTGCGTGACGACCGGCACCGTACCAGTGGTAACAGTTACCGCCGGTTACAGTCAAGGAAGGGAGCGGCGATGACCGCCACGGTCAGGGACAGGGAGGCCACCGCCGAGCGGCTGCTCCGCTCGTCGCTGGAGCACTCCTACGAGCCGGGCATCGACATCGACTGGGACGCGCCGCTGGTCGACGGCCTGTGGGGCATCCCGCAGCACCGCTCGTCGCTGTACGGGACGGACCTGTGGACGGGCCTGTCGGACGAGCAGCGGCGCACGCTGACGATCCACGAGGTGTGCAGCGTGGCCCGCATCGGGCTGTGGTTCGAGATGATCCTCATGCAGATGCTCTTGCGGTACGCCTACGATCGCGACCCGCGCACCGGCCACGTCCAGTACGCGCTCACCGAGATCGCCGACGAGTGCCGGCACTCGGTCATGTTCGCGCGGATGGGTGAGCGGTACGGCGTGCCCGACTACGCGCCCCGGACGACCGTCCACAACGTCGGGCGGCTGTTCAAGACCGTCGCGTCGGGCCCGGCCATGTTCGCCGGCACGCTGTTCGTCGAGGAGATCCTCGACCAGTTCCAGCGCGAGGCGATGCGGGACGACACCGTCCAGCCGCTGACCCGCATGGTGAACAAGATCCACGTGACGGAGGAGGCCCGGCACGTCCGCTACGCCCGCGAGGAGCTGCTGCGGATCATGCCGACGGTCGGCCGGGCCGAGCGCGCGGTCGCGCAGTACCTCACGGCCCGCACGGCGTACCTCGTCGCGCGCAACCTCGTGCACGCCGACGTCTACGCCGCGGTGGGGATCGACCCGAAGGTCGGGCGGGCGGCGGCGCTCGCCAACCCGCACTGGCAGGAGTCGCTGCGCTGGTCGGCCCGCAAGCTGGTGCCGTTCCTGCGCGAGCAGGGCATCATCGGGGGCCCGACCGAGATCCTCTGGAAGCGGGCGCACCTTGTCTGAGCTGCAGGTCCCCGCGGCCGACGGCGCACGGCTGTCCGTGCTGGTCGACGGCCCCGCGACGGCTCCGGTGACGGTCGCGCTCACCCACGGGTGGACGCTGGACTCCCGGACGTGGGGACCGGTCGCCCGCGCGCTGGCCCCCGCGGCGCGGGTCGTCCGCTACGACCACCGCGGCCACGGCCGTTCGGCGGCCGTCGAGCCGGCCACGATGACGCTCGAGCAGTTGGCCGACGACCTCGCCGCCGTCGTCGCCGCGGTCGCACCCGACGGTCCGCTCGTGCTCGGGGGCCACTCGATGGGCGGGATGACGATCATGGCGCTGGCGCAGCGGCACCCGTCCCTGATCGGGCGGGTCGGCGGTGTCGCGCTGGTGGCCACGGCCAGCGGCGGGCTGGCGAACCACACGCTGGGCCTGCCGCCCGCCGCTGCCGCGCTGGTCGCGAGGGGCCAGGCGTTCGCGCAGGGCCGGCCGGGCTGGTCGACGCGCCGGCACCTGGGCCACCCGACCGTGCTCGGTCCGGCCCTGCGGTGGCTGCTGCTCGGGCGCGATGCCGGCCCGGAGGCCCGCCGCATCACCGTGACCTCGGTCGCCGCGTGCCGCCCGGCCACGATGTCGGGGTTCCGCCCGGCGCTGGAGGCGCACGAGCGTGACGCCGCCCTCGCCGCGTTCACCGCGGTGCCGACAGTGGTGCTGGCCGGTGACCGAGACCGCCTCACCCCGGTGCGGCTGTCCCGCCGGATCGTGGACGCGCTGCCGGGTGCGCAGCTGACCGTCTTCCCCGGCGCGGGCCACATGCTGCCGCTGGAGCGGGTGGCCGGGGTGGCGGGGCGGTTGTCGGCGCTGGTGGCCGGGTCGAGGGCGGCACGCGCCGCGTGAGGACACGATCACGCCGGGACGGTGGGTGGTCTCGCAGCGGGGCGGGAGGCCGTCCGTCAGGCGGGACGCAGGGGGAGCGCGGCCAGGCCACGCCACGCGAGCCCGGCGAGGGTCTCCACCGCCTCGTCCCGGTCGACCCCGTCGGGAGCGTCCAGCCAGTACTGCGCCGCCACCTGTGAGAGCCCGACGAGCCCGACGGCGAGCAGCCGGGCGCGCGCCTTGTCCATCCCCGAGTCCACCGTGACCGCGTCCGCGACGATGTCGATGCACCGCCGCGCCGCGCCGGCCACCACGGCCTCGACCTCGGGCTCGCTGCGCAGGTCCGCGCTGAAGATCAGCCGGTAGGCGCGGCGCTCGCCGGCCACGAAGTCGAAGTAGGCGGCGACCGCGCCGTGCACCCGCCGCTCGTTGTCGGGCGACGCCTCCAGCGCGGCCGCGACCATGCCCACCATGACGTCGGCGTAGTGCGTCAGCAGTGCCCGGTAGAGCTCCAGCTTGCCGGGGAAGTGCTGGTAGAGCACGGGCTTGCTGACGCCGGCCCGCTCGGCGATGTCGTCCATCGCCGCTGCGTGGTAGCCCTGCTCGGCGAACACCTCGAGCGCCGCGTCGAGCAGCTGCGCCCGGCGGGCACTGCGGGAGAGGCGGGCGCCGCGCGCCCCGATCGCGTCCGTCACGTCGCTCGCCCGCCTTCCTCGTTCCGGCCGGGCCCCCACCCTACCGGTCGGTAGCCCCGTTCGGGCGGTGTACGGCGTCGGGCGTGCCGGTGAATTCGGCCCGGAAGCGGCGCAGGCGCAGGCTGTTGCTGACCACGAAGACCGAGCTCGCCGCCATGGCGGCGCCGGCGATCATCGGGTTGAGCAGACCCGAGGCCGCCAGCGGCAGCGCGGCGACGTTGTAGGCGAACGCCCAGAACAGGTTGCCCTTGATCACCGCCAGGGTGCGGCGCGCGAGCCGGATCGCGTCCGCCGCGGCCCGCAGGTCGCCGTGCACGAGCGTCAGGTCGCCCGCCTCGATGGCGACGTCCGTGCCGCTGCCCATCGCGATGCCCAGGTCGGCGGTCGCGAGCGCGGCGGCGTCGTTGACACCGTCCCCGACCATCGCGACGACGTGGCCCTGCGCCTGCAGCCGCGCCACCGCGGCGACCTTCTCCTCCGGCAGTACCTCGGCGACGACGTCGGAGATCCCGACCTGCGCGGCCACGGCGCGGGCCGGCTCGACGTGGTCACCGGTCAGCAGCACCGGGTGCAGCCCCAGCGCGCGCAGCCGGGCGACGGCGTCGGCGCTGCCCTCGGCCAGGGTGTCCCCCACCCCGATCACGCCCCGGGCGACCCCGTCCCAGGCCACGACGACCGCGGTCTCGCCCCGCCCGTGGGTGGCCGTGACCGCCGCGGCCAGCTCGTCGGTGAGCTCGATCCCGTGCTCGGCGAGCAGCTCGGGCCGGCCGGCCAGTACGGCGTGCGCGACGACCGTGTCGCCGGTCAGCTCGGACACGACCCCGCGTACGCCGAGCCCGGCCACGCTGTCGAACTCGGCGACGTCGGGCAGCTCGCCGCAGCGCTCCCGGCCCGCGGCGGCGATCGCGCGGCCCAGCGGGTGCTCGGACCCGGCCTCGACCGACGCCGCGAGGCGCAGCGTGCCGGCGTCGCCCGCGACCTCGCCGACCGACATCCGCCCGGTCGTCAGCGTGCCGGTCTTGTCGAGCACGACCGTGTCGACGCGGCGGGTCGACTCCAGCACCTCCGGTCCCTTGATCAGCAGCCCGAGCTGCGCGCCGCGACCCGTGCCGACCAGCAGCGCGGTCGGCGTGGCCAGGCCCAGCGCGCACGGGCACGCGATGATCAGAACGGCGACGGCGGCGTTCAGCGCGGCGCCCGGACCGGCCCCGTTGCCGAGCCAGAAGCCCAGCGTCGCGACCGCGAGGGCGATGACGACCGGCACGAACACGCCCGAGACCCGGTCGGCCAGCCGCTGCACGGCAGCCTTGCCGTTCTGGGCGTCCTCGACCAGCCGGCCGATGCGGGCGAGCTGGGTGTCGGCGCCGACGCGCGTGGCCCGCACGACGAGGCGGCCGCCCGCGTTCGTGCACCCCCCGACGACCGCGTCGCCCGCTGTGACCTCGCGGGGAACCGACTCGCCCGTGACGACGGCGGTGTCCAGCGCGGAGCGGCCGTCCTCGACGACGCCGTCGGCCGCCAGCGTCTCGCCGGGTCGCACCACGAACCGGTCGCCGACGGCGAGCTGGGCCGCGGGGACGCGCACCTCGCGCACCGCGCCGCCCGGGCCGGTCCGCAGGACCGACGCCTCCTTGGGGCCCGCGTCGAGCAGGGCCCGCAGCGCGGCGCCCGCCCGCCGCTTCGCCCGGGCCTCGGCCCACCGCCCGGCCAGCACGAGCACGGTGACACCCGCGCCGACCTCCAGGTAGATCGCGCTGCCGGCGGTCCCCGGCGAGACGGTGAACGTGAACGGGTGGGTCATGCCCGGCACGCCTGCGGTGCCCCACAGCAGCGCGTACAGCGACCAGCCGAGCGCCGCGAGCGTGCCGAGGGAGACGAGGGTGTCCATGGAGGCGGCGCCGTGGCGCAGGTTCGCCAAGGCGACGCGGTGGAACGGCCAGGCGCCCCACACGACGACCGGCGCGGCGAGCGTCAGGGAGATCCACTGCCAGTAGGTGAACTGCCAGGCGGGCACCATCGCCAGCACCACGACGGGGACGGCGAGGGCTGCCGCGACGAGCGTGCGCTGCCGCAGGGCGCCGGCCGGGTCGTCACCGGCGTCCGGGCGATCCCGCTCGGGGTCGTCCTGCCCGGGTGGCCCGGGCAGGACGGCCGTGTACCCGGCCGCCTCGACCTGGGCGACGAGCGCGGCCGGGTCCAGGGCGGTGGGGAAGCTGACCCGCGCCTTCTCGGTGGCGAAGTTGACCGACGCCGTGACGCCGTCGAGCTTGCCGAGGCGGCGCTCGACCCGGTGGGCGCACGAGGCGCACGTCATGCCGCCGATCGCGAGCTCGACGGTCGTGCGCGGCGCCGCCTGCCCGGTCGCGACCTGCTCGCTCGTCATCAGCTTGTCCTCGTCTCGACGGTGAACTCCGCCGTGTGCACGGTGTCGCCGTCGCGGAACTGCAGGTAGAGGCGATAGGTCCCGGGCGAGTGGACGAGGGTGGTGAACGCGAGCGCCGGCCCGGCGTGGGCACCGGGCGCGGGGGTGGGCGCCGGTGCGGCGGCGGTGCCGTCGCCGGGGGACGCGCCGGCGAACGCGAGGTCGCCCTGCCGCAGCGCGACCATCCGGCCGAAGCCGGCGCCGAGCGGCTGCAGGTCGGTCACCGGCGCACCGCCCCGGCTGACCGTCGCGAAGACCTGCGAGGGCTGGTGCGGCACGAGGTCGCCGTCCAGGTGCAGGGTCAGTCCGTCGACCTCGGCCGTCCGCGACGGCGGGAACGGGACCGGGTCGAACGCCCCGGGCGCGAAGAGGTCGACGCCCAGCACCGGTCCGCCGAGCTCCACGAACGCGCGGTAGACCCCGGGGGCGGGCAGGCGCAGCGGGGCGTGCCACGACCCGTCGCGCGCGCGGGTCGGCGTCAGCACGAGGAACCCGGCGCCGTCGCGGCGCACGACGGTCACGGTCGGGCCGGGCACGCCGGCGAACGCCGTGATGGCGTCGCCCGCGTCGTTGCGGACGAAGAAGCCGAAGTCCGCGTCGGCCCGCGCGGGGAACGTGGTGGCGACGGGGGTCAGGGTCCAGCCCTGCGTGCTGGCGGCCAGGCCGTCGGTGCCGACGTCGGGCATGCTGTCGTCGCCGGAGTCGGAGCCGGTCATGCCGGCCATGCCGCCGTGGTCGACGACCATGGACGGCACGGGCGGGGGCGCGATCGGGCCGACGAGGACGCCGAGGCCCCAGGCCCCGCCGAAGGCCAGCACGAGCGCGAGCGCGAAGAGCCCGAGCCGCGTCGCGGTCGCCATCGCACCTCCTCCGCCGCCGCCCATCGTCGCGGACCGCCCCGCCTTTATACCACCCGGGGGTATGAAATCCGGGTGGATCGGGCCGCCGCGGCTGTCCGGTGCGGCTGCGTTCTGCCAGGATCCCGGCACTGTCCGTGATCATCGGGGGTGGCGTGGACGCGATAATGGCCGGCATCGCCTGCGACGCGAGTCGGGGTGTGGGCCGGCGCGAGTCGGGGTCCGCGCCGGCGCGAGTCGGGGTCTGCGCCTACCCGGCGGCGTCCGGCGGTCGCCCGTCGGTGAACCCCGCCGGCCCGGACCAGCCGGCCGCGGCATCCGCGGTCGCGGGTGGCACGCGTCCCACGGCTCGCGGCCCAGCGGCGAGATCCGCACCGACGCGCGGACGATCTTCGGCCGGCCACCGGCCCTGGCCCGGTCCTCTGCGGCCCGGACCAGCGCGTCGGTCAGGCAGATGTCGTACGCGACGGCCAGCGCCGGGTCGGGCGGCCCCGACTCGACGAGGCCGATGTGCAGCAGGCGCGTCAGGTAACGCGGCACCGACGCCGGCACGGCCACGCCCGCGGCCCGCCAGACCGTCGAGGCGTTCGTGAGCAGGCGGCGCGACCCCGCCACTCCCGTCCGGCAGTCGACGTGGACGAGCGGGTACGGGCTGCCGTCCGCGAGCGCGGCCAGTATGCGCGCCTCGTCCGGCACCAGCTGCCGCAGCAGCGCGAGGTAGAGGTACTCGTTGGCGCGTCGCGCCGTCTGCTCGACCGGCCGCGTGAGCAGCTCGGCCATCGCGACGCGCAGCGGTTCCGTCTGCCGGGGCGGCGCGGCCGGCGCGGGCCTCGACGGGACCGGGCCGGGCGCCGGTTCCGCCGTGCTCGACGGCCCGGGGGTCGGCGCCGTGCAGCGGGTCGACGTTGTCCAGCCGGCGCCGCAGCTCGCCCAGCAGGGAGCGCTCCAGCTGCAGCCACTCGACCTCGACCGCGTCCGCGCCTGGCAGCCGGCGCGGGCCAGCTGGGTGCCGGTCCGGGCCGCCCATCGCGCGAGCGAGCCGGCGTGCGCGACGAGCGCGGTGACGCGGTCGTCGGCGGACGGTCCGGGACGGGCGCCCGTGCCGACGCCCGGCCGGGTCCCGACGCCGTCCGCGAGGGCGCCGACGGTGGCGCCGGCGCCGCGGTCGGGGGTCTCGCCCTCGGGTGCGCCGTCGGGTGCGCTCGCGGGTACACCGTCGGCGGTCGACGGCCGGGCGTCCGCGAGGCCCCGACCGGGCGGGTGGGCGTCGGCGCCGAGGTGCCGCGCGGCCGGCCCCGCCCGGCGGTGCTCGCGCCCGGTCCGTGCGTCAGCGGCCTCGGCGGTGTCCGAGCCGGGTCGCTGGCGCCGGCCTGCGGTGCGGGCGTCGTCGGCGGCCGAGCGGGCTCGGTGGCGCCGGCCTGCGGTGCGGGCGTCGTCGGCGGCCGAGCGGGCTCGGTGGCGCCGGCCTGCGGTGTGGGCGTCGTCGGCGTCCGTGGCGTCCGCTCGGCGGAGGTCGCCGGCGGTCCCTGCGTTGCCGGCGTCCGTGGCGTCCGTGGCGTCCGTGGCGTCCGTGGCGTCCGGCTCGGGTCGGCGGGCGGCGTCCCCGGCCGGTACGTCGGCGGCCTCCGCGGCGTCCGACCGGGCCGGGCCCCGGCCGCCCTCGGCTCGCGGGACAGGCGGCGCCAGGACGGACCCTTGCTCGTCCGGCGTCGCGTCGTCGGGCACGGCGGCCTCCTCCTCGAGCGTTACCGGAGGTTACAGTTTGTGTGCTGGCCGTCGCCTCCCCGGCCGGGTGATGATCGGGGCGTGGTCACCCTCGCGTCGCGTCTCGTCCCCCCGCTCGTCGGGCGGGCGCCGCGTCCCGTTCCACTGGCCGCCCCGCTGGCCGACCCCGCGACGCTGCCGGCCGTCGACCCGTTCCGCCGCCCGTGGCCCGGCCGGGAGATCACCTCCGGGGGAGTGACGCTGCACGTCCGCGAGACGCCGGGACCCGACGCGACACCCGCCGTCTACGTCCACGGCCTGTCCGGCTCGGCCACGAACTGGACCGACCTCGCCGCCCTGCTCGGCCCGCGCGCCGCGGGCGTCGCCGTCGACCTGCCCGGGTTCGGCCGGTCGCGGCCGCCGGCGTCGGGCGACTACCGGCCGGTCGCCCACGCCGACGCCCTGCTGTGCTTCCTCGCGGGCCGCGGCCGGCCCGTCCACCTGCTCGGCAACTCGCTCGGCGGCCTGGTCACCCTGCTCGTCGCGGCCCGCCGGCCGGAGCTGGTCGCGTCGCTGACCCTCGTCTCGCCCGCGATGCCCGACCGGCGCCCCGATCCCCGCCGGCTGTCCGACCCGCGGATGGCGCCGGCCATGCTCCCCGGGCGGGCCGGGCGGCGTGCCCGCGACGGGCTCGCGGCCATGAGCTACCGCCAGCGCGTCGACTCCGTGGTGCGGCTGTGCTTCGGCGACCCGGCGCTGGCGCCCGAGCACCGGCTCGCCGAGAGCGCTGCCGAGTTCGAGGAGCGGGCGCACCAGCCGTGGGCGGGCGCCGCCGTGTCGGCGTCGGGCAAGGCGATGCTGGCGAGCTGGTGGCGCGGCGAGTCGCTGTGGGCGGTGGCCGCGCGCGTGCGCGTCCCGACGCTGGTCGTGTGGGGTGACCGGGACCGGCTCGTGGCGCCGCGGCTGGCCGCCCGGACCGTCGCGGCGACGCGCGGGCGCCTGCTCATGCTGCCGGGCGTCGGTCATGTGGCGCAGATCGAGGCGCCGGACGCCGTGGCGCGCGGCGTCGCCGGCATGTGGGCCGCGCTGGCCGCCGGCAGCTGGGAAGATGCGACCTGACGCGGGCGTTGAACCCGGCGTACACCATCACCGACGAGGAGTTCTCGACATGGCGTTGCCGCCGCTCGTGGAGCCTGCTGCCGAGCTGTCCAAGGAGGAGGTCGAGCGCTACAGCCGACACCTCATCATCCCCGACGTCGGGATGACCGGGCAGAAGCGGCTCAAGAACGCGAAGGTGCTCGTCGTCGGCGCCGGAGGGCTGGGCAGCCCCGCGCTGCTCTACCTGGCCGCCGCGGGCGTGGGCACGCTCGGGATCGTCGAGTTCGACGAGGTCGACGCGTCGAACCTGCAGCGTCAGATCATCCACGGCCAGTCCGACGTCGGACGGCCGAAGGGGGAGTCGGCGCGTGACTCGATCCGCGAGACCAACCCGTTCGTCGAGGTCCGGCTGCACCAGACGCGCCTGGACTCGACCAACGTGCTGGACATCTTCCGCGACTACGACCTGATCGTCGACGGCACCGACAACTTCGCCACCCGCTACCTGGTGAACGACGCCGCCGTGCTGCTGCACAAGCCGTACGTCTGGGGCTCGATCTTCCGGTTCGAGGGCCAGGCCTCGGTGTTCTGGGAGGACGCGCCGAACGGCCAGGGCCTCAACTACCGCGACCTCTACCCCGAGCCCCCGCCGCCCGGCATGGTCCCCTCCTGCGCCGAGGGCGGCGTGCTGGGCGTGCTCTGCGCGTCGATCGGCTCGATCATGGTCAACGAGGCCATCAAGCTGATCACGGGCATCGGCGAGCCGCTGCTGGGCCGGCTGATGGTCTACGACGCGCTGGAGATGTCGTACCGGACGATCAGGATCCGCAAGGACCCGGAGTCGAAGCCGATCACCGAGCTGATCGACTACGACGCCTTCTGCGGGGTCGTCTCGGACGACGCGCAGAACGCGGCACTGGGCCACACGATCACGCCGCGTGATCTCAAGGACATGATCGACGCGGGCAAGGACTTCGCGCTGATCGACGTCCGTGAGCAGAACGAGTTCGAGATCGTGCGGATCCCCGGGTCGGTGCTGATCCCGAAGGACCGCATCCTGGCCGGCGAGGCGCTCTCGGAGATCCCGCAGGACAAGCCGGTCGTGCTGCACTGCAAGTCCGGGGCCCGCTCGGCCGAGGCGCTCGCCGCGCTGCACAAGGCCGGGTTCTCTGACGCCGTGCACGTCGGGGGCGGGGTGCTGGCCTGGGTCAAGCAGATCGACCCGAGCCAGCCGACCTACTGACCTGCCCCGCCCGGACCGCCGGTAGGCGTCCGGTTGGAGCAGTGACACCACTCACGGGCCGCGCGTAACGTCGCCGACCTGAAGATCAAATAGGTCGGCGGGGGTGCGGCGTGAGCGGGACCGGAAGCCGGCTGTGCGCGCTGCCCGGGTGTGGGGCGGCGATCAGCGACGTCCCGGGTCGGCCCGAGCGGCGCTACTGCGGCGCGGCGCACCGGGCCGCGGCCCGCCAGGCGCGGCGCCGGTCGATGCGATCCGACGCCGGGCGGGGAGTGCAACCCCCGCCCGGGCCGGACGTCGTCGGGGCCGGGTCCGGGCCGGCGGTGTCCCGCGAACCCGGCGAGGCTCCCGCCCGGCGTCGATCCGGCGTCGGAGACCGAGCGCCTGGCCCGGGGCGTGCTGCCGGGCCAGGGAACGGCTGGTTCCGGGCCGGTCATCGAGGCCGGGCGCCCGGACGAGGGCCCGTCGGCGACGAGCGGCTGCGGGCCGGCGCCCGGGTGCGGACGGCCGGACGGGGGACCGTCGCCGGGCGGCGCCGGGCCTCGACGCACGGACGGGGGAGCGTCGGCGCCGGTCTCGCCCGGTTCGGGGGATGGGGCGCGCCGGCCGTCGGGTGGGTCTGCGGCGTCCGAGCCAGGCCCGGGTGACGAACCGACGGTCCGGGTGGTGCCGCCGAGTCCTCCGACACAGTCCGACCCGGCTGCCGCGCGGCCCGCCCTGCCGGCCGGGGCGGCTCCGGCCGGCCGAGGTCCGAGCCGCCCCGAGGCACGAGGTCCGGGGCACGTCGCCGGACGGGAGCCGGGCCGCCGCGTCGGACGACGTCTCCGCCGCCGCGCCGGACGGGGCCGGGATCGCTCCGGCCCCGTCTGGCGAGGTGGCCGCCCCGGGCGCCGCCGGCTCCGGTTCGCCCGAGCCGGGCCGTCCCGGTGCCGATCTCGCGGTGCCGACGACGCCGGTCGACCCGTCGGCGGAGCGGACCTGGGTTCTGGATCCGGCGCGTCGGCCGCCGGCACCGGCCGGTCACCGGCCCGCGCCGCGCACGCCGCATCCGGTGCGCCGCGTACCGCAGCTCGTGGACGCCCGCGCGGAGGGCGCGACCGTCCGCATCCCGTTCCCGATCGGTCCCGCCGCCGGCTCGCACCCGGTCGCGCCGCCGTCGGGGGAGCCCGCTCCGGCGCGACCACCGGTCCGGCGCCCTACGCCCTACCGCCGCACGGACCCGTCGCCGGCCGAGGGCGGGTCCGCCCCGGCCGAGCCGGCGCCGGCACCCACCCCGGCGACCGGTTCCGGGCCTGGACGCGCGCCGGCGGCGGCCGCCGGGCCTCTGCCCTCGCCGGCTGCTGCCGGGCCTCTGCCGGCGTCGGCCGCTGCTGCCGGGCCTCTGCCGGCTCCGGCCGCTGCTGCCCGTTCCGCTCCGGCTGCTGCCCGGCCCGCGCCGGCCGAGGCCCGGCCCGCTCCGGCTGCTGCTGCCCGGCCCGCGCCGGCCGAGGCCCGGCCCGCGGTGGTCGGCCCCGCGCCGCCGGTGGTCGCCGGGCAGCCGAGCGGCAGCCGGCCCGAGGCGCCCGGTCCGGCCCCGGCGGACAGGGCTCCCGACCGGTCGGACCCGACGACCGGGGCCGGCGGCGGTCCGCGGCCCGACCCGGCCCCGGCAGCCGGTGGCGCACTCGTCGTGCATCCCGACGGCAGCTACACCGCCGTCCGGCCCGACGGCGAGGGCTCCTGGCGCTCGGTCACGGTCGCGCGGCGCGGGTCGGTGATCGTCGTCGCGCCGGGCCCGCCGCGTGCTCCGCACTGAGCGTGCGGCGCCGGCCGACACCGGTCGGCGGGCTCGGGAGCAGGCCGTTCGGTCAGGAGGGTGACGGCGGAGTCGGGCGTGGCTTGCACCGCGGCACGGCGGACGCCGGTAGCGTACGGAACGTGACCGCCGCCCCCCTGCGCCCGTCGACCGCGCCGCCGGACGGGTCGCTGCCGCCCCACGTCCGCACCGCGTTCGGCGTGAAGGACGAGGTCCCGCGGGCTGTCGTGTGGGCGGGCCGCCCCGCCTGGCGGCTCGGTGACGTGCTGATCCGGCCGGTCTCGGACAACGCGGTCGCCGCCTGGTCGTCCGGCGTGCTGGACGGCCTCAAGGTCGAGGGCGTGCGCATCGCCCGGCCCGTCCGCAGCTCCGACGGGCGCTGGGTCGTCGCGGGGTGGGCGGCCAACCGTTGGGTGTCGGGCACGCTGGAGCCGCGCTGGGACGCCGTCGTCACCGTCGCTGAGGCGCTGCACGCCGCGACCGAGCACGTCGCGCGACCCCGGGTGATCGACGAGCGCGACGACCTGCTGACCCGATGCGCCGCGGGTGCGTTCGGCGAGCGCAGGCTCAGCCTCGACGCCGACACCGGCGGAGCCCTCTACGCCCAGCTGGCCGCCTACCGCACGACCGTCCGCGCTCCGGCCCAGATCGTGCACGCCGAGCTGTTCGGGTCCGTCCTGTTCGACGAGGCCGGCGAGCCCGCCGTCGTCGACCTCGTCCCGTGCTGGCGGCCGCGGTCGTGGGCGGCCGCCGTCGTGGTCGTCGACGCGCTGGCCTGGGGCGGAGCCGAGGACGCCCTGCTCGAACGCTGGGCCCACCTGCCCGACTGGCCGCAGATGGCGCTGCGGGCCGTCCTCTACCGGCTCGCCCTGCACGCCCAGCACCCCGACGCGTCGCCGGACACCCTCGTCGGCCTCGAGCGCGCCGCGGGGCTGGTCAGCGCGATGCTGTAGGTGCCTCGTCGCCGCGCCGATGCGCGCGCCGCGTCAGGGCAGGTCGTGCGATCGTCGTACGCGGTTCACACGGTGGGGCGCGTGGGTGAGCTGCTGGTCGTCGGGCACGGGATGGTGGGGCACCGCCTGGTCCGGACGATCACCGAGCGCGACCGGGACCGGCGCTGGCCCGTCACCGTGATCGGCGCCGAGCTGCGGCCGGCCTACGACCGGGTCGCGCTGTCCTCCTACGTCGATGGCCCAGCGCCCAGGACCTCGTCCTCCCGGCGTTCGATGTCGTGACGTACCTGGGCAGGTCTTCAGCCTCCTCGACGGGCGCCGCCTCGACGAGCCGGACGTGAGCGTGCCCACCTGGCCGGTCCGGATCGACGCCGGTTCGGTGCAGGTCGGGATACCGTGGTGGGCGTTGTGACCTCCTCCGCCTCGGTTCTCGACCCCACGCCGCCGCTGGCGGGCTTCACCGTGGGGGTGACCGCGGCGCGCCGGGCCGACGAGCTGGCGACCATGCTCGAACGCCGCGGCGCCGCCGTCCAGCACGGGCCGGCGTTGCGCATCGTCCCGCTGGCGGACGACGCGCAGCTGCTCGCCGCCACCCGCGCGCTGGTCGCCACTCCGCCGGACATCACGGTCGCGACGACCGGCATCGGCTTCCGGGGCTGGGTCGAGGCGGCCGACGGCTGGGGGCTGCGCGAGGACCTGCTGCGGGCGCTCGGCCGCGGGGAGCTGATCGCCCGCGGCCCCAAGGCGCGCGGGGCGATCCGGGCGACGGGGCTCGTCGACTCCTGGTCGCCGGCGTCGGAGTCGTCGGCGGAGGTGCTGGCGCACCTGCTCGGGCGTGGTGTCGCGGGCGCGCGGATCGCGGTCCAGCTGCACGGCGAGCCGCTGCCGGACGTCGTCGACGCGCTGGCCGCGGCCGGCGCCGACGTCGTCACCGTGCCGGTCTACCGGTGGGTGACGCCACTCGACATCGGCCCGCTGGATCGGCTGACCGACGCCGTACTGGCTGGCACGATCGACGTCATGGCCTTCACCAGCGCCCCCGCCGCCGCGGGCCTGCTCGCGCGGGCCCGCGCCCGCGGCATCGCCGAGCCGCTGGTGGCCGCGCTGCGCGAGCCCGTCCTCGCCCTCTGCGTGGGCCCGGTCACGGCCGGGCCGCTGCGCGCCGTCGACGTGCCGACCGTGCAGCCCGACCGCTCCCGGCTGGGCGCGATGGTGCGCAGGCTGGAGTCGGAGATGCCCGGCCGGACGCCCCGGCTCCGGGTCGGTTGCCACGACCTGGAGCTGCGCGGGCAGGCCGTGCTCCTCGACGGGCTGCTGCGCCCGGTAGCGCCGTCCGGGATGGCCCTGCTGCGGGCCCTCGCGCGCGACCCGGGCCGCGTCGTCTCCCGCGCCGCGCTGCTGCGGGCGCTGCCGGGCGGCGGGGCGGACGAGCACGCCGTCGAGACCGCGATGACCCGGCTGCGCGCCGCGCTCGGGGATGCCGGGCTGGTCCGGACCGTCGTCGAGCGTGGCTACCGGCTGAGCGTCGACCCCGGCGGGCCGGCGTGAGCCCCGGACGCGGCCGCGGCGCCGTGCTGCTGCTCGTCGCGCACGGGACGCGGGACCCCGCCGGCGCGGTGGTGACCGAGGCCGTCGCCGCGCAGGTCGGGGCCCGGTGGACGGGCGGCCCTGGTGGGCCGGGCGCGGGTGCGGCGGACGGCCCGCGGGACGGGTCGGGCGCCGCAGGAGCGGCGTCACCGGTCGCCGTCTGCTACGTCGACGTGCGGCGTCCCACGCCCGCCGAGGCCCTCGCCGCCCTGCCCGGCCCGGTGGTCGCGGTGCCGATGTTCCTGGCGGCGGGCTACCACGTCCGGGTCGACGTGCCGGCGCAGCTCGCTGCCACTGGCCGCGGCGACGTCACGGTGGCGGACACGTTCGGACCCGACCCGATGCTGGTCACCGCGGCCGTCGACCGGCTGGCCGAGGCCGGCCACCGGCCGGGCGACGCGGTCGTGCTGGCGGTGGCCGGGTCGTCGGACCCGCACGCCAGGGCCGACGGGGTGACCGCGGCGCGGCGGCTCGGCCGGGCGCTGGGCACGTCGGTGACGCTCGCGACGATCGCCGCGGGCGGGCCGCGGGTCCCGGACACGGTCGCCCGGCTGCGCGCCGAGGGCGCCGCCCGGGTGGCGGTGGCGTCGTGGCTGCTCGCGCCGGGCCTGTTCCAGCGCACCCTGCACGACGCCGGCGCTGACGTGATCGCCGAGCCGCTGGCCACGCACGACGCGGTGGCCGAGCTCGTCCTCGCCCGGGCGGTCGCGGCCACGGCGGGCGTGCTCTCGGCCTGAGCCGCCCGATGCAGCAGCGGGCGGCCGCCGGGCTCGTCGGCACCCGGCCCGGCGATCGCTCCCGGGCTCATGGCGCGTGTGTCCTCTCCGTCGGACCGCGCCGCCGCGGCTCCCCCAGCAGCACGCCCTCGGCCCGGAGACGGGCCCGCTGCTCCTGCTCGATGTGCGGGGCGCAGGTGCCGTCGGCGCGCAGGACGCGGTGCCAAGGCAGGTCGTGCCCGTCCTCGGCGAGGATCCGGCCCACGAGCCGGGCCCGCCCTGGCAGCCCGGCGAGCCGGGCCACCTCGCCGTAGCTGGACGTCTCGCCCGGCGGGATGGACCGCACGGCCTCCCGCACCCGCTCCACCGTCTCCTCATCCATGCAGGAACGCCCCGATCGCGGCCGCCGTCTCGGCCGGACGCTCGAGGTAGACCATGTGCCCGGTGTCCATCGCCCGGACCTCCAGCGCCGGGCCCAGCTCCGCACGCATCCGCTCGACCCACTCCGGACGGACGAAGTCGACCCGGGCGGCCGGCAGCAGCAGCGTGGGCGTGCCGGGCGGGGGAGTGACGGCCGGCCGGGCCATCTCGCTCCAGGCGGCGACGACGGCCGGGCGGGAGTAGCGGTAGCGGAGGCGGCCGCCGCGCTCGTCGAGGTGGTCGTCGAGCTCGGCCTCGACCGCCTCGTCCGGGACGCCCTCCCAGCGGGCCGCGCGGTCGACCCGGGCGCTCTCCCGGTCGAGGAAGGACTCGTCGGTGCAGGCCAGCGTCGCGTTCTCCAGCATCAGCGCCGGGTCGAGCCCGAGCGCCGGATCGACGAGGACGAGCCGCTCGACCCGCTCCGGCGCCGCGCGCGCGAGGTGCAGCGCGACCGCCCCGCCGAAGGAGTGACCGACGACCGGCACCCGCGGCAGGCCCAGCGCGTCGAGCGTGGCGAGCACGTCGACCACGTGCTGCTCGATGCTCCACGGCGGCGTCCACGAGGAACGGCCGTGCCCGCGCAGGTCGACCGCGTGGACGCGCAGCGCCGGCAGCCGGGCCGCGAGGCCGCGGAAGCGCCCGGCGTGCCCGGTCACGCCGTGCAGCGCGAGGACGGGGCGGCCGGTTCCGGGCCCGAGGGTCAGCACGTTCAGGGTCACGCGGTCGATCGTGCCATCCGACCCCGACGGTTCCGGTCGACGCGAGAGCGGCCGCGGAACTGTCGGTGCCGCGTGGTCGAATCCTCCCCGTGACCGCCGCCCTCGCTCCCACGCTGCACCGCCGCCCCCTCGCGGCGGTGCCGGCGCCCGTGTGGGACGACGCGGCGCGCCGGGTCCTTCGCCACGCCGCCGGGCCGCTGCGGATCGTCGGCGGGCCCGGCACGGGCAAGACCACGCTGCTGCTCGCCGCCGTCGCCGACCGGGTCCGGGCGGGCCGCGACCCGGCGCGGACGCTGGTGCTCGTCGGCAGCAGGCGCGCCGCCGCCGAGCTGCGCGAGCGGCTGGCCGGGCTGGGGGAGCGGGCCACGAGCAGGGAGGCGCTCGTCCGGACCGTCCACGCGTACGCGTTCGGCGTGCTGCGGCTGCACGCGGCCCGCCACGGCGACCGGCCGCCGCGGCTGCTCGCGGGCGCGGAGCAGGACGCGCTGGTCCGCGACCTGCTCGGCGGCGAGGTCGACGGCGACGTCGCCGGCTCGGGATGGCCGGAGCGGGTCGCGCCGGCGCTGGACCTGCCCGGGTTCGCCGCCGAGCTGCGCGAGCTCCTGCTGCGTGCCGCCGAGCGCGGCCTCGGGCCCGCAGAGCTCGCCGCGCTCGGCCGGGAGCACGCGGTGCCGGAATGGACGGCGGCCGGCCGCTTCTTCCGCACCTACGAGCAGGTGACGCTGCTGCGCGGGGCGGCGGGCCACGGCGCCCCCCAGTCCACCGCACCGGCCCTGGACGCCGCCGAGCTGGTCGCCGCGGCCCTCGATGCGCTGGCGGCCGATCCCGGGCTGCTGGCGCATGAGCGCGAGCGCGTCCGGCACCTGGTGGTCGACGACGCCCAGGACCTCGACCCGCAGCAAATGGAGCTGGTCCGCGTCCTCGGGGCGACGGCCACCACCGTGCTGCTCGCGGGCGACCCGGACCAGGCCGTGCTGACCTTCCGCGGTGCCGACCCGCGGGGGATGGACGCGATCGAGGCCGAGACGGTCGTGCTGAGCACCGACCACCGCAGCGCTCCCAGGCTGCGGCGGGCGGCGGCCGCGCTGGCCGCGCGGTTGCCGGGCGCGGGTCCCGGCCGGGTCCGGCACGGACCGCCCGCCGCCCGGGATGGCGGCGCCCCCGCGGAGGAGGGCAGTGGTGACGAGGGCACTGGCGAGGACGGCACTGGCGAGGACGGCACTGGCGAGGACGGCACTGGCGAGGACGGCACGGGCGAGGCCGCCGGGCCGGGCCGCCCGGCCGACCCCCCGGCCCACCGCGCAACCGACGCCCCGGCCGGGCCGGAGACGCCCGGCCGAGCCGTCGGCCGGCCGGGCGGGGGCGCGGCCGGCCCGCCGGAAGACGACGGCGGCGTCGTCGACGTCCGGGTCTTCACCTCGCCCGCCCAGGAGGCCGGCTGGGTCGCCGACCGGTTGCGCCGGGCGCATCTCGTCGACGGCGTCCCGTGGTCGGGGATGGCGGTGCTCGCCCGCTCGACCCGGCGCGGGCTGCCCGCCCTGCGGCGCGCGCTGCTCGCCGCGGGCGTCCCGATCGCGGCGCCGCCGGACGAGCTGCCGCTGGCCCGGCAGCCGGCCGTCGTCCCCCTGCTCATGGTGCTGCGGTTCGCCGCCCGCCCCGACCGGCTCGACGCCGACGCCGCCACCGCCCTGCTCACCTCGCCGCTCGGCTCGGCCGACCCCATGCGGCTGCGGCGGCTGCGCCGGGGGCTGTTGCGGCTGCGCGCCGCCGCCGGCGACGACGTCGAGAGCAGCGACCCGCTGCTCGTCGAGGCGCTGCGGGCGGCGGCGTCCGGGCAGGAGGACCCGCTCGCCGGGCTCCCGCCGCGCGAGACCGCCCCCCTGCGCCGCATCGGCCGGCTGCTGGCGATCGCGGGCGACGCCGTCCGTGACGGCGAAAGTGCCGAGGAGCTGCTGTGGCGGGTCTGGCAGGCGACCGGGCTCGACCAGCGCTGGAGTGACGCGAGCGCGCGCGGCGGCCCGGTCGGGGCGGCGGCCGACCGCGACCTCGACGCCGTCCTCGCCCTGTTCGACGCGGCGGCGCTGTTCGCCGACCGGCTGCCCGGCGCTGACGTCGCCACGTTCGCCGACCACCTCGCCGAGCAGCAGCTGCCCGGCGTCTCGGGGTCGGAGTCCGCACCGCGTGGCGAGGCCGTCGAGCTGCTCACCGCCCACGCCGCCCGCGGCCGGGAGTGGGACGTCGTTGCCGTGCCGGGCGTACAGGAGGGCGCCTGGCCCGACCTGCGCATCCGCGGGAGCCTGCTCGGCAACGAGCGGCTGGTCGACGTGGTAGCCGGAACGGCGGCGCCCGACGCCGCGGTGTCCCGGGTGGCGCCGCTACTGGCCGAGGAGCGACGGCTGTTCTACGTCGCCTGCACTCGGGCCCGGCGCACGCTGCTCGTCAGCGCGATCCAGGGGGAGGACGAGCAACCGTCCCGGTTCCTCGACGAGCTCGACCCGCTGCCGGCCGACCGGGCCGAGCGACCCGCAACCCGGCCGGGTCGCGCCCTGGTGCTGGCCGAGCTGGTCGGCGAGCTGCGCCGCGCCGTGTGCACGCCGGCCGTCGGGGCCGCGGGCGAGGAGCGTCGGCGCCGTGCGGCGACCGGGTTGGCCCGGCTTGCCGAGGCCGGCGTCCCTGGCGCCGATCCCGCCGACTGGTACGGCGTCGCGCCGGTCTCGAGTGCCGCGCTGCTGCGCCCGCCCGGCGAGGTCGTGCCGGTGTCCCCCTCCGACGTCGAGAAGATCATGCGTTGCCCGCTGCGCTGGGTGCTGGAGCGCCACGGTGGCGGTGACGTCGGCGTGCTCGCGGCGGTGACCGGCTCGCTCGTGCACGCCCTCGTGCAGGCGGATGCAGCCGGCGCACCCGCGGCCGAGCTCGACCGGGCGCTGCGTGCCGCGTGGTCGCGGATCGACGCGGGCGCCCCGTGGTTCTCCCGCCGCGAGCTCGACCGGGTGCGCCGCATGCTCGGCGCGTTCGACGGCTGGGTGCGTTCCAGCCGGGCCGAGGGCCTGCGGCTGGTCGCGGTCGAGCAGCCGGTGCGACTCGACCTGTCGGCCGGCGGGCCCGACGGCCCCGGCGGAGCGGTCGGCGACGAGCTGGCCGCGCGCCGCGGGGGGCCGCGGCTGCAGCTGCGGGGCCGGGTCGACCGGCTGGAGGTCGACGCGGAGGGCCGTCCCGTCGTGGTCGACGTCAAGACCGGGCGGACCGCGCTCGCCGCGCGCAGCGTCGCCGAGCATCCCCAGCTCGCGGTCTACCAGCTGGCTGCGGCCTTGGGGGCGTTCGGAACGCTGCTCGAGCGCGGAGCACCCCCGGGGGGCGCCCGCCTCGTGTACCTGGCCGACCAGCGCAGCGGCGGCGAGCCCAAGGCGCCGGTCCAGCCCCCGCTGTCTGCCGACGACGTCGTGCGGTGGCGCCAGGTCGTCGAGGGCTGCGCCGGGGAGACGTCCGGCGCCACGTTCGTGGCCCGCGCCGGCGCCGACTGCGACCGCTGCCCGGTCCGGACGAGCTGTCCGGTGCACGGCTCGGGGCGCCCGGTCCCGGAAGCCTGACCGGTGTCGGTGACCGACCGTGACGCCGCTTCCGGCGATCGCCGGGCCACGCACCGGGGTGGGTGCGCGGCCGCGGGCGCTACCTCGGGTACGGTCGGCCGACCGCCGACACCGCCCCGTGCTGTACCCGCGCCGATAGGAGGCAGACGTGCCGACCGAGTCGACTCGCGTCCGCGTCGCCCCTCGGTTACGGGTCGTGACGGCCTGTGCGGCTGCGGCCGCCCTCCTCGCGGGTTGTGCGAGCGCGCCGAACCCGAGCCAGCCCACCGACCTGGTCGGCCAGCTGCCGCCGACGGCGACGGTGCCCCCGATCCCCTCGGTCGCGCCGACCTCGGCAGCGACGAAGCCCGCCGGCACACGGTCCGGCGGGGCCGCAACCGCGGCGGCGGCCACGAGCGCGGACTGGAAGCTCGTCGACGAGGAGAGCTTCGGCGCAGGCTCGGTGAACACCTCGATGTGGAGCGCCTACGACAGCGTCGGTGCGTTCGGCAACGGCAGGCGGAGCCCGTCGGCGATCAGCCAGAGCGGCGGGTCGCTGACCATCACCGCGACCGCGGACGACGACACGTCTGGCGGCATCTCCCAGTCGATCGGCCAGACGTACGGGCGGTGGGAGTTCCGGGCCCGCACGGACCTCGGTCGCGGCTTCGGCTCGGCGATCCTGCTCTGGCCGGACTCGGAGAAGATGTCCGACGGCGAGATCGACATCATGGAGGTCCCGAACGAGAAGCGGGACATCGCCAACTTCGTCCTCCACTACGGCGCGAACGGGTCGTCGCAGGTCGGCCACCAGGTGCCGGGCAACTTCTCGCAGTGGCACACGTTCGCCGTCGAGTGGCTCCCGACGTCGATCACCTGGTACGTCGACGGCGTGCGGCGCTACACCGTCACGAACAAGGCCGAGATCCCGACCACGCCGTTCCACATGGCCATCCAGCTCGACGAGGGGCCCAAGGCGAACTGGATCCCCGCACCCGGCGCCACCACGCCGAAAGAGCTGAAGCTGCAGGTCGACTACGTCAAGGTGTGGAAGTGGGCCGACGCGCCCGCGCCGGCGGCGAGCGCCCGGACGGCCCAGGCGGAGGGCGGCGGGACCAACTGAGCGGGCCGGCCGCGTGCCGGCCCGCGGCGTCCCGGTAGGACTGCGCCGTGGACCTGACGCCCGCGACACTCGCGACTGCGCTGGGCCTGCCGCCGCCGACCGACGAGCAGGCGGCCGTCATCGCAGCGCCCGCGCGACCGGCCCTGGTGGTCGCGGGCGCGGGCGCCGGCAAGACCGAGACGATGGCGGCCCGCGTCGTCTGGCTGGTCGCGACGGGCGAGGTGCTGCCCGAGCAGGTCCTCGGCCTGACGTTCACGCGCAAGGCGGCGCAGCAGCTCGGCGCCCGCGTGCGGTCCCGGCTGCGGCGGCTGGCCGGCTCGCGGCTGCTCGACGAACTCGACCCGAGCGGGGCGCGGCGGGCCGCGGTGCTCGCCGGTGAACCGACCGTCTCGACCTACCACGCCTACGCCGGGCGGCTCGTCGCCGAGCACGCCCTGCGCCTGCCCGCCGAGCCCGCGGCGCGCCTGCTGGGCGAGACGGCCTCCTGGCAGCTGGCCCACCGCGTCGTGACGAGCTGGGCGGGGGAGCTCGACGTCGACGTCCAGCCCGCCACGGTCACCGCGTGGCTGCTGGCGCTGGCCGGGGAGCTCGGCGAGCACCTCGTCGAGCCCGCCGCCGTCGCCGCCCACGCCGAGCGCTTCGCGTCGGCGCTGGAGGCCGCGCCGCGGGCGAAGGGCCAGCGTGCGGAGCCGTCGCAGACCTACCGGCGCTGGGCGCAGACGCAGGTCAAGCGCGCGGCGCTGCTGCCCCTTGTCGGCGCGTTCACCGCGCGCAAGCGGGCCGAGCGGGCGGTCGACTTCGCCGACCAGCTCGCCGTCGCCGCCCGGGTCGCCGACGCCCACGACGAGGTCGGTGCCGCCGAGCGGGCGACCTACCGGGCCGTCCTGCTTGACGAGTACCAGGACACCGGGCACGCGCAGCGCGTCCTGCTGCGCGCCCTGTTCGGAACCCGGCCCGGCGACCCGGTCCATCCCGACGTTCCCGCGGTCACCGCCGTCGGCGACCCGTGCCAGTCGATCTACGGCTGGCGCGGCGCGAGCGCCGGCAACCTCGCGCGCTTCCGCACCGACTTCCCGGCCGCGGACGGCCCCGCCGACCAGTACGGCCTGCTCACCAGCTTCCGCAACCCGCCGGAGGTGCTGGCGCTGGCGAACGCGGCGAGCGGGCCGCTGCGCACCGGGCCCGCCGCCGTCGACGTCGGCGAGCTGCGGGCCGCGCCCCGGGCACCGGGCGGGGACGTCCGGGTCGCGCTGCACCGGGACGTCGCGACGGAGATCGCCTGGACCGCCGACGCCGTCGCCGGGCAGTGGGCCGGCCGCGACACCCCGCCGACGTCGGCTGTGCTCGTCCGGCGCCGGGCCGACATGGACGCGATCGCCGCCGCCCTGCGCGCGAGGGGGCTGCCGGTCGAGGTCGTCGGACTCGGCGGCCTGCTCGACACCCCCGAGGTCCGCGACCTGGTCAGCGCGCTGCGGGTGATCGCCGACCCGCTGGCCGGCACGGCGGCGATCCGGCTGCTGACGGGCGCGCGGTGGCGGCTGGGCGTCGCCGACCTCGCGGCGCTGTGGGCGCGTGCCCGCGAGCTCGTCCCGGCGTCGCCGCCGCGGCCCGGCCCGCTCACCCCGGAGGAGCTGGCGCTGGGCGCGCTGCCCGGCGAGCAGGCCGAGCAGGCCGGCCTCGTCGACGCCCTCGACGACCCCGGCGACCCGTCCGCGTACTCCGAGCAGGGGCACGCCCGGATCAGCCGGCTGGCCCGCGAGCTGGGCTGGCTGCGTGCCCGCGCCGGTGCTCCGCTCACCGATCTCGTCGCCGACGCCGAGCGGCTCCTGCTGCTCGACGTCGAGACCGCCGCCCGACCGGGCCCGGTCGGCCGCGCACACCTCGACGCGTTCGCCGACGTCGTGGCGGACTTCGCCGCCGGAGCCGAGGTCGCGACGCTGCCCGCGCTGCTGGACTACCTCGCCACCGCCGAGCAGGCCGAGGACGGGCTGACCCCCGGGGAGGTCGAGGTGGCGCCCGACCGCGTCCAGGTACTCACCGTGCACGCGGCGAAGGGCCTGGAGTGGGAGGTCGTGGCGGTGCCGCACCTCGTCGAGCAGGTGTTCCCGGCACGGAAGCTGGGTGGCACCTGGCTGACGAGCCCCGCCGAGCTGCCGGTGCCGCTGCGCGGCGACGCGGCCGACCTGCCCAGCATCACGCTGCCCGACGGCGGCGACCGCAAGGAGATGGAGCGGGCCGTCACCGCGCACTCCGAGGCCCTCGACGACCGGCGCCTGGTCGAGGAGCGGCGCCTGTTCTACGTCGCGGTCACCCGGGCCGAGCGGGTGCTGCTGCTGTCCGGGCACCGGTGGCCGGCCGCCGGCGACCGGCCGCGGGAGCCGTCACCGTTCCTCGTCGAGGCCGCCGGCGCCGTTCCGCCCGAGGCGTGGGCGCCGGAACCGCAGGACGGCGACGTCAACCCGGCGCTGCTCGAACAGCCCGAGGCGGACTGGCCGGCCGACCCGCTCGGCGCCCGGTCCACCGACGTGCACGGGGGCGCGGAGCTGGTCAGGGCCGCTCTCGCCGAGCGCGCGGCGGCGCGCGACGCCCGGGCGCAGGCCGCGGACCCCGGTGCCCAGCTCGACCTGCTCGACCTGGACGCGCCGCCCGAGCCGGACGCGGAGGATCCCGAGGGGTGGGCCGCCGACATCGGCGTCCTGCTCGCCGAGCGGGCCGCCGCCCGGGCGCGGCCGACCGTCGTGCTGCCGGCCCAGCTGACGGTCAGCCGGCTCGTCGAGCTTGCCGCCGACCCCGCCGCGCTCGCCGCCCGGCTGCGCCGGCCGCTGCCGCTGCCGCCGAACCCGCACACCCGCCGCGGCACCGCCTTCCACGCCTGGCTGGACCAGCGGTTCGGGGCGACGCAGCTGCTGGACCTCGACGAGCTGCCCGGTGCCGCGGACGAGGGCGCAGCACCCGACGACGACCTGGCCGCACTCCAGGAGGCGTTCCTGGCCAGCGCGTGGGCCGAGCGGCGGCCGGTCGAGTCCGAGGTCGCGTTCGAGACGGTGATCGCGGGCGTCGGCGTGCGCGGCCGCATGGACGCAGTGTTCGCCGACCCGGACGGGAGCTACACGGTCGTCGACTGGAAGACCGGCGCCCGCCCCGACGCGTCGCGGCTACCGGCGCTGTCCGTGCAGCTCGCGGCGTACCGGCTGGCGTGGGCGGAGCTGGCCGGCGTGCCGCCCGAGCGGGTGCGGGCGGCGTTCCACTACGTGCGCAGCGGGGTGACGCTCAGCCCCGTCGACCTGCTGGACGCCGACGGGCTGCGGGCGCTGCTGGAGTCGGTTCCGCAGCGAGCCCGGCCAGCTTCGTGATCGTGTTCCAGTTGCGCGCGGTGACGACCACGCCGAGCTTGGCGGTGATTCCGGGCGCCTTGAGGACGCCGTCCGGGCACCACTGGTAGACGACGCGCGGGCCGGGGCGGGCGTGGTCGGGGTCCAGCGCGAGCGCGGCCTCCAGCGCGGCGGGGTCCGGGTCGTCGGCGAGGACGTGCGCCATCATGCGTGAGCCGTTGGTCGCGACGTCGGCGAGCGGGTGGGCGTCGACGATCGCGCGCAGCTCCTTCTCGGTGAGGACGACGCAGCTGCTCTGCACGCCGGTCCCCTCCCGGATCGCGGCCTCGATCCGGTCCGGCCGGGCGTCGGTGCCGGTCAGGACGACGTTGCCGCTGTTGAGGTGCGTGCGGACGTCGGTGTAGCCCGCGTCGGTGAGGAGCGCGCGGAGGTCGGCCATCGCGATCCGCTTCGCCTTGCCGACGTTGATCCCGCGCAGGAGGACGACGTACCGGGGCATGCCGGGAGCGTAGCCAGCTCCCGCTACGGTGGACGGCCGTGTCGGTCGATCTTCGGCGTCGCGGTCCCGGCGGTCCGGCTGCGGCCGGCCCGTGATCGTCCTGTTCGGCGCCACCGGCTACACCGGGCGCCTCACTGCCGCGGCGATGGTCGAGCGGGGACTGCGACCGGTGCTGGCGGGCCGGGACCCGGAGCGGCTGGCCGTGCTCGCGTCCCGGCTGGGCGGGCTGGTGACCGCGCAGGCGCAGGTGGCCGACCGCACGTCGGTGTACGAGCTCGTGTCGCGCGGGGACGTGCTGGTCAGCACCGTCGGTCCGTTCCGGCGGCGGGGCTGGGTCGCGGCGCGGGTCGCCGTCGACGCCGGGGCCGTCTACCTCGACTCGACCGGTGAGCCGCCGTTCATCCGCAGCGTCCACCGGTGGTGGGGGCCGCAGGCGGTCGAGTCGGGGGCGAGCCTGCTCACCGCGTTCGGCCACGACTACGTGCCAGGGGTGCTGGCGGGAGCGCTCGCGCTGCGGGAAGCCGGAGCCGACGCGCGGCGGGTCGACGTCGGGTACTTCCCGGAGGGCGGCCGCGGCCGGCGGTTCTCCCGCGGGACCGCGCGCTCGGTGCTCGGGACGGCGCTGGAGAGCAGCTTCACGTGGCGGGACGGGCGGCTGCGCGGCGAGCCGGCGGCGTCCCGGATGCGCACGTTCGACGTGGGCGGGCGGCCGCGGCCCGCGGTGACGACCGGGGCGAGCGAGCACTTCGCCCTGCCGCGGCTGTCGCCGGGGCTCGCCGCGGTGGACGTGTACGTGGGGTGGTTCGGCGCGGCGTCGGGCGCGGTGCACGCGGCCTCGCGGACGGCGGTCCGGCTCGGGCAGGTGCGCGGGGTGCGGCGGTCGGTGAGGGAGCTGGGGGAGCTGGCGGTGAAGCGGCTGCCCGAGGGGCCGTCGGAGTCGGGCCGCGCCGCCGTGCGGACGCACGTCGTCGCCGAGGTGTTCGCCGAGGACGGGACGCTGCTCGCGCGGACGCGGTTGGAGGCGCCCGAGCCGTACGCCCTGACCGCGGCGTTGCTGGCGTGGGGAGCGGGGCGGGCGGCCGAGCGCGGGGTGTGCGGGACAGGGGCGCTGGACGCGGTCAGCGCGTTCGGCCTCGACGCGGTGGTGGCGGGGGCCGCCGAGGTGGGGATCACGCGAACGGAATGACGCCGCGAGTCGGGGTCTGGACCAGCGCGAGTCGGGGGCTGAGCCAGCGCGAGTCGGGGTGACATCCGCGAGTCGGGCTCTGGACCAGTGCGAGTCGGAGTGACACCCGCGAGTCGGGCTCTGGACCAGGGTGTTGCCCGCCTCTGAACGTGCCGATGACGGCGTCATTCACGACGCCGACGAGAATCGGACAACTCGGGCGGTGATGCTCGGCACGGTGGCGCCCAGATCGTCACGGCGCCGCGGACAGCCCCGGTCGGCGCGCGCGGCGTCGTCGTCACGGTGGCGCCGGGATGCGGGCGCGCGAGTACCCGGAAGGTGCGTGATCTCAGCCGGGCGCGACCGGCGCGGGCCGGGCCAGCAGCCGGCCACGGGTGATCTGACCGATCAACGCCCAGGCCGACACCCGCGGCGCCACCCGCTTCTGCAGGGTGACCGCCGCGGCGGCCAGCGTGGTCAGCGCCTCATCCAGCGGACCGGCCGGCGGCAGGCGACGGGCCAGGACCTCACCGAGGACGTCCCGGTCGAGCTGGGCCAGCCAGTGCACGCCCTGCGCGCGCAGCCACTCCCGATGGCCGGGATCGCGCACTGCGCGCACCCACCGCCGAACGGTCGAGGGTGGCCGGTCGAGCTGCACGGCGATCCGCCGGTACCCGCTGCCGCGGGCGCTGGCCAGCAACGCCGACCCGATCACCGCAGTGCTGTCGGCCCGCCGCACCGGCACCGCGGCGGGCAGCAGCACGTGCGTGGCCCGACACGAGCGGCAGCGAGCCCGCCGCGGACGCAGCACCAGCCGGGAACGACCGTGGTCGCGCACCATGCGGGTACGGGCATGGCCCCACGGCCGCAGCGGGTCGGCGCGTCCCGGACAGCGCAGCAGGCCCGCGGCGAGGTCGTTCTCGGCCTGGTCGGGGTCGGCGATCCCGATCATCGCGGCACGGGGAGGGCACGGCGCACGAGCATGGTCTACCAGCGCGGCCGGCGGCAGGGGTCAGCTGGTGTGGCAACCCTTCCGGCCCGCCGCAGCCGCGACGGAGCCGGCCGCCGCTGACCCGGTTCGGCACCTCGCCGACGTCGGGCACGTCGTCGGTGCGCGGTCAGGACGGACTCAGGAGGTTCGTCGTCACGGTGGCGGCGCCGATGAACCAGTCGGGCCGGGCGCGTTCGTCGTCACCATCAACGGCGGGAACGGGCCGCCAGATCGGCACAGCGCATGGCGGTCAACACCAGGGCGAGTCGGGGCGTGAGTGTGGGCGAGTCGGGGTCTGGACCAGCGCGAGTCGGGGTGACGCCCGCGAGTCGGGCTCTGGACCAGTGCGAGTCGCGGGCTGAGCCGGCCGAGCAGGGGTGAGCCGCCGGGCGGGGCTCCGTGGTGCGAGCCGGTCGCGGCGCTGGAGGTGCTGCCTCGTGCCCGGGCATACGGAACGGGTGTCAGATCGGACCCGCTCCGCCGATCACTGCCTCCGTGAACCAGCGGTTGTCGTCGAAGGCGCCCGAGTCGTCGACGAGGAAGTCCGCCCGACGCCGGGTCTGGCCCTGGCCGCCCATCGGGGCGCCCCCCATCGGCAGGTAGCCGCCGCGTTCCTCCGGTGTTCCGCCGGAGAGGGAACCTACTGAGCCCGCTGGCTGCGAGCCCGGGCCCGGTTCGGGGCCGGGCCGTACGGCCGGCTGCCGGCCTGCCTCCGGCGCCGATCCCGGCGGTCCGGTACGGACCAGGTCGGGCAGGTCACGCCACGTCGTCGGCGCCGACGGTCGGGCCCCACCCGGATCCCCACCGCCGATGACGGGTGCGGGGACCGGCCCGGCCGCTGGGATCCCGCCGCGATCGGGCGTCGACGGAGTCGCCGGGACGCTCGGCAACGTCGGCGGGGGCCCGCTCGCCGGCCCTCCCGACGGGCTCGGTTGCGGTCCGGCAGCGACGGCAGTGGGCGCGACCCCTCCCGGGCTCGGGCTGGCGTCCGGAGCCGGCGGGGCGGGGCTGACCTTCGGCGCGACGCCGTTCTGGCCGGCGGTCCCCGGGTTCGCAGGCGCCGGTCCGCCGGTCCCGGCGGTGGCGGTCGGCGCCGGGACGGGTGATGTGTGCGGTGTCGCGGATGCAGCTCCGGCAGCGGGTCGAGCGCCCGCTGTGCCCGCTGCGGACGGGTCGTGGACGGCAACCGTCACCGTCGGCGGGGCGGACCAGGTCGGCACCCAGCGCTGGATCAGGCCCGTGTTGGTGGCGTAGGTATTCATCACGTGGAACGCCTGCTGCGCGAGGTCGGCGTCCGTCGCCTGTTGCTCGACCCATCGGGCGTACTGGGGGTTGTCGATGCGGCCGGCCGGCGGAGTGGGGGTGGTCGCGGGGCCGGGCTCGGGCATGGCGTTGCGGGCGATCGCCACCTGCTCCTGGTGGCCGCTGATCGAAACGCCGGCGCGTCCGGCCGCGGCCGCAGCGTCGACGGCCCACTTGCCGAGCGGCGTCAGGCCCCCGCGAGCAGCGTCAGCAGCCGCGCCCGTCCAGCCGCCGGCGGCGGTGATGGCAGCCGACAGGTCCCCGTCGATCTTGCGCAGGGCGGCCTCGACGTCGTTCCAGGCGTTGACGGCGCTCTCGGAGACGTAGGGTCCGGGTCCGGAGTGCAGCTGGTCGTACAGCTCCTGATGGGTGAGGCCGCGCCATAGCGGTTGGGTCACAGCGACCTCAGCGTGGCGACGTTGGTGGCCTCGCCGGCCTGGTAGGCGCTGTGGAGGTCCTTGAGGGTCTGGGTGACGCGGGCGAGTTCCTGCTGGTACTGGCGGAGGCAGTCGTACGCGGAGCCGGGGCCGTCGACGGCATAGGTGTTGAAACGCGCGGTGATGTCCTGGGCGACCGGGTCCTGGGTCCACGGCTCGGGGATGCGCCCTGCGTTGCCAAGGGTCGTCAGCATGTCCTGTGCGCTGCGCAGTGCGCTCTCGTGCGCGGCGATCAGCTGCGGGAGCGCACGTGCTGGCACCTGCAGCTCGTACGATGGGTTCGGCATGAACTACCTCCGCTTCGTCTCGAAGGTAGCGGACAGATCGTTGCGAATATCCCAAGTGAGAAAAATGTTCGCAAGTGCAAATTTCTAAGCGCGGGTAGACAACGTCACCTGGATGTCTCCCGCGATCTCAGCCCCGCTGTGGCAGAGTTCGTCCTGAGAGATTGGAGGCGTACTGCCGCCATCTCGAAACTGAATGTCGACGAGTTGGCCTGCGGCGACGCCGATGTCGACGAAACACGCGTCCTGGTGGACAGAGCGTGCGATGACGGCGGGATACCCCTCAATGCTGGTTGGTGTCATGGCGTCGGTGACTGCACCTGGACGTGTGATGGCCGAGAGGTCGGTCGTTGTTGCGGCCGTGATGCCGACGACGACAATCCTTGGCTCGAAACCGGAGATGTTGCAGCCGCGGCCGGGCGTCGGCGGACCGACCGTGACCGCTCGGGACTGGCTTTCCAAGCCCAACGACGCCCGCTGTA
>CAVSJZ010000067.1:0-75908 GCA_963728105.1 uncultured Actinomycetota bacterium | reverse complement strand
AAGGGCTACGTCGACGGCTTCAAGTCGGCCGTCCAGGGCGCGGGCAACGTCCAGATCGTCAAGGAGCTCACCTACGAGGCGACGGACACCTCCGTCGACGCGCAGATCACCGAGCTCGCCTCCAGCGGGGCCGACGTCTTCTTCAACGCGATGTCGGTGACCCCGCTGATGATCGCGTCGTTGCAGAAGGCGCAGCAGCTGGGCTGGAAGCCGAGCTGGTTCCTGCCCTCCAACACGTCGAGCCCCGGGGCGATCCTCGCGCCCGGTGGCGCCAAGGCCTACCCCGGCATCTACTCCGTCTCGTTCGCGAAGGCGCCGGCGAGCCCCGCGTCCGCCCACGACCAGGACGTGCAGACCTACCTGGCGGCCCTCAAGCAGTACGGCGACTACCCGAACCCGCCGGCGTTCCCGCACTGCCAGTGGAGCTGGATGATCGGCGCGACGCTCGACCAGGCCTTCCAGAAGATGACCGCACCGACCCGGGACAGCTTCATGACGGCGCTGCGGTCGATCAAGGACTTCCCGGCGCCGCTCATGCTGCCGGACACGGCGGTGGACACGACGCAGAACGGCCAGCCCGCGGTGTCGTCCGTCGTCGTGCAGAAGTTCAACGGCAAGGGCTACGACACGGTGAAGGCCTTCGGCTGAGGAGGTCGCGCATGAGGAAGGTCGTCGTCACCGATCCGCCGCGGGCCGACGCCGGCGACGCGGAGACGCTCGGCGGGTACGGCGTGGCCACCGTGCACGAGGCGCTGGGCCGCGTCGGGTACCTGGGCCCGGAGCTCCGGCCGGCGTGGCCGGGCGCCCGCATCGGCGGCACGGCGGTGACCGTGCTGTGCTGGCCGGGGGACAACCTGATGATCCACGTGGCGGTCGAGCAGTGCCGGCCGGGCGACGTGCTGGTCGTGGCGACCAACTCGCCGTCGACCGACGGGCTGTTCGGTGAGCTGCTCGCCACCTCGCTGGCCCGGCGCGGTGTCCGCGGCGTCGTGCTCGGCTGCGGCGTGCGCGACGTGGCGGAGCTGCGCGAGATGCGCTTCCCGGCCTGGTCCAGGGCGGTGTCCGCGCAGGGGTCGGTGAAGGCGACGGCCGGCGCGGTGAACGTGCCGGTCGTGCTCGGCGGGCAGCCGGTCCACCCCGGCGACGTGGTCGTGGCCGACGACGACGGCGTGGTGGTCGTGCCGCGCGCCGACGTCCCGCTGGCCCTGACGGCGTCGCGGGCCCGGATCGACAACGAGGCGGCCAGCCGCGCCGCCTTCCAGCGGGGCGAGCTGGGGCTGGACCGCTACGGCCTGCGCGACGGGCTCGCGGACCTCGGCATCTCCTACGTCACGTACGGGGACTGGGCGGGCGGCGTCCCATGAGGGACGACGAGACGGGGGTCCGCTGCACGATGCTGCGCGGCGGCACCTCGCGGGGGCTGTACTTCGAGCCCGCCGACCTGCCGGCCGACCCCGCCGAGCGGGACGACCTGCTGCTGCGGCTGATGGGCACCCCCGACCACCGGCAGATCGACGGCCTCGGCGGGGCGACGTCGCTGACCAGCAAGGTCGCCGTCGTCGGGCCGTCGGAGCACCCGGACGCCGACGTGGACTACCTGTTCCTGCAGCTCGGCGTCGACGAGCCGACCGTCAGCGACCGGCAGAACTGCGGCAACATCCTCGCCGGGGTCGGCCCGTTCGCCGTGGAGCGCGGGCTGGTCCCGGCCGAGGACGGCGAGACCAGCGTGCGGATCCGGATGGTCAACTCCGACAGCGTCGCGGTCGCCACCTTCGCCACGCCGGGCGGCCGGCCGCAGTACCGGGGGGACGTGGCGATCGCCGGTGTCCCCGGCACCGCGGCGCCCGTCGTGCTGGCGTTCACCGGCACCGAGGGGTCCGCGACCGGCGCCCTGCTGCCGACCGCACGCGTGCGGGACGAGATCGACGGGGTCGAGGTCACCTGCGTCGACAACGGCATGCCGGTCGTCGTCGCGATGGCGGAGTCCTTCGGGCTGCGCGGCGACGAGCCGCACGAGCAGCTGGCCGCCGACGCCGCGCTGCTCGGGCGGATCGACGCCTTCCGCACGAAGGCGGGCGCGCTGATGGGGCTCGGCGACGTGTCGACGTCGTCGGTGCCCAAGACGGTGCTGCTGGCGGCGGCCCGGGACGGCGGCCAGGTGTGCACCCGCTCGTTCATCCCGGTCCGGCCGCACACCGCGATCGGCGTGCTCGCCGCGGTCAGCGTGGTCACCGGCATGCTGCTGCCCGGCGCCGTGGGCCACGAGCTCACCCGGGACTGGCCGGCGGGCACCTCGCAGGTCGACGTCGAGCACCCGACGGGGCACCTGCTCGTCGACGTCGTCGTCGACACGTCCGGACCGACCCCGCGGATCCTCCGCTCCGGGGTGGTCCGCACCGCCCGCAAGCTGTTCGACGGCACCGCGTTCCCGCGCGCCTGACCGGCGCCAGCCCTTCGACGAACGGAAGGCCGCCATGCCCCCGCTGCACGACATCGCCCACCTGGCCCACGTCGAGCTGCTCACCGACAAGCCGGAGCAGAGCCTGGACTTCTTCGTGCGCTACCTCGGCATGACGGAGACCGGCTCGGTCGGCGACTCCGTGTTCCTGCGTGCGTGGGACGACTACGAGAACACGACGATCAAGCTGACCGCCGCGCCGCGGCCGGGCGTGGGACGCACCAACCTCCGGGCCAGCAGCCCGGAGGCGTTGGCGCGGCGGGTGGCCGCGATCGAGGCGACCGGGCTCGGCAGGGGCTGGCAGGACGGTGACCCCGGCTACGGGCCGGTGTACGTCTTCACCGACCCCGACGGCCACGAGATGGGCGTCTACTGGGAGAGCACCTGGTACCGGCCGGAGGGCGAGCTCAAGCCGGCGTTGAAGAACCAGGCGCAGGCCTATCCCGGGCGCGGGGTGAGCGTGCGGCGGATCGACCACATCAACTACCTGGCGGTCGACCCCGTCGCCAACCGGGACTTCGCGGTGAACACCCTGGGCGGCATGGTCACCGAGCAGATCGTGCTCGACGACGGCGTCGCGGGCTCGTGGACGACGTTCACGAACAAGGGCTACGACGCGGTGTGGACCCGTGACAACACCGGCACCGCCGGCCGGCTCCACCACCTGTCGTTCGCCGTGGACAGCCGAGACGACGTCATCCGGGCCGCCGACATCGCACTCGAGCAGGGCGTCCACATCGAGACCGGCCCGCACAAGCACACGATCCAGCAGAGCTTCTTCCTCTACGTGTGGGAGCCGGCCGGCAACCGGATCGAGCTGGACAACCCCGGCGCCCGGCTGGTGTTCGCCCCCGACTGGGAGCCGGTGGACTGGAACGCCGCCGAGCGGGCCAAGGGCCAGGCGTGGGGCCTGCAGACCATCTCGACGTTCCACACCCACGGCACCCCGCCCGTGGATCCGGAGCAAGCGTGATCATCGACCGCCACGGGTTCCGGGCGCCCCCGGTGCCATGGCGGGTGCGTGGTCAGCCGTCGGCCGTTCCGGGGTCAGGGGGAGCGCCGGCGTGCCGGTCGTGACGCAGCTCGGTCGGCTCCTGCCGCAGCGGCACCTCGTTCACGCTGACCACGTGCAACCCGAGGTTCTGGATCAGCGCGAGCACGCCGTGGAGCTGCGAGTCGTCGACGACGTCCCCGTAGATGATCGTTTCCGGCGGTGCGTGCTGCACGACCATGTCGGTGAACGCGCACTGGGCCCGCTCCGAGAGTCGGCCCGACACCCGGAACTCGTAGCGTGAGAGCACCGCAACCCCTTTCGTCCGCGGGTCGGCCCCGCAGACGGCGGCCGACCGGATGCCGGCCCCGCCGGTCGACCCTCACAGCTCCGGACGTCCCCGGCGTCGTCCGGCCGGGGTGAGCAGCCGGCATGAGGTCGTCGTCCGCCCCGGAGCCTCCGCCGGAGCGCTCGGCGCCGTGCTGCTGGTGGGCGTCGCCGCGGCGGGTGGTTGCGTGGCCCCAGCCGGTGACTCCTCGCCCGCTGCGGGGGAGGCGTGCGGACGGCGGGACGGCGAGGATCGGCCCCGAGGTGCAGCGGGCGCCCCCGGCGGAGGAGCGTACTCATGGACGGGGCGCCGGGTGCGGGGTCCGGCGAGGCCGACTTCGCACTGCTGCGGGCCTACGAGCCCGTCGTCCGCTACACCCGGGGTGAGCTGTTCCTGCCCACGGCCGTCGGCCCGTACGTGCAGCGGTGCAGTCTGTGGATCCACGAGCCCGCAACGCCGCCCGAGTCGGCCGAGCTGCTCGTCGCGCCGGGCGGGCTGACGCTCGACGAGCTGGCCGCCGCGGGTCGGGAACGCCGCGACCGCTCACTGGAGCTGCGCTTCGTCGAGCAGCCGCTGCGCGGGTCGGCGATGCGGGCCTGGCGGCGGGAGGAGCGGCCCCGTCTGCGGGGCGGCGCGCGGCTGGCCGCCGTCGGGGTGTTCGCCCGGACCGTCGACGCGGCGGTGCGGTTGTCGCTGCTGCTGCGCGGCCGCACGCCCGGCGGCACCGCCGCGGCCGCGGAGGTGGCCGCCCGCGAGCACCTCGAAGACCGCTGCGTCTACCACGGGCGGGTCGTGCGCGAGGGCGGCTACGTCGTCCTGCAGTACTGGCTCTTCTACGTGTTCAACGACTGGCGCTCCACCTTCTCCGGCATCAACGACCACGAGGCCGACTGGGAGCTCGTCACGGTCTACCTGGCCGATGACGACGCGGAACCGGTCCCACGGTGGGTGGCGGCGTCGAGCCACGACCACGCGGGCGACGAGCTGCGCAGGCGCTGGGACGACCCCCGCCTTTCGCGCGTCGGCGACCACCCGGTGATCTTCGCCGGGGCGGGCTCGCACGCGTCGGTCTTCGAGCCCGACGACGTCGTCGTCTCCGTCGCGCTGCCTGCCCTGCGCCGGGCCGTCGGACGGGTGGTGCGGGCCTGGCGGCGGCTGTTCCCCTGGTCGCGCTGGTCGCCCCCGGCCGGCGCGTTCGGCCTGCCGTTCCTGGACTACGCCCGCGGTGACGGCACGACCGTCGGCCCGGGTGCCGACCGCGCGTGGGACGTCTGCGTCATCGACGACGCGACGCCCTGGGTGCGCGACTACCGCGGGCTGTGGGGGCTGGACACCCACGACGTCTTCGGCGGCGAACGGGCACCCGCGGGTCCTCGCTACGACCGCGGAGGCGCGGTCCGGGCCTCCTGGTCCGACCCCCTCGGCTGGGCCGGGCTGCAGAAGGAGGCGCCGACGGCCGTGGCGGCGGCCGCTGACCTCCGCGCGCGCACCGCGCTCCTCGCCGCACGGGTGCGCGAGCTCGACGAGGCCGTGTCCGCCGGGCGGGCCGCCCTCCGTGAGGAGGCAGCCGGGCTGCGGTCCCTGGACGGACACGCCGGGATGCGGGCCTGGGCGACCGGGCGACGCGCCGCGCTCCGCGAGGCCGAACGCGCACTCGCGGCGACCTGCGGCGAGCGCACCCGGCTGTCCGACGAGCTGGCCCTCTGCCGCGAGCACCTCGCGCGGCCGGAGCCGCCCCCTCCGGACGCGCACCTGCTGCCCGGCGCGGCGACGGCGCGGCCGCAGGGGCGGCCGCGGATGCTGAGGCTGTGGGGGGCGGTGAGCACACCGCTGCTCGTCTTGACCGTCGTCGTGCTCCTGCTCGGCCCGCCGCTGGCCTTCCTGACCAGCCTCGTGCTGGTCATCGTGCTGTTCCTCGGCGTCGAGGCGGCGGCCCGCGGCCGCCTGATCGCCTTCCTGGCGGGCCTCCTCGCCACCGCGGTGACCGCGACGCTCGGCGTGGTGCTGGTGCTCGCCTTGCTGCAGAGCTGGCGGGTCGTCCTGGCCGCGCTGCTCCTCCTACTGGCCGGCGTGCTGCTGGTGGTGAACGTCCGCGAACTGCGCCGCTGAGGACGTCGACCACGGGCGGGCGGCGCCGGAGCGGCTCCGCCTCACCCCGCGCGAAGGAGGCGGTGGACGCCGGTGCCGGCGACAGTGGCAGAAACCCGAGAGGCAGGCCATGACGACGGAGCCCACGCGGACCAGTGCCCCGGTGGAGTGGATCGCACTCACCTTCCCGGGCCCATTCCTCAACCCGGCCGTCGTCGAGCCGCTCGCCGAGCTCGTCCGGTCCGGGACCGTCCGGCTGATCGACGCGGCCGTCGTGCACAAGGACGCCGAGGGCCAGGTGACCGCGACGGAGGTGCAGGACGAGGAGGGGGTCTCCTTCGACGTGGTCGACGGGGACGTGCTCGAACTGCTGAGCGACGACGACCTCGTCGGGGTCGCCGCCGGCATCGAGCGGGACACCACCACGCTCGTACTGGTGTGGGAGAGCGTCTGGGCGGCCGCCCTGGCCGGGGCGGTCGAGCGCGCGGGCGGCACCGTGCTGGCCCACGACCGCATACCGCGAGCGGACGTCGGGCGGGCACTCGCGAGTGCGGCGGCCCGGCCGGCGGTGGACGCGTGAGGCGGCGGGCGGGGCGGGGCCGAAGCGGTCCGGGCCTGCTGGGCACGATGGCGCGCACCGCGGTGGTGGCGGGAACGGCGTCGGCGGTCGCCGGGCGCGTCACCGCGTCACAGGACGCGGCCCGTTCCCACCGCGCCGCGGAGGCGGACCGGCCCGCGCCGGCGGGCAGCCCGCCGTCGGTGGACGACCTCTACACCCAGCTCACGAAGCTCGGTGAGCTGCAGGCGGCCGGCCTGTTGAGCGAGGAGGAGTTCGCCCAACAGAAGGCACGGCTGCTCGGAAAGCGGTAGGAGGACGCGAACGGCGAGACGCACTGGCAGCGCACAGCGCGGAGGACGGGACGTCCGGCAGTGGCCTCACCCGCGCCGGGTGAGGCGGCGGCCTGTGCGGCGCGCACGCCGGGGCAGCGTCGGCCCGGCGCGAACGGGGCGGAGGGAGATCTCCTCCGTCGAGGGTGAGCCCGACCGGGCGCCGTCGGCGCATCCTGGGCGGGGTGCCCGCTCGAGCGGAGTGGCGGGCACGTCTCCGGGCGCGGCGCTCGCCCCGGCGGGCACCTGCGGCTTCGGCGGACGATCAGGAGAACAGATGACGGGCGACCCTTCGCGTCGTGTCGCGATAGCGTGCCAGGGTGGCGGCAGCCACACGGCGTTCACCGCGGGGGTGCTGGCCCGACTGTTCGACGACGACCTCGACGGATGCGAGGTCGTGGGGCTGAGCGGGACGTCCGGCGGCGCGATCTGCGCCCTGCTCGCGTGGTCGGCGCTGCGTGCGGGCGACCGGCACGAGGCCAGGGCGCTGCTCGAGGCGTTCTGGGAGGACAACTCCGCGCTGTCGGTGCTGGACGCCGCCGTGAACGCCTGGATGGTGTGGGCGAGCACCCTGCAGGGCCTGGGGATGGTGCCGGTCGCCAGCCCCTATGACATGCCCGTCAACGGGTTGCAGCACTTCCGGGACCTGTTGACGCGCCGGGTGGACTTCGACCGCATCGACGTCGACAGCGCGGGGGCACACCCGTTGCTCCTCATGGGCGCGGTCGACGTCCTGTCGGGCCAGTTCCGGGCGTTCCACAGCCGTCGGGACCGGATCACCGCCGACATGGTCGTCGCATCAGCGGCGATACCCACCGTCTTCCCGACCGTGCGCACCGACGGCGGCAGCTACTGGGACGGCCTGTTCTCCCAGAACCCGCCGGTGCGCGAGCTGCTCGAGACCAAGCCCGACGAGCTGTGGGTGATCCAGATCAATCCGACCGCCCGGGCCGAAGAGCCGCGGTCGGTCCTCGACATCACCGACCGCCGCAACGAGCTCGCGGGCAACCTCTCCCTGTACCAGGAGCTGCACGTCGTCGAGCTGATCGACCGGTTGCTCGCCGAGGGGCAGTTGGTCGGCGACAGGTACAAGCAGGTCGTCGTCCGCGTGCTGGAGTTCTCCCGGCCCCGGTCGTCGCAGCTGATGGGGCCGGCCTCGAAGCTCAACCGGGATGCCCGGTTCATCCGCTCGCTCATGGCCCAGGGTGAGCGACAGGCCGAGGAGTTCCTGGCCGCCCGCGCGTTCGAGGAGGCGTGGCGGCGGGGCGACGTCGACGAGGTACTGAAGCTGTTCACGCCCGACGTCGAGCTGACCTCCGCCGAGCCGTTCCGCGTCCGCCCGCTCCTGCGAGGGGAGGCCGCGCGCGACGCCGTCCGGGAGCTCTGCAAGGACGTCCGCATGGACCTGACCCACAAGCAGCTCACCCGGGAGCGGGCGATCTGGACGGTGCGCCTCGACGATCCGGCGTCGGATGCCCGCGGTCGCATCGAGGCCGCGTTCGAGGACGGGCGCGTGGTTCGCGTCCAACTCGGCCCGATGGCGCCGTAGCGGGGATCGGCCGTGGCGACCGGGAACCCTGCCGAGACCCTGGTGGCCCATGGCGGCAGCGGCCGTCCCGGGAGCTGTTGTACGACCCCGAACGCTCGCTCATCGAGCAGAGCAGGAGCCACTCGCCGCACGCCCCGGTGCCCAACGGCGACGGTGTCGGCCTCGGTTGGTACGGGCGCCGGGACGTCCCCGCCGTCTTCCGTTCCGCGGCGCCGGCGTGGGGCGACGCCAACCTGCACGAGCTGTCGTGCGAGATCTCGGAGCCGCTGCAGATGACCGTCGGCAACACCCTGCACTACAGCGAAGACGTCGACGTCTTGCGGCTGCTCTACCCGGTCAACGAGCCTTTCGGCCACTTCTCCGCGGAGTCGCGTGCCGTGGTGTCCGAGCCGCTGGTGCCGTTGCCGGGGCTGTGGCACGAAGTGGAGGCGGGATCGGCGGTGACGGTGGAGGAGGGGAAGGTCAACCGGGTCGCCTTCACCCCCGGCAGCCGTCATGACGAGTCCGGCGGGTCCCTACGGCCCGAGAACTGCCATGTTCCGCGTCCACATCGGGAGGGCGTGGCGGACTTGCCGTCGGGGTTGTGTGGGACCACCCTTGGCGAGGTGAGCGAGGAGTCGATCGCACTAGATCTCGACGACACCGGAGTGGCGAGAACCCTGCCTCGGCCGGTGCACCAACAGGACGAGGTGCAGCAGGTCCCCTACCGTCCGGTGCGGTTCTGCGACGACGACCTGCCAAGAGCTCTGGAGCGGTCTGCGACGTGGCTGCGCAGCGCTCAGGAGTGGTTGGGTGAACCCCTCGACGTGATCGCCGTGCATCTGGACTACGACGACCGCGCCGGCCGCCCCTACTACGAGGTGAAGCTGCTCTGCAACGAGGAGGACCTGGCTGGCGCTCCGATCGCGGTGCGTGCGCGCAAGGCACAGACCGCAGGCTGAGCCCTGCGCGTCGGCCCCAAGGCGAGCGCCGATAAATGGAGGTTGATCCTCCGAATAATTGCACGGGCCTGGTTGTGCGCCGCAAGGCTGTTCCGGCTAGATCGTCGACTCGTCCAGGGGCTGTCGAGCGCGGGCGGCGTCGAGGAACAGCTCGATCTGCCGGGCCATGAGCGCGGGCCAGTCGCCGGCGCCCGGCTGCGGCATCGCGATCAGCGAGCCGAAGACCACCACGTCCTTCATCGTCAGGTCGGGGCGGACCGACCCGTCGCGCACGCCCCGCTCCACCATGGCGGCGATCCGGCCGTGGAGCTCGCCCCGTCGTTCGTGGATCTCCGCCGACGGGGAGGGCGGTGCCCCGTGTGCGGGCATGACAAGTTGTGACCCGTGATCGACGGTGCGCTCGAGAAACGTTCGTACCGCGTCGATGCCGCGCAGCTCCAGGGCTTCTATCTCCTTCACCATGTCGATCACGAGTCCGAACGCCCGCAGCTGTAGCGCCTCCAACAGATCCTCGCGGGTGGGATAGCGCCGGTAGAGCGTGCCGATGCCGACGCCCGCCTCCTCGGCGATCTGGGAGAGCGTGGCGCCGGAGCCGCGCCGTAGCAGGGTCGTCACCGCGGCGGCGAGAAGGCGCTCGCGGTTGGCGACGGCGTCCTTGCGCAGAGGTCGGCGCGGCGTGCCCGAGCCCGACGCCGGACCCGTGTCGCTCCCCACCTGGAGATGCTATCCGACAGTAGGCCGCGGCTCCTCGGTCGCAACTGCATCACACGTCGTCAAACGGACGATCTGCTCCGTATACAGTGGCGGCACGATCTCTGCCGCGTTGACCTCGACCGAGGAGTTGCCATGCCCGAGGGACTCGCACCCATCCCTGCTGACGATCCGTCGCGCGAGCTCACGATCGCGCGGCCGGACACCGACCAGAGCCTGACCCACATCGGGCTGGTCGGCGACACCTACACGATCTTGGTTCGCGGCGAGGACACCGCCGGCAAGTACACCCTCATCGACATGCACGTGCCGCCGAACGGCGGGCCGCCGCCGCACCGCCACGACTTCGAGGAGATGTTCACCGTCCTCGAGGGCGAGGTGTCGGCCACCTTTCGTGGGGAGACCGTGGTCCTGCGCGCCGGGGAGACCATCAACGTGCCCGCGAACGCGCCGCACTCGTTCACCAACGCCGGTACCGCACCGGCGCGGTTGCTGTGCCTGTGCGCGCCGTCGGGTCAGGAGGAGTTCTTCACGCTCGTCGGGCAGCCCGTCACGACCCGGACCGAACCACCGGCGCCATTGAGCCCCGAGGAGGAGACGGCGTTCCGCGAGAAGGCCCAGGCGTTGGCGCCGCAGTTCGTCACCGAGTTGCTCCCTCCGCCCGGTGTCGGCTGACGGGAGAGCGCGTCATGACCGCCGATCAGCTTCACGCGCTCGACGAGATGCTGCGCACCGGACCGCTCGATCTCGGCGGCGACCTGCAGGAACAGCGCCGGTTGCTCGTCGAGATGCTCACGTCGATCCCGCTCTCGGACGATGTGCGCACCCAGCCGGGCGACCTCGCAGGCGTTCCCGTCATCGACATCGACATCGACGGGGCCGGTGCCGGTCCGGACGACGACGGGGTGGTGCTCTACCTGCACGGGGGTGCCTACGCCATGGGCACGGCGCAGGCGTCACTGGGGCTCGCCTCGGATGTGGCGCGCCGGGCGCGGGCCCGGGCGATCACCGTCGACTACCGGCTCGCCCCCGAACACCCGTATCCCGCAGCGCTCGACGACGCCCTCGCCGCCTACGCGGCGCTGCTGGAGACGACCGACCCCACGGACGTGGCGCTCGTGGGCGAGTCCGCCGGGGGCGGGCTGGTGCTGGCGACGCTCGTGGCGCTACGCGACCGCAGCCTTCCACTGCCGGCGGCGGCCGCGGTGTTCTCGCCGTGGGCCGATCTGACGCTCAGCGGCGCGACGGCACGGACCAAAGCGGACGTCGACGTGGCCGTCACCGCCGCAGGCCTGCGGACACGCGGGGCCGAGTACGTCGGGACAGGGGACGCCATGGCACCGACGATCAGCCCCGTCTTCGCCGATCTGACGGGCCTGCCGCCGTTGCTGATCCAGGCCGGGTCCCACGAGATCCTGCTCGACGACGCCCTCCGGCTCGCCGCCCGCGCGGCGACCGCCGACGTCGCCGTCGATCTGCAGATCACGCCGGGTGCACCGCACGTGTTCCAGGGATTCGCCGCCATCCTCACCGAGGGCGACGCAGCCCTGACAGCCGCAGGCGAGTTCCTGCGCGCGCACCTTGGCGGTGGCGGACACACCTGAGCTCCGCGAGCGAGTGGCGACGTCTGAGCGTTATTCCGGTGTGGAGGCTGGGTTCTCGGCCCGCAGGGGAGCCTCGCTGTCGACGTCGTGGGCGACGAACGTGTCTACTCGTTCCGTGACTCGGACGACAGCAGTTGTCGATCTGTCGGTTCCGCCGTTGGCGGCCTTGCACACGCGGCGAAGCATGAAGTGGGCTGGCCACCCGGACGACGTGCTGGCTGCGACGGTTGCCGAGATGGACTTCCCGATCGCCCCGCCTGTGACGCGGGCGCTCCATGCGGCGATCGACCGCCACGACCTCGGGTACGCCCACGCGCACATCCCGCGTCTGATCGAGGCGTTCGGTCGGTTCGCCACGCGGCGGCTGAACTGGCACATAGATCCTGCGCAGGTGGTGCTCGCACCCGACGTCATGGTCGGGGTGATCGAGCTCGCCCGGATGCTCGCCGGCCAGGACCGTTCGATCGCCTTCGCCACGCCAGCGTACCGACCGTTTCTGGCCGATCTTCCCTCGATCGGGCTCTCGGTGCGCGAGTTACCACTCGAACCCCGCGGACAGATCGACCTTGACGCGCTGCAGGGGGAGTTCGACCGCGGCACCCGGGTGTTCCTGCTGGTGAACCCGCACAACCCGACGGGACGGGTGGTGCCGCGGGCGGAGTTGGAGCAGCTTGCCGAGCTGTGCGCGGAGCGCGATGTCTGGGTGATCGCCGACGAGATCCACGCACCGCTGGTGCTGCCCGGGGCGGAGCATGTCCCGTGGCTGGAGGTGTCGGACGCCGCCCGCCGGTGCGGTTTCGCGCTCACCTCCGCGTCCAAGGCGTTCAACCTCGCTGGTCTGAAGACCGCGCTCCTGGTCACCGCCTCCGATCGGGCCCGCGCGGTCGTGAACCGGTTGCCGGCACTGGCCGAGCACGCCGGGCTGCTCGGCGTCATCGCGGCCGAGGCCGCCTTCGATGTGGGCGACGACTGGCTCGACGCCGTACTGGCCGAGCTCGACACCAATCGGGCGCTGCTGGGCAGACTGCTCACCGAGCACCTGCCCGAGATCGTCTGGACACCGTCGCAGGCGACCTACCTGGCCTGGCTGGACTGCCGTTCCCTCGGTCTCGGCGATGACCCGGCCCGCGTCTTCCTCGACCGTGGGCGTGTCGCCCTCGCGCGGGGTGTGAACTACGGTGACCGGTCCGGAGCCGGGTACGCACGGCTGAACTTCGGCACCAGCCCAGAGATGATCAGCGAGATGGTTCGGCGCATGAGTAACGCCGTTCGCTGATCTCGAGGAGCACAAGCTGTGTCTGCTGGTGCTGATCGGGGTCCGGGCGGACGGGCGCAAGGTGTCGGTGACGGCGCGCTCGGGTTCTGGGGCGGCCTGCGCGAGGTGTTCCCGACCGACGAACCTCTTGGCAGCGCCGGCGGTGGTCAGCGCTGTCCGACGCGATGAGCCCCGGCCGCCGACGCGCTCCGGTCGTGCCGGGCCGAGACCGGCAGAGCGCACAGGCCGATGGCCATCGCCACGGCGACGACCCCGAGCACGGCGATCCCGGCCGCCGGCCCGCCGGCCGCGGCGCCGAACGCCGCGACCGCCAGCGGCGAGAGGAACTCGCCGATGAACAGGGCCCCGGTCCACAGCCCGGTGCCCCGGCCACGCGACGAGAACTCCAGCCTGTCGACGGACCAGGTGAGCAGGCTGGGCAACAACAAGCCCGTCGCGAAGCCGGTCACCAGCGCGCCCGTGGCGATGCCCGGCAACGACGACGAGGCGAAGACGATCAGCAGCCCGAGGCCGGCGAGCGCGAACTCCACCGGTAGCAGCACGCGCCTGCTCAACCGGGCGACGCGGCCGAAGAGGGCCGCGCCGGCCGCCGTCGCGACGGACATCCCGGCGGCGACTGCGCCGATCAGCGCCGGCGCCGACAGCCCCGCTCGGGTGAGGACGAACGGCAGCTGGACGATGAGCGCGTAGAACACTGCGCCGCCGACCACGGAGACCAGACATGGGAAGATCATCGCTCGCCACCGGAAGGGCGCCGTCCCGGCCGCGCCCCCGCCGGACGCTACCGGCGCCCACAGGAGCCGTGCGGCCGGTACCACCACCACGAGCGAGATCAGGTACATCCAGAACGGAGCCCGCCAGCCGCCGACACCGAGCGCGCCGCCGAGAGCGATGAACGCGGTCGCCGCGAGGGTCGCCACGGTCGCCTGCAGCCCGAGGTAGTGGGCGCGCCGCTCGCCCGTCCAGTAGTCCCCGATCAAGGTGGTGGCGCTGGTCATGATGGCGGCTTCACAGAATCCGACCACGACGCGGCTGGCGATGATCGCGCCCAGGTCGTCGAGCCAGAGCGGCGCGGTGCCGGCAGCCGCGTAGAGCACCAGCGCGACGACGAGGATGCGGGTGCGCCCCAGCCGGTCGACGATCACCCCGGCGAAGGGTGCGGTGAGCCCGATGACCAGCGCCGGCACGGTCAGCACGATCGGCACCAGCAGATCGACGCCGGGCTCGTGGGCGAACTGGGCGGCGATCTGGGGCAGGACCGGGGCGATGAGCACCGCACCGAGTACCGACAGCGAGCTCGCGGCGAGCAGGACGACGAGCTGGGCCGGCCCGGGCTCGCGAGCCGGAACGATCTTCATGGGAACCTCACGGCGTCGTGGGGGCGGCCGGCCGCGTGCGTGGCCGGGAGCGGGCGCGGCGGATCGGGTGTGGATCCCGACCGGTGACGACGGTGTTGCGGATCGTGCCGAGCCCGTCGACGGTCATCTCGACGACGTCTCCCGGCCGCAGCGGGGGCAGGTGGTGGCCGCGGCCCCACAGCTCGGCGAGGCAGCCGCCGTTGCCGCAGGTGCCGGAGCCGAGCACGTCGCCTGGGCGCACCGTGGTGCCGCGGCTGGCGTAGGCGACGAGGTCCTCGAACGGCCAGCCCATGTTGGACAGCAGGTCCCGGCCGATCTCGGTGCCGTTGACGGCGACGGCCATGCCGAGCGCGAGGAACCCGTCGGCGTCGCGGCGGGGCTCGAGCTCGTCGGCGGTGACCAGTACGGGACCGAGGGTGGTGGCGAAGTCCTTGCCCTTGCACGGGCCGAGCCGCACTGCCATCTCGCGGAACTGCAGGTCGCGGGCCGACCAGTCGTTGAGGATCGTGTATCCGGCGATGTGGGCGCGCGCCTGTTCGGGGGCGAGGTCCGCGCCCTGCGCGCCGATCACCGCGGCCACCTCGAGCTCGAAGTCCAGCTGTGCGCTCCCCGGCGGCACCGCGACGTCGTCGTGCGCTCCGATCAGGGCGTACGGGTTGGTGAAGTAGAAGGTCGGCGCGTCGGACCACGCCGGGTCGACGGCGCCGGCGATGCCCTCGACGTGCTCCTCGAACGCGACGAAGTCGCGCACGGTGGGCGCCTCGACCGGCGGCAGCAGGCGGAGCCCTGCGAGCGGCACCGGGTCGTCGGCGGCGGCGCCCGCCTCGAGCAGTGCGTCGGTGCGCAACAGCTGCAGGACGCTCGTTCCGACGGGGAGGCGGCGCAGCACCTCGCCGTCGACGACACCGCAGCGGACGGTGCCGTCCGCCTGCTCGACGGTCGCGAACCGCATCAGACCGGCGGGGCAAGGAACAGGCCCTTGTCCGGGTCGTTGAACGAGCGCGCGGCCACGAACTCGTCCATCCGGTTGGCGGTGCCCCACTGGTCGGACACGGCAGGATCGGTGAAGTCGTGCAGGCCCGGGTGCCAGTTGTCCTCGTCGAGACGCTCGAGCTCCGTCGTGTACTCGACGGTGTTGCCCTGCGGGTCGAGGAAGTAGGAGAAGGTGTTGTTGCCGGCCTTGTGCCGGCCGGGACCCCACACCTTCTCGACACCCGCGCGCAGCAGCCGTCCGGTGCCGCGCATGTACTCGTCGATGCCGCGCAGCTCGAAGCTGGCGTGGTGCAGCGATGGGTGTGGGCAGCGGGCGACGGCGAAGCTGTGGTGCCAGTCGTTGCAGCGGAGGAACCACATCATGTGGCCCATCCGCGGGTGCATGAGGACGTCCGACAGCGCGAACGCCATGTGCTTCTTGTAGAAGGCGACGGTGCCCTCCGGGTCGGCGGAGTTGACCACGACGTGCGACAGCCGCACCGGGATCGACTCGCCCTCCTCGATCCTGCGGTGCCTGCGGACGGCGACGTCGGCGGAGACCTCGACCGTGCGGCCCTCGTTGTCGAAGAACCGGAACCCGTAGCCGCCGCCGGGGGTGGCGACCGCGCTCGGTTCGGACACCAGCCGCACCCCGTCGCGGGCCAGCGTCGCGGCCATGGTGTCGACGTCGGCGGCTGTCGCGGCGCCGAATGCGATCAGGTCGATCCGCTTCTCGCTCGCCTGCCGCAGCCGCAGCACGTACTGCTCGGGGGACCCCTCGGCGGCGAGGAACGACAGCCCGGTGTCCGTGGCGACCTCGGTGAGTCCCCAGTGCCCCGTGTAGAAGCCGCGCTGTGCCGCGAGGTCGGGCACGGCGATGTCGACGTGGCGCAGGTGCGTGATCAGGCGGGCGGGCATCAGGTGTCCTTCCCGGGGACGAGCCCCAGTTTCTGTGCGGTGCCGCCGGCGATCGCGGCGCGGTCGCCCGCGTCCAGCCCGGCGGCGTCGAGTCGGGCGACGGGGTCCGGCACGCCCATGTCGAAGGGGTGGTCGGAGCCGAGCAACACCCGGTCGCCGCCCACGGCCGCGACGAGCGCGTGCAACGCGTCAGGGGTGTGCACCAGTGAGTCGAACCAGAGCCGGCGAAGGTAGGTCGACGGCGGGTCGGCGCAGCCGCGAGCCTCCGGCCGCACCTGCCATGCGTGGTCGGAACGGCCGAGGTAGGTCGGCAGGTAGCCGCCACCGTGCGCCGCGATGACGCGCAGGCCGGGATGGCGGTCCAAGACGCCCGCGAAGATCAGGTGCGACAGCGCGACGGCGTTCTCCACCGGTTGCCCGACCGTGTTCGACAGGTAGAACCGGTCGAGCCGCTCGTCGAGCGAGCAGCCGAACGGATGCAGGAACACCACCGCCTCGGTCTCGGCCGCACGCGCCCAGAACGGCTCGAGCCGCGCGTCCGAGAGCTCGACGCCAGGTGCGAAGGAGGAGATCTCGACGCCCTTCAGGCCGAGCGCGAGCGCATCGTCGAGGGCGTCGACCACCAGGTCCGGGTGCTGCAGCGGCACGAGCCCGAGCCCGGTGAGTCGGTCCGGCGCCTGCGCCACGACCCCCGCCGTGCCGCGGTTGGCCAGCCTGCACACCGCGGCCGCGAGGCCGGGTCGGGCCCAGTAGTGGTACTGCGACGGGGACGGCGCGACGACCTGCACCTCGACGCCGGCCGAGTCCATGTCGGCGAGCCGGTGCCCCACGCTCGTGAGCGCCGGCAGCGCGGCACGGACCATCGCGGCCGACACGGCCAGGGACTGCGGTCCGTTGCGGCGGGCGTCCAGCGCTCGCTGCTCCGCGAGGCCCGGCTCGCCCTCGACGAGCGCCTCCACCTCGCCGAGGAGGCAATGCGCGTGCACGTCGACGACGGGACCGGTCACGGTTCCTGCCCCACGATCGCCGCGATCCGGCCCATCAGGCCGGGCACGTCGCCGCGTTCACCGGCGACCAGCCAACGGCAGATCTGCACCGAGCCCTCGACGACGGCCCGGGCCCTGGGCAGCCGCCGCCCGGTATAGGCGGCCCAGAGGTCCTGGTCGAGTGCGTCGCGGGTGGTGAGCAGCTCGGCGAGGACGAGTGCGTCCTCCAGTGCCTGCGCCGCGCCTTGCGCCATCGTGGGCGGGCAGCAGTGCACGGCGTCCCCGACCAGGGCGACGCGGCCGCGGTGCCACGGCCCGTCCAGCAGGTGCCACTCGAAATGCGTGTAGTTGACCCGCGACGGGTCGGTCAGGTTCGCGCGGATGTCCGCCCACGGCCCGCCGTAGTGCCCGGCCAGCCCGCGCATCGTGGCGAGCCGCTCCTCGGCGGTGAGGGCAGTGCGGTCCTGCGCGTCCTCGACGAGGTAGGCGTAGAGCGTGTCCGGGCCCGTCGGGCAGTAGCCGGCGATGTACGCCGCTCCGCCGTAGCAGAGGTCGGTCCGGGTGACCGATGGCGGGCGCTGCGCGAACGCGCGCCAGATGCCCATGCCGACGGGCTCGGTCTCCACCTCGATGCCCAGGGCGCGGCGCACCCACGACCGGACGCCGTCCGCGCCGACCACCAGGTCGTAGCGGGTCCGGCCGCCGTCGGAGGTGCCGAGCTCGGCGCCGGTCCCGTCCTGGGCGAGTGAGGTGGCCGCGACCCCGGCGTGGATCTTCACCCCGAGCGCGGCCGCCCGCTCGGTGAGCACCCTGGCGAGATCGGGGCGGTACATGCCGACAGTGGCGGGCAGGTCGGGACCACCCGTGCGGTTGTCGGGGATCTCGGCGAGCAGCGTCCCGTCGGGAGCGCGCAGGCCCAACGTGGAGAAGCCGTACCCGAGGCGTTCGATGTCCGGCCACACGCCGAGCCGGCGCAGCACCCGCAGCGCGTTGCCCTGCAGGGTGATGCCCGAACCGAGCACCCCGAGATCGGGGACGGCCTCGACGAGGTCGACGGCGACGCCCGACTCGGCGAGCAGGATCGCGACGCCGAGCCCGGCGACCCCCGCGCCCACGACGCCCACTGACCTCACGGCGGTCACCGCGGCCTCCTCATTTGACGGCGAGCGGGTTGACCGGCGCACCCACGGCGCCGGTGACGGGCAGCGGGACGGCCGTGAGCCAGAACGCGTAGCGTCCGTCCTCGGCGCATGCCTCGGCGAGAGCGTCGAAGTCCCACATCTCGCCCAGGTAGAGGCCCATGTTCGGGATGGCGACCTGGTGCAGCGGCTGGAACGCGGGCGCGTCGAACTCGTTGGGCCGCACTTCCAACCCCCAGGTGTCGGTGGCGACCGCGGCGATCTCGCTGCTGTGCAGCCACCCGGCCGTGCCGAACGAAAGGCCCGGCGAGTCGCCGCCGGCGTAGGCGTTCCAGCCCTCGCGGCGGGCCCGGGTGAGCCGCCCGGTGCGCACGCACAGGATGTCGCCGCACTCGACGGCGACGCCGTGCTCGGCCGCCGTCGCGTCCAGGTGCTCGGCGGTGACGGCGAAGCCGTCGGGCAGCTCGCCGCCCCCGACCACGCGGCCCACGTCCAGCAGCACGCCACGCCCGGCGATCAGCGCCGCCGCCGTCTCGATCCCCGTCACGGAGTCGCCGAGCGAGGTGACGACGTCGCCGGCCGCGCGGCCGTTCCAGGCGCGGCCGTGGTCGAAGATGTGGCCCAGCCCGTCCCACTGCGTGGAGCACTGCAGTGGCATCGCGATCCAGTCGTCGGCGCCGCCGATGCCGTGCGGGAAGTCCTGGACGCCTCGCTCGGCGTCGGTGCCCGTGTCGGTCATCGTGTGCACCGGGTTGGTGCGGCGCCGCCAGCCGTTCTGCGGGCCGTGCTCGTCGAAGGCCTGTGCGAGGGAGTACGTCGCACCGCTGCGGACGAGCGCGGCCGCGGCGACGCGCGCCTGGCGCGTGATGAAGTTGAGCGTCCCGTGCACGTCGTCGGGACCCCACCGGCCGACGTTGGAGCAGCGCTTCGCGGCCTCGGCGACGGCCGACTCCGGGTCGGCCCGGTCCCACCGGGGCACCGTGCCCGTCATGGCGCCACGACCCGGGTGCGCTGGGTGCCGAGTCCCGTGATCGTGCCGGACATGACGTCACCAGCACGCAGCAGTCGCCCGCGCGCCATGCCGTTGCCGGCCGGGCTGCCCGTCAGCAGCAGGTCTCCGGGGCGCAGTGGCGTGATCCGGGAAGCTGCCGCCACCAGCTCGGCGACGTCGAAGATCATGTCCTTGGTGGACTCGTCCTGCATCACCTCGCCGTTGAGCTCCAGGTGCACGTGCGGGTGCTCGACGACGAACTCCGACGGCACCAGGTACGGCCCGAGCGGGGTGAAACCCGGTGCGTTCTTCGCGCGGAACCAGTCGCTGCCGATCTCCGGCAGGTCCCGGCGGAACACCAGGTCGCGCGTGGTGAGGTCGTTCGCGATCGTGTAGCCGGCGACGTGGGAGAGCGCGTCTTCGCGGTCGACCCGGAACGCCGTGCGGCCGATCACCGCCGCCAGCTCCAGCTCCCAGTCGTGCTGCTGCGAGTAGTCGGGCAGCACGACGTCGGCGTACGGGCCGGTGATCGCCGAGGGCAGGCCGATGAAGACGTACGGCTCGCCCTCGGCGACGCGCCGGTCCAACATCGCAGCTGCCTCGGCGCGCACCTCGTCCTCTGGCCGGTCCTGGGCGTGCTTCACGGCCAGGTCGATCACGTGCGTCCGGTAGTTCGCACCGGCCTGCAGAATCTGGCCGGGGAGGAGCGGAGCGCGCAGTCGTGCGGTGTCGAGCGAGCTGGTGGCCTCGCCGACCAGCGTCCGCAGCAGGGGCAGCACCGCGTCCCAGTCCTGCAGCAGTGCGTGAACCGAGGGGGAGACGTCGGACAGGTCGCGTTGCCGGGGTCGCCCCTCGACGTCGACGACCAGGACGGGGCGCTCGACGCTCCCGTCCGCGACGGTGGCGAGTGCGAAGGGGACGACCACGTGCGCTCCTTCCGGTCGGGGGTGACGCGACCACTGTCGACCTGCGGGCGGCATCAGGGAAGCTGAAACTGCTGATGCCGATCATCGGCGTGGCGAATACCCTGCGGCGGTGCACCTCTCGAGCCTCGACCTCAACCTGCTCGTCCCCCTCGACGTGCTGCTCGAGGAGCGTTCGGTCACCCGGGCCGCGGCGCGCCTCGGCCTGTCCCAGCCCGCGCTGTCCGGTGCGCTCGCCCGGCTGCGCCGGCATTTCGACGATCCGCTGCTCGCGCGCTCCGGCAACGGCTACGAGCTCACTCCGCTGGCCGTCCAGCTGCGCCGGCGCACGGGGGTCGCGCTCGACGGAGTCGAGCGGGTGTTCGCCAGCGAGCCGGAGTTCGATCCGGCGACATCGCGGCGCACCTTCACCGTGCTCGCGTCGGACTACCCGATGGCGGTGCTCGGCCCCCGGGTCGCCGCGCTGGCCCGGCAGCAGGCTCCGGAGGTGACCCTGCGGCTGGAGCAGCACAGCCCAGCGGTGATCGACGCCGGGCTCGAGGCACTGCGCAGCGTGGACGGGCTCCTGCTCCCCCACGGCGTGCTGTTCGACCCGCCGTCGGTGGACCTGTTCACCGACACGTGGGTGGTGCTTGCCGACGGTGCCTCCGATGCTGTAGGTGACGTCCTGACCATGGCCGATGCTGCGCGGCTACCGTGGGTCTTCACCTACAACAGCCCTGCGGCGTTCACGGGCGCCGGGCGCCAGCTGCAGCTGCTGGGCGCCGCTCCGCGGGTGCACGTCGTCGTCGAGAGCTTCCTCGCGCTGCCCTTCTACGTCGTCGGCACCGACCGGCTCGCGCTCGTGCAACGCCACCTGGCCACCCACCTCGCCCGCGACGAGCGGCTGCGGGTCATGGACTGTCCGTGGGATGTCGTCCCGCTGGTGGAGGCGCTGTGGTGGCATCCCATGCACACCGAGGATCCCGAGCACGTGTGGTTGCGAGGCCTGCTCACCCGCGCCGGCCGCGAGCTGCAACGGCCGCCCGGTGCCGACGACCGCTCATGACGGGACGACGCGGAAGGTCTGACGACCGGGCCGGGGACGTTCACTGGTCGCACGGCACCAGGGTCGGCCACGGGCGCGAGCCACGCGCCCGCAGACGACCGTCGACCCAGACCGTGCAGCGACGAAGGAGACGCCGTGACGACGACCACCCGGATGCCCGCCGACACCCACCCCGGCTCGCTCGCCGGCCAGACCGTCCTCGTCATCGGAGGGAGCTCCGGCATCGGGCTGGAAACGGCCCGCCAGGCAGGCGACGCCGGCGCCGAGCTCATCCTCACCGGCCGTGACCCCGACCGGCTCGACCGGGCGTCCGCGCAGGTCACGAACGCTCGCATGGCCACCGTCGACATCGGCGACCCCGCCTCGCTCGACCGGCTCCTCGCCGGGATGGAGACCCCGATCGACCACGTCCTCGTGACCGGCGGAGGACCGGTGTACGCACCGATCGCGGAACTGGACCTCGATCTGGCGGGCCGGGTGCTCGACGAGCACCTCCTCGGCGCGTTGCGCATCTCCCGGGCCTGCCAGGGGCACGTGCGGGCGGGTGGTTCGTTGACGTTCGTGACCGGCACCGACGCGCGCCGGCCGAGCGTCGGGTCGAGCATCGCCGCGATCATGGCCGCCGCGATCCCCGTCATCGTCGCGAACGTCGCCCTGGAGTTCGCCCCGGTGCGGGCGAACGCGATCGCCGCGGGCTTCGTCGAGACACCGCTGTCGGCGCGGGTCCTCGGCAAGGATCTCGACCGCCGCCGCGACGAGCTGCGTGCCCTGCTCCCCATCCGGCGGGTGGTGGGGCCGGCGGACCTGGCGTCCCTCGCCCTGCACCTGATGGCCAACACGGCGGTCACGGGAGCCACCTTCGACGTCGACGGGGGCCAGCAGCTCCTTCCGTAGGGCGAGTGTGCCGCGCCCGGCCCGTGCTCCCGTCGGGGCGAGCGGGCCCGGCCGGCCCTGGTGCGCGGCGGTGGGCCGGTCTGCGGGGTGGCGGGTCGGCGCGGTCCCGGCACCCACCGGCTGCCGCCCCGGCGCTACAGGTCGAGGACGACGTCGGAGCGGGGACGGGCGCAGCACAGCAGGACCTGTCCGGGGTCCGGCTCGGTGAGCGGCGGGGGCGCGTAGTCGACCTCCCCGGACAGCAGCACGGTGGAGCAGGTGTGGCAGACGCCGGTGCGGCACGACCACCGCGTCGGGACGTCGCAGGCCTCGGCCAGCTCGAGCAGGCTGGGCGCGGTGTCGGCGAAGGGGACAGCGAGGCCGGCGCGGGCGAACGTGACGAGGGGTCCGGTGCCCTGGACGGCGGGGGCGTGCGGGGCCGGTCGCGCGCCGGGGACGACGCCGGGGTTGATCGCCGCCAACGAGGCGAACCGCTCGATGTGGATGCGGCTGGCCGCCACGCCGAGGTCGGCCAGCGCCGCCGTCATCGCGTCCATGAACCCGGCCGGCCCGCACACGTAGGCCTGCGCGTCGACGGGCAGGCCGAGCTCGGCGAGGGCGGCGCGGTCGAGGCGCCCGCCCGCCACGTGCGCGGCGGAGTCCGTGTAGTAGATGCGGCAGCGCGCGTGCGGGAGCGTCTCGAGCAGCCGGCGGGCCTCGTCGGCGAGTGCGTGGGTCGCCGGCGCCTGCGTGGTGTGCAGCCACCAGACCTTGCGGGTGCTGCCCCTGGCGGCGAGGGCGTGCAGCATCGCCAGCACGGGCGTGACCCCGATACCGGCCGACAGCAGGACGACCGGGTCGGGACCGTCGCGGAGCACGAACTCGCCGCGGGGAGCGGCGACGTCCAGCCGGTCGCCGACGGCGAGCGACGTCGCGATGTAGCGGCTGACCAGGCCGTGGGGCTCGCGCTTGACACTGATGCGGTACCCGTCGGCGCCCGACGCCGACAGCGAGTACGACCGGACCGGTGGGGGGTCGGCGGCCCCGGCGAGCCGGACGGTGACGTACTGCCCCGGCAGCGGCGCCGGGAGCGGGCCTGCGGTGGTCGGGCGCAGGTGGACCGACGTGACGAGCTCGGTCTCGGGCACCAGGCGGGCGACCCGCAGCGGGCGGAAGCCCGCCCACGCCGGCTCCGGAGCGATGATGGCGGTGTCGCGGGGCCGCTCGGCCCGGTCGAGGAGATCGCGGAACGAGCCGCGCCAGCCCGGGCTGAGCGCGGCGACGCGCAGGACGCGCCGCAGCGCGTCGGCGTCGGGGTCGGGCAGGTACAGCAGCGCGTCCGTCGCGGCGACGCTGACCCGCTCCGCCGCGGCGCCGATCGGGACGACGGCGTCGCCCGCCTGCACGTGGCCCTCCCGCAGGACGCGCAGGTAGAAGCCGGGCCGGTGGTGGGCCACGAGCAGCGCGGGCATCCGCGGCTCGGCCAGGCGCAGCCCGACGCGGTAGCAGGTGACGCGGGGCTGGGTGACCTCGAACTCGGCGTCGCCGATCCGGAACCGGTCCCCGATGCACACCTCGTCGTCGGGCAGCCCGTCAACGGTGAAGTTCTCGCCGAAGTCGCCCCAGCCCAGGTCCGGCCGCTGCAGGTGGTCGCGCCAGTGCCGGTAGGACCCGGCCTGGTAGACCATGACCGCGCGCTGCTCGCCGCCGTGCCCGTTCCGGTCGCCCTGCCCGTCGCCGTCGAGGTTCAGCCGCCGCACCCGCACCGGCCCGCTGACCGGCCTCTTCCAGATCCCGGTGTGCACCCGCTGTCCGTTCCACGCGACGTCGCGCGGGAGGCCGACGTTCACCGAAAGGAGCGTGGCCGTCATGATCGGCCCGACCCGGCAGCCGTCGCGGCCGCGGGGTCGCTGGGATGGGGCGCGAGCGGGACCGTGTCCACGGTCAGCCAGTCCCGCATCGGCAGCGAGGCGACGATCGCGGCCATCTCCGCGCCGTCGCCGGCCTGCCAGTGGCCGAGGGCGCTGCCCGCCGCGGGCAACGCCCACAGCCGGACCAGGCGCCCGGCCTCCGCGAGCTCGTGCGCGCGCCCGGCCTCGCGGCGGGTGGTGTCCTCGACGGCCGCGGGTGGCGTGCCGGCCGGGACGTCGACGGCGAACGTGGTCAGGAACTCCGTGCACCGCGGGTCGGGGGCGACCTGGCCGGGCCCTGGGTCGTTCGGGTGCGGACGCAGCGGGGTCACCACGTCGGTGCGCCAGATGCGCAGCGGCATCCCGGCGAGGACCTCCTCGAGCTGCCCGTCGTCGTCGGCCGCGAAGAGGCCGAGCGTGCGCCACTCGCCGGGCCGGAGCGGCGGGCGCCACAGCCGCAGCACCCGGTGGGCGCGGGCCAGCTCGGCGGTGTGCGCCGCCTCCCGCTCGCGCACCGCGGCGACCGCGGCGTCGGTGACCCCTTCTGGCACCTGCGTGGTCATCGTGACCAGGTACTCCATCGCGTCCTCCACGGTCGGCCGGCGGTGCGGACCATTCACGATCGCGCGTGGGCGGGCGGTCCGCACCCGTCGTCGTCCCGGGTCCGTCGACCCGGCGGCCCCGGTCGGTCCCACTGGCCGGCGGCGCGCGCCGCGCCGGAGGCACCAGTGTCGCCGACCGGCGCGACGCGGTGCCGGACGGGCCGACCATGGGTGGCCTCTGCCGATGGCCGCAGGGGCGGACGGCGAGGAGGCGATCGCGATGCGCGGTGACATCGTTCCCGGTGGGGTCTTCCCGGACTACGCGCTGCCCGACCACACCGGCGTCGTGCGCACGCTGGGCGAGCTGCAGGGCGGCGACCCGCTCGTCCTGACGCTGGCCCGGGGCCACTACTGCCCGAAGGAGCACCAGCAGCATCTCGAGCTCGCGGCGTTCCAGGCGAAGGTCGCGGTGGCCTACACCCGGATCGTCACGATCTCCACCGACGAGCACCACACGCTGCAGGAGTTCCGCGCGTCGGTCGGCGCCGGGTGGCCGTTCCTCTCCGACCCCGGCCGGATCGTCCAGCAGGACCTCGACATCCAGGAGTACACCGACCCCGAGCACGACCCGATGATCCCGCACACGCTCGTGCTCAAGCCCGGGCTGGTCATCCACAGCGTGTACAACGGCTACTGGTTCTGGGGCAGGCCCTCCCTTGACGACCTCTGGCACGACCTGCGCGCGGCGACGCGCGGGATCCGCCCGGACTGGGACCTGGCCCGGCCAGGGCTGCGCGCGGCCTGGGACGCGGGTGACCTGTCGCGGTTCCACGGCTGGGACCGGCGGTCGCCGGGCGGGGTCGCCGCGGCGGGCGGGCCCGGGGCGGGGTGACGGCCGGGCTCAGACCGCGGCCGTGCTCCGCTCGCCGTCCCGCAGCGACACGCGCAGCTGACGCCTGCTGGTTATGCCGAGCTTCATGAACATCTTCCGCAGGTGCCACTCGACGGTCCGCGGGCTGAGGTAGAGCGTGGCGCCGATCTCGGCGTTCGTGAGCCCGTCGGCGACGAGCCCGGCGATCTGCGCCTCCTGGGACGTCAGCGCCCGCGTCGTTTCGACCGTGCGCCTGCGCACCGTCTCGCCGGTGGCGAGCAGCTCGCGGCGGGCCCGCTCGGAGAAGGCCTCGGCGCCGATCGCCGCCAACGCCTCGTGCGCGGTCCGCAGCTGCGCCCTGGCGTCGCTGCGGCGGCCCTCCCGCCGCAGCCACTCGCCGTAGAGCAGCTGTGCGCGGGCGAGCTCGAGCCGCAGCTGGGTGCGTCCCAGCCGGTCGATCGCCTCGCGGTGCAGCGCGTCCGCGGCGGGCCCGGCGCGCAGCAGCGCGCGCCTGCTCGCCTCGACCCCGAGCGCCCAGTCCGTGCCGCAGACCCGCGTCGTCGCCGCGAGCCGCTCGAGCGCGGCCGCGGCCACGCGCTCCTGCCCGCACCGCGCCGCGGCCTCGACGAGCTCGGCGAGCGCCCACTGGGGCGTCGCGAGCCCGCGCGGAGCCGCGGCGGCCTGGCGGGCGGCCGCCACGGCCTCCTCGTACCGCCCGAGGCCGTTGCACAGGACGGCGCGGGCCCAGTGCGCGACAGTGACCCCGACGCCCTCCCGGCGCGGCACGGCCTCACCGAGGTGGCGCTCGATCAGCGGCTCCGCCCGGTCGGCGTGACCCCGCACGGCCGCAAGGCCGATCTCGCCGCAGGGCGTCGTGGTGCCGCCCGTCATGGCCGAGACGGAGCGTGCCTCCTCGACCAGCGACGCCGCCGACGCCAGCTCGCCGCGGAACAGGTGGACGACGGACCGGGTGTCGAGGGCGAGCGGGAGCGCGCCCACTGCACCCGTCGTCCGGACGGCGTCGAGGTGGCTGCTGCTGAGCACCTCCCAGCGGTCGTCGTCCCACAGGGACGCGGCCGTCGCGGCGGCGAGCCAGCCCGGGCGTGGGGCCTCGTTCGGAGCCGGCTCGGCGACGGTGAACGCCTGCACGGCACGGTGCGCCAGCGGCGCTGCTCGGGCGTACCCGTCGGTGAACAGCACAGCGAGGCCGTCCAGCAGTGCGTCCCCCCTGCGTGGTGGGTGGGGCGTCGCCGCCGCCCGGACGGCCTCGGCGACCTGCCGCGCGTCCGGGCCCGACGCCAGGCGTCCGGCGAACAGCGCCGCGCAGAGGGCGTCGGCGTAGGCGTCCCGCGCGAGCAGGGGGTCGAGCGGCTCCAGACGTCCGGCGGCGGCCAGCAGCAGCGGCAGCGCCTCGTCCGCCCGGTGCGCCGCGAGGGAGATCTCCGCACACACGAGGTCGGCGTGGGCCCGCGCGGCGTCGTCGAGCGGTGCCGTCCGGGCCGCCGCCAGGAGCGCGGCGGCGTCGTCGAGCTCGCCGGCGCGCACCTTGAACCGCGCGCCGTCCAGGGCCCGCGACGCGCGCCGGGCCGGGTCGGGGGTCAACGCGGCGGACTGTTCGAGGAACGCGGCGGCCGCAGCCACGCCGCCGTGGGTCAACGCGCGGCTCGCCGACTCCTCGAGCTGTGCCGCGACGGCCTCGTCGGGGTTCAGCGTCGCGCAGGCCTGATGCCAGGCGCGCCGGTCGGGGTCGACCTCGGGATCGGTGACGTCCGCGAGCGCCCGGTGGACCTCGCGCCGTTCGGCGGGCGTGGCCGACCGGTAGACGGCCGACCGGACGAGGGGGTGACGGAACCGGGCGTGGTCGCGCAGCTCGATCAGACCGGCTTCCTCCGCGGCACCGGCCGCCTCCGGTCGGATACCCAACCGCTGAACGGCGCGCCACAGAAGTGGTATATCACCGACGGGTTCTGCCGCCGCGACCAGCAGCCACCGCCGGGACGACACCGGCAGCGGCGCCAGCCTCCGCAGGAAGCTGCGTTCGAGCCGGTGGGCCGGTGGCGTGGCGACGGCGGCGCTCACGGCGCCGAAGGCCAGCTCGGCCGCCGACAGGCCGCGCGGCAGCTCGAGCAGGGCCAGCGGGTTGCCGTGGCTCTCGGCGAGGATCCGGTCGCGGACGGCCCCGTCGAGCGCCACCGAGACCGACGCGTCCAGGAGCTCCTCGGCGTCGCGGCCGGTCAGGCCGGGCACGGCGAGCTCGGGGAGCCCGGCCAGCGCGGCGTCCTCCTCGGCCTCGCGGACGGCGAACACCATGGCGACCGGCTCGGCCCCCAGGCGGCGTGCGACGAACCCCAGCGAGCGCAGCGACGCGCGGTCCACCCACTGGGCGTCGTCGACGACGCAGACCAGCGGGAGGTCCGCGGCGACCAGGCCGAGCAGGGTGAGGACGGCCAGCCCGACGAGGAACCGGTCGGGCTGGCCGCCCGACCGCATGCCGAACGCCGTCCCGAGCGCTTCACGCTGCGGGCCGGGCAGCTCGTCCAGCCGGCCCAGGAACGGGCCGCACAGCTGGTGCAGGCCGGCGTAGGGGAGCTCCGTCTCCGACTCGACCCCCGCCGCCCGGCCGACCCGGCAGCCCGTGGCGCGGTCGAGGAGGAACTCCAGCAGCGCGGTCTTGCCGATCCCGGCCTCGCCGCGCAGGACGAGCACCTGGCTGCGGCCGGCCTTCGCCGCCGCGACCAGGCCGCCCAGCAGCTCGCACTCCCGCCGCCGCCCGAGGAGACCCGGGAGGTCGGACACTCCGCCGCGACGGCCCACGGTCCTCACCACTTGACACCGCCCTGTCCGGGAACGGCGGTTAAAGTAGCATGTATAATACCGATTTGCAACTCGTCGCGCCGTGCTAGGCGCTACCACCACCGGGACGAGGTGGTGGGGCGGACGAGCGAAGCCGGGCTCGTCGTCACCGTGCGCGAGCGGGAGGTGCACCCGCGGCCACGGGCCGCGACGCCGGCCCGTCTTGCCCCTGGTCGGGCAATAAAATAGTATGACGAATACGGTTTTATGCCCCAAGAGAGGTGGTCGCTGCATGGCTCGGTGGTCACGCTGTCGCGCCGGGAACGGATCGGTTGGCGGGCGACCATGCTTCCGGCAGGTCGGTGGGCCGTGAAGCACACCCGTCAGGCCGACCTCGCGTTGCGTGTCCTCATGTACCTGCGGGTGGCGCCCGGCCGACGCGGATCCATCGCCGAGATCGCCGAGGCGCACCAGGTCTCCCACAACCACCTGGACAAGGTCGTGCGCCGGATGGCCGACGCGGGCCTGGTGACGACCGCACGCGGCCGGGGCGGCGGGGTCCAGCTGGACCGAGACCCGTCGACGATCACCGTCGGCGACGTCATACGTGCGCTGGAGGACGACTTCGCTGTCGTCGAATGCCTCGGCCCGGTGCGGTACTGCCAGATCGCCGGCGTCTGCGGGGCCCGCAACGTCTTCGCCCGCGCGCTGGGGGAGTACTTCACCATCCTCGACGGCGCCTCGCTGGAGGACATCGCCAGGAATGACCAGGGCCTGCGCGGCGCGCTGGGCCTCACCGGCAGGCCGGACCAGTAGCGCGGGCGGGAGAGCCACGATGGCGATCGACTTCGAGATGACGGCTCGTCAGCGGGAGCTGAAGTACAGCACGCGCGAGTTCGCGCGGGAGGTGCTGAGGCCGGCGGCGGAGCGCGCAGACGCGCTCGCCGACCCGCAGGAGTCCTTCGCCGCGATGAAGCCGGTGTTCGAGGCAGCCGGGGTTCTGGGCCTGACGACGTCGTTCCTCCCGGCGCGGTACGGGGGCGGGGGCGGCAGCGTCGTGGACATGCTGATCGTCACCGAGGAGCTCGCCGCGGTGGACGGGGGGTTCCCCACGATCGTCCTGGTCAACGGCCTGGCGCTCATGCCGCTGACCTGGTTCGGCACCGAGCAGCAGTGCGCGACCTGGATCGGCCGCGCCACTGACCCGGCGAACCGCGACTTCCTGGCCGGCTGGGTGGTGAGCGAGCGGGGCGGGACGGCGAACTTCGACCATCCGAATCCGATGGCCGGCATCCAGCTCGTCGCCCGGCACGACCGGGCCGACGGCACGCTCGTGCTCAACGGTGAGAAGCACTGGCCGTGCAACGCCGGCGGCTGGGATCTGCACGGGTCCGACGTCAGCCTGTGCATCGTGCGCACCGACGTCGCGAAGGGCGGGCGCGAGGCGCTCAGCGCGGTACTGGTCGAACGCAACACGCCGGGCGTCGACTACCGGGTCATCGACAAGATCGGCCATCGCACCTGCCAGAACGTCACCATGACGTTCCGGGACGTGCGGGTTCCCGTGGAGAACCTGCTGGCGGCCGGCGACGGTGACCTGCTCCTCAACCGCAACTTCACCTGGTCGGGGCCGATCGCGGGGATCGCCGCCGTCGGTGTTGCCCGCGGCGCGTACGAGTTCGCGTTGAACTGGGCGCGGACCTACACCGGTGGCGGGATGACGCCGATCATCGAACACCAAGCCGTCGGGTACCTCCTCGCCGACGTCGCCGCGAAGATCGAGGCGTGCCGTTACTCGTGCTGGAAGGCCGCGCACTACCTGGACACCCATGCCGGCGACGGGCACGCGCTCAGCGGGATGAACAAGACGTTCGTCACCGAGCTCATGCAGCGCGCCGTCGTCGACTGCATGAGAATCGTCGGGGTCAACGCGCTGGACCGCCGGTTCGGCATCGAGAAGGCGTACCGCGAGTCGATCGTCTTCCCCTTGTACGACGCAGGGAACCTCGCGATGCAGCGCCGCAAGACCTGGGGTGTCATGGCAGACCCCGCATTCACCCCTGACCTCTTCGCCGATTCCGAGCCCTTCGCCTTCACCAGGTCGATGGAAGGGTATGGGGTCGGTGAGAACCTCCGCTGATCCATGCGGGTGCCGCGGCCTGTTCAGTCGGCCGCGGGCACCGGGGGCGAGGTCGACTCCATCCAGCGATCCGTCTTTCGACATTGATCTCGGATATGGAGGCTGACGGTGACGCAGCGGCGCGGGAAGGCCTCCGGACGGGCGCCCGGGGAACTGCGTGGCCGTCGGGCGGAGTGCGCCGCGCTCGGTGACCTGGTCGCAGCGCTCCGGCGGGGTGAGAGCCGGGCGCTCGTCCTCCGCGGTGACGCCGGCGTCGGCAAGACGGCGCTGCTGGACCACGTCCTGTCCGCTGCGTGAGATCTCCACGTGCTCCGGGCCGCCGGCGTCGAGTCCGAGATGGAGCTGCCGTTCGCGGCTCTGCACCAGCTGTGCGGTCCGCTCCTTCCCGGTCTCGACGCGCTTCCCGGACCGCAACGCGAGGCGCTGGACATCGTGTTCGGGCGCAACGCCGGGCCTCGGCCCGATCCGTTCATCGTCGGGCTGGCCCTGCTGAGCCTGTTCTCGGAGGCCGTGACGGAGCGTCCGGTGCTGTGCGTGGTGGACGATGCCCAATGGTTGGACCGGGCCACGATCCAGACGCTCACCCTGGTCGCGCGGCGACTGCGCGCCGAGGCGGTCGGCCTGATGTTCGGGGCACGCGAGGCCGGCGAGGAGTTCCGCGGCATACCGCATCTCGACGTGCACGGATTGGCAGACGCCGATGCGCGGGAGCTCCTGGGGTCGGTGGTCGAGTTCGTGCTCGACGACCGAATTCGGGAAAGGATCGTCGCCGAGACCAAGGGGAATCCGCTCGCGCTGCTCGAGCTCCCGCGGGGGCTGACCGCGACCCAGCTCGCCGACGGGTTCGGGCTGTCGGGACCGCACGCGCTGCCGGGCGGGATCGAGCGCAGTTTCGTCAGGCAGGCTGAGCTCCTTCCGCCGGAGACCCGCTCGCTTCTCCTGGTTGCCGCAGCCGAACCGTCGGCGATCCCCTGCTCGTCTGGCGGGCAGCGGAGCGGCTCGGTATCGACGGCTCCGCCGCGTCGGTCGCCGAGATGGACGGCCTGCTGACGATCGGCGACCGCGTCATGTTCCGGCATCCCCTCGCCCGGTCGGCGGTCTACCGCTCCGCGTCGTTGCGGGAGAGGCGCTCCGCTCATCTGGCTCTCGCGGAAGTGACCGACCGCGCGGCCGATCCCGACCGGCGTGCATGGCATCTGGCAACGGCGACAGCGGGCCCCGACGAGAACGTCGCGCTGGAGCTCGAGCGATCTGCCCAGCGCGCTCAAGCGCGCGGGGGTTTCGCCGCCGAGGCCGCGTTCCTGCGGCGGTCGCGCTGACCCGCGAGCCGGCGCGGCGTGCCGAACGAGCTCTGGCCGCTGCGCACGCCAGCCTTCGCACCGGCGCCTTCGAGACGGCGGCCGCGATGCTGGCGGTCGCCGACGCCGGCCCGCTGGACGATCTCGGGAAGGCCCGCGTCGACCTGCTGCGGGCGGAGGCGGCCTACTCGCTCAACCGCGGCAGCGACGCCCCGCCGCTCCTGTTGCGCGCGGCCCGGGCGCTCGAACCGCTCGACATGCGGCTCGCGCGCGAGACCTACCTCGATGCCTGGAGCGCCGCCCTCTTCGCCGGTCGGCTGGCGACCTCCGGAACCCTGCTCGACGTCTCGCGCGCGGTCGCGGCCGCGGGGCCGGTCCCGGAGCCCGCACGGGCCTCGGACGTGCTGCTCGACGGTCTGGCTGCGCTGTTCACCGAGGGCCGCGAGGCCGGGGTCCCGGTACTGGCGCGCGCGGCGACGGCGTTCGCCGCTCCCGACGTCCCGGTCGAGGAGGTCTTGCGTTGGGGCTGGCTGGGTGTGGTGGCCGCTGCCATCGTCTGGGACTTCGAGGCCTGCCTGTCGACGGCCACCCGCCAGGTCGAGGTGGCCCGGACGTCGGGCGCGCTCGCGGTTCTCACGGTTGGCGTGAACGTGCTGGCCCAGGCGGCGGCCATGGCCGGCGACCTGGCCGAGGCCGCGGCGTTGATCGTCGAAGCACGCGCGGTGACCGAGGCGACAGGGACGCACATCGCGCCCTACGGGACTCTGGTCCATGCCGCACTCAGGGGCCGCGAGGACGAGGCGTTCGCGCTGATCGACGCCACTGTCGAGAGCGCCGTCGCGGAGGGCCAGGGAACGGCGGTGCAGTACGCCCGGTGGGCCGCGTCGGTCGTGCTGAACGGCCTGGGCCGCTACGAGGAGGCCCTGGCCGCGGCCGAGGAGGCGAGCGAGGACACCCCACAGTTCTGGATCGCCGCGTGGGCACTCAGCGAGCGCGTCGAGGCCGCGGTCAGGAGCGGGGCGGCCGACGACGCGGCGCTCGCCGGCCGACGTCTCACCGAGCAGACACGAGACTCCGGCAGCGGTTGGGCCCGCGGACTCGCCGCCCGCGCACAGGCGCTCTTGAGCGAGGGCGCGGTCGCCGAATGCTGCTACCTCGAGGCGATCGAGCGGCTGGGCGGGAGCCCGGTCCGCCCGGAGCTCGCCCGGGCCCATCTGCTCTATGGCGAGTGGCTGCGCCGGGAGGGCCGCCGGGTGGACGCCCGTACGCAGCTGCGGACGGCCCATGACCTGTTCACCGCGATGGGGATGGAGGCGTTCGGCGGGCGAGCCAGACGCGAGTTGCTGGCGACGGGGGAGATCGTGCGCAAGCGCAGTGTCGAGACCCACCCCGAACTGACCCAGCAGGAAAGACAGATTGCTCTGATGGCGCGGGACGGGTTGTCCAACTCGGAGGTCGGCAGCCGCTTGTTCCTCAGCCCCCGAACCGTGGAGTGGCACCTGCGGAAGGTGTTCGCCAAGCTGGGTGTCAACTCCCGCAAGGAACTCCGGATCGCCCTGCGAGGAGTGGAACACGAGCTCGACCAGCTGGACTGACGTCCGCAGGTCGCGCTCCGCGCAAAAGGCCGGCGCAGGGAGCGCCGGCGTCGTGAGCCCGCGCGGTCACGTTCCTGCCGGCTGCCTTGTCCTTCGTGTGGCGGCGTCCTTCATCGTGACGACGTCCGGTCGAGTCGCGAGGTAAGCGCAAGGATCTCCGGTCTTCGGAGGGCTCGATGGAGCGCGCGTCAAGGCTGCACGGGCGATCGTTGGCCATCGCTACGCGGGCCTTGTCGGCTCGACCGCCGGATTCCGCCGGGCCCATCCGCACGAGAGAAGCGAGGAAGAATGCGTAAGTGGACTCGATGGACGGACTGGACGAACGTGGTCCTAGGCGCCTATCTCATGTTGATTCCGCTGTTCACGGGCAACACCGCCAGCAGTTCGACGATCTGGGTCGCTGAACTGTTGGGTGCGGCGATCGTCCTGGTGGGTCTGTGGGCCCTCGCCATGCCCGAGTCGACAGCACCGGAATGGACGAACGCCCTCCTCGGGGTGATGCTCGTGGCGGCACCGTTCGTGTTCCGCTACACCGATCGCGTGGGCGCATCGTGGAACGCCTACATCGTCGGGGTCGCCGTGGTGATCGTGGCACTGTGCGCGTTGCCCATGATTCGCAGGAGCACGGGGAGCCCGGCGCCCCTCAGCGGCAGCGGCCGGTAGCCGGGGGCCTGGGCGCCTCGGCTGCAGGGGCCGGCAGGCAGGTGGTGGACCGGCGGCCCTTCGCAACCGGGGACTTCCGGCGGCGGGCTGGCGCAGCGGCGTCGGCCCGCCGCCGGCACGACACGACGTGTCGTTCTCGTCGCATCGTGCTCGGAGTCCCACCTTGGTGGCCTCGGAGAGGACGGCGAGCAGGCGCTTCATGCCGCCACCCCGCGAAGCGTCGAGTACGGCGGCGGACAGCTCGGCGAGTTGGAGCCGGTCAACTGCGTACCGGCGGTCATCCGCGAGGTGCAACCGGGCTCGGCGAGCCGCCTGCCGGGCAGTGACCTCGCTCATGGCGAAGTCGTCGCCGATCTCGCGGAACGAGAAGTCGAACCCTTCGCGCAGCAGGTAGACAGCGCACTCCAGTGGCGACAGCCGTTCCAGCAACCGCCGCACCGCAACGCGGAGTGCCTCGTCCCGCTCGACGGTCAGCGCCGGATCGACCGCGACGGCGGGTTGCTCCGGGGGTGACTCGCCCGTGGTGATCTCGCGGCGCGCGCGGGCCGACGTGACGGAGTTGAGAGCGAGGCGAGTCGTGATGGTGACGAGGAACGGGAGCCGGTCACGGACCAGCGCGCGGTCGGCGCGTTGCCAGCGCAGCCAGACCTCCTGGACGATGTCTTCCGCTTCTGGGGCCCGACCGAGTATCTGGTAGGCGATTCCGAAGAGACGATTCCGTACCCGTTCGAAATCTGCCGCGTAGTCGCCGTTGCTCACGGGCTGGCGGGTTGGCGCGGACAGCGTCATTTCCTTGTCTCCTTGGTGGGATGCGTGGCTGGAAACGATTGCTCGATACCAGCCGGTCGTTGCATCCATCGTCAGCCGCTCGCCCGCTGATCGCGCCTGTGGAAGTCACTGGCGCAGGGTGTCGTGACTTGCGCCGAAATTCCGAATCCCGGGTGCGTCCCGGCGGGACCTGGGGTGGCCCGTGGTCGGCGCGAGCTACCGGTACCGGACACCGGCACCGCACGGTGCCGAGTGGGCTCGCGTCCGGCGCAGTGAGCCCGTGGACCGCACCGGAGGCATGGCAACGGATGTCACGGACGCCGCCCCTCACCGGTCTTCCCCGTAGCCGTTCCCTATCGGTCACGCCATCGTCGGAAGGGATCTCGATGAGGATCGCCATTCGCGCACTGTCCGGGGGCCGGGCCGACCTGCCGGCCCGGCCGATTCCGTGGGAGTCCTGGTCGCCGGCGCGGGAGGCCGGGCGCGTCGGACGGTGCGGACCTGCCTCGCACCCCCCGGGTCGTTGCGCCCGCCGGGCCGCCGCCCCGGTGCTGTCGTGGCGGGGCGCCGTCCCGTCCCGCCTGCCTGGCCGCGCGGGTCCACCCGCATGCGTCGTCGGTCGGGGGCACCGATGACGACCCTGCAACACCGCACCGCAAACCGCCGCGCGTCGGGGATCGCCGCGGCGGCCGCGGTCGGCGGCTTCCTGTTCGGCTTCGACACCGCCGTCATCAACGGCGCGGTCGACGCCCTCACGCACCACTTCGCGCTCGGTCCGGGGATCTCGGGGTTCGCGGTCGCGTGCGCGCTGCTCGGCTCGGCAGTCGGTGCGTGGCTCGCGGGCCCGGCCGCCGACCGGGTCGGCCGCGTGCGCGTGATGCTGGTGGCCGCGGCGCTGTTCGGCGTCAGCTCGCTCGGAGCGGGGCTCGCGTTCTCGGTATGGGACCTGATCGGCTGGCGCATCCTCGCGGGCGTCGGGGTCGGCATCGCCTCCGTCATCGCCCCCGCCTACATCGCGGAGATCTCACCGGCCGCCGTCCGTGGGCGACTCGGCTCACTGCAGCAGCTCGCCATCGTCACGGGCATCTTCGTCGCGCTGCTGTGCGACGCCGTGGCCGCCGACCAGGCGGGTGGCGCCGCCGGCACTCTCTGGCTGGGGCTCGCCGCGTGGCGCTGGATGTTCCTCGCCGGGGTGGTCCCGTCACTCGTCTACGGGCTGCTGGCGTTGGCACTTCCGGAGTCCCCGCGCTTCCTGGTGGCCCGGGGACGCATGGGGGAGGCCGAGGCGGTGCTGAGCCGCCTCAGCGCCGACCCGCCGGCGGCTGTGCGGGCTCGGATCTCGGACATGGCGTCCAGCCTCGTCCGGGCGACGCATCCGCGTCTCTCCGACCTGCGCGGGCCGCGCCTCGGCCTGCTGCCGATCGTCTGGGTCGGCATCCTGCTGTCGGTGTTCCAGCAGTTCGTCGGGATCAATGTGATCTTCTACTACTCGACGAGCCTGTGGAAGACCATCGGCTTCTCGGAAGGGAGCTCCTTCACGATCACCGTGATCACGTCGGTCACCAACATCGCGGTGACGATCGTGGCGATCGCGGCCATCGACAAGATCGGCCGCAAACCGCTGCTGATCGGCGGGTCGGCAGGCATGACGGTCTGCCTCGCCGCCATGGCGATCTGCTTCTCCCAGGCCACGGGCTCCAACGGCGACCTGGCGCTGCCGGGAGCGTTCGGGGCCGTCGCCCTCGTCGCCGCCAACCTGTTCGTGGTGTCCTTCGGCGTCTCGTGGGGTCCGGTGGTCTGGGTGCTGCTGGGCGAGATGTTCCCCAACCGTATCCGGGCCGCCGCGCTCTCCGTGGCGGCTGCGGCCCAGTGGATCGCGAACTTCGTCGTGTCCACCACCTTCCCCGCGCTGGCCGCGACGGGCCTCGCACTCGCATACGGGATCTACGCACTGTTCGCGCTGCTGTCGGGGTTCTTCGTCGCCCGGACCATCCGCGAGACGAGGGGGCGGGAGCTCGAAGACATGGACGGCGCGTTCGCGCCTCGGACGCTGGGGGACCGGTGAGCAGCTCCGCCCTTGACCGTGACAACCCGATCGACGGCATGACAGTCGCAGTGCGGACGTCCCTGCGCACGGCCACGATCGGCGTGGACGTCGGCGGCACGAAGATCGCGGCCGCCGTCGTGGACCGTTCGGGCACCTTGCTCGCCGTCCGGCATCGGCCGACGCCCGCGGACGACGTGGTGCAGATCCGTGACGTGATCGCCGAGATGGTCCGGGACCTCCGGGCTGAGCACGACGTGTCCGCGGTCGGTGTGGCGGCGGCGGGGTTCGTCGACGCGGAGCGGTCCACCGTGATGTTCGCCCCGAACCTCCCGTGGCGTGGTGAGCCGTTGCGCCGGGAGCTCGAGCGCCGCACCGGTCTTCCGGTGGTCGTGGAGAACGACGCCAATTCCGCCGCATGGGCCGAGGCCCGGTTCGGAGCAGGCCGCGGGGAGCGGCACCTGGTCGCGCTCACCGTGGGCACCGGCGTCGGCGGGGGCATCGTCGAGGACGGTGCGCTCGTGCGGGGCCGCTTCGGAGCCGCCGCGGAGGTCGGCCACGTCGTGATGGTCCCCGGTGGGCGACCGTGCCCGTGCGGCTTGCGCGGTTGCCTCGAGCAGTACGCCAGCGGTCGTGCGCTCGGGCGTCGCGCGCAAGAGATCGCCTCCGCGTCGCCCCGGCTGGCCCAGGGGCTCCTCGAACGCGTCGGCGGCCGGGTGGACGGGATCGACGGAGCCGCGGTGACCGCGGCGGCGCAGGCCGGGGACGCCGTGTCGCTCCGGGCGTTCGACGAGATCGGCGGTTGGCTGGGACGCGGTCTCGCTCAACTCGCAGCGGTGCTCGATCCCGGGATGTTCGTCCTCGCGGGCGGGGTGACCAACGCCGGGCAGGTCCTGCTCGAACCCGTCATGGCCGGCTTCGCCGACAGCCTCACCGCGCGCGACCGGCGGCCGCTGGCCCGCGTTGCGCTTGCCGGCCTGGGACCGGAAGCGGGCATTGTCGGCGCCGCCGATCTGGCGGCTGATGCCGATCTGGCCGCACGTGCCGACGTTCGTCCGGGGGCCCTCGATGCCGGCTCGGCCGTGCCACGCTGAAGGCGGAGCGGGCGGCGAACCCGGCCGGAAGCGCGGGTGCTGGGCGGCCGAGTTGCGGCGCCCGCGTGGCATGCCGTGCGCCACCCCATCACAACCCGACGAGAGTGGCGTACGGCAGAGTTCGACACCCGCGCGGGCAACGTGGACCTGCAGGTCCCGAAGCTGCGGGACGGCTCTTACTACCCGGGCTGGTCGCTGCAGCATCGCCACCGCGCCGCACGGGCACCGACCACGGTCACGACCGGGGTCAGCCGGGGCGGGCACCGGGAGATCCTCGGCCTGCAGGTGTCGAGCGCCGAGGACGGCGCGGGCTGGCTGGATTTCCGGGACTTGTGCGCCCGTGGCCCGACCGGGGCGTGGCTGGTCACCTCGGGCGCGCACGCCGGGCTCGCCGCCGCGACCGGCGCGAGCCTGCCCGGCGCCTCGTGGCAGCGCTGTCGCACCCACTACGCGGCTAACCTGATGGCGGTGACCTCTGCCCGCTTCCCCGACCGTGACGCCCTGGCCCGCCCGTCACCCGCCGCCTGCCCGGCGGCGGTTCCCCGCCCTGTCGACGCCGGCGCCGACGAGGACGACGGTCGCAGCCAGGATGCCCACGAAGAGGATGAGATCGTCGTCGACGATGATGCCGAGGAGGAACAGCGCGCCTGCCAGCATGCCGGCCGGCCACGGTCGTGCCAGGACGAAGCGGCAGTCGTCGGGCCGCGCCAAGCCCAGTATCTCGGCCAGAGCAGGGTCGTCGCTCTCGAGCCGTCGCTCGATGTCGCGCAGCATCCGCTCCTCGTCGCGTTTCACCGCAGCGGCCCTTCGGACGCTCCCGGGTGCGGGCGACGGACCGCGTCGGCCGGCACGGTCGACGTCGAAGGGTCGTCGGTCGTCGTGTCGCGGGGGGTCATGGTGCACATTCCTCTCGACTCATGGCCCAGGCATCGGGCTGCGACAGGCTCCGGTTCGCTCGACACGTTCCGCGACCAGGTCGCCCGACGGGCGACCGTTTCCGGAGAACTGCGGGACGGGACTGCCGGAGTCTCTGCATCAAGGACATGGCGGCACCGATGGATGTGACGCTCAGAGTCGGTGTGCGCTCCAGGCTGCCGGAGCACGTCGCAGCGAGCGTTGCGCAGCATCTCTACGGCGAACTTCCACGCAGCGATGGCCGACTACGTCGATATCGGCTGCTGGCTCCCGCGGGACGTCGGACGGCGGCGCAGGAGCGTGGACGAAGACCGTCAACATGAAGTGGCGGCCGATGGGATCGGGATCGTGTTCAAGAAGGGGCTGAAGCTCGCGGATCGCTGGACGCACGTCACTGGGCAGTCGGTGCAGCCACGACAGGTCGTACGAGTCGTCCTCGGCGTCGGTCAGCAGCGCCTCGGTCAGGCCGGTGTGCATCGCGCCGGCGAGTGCAGGGACAGGTGGAGGCACGATTGCGACAAGGCCGAAGTCGGCGGGGTCGTGGGACAGCCAGACGCCGAGCATGCCCGGGCCGTCTTGCCGAATTGGCCATCCCCCGAAAGTGTGGAGACTTCCGATTAGTGGATCTTGATCCTGATACCCGTTCTTCGGGCCGCGTTCGGCGGCGGGGGGAAGGGGTGCCGCCCGCAGCCGGGGGCAAGGGCTGGCCGAAGGCCACCCGTAGGGCTTGGCCTTGACCGCGGCGAGGACGGTGCCACGCTGGGTAGCCGAACCGGGTCGATCATGCCGCCTGGCGGCGCTCGTAGGCGATCGGGGAGATCATGCCCAGCGCCGAGTGGCGCCGGTCGTGGTTGTACTCCTCGATCCAGGCCGCGACCCGGGCGCGGGCCTGGGCCCGGGTGGCGAAGTGCTCCAGGCGGCGCAGCTCGAACTCCAGGGTGGAGTGCCAGGACTCGATCACCGCGTTGTCCAGGGCCGATCCCGGGCGGCCCATCGACTGGCGCACGCCCAGCCGGTCGCAGGCGGCCCGCACGCGCCCGGCGGTGTATTCGCTGCCCTGGTCGGTGTGCAGGATGACCCCGGTGATCGCCTCCTTGCCCGCCGCGGACCGCGACCGCCATGGCCAGCGCCGCGTAGGCCAGCTCGGCGTCGTGACGCTCACCCAGGGCGAACCCGACGATCCGGCGTGAGCCCATGTCCAACACGCTGTCCAGATACAGCTTGCCCTCGTCGGTGACGATCTCGGTGCCATCGCCGTACCAGCGGCGGTTGAGCTGCGTGGTGGCGAACCGGCGCCTGACCAGATCCGGGGCCCGCCACCGTCCGCTGCCCGGGCGGGTGGTGCCGCGGCGCCCGCGGCGGCGGCGGGCGACCAGCTGCTGCTCGGCCATGATCTTCGCGACCGTGTTCTTGCTGACCCGCCAACCCGCCTCGCGCAGGTCCGCGGTGATCCGCGGAGAGCCGTAGCGGCCGCGATGCACCGCGAACAACCTGCGGATCTCCGCGGCCAGCTGCGCGCGTCGGGCCCGCCGCCGCGAGGCGTCCCCGTCACGCCACTTGTAGAACCAGGACGGGCTGACCCCCAGCGCCCGGCACGCGGTGGCATGCGGGATGTGGTGCTCGGCCCTCTGGGCGACGATGAACCGGGCCACCGCTACCGGCCCATCGCCTCGTTCACCCACAGGGCCACCGAGCGCTTGAGGACATCACGCTGCATCCGCAGCTCGACATTCTCCCGGCGCAGCCGCTCCAGCTCGCTACGCTCGTTCTCGCTCACCGCCGCGTCGCCATCGTCCTGGCGGCGGCGTTCGCGGGCACACCAGTTACCCAGCGTGCCCTCGTTGATGCCCAACTCTCGGGCCACCTGCGCGATCGGCTTGCCCGTCTCGAACACCAGCCGCACCGCACCATCGCGAAACTCTTGATCGAACTTCCGGTACTGCCGTGTCACCGCTCCTCCTCAAAGCGATGTCTCCACGTTACGAGGGGAAGCCCACGGGGATGGCGGTGGCGTGGTCGAGTTCGAGGGCGAGCAGGCCGGTGGGCAGGGTGTTGGCCGGGGTGGGTGGTGGGTCGGTGCCGGTGGTGTCGGGCCAGGGTCCGGGGCTGTTGGTGGGGCTGATTGCGATCATGTGTTCTACGGTAGCGACCGGGACCGACATTCTGAGCTTGATCTTCGACCGGCGCGCTGTCGCTGAGCGGTGATGGCGTCTTCGCGTGCGATGTGTCTCGCCGACGTCGTGGCTGGTGGTGTGTGCCGGTCCGCGGGAGCAGTGCAGGCCGGGACCTGCGGAGCCCAGCGCGGCAAGCGTCCGACGTAGCCGCCGTCAGCCGGCACCAGACCGTGGGCGCCGACGCCGATGTGCCGCTCGCGGCCCGCGGGCGACGACGCTCGCCTATGGTCTGATCACGAGCGCGTCATGCGTCTGCTGCGGGTGTGCGTGCGGGCCCGGGGGCGAGCCGTGCCGCCGATGACGACGGCGCGACCCTTCCTCCTCGGGCACGATCTGCGGGTTCTGGCGGGCCGCCTCACCCGCCGCGCGCGGACGGTCAGACCGGGAGCATCCTCGACCGCGCGATGTCCCGCGCCGCGCGGGCCGCGTCGGCGACCGCTTCCTCCCTGGTGACGTGGCGGCGCCGGACCAGGCGCGTCCGTTTCGGGGCGATGTCGTCGCCCCGCCACACCACGACCGTCCAACGGCGCGGAAGACCAGCACGTTGACGAGCCACGTCACGACGGAGTGCCCGATCCACCCCATCCCGTCCTGGGGGGTGTAGGTCGACCACGGCACGTAGCCGGAGGGCACCGCGTAGACCAGATGCTGGCGGCCGGCAGGGTCGTTGACCCGCCAGCACTCGCCGGGGTCGTTCATCGTCGGCCTCCCTGTCGTGGTGTCGTCCCTGTCGTGGTGTCGTCCCTGTCGTGGTGTCGTCCCTGTCGTGGTGTCGTCCCTGCCGTGGTCTCGTCGTCCCGGTGGAGGGAGGGCGCCCGACCGCGCGGAGATACCGGGACGGCCGGCCCGTCCCGGCCTACAGTGGCGCGGTGCGCCACGTCGTGACCGGGGAGGACGTCTTCGACCCGGCCGTGTTCGCCCGCGGCGTGCCGCACGACGCGCTGCGCCGCCTGCGGGACGCGGCCCCGGTCGCCTGGCAGGACGAGCACGCGGTCGGGGAGTGGCCAGCCGGCCCGGGGTTCTGGGCGGTCACCCGCTACGACGACGTCCGCCACGTCCTGCGCACGCCGGAGGTGTTCAGCTCCGCCGCCGGCGCCACCCAGATCCGCGACCCCGACCCCGAGGACCTCCCGTTCATCCAACGGATGATCCTCAACATGGACCCGCCGGAGCACCGGCGGCTGCGCACGCTCGTGGCGGGCGCGTTCACGCGCAGGCGGCTCGAGCGGTTCGCGGCCGACGTCGCCGCCCGGGCGGAGCGCCTGATCGACGCGGTCGCCGGCGACCGGGCGTGCGACCTGCCCTCGCAGGTCACCGACGACTTCCCGCTGGCCAACCTCGCGCAGCTCATGGGTGTGCCCGCCCCGGACCGGCACCTCCTGCTGGAGTGGACCAACCGCGTGATCGGCTACCAGGACCCCGAGCACGCGGAGATCGTCCGCGACGAACGGGGCCGGCCGGTCAACCCGCGCTCGCCCGCGATGCTCGGCGAGATGTTCGGCTACGCCCAGGAGCTGGCCGAGCGCAAGCGCCGCGAGCCGGCCGACGACGTCATGACCGCGTTGGTGCAGGCCCGGGTCGGCGGCGAGTCCCTGTCCGGGCCCGAGCTGCAGATGTTCTTCTTCCTGCTCACGGTCGCCGGCAACGACACCGTGCGCTCGGCGCTGCCCGGCGGCGTGCTCGCGCTGGTCGAGCACCCCGATGCGTACCGCAGGCTGCGGGCCGATCCCGCACTGCTGCCGAGCGCGATCGAGGAGACGCTGCGCTGGCACCCGCCCGTTCTGACGTTCCGGCGCACCGCCGTCCGCGACGCCCGCCTGGGCGGCGCCGACATCCGGGCGGGAGACAAGGTCGTCGTCTACCACGTGTCCGCCCACTACGACGAGCGGCGCTTCCCCGACCCGTTCGCGTTCGACCTCGCCCGCACGCCGAACGAGCACCTGGCGTTCGGCCAGGGGCCGCACCTGTGCCTGGGCGCGGCCTTCGCGCGGCTGCAGCTGTCGGCCTTCTACACCGCGTTCCTGCGCCGGCTCCCCGAGGTGGAGCTCGCCGGCGAGCCCCGCAGGCTGACGTCGAACTTCATCAACGGCGTCACGCGCCTGCCGCTGCGCTGGTGAGGCTGGCTGCCGCGCTCGAGACCGCGGTAGCGCGCCTGGCTCTTGGTCGCGATGCCCGTCAGCACGCTCGTGGTGGGATGAAGGCGCCAGCTGCACCCCCAGGCCGAGCCCGCCGCCCGGTTGCGCGGCCGCGACCAGTGGGTTGATGATCGAGTCGGCGAACGCTTTGATCAACATGGAGACGGCCGACGCGACGACCAAGCCGATCGCCACCAGGGCTGGACTGAACTGCTGGGTCCGGCGTTGATCGGCCCGGTGCCCGCCAGCGGGTGGGGCGGTCTGCTCGTGACGGCCAGCGAACCCGGAGCTCGCCGGGACCCAGCTGGTCGGTGCAGGTCGGTCGCGGATTCGACGGCCGACTCGCACGTTTGATCGCCAGCGACGACGCTTGGTGGCGTAGAGCAGCTGCTATTCGCAGGAGGACACGTGGAGGCACGAACACTCGTCCCAACCGCCTTGGCCGTGACGGCGACCGCTGTGATCGGCGGGCTGGCGAGCAGACCAGCGGAATCGGCGTGGTACCAGGCGTTGAAGAAGCCCCCGTACCAACCGCCGGGGCAGGCGTTCCCGATCGTGTGGCCGGTGCTGTACGCGGATATCGCCGCGGTGTCCGCCGCGACGCTGAGCGACATGGAGCGGCGCGGTCAGCGCAAGGAGCACCGCGCGTACATCGTTGCGCTGGCGACCAATTTGGTGCTCAACGCCGGCTGGTCATGGCTGTTCTTCAACCGCCGAAGGCTCGGCACGTCCGCGGTCGCAGCAGGCGTGCTGGCGGTCAGCAGCGCCGACCTGGTCAGGCGCTCTGTGGCCGTGCGCGGCGCGAAGGCCGCGCCGATCGCGGCGTACGCCGCCTGGACCGCGTTCGCTACTGCCCTTTCCACCCATATCTGGGTGCTCAACCGCAGCTGAGGAACCATGCAACTCACCAAGATCGCAGCACAAGTGGCCGAGTCGGTGTTGTCGGTCGTGGGCATCCGGGTCGGCACGGAGGAACCGCACTTCCTCCATCGGCCGTTGACACCGACCGTCGAAATCCGCCGGTACGGACCGAGAATCGCGGCGGAGACCACAGTCGCGGCCGACGACGATCGCGCTCGTAACATCGGGTTTCGTCGTCTGGCGCGCTACATCTTCGGTGGCAACCACCGCGGCGAGGGGATCGCGATGACGGCGCCTGTGGCGCAGCAGCAGGCCGGTGGCGACGAGATTGCCATGACCGCACCGGTCGCCCAGTCTCGAGAAGAAGGTCATTGCGGGTGGAGGATTCGGTTCTTCATGCCCGCCAAGTGGACCATGGAGACATTGCCCATACCTGACGATGACAGTGTCAGGCTGGTGACAGTGCCCGGGGAGACGATCGCTGTGTTGCGCTTCAGCGGCGACCGCGGCCCCAGAGCTGTCGCAGCCCGAACCGACGAACTTCTCAAGACGCTCAGCGACAACGGAATCGAAACCGTCGGGGACGCGGTGGCGTGGTTCTACGATCCGCCATGGACGCTGCCGTTTCGGCGCCGTAACGAGGTCGCCGTTCCGGTAGCGCATGCCTTGCCCGGCGACCAACGCTGGTCTTCACGGTGATGCTGGTCTTCACGGTGATGCTGGTCTTCACGGTGATGCTGGTCTTCACGGTGATGCTGGTCTTCACGTGGTCGGCGCCTTGTCCCGCTCACACCACTGTTCTCCCGCAGCGACATCGGCGAGGGCCTGCGCCGCCGGACCGTGCAGCGCTGGGAGGGCGAGCTCGGCGAGCTCATCACCGCGCCCCGGCCGATCTGACGCCGTCGGGTCAGTCCCGCCCGCCCGGCACGTCGTACTCGGGCGTCACCCCGACGGTCGGGGACTCGGCGAAGATCGCCGCCTCGCTCCCGCGCCGCCCGTGGACGTTGAACAGCATGTTGAGCAGCACCGCGACGAGCGCGGCCGAGCTGATGCCGGAGTCGAAGATCGTCTGGAACCAGGCCGGGAAGTGGTCGTAGAAGCTCGGCACCGCGATCGGGACGATCCCGACGCCGGTGGCGACCGCGACGATCACCAGGTTGTTGTTGCCCTCGTAATCGACCCGGCTGAGCGCCCGGATGCCGCTGGCCGCGACGGTGGCGAACAGCGCGAGGCCGACGCCGCCGAGCACCGGCAGCGGGATCGCGGCGACGATCGCGCCGAGCTTCGGGAGCAGGCCGAGCAGCACCAGGATGGCGCCGCTGCCCGCCACGACGAACCGGCTGCGGATCCCGGTGATCGCGACCAGCCCGACGTTCTGGGCGAACGCGCTGGCCGAGAACGAGTTCAGCAGGCCGCCCGACACCGCCGTGGACAGCATGTCGGCGCGCAGGCCGGCCGCGACCGTGCGGTCGTCCGCCGGCCGGCCGACGACCTCGCCGATCGCCAGGATGTCGGCCGTCGTCTCGGTCATGATCACCAGGATGACGATCACCATCGAGATGATCGCGGCGCCGTCGAACGCCGGGAGGCCGAAGTGGAAGGGGACGGAGACCGAGACCCACGGCGCGTCCGCGATCCGGCTGAAGTCGGTCTTGCCAAGCGGCCACGCGACCAGCGTGCCGGCGACCAGGCCGACGAGGATCGCGATCCGGCTGAAGAAGCCGGGCAGGTAGCGGTAGACCAGCAGGATCATCACCAGGGTGGCCGCGGCCAGCCCGATGTTCGACGCGTCGCCGAACCCCGGCGTCACGCCGGGCGTCCCGCCGCCCGCCCACTGGACGGCCACCGGCAGCAGCGACAGCCCGATCACGGTGATCACCGTGCCGGTCACGACCGGCGGGAAGTAGTGCAGCAGCTTGCTGAACACCCCGGCGAGCAGGAAGCCGACGACGCCGGCGACCAGTATCGCGCCGAAGACGACGGTCAGGGCCGCGGCGCCGCCGCCGTGGCTCTTCCCGATCGCGAGCATCGACGAGACCGCGGCGAACGACGTTCCCTGCACCAGCGGCAGGCGAGCGCCGACCCGCCAGATCCCCAGCGTCTGCAGCAGCGTGGCCAGGCCGGACACCAGCAGCGCCGCGGTGAGCAGGTACGCCTGGTCGGCGAAGTCCAGGCCCAGGGCGGAGCCGACGATGAGCGGCACCGCGACCACGCCCGCGTACATGCTCATGACGTGCTGCAGGCCGTAGACGAGCAGCGGGCCGATGCCCATCCGCTCGTCGACGGGGTGGCGCTGCGGTGGCGCCGCCTGCGGGTCGGTCGGCGGCACCGGCGTCACCAGCCCTGGCCGGGGTCGAACGCGTCCGGGCCGGGGTCCGGCGCGTCGTCGCGGCGGATCGTGCCCTCGATGTAGCCGTAGGGCCGGTCGTCGGCGTGGAAGACCTCGTTCTTGTTCTCCAGGCCGAACGGGGCGAGGTCGATGACGAAGTGGTGCTTGTTGGGCAGCGAGAAGCGCACCTCGGCGATCTCCGGAGCCGCCGCGATCATGGCCTCGCCCATCGCGTACATCGTCTGCTGCAGCGCGAGGCTGTAATGGCCGGCGAATGTGTCGGTCAGCGCGGCGAGCACGGTGTCGTAGAACGTGCCCCAGTCGGTGTCGAGGTCGGTGTGCAGCCACTGCGCGGTGACCGAGCTGGCCATGATGCGGTCGTTCGTGGGCTCGAGCGTCGTGTAGCGGTCCTGGTAGAAGTCGTGGAACTCCGAGTCCGTTGTCTTGAGCACGATGAGGTCGCGCACGCCGGAGACGACCCAGGTCCCGCCGCTGCCGTAGGTGGCGGCGGCCGTGCGGACGTACGAGCCTCGGCGGGCGAACGCGTGCGGGTGCGGTGTGCCGGCGTGCGTGAGCCGGTCCCAGGGGTAGGCCTCCACCTGGATCCGGGCGCGCTCGACCTGCGGCACGTCGTCGACGAAGTGGCGGGCCAGCGCGAGCGCGAACGACTCCGGCTCGCGCACCGCCTCGCCCGCCTCCTTCGCGAAGGCGTTGACGGTGTTCTTGGTGGCGTCGGTGGTCAGGCACAGCGTGTTGTCGCCGGAGAGGTGGACGTCGGTGAAGTCGCCGCGCAGGGCGACGCTCACGTTGTAGTCGACGATCTCGTGCGGCTCGCTGTCGCGGAAGACGCGCACGACGCGGGTCTCCGCCTTTCCGTACTGGTTGCGGCCCAGGACGACGGTCATGGCTCAGCTCCCTCGGGCTGTCGATCGGTGCGGTGACGGCGGCAGCGGCCGGAGGTGGTGGTCGCCGGGCTCGGGCGCCGGGGGCCGATCGCACCCGAGGCCGCGCCGCCGATTTCGGAAAAATAATTCCGCGATGCGATACGGTACGGAGCGTGGGCGGCGGCGTCAAGACACACCGCGCGCCGCCGCGGGGCGCCGGTGGCCGGCAGGATGGTCGGATGGTCCCGACGGCGAGGCAGGAGCGGCGATGGCCAGGGTGATCATGCAGGCGGTCGTCTCGGTTGACGGCTTCATCGCCCGTGCCGACGACTCCGTCGGGCCCCTGTTCGAGTGGTACGGCAACGGCGACACCACGGTGGCGGCCACGGCCAGCGGCTGGACCTTCCAGGTCTCGTCGGCGTCAGCCGCCTACGTCCAGCCCTTCTGGGACGCCGTGCGGGTGACGGTGATCGGCCGTCACCTGTTCGACACGACGAACGGCTGGGACGGCAAGCCGGCCGCCGGGGACGCGCTGGTCGTCGTCACCCACCGGCCCCTGCCGGAACAGTGGCTCGCCGACCACCCGGACGCGCCGTTCCACACCGCCGACTCCGTCGAGGCGGGCGTCGCGCTGGCCACCGAGCTCGCGGGCGACGGCCTCGTCTGCGTGACCGCGGGCGACGTCGGCGGCCAGGCCTTCGCGGCCGGCCTGGTCGACGAGGTCGCGATGGACGTCGCCCCGGTCGTACTGGGCGAGGGGGTCCGCTTCTTCGGCGGCTACGCCGGCACGGCGCTGCTCGAGAACCCCGACCAGGTCATCCGCGGCGACCGGGTGCTGCACCTGCACTACACCGTCCGGCGCTGAACCGTTGGCACTTTCGCCGCGTGTCGACCCTCCCCCTGGCCGGCGGCACTGTGACATGATCGCAGCGATATTGATCATCCCGACTGCCGGAAGCCTGGTGTGCCGCATGCGGACGACCACCCGAAGGGCGCCGTCCCGCCGTCCCGCCCCGGCCCTGCTCGCGACGGTCGCGGTGGCCGCGCTGCTCGCCGCGTGCACCACGACCTCCACGCCGGGGCCGGGCGGCGTCACGCCCGCCGCGTCCGGCGCTCCCGCGTCGCCGGCGCCCCAGCCCCCGGGCCCGACGCCGCAGCTGACCCAGCAGCAGGTCGACGCCGCGGTCGGCCGGCTCGACTCGATCGTGCAGTCGGCGATGTCGCGGACCGGCGTGCCCGGCGTCGCGGTCGCCGTCGTCTACCACGACAAGGTCGTCTACTCGAAGGGCTTCGGCGTCCGCGAGGTCGGCAAGCCCGACGCGGTCGACCCGGACACGGTGTTCCAGGTGGCGTCGGTGTCCAAGCCGGTCGCGTCGACGATCGTGGCCGGCGTGGTCGGCCACAAGACGATCGGCTGGGACGACCCGGTGATCAAGTACAACCCGGCGTTCGCGCTGCACGACCCGTACGTGACGGCCAACGCGACGTTCGCCGACCTCATGTCGCACCGCAGCGGCCTCTACACCGGAGCGGGGGACCTCCTCGAGGACCTCGGCTTCGACCAGGCCTACATCCTGCCCAAGCTGAGCCAGCAGCCCCTCGACACGTTCCGGGCCAGCTACAACTACAGCAACTTCGGCTACACCGAGGGCGGGGTCGCGGCCGCCGACGCCGCGAAGCAGCCCTGGGACGCGCTGGCCCGGTCCGTCCTGTTCGACCCGCTCGGGATGAGCGAGTCCAGCTACCAGCACAGCGGCTACGCGTCCCGGCAGGACAAGGCCGTGATCCACGTGCGGGTCGGCGGCTCGACCAGCACGACCTGGCAGGCCAAGTACGTCCGCGACGCCGACGCCGAGGCGCCGGCCGGCGGGTTGAGCAGCTCCGTGCGGGACCTGGCGCAGTTCATCCGGTTGCAGCTGGGCGGCGGCAGCGTCGACGGCAAGCAGGTCGTCGACGCCGCGGCGCTGCAGGAGACGCACGTGCCCCACCAGGACCTGCGCACGGTGCCCAACGGGCGCACGCAGTTCTACGGCCTGGGCTGGAACGTCTCCTACGACGACCAGGGCCGGCTCAAGCTCGACCACTCCGGCGCGTTCGCGCTCGGGGCGGCGACCAACGTCGCCCTGCTGCCGGTGGAGCAGCTGGGCATCGTCACGCTGACCAACGGCGAGCCGACCGGGGTGCCCGAGGCGGTCGACAACGCGTTCCTCGACGCCGCGCAGCACGGCCAGCCGACCGTGGACTGGTTGGGCTTCTTCGCCAAGCGGTTCGCGGCCGCCGAGGCGCACCCGCCGAACCCGTACGACACCCGGCCCGCCCAGCCGAAGCCGCCTCAGGCGCTGACGGCCTACGCGGGGAACTACGACAGCCCCTACTACGGCCCGCTCACGGTCGCCGTGACGGACGGGAAGCTGCAGATGAGCATGGGCCCGACGGCGGCGCCGACCACGTTCCCGCTGACCGCGTACGACGGCGACACGTTCACGTTCGCGAGCATCGGCGAGAACGCCGCCGGGACCTCCGGCGCCGTGTTCAAGCCGGGCGCGGACGGCCGCCCCGACACGGTGACGCTCACGTTCTACGACCAGCGCGGGCTCGGCACGTTCACCCGCCGGGGCTGACGGGCCGGCACCCGGCCGCCCACGCGGCCGCCGCCGGCTCCAGCCCCCGCACAGCGACGCCCGAGCCGGTCCGGAACCCCGGACCTCGCCGAGACCCACGACGACGGCAGCGACGGGCTGGACGTCGCCGACACCGACGCCGTCGAGAACAGCTTCGACCTCCTCGCGGGCGCCGCGGGGTCCGGCTCGCCGAGGCGGGGCTGCCGAGCTCGCGCACCGGGACACGGGTGTCAGCGGCAGCCGGCCAGTCCGACCAGGGTGGTGAGCTCGCCCCGCAGCGTCGCAGCCGTGGCCGCCGGTGCCGCCCCGGGGACCAGGGGCACGGTCATCACCACCACGCTGCCGTCGCCGGGCCGGGGCACGACGCGGAGGTAGGCGCCGCCCTCCCGGCCCGGCGCGACCTCGCGCAGGTAGTCGACGGTCCCCGCGTCCGGTACCCGCACGACCCGCAGCGCGAAGCTCCGGTCGCCCTTCCTGGCGAGCCACCCGGAGCCGGCGTCGCCCGTGACGGCGTCGGCGAAGGCGGGGGCCCAGTCCGGGATGCGGCGCGGGTCGGTGAGCAGGGCCAGGACGGCCCGCGGATCGACCCGGCTCTCGATGCTCTGCGTCGCCACCGAGCGGTCCGTGCCGGCGGGCCGGACGTTGTGGTTGCGGGCGAAGAGGTTCGCGGGGTCGTAGCGATGCTTGACGGCCGCGAGCCGCTCGTAGGTGGGTGCCGGGTAGATCGCTCGCGAGTCCTCGTCGGTCGCCGAGGTCTGGAAGTTGGCGTACGCGCCGTGGACGTGCGGTGCCAGCCGTCCCCACAACGCCTCCACGGCGGGGCGGGCGGCCTCGACGGCCGCCTCCGGGCCCACCGAGAACGTCACGAGCAGCAGCTCGGCGCGGCGGTGGGCGTAGGCGGTGGCGTCGTCGGGGACCCGGGAGACGGCGCCGCCGAGGCTGCGGACGACGACGACCGGCGACCGCCGCGAGGCTCGGGCCTCGGCGAGCAGGCGCATGAGGTCGGGCGCCGACTCCCCGTCCACGAACGCGCTGCGGGCGACGAACCGGATGCCGGGCGGCGGAGCACCGCCGTCCTCGAGCGTGGCCGCATAGGGCACCGGCGCGACGGTGTCGGCGACCACCGGGCCCAGCCGGCGGATCGGGTCGAGCACCCGCGCCGCGAGCGCCGGGTCGTCGCTGTCGACGGCGACCCGGATCGTGACCGGCGCGTCCGGCCCACCGGCGAGCGGGTTGGCGACCTCGGCGACCGAGGTGAGCTCCTCGGGCGCCGCGCGCATGGCTTCGGACCAGCCCGGGAGCACGGTCGCGGCCGCCGATGCCGGGAAGCTGATGCTGCCGAAGTGGACGTCCGTCGTCCGGTGCGCCAGGAACTCGAAGGCGGTCACCACCCCGACGTTGCCCCCGCCGCCACGAACCGCCCAGAACAGCTCCGGGTGCTCCCGCCCGCCCGCGCGCACGACCCGGGCGTCGGCAGTGACGACCTCCACGGCGACGACGTTGTCCAGGGCCAGGCCGTGCTTCCTGACCTTCCAGCCGATGCCGCCGGACGACGTCAGACCCCCGACACCGACGCCTGCGGTGTCGCCCGCCGAGATCGCCAGGCCGTGTGGGCCCAGCGCGGCCGCGACCTGCCCCCAGGTGGCGCCGCCGCCGATGCGCACGACGTGCCGCTCCTCGTCGACGATCTCCACCTCCGCGAGCCCGCCGAGGTCGAGCACGATGCCGCCGTCGTTGGTGCCGAAGCCCGCGAAGCCGTGCCCGCCGCCCCGGACCGACAGCGCGAGCCCCGTGCCGGCCGCGAAGCCGACCACCGCCCGCACGTCCGCGACCGTCGCGGGGCGCAGCACGCAGAGCGGCCGGCCCGCGGCCAGCACCGAGCGGCTGGCCTGCTCGTACTCCGCCGCGCCCGGTTCGACGATGCTGCCGCCGAAGTCGCGGCGCAGGGCGTCCAGCGCCCTGGCCGCGACCGTGTCCCGGCCGCTCACCGGTCGCTCCCGGCGTGAACGGGCCGCCCTCGCGTCCACAGCAGCGCGACCGCCACGAGGCCGGCCACGCAGGGCAGCACCCCGACCCAGCCCAGGAACGGCGCGAGGCCGGTGTCCCCCGACGTGTCCCTGGTCAGCAGGTCGGTCAGCGCGACGCCGGTGCCGATCGCGAACAGCGCGGTCGCCGCCCAGCGGGCCCAGCCCTTGGCGGCCTTGACGGCCCAGATCGTCCAGCCCCAGCCCAGGGCGCCGAGGGACCCGACGGCGGACAGCCCGACCAGGTAGGTGGTGGCGGCCGCGGTAACACGCGCCGGGGGGTCGGTCGGGTAGCCGGCCCGGATGTGGCCGGCGAGCAGGTCGGCGCTCGCGTGGTCGACGTAGGCGATGACGATCGCAGCGAGGGTGAGACCCAGGCCCGCGTACATCGCCCGGACTGCCAGCCGGTCGTGCGGGGTCGTGGACGTCATGTCGCGCTCCTTCCGTGTCCGGTGCGTCCTGCCGAGCGCGGCCGGAGGTGCCGGGCGCTCGCGCCCGCGACGCGGGCAGCAGGTCCGGCCCAGGACGCTAGGCGGGCCACCGGCGCCGGGCGTCACCCCGAAGTGGACGACGGGGTGGAATCCGCGCGCGGCCGCCGGTGGCACGAAGGTGCCGGTGAGCGCGGCGTCGGCGGGTCGCTGTCGCCGCGCTGTCCGGGCCCGGCAGCGGTCAGCGAAGCAGGCCGAGCTCGCGTGCGCGGGCGACGGCCTCCGTGCGGTTCGCGGCGCCCAGCTTGCCCAGGACGTGGCTGACGTGCTTCTTCACGGTGTCGAGGGTGACCACGAGCTGCCCGGCGATGGCCGGGTTCGACCGGCCGGCCGCCACCATTTCCAGCACCTCCAGCTCCCGGCCGGTCAGCTGTTCGACCAGGCCCGGCACCGCGGTGCCGCCGCCGCGCCCCGGCTTCGGCCCGGTCGTCCGCGCGCCGAACGCGGCCTGCAGCCGGGCCAGGTAGCCGGGCGGGACCCCCGCCACCGTCCCGCCGCTCCGGCGGCCGGCCAGGCGGGCCAGGACGTCGGCCATGGGCTCACCTTCGTCGACGAGGACCCGGACATGGCCGTGCGGAGCCGCCGCCGCCAGCGTCCCGGCCAGGGCGTCAGCCGCACGGTCCGCGTCGCCGGCGGCGGCCAGCGCCAGCGCCCGCAGCGCACCGATCTCGATCAGCGCGCCGGTCCGGCCCTGCGCGGACGCCGCGGCGGCCAGCTGGTCCAGCAGCGCCAGCGCCGCGCCGGGTCGGCGCTGCGCCAGCAGGACCCGCGCCAGGACGAGACGTCCCGCCTCGCGGGCATAGTCAGGTCCGTCGCCGGCGACGAGCCCGCCCTCCTCGGTCCACCGCGCGGCCGCGGCGACGCGGCCCTGGGCCAGCAGCAGCCGCGCCCGCTGCACGGGCACGGGGTTGAGCAGACCGGTCGTCGCCGGATCCGGGGCGATCCGCTCGGCCTCGGCCATCGCCCGGCGGGCGCCGGCCGGGTCCACGTCGGCCTGCCGGAGCCACGCCTGCGTCACCAGGCCCGCGGCGAGCGGCTGGGTCCAGTTCAGCTGCCGGCACAGGGGGATGCCCTCGGCGAGGAGCCGGCGGGCGGCGTCGAGCTCGTCGCGCTGGTAGGCAATCCCCGCCAGCCCCACGTACCCGATACCGGCGGCCGGCATGGGCACCTGCCCGGGCGGCGCGGTGATCTCGATCGCCCGCCGGTAGGCGGCGCGGGCCGCGTCCAGGCGCCCCTGGGCCAGCCGCACCCGGGCGAGGTCGTGGCACGCCCAGGCGGCCAGGGAGCGCTGGCCCACTGCGCTCCATCCGGCGACCCCGGCGGCCAGGCCGCGCTCGGCGTCGTCGAGCCGGCCGTCCAGCCATCCGGCCAGCGCCAGCATCCACCGGCCCACCGCGTGCAGGGCCCGGTCGCCGTCGCCGAGCTCGGCCAGTGCCCGCGTCGCGGACGCGGCCGCGCCCGCGGCGTCCCCGTGGAGCACGGCGAGGTAGGCGCGGGCGAGCCCGACTGCCGCGGGCACGTGAGCCAGCAAGCTCGCCGCCCGGCCCACCGAGGGCTCGGCCGGTTCGTCGTCGGCGTCCAGTGCGCGCTCGGCGACGTCCAGGGGCGCGCCGACCGCGTCCACGTCGCCGCCGACGAGCGCCATCCAGGCCTGCGCGAGCAGCAGCCGCGGCCGCGACCCGGCCAGCTCAGGGGGCAGCGCCGCGATCCACCGCCGGACCGTCGCGCTCTCGCCCTGCTGGAAGATCGCGTCGAAGTGCTGCTCGACCAGCCGCGCGGACCAGGTCGCGTCCCCGGCCGCCAGCGCGTGCCGGACCGCGTCGTCGGCGAGGCCGCGGTCGGCGAACCAGGCCGCGGCGTTGCGGTGCAGTGCGCGGACCCGGCCGGGCTGTTCCTGCTGCAGCCGGACGCGGAGCAGGTCGGCGAACAGGTGGTGGTAGCGCCACCAGCCGCGCTGCTGATCCAGCGCCACCACGAACAGCCCCGAGCGTTCGGCCCGCTCCAGCAGCGCCTGGCTGCCCGGCCGGCCGGTGACCGCGTCGCACAGCTGCGCCGACAGCCGCTCCAGCACCGAGGTCTCCAGCAGGAACGTGCGCAGCCGCTCGCCCTGGCGGTCGAGCACCTCCTCGGCCAGGTAGTCCAGCACGAAGCGATGGCTGCCGGTGAAGGCGGCGACGAAGCCCTCGACGTCGTCGTGGCCGCGCATCGACAGGCCGGCCAGCTGCAGCCCGGCCGCCCAGCCCTCGGTCCGCGCGGTCAGCGCCGCGGCGGTCGCGTCGGGCAGCGGCGCGCCGGGCGCCACCGTGTCCGGCACCGCCAGGACCTGCGCCAGCAACGCCGCCGCCTCGCCCGGCGTGAACCGCAGGTCCGCGGCGCGCAGCTCGTCGAGCTCTCCCCGGCCCCGCAGCCGCGCGAGGCCGAGCGGCGGGTCGGCGCGGCTCGTCATCGCCACCACCAGCTCGGGCGGCCGGTGCTCCAGCAGGAACCCCAGCGACTCGTGCACCAGCGGAGAGCCGATCACGTGGTAGTCGTCCAGGACCAGCACCAGCGGCTCGGCCGCCGCGGACTCGCCCGCGACGTCGTTGATCAGGGCGGTCACCAGCGGCTCAAACGAGGGAGGCGGCGGAGGCCCCAGCAGCGGAGCCAGCCGGTCGCCCGCTCCCGGCCGCACCCGGTCCAGCGCGGCGATCACGTACCGCCAGAACCGGGCCGGGTCGTCGTCGCCGGCGTCGAGCGACAGCCAGGCCACGGCGCGGCGGGCGCGCCGCACCCACTCGGTGAGCAGGACGGTCTTGCCGTAGCCCGCCGGCGCGCAGACCAGGACCAGGCCGCGGTCCCGCACTGCGTCGAGCCGCCGCGCCAGCCGCGGCCGCGGCACCAGATCCGGCCGCAGGCCCGGCACGTTCAGCTTGGTGGCCAGCAGGACGGGGCGCCGCGACGGCGCGGCCTGCGCCGACTCACCCATCGGTAACCCGCACGATCGGTGCCTCCAGCACTTGCGCGCGGCCCAGCGTAGCCGCCGGGCGGCCCGCGCTCAGGACGTGACGCGCTCAGGACGCGGCGGCGCTCAGGACGCGGCGGGGCCGGCACTATCGTGCCGGTCCCACCGCGGTGAGGATTCCCCTCCACCGCCACCTTCGGGTGACGCCCGCGCGGCCTCCGGTTCGTAGCGTCCGACACCGCGACGCGACCGAAGGACGGCGGGTGGGTTCGACCGAGCACTACGAGATCCGGGTCAGGGGTGTCCTCGACGGGCGGTGGGCCGCCTGGTTCGAGGGCCTGCAGGTCAGCCGGGACGGCGGGGACACGGTCCTCGCGGGCCCGGTCGCCGACCAGGCCGCCCTGCACGGGTTGCTGACGAAGGTGCGCGACCTCGGGCTGCCCCTGACCTCGCTACGCCGCGTCGAGGAGGACCGGGCATCGCCTGGTCGAACCGATCACGACGGAGGGCAGGAGATGACCAGCACGGCACGGACCTGGACGGTGGACCCCGAACTGGAGGCGGCCCTACCGTCGTTCCCCGCGGCCGACCTGACCGACCCGGCCGCCGCGCGCCGGAGCCTCGCCGAGCTGGCCGCCTCGGCGCCACCGTTCGACGCGGGCGACCTCGCGGTCGAGGACCGCACCGTGCCGGCCGGGACGGACGTCGCCGTGCGCGTCTACCGCCCGCACCGGTCCCGCGGGGCCGTCGTCTGGCTGCACGGGGGCGGCTTCGTCATGGGCGACCTGGACACCGAGGACCCGTGGGCCGCCCGGATCGCGCAGGAGTCCGGAGCGACGGTGATCTCGGTCGGCTACCGGCTCGCGCCCGAACACCCGTTCCCCGCCGCCCTGGACGACGCGTACGCCGTGGCGATCTGGGCGGCCGAGCACGCGGCCGGGCTCGGCATCGACCCGGCGCGCATCGCGGTCGGCGGCCACGCCGCCGGCGCGGGGCTCGCCGCGGCGGTGGCGCTGCGGGCACGCGACGAGCGGGGACCGGCGATCCGCTACCAGCTGCTCAACCAGCCCGAGCTCGACGACCGGCAGGAGACCTGGTCCGCCAGGACCTTCACCGACACGCCCTTCATGACGCGGTCGAAGGTGGCAGCGTCGTGGCGGCACTACCTGGGTTCGACGCCCGCCACGCCGTACGCCGCGCCGGCGCGGGCGACGGACCTGTCCGGCCTGCCGCCCGCCCACGTCGCCACCGCGGAGCTCGACCCCAACCGCGACGAGGCGATCGGCTACGCGTTGCGCCTGCTGCAGGCCGGCGTCCCGGTCGAGCTGCACCAGTGGGCCGGCACCTTCCACGGGTCGCAGGCGGTCCTGTCCGCCGGAGTGTCCCGGCGCCAGGTCGCCGAGCTCGGCGCGGCGCTGCGGCGGGCGCTCGCCGGCTGAGCCGGCCGGGCCGCCGGCCGTTGGGGCGCGGGCCGGCCGTCCGGGGGTCCGCCGCGTCGTCGGGCGGGGCCCGCCGTCAGCCGGTCGCGCGCTCGCGGTCGAAGCGGTCGGTCATCGCGGCGGCGGACTCGCGCAGGGCGACTGCTGCCTGACGCATGACCTCAGGGGTCATCCGCGGGGTGGGGCCGGAGATCGAGATGGCGGTCAGCGCCGGCGCGTTCGGCACCGGTACGGCTACGCAGGAGACGCCGACCTCCTGCTCACCGTCGTCGGTGGTGTAGCCGCGGATCCGGCTCGCGCGGACCTCCTGCAGCAGCCCGGACGGGTCGGTGACGGTGTGCGGGGTGATGGCCGGCATCCCCGCGAGGTCGAGCATCCGCACGATCTCGTCGTCGGGCAGCTGGGTCAGCAGCGCCTTGCCGCACCCGGTGGCGTGCACCGGCACCCTCCTGCCGACCTCGGTGAACATGCGCATCGAGTGCCGGCCCGCGACCTGGGCGACGTAGAGCGCCGACGACCCGTCGAGGATGGCCATGTTCGCCGACTCGCCGATGGACTCCATCAGGCCGGTCAGTACCGGGTAGACCCAGGCGCCGAACTGGCGGGCGGCCGACTCGCCGAGCCGGATCAGCCGGGGCGCGAGCGCGTAGCGCCGGGACGCCTCCTGCCGCAGGTAGCCCAGCGCGACCAGCGTCCGCAGGAGGCGGTGCGCCGACGGGGCCGGCAGGCCGACGGCCGCCGCGATCTCCGAGAGCGACAGCTCGCCGCCCTGCGCGGCGATGACCTCCAGGATCTCGAAGGCCCTCCCGACCGACTGGACACCTCCGGCGCCCCCGACGCCACCGGCGCTGCTCATTCCCATTCTCCTTCCCGCTGGAGGCCTTCCTGGGTGGCGCGGACGGCGTCGGCACGCGCCAGGGCTCACCAGCGATTCCGACAGGCAGAATCTTACCTTCGGACCGAGGAACGGCGAGCCGGCCCCGGTGGTCGGGTACCCGACCGTGCCCCGTCGAGGCGGCTCCGGTCAAGGTCTTGACCCGTCGGGAAGGCCAGCCTACTATTCCGCATCTCGGAGGGCAAATTCCGTATAGCGGAGTGAAGAGCCACTCTGGGCAGGGCCGTCGACCTTGGGCGCGACGCGGTCGTTCCGCGTTCCGCCGCCGCGCGGCCCGCCCCGCTACAGCTCGAGGAGGCACTACAGCCATGTCCCGGCCCACCCGCGCGCCGCGCGCCGTCCACCCCGTGGACGAGCTGCTGCCGGCGCCGAAGCTCGCCGTCTACGGCTTCCAGCACGTCCTGGCGTTCTACGCCGGGGCGGTGATCGTCCCCATCCTGCTCGCGAGCTCGATCGGGCTGAACACCGAGCAGCTCATCCACCTCATCAACGCCGACCTGTTCACCTGCGGCATCGCCTCGATCATCCAGTCGGTCGGCTTCTGGAAGGTCGGCGTGCGGCTGCCGCTGCTGCAGGGCGTCACGTTCACGGCCGTGTCACCGATGATCGCGATCGGGCTCGCGGCTGGCGGCGGCACGCAGGGCCTGCTCGTCATCTACGGGTCGGTGATCGTCGCCGGGCTGTTCACGTTCCTCGTCGCCCCGTTCTTCGGCCGGCTGGTCCGCTACTTCCCGCCGGTCGTCACCGGGACCGTCATCACGATCATCGGGATCGCGCTGCTGCCGGTCGCGGCCGCGGACGCGGCGGGCGGCGCCGGGCCCGACCTGCACCCCGAGGACCCCCGCAACCTGGCTTACGCACTGGGTACCCTGGCGCTGATCGTCCTGATCCAGCGGCTGTTCCGCGGGTTCCTCGCGACGGTCGCGGTGCTGGTCGGCCTCGTCACGGGCACGCTCGTGGCCTGGTTCTTCGGCGACGCCCACTTCGACGCGGTCGGCCAGGCCGCCTGGGTCGGCGTCACCACGCCGTTCTCCTTCGGGTGGCCGCGCTTCGCGCTCGCGGCGATCGTCTCGATGATCGTGGTCATGCTGATCACCGCCGTCGAGACGACCGGTGACGTCTTCGCGACCGGCGAGATCGTCGGCAAGCGGATCGTGCGCGGCGACATCGCCCGCGCCCTGCGCGCCGACGGGCTGGCGACGGTGATCGGCGGCGTGTTCAACTCCTTCCCCTACACCTGCTTCGCCGAGAACGTCGGGCTCGTGCGCCTGACCCGGGTGAAGAGCCGCTACGTCGTCGCGGCCGCGGGTGCCATCATGATCCTCGTCGGGCTCGTCCCCAAGGCGGGCGCGGTCGTCGCGGGCATCCCGCACCCCGTCCTCGGCGGCGCCGCCATCGCGATGTTCGCGACCGTCGCGGTCGTGGGCATCCAGACGCTGTCGCGCGTCGACTTCCACGACCACCGCAACGTCGTGATCGTCGCGACGAGCATCGGCCTCGCCATGTACGTGACCGCGGTGCCGGACGTCGCGAAGGCCGTCCCCGCGTGGGCGCAGATCATCCTCGGCAGCGGGATCACGCTGGGCAGCATCACCGCGATCGGCCTCAACCTGGCCTTCCACCACCTCGGCCGGGGCCGGGGGCCGGCGGTCGCCGGCACGCCCGGCGACCACCTGGTGCGCCTGGAGCAGGTCAACGCGATGTCGCGCGCGGAGTTCGTGCGCACGTTCGCCGGCCTGTTCCAGGGCCCGGACTGGGCGGTCGAGCGCGCCTACGCGCAGCGCCCGTTCGCCGACACCCACGACCTGCGCCGCGCGTTCCAGGAGGCGCTGTTCGCCGCCACCGCGCCGGAGCAGGAGCAGCTGATCAACTCCTACCCGGACCTCGGCGCGCAGTCGGTGGCCTCGGGCGGGGAGGGCGAGCACTCGCTGTCGGACCAGGGCAGCCTCGGGCTGCACCGGCTGGCCGAGTCCGAGCACGAGGAGCTGGCCGCGCTGACGGCCGCATACCGCGAGCGCTTCGGCTTCCCGCTGGTGACGGCGGTGCGCGACCAGGGGTCGCTGGACCGCGTGCTGGCCGGCGGCTGGGCGCGGCTGGCCAACTCGCCCACCCAGGAGCACGCGACCGCGCTGATCGAGATCGCCAAGATCGCCGCATACCGGTTCGACCGGCTCGTCGCGAACGCCAACCCGATCCACGCCGCCCGCACCCGGCACGTGGAGCCGTGACGATGCGGCAGCAGACTGCCTGCATCCGCCCGGCCGAAATGGTGGGAGCGTTGCACGGGAACGCGGGCAACCAGAAGGAAGGAGCACGGCGATGACGCCGAACGCAGCGACAGCGCCGACCGGGCCGACCGGGCCGACCGGGCCGACCGGGCCGACCGGGCCGACCGGGCCGACCGGCACGGCCGGGCCGACGGTCACCGTCAACGGGCAGCCGCGGCCGGTCACGGGGATCGAACCGCACGTCACGGCCCTTGACTGGCTCCGGGACCAGGGGCTGACCGGGGCCAAGGAGGGCTGCGCCGAAGGCGAGTGCGGGGCGTGCTCGGTGCTGGTCGCGCGCCCCGACGGCACCGACCGCAGCCGCTGGACAGCGCTCAACGCCTGCCTGGTGCCGGTCCTCGCCCTCGACGGGCAGGAGGTCGTGACGGCCGAGGGGCTGGGCCGGCCGGGGGACCTGCACCCGGTGCAGCGCGAGATGGCCGACCGCGGCGGCTCCCAGTGCGGGTACTGCACGCCGGGGTTCGTCTGCAGCATGGCCGCGGAGTACTACCGGCCCGACCGGGCCCCGCGCGCCGCCACGAACGGGCACGGGTCCGGCGAGCACGACCCCGAGCACGGGCCCAACGGGTTCGACCTGCACGCGCTGTCGGGGAACCTCTGCCGGTGCACCGGCTACCGGCCGATCCGCGACGCCGCGTACGCGCTGGGCGCACCGGCGGCCGACGACGCCCTCGCGGGCCGCGCCGCCTCCGCCGCCGCTCCGCCGCGGCCGACCCGCGTCCGCGCGGGCGATGCCGAGTTCGTCCGGCCGGGCGACCTCGCCGCCGCGGTGCGCCTGCTCGCCGAGCGCCCGGACGCGACGGTCGTGGCGGGGTGCACGGACTGGGGCGTCGAGGTCAACCTGCGCGGCACGCGGTCGCCGTTCGTCGTGGCGGTGGACCGGCTGCCCGAGCTGCGCGGGTTCGCCGAGGCCGAGGGGCACCTCGAGATCGGCGCCGCGCTCACCCTCTCGGAGATCGAGGGGCTCCTCGACGGCCGCGTGCCGCTGCTGTCGGAGCTCTGGCCGCAGTTCGCCTCCCGGCTGATCCGCAACGGGGCCACGCTGGGCGGCAACATCGGCACCGGCTCGCCGATCGGCGACGCCCCGCCCGTCCTGCTGGCGCTGCGGGCGTCGGTCGTGCTGGCCGGGCCGTCGGGGGAGCGGGAGGTTCCGCTGGACCGCTACTTCACCGGCTACCGGCGCTCGGTCAGGGAACCGGGCGAGCTGATCAAGGCCGTGCGGGTCCCGCTGCCGCTCGCGCCGCTGACCGCCTTCCACAAGATCGCCAAGCGGCGGTTCGACGACATCTCCAGCGTCGCCGTCGCGTACGCACTCGCCGTCGGCCCGGACGGCACGGTCACCGACGCGGCGATCGGGCTGGGCGGCGTCGCCGCCACGCCGATCCGGGGCGCCGCGACCGAGGCCGCGCTCGTCGGCCGGCCGTGGGACGCCGACACCGCCCGGGAGGCGGCCGCCGTCCTGCGCGCCGAGGGCACGCCGATCGACGACCACCGGGCCAGCGCCGCCTACCGGGCGGCGATGCTCGAACAGTCCCTGCTCAAGTTCCACACGGAGGTGACGGTGCGATGAGCGAGCTGTCGCTGCGCCCTGCTGACCCGGTCGTCGGCACGGCGATGCCGCACGAGAGCGCCGACCTGCACGTCACGGGCCTGGCGCTGTACACGGACGACCTCGTGGCGCGGCACACCGGCGTCCTGCACGCCTACCCGGTGCAGGCCCCGCACACCCACGCCACGGTGACCGCGCTGGACACCGCGCCCGCGCTGGCCGTGCCCGGCGTCGTGCGCGTGCTGACCGCGGACGACGTGCCGGGCGTCAACGACGCGGGCGTCAAGCACGACGAGCCGCTGTTCCCGTCCGAGGTCTGCTTCCGCGGGCACGCCGTGTGCTGGGTGCTCGGGGAGACGCTGGAGGCCGCCCGCATCGGCGCCGGCGCGGTCGCGGTGGAGTACGCCCCGCTGCCGTCGCTGGTGACCCTCTCCGACGCGATCGCGGCGGAGAGCTTCCAGGGGGCGCAGCCGACCGTGCGCCGCGGCGAGCCGGAGGCGCAGTGGGACGCGTGCGCGCACGTCTTCACCGGCGAGTTCGAGTTCGCCGGGCAGGAGCACTTCTACCTGGAGACGCACGCCGCGCTCGCGCTCGTCGACGAGAACGGGCAGGTGTTCGTCCAGTCCAGCACGCAGCACCCCAGCGAGACCCAGGAGATCGTCGCGCACGTACTGGGCCGGGCCAGCCACGAGGTCACCGTGCAGTGCCTGCGCATGGGCGGCGGCTTCGGCGGCAAGGAGATGCAGCCGCACGGCTTCGCCGCGATCGCCGCACTCGGCGCGACGCTCACCGGCCGGCCCGTCCGCCTGCGGTTGAACCGGACCCAGGACATGACGATGTCCGGCAAGCGGCACGGCTTCCACGCCACCTGGCGGGTCGGGTTCGACGCCGACGGGCGGCTGCGGGCGCTCGTCGCGACCCTGACGTCCGACGGCGGCTGGAGCCTCGACCTGTCCGAGCCGGTGCTGGCCAGGGCGCTGTGCCACATCGACAACGCCTACTGGGTCCCGCACATCGAGGTGCACGGGCGGATCGCGCGGACGCACAAGACGTCCCAGACGGCGTTCCGGGGCTTCGGCGGGCCGCAGGGCATGCTCGTGCTCGAGGACATCCTCGGCCGGTGCGCACCCGCGCTCGGCCTTTCGCCGCGCGAGCTGCGGCGACGCAACTTCTACTCCGAGGGCCAGGCCACGCCGTACGGCCAGCCGGTGCGGCACCCCGAGCGCCTGGAACGGGTGTGGTCGCAGGTGTCGCGCGACGGCGACGTCGACCGGCGGCTGGTCGACATCGCGGCGTTCAACGCCACCCACGAGCACGCGAAGCGCGGGCTCGCGATGACGCCGGTGAAGTTCGGGATCTCGTTCAACCTGACCGCGTTCAACCAGGCCGGCGCGCTCGTCCACGTCTACAAGGACGGGTCGGTGCTGATCAACCACGGCGGCACCGAGATGGGCCAGGGCCTGCACACGAAGATGCTGCAGGTCGCCGCGACCGCGCTGGGCGTCCCGCTCTCGACGGTGCGGCTCGCGCCGACGCGGACGGACAAGGTGCCCAACACCTCGGCCACCGCCGCCAGCTCCGGGGCCGACCTCAACGGCGGCGCCGTCAAGAACGCGTGCGAGCAGATCCGCACGCGGCTGGCCGAGGTCGCCGCGGGGGAGCTGGGCGTGCACCCGGCCGACGTGCGGTTCTCGGGGGGCACGGTCACCGGGCTCGCCGAGACCGACCGCGTCCTGTCCTTCGCCGAGCTGGTGCACCTCGCCTACTACCGGCGGGTGCAGCTGTGGGCCGCCGGGTTCTACCGGACGGCGGGCCTGCACTGGGACGGGGCGCGGATGCGCGGCGAGCCGTTCAAGTACTTCGCGTACGGGGCGGCGGCCAGCGAGGTCGAGGTCGACGGGTTCACCGGCGCGTACCGGCTCCGGCGGGTCGACATCGTCCACGACGTCGGCGACAGCCTCTCGCCGCTGGTCGACCTCGGCCAGGTCGAGGGCGGGTTCGTGCAGGGCGCGGGCTGGCTGACGCTGGAGGACCTGCGCTGGGACACCGGCGACGGCGCCGGCCGCGGCCGGCTCGCGACCCAGGCCGCGAGCACGTACAAGCTGCCGAGCTTCTCCGAGATGCCCGAGGACTTCCGCGTCACGCTGCTGGAGCGCGCCGCCGAGGACGGGGTCGTCTACGGCTCCAAGGCCGTCGGTGAGCCCCCGCTCATGCTCGCGTTCAGCGTGCGGGAGGCACTGCGCGAGGCCGTCGCGGCGTTCGGGCCGGCGGGACACCGGGTCGAGCTGGGCTGCCCGTCCACGCCCGAGCAGGTGTTCTGGGCCGTCCAGGCGGCACGGGCGGCGGCGCGGCCCCAGCAGGCGGCCGCCGCGGTGGGGGACTGACATGGCCGGACGGACGAGCGGGGAGGCCCCGCGATGCACTGGCTGACCGCGGTCGCCCACCTGCGCCGGGCGCGCCGGCCCGGCGTGCTCGTCACCGTGATCGGGGTGCGCGGCCACGCGCCGCGCGAGGCGGGCGCGAAGATGGTCGTCGCCGAGCACCGGTGCTGGGGCACCATCGGCGGCGGCAACCTGGAGCGGGCGGCGGTCGAGCGGGCGCGGGAGCTGCTGCGTTCCGGCGCGACCGCCCCCGAGACCGGGACGACGAGCCTGTCCGAGCACGCCCCGGCGCGCTACGGCGTCCAGTGCTGCGGCGGTGAGGTGACCGTGCTGTACGAGCCGGTGCGCCCGGTGCCCGCCGTGGCGGTGTTCGGGGTCGGGCACGTCGGCGCCGAGCTGGCGCGCGTGCTCGCCCGGCACGACCTCGAGCTGCACCTGGTCGACTCGCGTGCGGGACACGTGGACGCCGAGGCCCTCGCGCCGGTCACCGCCGACGCGGTGGCCCGGGTGCACCGCCACCACGCGCCCGTGCCCGAGCTGGTGCTGGGCGAGCTGCCCGTCGGCAGCCACGTCCTGATCATGACCCACGACCACGCCGAGGACGCCGCGCTGTGCGACGCCGCCCTGCGGTGCGGGCACCTGGGGTCGATCGGGCTGATCGGGTCGGCGGCGAAGTGGAGCCGGTTCGCCCGGCGGCTGGCCGCGGAGGGCCACGACGCGGCCGCGCTGGCCCGGATCACGACGCCGATCGGGCTGCCCGACATCGCCGGCAAGCACCCGGCGACGATCGCGGTCAGCGTGGCGGCGGACCTGCTGCGGAGGCTGGAGCGGGAGCAGGCCGGGTCGGGCGGTGCCGGTGGCGGGCCGGGCGAGGCCGGCGGCGGCGCGGAGGTGAGCGCCGGCGCACAGGTCGTCGCCGGTGCGGAACGGGGGGCGACGACGTGACCGTCTACCGGGCGACCGTGCTCGACACGCCGGAGTCGCCGTTCACCGGCGGCACGCTCCGGGCCGACCACGACGCCGGGCTCGCGGTCGAGGGGGGCGTCCTCGTCGACCGCGGGCCGTACGAGCGGGTCCGGGCCGCGCGGCCAGACGCCGAGGTGGTCGACCTGACCGGCGGCGTGCTGCTGCCGGGGCTCGTGGACACCCACGTCCACTTCCCCCAGGTCCGGGTGATCGGCGGCCTCGGCCGGCCGCTGCTGGAGTGGCTCGACGGCTGCGCGCTGCCCGAGGAGGCGCGGATGGCCGACGCCGCCTACGCCGCCGCGGTCGCCGAGGAGTTCCTCGACGGCCTGACCCGGGCGGGCACGACGAGCGCGCTGGTCTTCGGTGCGCACTTCGCGCCCGCGGTCGACGCGTTCTTCGAGCGCGCGGCCACGAGCGGGCTGCGGATCACGGCCGGGCTCGTCGTCAGCGACCGGATGCTGCGACCGGACCTGGCGACGACGCCGGAGCGCGCGCACGCCGACGGGCTCGCGCTCGCCCGGCGCTGGCACGGCAAGGAGCGCCTGCGCTACGCGGTGACCCCGCGGTTCTCGCTCTCGACGACGCCGGGCCTGCTGGAGTCGTGCGGCGCGCTGCTGGACGACGTCGAAGGGGCGGTGTTCACCTCGCACGTCAACGAGAACCGGGCCGAGATCGACACCGTCGCCGGGCTCTTCCCCGACCACGACCACTACGTGGACACCTACCACCGGTTCGGGCTCGTGCGGCGGCGGTCCGTGCTGGCGCACAACGTGCATCCGGGCGACGAGGAGCTGGACGTCTTCGCCGCGGCCGGGGCGAGCGTGGCGCACTGCCCGTCGAGCAACAGCGCGCTGGGCAGCGGCCTGTTCCCGCTGCGCCGGCACGTGGAGCGCGGGGTGCGGGTGGCGCTGGGCACCGACGTCGGCGCGGGCACGAGCTTCTCGCTGGTGCGGGAGGGGCTGCAGGCGTACTTCATGCAGTCGCTGCAGGGGGCGGACGGGCTGCCGCTCACGCCCGCGCACATGCTGTACCTCGCGACCCGTGCGGGCGCCGAGGCGCTGGACCTCGGCGACGAGGTCGGGGACCTGTCCGTGGGGCGGCAGTTCGACGCCGTGTGGGTCCGCCCGGAGGCGGGCACGACGCTGGACCGGGTGCTGGGCCACGCCGCCGACGCCGACGACGCGCTGGCCAAGGTCTTCGCGCTCGGCGGCGCCGCGGACGTGGCCGGGGTCTGGGTCGGCGGCGACCGCGTGCGGTAGCCGCGAGTCGGGGCGTGAGCCAGGCCGAGTCGCGCTCTCGCCCAGGGTCGGGCCGGTGTGTGGGGCCCGGCCCTGGGTAGATCGCCGGGATGGGAGGACGGAGGCCGTCGGTGGCCCGGGAACTCCCGGGCCGGTGATCATGCCCCGCTCGCGCGGCGTCCGGGCCGGCCCGGGATGGGGTCGGTGCGGCCCGGTGGTCCCGGACCTGGTGATCGCGGGGCGTCGGTGGGCTCCCGGTCCGCCGGCGGCGGCGGGCCGGTCGATCACCCGGACGGGAAGACGGAGGCCGTGGGTGGCCCGGGAGCTCCCGGCTCCGCGATCACCCCGTTCGGTGGAGCTCCCGGGCCACCCGACCCACCTGCACGTCGGACCCGGCAGCGGCGACGAGTCGCGGCCAGGGTGTCCCAGGTCGCCATTGACGCACCACACCCTCAACCCGTAAGCTTCGCACAGCGGAAGTTGTTTTTCGTCAGACGGAAAGGAAGCTCCGAGTGTCTGCGCCTCGGTTCGCGGTCAACTGCTCGATCCTCTTCACCGAGCTCCCCCTGCTGGAGCGGCCTGCCGCCGCGCGGCAGGCGGGCTTCGACGCGGTGGAGTTCTGGTGGCCTTGGCCGGACGCCGTGCCGAAGGACGGCGAGGTCGACGCGTTCGTCGCCGCCGTCTCCGACGCCGGCGTCGAGCTCGTCGGGCTCAACTTCGCCGCGGGCGACATGAAGGGCGGGGACCGCGGGCTCGTCTCGTGGCCGGCGCGGAGCGCCGAGTTCCGCGACAACGTCGACGTCACCGTCGGCATCGGCGAGCGCCTCGGCTGCCGCGCGTTCAACGCGCTCTACGGCAACCGGGTCGACGGCGCGTCCGCCGACGAGCAGGACGCCCTGGCCGCCGAGAACCTCGCGATCGCCGCGCGGGCCGCCAAGCGCGTCGAGGGCGTCGTGCTGGTCGAGCCGGTCAGCGGCGCGCCCCGCTACCCGCTGCTCACCGCGGCCGACGTACTCGCCGCGATCGACCGGGCGAGCGCCCATGGCGCGGTGGACAACATCCGCCTGCTGCTCGACGTCTACCACCTCGCCGTCAACGGCGACGACGTCGACGCGGCGATCGACGCCTCGGCCGGCCGGGTCGGGCACGTCCAGATCGCCGACGCGCCGGGCCGTCACCAGCCCGGGACCGGCGAGCTGCCGATCGGCCGCTGGCTCGAACGGATCGCCGCCACCGGCTACGACGGCCGGGTGGCGCTGGAGTACGTCCCGGACGGGCCGAGCGCCGCGTCCTTCGGCTGGATGGAGGGCATGCGATGACGACCGTCGCGTTCATCGGACTCGGGATCATGGGTGGCCCGATGGCCGCGAACCTGGTGTCGGCCGGGTTCGACGTCGTCGGCTACAACCGCAGCCCGGAGAAGGTCAAGGACCTGGAGGCGAAGGGCGGCCGCGGCGCCGAGGACGTCGCGTCCGCCGTCCGCGACGCCGACGTCGTGATCACGATGGTCCCCGACTCCCCGGACGTCGAGGCCGTCACCGGCGGCGACGACGGGGTCTTCGCCAACGCCCGCGAGGGCGCGCTCTACATCGACATGAGCACGATCCGCCCGGACGTCGCGGTACGCGTCGCCGAGGCCGGGCACGCCGCGGGCCTGCGGGTGCTCGACGCCCCGGTCAGCGGCGGCGAGGCGGGCGCGGTCGAGGGCGCTCTGTCGATCATGGTCGGTGGCGCGGCCGACGACTTCGCCGACGCCCGCCCGGTGCTCGAAGCGCTGGGCAAGACGATCGTGCACGTCGGCCCGGCCGGCTCCGGCCAGACCGTCAAGGCCGCCAACCAGCTCATGGTGGCCGGCAACATCCAGCTGCTGGCCGAGGCGATCGTCTTCCTGGAGGCCTACGGCGTCGACACCGGCTCGGCCCTGCAGGTGCTGGGGGGCGGGCTCGCGGGGAGCACCGTGCTCGCCCGCAAGGGCGAGGGCATGCTGGCGCGCGACTTCAAGCCCGGCTTCCGGCTCGCCCTGCACCACAAGGACATGGGCATCGTGACCTCCGCCGCCCGCGAGGCGGGCGTGACCATCCCGCTGGGTGCCGCAGTCGCCCAGCTGGTGGCGGCCATGGTGGCCCGCGGCGACGGCGGGCTGGACCACTCCGGCCTGCTCAAGCTCGCACTGGAGCTCTCCGGCCGGGACGGCTGACGGTCCCGGGACGGCCGACGTCCCCGGGGCGACCGACGCCGCGGGGACGGCCTGCGCCCCGAGAGGGCCGACGTCCAGGAGAGCTCACACCAGACACGTGCCGGTCGATCTGCGCCCGCTCCGCGACCGAGCCGCAGGACGAGCGGGCGATCGAGGGACATCTGACATGGCACGAATGACAGCGGCCGCCGCCGCCGTGGCGATCCTGCGGGCCGAGGGCGTGACCCACGCCTTCGGCGTCCCGGGCGCCGCGATCAACCCCTTCTACGCCGCGATGCGCCGCGACGGCGGCATCGACCACGTCCTCGCGCGCCACGTCGAGGGCGCCTCGCACATGGCCGACGGCTACACCCGGGCCCGCGCGGGCAACATCGGCGTCTGCGTCGGCACGTCCGGCCCCGCCGGCACCGACATGATCACCGGGCTGTACGCGGCGGCGGCCGACTCCGTGCCGATCCTCGCGATCACCGGCCAGGCGCCGGTCGCGCGGCTGCACAAGGAGGACTTCCAGGCCGTCGACATCGCGACGATCGCCGCGCCGGTCACGAAGATGGCCGTCACGGTGCTGGAGGCCGCGCAGGTGCCGGGCGTCTTCCAGAAGGCGTTCCACCTCATGCGCTCCGGGCGCCCCGGTCCGGTCCTCATCGACCTGCCGTTCGACGTGCAGCTGACCGAGATCGAGTTCGACCCCGAGACGTACGCGCCGCTGCCGCCGCACCGGCCCGCCGCCACCCGCGCGCAGGTCGAGAAGGCGCTGGACATGCTGGACGCCGCGGCCGCCCCGCTGATCATCGCGGGCGGCGGCGTCATCAACGCCGACGCGTCCGACCGGCTCGTCGAGCTGGCCGAGCTGCTCGACGTCCCGGTCGTCCCGACGCTCATGGGCTGGGGCGCGATCCCCGACGACCACCGCCTGATGGCCGGGATGGCCGGCCTGCAGACCGCGCACCTGTACGGCAACGCGACGCTGCTCGCGTCCGACTTCGTGCTCGGCATCGGCAACCGCTGGGCCAACCGGCACACCGGCGGCCTGGACGTCTACCGGCGCGGGCGCACGTTCGTGCACGTCGACATCGAGCCGACGCAGATCGGGCGCGTGTTCGCGCCGGACTACGGGATCGTCTCCGACGCCGGTGCGGCGCTGGAGACGTTCCTCGAGGTCGCCCGCGAGCGCAAGGCGGCCGGCCGGCTGCGCGACCGCGGCGCCTGGGTGGAGGAGTGCGCCAAGCGCAAGCACTCGATGCTGCGCCGCACGCACTTCGACAACGTCCCGGTGAAGCCGCAGCGCGTGTACGAGGAGATGAACCTCGCCTTCGGCCGCGACACCCGCTACGTCAGCACGATCGGGCTCAGCCAGATCGCCGGCGGGCAGTTCCTGCACGTCTTCCGGCCCCGGCACTGGATCAACGCCGGGCAGGCCGGCCCGCTGGGCTGGACGCTGCCGGCGGCGCTGGGCGTGGCCGCGGCCGACCCGGACACCCCGGTCGTCGCGCTGTCGGGCGACTACGACTTCCAGTTCCTCGTGGAGGAGCTGGCCGTGGGCGCGCAGTTCCACCTGCCCTACATCCACGTGGTGGTCAACAACTCCTACCTCGGGCTGATCCGCCAGTCCCAGCGCGGCTTCGAGATGGACTACTGCGTGCAGCTGTCGTTCGACAACATCAACAGCCCGGAGCTCGGCGGGTACGGCGTGGACCACGTCAAGGTCGCCGAGGGGCTGGGCTGCAAGGCGCTGCGCGTCGAGCGGCCCGACGACCTGCGCGGAGCGTTCGACGAGGCGAAGAAGCTGGTGGCCGAGTTCCGGGTGCCGGTGCTGGTCGAGGTGATCCTGGAGCGGGTCACGAACATCTCGATGGGCACCGAGCTGGACAACGTCGTCGAGTTCGAGGAGCTCGCCGTGCTGGACGAGCACGCCCCGACCGCCGTCGCCCTGCTCGACTGATGCCGGGCAGGGCGGACGCCGGGCACGTCCTCGTGGCCCCGGACAAGTTCAAGGGCTCGCTGACCGCGCGGGAGGTCGCCGCGCGGGTGGCGGCCGGCATCGCCGACGAGGCGCCCGGCGTGCGCGTCGTCCAGGTCCCGGTGGCCGACGGCGGCGACGGCACGCTCGACGCCGCGCTGGCCGCGGGCTACGAGCGGGTGCCGGTCCGGGCGCACGGCCCGACCGGGGACCCCGTCGACACGGCGTTCGCCGCCCGCGACGGCGTTGCCGTCGTCGAGATGGCCGAGGTGTCCGGGCTGGCCATGCTCCTGCCCGACCGGCTCGACGCGCTCGGCGCCGGCTCCCACGGCCTCGGCGAGGTCGTGGCGGCGGCGCTGGACCACGGCTGCCGCACGGTCGTGCTGGGCATCGGCGGGAGCGCGAGCACCGACGGCGGCGCCGGCATGCTGGCGGCGCTCGGCGCCCGGCTGCTCGACGCGCGCGGCCGGGAGCTGGCGCCCGGCGGCGCGGCGCTGGCCGGGCTCGCGACGCTGGACCTGGCCGGCCTGCACCCGGCGCTCGCGCACGCCGACGTGGTCGTCGCGAGCGACGTCGACAACCCGCTGCTCGGCCCGCACGGCGCGGCCGCGGTGTACGGGCCGCAGAAGGGCGCGTCCCCGCAGGACGTGGCCGTGCTCGACGCCGCGCTGGCCCACTGGGCCGACGCGGTCGAGGCGGCGGTCGCGGACCGCGGCCGTCCCGGCGCGGCCAGGTCCGCGCGGGACGAGGAGGCGGGGGCGGGCGTCGCGCCGCGGGACCGGCCCGGGGCCGGCGCGGCCGGTGGCGTCGGGTTCGCCGCGCTGGCCGTGCTCGGCGCGCGACTGCGGCCCGGCATCGGCCTCGTGCTCGACCTCGTCGGGTTCGACCGTCACCTGCCAGGGGCCCGCCTCGTCGTCACCGGCGAGGGCTCGCTCGACGCCCAGACGTTGCGCGGCAAGACCCCCGCCGGGGTCGCCGCGGCCGCCACCGCGGCCGGGGTCCCCGTCGTCACGGTGTCCGGGCGCGTCGCGCTCGCGCCCGAGGAGCTGCGGGCCGCGGGTGTCCGGCGGGCCTACGCGCTCACCGACATCGAGCCCGATCCGCGGCGGTGCATCGCGGACGCGGGCCCGTTGCTGCAGACCCTCGCGCGCACGCTCGCGCGCGAATGGCTGACCCCGGAAGGAGGACCGGATGACCGGCACGATGCCGCCGCGGCCCGCCAGGGCTGACGGGCGGCCCGAGCAGCACGACCGCCACGGCGGGCCGGCGGGTTACGACCTCGTCGTCCGGGCCGCGCGCGCCGTCACGCCCGACGGCGAGCGGGGCTGCTGCGTCGGCGTGCGCGACGGCGTCGTCGCCGCGGTCGAGCCGCTCGACGCGCGGCTGCGGGGCGCCGAGACCGTCGAGCTGGCCGCGGACGAGGTGCTCCTGCCCGGCCTCGTCGACACCCACGTGCACGTGAACGAGCCCGGCCGCACCGCGTGGGAGGGGTTCGCGACGGCGACGCGCGCGGCCGCGGCCGGCGGCGTCACGACGCTGCTGGACATGCCGCTCAACAGCCTGCCGCCGACGTGCACCGTCGACGCGCTGGCCGTCAAGCGCGCCGCAGCGGCCGGCAAGTGTGCCGTCGACGTCGGGTTCTGGGGCGGCGCGATCCCCGGCAACGTCGGCGACCTCGCCGGCCTGCACGACGCGGGCGTGTTCGGCTTCAAGTGCTTCCTGTCGCCGTCGGGCGTGGACGAGTTCCCGCCGCTGCCGGCCGAGGAGCTCGAGACGTACCTCGCGGTGCTGCAGGCCCGCGGCGCGCTGATGATCGTCCACGCCGAGGACGGCGCCCGGCTCGGAGGCGCGCCCGCCGCGCACGGCCGCCGCTACGCCGACTTCCTCGCCTCCCGCCCGCGGGAGGCGGAGAACGTGGCGGTCGCCCGGCTCCTCGAGGCGGCCCGGCACACCGGGGCGGCCGTGCACGTGCTGCACCTGTCCAGCTCGGACGCGGTCCCGATGATCCGCGCGGCCCGCCGCGACGGCGTCGCCGTCACCGTCGAGACCTGCCCGCACTACCTCGTCTTCGAGGCGGCGGAGGTCGCGGCCGGGGCGACCCAGTTCAAGTGCTGCCCGCCGATCCGGGAGGCCGGCAACCGCGACGAGCTGTGGGCGGCGCTCGGCCGCGGCGACATCGACTGTGTCGTCTCGGACCACTCGCCGTGCGTCCCCGAGCTGAAGGGGCTGGACGACGGCGACTTCGGCGCGGCGTGGGGCGGGATCTCGTCGCTGCAGATCGGCCTGCCCGCCGTCTGGACGGAGGCGCGGCGGCGCGGGTTCGCCCTCGCCGACGTCGTGCGCTGGATGGCCACGCGCCCCGCCGAGATCGCCGGGCTGGCCCGCAAGGGGCGGATCGAGCCCGGCGCACACGCGGACCTCGTCACCTTCGCCCCCGACGCCGAGTTCGTCGTCGACCCCCACCGGTTGCACCACCGCAACCCCGTCACCCCGTACGCCGGCCGGCCGCTCGCAGGCGTCGTGCGCCGCACCTGGCTGCGCGGCGTCCCCGTCGCCGGGGCGCCGCGCGGCCGCCTGATCAGCCGAGGAGAGGCATGACAGACACGCTGGATTCCCTGGACGTCCCCGGCCGCGACGAGCCGGAGCCGGACTTCCTGAGCCTGCCGGAGCTCGCCTCGCGCCGCCGCGGCGGCGCGGTGGTCTGGGCCAACGACGAGCTGTTCGCCGAGCGCGAGAACCTGATCAAGCCCGACGAGCCGCAGTACTCGACCTACACGTTCGGCCACAAGGGCCAGGTCTACGACGGCTGGGAGACCCGCCGCCGCCGCGAGCCCGGCCACGACTGGGCGCTCGTGCGCCTGGGGCTGCCCGGGATCGTGCGCGGGGTCATCGTCGACACGGCGTTCTTCAAGGGCAACTACCCGCCGGAGATCTCCGTCGAGGGCGCGGCGTACGAGGGCCATCCCTCGCCCGACGAGCTGAACGACGCCGAGTGGTTCCCGCTCGTGCCGCGCACGCCGGCGAAGGGCCACTTCCGCAACGCCTACCGCTGCGCGACCGACCGGCGGGTCACGCACGTGCGGCTGTGCCAGTACCCCGACGGCGGCGTCGCGCGCCTGCGGGTGTACGGCGACGTCGTGGCCGACCCGCGGTTCCTCACCGCCGGCACGGTCGACCTGGCCGCGCTGGAGAACGGCGGCGTCGTCACGGACTGCAGCAACCGCTTCTACTCCTCCCCGTTCAACCTCATCGCCCCCGGCCAGGCCCGGGTCATGGGGGAGGGCTGGGAGACCGCGCGCCGGCGTGACGACGGCAACGACTGGGTCGAGCTGGCGCTCGCCGGGCCCGGCACCGTCCGCGTCGCCGAGCTGGACACGAGCTACTTCGTCGGCAACGCGCCCGGCTGGGCGAGCCTGCGCGGCTGGGACGCGCGCCTCGGGCAGTCGGCCGCCGACGCCGTCGAGATCCTGCCGCGGCAGCGGCTGCAGCCCGACACGCGGCACCGGTTCCTGCTCACCCCGCAGGCCGAGATCGACCACGTCCGGCTGGACGTCTACCCGGACGGCGGGATGGCGCGGCTGCGGCTGTGGGGCGAGCTGTCCCGCGGCGGCCGCGACGAGCTCACGATGCGCTGGTACAACAGCATGACCGACGCCCAGACCCGGGCCGTACTGGCGGGCTTCGCGGGGCTCTCCGCCGACGAGGCCGCGGCGGCGGTGAAGGTCCGGCCGGCGCTCGGGATAATCTTCCTGATGGATATGCTCTGAACAGGTACTACTATTATTATAACGGCGGTAAAGATATTATAAACGGATTTGTGCACGAAGAATATACTCCTTAATCCAATGATCAATCTTCTTGGTGAAATACAGGTTGCATATCATAAGTACAGGTTTTATAATGAAAAATATTTGCACCATGATTTTTCGGTAAGCAATATTTTCTTCAATCCAAGATTAGGAATAAATTCTAAATTTTCTGATAACTTTAATATTTATTTGTCTTATGCAAGAGTATCAAGAGAACCAAGATTAACAACTTATTATGACGCTGGAGGAATCGAGCGGCGGGAGCAGTTCCTCAATTTGAACTGAACCCGGATGGTACTTATAACTACAGTGAACCTTTGGTTAAGCAGGAAACAATGAATGATATTGAACTTGGGTGCATCCGACACAGTTGAAAAATGTAAACCTTACTTTAAATCTTTTTTATATGTTGTTTGATAATGAAATTGTTAAATAACGGTCAGGTTAACAGGTTCGGGCAGCCTATAACTGGAAATGTTAAAAGCACAGTGCATACAGGTATCGAATTCTCAGGGAGTGGTTAATTTATTTTTGATGGGTTGGAGTTAGTTGGAAATGCTACATTAAGTCAGAAATAAAATTAAAAAGGGAAGTACATTTATTACTTATGAGACTGAGGATTCATCAGTAACTGCTGAAATAAATCTAAGCGGAAACAGGATAAGCGGCTTCCCCGATTTTTTTGCAAACCTCGGAATCTCTTATAACAACGGAATATTTTTACAACTTACTGGTAAATACGTCGGGGCTTTTTATTCTGATAACTACGATAAAAATATTTCAGAATACCTTAACCGGTATCCGGGATTTATTTCTTATTCCGATAATAAAAACGAAGCTTACATCACTGCTGATTTTACAGGCAGTTATGAATTTAACCCATTTAATGCATTGAACAATTCTAAAATATTTATCCAGGTTAATAATATATTTGATAATCTTTACTCGGCAAATGCAATTGGCCCTGAGTTTTTCCCGGCTGCCGAAAGAAATTTTCTTGCCGGAATTCAGGTTGGACTTTAAATATGGTAGATATGCCAGATATTTAAAATATGGCAGTCCTAAAACAAAGATTTAATATGAAAAAATGCATCATACTTGCAAATGGAAAATCACCTTCAAAAAGTGTGGTTAATTATTTGAAGAAAATTGGTTACTCTTTTCTAATCTGTGCAGATGGCGGGGCTGATTCAGCAAAAAAAATTGGAATAACTCCGGATATATAATGGGCGATTTTGATTCATAGAAAGGATACATCTGAATTCTATAAGGACACTTCAAATATTATCATAAAAGACAAAATGATACCGATGTTGAGAAATGCCTGAAATATGCAATTAATAGAAAGTTTAATGAGGCAATTTACTTGGCGTTATCGGCGACAGGCTCGATCATACATTTTGCAATCTGGGAATTGTTCTTAAATTTTTTCGATAAGATTAAATTAAAATTATTTCTGATAAATCATTCTTTCCATCCTGTATAAAGGAAATATTGAATATTAAGTTCCGTAAGGAGAAACAATTTCTGTATACGGCTTTAATAAAAAAACAAAAATTGCTTCTAAGGGTTTGAAATATCCTTTAAAGAATTGATCTTCCTTTTGGTAAAAGCGAGAGCACAAGTAATGTAGCAGTAAAAAAGTTTTGAGCTAAATATATATGGGGGAATTATTTTTGTAATCAGGGATTTTAACTTATTAAAGATGCATGATCTCCATTTAACTCGTTTGATATTACGATTATCATTTCTTTTCTTCGGAATTATTTTGCTCATTGGATTTATTTCGGAAGAAAAACAAATGGAGAGGCAAATGATTATTTATTATCCGGGGAAATTGAGCTTGTTTTTATTCTGCTAACGTTTCTACCTGGTATGGCGGAATACTTGGAGTAGGGGAATTTACCTATAGATATGGATTTGTTAGTTGGTTTACACAGGGTTTTCCTTACTATGTTTTTGCATTTTTTTTTGCAATTTTCTTTGCAAAAAAAATAAGGAAGCCTCACTATTTACTATCCCTGATAAACTCACAGAAATTTACGGAAAAACCG
>CAVSJZ010000066.1:0-45795 GCA_963728105.1 uncultured Actinomycetota bacterium | reverse complement strand
GCCGGCCCGGACCAACTCCTGGTCGTCGACCACCACGACCCTGATCACGCGGGGTCCGCCACCGGGATCGTCGCCTCGACGGCGAAGCCGCCGTCCGGGCCGGAGCCGGCCGACAGGGTGCCGCCCAGCTGCGCCACGCGCTCGCGCATCCCGCGGATCCCGAACCCGTCGCGGGCGGCGGCCGCACCGCGCCCGTCGTCGCGGACGCGCACGGTGAGCACGCCCGCCTCCCGGCACAGGGTGACCTGGGCGTGGCGGGCGCCCGCATGCCTCAGCACGTTGGTGATCGACTCCTGCAGGACGCGGCGGGCGGCGGCGGACACGACGGCCGGGAGCCCGGCGAGGTCCCCGCGCCGCTCGACGTCGACGCGCAGCCCCGCACCTTCCGCGGACGCGACCAGCGCGTCGAGCCGGGCGAGCCCGGCGGGCGGCGCGTCCGCGTCGGGCCCACCGGACCGCAGGACGGCGACGGTGTGGCGCAGCTCCGCGAGTGCCTCCCGGCTGGTGGCCGCGACCGTCCGGACGGCCGGCTCGGCGGTCGCGGGGTCGTCGCGCAGGGTCTCGGCCGCCAGCGCGGCGTGCAGCGAGATCACCGTCAGCCGGTGGGCGATGTCGTCGTGCAGCTCCCGCGCGACGCGGACCCTCTCCTGCTCGGCGCGCCAGGACACCTCGGCCACGCGCTCCGCCGCGACCGCGCGGGAGCGGCGCTCGGTCTCGGCGCGCAGCCGTCGCTGGGCGTGCACGAGCGCGCCGAGCGCGACCGCGGCGGCGAGGAGCCCGGCAGTCACCGGAAGGTCGTAGCCGAGGACGAGGCCGGGATGCTGGCCGAGCGCCACGCGCACGGCGCTCGCCAGCGCGAGCAGCGCGACGCCCGTCCCGGCCGCCCACCGGCTCCGGCCCGCTGCGGCCGCCGAGTAGAAGGCGGCCGCGGCCGGGACGGCGAGGCCGACCGGCGGGTAGCCGGCGGCGTGGTAGGCGACCAGGGCGGCGGCCGTCGCCAGCAGCACGAGCCGCGGCGCGCGGCGCCGCAGCAGCAGGAGCGCCCCGACGGCGACGGCGAACAGGTAGGACACGGCGTCGGCCCGCTGTGAGCCGCCAGGCAGGCCGACCGCGACCAGCATCGCGACCGCGGCCGCCACCACGACGGCGAGGCCGGCGTCGACAGCGAGCGCGCGGCTGTCCATGCTGGTCACGGTAGTCCCCGATGCCGGCCGCGCATCCGTCCGACGACGTACGCCCACTGCGTCGGCCGGGCTCCGCGCGCCGACCGCGGGCGGACGCGCACGGCGCGGGGCCGACCTAGCGTCCGCCGCATGACCAGACAGCGGATCGCCCTCGTCGCGGCCGGCGCCCACCTGTGGATCGTCATGATCCTGCTCGGCGGACTGGCCGTCGAGACGTTCATGATCTACCCGAACATCTTCGCCGACCCGCCGGCGTCGACCGAGCTGGCCGCGCGGTTCTTCGCGGCGAGCTCACCGAAGGTCTATTTCCGGCCGATGGGCGCCGCCTGCTGGGTCGCCGCCGTCGCGGCGGTGCTTCTGACGTGGCGGTTCCGGCCGGCGCGCCGGTGGCTGGTCGGCAGCGCGGCCGCGATCGCGGCGGACGGCGTGTGGTCGCAGGTCTTCTCGTGGCCGCGCAACGCCGTGCTGTTCGAGGGGCTCGCGCGCCATCCCGCCGCGGTCATCGTCTCGACCGCCGCGGAGTTCCAGGCCCTGCACTGGCCCCGCGTCGGGTTCACCGCGGCCGCAGCCGCGTGCGGGTTCGTCGGCTTCCTGCGCGTGTACCGCAGCGTGGCCGGCGCGCGGGCGACCCGCCGCGAGCTGGTCGCGTCGTGACCGGCCGGACGGGCCTGCGCCGCGGACCCGCGTCCGCGCTGCCGGGGCCGCCGGCGGCGTCGGGGCGGCGCTCGCGGTGTGGTGCGTCGGGGCGGCGCTCGGCGCCGACTACCGCGTCGCCGTGCCGGCCGGGGCGACGGTCGTCGGGGCCCGCGACGTGCTCGTCGTCAGCGCAGTGGCGGTGCTTGCCGGGCTGGGCGGCCCTCGCGCTCGCCGAGCGGGTACTCCGCCGGGGGGCGCGCGTGTGGACGGTGCTCGCGCTGGCCGGCACGGCGGCGTCGCTGGTGCCGGTCGCGCTGGTCGAGGCGACGGCGCTGACGAAGGCGGTGCTGGGCGCCGCGCACCTGGTGGTCGCGGCCGTCGTCGTCCCGGCGTACCTGTCCGGACGGCAAGGCGACCCTGACGGGGCGTGACGGTTTCGCCTCCATCGCGACGAGCGCGCCCGGGGCCCCGCCCATCGCAGACTTCCCCCGACCACCGAGTACGGGACGAGGAGCTTCCGATGGGCGACAACCAGCCGATGCAGCTGACCGGCGTCCGCGGCGACGTGGCCGGCCGGCACTTCCCCCTCGGCGCCGCACCGTTGACGCTCGGGCGCAGCAGCCACAACGACGTCGTGCTCGCGACGCCCGTCGCGTCGCGGACCCACGCCGAGGTCGTCCCCGACGGTGACGGCTGGGTCGTGCGCGACTGCGGCAGCGTCAACGGCACGGCCGTCAACGGCTACCGGGTCCCCACCCACCCGCTGGTGCCGGGCGACGAGATCGGGATCGGCGAGGACGTGCTGGTCTTCGAGCCGGTCGCGGCCCCCGCCGAGGCGGGCCGGCTGCTCACCACGCGGTACTTCACGGCGCCGTCGATCCTGCGCGTCACGGTCTCCGGCGGCGGCCCGGTCGGGCTCTCGCTCGCGCTGATGCTCGACGAGCTCATGGGCCCGAAGGTCGCCGTCACCGTGCACGACGGCCGCTGGACGACCGACGGCGGCCGGGTCGTCTGGAAGACCAGGAAGCAGGGCAACAGCCGCCGCATGCAGGTCGTCACGATCCAGAGCCGGCAGTGGGCCAAGCTCCCCGGCCGTGCAGGAGCGCCTGTTCGGCGGCGACGCCCACTCGGAGATGTGGCCCGCCGGCCCGGACTCCGTCGACGACCTGCCGCCGCGCAACATCCGCATCAGCGAGGTCGAGGACCGGCTGCTGGAGCTGGCGGGCGAGCGGGCGCGCATCCGGCTCGTCCCCGGCTCCTTCGACGCCACCGGCGCGGGCGACGCCCTCGCCGGCCAGCACGTACTGGCCGTGTGCGAGGGCAGCCGCTCCCGCACCCGCGAGCACTTCGCCGACCGCTTCGGCGCCGCCGACGCCGGCGTGTACTCGGTCGACGGCCGCCACGTCCAGGACGTCGTGCTGGGCCTGCGCGTCAAGTCCGACCTGCCGGACCCGATGGCGGTGCTGCTGACCGTCGTCCAGAACCGGTTCCTGCTCAACTCCCTGCGCGGCGAGGGCTTCCTCAACATGCGCCTGACGGACGAGGAGGCGGCCGAGGCCGTCGGGATCGACCCGGTCCGGCAGGTGTTCACCGAGTGCATCCAGGCCGCGCCGTGCCTCATGGAGCGCGGCGGGCCCGGCGCGTTCACCTGCTCGACGCACGACACCTACTTCCTGCCGGCGCTGCTGCGCGGCTCGAAGCTGTGGGGCCGCGTCGAGGAGGGCTTGCGCATGTTCGGCGTGAGCGAGGAGAACCTGACCGCCGTCACCTGCTTCCGGCTGGACATGGTGCAGCGCCCGCGGTTCACCGCGCGCCTGCTGCCCGCCACGGCGACGGCGCCGGGGACGTTCGGGGTCCTGCTCGGCGACGCCGCGAACGCCATCCACTTCTGGCCCGGCCGCGGCCTCAACAGCGGTCTGGCGTCGGCGCTCTCGCTGGCCAGGACGCTCGCGGGCTGGCAGGGCCGGCCGCTGCGCGACGCCGACTTCGTGCGCCACGAGGCCGTGATGAGCATGCTGCAGTACCGGCACAAGAGCCGGGCGTGGCGGCAGATGGTCACCGAGGACGAGCACGGCGCGACGGTGCCGATCAAGGACCGGATCGCCGAGGGCATCACCGAGGGCGAGTCCGGCGCACCCGACCGCGCGACGGCCGTGGCCGTCCTGATGGAGCGGCTGCGGACGACCCGCGACCGGCTGGCGCCGCGCCTGCCCGGCCTGCCAGACGACGAGACCCTGCTGGCCCATCTCGGCGGGCTCGACACCGCGACGCTGCACACGCTGGCCGTCAGCGAGGCGTGGGACTCGCCGGGCGTTGGCGGCGAGGAGGTCGACGTCGACTGGCTGCTGCCGGGCCGGTTCGTCACCGACGTATCACCCGGCGGTCGGCCGGCCTCTACCCAGGGCACCGCCCGACCGACCCTGGGGGACCCGCCATGAGCAGCAAGCCTCGCGCCGACGCCGTCGTCGTGAACGACGACAGGATCGCGGTGCGGCGCAGCAGTGGGCACGACTTCCCGTCGCCGGCGAAGCCGTGGACGAAGGACGCCTTCTTCGGCGGGAAGGGCACGTTCTTCGCCGATCTGACCGGGAACGGCCTGGCGGACGCGATCGCCGTCAACGACGACGGGATCGCGGTGCGGTTGAACCTCGGCGACCAGTTCGCGGACGCGGCGGAGCTCTGGACGTCCGACGCGTTCTTCGGCGAGAAGGGCACGTTCTTCGCCGACGTGACGGGCAACGGGCGCGCGGACGCCATCGCCGTCAACTCGGACCGGATCGCCGTCCGGCGCAACCGCGGCGACAGCTTCGCCGACGACGCCACGTTCTGGACCAGGGACGCGTTCTTCGGCGAGAGGGGCACGTTCTTCGCCGACCTCAACGGGAACGGGCTGGCGGACGCGATCGCCGTGAACCACGACAGGATCGCGGTGCGGCTGAACCTCGGTCACCAGTTCGCGGACACGGCGGAGCTCTGGACGTCCGACGCGTTCTTCGGCGGCACCGGCCCCGGCCAGGGCACGTTCTTCGCCGACCTGGACGGCGACGGGCGCGCCGAGGCGATCGCGGTCAACCCGGACCGGATCGCCGTCCGGCGCAACCAGGACGGCCGGCAGTTCGCCGACCAGGCCGAGTTCTGGACCGACGACGCCTTCTCCGGAGCGCACGGCACGTTCTTCGCCGACGTGACGGGCGACGGCGTCGCGGACGCGGTCGCGGTCACCGACAGCGGAGTGCGGGTCCGGCTGTCGAACCGGTCGAGCTTCGGTGCGCCGCAGGCGTGGACGAGCGAGCGGTACTTCGGCTCGAAGGGCACGTTCTTCGCGCCCGTGAACGGGTCCTGACCGGGCCCGACCAGACCCGCCGGCCTACGCCCGCCCGGCCGGTCTGCGGACCAGCGCGGCCGTCGCCACCAGGCCGAGCAGGGCGAGGCCCGCGGCGACGAGGAACGTGACGGAGTAGCCGAACTGGGACGCGGCCCTCGTGGCGGCCAGGTACTCCGCCACCCGCTGGTCGAACGTCCCGACGTGCAGCCCGACCTGCTCGGCGGCGTCGAGTGCGTCCCGCAGCTGCGTGCCGGACTGCGCGTCGAGCGGGGGGAGGTTCCGGTTGGCGATCTCGGCGTGGAGCCGGGCGAGGTACACGCCGTGGAAGACCGTGTAGAGCAGGGCGATGCCGATCGCGCCACCCCCCTGCTCCGCGGTGGCGGACACCCCCGACGCTTGCCCGTGGTCGCGCTCGGGGACCGTGTCGATGCTGACGGGGTCGTTCACCGTGAGCACGATCGCGAGACCGACGCCGTAGGTCACCAGCCCCAGCCGAGCGTGTCGGTCAGCGCACCGCCGAGGGTGGGGCCCAGCGCCCCCGCGACGGCCGCGACGCCGCCCATCGTGCCCAGCGCGCGACCGGCCCCGGCGCGGGAGAACGTCGCGCTGACGATGGCCACCGTCGCGGGCAGCAGCAGCGCGCCGCCCGTCCCCTGCAGGGCCCTGGCGACAAGCAGGACGCTGAAGGAAGGCGCCAGCCCGCCCAGCGCCGAGGCGCCCGCGAAGAGCACCGAGCCGGCGAGGAAGACCCGGCGGCGGCCGAGCAGGTCGCCCAGGCGGCCGCCGAGGATGGTGAGCCCGGCGAGGGGCAGCAGGCTGGCGTTGAGCACCCACTGCACCCAGGCCGAGCTGGCGCCCAGGTCGTGCGCGATGTCGGGCAGGGCCAGCGGCACCGCCGTCTGGTCCACCAGGATCATGGCGTTCGCCAGGGTCATCGCCGCGAGGACGACGCCCGCCCTGGCCGGCGCCGTCACCGGCGCCGGCCCGGCAGTCGAGCGCGGTGGGGAGCCCATCACGGCCTCGTCAGCGCTGCGCCGGGACGGGGGCGGTGGCGCCGAGGGCGCGGGCGCGCCGCCAGACCAGCTCGGCCTGGAAGGCGACCATCACGGCGATCATGAGCAGGATCTCGCCGAAGCCGCCGTCGTCGCTGACGTGGTGGAAGTACGCCCAGGTGCCCATGCCGAACTTGGCGACGACCATGCCGAGGAACAGCCCGATGCTCAGCGCGGTGCCCTGGGAGACGACGTGGCGCCCGTCCGGGCGGTCCTCGGTGTACAGGCGGGTGAACCGCCCGCGGGCCAGGCCGACGGCGACGCTCAGGGCGATGCTGATCACCAGCAGGCCCCATTCGGCCGGGGTGTTCGGCTGCGAGAAGCCGCCTACGGCGAGCGCGACGACGCCGTAGATGATCGCCGTCTTGAAGCGGCCGTGCTCGACGACCTCGTGGCGCTGGGACTGCCGGTAGACGGCGTAGCCGGTGAGGGCGAGCAGGATGAGCAGGGCGAGGGGTGACATGTCAGCCGTCCAGGGTGGTGTGCGCGGTGGGTTCGGTCGCCTGCCCCGCGGGTCCCGGCCCGGTGCCGCAGAGCCGCTCGATGCAGGCGAGGAGCTCCAGCGCGCCCGAGAAGGCGAGGGTGGCGTCGCGTCCCGGCGTCCGTGCGGTGCCGGTGAGCCTGCCTGCGCTCTCGTCGACGGTGAGGTGGAGTTCCATGGCCACCAGCCTCCGGCCGCCGGCGGCGGGAGACCCTAGGGCCGCCCCCTAGTTCCCCGGTGCCCCTGCCCCCTGGGGGTCGCGCAGCCGTTCCCGCAGCTCCCGGCGCGACCGGATGCCGAGCTTCGCGTAGACGTTGCCGAGGTGGTACTCGACGGCCTTGACGCTGACGTAGAGCTCGGCCGCCACCTCCCGGTTACTCATCCCGCGCTCGACGAGGGCGACGACGTCCCGCTCGCGGTCGGTCAGGTCCAGCGGCGACCCCGGCGCGTGCCGGGGTGGGCGCAGGCCGGCGGCGGCGAGGTCGGTCTCGACCCGGTCGACGAACGGGGTGGCGCCCGCGAGCAGGGACCGGGCGGTCCGCAGCTGCTCGGTGCCCTCGCGCCGCCGGCCCGTGGCGACCAGGAGACGGCCGTAGCGGTGGTGCAGGTCGGCGCGGTCGAGGACCGGCGTGTCGGGCCCGGCCAGCGCGGTCGCGCGGGCGAGCCCGTCGGCGCCCGCCGCCGTGTCGCCCCTCGCCATGGCGAGGAGCGCGTCGAGGCCGACGATCTGCGCGTCGAGGTCCAGCCCGCGCTCGGCGGCGGCCGCGCGCAGCCGGTCGAGCTGGGCCAGCGCCGAGTCGACGTCGCCGACGTCCACCGCTGCGGCGATGACCGGCGGCCACCAGCTCAGGGTCGTGGCCATCGGCAGCGGCGCCGGGCCGCCGCCGAGGACCGGGGCGAAGCCGGCGAGGACCCCGCGGGCGTCGCCGCGCGCCCTGGCCAGCGTGGAGCGCGCGGTCGCGGCGGTGAAGACGGCCTCGCTGGTGGCGAGCGTCGCGGCCGCTGTCGTCGCGGCGTCGACGTGCTCGCTCGCCTCCGCCCAGTCGCCGCGGCACGCGTGCAGCCGGCCGAGCACCGCGTGCGCCTGGGCCTCCATCCACACGCGCCGCTCGTCGGAGACCAGCGCGAGCGCCGTCCGGGCGTGCACGAACGCCTCGTCCCACTGCCCCGCCCCGCCGAGCAGCTGCGCGAGCTGCAGATGTGCCCGCGGCAGCGTGGCGCCCGCGCCCGTCCGGCGGCTGAGCCGGATCCCGGCCCGCAGGTCGGCGGTCGCCGCCATGGCGCGGCCCGCGAAGAACCCCAGGATGCCGCGGGTGATCAGCAGGCCCGCGTCGCCGACCGGCACCGCGTCGGCCGGCTGGGGAAGGCGCTGCGCCAGCCGCGCCAGGCCGGCGGGCGCGCCACGCAGGAACATCTCGCCCAGGGCCATCCCGCGCTGCCCGGCCGCCTCCTCGTCCGGGCGCAGGTCCGCCACCGCGAGCAGGCGGGCGGCGGTCTCGATGGTCTCCGCGCCCCGGCCGAGGCCGACGCCGAGCGTGACGAGCTGGGCGAGCGCTGCGCGGGCGACGTCCGAGGTGCCCTCGTCGGCGGCCCGGCGCAGCGCGGGCGCCGCGGTCTCGCCCCGCCCGGCCTCGAGGTCCAGCATGCCCAGCACCAGGTCGCGCCGCGGAGAGTCCGCGCAGGCCGTCGCCCGCTCGCGCAGCTCCGCCGCCCGCAGGAGCCTGCCGTCCTCGACGTAGTGGCGCACCGCGTCGAGCAGGAACGTCTCGGCTTGCTCGCGCGACGGCTCGACCGTCGAGGCCCACAGCAGGTACCGCGCAGCCTGCCCGTCCTCGCGCCGGGCCTGCGCCTGCAGGTCGGCCGCCAGCGCCGCGTCGAAGCCGTCGGCCGCGGCCACGCGGTGCGCGAGCGCCTCCCCACCGCCGAGCAGCCCGGCCGCGGCGCGGTGCAGGTCGCGGCGCCGGGTGGGGGACAGGTCGTCGAGGATCGCGGCCCGGTGGAGCGGGTGGGCGAAGCGCAGCTCGGCGTCGTGGCCCGCCCGCCAGGTCACCAGGCCCGCGGTGAGCAGGTCCTCCAGGGCCGCGGTGGGGTCCGCGACACCCGCGACCGCGCCGGCCAGCGGCAGCGGTACGGCCCGGCCGAGGACGGCGAGCGCCGCCGCGAGCTCGCGGGACGGCGCCGGCAGGACCGCGAGCCGGCCGACGAGCGTGGTGGAAAGCGACCGGGGCGCGGGCAGGTCGCCGTCGCCCTCGACGAGCTGGGCGGGTCCCAGCTCGGCCAGGAGGGTCCGGACGTAGAGGGCGTGGCCGCCGGTGTGGCGGTGCAGCCGTTCCGCGGCGCGGGTGGGCAGCGTCAGCCCGCTCTGCGCGGAGAGCGCGCCGACCTCGGCGAGGGTCAGCGCCCCGACCTCGACGCGGGTACACCGGCGGGGGTCCAGCCGCAGGCGCTCCCAGCCGTCGGGGACCGGGTTCGGCCGGCTCGTGACGATCATCAGGACCCGGTCGCGGCTGAGCCGCTTGGCGGTGGTCAGCAGGGCCTCGCGGGAGGGGACGTCGGCCCAGTGCAGGTCCTCGACGACGACCGCGAGCGGGCCGGCCCCGCCCGACCAGCGGTCCACCAGCTCGAGGCCGGCGGCGAACGGGGTCTCCGCCGCGAGGTCGGCCAGCTGCGCGACGAGCCCGAACGGCACGTCGGTGCCCAGCTCGTCGGCCTCGGCCCGCTGGACCGTGAACCCGGCGGGCAGGCCCTCCACGGCCCGGTCCAGCAGCGCCGTCTTCCCCGCGCCGGCTTCGCCCTCGATCCAGACCACCCGGGCGCGGCCGGCCGCGGCGTCCTCTGCGCAGGCCCGCAGCGCGGACAGCTGCGCGTCGCGCCCGACGAACGCCGGGTCGTCCGTTCCCATGGGGTCTGCCTACCGGGAGCTAGCTCACGAGCCGGACGAGGTCGCGCGCGATGGCGTCGGCCTCGCTCGTGTCGGGCCAGTGGGTGGCGGGGCGGCCGTCGCGGTCGAGCAGGTAGGTGATGGCGGTGTGCTGCAGGTCGTAGCCGTCGGGCGCGTCGCGGCGGCGGGTGAAGACCCGGAAGGCGCGCTTCGCGTCGTCGACCTGCGCCGCCGTGCCGGTCAACCCGGTGAAGCGGGGGTAGGCGCCTTCGAGGAAGGCCTTCAGGACGGCGGGGGAGTCGCGGTCGGGGTCGACGCTGACGTACAGCGGCACGAGCGGTGCCGGCCCGACCGCCTGCTCGAGGGCGTCGAGCGCGCTGGTGAGCTTCGCGAGCGCGCGGGGGCAGACGAGCTTGCACGAGGTGAACCCGAACTGGACGAGCTGCCACCGGCCGCGGTAGGTGCGCTCGGTGACCGGGTTCCCGTCGTGGTCGACGAGGGAGTACGTGGCCCGGATCGGGGGCGCGGTCACGGTGTGGCCACCAGGTCGACGGCGGGTCCGTGGGGGACGTCCAGGACGACCCGGTCGCCGTCGGCCCGGCCGGTGACCTCGTTCCCGTCCAGGCGCAGCCGGGCGCCGCGCGGCAGCCGGCCCAGCGTGACCGTGCCGTCCCCGGCCAGCGCGCGGTCGCGGCGCAGCCGGGCGTGCAGCACGCCGTCGACGACCTCGGCCCTGCTCACCTCGACGTCGCGGTCGAGTGCGACCAGCGCGGGCTCGGCGTGGTGCTCCGCGCCCCATGGCCGGTTGTAGAGCCCCCACAGCCCGTCGGGCACGTTGAGCCGGGCGTAGCCGAGCAGGACGTTGCCGGACATGGGCTCGATGTCGGTGCGGTGCCCGTCCGCGTCGGCTGGCGTGTCGTTGCGCGGGTAGAACAGGCCGCCGTCGCGCCAGGTCGGGCCCATGAACCGGTCGGCGTGGGCGAGCAGGCCCGCCAGGGTGTCACCGTCGCCCATCTCCGACGCCCAGGCGGCCACCCAGCCCATGTCGCACGTGTCGGTGACGACCGCCTGGCCCATGACGTCCCTGGCGGGCGCTGACCGGACCGAGAGTGTGCCGTCCGGGCCCGGCACGAGGAACGCGGCGACCTGGCGCGGGTAGTGCTCGCGGACGAAGTCGCGGTTCCACGTGTTCATCAGCGCGCCGCACCAGGCGTCCACCCACGGCGCGAGCTGGTCGTTGCCGGCGACCACCCGGCTGTCCTCCAGGACCATCGCGTTGTAGTGGCCGGCGCCGTCGAGGCGCCCGAAGTCGGCCCACGCCTTCTCGTAGCCCGCCACGACCTCGTCGGCGCGGCTGCCGCCGGTGACCAGGTCGTGCAGCCGGAAGCCGAGGATGGCGGGCTGGTTGCAGATCTGGAACACGCAGTTGGGTTCGCAGGCGACGCCCAGGTAGCCGTTCTCGACCATCTGCCAGTAGAGGTGCTCGTTCAGCGAGTCCCGGTCGTAGGCGAAGCGCTTCTCCTCGCCGCCCCAGAAGAACGACCAGTGGCGGAAGGTGAGGGAGCCGTCCGCGGCGTAGCGGTCGTCGGCGAACAGGTGGTCGTGCAGGAGCGCGCAGGACTGCACGTAGGCGGCGTACATGATGTTGTCCCGGGCGACCGGGTTCCACTCCTCGTGGAGCCGGTCGGCCAGGTGCGCGTTGAAGACGGCGCCGCCGCGGGACACGTCGCGCCAGTAGAGCCACACGTCCGGCAGCAGGAGCTTGTCGATCAGCCGCTGGATTGTCGGTCGGAAGAGTCCCGGCGCCGCCGGCAGCCGGTGGCGGTGGGCGAGGGCGAGCCCGTAGATCATGTACGCCAGCTGGAAGCGGTAGCTGCCGAAGTCGTCCTCGCCTTGTCCCTTGCCGTGCATGAGGGACCAGTCGTGGGGCAGCTGCCGGGACAGGTTGTCCCAGTGCCGCAGGTGTCCGAGCTGCTCGCGACCGAGCACCGTCCGCGACGTCCCCATGCGGGCGACCGTACGCGTGATCCGCCTGCCGCTGATCTGCCGTTCGGCGCATGCAATCCTGCCTCGGTTGCTGCCCCGTCAGGCCGCGGCCGCGGGCGCGGCGCGGAGGGTGGGGAGCAGCCAGGCCAGGACGAGGTCGCGGTCGAGGCGTTCGCCGCCCCAGTCGGGGGTGGTGGTGTACGCGTCGATGCCGGGCAGGCGCAGGGCGTCCGGCCGGCCTCGGGTCGGGGGGCCGGCCGCGGGGATCGGGGTGCCGGCGGGCTCGGCAGCGGTGAAGCCGCCGAGGCCGTCGGGGCGCATCCGGTAGCCGCCGTCGTGCACGAGATGGTGGTGGAAGGTGCACAGCAGGGCGAGGTTGTCGAGGTCGGTGGTGCCGCCGTGGCGCCACCAGCGGACGTGGTGGGCCTGCAGGTGGCGGGTGGCGGGGCAGCCGGGGAACACGCACCGGTCCCGGTCGCGGACGCGGACCGCGCGGAGGAGGGCGGGGGTGACCGTGCGGCGCCGTCGTCCGAGGTAGAGGGGGTGGTCGTGGCGGTCGGTGAGCAGGGCCTGGACGGCCGCGCCGCAGGTGAGCCGTTCGGCCACGGTCGGGTGCAGGGCGGGTCCGCCCTCGATCCACGCGGCCCTGCCGTCTGGTCGGCGCGGGGCCGCGGGCGGTTCCGCGGAACCGTCCGCCGCGGCGTCGGGCGTGGCGTCGGCGGGGAGGTCGAGGTCGTGGGGGCTGTCGGGGTCGTCGGGGCGGTCGCCGGGGAGGTCGGTGCGCAGGTGCACGACCAGGGTGGTGTCGGGGATCGGGCGCTGGCCGGTGACCAGGGCCATGAGCGCGTCGAGCCGGCGGGCAGGGGCGGCCGCGGCGTCGTCGGCAGCAACATCGGCGGGGTCGTCGGCGGCGTCGGCGGCGTCGTCGGCCAGGGCGGCGTCGATCGCGGCGATGAGCTGCACGCCCTGCTCGGGCGGCAGGCGCAGGCTGACCCGCAGCGAACCGTCGTCCGCGTGCGTCCACTGCATGCTCCGCATGGCGGCGGCCGGGCGGGGGTCGCGCCGGGCCCGCGCGGCGGCGACCACCGACTCGACGTGGGAGGCCGTGCCCCGCAGGGCGATCGACAGCAGGCCGGACTCGGTGGCCGGCTCGGCGATGCGGGTCAACGCCCGCACCTTGGCGTAGGAGACCCGGCCGGCGGCGAACGCGGCGGTGATCAGGGGCAGCCCGGCGAGGGCGTGGGCGACGCGCAGGTGTTCCCGAGCGGTGCGCAGGTTCTCCCCGACCTTCCAGTTCAGCCAGTGCGCGCACGAGCGCAGACCGGGCCCGGCCCAGCCGCCGGCGGTGTCGAACTCGGCCAGCAGCTGCAGGTAGCGGCAGGTCGCGGCGGCGAGGTTGCCCGCCAGGGTGAGCAGCTCGGACTCGACCGCGGTCAGCCGGTCCCGGTCTTCGTTTGCGATGCCCGCATCGAACATGCGTTCAGCATCGCAGGCGGCACCGACATTGAAGATGTACGTGCTCTGGCGGTCGTGACTCTGGCACTGACTGTCGTCCCCCGCCGGGTTCGCCCGCGCCGCCCAGGCCGCCGGCGTGGCGGTGCGCGAGGTCACCCGCCCCGACCTGGCCGAGCGGCGCCGGCGGGGCAAGTCGGACCCGATCGACGCCTACCAAGCCGCGCGGGCCGTGCTGGCCGGCCGCGCCGACGCTCTGGTCAAGGACGCCGACATCGAAGCACTCCGCGCGCTGCGCAGCGCCCGTGCCTCCGCGGTCAAAGCCGCGACCGCGGCGATGAACCAGATCCATTCCCTTATGCGGCGCCGCGCCCGTGCCGGCGTCCTCGGGCGTCCAGAAGGATCCTCGAACAGAGGAGTGGGCCCGCCGTCAACGCGGCAAGGGCCGCGATGGCAAGGAACTGCTGCGGCTGCTCAAACGGGCTCTGGCCCGTGAAGTCCGCCAACACCTGCTCCACCCCACAGCCGTGCCCCGCCCCACCGACCTGCGACCACTGCGCAACGCCAAGAACATCTCCCTGGCCACCGCCGCCCACGCCCTGGGCACCTGGCCCATCCGCATCAGCGAGATCGAACGCGAACTCCGCTACGACGGAGCCTTCTCCCAGCGCTACCGCGACTGGCTCAACACCGCTCACCGTCTGGGGGGCAGGCACGCCGGACGAACGCGCCGCGACCCGTCTCATACACGCCGACTAGACGGGCGCCCAGTGGCGATCACCGGCGGAAACGGGCCGAAGGTGCGCGTGTGGGAAATAGCCACCGGCCAACCCGTCGGATCCCCGTTCAGCGGCCACACCGAGGACGTCGAAGCCGTGACAGCCGCGCAGTTGAATGGGCGCCCAGTGGCGATTTCTGGCAGTGCCGACAATACAGTGCGAGTTTGGGATTTAGCCACCGGAAAGCCGATCGGCTCCCCGTTCACCGGCCACAAAGGCATAGGGGCCGTGTGGGCGGTGACGACCGCCCAATCCGACCACACCACGCTGTGGCTGCCGGTCATCGGGATCGGCCTCGAGCTGGCGATCGGGACGCTCGCGCTCCTCCGGGACCCCCGCCCGCGCCTCGCGGGCCTTGTCGGCGTCGCCGCCTTCCGCGTCGCGCTGCTCGTGATGGGGCTCTGGGCATGGGCCGTGCCCGTGCTGGCCGTCCTCACGCCGACCGTGCTGAGCACCTGGCGTGCGTCGCGCGCTGCGCCGTCACGTAGCGGGTGCTGGGCGGCAGGCCTGACGGGTGGGCGTACCGCGGTACGGTGACGTGGTGCGGCCCGCACCGGTGATGGAGAGGGCAGCGGCCGCCTTGGTCCGAGGCGACTGGCAGGCGGCGCGTGCCTGCTTCGAGGCGGCCCTGCGGCAGCAGGAGTCGCCGGAGGGGCTGTTCGGGCTGGGCACGGCCCTGTGGTGGCTCGGGGAGACCGATGCGGCGCTCCGCGCGCAGGAGCGGGCCTACGCGGGGTTCCGCAAGCGCCCTGATCCGCCGTCGGCGGCGCTGGCCGCGATCTCGCTGTGCCTGACGTATCGCGCGAGCCTCGGCAACTACGCGGCGTCCCGCGGGTGGGTGGGCAGGCTGTCCAGGCTGGTCGAACAGTACGAGCTGGCGCCGCTGCGCGGATGGCTCGCGTTGTGCCGCGCGGTGGCCGCGAACGACACGAACGAGCCGACGCCTGCGGAGTCCCTGGCGCGCACGGCGCTCGACATAGCGCGCAGCACCGGCGACGCTGATCTTGAGCTCTGCGCGCTCAGCGAGGCGGGCACCGCCCTGGTGCAGGCGGGGAAGGTGGTCGAGGGCACGGCCCTGCTCGACGAGGCGATGGCCGGAGCGCTCGGCGGCGAGGCCGAGCGGCTGGAGACCGTGGTGTTCGCGAGCTGCCGGTCGATCGTCGCGTGCGGCCGGGCGCTCGAGATCGAGCGCGCGATGCAGTGGATCCGCGCGACCGAGAGCTTCACGCGCCGTTACGGCGCGCTGCACCTCTACACGACCTGCCGTACCCAGTACGGCTGCCTGCTGTTCGGCCAGGGGCGGTGGCCGCAGGCAGAGGAGGCGCTGCGTGCGGCGTTACGGATCGGGCGGAGCGCGGAGCGCTCGCTGTACGGCGAGGCGCTGGCCAAGCTGGCCGAGCTGTGGGTGGTCCAGGGCCGGGCGGAAGGGGCCGCGGAGCTGCTGAAGGGCTTCGAGGACCATTTCGCGGTGGCCTACCCCCTTGCCCTGATCGAGCTGCGCCACGGCGACCCGCACCTCGCCCGCGTCATCCTCGACCGACGGCTGAGCGGCTTCGGGGAGGACTGTGTGGAAGCCGCTCCCATGTGCGAGCTGCGAGCGGAGGTCGACCTCGCGCTGGGCGACACCGAGGCCGCCGGGGTGCGCGCGGCCCGGTTGGCCCGACGGGGCGCCGAGACGGGCTGCACGGTGATGCTCGCGCGCGGGGAGCGGGCGCGGGGTCACGCGCTCGCCTCCACCGACACCGCGCAGGCGGCGTACCACCTGGGACGGGCGCTGGAGACATTCGGCCGCGTTGACCTGCCCTACGAGGCGGCCCGGACCCATCTGCTCCTGGCGAGGGCGTTCGGGCCCGGGCAGCACACCCTCGCCGTCGCCGAGGCGCGCGCCGCGTTCACCGCGTTCGACGCGCTGGGCGCTACGCCCGACGCGGATGCGGCCGCGGCGTACCTGCGCGCGCTGGGCGTGCGGGCCGCACGCAGCGGACCGCGCGGCGCGCCGGTCCTCACGCGCCGCGAGGCGGAGGTGCTCGCCCTGGTCGCGCAGGGGCTGTCGAACCGGGCGATCGGCGAGCGGCTGTTCCTGAGTCGCAAGACGGTCGAGCATCACGTGCGGCGCGTGCTCACCAAGCTCGGGGTGGGCAACCGGACCGAAGCGGCCGCGTACGCGGTGCGGCACGGGCCGCCGGACGAGGGTCGCTGAGCGGTGGCGGAACAGGTCCGGTTCTGCGCGGCGCCCGACGGCGTCCGCATCGCCTTCGCGACGCACGGCGACGGCCCGGCGCTGGTCCGGGTCGCCACCTGGCTGACGCACCTGGAGTACGACAGGCAGATCTACCGGCACTGGCTCACCGAGCTCACTGCAGGCCACACCCTGGTCCGGTACGACTTGCGCGGCATGGGCCTGTCCGACCGGGACGCCCGGGACTTCTCACTCGACGCCCGGGTTGCCGACCTGGCGGCCGTCGTGGACGCCGTAGGCCTGGAGCGGTTCGCGTTGCTCGGCCTGTCCGGCGGCGGTCCGATCGCGGTTGCCTACGCCGTGCGCCACCCCGCACGGGTCAGCCACCTCGTGTTGTACGGAACCTACGCACGAGGGCGGGCCCGGCGCAGGCGATCGGCGGCCGACCAGGAGGAGGATCGGCTGCTGGTCGCGCTCACCCGGGTGGGCTGGGGCCGGTCGAACCCCGCGTTCCGCCAGGTCTTCACGACCCTCTTCATGCCGGACGCCTCCCCTGCCGAGGTTGCCGCGTTCGACGAGCTGCAGCGCGTCTCGGCCTCGCCCGACTCGGCGGTCCGTCTCCGGGAGGCCTCCTACGCTCTCGACGTGTCGCAGCTGGCCCGGCAGGTCGCCGTCCCGACACTGGTGATGCACGTGCGCAACGACGCCGTCGCCCCGTTCGAGGAGGGGCGGCGGCTCGCGGGACTGATCCCGAACGCCCGGTTCACCCCGTTGCCCGGACGGAACCACATCGTTCTCGGGCCGGGCGACCCGGCGTGGTCGGAGTTCGTCGCCGAGACCCTCCGGTTCACCGCCACGGACCACCCCGCGGCACCGGGCGTTCCCCCGCCGAGCCTGACGGAGCGCGAACGGGCCGTCGTGGGGCTCGTCGCCGAGGGACTGGACAACCAGCAGATAGCCCGGCGACTGCGGCTGAGCGTGCGCACCGTCGAACGGCACCTGTCCAACGTCTACGCGAAACTCGGCGTGTCCGGGAAGGCGGCGCGAGCCGCCGCCGCGGTTCGCCTCGCGGGGCGCGGATAGCCGGGCGCCCGGCGGCCACCCCGCTGCGTGTGTGCCGCCACCGCCGGTGCGCCCGCGGCCGATCGTCTGCGTGCTGGCACCGAAGCCGCGGACCGACAGGGCGCCCTAGCGTCCTGCCCGGAGGCGGTGAGCATGCAACGGGCGGACAACGGGTCCCGGGCTTTCGGCGGGTCGGTCGTGGACCGCCCGCGAGCGTCGGCCGTCGCGCCGACGCTGTTCCTGTGCACGTTCGCCGCGCAGTCGGCCTTGTTCGTGCTCGCCCCGCTGCTTCCCCGGCTGGCGGCGGAGTTCTCCGTCCCGGTCGCCGCGGTGGGTCAGCTCCGCGCGGTGTCCGGACTCGCGGCGGGTGCCGCGACGCTCGGGCTCGGCCTCCTGTCCTCGCGGATGCGGCTGCGTCGGCTCCTCGTCGCGGGCCTGGCCCTCGTCGCCGCGGGCTCGCTGGCCGCGGCGCTCGCGCCGGACTTCGCAACGCTCGCGGTGACCCAGGTCCCGATCGGCGCAGGCCTCGGTGCGGTGGTCACCGCGGCCACGGCGGCGCCCGCGCGGTGGGCGCTGCCGCAGAGCCGGACCCGACTGCTGTCCTGGGCGCTGATCGGGCCGCCCGCCGCGGCGACCGTGGGCACCGTGGTCGCCGGGCTGCTCGCGGACGTCAGCTGGCGGACAGCCTGGTTGGCCGTGCCCTTCGCCGCGAGCGTCATCGCCCTGGCCGTGGTCTCGACCCATCCGCGCGACGACCCGGTGCCCCGTTCCGCGGCACGCCCTGGCGGTGCGTGGCGGGTGCCGGGCGTTCCGGGGTGGCTGGCCGGTGAGCTGCTGGCCTACTCGGCATGGTCGGCGATCCCCGTGTTCTCCGGCGCGCTCCTGATCGAGTCCTACCGCATCGCGCCTGCCGCGGCGGGGTTGGCGATCGGGGCGAGCGCCGCGGCCGTCGTGCTCGGGAACGTGCTGGCCCGCCGTCGGGTGGCACGGTCACCGCGGCGCCTGCTGCTCGGCCTGGCGCCACCGCTGGCCTGCGCGTCGGTGGCGTTCGGCGCGGTCCGTCCCGGTTTCGCGGTGAGTGTCCTGCTGCTGGTGCTGCTGGGCGCCCTGGCCGGTGCCCGTGCGCTGGCAGGCAGTGGGCTCGGGCTGGAGCTGGCGGGCCAGGAGCACGGTGTCGCGGTGATGGCCGCCCGCACCACCGCGCAGCAGCTCGGCTACCTGTTCGGCGCCGGGCTCGGTGGCGTGATGATCGCCGCGAGCGGATACAGCGGGCTGGGCATCCTGCTCGCGGCGCTGGTCGGCCTGGCCGCGGTGCCGCACGTGCAGGCGCACCGGCGTCGATCCGGAACGGGGCGCGCGATTGCGCCATCGATTGAGGGCATCGCCCGATGTCCGGCCGCGGCCGGACAGGAAAGCATCGCGTTGCAGGCCGGGGACGGCGTCCCCGATGGAGCAAGGAGGATTCCATGACGACGACCACACCGGTGATCGACGAGGCGGCGCTGGAGGCGTTCCTCGGGCAGGCGGTCACCGACGCCGCCGCGGCGGTCAGTGTGCTGCTCACCCATCTCGGCGACCGGCTGGGCCTGTACGCCGCGATGGCCGACTCCGAACCGGTCACCGTCGACGAGCTGGCCCGGCGCACCGGCACGAACCCGCGGCTGGTCCACGAGTGGCTGTGCAACCAGACCACCGGCGGGTACGTGTCCTACGACGCCGCCACCGGACGGTTCCGGCTGCCGCCCGAGCAGGCGTTCGTGCTGGCGGACGAGTCCAGCCCGGCCCTCGTGCAAGGGCTGTTCGACCTGGTGGCGGCGGTCTACCGGGGCGTCGACAAGGAGATCGAGGTGTTCCGCACCGGCACGGGGCTGGCGTGGCGCGACCACCACCCCGACCTGTTCGCGGCCACCGAGCGCAGTTTCCGGCCCGGGTACCGCGCACACCTGGTGCAGGACTGGATCCCCGCCCTTCCCGGGATGCACGACAAGCTCACCGACGGCGCGCGGGTGGCCGACGTCGGCTGCGGGCATGGCGCGTCCACCCTGGTAATGGCCGACGCGTACCCCCGCTCGACGTTCGTCGGCTACGACTACCACGCCCCGTCGGTCGACACGGCGCGTGCGGCGGCCGCGGGTGCCGGGATGGGCGACCGGGTCAGCTTCGCGGTGGCCGACGCGACCGAGATCGCCGGGCCGTTCGACCTGATCGCCTTCTTCGACTGCTGGCATGACACCGCCGACCCCCGCGGCGTCGCAGGCGCCGCCCGGCGGGCGCTCGCCCCCGGCGGGTCCGTGCTCGTCGTCGAGCCGTACGCGAACGACCGGCTGGAGTACAACGTCAACCCGCTGGGCCGGTTCGGCTACGGCATCTCCACTGTGGTGTGCACGCCGTGCTCGGTCAGCGACGGCGGGCCGGGACTGGGCGCCCAGGCAGGCGAGGCGCGCACCCGCGAGCTCTTCCTCGAAGCGGGCTTCACCAGCTTCCGCCGGGCGAGCGAGACCCCGTTGAACATCGTCTACGAAGCCCGCGCCTGACCGCGATGCCGAGTGACCGGTCCCGGCCCGGTACGGCCGCGTGGCTGCCGACCACGAAGGCACTTCCCAGCCGGTGACGGCGTGGATGTCGGCGCCGGTGCGCCGGGCGTGCTCGACCGCCCAGCGCAGTGCGGTGATTCTCAGGTTGGATCCGTCGACGCCCACCACGATCCGGCGGCGCGTCCGCCACACCACCCGGTCGGTGGACCTGACGGCGTGCTGACGATACGGCCCTCATGGGGCCGTCGGCCGCCGAAGGGGTACTCCGGCGGTATGGCCGAGCACCGCCTTCCGTTCCGCCTCCTCGCCGACCTGGTGCGGGTCGTGGCCGCGGTCGGTGTGGTCGCCGCGCTCGTCGGGATTCCGTCGTTCGGGATGGGCGCCCGGTCGCTGCTGGTGCTCCTAGTGCTGATGGTGCCGCGCGCGACGGGCGGCGTCCCCGCCCCGCTCGACTTGGCCTTCGGCACAACGCTGTTGGTGGCCCTCTGGACGTCGACGACGGGCTGGTACGCCACGACCCCGATCGTGTGGCTCGTACACGCAGTGGCGACGGGCGTCACGGCGGTCGTCCTGTACCTGGTCCTCGTCGCGGTCCGCGTGCTGGGCGAGCCGGGCGGGCGTGCGAGGGGGATGTGGGTCCTGCGGCAGACGGTGCTGATCGGGCTGGTCGTCGGCGGCGTCTGGGAGGCCTACCGTTGGTTCGAGTCGATCGCACTGCCGGCCCTGGGCACGCACGTCGGGGCGGGTCTGGCGCTCGATCTGCTGGTCGATGCGACGGGCGCTGTGGTGGCCGGTCTCGTCCTGGCCGCGCTGCGTGGCCAGGGCCGCGCCCTCGTCGCCGGGGCCGACCCGCACCCGGTCGGGGCGGGTCGGCCCGGGCGGCCGATCTTCTGACCCGACCTCGGGTGCGGCCGTGTCGTCCTACCCCTCCTCCGGGTCCGACACCAGATCGATCTTGCCGACTTCGTCGGCCTCAGCAAGCTAGAGGGCATACGTGACCCGATTTTGATGGCGGCTGCATCATCGGCCGAGCCGACCCGAGCCGCATAGTGGCGAAGCGTTGTCGTGCCGTCTCCGTGGCCGAGACGACCGGCCACCGTCCGTAGGTCGACCCCGGCCGTGAGCAGTTCGGTCGCTGAATAGTGCCGCAGCTCCTTGTCATACGTCATGCGCGTGGTCGGGTCGATCTCGTGCTGGGCCATCCACCGCTCCAGCAGCGCCCCGACCGTCGCCTTCGTCCGGGCGACCTTCAGCGCGTCGGCGTCGGCCAGGAGCTTGGTACGGAGCTTCTCGGCCTCCTTCGTCGCGGCGCGCTCAGACCGGCCGTTGCCAGGGACCTCGATCGGCACGCTGTCGACGAGCACGATGCGCTCGCCGGTGCTCGGGTCCTCGCCCGCCGACACGCGGACCTGGACGCGGTCGCGCATCCGGCGGATGCTGCCGCGCGAGCGGGGCGTGGGTGGCCCGTCTTGAGCCGTCACAGCGCGGACGCTAGCAACATTCGTGGATCAGACCGTGGATCGTGATCCGCTCCGCCGTCCTGTAAACGATCTAACCCTGACTGTTTGTGCTGGTCAGGGCCAGTATCGATGGTGCGCGCCCGGAGGGACTCGAACCCCCAACCTTCTGATCCGTAGTCAGATGCTCTATCCGTTGAGCTACGGGCGCAGTGATCTTCAGTTGTCGGCTCGGGGGGCCGAGCCGGCGCGGAGGCTCCGGGATTTGAACCCGGGATGGGGGGTTACCCCAAACCGCATTAGCAGTGCGGCGCCATAGACCTGACTAGGCGAAGCCTCCCGAAGTCGTGCCGGTCCAGCCTACACAGTGCCGTCCGCCGACGACGAGTGACCCCCGCCCGCCAGGTCGAGGAAGGGGGCCAGGGCGTCCGGGTTCTGCAGCGCCCCGCGGCTCACGGCCTTCTCCGGGTCGACGCCCGCGAGGATCTTCTTGACCGGGACCTCGCACTTCTTCCCGTTGAGCGTGCGGGGGATGGCGTCGACGACCACGAAGCGGTCCGGCACGTGCCGCGGCGACAGCTCCGACCGCAGGGCCCGGCGCAGCCCCGGCTCGACGTCCTCGAGGGCCACGCCGTCCGCGAGCACGAGGAAGCACAGCAGCGCGCCCTCGTCCCTCGCGCCGAGCTCGGTGGTGTCGATCACGAGCGAGTCCGCGACGCCGTCGAAGCCCTCGACGACCGCGTAGAAGTCGGCGGTGCCCATGCGGACGCCGCCGCGGTTGAGCGTCGAGTCGCTGCGTCCATAGATGACGTACGAGCCGCGCGGCGTCCGGCGCACCCAGTCGCCGTGCCGCCACACGCCCGGATACATCTCGAAGTACGCCTCGCGCAGGCGGCTGCCGTCGGGGTCGTTCCAGAACATGACGGGCATGGACGGCATCGGCGTCGTGATCACGAGCTCACCGACCTCGTCGACGACCTCCTTGCCCGCCTCGTCGTAGGCGACCACGTCGACGCCCAGTGCCGCGCACGAGATCTCGCCCAGCCACACCGGCACGGTCGGGGCGGCGCAGACGAAGGCCGCGCACACGTCGGTCCCGCCGGAGACGGAGCAGATCTGCACGTGGTCGCCGACGGCGTCGCCGACCCACCGGAAGCCGTCCTCGGACAGCGGCGCGCCCGTCGAGCCGAGGCCGCGGACGGCGGACAGGTCCAGCTCGTCACGCGGGCGCAGCCCCGCCTTGAGGCACGCCTGGATGAACGGCGCGGACGTCCCGAAGAACGTGACGCCGTGCCGCTCCGCGAGCCGCCACAGCGCGCCGAGGTCGGGATGGCCCGGGTTGCCGTCGAACAGCACGATCGGGCAGCCGACCAGCAGGCCGCCGACGAGGAAGTTCCACATCATCCAGCCGGTGGTGGTGAACCAGAAGAGGCGGTCGTCTGCCGTCAGCTCCATCTGCAGCCCGAGCGCCTTGACCTGCTCGAGGACGATCCCGCCGTGGCCGTGCACGATCCCCTTCGGCAGGCCGGTCGTGCCGGAGGAGTAGAGCACCCAGAGGGGATGGTCGAACGGCACCGGCTCGTAGGCCATCGGCCCGGCGGTCGCGGTGAACGCGTCCCAGGTCACGGCGTCGTCGAGCGGGCCGCTGCCCACGTAGGGCACCAGCACGGTGGAGCGCAGCGTCGGCAGCTGCGCCCGCAGGGCCTCGACGGTCGCGCGCACGTCGTAGGTCCTGCCGCCGTAGACGTACCCGTCGACGGCCAGCAGCACGGCCGGCTCGATCTGGGCGAACCGGTCGTGGACGGCCCGGGCGCCGAAGTCGGGGGAGCAGGACGACCAGATCGCGCCCAGGCTCGCCGCGGCCAGGAACATCGCGAGCGTCTCGACGCAGTTGGGCGCCAGCGCGACGACCCGGTCGCCGCGGCCGACGCCGGCGGCGACGAGCCCGGCGCGGGCCCGGCCGGCCAGCTCGCGCAGCTCGCCGCGGGTGACCTGGCGCTCGAGGCCGTCCTCGCGGGCGTAGACCACGGCCAGGTCGCCGGCGGCGCCGGGGGCCAGTGCGTGCTCGGCGTAGTTGAGCGTCGCGCCGGGGAACCACTGCGCGCCCGGCATGTCACGGGAGCCGAGCGTCGCCGCCGGGGCGTCGTGGAAGCGGACGCCCTGGAACTCGGCGACGGCCGACCAGAACCCGTCGAGGTCCGCCGTCGACCAGGCGTGCAACGCAGCGTAGTCCGCCGCGTCGACGCCGCGGTGCTCGCCGACCCAGGCGGTGAAGCGGGCGAGCGGGCCCTGGTGGTGCGGGTCGGGCGTCCAGAGCACCTCGGGTGTCACGTCGGCGGTCACGCCCGGCAGCATCGCACGGGGAACGGGCCTCCCGCCGCCCTCAGCGCAGGTGCGAGTCGAACCAGTTGAGGGTGCGCTGCCAGACGTCGGCCGCCGCGTCGGGGTCGTCGTCGAAGCGGCCGGCGTGCCGGTACATGACGACGTTCGTCGCGACCTCCGACGCCGCCGCGGCCTCCCGCAGCCGGTCGACGTCGGGGTGCGGCGCGCCGTCGGGCGGCTCGCCGTAGATGCCCAGCCACGGGCAGGTCAGCCCGTTCGCCGCGTCGACGAGCGAGGTCAGCTCGACCGACGGGTGCTGGTCGCCGGCCACCGTGACCGCCGCCCCCAGCCTCCGCTCCGCCGCCACCAGCAGCGCGACGGACCCGCCGACGTCGAACCCGACCACGCCCATCCGGTCGGAGCTGATGTCGTGGTCGGCGAGCCAGCCGAACGCGGTGTCGGTGTCGGCCATGATCTCGTCCTGGTCGAGCCGATCGACCTGTTCCTGCACGCGCCCGTCGTCGCCGTCGACCTCGTCGGCGCCGTCGCGGTGGTAGAGATGGGGCGCGACGGCGAGCCAGCCGTCACCGGCAAGGCCCTGGACGAGGCTGCGCACCGCATCGGTGACGCCGCGGGCCTCGTGCAGCACGACGATCCCCCCGCGCACCGCTCCGACCGGCTCCGCGACGGTGAGACGCAGCGCGCTGCCATCCACGAGAGGCACGGTCTCGGTGCGGATGTCGGTCACCGGTACAGCGTGTCACGCTTTCGCCATGACGCTCATCCGGCCCGACCTCGACCGCCTCCCCGCCTACGTCCCCGGCCGGACCGTCCCGGGAGCGATCAAGCTCGCGAGCAACGAGGTGGCGCTGCCGCCGACCCCCGCCGTACTGGCCGCGATCGCCGACGCCGCCGCGGTCGGCAACCGCTACCCCGACCTGGCCGTCACGGCGCTCACCGAGCGGCTGGCCAAGGCCCTGGACGTGGCGGCGGAGCGGATCGCCGTCGGCTGCGGCTCGGTCAGCCTCTGCCAGCAGCTCGTCTCGATCACCTGCCTGGAGCCCGCCGACGAGGTCGTCTACGCCTGGCGGTCGTTCGAGGCGTACCCGATCGTCACCCAGATCGGCGGGGCGACGGCCGTGACCGTGCCGCTGACCAGCGACTTCCGCCACGACCTCGACGCGATGGCGGCCGCGGTCACCCCGCGGACCCGCCTCGTGTTCGTCTGCAGCCCCAACAACCCGACCGGCACGGTGGTCACGGCGGCGGAGCTGGAGCGGTTCCTCGCGGCCGTCCCGCCGGACGTCCTCGTCGCGCTCGACGAGGCGTACCACGAGTACGTCACGGACGCGGTCGACGGGCTGCCGCTGCTGGACGCCCACCCGAACCTCGTCGTGCTGCGCACGTTCTCCAAGGCGTACCGGCTCGCCGGGCTGCGGGTGGGCTACGCGGTGGGGACGCCGGAGGTGGCGACGGCACTGAAGAAGGTGTGCTCGCCGTTCAGCGTGAGCACGCTGGCGCAGGCGGCGGCGATCGCCGCGCTCGACGACGCCGAGGCGCTGCTGTCCTCGGTGCCGGAGGTGCTGCGGGAACGGGAGCGGGTCCGCGACGCGCTGCTCGCGGCGGGCTTCACGGTGCCGCCCACGCAGTCGAACTTCGTCTGGCTCGCGCTGGGCGAGCGGGCGGCCGCGTTCGCCGCGCACTGCCTGGACCGCAGAGTGGTGGTGCGGCCGTTCATGCCCGACGGCGTGCGGGTGACGGTCACCTCGGCGGAGGAGAACGACGCCTTCCTGGCGGCCGCCCGCGAGTTCGCGTAGTCGCGGCCGGCCACCAGGCCGGGCGGTGCGGCTCAGCGGACCCCTCGGCGTCCCCACAGCATGGCGGTGAGGTAGACGAGGATGGCCGCGACGATGATCTGGATGATGATCAGGATCCACGGGATCCCGCCGTTCGCGTTGCCGTAGCCGATCGCGGACGCGATGAAGCCGCCGATGAACGCGGCGATGATGCCGACGATGATGGTCAGCCAGATCGGGATGCTCTGCCGGCCCGGCACGACGAGCCGGCCGAGCGCGCCGAGGATGAGGCCGACGATGATCGCGCTGATGATTCCGGTGACACTCACGCATGCTCCAGCAGGTCGGGCGGACCTTTCCGGACGGCCCGCGTAGGCCATTGGGTAGCACGCATCGCGGGCGCGCCGCACCGGCTGACAGGCCTTGACACCCGAAGCGTTATCGGTTGTCAGCCGATCGTTCAGGCCTCGAGCACGTAGCCTTCGCCACGGACCGTCCGGATGCGTTCCGGGCCGATCTTCCGGCGCAGGTAGGAGATGTAGACCTGCACCAGGTTGGGCGAGGCGGGCTCCGACCACACCTCGCGCGCGAGCCGGTCGGGCGCGACGACCTCGCCGGGCCGGCCGATCAGCGCGAGCAGCAGGTTGTACTCGGTGGGGGAGAGCGCGACGCTCTGGCCGTCGACGTTGACCTCGCCGAAGTCGGTGTCGACCGTCAGCTCGCCCTGGCGAAGGACCCCGCTCTCGACCGCCGGGCCCAGCCGCAGCCGCAGGCGGATGCGCGCGGTCAGCTCGTCGACGGCGAAGGGGCGCAGCAGGTAGTCGTCGCGGTCGCCGCGCAGCAGCGCCAGCAGGCCGCCGCGCCGCTCCCGCGGCGTCACCGCGATCACGGCGACGTGCGGGGCCTCCGACTGGACGGCCGCGATCACCGAGGCCTGGTCGGGACCGGGCAGCTCGACGTCGAGGACGAGCAGCGCGGCGTCGCGGGCGCGGACCGCGTCGAGGACGCCGATGCCGTCGGTGACGGCGCTGACGGCGATGCCTTCGGCGCGAAGGCTGCGCAGCACCGAGGCCGACGCCGCCGTGGGGGGCAGCGCCAGCAGGACATGGTCGTTCGGGAGCGCGGCGGCACGTTGCGTCGGCACCGTTGCCGACGCATGAGCGGACGCACCCCCCGGGGGAGCAGCGGGGAGCATCACGCGGAGTATGCACCGTGAGCGCCCGCCATAACAATCGGCTAACGAGGCGACATCACCCGTCCGAGTGGGGGCGGTGGCTGAGAGCTGAGAGCAAGCTTAGACCGAAAGGGCTACGTGGCCGGTGTGTCACTCCGTTCGGGTGCGATCCGGCGCGCGAGAACGACCTGTGGGCGCGCACGAGCAACCGTCCCTCTCAGGTTCCTCGATCACCGGTTGTCACGTTCCTTAGTGTCTCGGCCCATGCGCCGGACGACAGCCGCCGTGGAGGGGCGTGCGGAGACCCCTACCGCCCTGATCGATCGCCTCTCGGCCGAGTACGACCGACCGGGCCGCGACGCCGGCGGCCCCGACGCCGACGGTGACACCGCCCTGCATCCCGTGGCTTCCGGCCTCGGGGAGGACCTCGCGGCCGGCGACGTCGCGTACGGCGACGACGGTGACACGAATGGCGCAGTCGACCATTCGTCCGACGGTGCCGACCGTTCGTCCGACGGGGACGGCGGGACCGGCGACGGCGGTGAGGGCTTCGGCGACGACGACCCGGCCGCGGTCACCGGCCCGATCCCGGCGGTGCCGGCCGAGCCGGACGCATTCGAGCCGGACGCGTTCGACACCGCCCTCGTCGAGCCGGTGGGTGCCGGGGCGGGCCTCGACGGACCGACGGGGCGGCACCGCCGTCCCGACTCGGCCCTGGTCACCCGCGAGGCCGCGCCCGCCGGCGGCCGCTCGACCGTCCGCCGGCTGGTCCCGCTCGGCGCCGGCGCGGTCGTCGCGCTGGTGGCCGCGACCGTCCTGACGCTGGTGCCGCAGCCGCCGAAGCCGGAGCCCTCGCCGGAGCTGCAGTCCCAGCTCGCCCCGGCGCCCGACCCGGCTGCCCCGACGGCCGGCGGGACCATGACGACCAGCGTGAAGCCCCCGCCGCCCCCGCCCGCCCCGACCGTCAAGCCGGCAGCGCCCCGCCCGGCGGCGCCGCGCGTCTTCGCCGGGGCCGGCGACGGCACGCAGGCGGCGTCCCGGTTCGGCTGGCGCCTGGCGGCGAGCGACAACTTCGTGGGGTCCGCGCTGTCCGGCAGCTGGGGCACCTACGACGGCCCGGGCCACAACGGCCAGGGCCGGCGCACGCCGGACGCGATCAGCGTCAGCGGCGGCATCCTCCGGATCCGCGGCGACGGCAACGGCAACACCGGCGGCATGGCCTGGAACAACAACCAGACCTACGGCAAGTGGGAGGTGCGCGCCCGCTTCCCCAAGGGTGACGACCAGTACCACCCGGTGCTGCTGCTGTGGCCCCAGGACGGCTGGCCGCCGGAGGTCGACTTCTCGGAGACGTCCAGCGCGTCGAACGGCACGAAGTTCTTCCTGCACTTCGGCTCGTCCAACGACCAGGTCTCCGGCTCGTCGAACGTCGACATCACGCAGTGGCACAACTACGCGGTCGACTGGGAGCCGGGCAGCGTGACCGGCTACATCGACGGCGTCAGATGGTTCCAGAGCACGGACGGCGGGACCGTCCCCGACCAGCCGATGCACCTGGCGATCCAGCTCGACTACTTCCCCGACGGCGGCAGCCCGCGGCCGTCGGAGATGGACGTGGCCTACGTCCGCATCTACCGCTAGGCGACATCCGCGGTACCCGTCCCGCCCGGCGCTCCCCACCGGGCGGGACGGCGTTTCCCGGTTCGTCAGGGCGTGGCCAGGCCCCGGCGGGCCAGCAGCGGCTCGACCCGGGCGTCACGACCGCGGAACGCGCGGTAGGCCTCCATCGGGTCGACCGCGCCGCCCCTGGCGAGCAGCTCCCGGCGGAACCGCTCGCCGTTCTCCCGCCGCAGGCCGCCGTGCTCGCCGAACCACTCGACGGTGTCGGCGTCGAGCACCTCGCTCCAGATGTAGGCGTAGTACGCGGCCGCGTACGCGCCGGAGAAGACGTGCTGGAAGTACGTCGAGCGGTACCGCGGCGGCGCGCTGGGCACGTCGACCCCGGCGGCCGCCAGCGCGGCGGCCTCGAACGCGACGACGTCGTCGGCGGGGTCGTCGGCGGGGTCGTCGGCGGCGTCATCGACATCGGCGGGGGCGTCCGGCGCGAGGCGGTGCCACGCCTGGTCCAGCAGTGCCGCCGCCAGGTACTCGGTCGTCGCGAAGCCCTGGCCGAACCGCCGGGCGGCCGCGACCCGCGCCAGCGCCTCCGCCGGCAGCGGCTCGCCGGTGACGTGGTGGCGCGCGTAGGACGCCAGCACCTGCGGGTCCTCCAGCCACATCTCGTTGACCTGCGAGGGGAACTCGACGAAGTCCCGCGGCACGGCGGTGCCGGCGAACGTCGGGTAGCGGACGTCGGAGAACAGGCCGTGCAGGGCGTGGCCGAACTCGTGGAAGAGCGTGCGGACGAGGTCGAGCGTCAGCAGGGTCGGCTCGCCGTCGGCCGGCTTGGGCACGTTGAGGACGTTCAGCACGACCGGGCGGGTGCCCAGCAGGTGTGACTGGGTGACGAAGGAGGTCATCCACGCGCCGCCGCGCTTGCTGTCGTGCGCGTAGAGGTCGGCGACGTAGAGGCCGAGCGCGCCGCCGGAGTCGGCGACGTCGAACACCCGCACGTCGGGATGGTGGACCGGCAGGTCGTGGCGCTCGGTGAACGTCAGCCCGTAGAGGCGGTGGGCCGCGAGGAAGACGCCGTCGCGCAGCACCCGTTCCAGCTCCAGGTAGGGGCGCAGCGCGGCGGCGTCGACGGCGTGGCGTTCGCGCCGGGCGCGCTCGGCGAGGAACGCGCGGTCCCACGGCGGCACCGGCTCCCCGTTCCCGAGCGCGGCGGCCTCGGCTTCCGCGTTGGCCGCGGCGGCCGGCGCGAGCCTGCCGAGCAGCGCGTCGATCGCCTCGACGCGCCCGGCGGTGGTGTCCTCCGCGACCCAGGACGCGTGGTGCGGATGGCCGAGAAGCCGGGCCCGCTCGGCGCGGAGGCGGGCCGTGCGCCGGACGAGGTCGCGGGTGTCGTGCTCGCCGCCCATGCCCCGGGTCGTCGAGGCGGTGTGCAGCTCGCGGCGCAGGTCGCCGTCGGTCAGCGCGGCGAGCGCGGGCTGCTCGGTGGGCAGCACGAGCGTGAGGAGATGGCCGGAAAGGCCGCGGGCCGCCGCGGCCGCGGCTGCGGCCGAGACGGCGTCGGGCGGGAGGCCGTCGAGCCGGGCGGGGTCGGTGACGTGGACCGCGCCCGCGTTGGCCGCCGCGAGCAGGCGAGCGCCGAACGCCGTCGACAGCGCGGACAGCTCGGCGTTGATCTCCCGCAGCCGCTCCTGCTCGGCCGGGGCGAGGCGGGCGCCCGCGCGCACGGCGTCCCGGTGGTACCGCTCCAGCAGCCGCCGCGACTCGGGGTCGAGGTCCTCTCCGGCCGCGAGCACGGCCTCGATGCGGGCGAACAGCGCGGGGTCGAGCGTGATCGCGTCCCGGTGCGCGGCCAGGCGCGGCGCGACCTGCGCCTCGATCGCCCGGACGCCGTCCGTGCTCGCGGCCGAGACCAGCACGAAGAACACCGCGGACACCCGGCGCAGCACGTCGCCGGAGCGCTCGAGGGCCTCGATCGTGTTGGCGAAGGTCGGCGGGGCGGGGTCGGCGGTGATCGCGGCGACCTCGGCGAGCTGGCGCGCCATGCCCTCGTCGAAGGCCGGCAGGAAGTGCTCCTCGCGGACCGCCGCGAGGTCGGGGTAGCCCAGCGGCAGCGGGCTGGGGGCGAGGAACGGGTTGGCGGCCACGGACCGAGGGTAGGCACGCCGACGCCCGGTGCGCCGTCGGCCGGCGCGGGGGGTACACACTCGACCCGTGGACACCGTGCGGGCGCTCGGCGAGCTGGGCCGCGACGACCTGGAGCTCGCCGGGGGCAAGGGCGCCAACCTGGGGGAGCTGGTCCGGGCGGGCCTGCCCGTCCCGCCCGGCTTCGTCGTGACGACCGAGGCGTACCGCCGGTTCGTCGCGGCCGCCGGCATCTCCGGCGCCGTGCTCGCCGCGGCCGCCGAGCCGTCCGAGGAGGCCGCGGCGCGGATCCGGGCGCTGTTCGCCGCCCACCCGGTGCCCGACGAGCTGGCGAAGGAGATCCTCGCGCGCTGGGACGGCTCGCCGGTCGCGGTGCGGTCCTCGGCCACGGCGGAGGACCTGGCGGGCGCCAGCTTCGCCGGCCAGCAGGACACCTACCTCGACGTGCGCGGCGAGGGCGCGCTGCTGGCGGCCGTGCGGGACTGCTGGGCGTCGCTGTGGACGGCCAGGGCGATGGCCTACCGCGCGCGGCAGGGCATCGACCCGGCCACCGTGGTGATCGCGGTCGTCGTCCAGGACATGGTCGACGCCGACGCCGCCGGCGTGCTGTTCACGGCGAACCCGGCGACCGGCCGCCGTGACGAGACGGTGATCGGCGCGGCGTGGGGGCTGGGGGAGTCCGTCGTGAGCGGCGCCGTCACGACCGACGACCTCGTCGTGGGCCGCGACGGCCGGGTCCGCTCGCGCACCGTCGCGGACAAGGCCGTGATGACCGTCGCGACCGGGTCGGGCAGTGCGCAGGTGCCGGTCGAGCCGGCCCGGCGGCGCGCGCCCGTGCTCGACGACGCGCAGGCCGCGGAGCTGGCCGCCCTCGGCGCCGCGATCGAGGAGCACTTCGGGGCCCCGCAGGACGTCGAGTGGGCCCGTGCCGGCGGGACGTTCCGGATCCTGCAGGCCCGCCCGATCACCGCGCTGCCGGACGAGGAGGGCCCGGTCCCGACCGAGTGGCCGCTGCCGCGCCGCGACGCCTGGTACTTCCGGGCGAGCATCGTCGAGCAGCTGCCCGACCCGCTCACGCCGCTCTTCGCCGACCTCATCGACCCCGCCGTCACCCGGTCGCTGCTGACGATGTTCGACGAGTTCCTCGAGGGCGGCCTCCCCGTCGGCGAGGGCGACGTCGGCCTGCCCACGATCAACGGCTACGCCTACTACCAGTACTCGAAGGCCGGCATGGCCCGGATGATGCTGATCACCCCGAAGGCCATGGGGCTGCTGACGTCGGGCCGGCTGGGCGTGGCCTTCTGGCGGGACACCGCGCACCCCCGGTACGTCCGGACCGTGGCCGAGCAGGCGGCGCGGCCGTGGGCCGACCTCCCCGACGGCGAGCTGCTCGACGCCGTCACGACGCTGCTGGACGCGGGCGCGCGCTACTACAACGCCGTCCAGACGATCATCCCGGTCGCCGCGACCAGCGAGATCCTGTTCACCCAGCTCTACGAGCGGCTCGTGCGGCGCGCGGGGGACCCGCCCGCGGCGACGTTCCTGCTCGGCTACGACAGCGTCCCGATCCTGGCGGAGAAGTCGCTGTGGGCCATCGCGACGACGACCGCGGCCGGCTCGTCGCAGGAGGCCGCGGCGTTCGACGAGCACCTCGCGCGCTTCGGCCACACCGTCTACAACCTCGACTTCGCCAACGCCGTCCCGGCCGACGACCCGGGGCCGCTGCGGGAGGCGCTCGCGTACTTCCGCAGCGGAGAGGGCACCGACCCGAGCGTGCGCCAGGCCGCGCTCGCCGACCGCCGCGACCGGCTGACCGGCGCCGTCTCGGCACGGCTCGACCCGGCCCGCCGGGCCGCGTTCCGCCGCCTGCTGGCCTGGGCGCAGGCGACCGCGCCGGTCCGCGAGGACGCGCTGGCCGACGTCGGGCTGGCGTGGCCGCTGATGCGCCGGATGCTGGCGGAGCTGGGGCGCCGCCGGGTCGCCGACGGCGCGGTCGCCCTCGCCGACGACGTCTACTGGCTGCACCCCGGCGAGGCGGCCGGGCGGGTGCCGGTGCCCGCGGGGGCGGTCGCCGCCCGGAAGGCGACGTGGCGTGGGCAGCGGCGGGCGACGCCGCCGCAGGCGCTGCCGCGCAGCCGGTGGATGGACAGCATGGGGTGGATGATGCCGGCGGCCTCGACCGAGCAGCACGGGCCGGTCATCCGCGGGACGCCCGGGAGCGCCGGGCGGGTCACCGGCGTCGCGCGGGTGCTCGGCGGGCCCGCGGACTTCGGCCGGATGCGCGGCGGGGACGTGCTGGTCACGAGCATCACGACGCCCGCATGGACGTCGCTGTTCGCGAGGGCTTCCGCGGTCGTCACCGACATCGGCGGCCCGCTGTCGCACAGCTCGATCGTCGCGCGCGAGTACGGCATCCCGGCGGTGCTGGGCACGGCCGTCGCGACGCGGCGGATCGCCGACGGCGCCCGGGTGCTCGTGGACGGCGACGCCGGCACGGTGACGCTGCTGGACGAGCAGCCGGAGGAGACGCCGGCGCCGCCCGGGCGCCCGCCGGCGGTCTGGATCGCGCCGGCGGCGGGCGCCGCCGCGCTGGCGCTGCTCTGGGCACGACACCGCCGCCGCGAGTCGGGGTCTGCGCCAGGCCGAGTTGCGCGCTGAACCAGCCCGCGAGTCGGGGTCTGCGCCAGTCCGAGTCGCGCGCTGAGCCAGCCCGCGGCCGCGCTGACGCCCGCGCCACCGGCGCGGTCAGCGGTCCGCTGCGGCGTCGAGCCAGCCGTACACGGTCTGTGGCGACACCCGCAGCGCGCGGGCGATCGCCCGCACCTCCATCCCGCCGGCCTTGCCGGCCCGGGCCAGCTCGCGCTGCCGGGCCCGCAGCGCGTCCAGGTCGTCGGCGAGCGCGGACATCGCCTCGACCAGCGCCGCGTTCTCCGGCGTGGCAGCCGCCCGCGACCGGCCGGCGCCCGGCCGGGGGAAGGACCGCACGGCGGCGGGGTCCCAGCGGCGGCGGCCGTCCACGTCCGGCTCCGGCAGCGGCGGCGGGGCCTGGCCGCGGCTGACGTAGCCCAGCCACGTCGCGGGTCGGACGCCCCACGCGGCGGCACACTCGGCGCTGGTCCAGGTGTTCGCGGGCTCGGCCACGGAGGGAGCATGCCCGGGTGGTCGCGGCCACGCCGCCGCGGCCTCGTCGGACCCGGCGACGGGCCCCGGCCCGGCGTATCGTGCGCCCGTGAAGGCTCGAACCGTGCGCGTTTTCTTCCTGCGGCTGGTCTTCCGGCTCGTCTACGGCCTGCCCCGATCGGTGCGCAGGTTGCTCGCCGGCCCCGAGATCCGCCGTGGTGACCAGGTCCTCGACCTCGACCTCCAGCTGCTCGGCCGCATGTCGGCGCTGCTGTCCAGCTCGGACGGCGGCACGCTCGACCAGTCCGTGCTCGCCGAGCAGCGCCGCCAGGCCGACTTCGCCGCCGAGGTGGCCGCCGAGCCCGGGCTGGCGCACATCGAGACCCGGGACGTCAGCATCGCCGGCGCGGCCGGACCGCTCGCCGGCCGGCTGTACGTGCCCCCGTCGGCGCCGCGGAGCAAGGGGCTGCTCGTCTACTTCCACGGCGGCGGCTTCGTGCTGGGCAGCCTCGCCTCGATCGACCCGCTGTGCCGGCTGCTGGCCGCGCAGTCGGGAGTCCGGGTGCTGTCGGTCGAGTACCGGCTCGCCCCCGAGCACCCCTACCCGGCCGCGGTGGAGGACGCGATCGCGGGCTACCGGTCGGTGGTGGGCCGGGCCGCCGAGTTCGGCGCCGACGCCGGGCTCATCGCGGTCGGCGGCGACAGCGCGGGCGCCAACCTCGCCCTGGTCGCCGCGCACGAGACGCCGGCGGCCCAGCCGGCGTTCGTGCTGGCGCTCTACCCGGTCACCGACGCCGAGCGGACGGGCGGGTCGCGCGAGCTGTTCGGCACCGGCTTCGGGCTGACGGCCGAGTACATCGCCGAGCTGGAGCGCCTCTACCTGCCCGAGGGCGTCCCGGCCGACGACACGCGCGGGGCGATCGTGCGCGCGGACGACCTGAGCGGGATGCCGCCGGTCTACCTCGCCACGGCCGGGTTCGACCCGCTGCGGGACGAGGGGGAGGAGCTGGCCGCGCGGCTGCGGGCCGACCGGCGTCCCGGTCGTCGCGCGCCGGTTCCCCGGGCTGGTGCACGGCTACGCGAGCTTCAGCGCGGTGAGCGCGGCCGCCCGCGACGCCACGCTCGACGCGGCCAGCGCGCTGCGGGCGGGCCTCTCGCTGGTGGAGAGCCGGCGCGCGGCTCGCGTCCGGCCGGACGCCGCGGCGTCCTGACCGCCGGCGCCGGGCCGCCCGACGCTACGTCGGACGGTCGAGCGTCGCCAGCCCGGCGTCGATCAGCGCGGCCGCCTGGCGGACGTCGGCGGCGACGCGCTCGCGCAGCCGCCGCGCGGTGAGCCCGGCGGCCGCGTGCCGGGCCAGCGACCGGAACTGCACCCGCCACAGCCCGACGACGGCGACCGCGGCGATCTGGACGCGTGGGTCGTCGGGGGGCAGGCCGCTACGCGCGGCGAGCGCGTCCGTCGCAGTGCCCGCGACCCGCTCGGCCATGTCCGCCTGCGCCGCCCGCAGCGTCGGCGTGCGGGCGATGAGCGCGACGACCCCGCGCGTCGCGGTGGCCGGCAGCGCGGACCCGGACCCGCCGTCGCCGAGCAGGGCCGCCAGCTCCTCGACGACGGCGGCGGCGACCGCGGCGCCCGGGGCCACCCCCGGCTCCGCCCGGCCGAGCGCGCGGACGACGGCCGCCGCCCACGCCTGCTCGCGGTCGAGGACCAGCGCCTCCTTCGTCGGGAAGTAGTTGAAGACGGTCTTCTCCGACACCTCGGCGGCCCGCGCGACCTCCGCGACGGTCACCGCGTCGAACCCGCGCTCGAGGAAGAGCGCGGTCGCGGTGTCGGAGATCAGCTGCCGGGTGCGCGCCTTCTTGCGTTCCCGCAGTCCCGGTGCGGCGCTGCCCGGGTCGTCGGCGGTGGGCACGGGCCCATCCTGCCGGTGCCGCTCACACCACAGCGGCGAACCGGGGTGAGCAGGATCGCGACCTCACGAACGGCACTCTCGTCACACAGGTGCTCACGAAAGTGCCGTTCGTCGGCATCACCGTGCCCCCGGTTCGCCGAGCGTTGCCGCCGCCGTCACCGCCACCTCGAACAGCCCGTCCCGGACCCCGGCCACGGAGCGCCAGCCGCGGTGGTCCCACTCCTCGCCCGCCAGGCTGTCGCCCGCGTAGCACATCTGCGCCAGCGTGACGCCGTGACAGCGGGCCACGGCGAACAGCGCCGCCGCCTCCATCTCGACGATCGCGCAGCCCTCCGCGCGCCGGCGCTCGACCCGCGTGCGCGTCTCCCGGAAGACCGCGTCGGTGGTCCACGAGCGCCCGACGACGTGCGGGACGCCGGCCGCCGTCAGCGCGCCGGAGAGCACCCGCACGCCGCCCGGGTCCGCGTCGACGACCCGGGCCGGGGGCAGGTAGTGGTACGACGTCCCCTCGTCGCGGACCGCGGAGTCGACGACGACGGCGTGGCCCAGCACGAGGTCCGGCCGCAGCGACCCGGCGCCGCCGACGGCGACGAACCGCCGCGCCCCGAGCGCGATCAGGTCCTCCAGGAACATGGCCGCGAGCGGGGCGCCGACGCCGGGGTGCAGGACGGCCACCCGCCGCCCGCCCCGCTCGACAACCCGTACCGGCACCCGCCCCAGCTCGGTCCGCAGGACGAGCAGCGGCTCGCCGGCCAGCTCCTCGACGACGTCGGGGAAGAAGCACAGGACGGCGGCCGCGGGCATGTCCGGGTGCGGCGGGTGGATGGCGGCGGCGGTGACGAGGCCGGGCTCGGCGAGGTCGTCCTCGATCAGCGGGATGTCCACGAGCGTCGATCCTGCCGGTCCGGGAACCGGGCGGCCCCCCGGTTCGTCTCACATCGGACGGCTCATGCCATCGTGGCCGCGAGCGGAACCCTGGTGAGGTGGCGCGATGAACGGTGACGAACGACGGTGGGCCGGTCCGCCGCCCGGCCCGGGTGGCGCCCCGAACCGGGCGCAGCGTCCCCCGTCGTACCCGCCGCGGTACCCGCCGCCGCCCCGGTTCGCCACGCCGCCCCCCGACCGGCCGACGGTGGCGCTGCCCACGCCCGGCCGGGCTCCGGCACCGCCACCGCCGCCGCACCGACCGCCGGTCGCCAGGCCGCGCCGCCGGCCGCGCTGGGGCCGGCGCATCAAGGTCGCGCTGGTCCTGCTGCTGGTCCTGCTGGTCGGCTTCGCCGTCTACGTCGACGCCACGCTCGGGCGGACGAACGCCCTGCCGGCCAACGACACGACGGCGTCGAAGGGCACGAACTGGCTGATCGTCGGGTCCGACAGCCGCCAGAAGCTCACCGAGGCGGAACGGAAGCTGTACGCCACGGGCGACGAGACCAGCCAGCTGACCGACACGATCATGATCCTGCACACGGGCAGCGGGCCGACCACGCTCGTCTCGATCCCGCGCGACACCTGGGTCAACATCCCCGGCCACGGCCTTGGCAAGATCAACTCGGCGTACGCGGAGGGCGGCGGCCCGAACGGCGGCGGCCCCCAGCTGCTCGTGCAGACCATCGAGCAGATCACCGGCCTGCACATCGACCACTACGCCGAGATCGGGTTCCTCGGCCTGGTCAACGTCGTCGACGCGGTGGGCGGCGTCTACCTGTGCGTGCCCGAGTCGATCAAGGACCCGAAGGCGGCGCTGGACATCAAGGCCGGCTGCCAGACGCTGAACCAGGCGACGGCGCTGGGCTACGTCCGCACGCGGGCCACGCCGACCTCGGACCTGGGCCGGGTGCAGCGCCAGCGCGCGTTCATCTCGGCGCTGCTGGACAAGGTGACGAGCCCGGCGGTGCTGCTCAACCCGTTCCGGCTGGTGCCGCTCGCGAGCCACCTGTCCAGCTCGATCACGGTCGACAACGGCGACCACGTCTGGAACCTCGCCCAGCTCGGCCTCGCCATGCGCGGGCTGAACGACGGGGGGATCTCGACGACGGTCCCGGTCGCCAACCCGGCCGTGCTGAGCTGGGACCGGCCGCGGGCCCTCGCCCTGTTCCAGGCCTTGGCCGACGACACGACGCCGCCGAAGAGCTCGCTCGGCCCCTGACGGTCAGGCGGGCTTGCGGGTCCGCTTGCGGGGCTTGTCCTCCGCGTCGTCCTTCGACGCGGGCTTGCGCGTCGCCGGCTTCTTCGACGACGAGCGCGACGACGAGCCCGACCCCGAAGAGCCGGAGCCGCCGCCCGCCTTCGCCCGCGCCGCGTCCACGCTGGCCTGCAGCGCGGCGAGCAGGTCCGTCATCGAGTCGACGCCCTCGGACTCGGTCTCGGCGACCGGCGCCGGCCGCGTCTCCCCGGTCGTGCGCTTCCGCTCGATCATCGCCTCGACGGCGTCGCGGTAGTCGTCCTGGAACTGGCTCGGGTCGAAGTCCGCGCCCAGGCTCTCCACCAGCGACGCCGCCATCGTCTGCTCCTGCGGGCGCAGCTCGACGTCGGCGTCGAGGATGTCGAAGTCGGGCTCGCGGACCTCGTCGGGCCACAGCATCGTCTGCAGCACGATCACCTTCTCGCGCACCCGCAGCACCGCGATCGACTCCCGCTGCCGCAGCGCGAACCGCACGACCGCCATCCGGTCGGTCGCGACCAGCGCCTCCCGCAGCAGCGCGTACGGCTTGGCCGCCTTCGCCTCCGGCTCCAGGTAGTAGCTCTTCTCGAACAGCATCGGGTCGATCTGGTCGGCCGGGACGAACTCGATGACGTCGATCTCGTGGCCCGACGCCATCGGCAGGGAGTCCAGGTCCTCGTCGGTCAGCGTGATCAGCTCGCCGTCGTCGGTCTCGTAGCCCTTGACGATGTCGGCGTACTCGACCTCCTCGCCGTCGAGCGTGCAGACACGCTTGTACCGGATCCGTCCCCCGTCGGCCGCGTGCACCTGGTGGAACTTGACGTCGTGGCTGCTCGTCGCCGAGTACAGCTTGACCGGCACGCTGACCAGCCCGAACGAGACCGCCCCACTCCACATCGCGCGCATGGGTGCCAGCATGACGGCGTGCAGCCCATGCTCGCCACTCCCGGCGACCTCCCGACCGGCCCGGACTGGGTCTACGAGGTCAAGTGGGACGGCATGCGGGTGCTCGCCGACGTCGACGAGGGCCGGTTGCGCCTGTTCAGCCGCAGCGGCCGCGACGCCACCGCGAACTTCCCGGAGCTGCGCGGACTGGCCGGCGTCGTGCCGGACGTGCTGCTCGACGGCGAGGTCGTGCTGCTCGACCACGGCGTGCCGAGCTTCCGGGCGCTCGCCGACCGCATGCACAGCGTCGTCGAGGAGCGGGTCGCGCTGGCCCGGCCCGTGACGTACATGGTCTTCGACGTCCTGCGCCTCTACGGGGTTCCCCTGCTCGGCCGCCCGCTCGCCGAGCGGCGCGCCACCCTCGAGCGGCTCGACCTCACCGCGGTGCCCGCCGCGGCGCTGTCCCCGACCTACACCGACGGGCCAGCGCTGCTGGCCGCGACCGGGTCGCGGGGTATGGAAGGCGTCGTCGCCAAGCGCCGCGACGGCGTCTACCGGCCCGGCGTCCGCAGCCCGAGCTGGGTCAAGACCACCCACCGGCACGCGCAGGCGTGCGTCGTCGGCGGCTGGCGGCCGGAGAAGGTCGGCACCGCCCGGGTCAGCGCGAGCCGCATCGGCGCCCTGCTGCTCGGCGTGCCCGACGCCGACGGGGCGCTGCGGTTCGCCGGCCGGGTCGGGTCCGGGCTCGCGGGCGACGCCGTGCAGCGGACGCTGGCCGCGCGCCTCGTCGACGCCGGCGCGTCACCGTTCGCCGACCGCTTGGAGCGTGCGGATGCCCACGGCGCGCGCTGGTGCGAGCCCGGCGTCGTCGTCGAGGTGTCCCACCTGGGCTGGACCGACGCCGGGAAGCTGCGCCAGCCCGTCTTCCGGGGCGTCCGGGACGATCTATCCCCCGCCGACGTGCACCACGAGGCGTGAGCTGGACTACGGTGTCGCAGGTGAGGACGACGATGCTGACGTGGCGCAGCGCCGACGGGCACGGGTTCGAGGGCGCGCGCGTCCACTTCGGGGCCGGCAAGGCCCTGCGGGCGCTCGGGCGGATCGTGCGCGCCGATCCCGACGGGGACTGGACCGCGTCCTACCGGCTCGTCGTGCGCGACGACGGCGGCGTCGAACGCGTGTCGTTGACCAGCGCGACCGCGGAGAAGGAGCGGCACCTGACGCTCAACCGCACCGAGCTCGGCTTCTGGCTGCTCGACACGGGCTCCGGCGGCAACCGCACCGACTTCGAGGGCGCCATCGACGTCGACCTGGCCACCAGCGCGCTGTTCAACGCGATCCCGATCCGCCGGCTCGGGCTCCCTCGCCAGGCGGGTGAGCACGAGGTGCCGATGGTGTTCGTGACGCTGCCCGAGCTGGAGCCCCGCGTCGTCCGGCAACGCTACAGCGCGCAGGATGGCTCGCCGACCGTCGAGTTCCGGTGGGACGACTTCGCCGCGGAGCTGACCCTCGACGATGACGGCGTGCCCGTCGAGTACCCCGGCGTCGCCGGCCGGTACGGCGCGGCGGCCACGCCCGCCTGACGGCCGCCCGGCCTTCAGGCCGCCCGGCCGTCGCCGGTGAGGTGGCCCGTCCCGGCCCGCGGGACCTCGCCGAGCCGCTCCGGTCGATCGCCGCGGGTGGGCCCGCCTGCCGGTCAGGACCAGCCGACGACGACCTCGCCGCGACGCCCGACCGCACGCAGCCGCTCCCACGGCGAGCGGCCCGCCAGGCTGACCCGGACCTCCTGCGGCCGCCGCGCGCCGGCCCAGCGTTCCCGCGCCGCGTGCCCGGCCGTGACCGTCGCCGCGAGCCCGCCGGTGCTGGCCAGCGCGCCGCGCATCGCGCCGAGCCGGCCGAGCGCGTCGTCGACCGCGGCGAGCAGCGCGTCCCGGTTGCCCTCGCACATCGCCAGCACCAGCTCGGGGCGGGTGTCCATGACCCGCGTGCCGTCGGCGAAGGAGCCAGCGGCCAGCGCGAGCGCGAGGTCGTCACCCGAGCCGTCCGCGGGCCCGGCCCCGACCGCGGCCAGCACCGCGGCGAACAGGTGCGGCAGGTGCGAGATCCGGGCCACGGCCAGGTCGTGCTCGTCGGACGCGGCCGGCACGACCCGCGCCCCGCAGGCCCAGGCCAGCTCCGCGACGTCGCGCCAGACCTCCCGGTCGAGGCCGTCGTCGGCGGCGACCACCCAGGCGGCGCCGGCGAAGAGGTCGGCCGAGCCCGCCGCCCACCCCGACTCCGACGTGCCCGCCATGGGGTGGCCGCCGACGAACCGGGCCCGCGGCGCGTGCGCCGCGACCGCGTCGGAGACGGCGACCTTGACGCTCACGGCGTCGGTCAGCCGGACGGTCGGGGCCACGGCGTCGACGCGGTCGAGGACGGCGGGCAGCGCCGGCAGCGGCACGGCCAGCACGACGAGCGCGTCGGACCCGGCGGCCCGGCGCAGGGCCGCGTCGGTGTCGGTGGTGACGTCGACGCCGTCGAGGCGCGCCGCCTCCGCGGTCGCCTCCGACGCGGCGGTGCCCCAGACCTCCCGGCCGGCCTTCGCCGCCGCACGCAACACCGACCCGCCGATGAGCCCGGCCCCGATCACGCACACCGCACGCTGGGTCACGGTCGGCGAGCCTACGGCCCGGCCCGGCCGGCCCGTCGTACCGGGTCGCCGGGGGTTGGGGGTCGGGGGGACGTCAGCAAGGCCACCTTCCGGACCCCTGGCGTCCTGAAGGTGGCCTTGCTGACGTCCGTGACGGGAACCCGGGGTGCTCAGCCCCGCTCCAGCGCCGCGGCGACCCGCAGGACCCCGCGCTCCTCCAGCCGCACGCCCACGACCTGGACGCCGGCGGGCAGCTCCCCGTCGGCGACGGCGCCGGGCACCGAGACCGCGGGCCAGCCCGTCAGGTTGAACGGCAGCGTCAGCGCGAGCAGGGCCGGGCGCACTGCCACGTCCCCGGACGGGGTCGGCACGCTCTCCGCGCCGATCGGGGTCGCGCGCAGCCGGGTCGTGCCGAGGACCAGCGCGTCGATCCCGGCGTCGGCCAGCGTCGCCCGCAGCGCCGCGGACAGCCGCCGGCGCGCGCGCAGGGCGTCGACGTAGGCGCGGGCGGGCAGGTCCAGGTTCGGCAGGAGCCGGTCGCGGGTGGCGGGCTGGTACAGCTGCGGGTGCGCGGTCAGGTCGGCGGCGTGGGTCGCGGCGGCCTCGGCGCCGACGATCACCGCGTACGTCGCGGCCAGCTCGTCGATCATCGGGGTGGTGACGTCGACGACCTGCGCCCCGGCGTCCCCCAGCCGGTCGGCGGCGGTGGTGACCGCGGCGTCGATCACCGGGTCGGCCGCCCGCCAGTAGGCGTCGGTCGGGACGCCGATCCGCAGCCCGGCCACCCCCGGCGCCTGGATGCCGCCGCCGGTGCCGACCGTTCCGCCGTCGGGGTCGGTGCGCGACAGGACGTCCCACGCCACCCCGACCGCGTGGACGTCCGCCCCGAGCAGGCCGACGTGGTCGAGCGTCTCCGAGAGCGGGAAGACGCCCTCGGTGGGCAGCGCGCCGTACGCGGGCTTGAGCCCGACGACGCCGCACAGCGCGGCCGGGGTCCGCACGCTCGCGCCGGTGTCGGTGCCCAGCGCGAGCGGTACGTGGCCGGCCGCGACCGCCGCCGCGGAGCCGGACGACGACCCGCCGGTGATCCGGGACGGGTCGCGCGGGTTGCGCGCCGGCCCGGTGGCGGCGACGTCGCCGGTCGGGCCGTAGGCGAACTCGTGGGTGTGCAGCTTCCCGACGACCACGGCGCCTGCGGCCCGCAGCCGCGCGACGACGGGCGCGTCGACCTCGGCGGGCGGGGCGTCGGCGCGCACGGCCGAGCCGGCGCGCGTCGGCAGGCCCGCGACGTCGATGAGGTCCTTGATCCCGACCGCGATCCCGTGCAGCGGCCCCCGCCAGGTTCCGGCCCGCAGCTCGGCGTCGAGGGCGTCGGCCGTGGCCAGCGCGCGGTCGGCGTCCAGCTCGATGACGGCGTTGTGGTCGTCGGCGGCCAGCCGCGCCAGCGCGTCGACGACGTGCTCGCGCACCGACAGCTCGCGGGACCGCAGGGCCATGGCCAGCTCACGCAGCATGGGCGACAGTCTCGCGGGTGGCCGTGGGGCCGGCGAGGGTCAGCCCCCGCAGGCCGCCAGCGCGAGCCCCGCGTAGATCGCGACCCCGTCGGCCATCGCCGCCTCGTCGAAGACCACGCGGTTGGAGTGGTTCGGCGGGGCCTGCGTCGGGTCGGTCCCCGGGGGGCAGGCGCCGAGGAACGCGAGCGCGCCCGGCACCTCGGCGAGGACGTAGGAGAAGTCCTCGGCGCCCATGATCGGCGCGGCCATCTCGACCACCCGGTCCGAGCCGAGCAGCGCGCCCGCGAGGCCGCGCACCTCGTCCGCGGCGGCGGCGTCGTTGACGGTGACGTCGTAGCCGCGCTGGAACGCGACCTCGGCCACGCAGCCGTGCGCGAGCGCGGTGTGGTGGCAGACCCGCTCGATCTCCTCGTGCAGCCGCTCGCGCACGGGCTCGGCGAGCGCGCGCAGCGTCCCCTCCAGGTACGCGGTCTCCGGGATGACGTTGCTCGTCGCGCCGGCGGTGATGTGGGCGACGGTCAGCACGGCGGGGTCGTGGGCGTCGAGCCGACGGGTCAGCGCCACCTGCAACGCGCCGACCATCGCGGCGGCCGCCGGCACCGGGTCCAGCGCGTCGTGCGGGGCGGAGGCGTGCCCCCCGCGGCCGGTGACGGTCACGGTGAACACGTCGGCGGCCGCCATGACCGGCCCGGACCGGACGTGCAGCTCGCCGCTGGGGACCGTCGAGGAGACGTGCAGCGCGTAGGCCGCGTCCGGGCGTCCCGCCGGGCCGGCCTCGTCGAGCAGCCCCTCGTCGATCATGTACCGGGCACCGTGGTGGCCCTCCTCGCCCGGCTGGAACATGAACAGCACCCGCCCGGCGAGATCGTCGCGGTGGTCGGCGAGCACGCGCGCGGCCGAGGCCAGCATCGCGGTGTGCGTGTCGTGGCCGCAGGCGTGCATCACGCCCTCGATCTCCGACGCGAACGGCAGCCCGGTGTCCTCCTGCAGCGGCAGCGCGTCCATGTCGCCGCGCAGCAGGACCGTGGGGCCCGGTCGGGCACCGTCGAGTACGGCGACGACGGACGTGAGCGACCGTCCGAGGTGGACGGCCAGCGGCAGGTCGGCGAGCGCGGCGACGACGGCGTCGCGGGTCGCGGGCAGGGTCAGGCCCAGCTCGGGGCGCCGATGCAGCGCGCGGCGCAGCGCGACGGTGCGTGGCTGCACGGACCTGGCCTGCGCGCGCAGCCCGGCCAGGCGGCCGTCCGGGACGGGCACACCACCGATCCTGCCACCGCCACCCGGATGTCCCCCAGATGTGGTTTGGACCACAGGCCGCGAGCGCCTACCGTAGGGGCATGGCCGTCCAGAGCGTCGAGCGCCCCGCGGAGCTGGCCGACGCCGCCGTGGGGGGCTTCGCCGTGGCCGCGTTGCGCGAGGACGGGATGTGGCGCTGCGTGCGGCTCACCTCCGCGGCGCTCCTCGACCTCGACGCCGCCATCACGCAGCTGCGCGACCTGCGCTCGACCGGCGCCGCGCTGGGCCTGCTCGACGTCGACGACGAGTTCTTCGTGCTGCTGCGGCCCACCCCGCGCGGGATCGCGCTGATGATCTCCGACGCGGCCGCGGCGCTGGACTACGACGTCGCTGCCGACGCGCTCGACCTGCTGCGCGTCGACCTGCCGGCGGACGACGACGCCCTCGACGACCCGTGGCCGGAGGGCGACCTCGGCATCCTCGCCGACTTCGGCCTGCCAGCCGACGAGCTGGAGGTCCTGGCCGGCGAGCTGGAGCTCTACCCCGACGAGCAGCTGGCCGCGATCGGCCGCCGCTGCGGCTTCGGCGACGCGCTGGCGAGGGTCGTCGACCCGACGTGACGGACCGCCCCTGCGCGGGGCCGGCAGCGCGGCCGGCTCCCGTGCCCGCCGCCGCGCGCTGTCTCGTCCCGGCCGCCGCGGACGAGGCCCTCGTCCGCCGGGCGCTGCAGCTGGCCGAGGCCGCCCTGCGCACCGGGGACGTCCCGATCGGCGCCGTCGTCGTCGACGCCGACGGCCGCGAGCTCGCCGCCGCCGGCAACGGCCGCGAGGCGTTCGGCGACCCGACCGCGCACGCCGAGGTGCTCGCCCTGCGCGCCGCCGCCGCGGTGCAGGGCGGCTGGCGGCTCGACGGCTGCACCCTTGCCGTCACGATCGAGCCGTGCACGATGTGCGCCGGCGCGATCGGGCTCGCGCGGATCTCCCGGGTCGTCTTCGGGGCGTGGGAGCCGAAGACCGGAGCCGCCGGCTCCCTGTGGGACGTCCTGCGCGACCGCAGGCTCCTGCACCGGCCCGAGGTCGTGCCCGGCGTACTGGCCGGCGAGACCGCGGCGCTGCTCGAAGCCTTCTTCGCCGACCAGCGCTGACGGGCGGCTACCGTCGCGTCCCGTGGAGCAACGCACCCGGGTCGGGGCCTACGTCGTCTGCGTCCGGGCCGGGGAGGTGCTGCTGACGCGGTACACCGGGTCGGGGGTGTGGAGCCTGCCCGGCGGCGGGATCGACCACGGCGAGCACCCGGTCGCCGCGGCCGCGCGCGAGGCCGACGAGGAGACCGGCTACCGGGTCGAGGTCGGCCGGCTGATCGGCATCGACTCGACGCTGTGGGACGGCGGGCTCGTCCATTCGCTGCGGCTGTTCTTCACCGGCGAGGTCGTCGGCGGGACGTTGCGGCACGAGGTTGACGGCAGCAGCGACTGCGCGGAGTGGGTGCCGTTGGCGCAGGTCGGCGCCCGGCGCTGCACCTCGATCGTGGCGACCGCCCTGGCGGCGGCGGACCTCGCCTGACCGCGGCTCAGGAGAGCCGGCCCGCGGCCACCGCCCTCGCGACGAACTGCCGGGTGCGGTCCCGCGCCGGGTGGCCGAGGACCTGCGCGGGCGGCCCCGACTCGTGCACCCGCCCCCCGTCGAGGAACACGACCCGGTCGGCGGCCCGCCGCGCGAACGCGGTCTCGTGCGTCGCCATCAGGACCGTCCACGGCCCGTGCGCCAGCTCCGCGACGATCGCCAGCACCTCGCCGGCCGGCTCCGGGTGCAGCCGCGCGGTGATCTCGTCGAGCAGCAGCAGGCGCGGGCGGACGGCGAGCGCCCGCGCGATGGCGACCCGCTGCTGCTCGCCTGCGGACAGCCGGTGCGGGTACAGGCGGGCCCGACCGCCGAGCTCGACGCGCTCCAGCGCCTCCCGGGCGCGCGCGGTCGCCTCCTCGGTGCGCAGGCCGTGGCCGAGGTGCAGGGCGAGCGCGACGTTCTGCAGCACGGTGAGGTGCGGGACCAGCGCGGGCTCGGCCTGCACGAGGGCCATCCGGCGGCGGGCGGCCGCGGCGTCGGTCCGCGGGTCGGTGATGTCCTCGCCGTCGAGCAGGACCTGGCCGTCGTCGATCTCCTCCAGCAGGTCGACGCAGCGCAGGAGCGTCGAGCCGGCCGCGCCGGGGGCGCCGAGCAGGGCGACGAGCCGGCCGGCGGCGACGTCGAGGTCGACGCCGTCGAGGACGGTCACCGGGCCG
>CAVSJZ010000065.1:0-13203 GCA_963728105.1 uncultured Actinomycetota bacterium | reverse complement strand
TGCGCGTCGGGATCCCGGTCGGGCGGCTCCTGGACCGGGCCGGGCCGCGGACGGTCATGACGGCCGGCTCGGTGCTCGCCGTCCCGGCGCTCGTGGTCGTCGCGCAGGCGCGGACGTACCCGGTGTTCGTCGCGGGCTGGCTGCTGGCGGGCGTCGCGATGGCCGGCACGCTCTACCCGCCGGCGTTCGCGGCGCTGACCCGCTGGTGGGGGCCGCGGCGGGTGGCGGCGCTGACCGGGCTGACCCTCTCGGGCGGCCTGGCCTCGACGGTCTTCGCGCCGTTCGCCGCGGCTCTGCTCGGGCCGCTGGGCTGGCGGGGCACGTTCCTCGTGCTGGCCGGGATCGTCGGCGTCGTGACGGTCCCCGCCCACGCGCTGGGCCTGCGCGGCCCGTGGCCGCCCGCCGAGCAGCCGGCGCACGGCCACCCCGACGGCGCGGCGGCGAGGGTCGCGCGGAGCCGGCCGTTCGTCCTGCTCGCGGCCGCGGTCACGGCGGGTGCGTTCACGGCGTTCGCCATCGTCGTCAACCAGGTCCCGCTGCTCGAAGGGCGCGGGATGTCGACCACGGCCGCGGCCTGGGCGCTCGGCCTGGGCGGGGTCGGCCAGGTCGCCGGCCGGCTCGGGTACCCGGTGCTCACGCGGCGGCTCGGGGTCCGGGCGCGGACCGTGGCGATCCTCGCGCTGGCGGGCCTGTGCGCCGCCGTCCTCGCCGCCCTGCCCGGGCCGGCGCCCGCCCTCGTCGCCGCGGTCATGGTGACGGGCGCCGTCCGCGGGGTGTTCACGCTGCTGCAGGCCACGGCCGTGACCGAGCGGTGGGGCGCGACCCACTACGGCCGGCTCAACGGCATCCTGTCGGCGCCCGCGCTCGTCGCGATCGCGGTCGGGCCGTGGGCCGGGTCGGCCATCGCCGCCGCGCTCGGCGGCTACCCGAACCTGTTCGCCGTGCTCGCGGTCGTCGCGGCGACCGGCGCGCTGCTGGCGGTCGGGACCGGCCCGGCCCGGCTCAGCCCGGGAGCACGTCCGTCGCCCCCGTGACGGGCTGGGCCGTCACGGGCCGGCCGCCGTCGACCGCCTGCAGCGTCGCCACGTCGAGCGGCGGCGCCGTGGTGTGGACGCCGTTCACGGTGCGGATCCCGACCTGGCTCCCGTCCGGCAGCACGATCCAGCCGATGCGGGTCGTGATGCCGCTGACGACGCGGACGTTCTGGTAGAGCCCGGACCTGCCCGCCGCGATGTCGGCCGCGAACGAGCGGACCGTCCCCCCGAGCGCGACCGACCCGAGCAGGGCGTGCTGGTCGGCCGTCGCGGTGACGACGGTGCTCGGGTCGCGCCCGTGCAGGGTGACCGTGCGGCCCGTGACCTCGCCCTCCAGCCAGGCCTCCGCCGACTTCCCGTCGCACAGGTAGCCGGCCGCCTTCCCGTCCTTGATGCCGACGGCCAGGGTGATCCCGTTGTCGGCCGTGCGGCCGGTGAACATGGCCTCGGCGAGGACCGGCCCGGTCGCGGCGGCCGGCGGCGCGGCGGCGGACGGCGAGGTCGCCGGCCCCGCCGAGCCGGTGATCGTCGCGCCGACGGCGTGGGTGAGCAGCAGCGCGCCGCCGACGACGGCGAGGATCGCCGCGACGACGACGAGTGGGAGCCACGGCCGGCGCCGCCGGGCGGGCGGCGGTGGCCCGGCCGGGTCGGCGCGCAGGGGTGGTGCCGGCGCGGCGGCGTACGCGCCGGTCGGGGGGTACGGGCCGGTCGCGGGCTGCCGGGCGCCGGTGGGCGGGTGCGGCGCGGTGAAGGGGCCGCCGCTGAAGGCGGCCGTCGAGACGGTGGGCTCGTCGCCGGGGGCCGGAAGGGCCGCGGCTCCGGGGACGGTCCGCGCCGCCAACGCGGTACGCGCGGCGGCGGCCAGGTCCCCGGCCGACGCGAACCGCGCGGCGGGGTCCTTGGCCATCCCGCGCGCGACGATCGCGTCGAACGGCGCCGCGGCGGCGACGTGCTCGGACGGGCGGGGCGGGTCCCGGTGGACGTGCGCGTGCATCAGCGCGACGAGGCCGTCGCCCTCGTAGGGCCGCCTGGCGGTGAGCAGCTCGAAGAAGACGCAGGTGAGCGCGTAGATGTCGGACTGCTTCGTGACGGCGCCCTCGAACTGCTCCGGCGCCATGTAGGCCAGCGTGCCCATGAGGGCGCCGGTGCGGGTCAGCGACGTGCTGGGCCCCGAGGTCGCGAGCCGGGTGATGCCGAAGTCGGTGAGGTAGCAGAAGTCGGCGACCTGGCCGTCGAGCAGGACGTTGGACGGCTTGACGTCGCGGTGCACGAGCCCGTTCGCGTGCGCGTCGTCCAGCGCGCTGGCCAGCTGCGCGAGGATCGCCACGGCCCGGGCCGGCGCGAGCGGGCCCGACGCCGCGATCAGCCGGTCGAGGTCGCCGCCGTCGACGAGGCGCATGTCGAGGTAGAGCTGCCCGTCGATCTCGCCGTAGCGGTGGATCGGGATGACGTGCGGGCTGCGCAGCCGCGCCACGTGGTAGGCCTCGCGCCGGAACCGCTCCTGGAACTCGGTGTCGTCGGCGAGCGACCCGACGAGGCGCTTGATCGCGACGGTCCGCTGGTGCTCGGTGTCGTACGCCCGGTACACCTCGCCCATCCCGCCCCGGCCGAGGAGGTCGTCGAGCCGGTACGGCCCGAAGAGGTTGGTGCTCACCCCGCTCATGCTGACGGTAGTCGTCCGCCCGCGACGAGCGCGCCCGCCGCGTCCGCCACGCGGATCGAGGTGACCGTGGCGTCCGGGCGCTGCACGGCCCACCAGTCGGTGCCGCGCGCGGCCTCATAGCTCTCGGTCACCGCGACCGACCCGTCGGCGCGCAGCAGCTGGCAGGTCAGCGTGCCGGGCTGGGCGACCTGCAGGTACACCGACAGCATGTCCGGGCGTTCGCGGCTCGCGACCACGTCGCCGACGTGCCGGTCCCCGATCATCAGCGGGGCCGCGGCCGCCGGGGCGGGCGCCGGGCGCGTCAGGGTCCCGACGGCCCAGCCGCCGCCGAAGACCAGCGCGACGACCGCCGCAGCGGCCGCGACCGGCCGGACCCCCCAGGCCGGCCGGGCGCGCCGCTCCTCCGGGTGCCGCCCGATCCGCCGCAGCACCCGCTCCTCGAACCCGACCGGCGGCTCGGCCGGCGGGACGAGCGCCCGCAGCCCGTCGTGGACGGCGGTCAGTCGCGCCACCTCCGACCAGCAGCCCGGGCAGCGCTGCAGGTGCGCCGACGCCTCGGCGCGCTCCCGGCCCGTCAGGAGGCCCAGTGCCAGCTCCGCCGCCACGTCCCCGAACCGGCCGCAGTCGGCCGCGTGGTCGCTCATCACGCCCTCCCCGCCTCGAACCGGTCCGCGAGCCGCAGCATGGCGGAGCGGATGCGGGTCTTGGCCGTACCCAGCGGGATGCCCTCGCGCTCGGCGACCTCGCGCGCCGTCAGCCCCCGGTAGGCCGCGAGCACCAGCGCCCTGGCCTGCTCGGGCGGCAGCGCGCGGATCGCCGCCCGCAGCTCCTCGGCGGACTCGCTCGCGACCGCAGCGCTCTCCGGGGAGTCGCCGGCCACGAGGTCGCGCAGCTCCAGCGGGTCCACCGGGACGGGACGGCGGGTGCGGGCCGCGTCCACCGCGAGGTTGTGCGTGATCGCCGAGAGCCACGTCCCCACACCGCCGCGCCGCGCGTCGAACAGCGCGGCGTGCCGCCACGCCCGCTCGAAGGCCTGCTGCGCCACGTCCTCTGCGGCGGCCGGGTCGCCCAGCACCGCCATCGCCACCCCGAACACCCGGCTCTGGAAGCGCCGCACGAACGCGACCGACAGCTCCGCGTCGCCCGCGCCGAGGCCGGCGAGCATCAGGTCGTCGGGCAGCCCGTCGACCCGCCGCCGCCACACCGCCCGGCCCCCGCGTCCGCTCAGGCACGGGCCCGGGCGAACGACCAGGCCGCCAACCACGCCGCCCCGACGAGCAGCAGCATCGCGAGCGGGACGTGGACGGCCAGCAGGCCGTAGTCCCCGCGCAGGACGAGGTCGCCGAGCAGGGCCTGCACGAACCCGACCGCGACGACGACGGCCGCGAGCACGGTCGGCCACCAGGGGCCGCCATGGCGCCGCGCGACGAGCACCGCGGCGACGAGCGTCAGCGCGGTCAGGCCGTGCACCGCGAACGCGCCCGCGTAGTGGAACGCGTTGGCCGCGCGGTTGCCGGAGAGGTACGCCCCGGCCGTCGCCCCCTGGACGACGATCGACAGCACGGCCAGCGTGGACAGCGCCCGCAGCGCGCGGACCGCGCCCGGCGCGCCGGAGCGGCGTGTCGTCGGGGCGGCGGTCGCGTCCGCGGCGTCGTCGGTGGTCTCGTTGAGGGCGTGGCGGCTCATGGCACTCCTCGGGTGGGTGGCACCAGCCGCGTGTCTACGACTCGCAGGGGCGCAGGGATGGCCGAGCGGTGGGACCGTGACCGCATCGTGACCTGGCGTGGACTCTAGGCTGCGGCCGTCCTGTCGGAACGGCCCGAGCGGAGGTGGACGTCACGACCACGTCGCCGGGGCCCGACGGGCCCGCCGCCTCCGGGATCACCGGGCCGCGCAGCCTCCTCGAGCGCGTCGGCGCCGCCCCCGACGCCGGGCTGGTCGCCGCGGTGTGCGGGCCGGGCGGGACGGGCAAGTCCACCCTGCTGCAGTCCGTCGCGCGCGCCTACCGGGCCGCGGGGACCCCGCCCGGCGCCGACGGCGGCCCGGTCCTCGTCGACGACGTGCACGTGCTCGGGCGCGCGGCCCAGCTGCGCCTGGCCGACCTGGCGGCCCGGCCGGGTGCACGGCTGGTCGTCGCCGTGCGCCCCGTCGCGGGCGGACCGGGGCTGACGGCGCTGCGCGCCGCCGTCGCCATGGCCGGGACGACCGTCGTGCTGGGCGCCCTGCCGCGCGCGGGGGTGCGGGCCCGCGTCGCGCGGCTGCGGGGCGAGGAGCCGGCCGACGCCGTCGTCGAGCTGGTCCACGAGCAGTCTGGCGGGTTCCCGCTGCTGGTCGACGTCGTGACGCGGGCGCTCGGTGACGGCCTCCCCCGTGTGCGGTCGGGGGCGCTGCCGGCGGGGCTGGTCGAGCGCCACCGCCACCTCGTCGACGCCGTCGAGCCCGACGTCCGGACCGTCCTGGACGCCCTCGCCGCGGGTGCCGAGGTCGGCGCGCTCGGCCTGCTCACCGGGCTGTGCCCGGACCGGCTCGCCGCGGCCGTCGAGGCGGCGCGGGCCAGCGGCCACGTCGACGGCGACGACCGCCCGGTCCCGTTCGTCCGCGCGCTGCTGGCCGCGACTGCGCCGGCCTCGCGCATCCGCGACCTCGCGGAGGAGCTGGCGGCGGCGCGGCTGCGGGCGGGGCCGCCGCTGCTGCCGACCGCGCGCCGGATCGTGGGCAGCGGAGCCGCCGGGACGGCGGTCGCCGCGCTGCTGACGGCCGCGGCCGACGAGGCGCTCGCCCGCGTGCCCGCGCTGGCCGCCGAGCTGTTTGCGGCGGCCGCGGCCGCCGGCGGGGACGCCTCCGGCACGGCCGCCCGGCACAGCGGGGCCGCGGCCGTGGCCGGCGACCTGGACGTGGCGCTGCGGCTGGCGGACGCGGCGCTGCGGGATGCGGCCGGTGACCCGGGAGCGGACACCGCGCGCGTCGCGGCCGCGGTCGCGCTGGCCCACAAGGGCTTCCCCGACCGCAGCGCCGCCTTGCTGGCCGCACTGCCCTCCGAGCACGCCGTGGGCCCGGTGTGGGCGGTGCCGTCGCTCCTGGCCGTCGGCGACGCGGCCGGCGCGCGGGCGACGGTCGAGGCCGCCCGGAGCGTGACCGCGCCGATGAGCCTCGTGCGGGACGCCGGCGCCGCGGTGGCTGGCGCGCTGCTGGCCACGGTGGACGGCACCCCCGGCCGCGCGCTCACCGGCCTCGCCCGCGCCGCGGTCCTGCTGGAGCCGGTCGCCGCGACGACGCTGCTGCCGGACACGCCCGCGGCCCTCACGGCGCTGGTCGCGCTGCAGGCCGGCGAGTTCGGCACGGCCGACGTCGCGCTGCGCCGCGCGGCGGCCGGCCACCACGGCGGGCGACCCGCCCAGCTGCGCCACCTGCTGCTGCACGGCTGGGTGCTGCTGCTGCGCGGCCGGTTCGCCGCGGCGCAGGAGGCGTTGGGCCGGGCCGACGCCGGCGGCGCCCTCCAGCCACGCGACGAGCTGCTCGCCGCCGCGCTGCAGGTGGCGCTGGCCCGGCGCGACGGCAGCGCGGCGGCGCTGGCCACCGGCTGGGCGCGGGTCCGGGCGGCCCTGCTGCGCCATCCCGTCGACCTGTTCGTGCTCCTGCCGCTTGGCGAGCTCGCGGTCGCGGCGGCGCTGCTGCAGGACGACCAGCACCTCGCGCCGCACCTCGACGACGCCCACCGGATCCTGCGCGACCTCGGCGACCCGGCGCTGTGGACCGCGCCGCTGCACTGGGCGCTGGCCCAGGCCGCCGTGGCGGCCGGTCGCCGCGACGAGGCCGAGCACCGGGTCGCCGCGCTCGACCGGATCGCCGGTGGCAGCGATGCGGCGCAGCTGCCGTCCGTGCTCGCGGCCGCCGCCCGGACCTGGGCGCACGTGCGCTGGGGCCCGCTCGACGCGGCCGCGGCGATCGAAGCGGCGCGCGGGCTCGCGGCGGTGGGCCAGCCGTGGGAGGGCGCCAAGCTGGCCGGGCAGGCCGCGGCGCGCACCGACGCCCGGGGCGCCGCGGCCGCGCTGCACGCCTGCGCGCGCGAGCTGTACCGCGGGGCGGACGGCGACGCGGCCGAGAGCGCGGAGACCCCGACTCCGGCGCATCCCGCGGCCCCGCCGCTCGTTGTGCCCGTCGAGGAGCCCGTCCTGAGCGAGCGGGAGCTGGAGGTGGGACGGCTCATCCTGGACGGGCTGACCTACCGCCAGATCGGGGAGCAGCTCTACATCTCGGCCAAGACGGTGGAGAACCACGTGGCGCGGATGCGCCGGCGCCTCGGGGCGGCGTCGCGCAACGAGCTGTTCGACCGGCTCCGGGTGCTGGGGGCGGCAGGCAGCTCCTGAGGGGTTGCCCGGCCGTCCGAGCGGGAGGGGAAATCCCCCAACGTCCCCCCAACGGTGGCGGCGTTCACCCGGATTCGTCATGGGCCTGCGGCCCGTAGCTTCGCTGCGGACTGTCGGGGGGCACCCCGGCGACCCCGAGTCGAAAGGCACTCCATGACTTCCGCGTACGGCCAGCTCATCCAGAACGTCGACAACGCGCTCACGAGCATCGAGAACGGCATCCGTCGCCCCCAACCAGGCCGCGGGCCTCTTCGTCGGGAACGGCACGAACGCCACCGCACCGGGCGGAAACGGCGGAAACGCTGGCCTCCTCATCGGCAACGGTGGTGCCGGCGCCGCGGGCAGCAACGTGTCCAGCACCGGTACTGGCACCAACTCGGCGACGGCGACGGGCCAGGCCGGCGGCAACGGCGGCAACGGCGGCTTCTTCTTCGGCAACGGCGGGTCCGGCGGCACTGGCGGCAGCGGCACGGCCACCACCAGTGGGTCGGGCTCCGGGACCGGCACCGGCGGCGCGGGTGGCAACGGCGGCAACGGCGGTCTGTTCGGCAGCGGCGGAGCTGCAGGAAGCGGCGGCATCGGCACGGCGACGGCCACCGGGACCGGCAGCGCGACTGGTACCGGCGGCGCGGGCGGCAGCGGCGGCGCGGGCGGCGTGTACGGCAACGGCGGGGCCGCGGGCGCCGGCGGGGCCGGCACCGCTGCCGCGGTCAGCGGCGCGGCGACGGCGACCGGAGGCGCCGGCGGAACCGGCGGCTCGGCCTTCATCGGCAACGGCGGGGCGGGCGCGACCGGTGGCAACGCGACGGCCACGTCGACCTCGGGCACGGCCGGCGCCACGGGCGGCCACGGCGGCAGCGGCGGCACCGCCGCCTTCGGCAACGGCGGCAGCGCTGGCAACGGCGGCAACGCTTCGGCGACTAGCGCGGGCAACTCCACTGCCCAGGGCGGGCACGGCGGCAACGGCGGCTCCAGCATCTTCTACGGCAACGGCGGGGCGGCCGGCAACGGCGGCACCGCGAACGCGGGGGGCAGCAGCACCGGCCACACGTCGAGCGCCTACGGCGGCAGCGGTGGCACGGGCGGTTACGCCGGCCACGGCACCGCAGGCGCAGGAGGCACGGGCGGGAACGCCTACGGACACGGCGGGGTCGGTGGCAACGCCGTCGCAGGCGGCGGCTCAGGCGGGGCGGGCGGCTACGCCTCCTACGGCCACGGCGGCTCCGGCGGCGCCGGCGGGCAGGCCCTCGCGAGGGGTGGGGACGGCGCGAACGGGGCCTCCGGGTTCTTCGGCGGCAACGGCGGCGACGGCGGGAACGCCACCGCCGTGGGCGGCAACGGCGGCGCGGGCGGCGGTGTCGGCCACGGCACCGCGGGCAACGGCGGTGCGGCCGGCACCGGCGTCGCGGCGGGCGGCCACGGCGGCAACGGCGGCAGTGGCTTCCTCTTCGGTGGCAACGGTGGCAACGGCGGCCAGGCCGTCGGGCTGGGCGGGGCCGGGGGCGCCGCAGGCCATGCGGGGTCTGGCACGAACGGCGTCGCCGGCACGAACGGTGACGGTCTGGCCGGCGGCGGCGCCGGCGGCAACGGCGGCTACGGGGGTTACTACGGCGGCCACGGTGGCTCCGGCGGCGACGCCGGCGCCGTCGGTTCGAACGGCATCGCCGTCGGGGGCGCCGGCGGGAACGGGGGCGGCAGCTCCCTGTTCGGCGGTCACGGCGGCGCGGGCGGCACGGGCGGCGCCGCCGCCGGGGTCGGTCTCGACCACTACGGCTCGGGGCTCGGCGGCAACGGCGGGGCCGGTGGCGCCGGCTTCTCGGGCGGTTCGGGCGGCAGCGGCGGGTTCGGCGGGGCTGCCGGCAACCAAGGCGCTGGCGCCCACGGAGGCACGGGCGGCCAGGGCGGCTCCGGCGTTCTCGGCGGTTCGGGCGGGAACGGTGGCGGCAGCTCCGCGCTGTCCGACGGGCCCGCAGTCAGCGTGGGCGGCAACGGCGGCAACGGCGGCTCCGGGCTCTGGTCCGGCGGCCACGGCGGCGACGGCGGCAGCACGTTCACCTACTCCGGCCACTCGGTTGGGCTCGGCATCGGCGGCGACGGCGGGCACGGCGGCCTGGGCGCCTTCGGTCCGGACGGGCACGGTGGTGCAGGCGGCGGGTCCGTCGCCTTCGGCCACCCCGGCGTCGAGCTGCACGGCTTCCACGGCTGACCGGGCACGCGGCGGCCCCGACCGCCGCACCGTGCCGGTCCTCCGCTCCCTTCGCGGAGGGCCGGCACGGCCCTACACTGACCGTCGAAGCGGACGACACCGGAGAGCAGGTGCAGTGTGACTGGCGAGCTCGCGCCCGAGCCCGACGGCTTCGACGCGTTCGCGGGGTTCACCGGCGGAGTGGACCAGCCGGTGGGCGAGGCCTTCCACGCGTCCACCAACCTGTTCGACTCCTCGGGCCTCGCGCTCGACTTCGGCCCTCCGTCGGCCGGGGGCGACGACCTCGGTGGCGCCGCAGAACACCACGTCAGCTGGTACGACGCCCCGCACCACTGGTGACAGCAGGGTCACACCGCGGACGCGAGCGCTTCGAAGGCGCGCAGCACTGTCCGGCAGGCGACCGCCGACGAGTGGTCCGTGACCGGGTTCTCCGCTCGTTCCCGCCAGCGCCGGGCGGCGTCCCACGCCCGCGCCCGGCGCTGCCGTTCCCCGCTCCCCGGCGGCAGGCCCAACCGTTCTGACGCGGACGGGCCGGCGTCACCCAGCACCGCCAGCCCCTCGGCGAGCAGGTCGGGCGGCAGATCGACCCTCCCGGCCCGCAGCGCGCCGAGCGTGCGCAGCTCCACCAGTTCCGGCGCCTCACGCACGGCCCTCCGCACGTCGGCCGCGAGCATGGCGGTGCCCGGCGCGGGCTCCTCCCGCAGCAGCCACCCCAGCTCGGTGAGGACGGACCGGGCGATGAGCACGTCGCGGCGAGCCTCGAGACATCTGGCCAACGCGGAACGCAGGTCGGGCAGTCCGCTGCGGCGGACGAGCTCCGCCCCGAGCGCCGCCGGCCCGTCGACCCCGTCCCGCAGCCGCTGCACGGCGAGGCGCAGGCCGAACATCCCGAACCGCCGCATCAACCGGGCCCGGCGATCGGCGTCGAGGCCGGCCACGTCGGCGGACCCGAAGTGGTCGGCGCTGCGCAGGGCGTCCGTCGCGGCCCATGGCGGCAGCTCGGCCAGTGCCGCGACCGCGTCGTACTCCCCCGCAGTCATGGTGCTGCCGGTCTCGGCGAGCAGGCCCGCGACGGCGACGACATCCAGGCAGAGGCCCCGCACGACCGGGTCCGCGCGGTAGCCCGCGGCCAGGTCGGCAGCCGCCTCCAGCGCATCGACGCGGGCACCGCCGATCTCGTCGGCCCGGGCGACGGCGGCGACCGTCGTCACACCGCCCGTCCGAGGAGCTCCGCGGAAGGCGCGGAGGAACCCCGCGTCCTCGGTGTGCAGGTGCCGCACCAGGTAGAGCACGGCGTCCGTTGCGCCGGGCGGGGCCTCGTCGGCCGGGGTGAGCAGCCGCGCAGCCCGTGCGCTCGTCCGCGCCGAGAGCGACGCGATGCCCGGCGTGTCGACGAGGGTGAACCGGCGCAGGTCATCGGCAGGCCACCCGATGACGAGGCGCTCCACGTCCGCCACCGGGACGCCGCCGAGGTCGATCTCCAACGCGCCGTCACGGAACCGGACCGGCAGGTCGTGGGCGGCCCCCCCGCGGTGCTCCAGCGTGATCCGGGGTGCCTCGGCGGCCCGGTACCACGTGACGACCCGCGTGCACTCGCCGGCGTCGACCGGGGCGATCCGGTCCCCGACGAGCGCGTTGAGCAAGGTGGACTTGCCGGCCTTCACCTTCCCGGCGACAGCCAGCCGCAACGGGCCGTCGAGCCGCTGCGCGAGCTCCACACAGCGCCGGGCCGTCGGATGGCCGCGGTAGAGGTGGGAGGCCGCCGCCACCGCCTCTCGCGCGGCGTCGACCAGCGTCACCGTCGGATCGGTCACAGCCCCCCGTCGTCGGATCGCAGGGAGTGGCCACCACGGCGGGTGGGCCGGGGTGAGCCGCCCCGCCGGGCCGACCGGGCGGGCTCGGGGGCCGGGCGAGGCGTCGGGATGTCGGGGGCGATGCTCTGCGGCGCGACGGGACGGCTCACGACCGGCACCAGCGCGGTGGCCGGCTCGTCCGGTGGGGCCGGGGCAGGTCCGCCCGGCCCCACGGCCCGGAACATGACGGTCGCCGTGACCGGCGGCGGCGCCGTCAGCAGGGCGCCGACCTGCACCCGGAGCTCGTCGAGCACCGCCAGTTCCTGGGGGATCTCGGCGAGCCGGCGGTCGCGCTCGGCCTGCGTCGTCTGAACCGAGCGCTCGGCGGACGCGACCGAGTCCCTGATCGACCGGGAGAGCTGGTCGGCCAGGTCGGAGTAGTGGTCACGCAGATCGCGCTGGACCGTCCGCAACATCTCGCGCGACTCCTTGCCGACCTGGAAGGCGACCTCGTCGACGTAGCGGCGCACGGCCGCCTTGGCCTCCGCCTGCCGACGCGCGATGATCCGTCGCCGCTCGTCGGTGATCGCCTTGCCGCCGAGCAGCACTCCCGCGCCCACCGAGAACGGGTTGATCAGAGCCAGGCCGACGACCGTGCCGAGCATCCCGAACATCAGGACGCCGATGTAGCCGCCACGCAGTGCCGTCAGCGCCTTGTTGGCCAGGTTCCACTTCTCGCCGTCACGGACAGTGAGATCGTTCTCGGCGCCCGCGACCGACGGCGGCTCGCCGATGCGCAAGGCCGGCAGCACGGCCTCGTGCTCCTCGGCGAAGTGCGCCGCAACTCGGCGAGCCAGGTCTCGGGACCACTCGGTGGCCGAGACGTAGTTCGCGGACACCGCGGCGGCGCACTGCTCGCGCAGGCGCTCGCAGGAGCTCTCCCAGCTGCGCGTCGGGTCACCGCCCGTGTCGATCTCGTCCTCCGTGATCCGGACGATCTCGCGCATGCGGTCGCGGAGGTCGTGCTCGACATCGGCATTGAGGTCGCCGACGCCGTCGGTGAGGGTCAGCTGCCAGCGGGCGGACCGCTCCCGCAGCGCTGCGGCGCGTTCCTGGGCCCGCTTCAGCTCACCGATGATCCGCTCCGCGGCGGCCGGGTCGCGGATCGAGCCCTCCTCGGCTCGTAGTCCCTCCCCGATCTGCTCGGTGACGGCCAGCACGTCGTGCACGACCGAGCGGCGGGCCAGGAGGTCCGCCTGGCCGGCGACCTGCTCCAGGAGGTATCGCTCCAAGACGGGGAAGCCGGACTCGGCGTCGACCGAAGGGTCTTGCCGGCCGATCGCCTCCCACCGCAGGGCGGACGACACCGCGATGAGGTCGGCGACGATGCCGGCGTCTCGAAGGTGCTGGGCATCGAGCTCGGCGATGCGCCGCCACTCCGGATACATGTCGATCTTCGTCAGCACGCAGACGACGTTGGGGCACAGCCGGATCGCCGCCCTGAGGAACTCCAGCTCAGGGGCCGTGTACTCCTGCGATGCGTCGGACACGAGCAGCACCGCGTCGGCGGTGGGCAGCGCCGCCATGGTGGCTGCGCCGTGGACCGAACGCAGGCCGCCGACGCCCGGCGTGTCGACGATCTGGAGGCCACTGCCGAGCAGTCGGCACGGCAGCCCGACCTCGGCCTGCATCAGCTCCTGGACACACCGCGGGTTGCCTTGCTCGGTCACGTACCCGGCGACGACGTCGGCCATCGCCGCCAGCGGGATGTCGGTCCGGCGCACGGGGGTCCGACCCTGCGGCCCGCGGGTCCGCGGCGCGAGCGTCAGCACCGGCGACGGCGCGTGGGACACGGCCGTCGCGACGGCGGTCGCCACATCGTCGCGGACCGGGCAGACGGGCGCCCCGACCAACGCGTTGACCAGGAGGCTCTTGCCCTGCTTGAACTCGCCGACCACGAGCACGCGCACGCGGCCGTCGGCCAGCCGGGAACGGGCCTGGTGCAGCCGCCCTTCCAGGTCGGGTCGCCGATAGCGGGCAACGGCTCGCAGGGCCAGCTCGACGGCGGCGGGCGGCGTCAACGCCTCGTTGGGTTCCGGCACGGTGTCCCCCTCGACCGGGATGAATCTCATTCCGGTCT
>CAVSJZ010000064.1:0-55870 GCA_963728105.1 uncultured Actinomycetota bacterium | reverse complement strand
TTGCTGGCCTCCAGGTGTGGCTGCGCGGCGTCGACGAGCCGCTTGGTGTGCATCAGGTCGACCTCGAAGGCCGACCGCCAGGTGTCCTCCTCCGGGCCGGCCGCGAGCGCGCTCACGTTCGCCACCACGGCGTCCACCCCGCCGAAGCGCTCGGCGGTCTCGGCGACCCATGCGCCGAGCGCGACCCCGTCGGTGACGTCGAGAGCCGTGCCGGCGACCTCGCGGTCGGCACCGCGCAGTTCTCCTTCGGCCGTCTCGACGTCCGCCTTCGTCCGTGCGCAGAAGGCGACCTTCATGCCCTCTGCCGCCAGCATCTCGACGCAGGCGCGCCCGATGCCCTTCGTGCCGCCGGTGACCAGCGCGACCTTGCCGTCGAGTCCGAGATCCACCTAGACCAGTCCCTTCGCGAGCGATCGGAGATGCGCGTGCAGCCCGCCGTAGGCCGACCCGACCGGCAGCAACGCCTTCTCGACCTTCGTCACGGCCGAGTAGTTCACGTCGACGACGTTGGCGAGCGGCGAGCGGCTGATCTGGGTGAGGAGCTGGTAGGCGTCGAGCGGGTCGAGCCCGTACAGCTCGCCGAGCCACGTGACCATCCCGACCTGCGAGGCCCGCCAGGCGTCCTCCAGCGGCCGCGACGAGCCGACGACGGCGTACGCGTCGTCGTGCTCAAGGCGCGGCCACGCCGGCGCGGGCGGTGCCGATGCGCGCTCCGCCGACGCTCCGTGCGGTCCCTTGACCAGGTCGACCACGAGCGTCACGTCCATCGCGCCCTCGACGGCGGTGCCGCAGCTCTCGCCCTCGCCCTGCCGGTAGTGGCCGTCGCCCACCGAGAAGAGCGCGCCGGGCACGTTCACGCCCAGGTAGCAGGTGGTGCCCGGGCGCATCTCCGGGGTGTCCATGTTGCCGCCGAACACGTCGGGCACGAGGCTCGTGCGGACCTCCCGGCCGGGTGGCGCGACGCCGACCGTCCCGAGCATGGGTGCGATCGGGAGCTCGATCGTGAGGTTGCGGGCCTCGAACGCCACCGTGCCCTTCGCCCGGTCGAGCTGGTAGATCCACGTGCGCTCGGGCAGTGGGTCGGCCAGCAGCGCGGTGCGGTCGGTCCCCGTGAGCGCGCCGAAGAACGGGATCGTGCTCGACGCGGCCCAGTCGCGGGCGGGTCGCAGGTCCGCGATGTGGATGGCGAGCGTGTCGCCCGGCTCGGCGCCCTCGACGAAGAACGGGCCGGTCTGCGGGTTGACCTCGGCCATGTTCAGGACCTGCGAGGCCCGGTCGCTCGTGCGCGTCAGCCGCCCGGAGAACGCGTCCTCCGTCCACAGCCGCAGTGCCGTGCCCGGCGTGATGGTGTGGGTCGGGGCCACACCGCCGAACGTCCACGCGTACTGGTCCGGGGTGGGGCGGAACTCCACGACGTCCACCGGCCGATACTTGCGCCCTGAAGGAGCCCGCGCAAGGGAGCGTCCCCGAACCTCACGAACGGCACTTTCGTGAAAGAGGTGCTCACGAAAGTGCCGTTCGTCAGTCGGTCGCGCCGCCCGTCAGGACAGCACGCGCAGCTGGAACGGGTAGTCGTACGGCCGGTCGTCGGCCGCGCGGACCGCGCCCTTGACGTGGCACCACGCGGACACCACGAACAGCGCGACCAGCAGCGGGATGCCGATGACCGCCCCGACGACGGTGAGGATCAACAGCCAGCTGACGAGGTACAGCAGCCAGAACGACAGGTTGAAGTTGAACGCGCCCGCTGCGGCCTTCCGGACGTAGGGGTCGTCCTTCTTGACCAGCCACACGATCAGCGGTCCCAGCAGGCTCAGCCACCCGGCGCTGATCAGCGCCGCGATCGGCGCCGACAGGTGCGCCAGTATCGCCGCGACGCGGCTGCCGGCGGACGGGAGCCCCTGCTGCCGCGGGGCGGGATAGGACTGCTCGGGGTAGGACGGGTGGGGCGACGACATCGGATCCTCTCTTTCGCCGACTCTCACCGACCTGAACGAGCGGATCCGGCCGGTCGTGCCCGCTCGCGCCCGAAATCCGGGAAGTCCCGGAGGAACACCGGGGTCGACCCCGACCCGGCCGGATGCGCGGACCGCCTCGCCGAGCGCAGCCGGCGGCCTTTCGGACGGCGGCACGGCACCGCCATGCCGCGCCGGCGCGCGCGCCGGCGCCCGGCCGCCGCAGATCAGGCGGGGAGGTCGAACGCGGTCGGGTGGCGGGGCTCGTAGAGGCCCGTGGTGCCGGCTCCCGGGAGCTCGAACGCGGTGACCAGGCCCCACCGCTCCTCGTGCACGGACCCGCACGCGACACCCGCGGCGGCGAGCCGCTCGGTCGTCGCGGCCAGGTCGTCGCAGACGAGGTAGAGCTCCTGGCGCCCGCTGTCGGGTGCCTCCGCCGGGTGGACGGCCAGCTCGGCGGGCGGCGACCGGAACACGAGCCAGCCCCCGCCGGCGTCGACGTGCGGGAGACCCAGCACGTCGCGCAGGAACGCCCGGGCGCGGTCGGGGTCGTGGGCGAACAGCACGGTGTGCGCTCCGATGATCAACGGTGCACCCCCTCGGGTCCGGTGGGGCGCCGGTGCCGGCGCCCGACCGGACCGTAGCGTCACCGGACGAGCGACTCCCGCAGCCGCCGCAGCAGCCGCGCGCGGGTCGGCCCGATGCTGCCGATGGGGATGTCCAGGTCGCGCGACACCTCGGCGTAGCTGACGTGGTCGTCGGCGAAGAGGGCGACGAGCAGGTCGGCTCGCCGCCCCGACATGCCGGCGACCGCGGCGCGCAGCTCGCGGTGCTCGTCCGCCCTCACCACCAGCGCCTCCGGGGAGCTGGCCGGGGACGGCAGCTCGGCGACGGTGCCGGCGTCGACCAGCTCCTCCCGGACTGCACGGCGCAGCACGGCGTGGCACTCGCGACGCGCGGTCGTGGCGAGCCACCCGCCGACGGCGCCGGGCTCGCGGATGGTGTGGCCGCGCTCGAAGAACCGCAACCAGGTGTTCTGCACCGCGTCCTGGCGGTCGGCCGGGCGGAGCTGGTGCCCGTTCACGATCGACTCGACGAGGCCGCGGTACCGCCGCACGATCTCGGCACGGCTCGCCGGGTCGCCCCGCACCGCGGCGCCGAGCACCGGGGCGACGTCCCAGGCCGGGGCGGCGGGCGGCGGGACGGCTGCGGGCGGGGTTCCGGGGCGGGTGGCGGTGGCGCACGGCATGGCGGGTCTCCCGGGCTCGATGTCGTGCGACGAGCCTGGATGTGGCGCCTGTGCAAGACCTGCGCGCCGTGGCGGCCGCGTGCAGGCCCGGAAAGGTGCGCTTAAGGCCGGACAGCGAGTGTCGTCCGCGGTGGGAACGCCCACGCCCGAGAGGGGCTCCTGCCGTGGGCGTGGGTCAGGTCCCGCACCGGCTCGACTGCAAGGCCGCGAGCTCGTCCCGGATCGCCGCCGCGTCGGGATGGTCGGCGCCGAGGCCCGCGACGGTGTCGCGCTGCGCAGCCAGCAGCAACGCCTCGGCCTCCTCGAACCGGCGCTGGGCGTGGCGCACGACGCCGAGCCGGCGGGTGGCGAGCGCGGTGTGCGGGTGGTGGGGCCCGTACCCGGCAGCGAACAGCGCGCGGGCCTGCTCCTGTGCGGCGGCGGCCAGCTCGAGCTCGCCCTCGCCGAGGTGCAGGACGCCCAGGTTCGTCAACGGCATCCCCAGCTCGACGTGGTCGGGTCCGTGGACGTCTCGCAGGATCTTCATCGCCTTCGTGTGCCCGTCGATGCCGGCACGCCGGTCGCCGAGCAGCCCGGACTGGTAGGCGAGCCTGTCGTAGGCGTGCGCGACCTCGGGATGCGCCTCGCCGAGCGCCTCGACCAGCGCCTGCGTGGCGTCGGACTGGAGCCGGTGGGCCGCGCGGACCTCGCCGAGGTCCTGCAGCACGACGGCCAGCCCCGACCGGGCGTGGGCCGCGTCGGGATGGGCCGGGCCGCACGAGCCGTCGAGCAGCGCGATCGCGCGCTCGAAGGTCTCGCGGGCACGCTCCAGCAGGGCCGCCATCCACTCGACGAGCGCGAGCTCCGTGAGGCAGCGGCCGGTCTCGGCCGCCGTGCCCGAGCGCTCGAACAGCACCAGCGCCTCCTCGAAGGCCGCGCGGGCCGGGACCAGGTCGCGCTGGCAGGCGAGGACGGCGCCCAGGTGCATCAGCGTCCTGGCCTCGGCCGTGGTGCCCGCCTGGCCCGCGGCCCGCAGCAGCACCAGCGCGTCCTCCTGCAGCGCGCGGGCACTGGCGAGGTCGCCGCGACGCTCCCGGATCAGCCCGAGGTGCGTGGTGATCGGCACCCGGCGCGGGTCGCGGGGTTCCCAGGCGTCGCCCGCGCTGGCCAACGCGGACTCGGCCGCCTCCTGCGCCGACGGGAACAGGGCCCGGGCCGCGAGGTAGCGGGAGGCCGCGAAGCGCAGCTCGCCGGCCTGCTCGTGGTCGCCGATCGCCTGCAGCCGCGCGGCCATGTCGAGCGCGTGCGGCACCCACCCCGCCCAGCGCGGCCACGTCGCCGGGTCCTCGGGGTCGCGCGGCGTGAGAGCGGTGACGATCCGGGCGGCGCGCCGGCGCACCGACTCCCGCTCGGCGTCGGTCAGCCGGGCGCCGAGGACGGCCCGCAGCAGCGGGTGCACCCGCAACCCGTCCCGGTACCGCATGACCAGCGAGAAGCGCAGGAGCTCGGCGATCGTGTCCTCGCGGCGCAGCGGGTCGGTGACGACCTCGCGCAGCGGCTCGTCGACGAGCGGGCCGGCGGCCTCCAGCATCTCGATGGGCACGCGGGCGGGGCCCAGCACCGTGCACAGCACGAGCAGCTGCGCCGCGGCGGGGTCGCGGGCGGCGATCGTGTCCAGCGACATGTCCCAGGTCGCCGAGACGCTGACGCTGTGGTCGTCCGGCGCTCCCCGCGACAGCAGCGGCAGCAGCCGGTCCCGCAGGAGCTCGGCGTAGTGGGCGAGCGACATCCCGGTCTGGTCGACGTACGCGGCGGCCTGGATCAGCGCCAGCGGCAGGCCCGCCATCGGCGCCGCGGCGGCCTTGGCGGCATCGACGTCGGTGTCGCCCGACACGGAGGTCAGCAGCTGCACCGCGCTCGCGTCGTCGAGCACGTCGACCGCGACCTGGCGCCCGATCCGGCCCCAGCCGCGGTGCCGCGTCGTCACGAGGACGGTCCCGTCACCGCTGGGCGGGCGGATCGCGGCGAACGTCTCGGGGCCCTGGCAGTCGTCGTAGACCAGCAGCCAGCCCGGCCGCCGCCGCAGCTCCTCCCACAGCCGCGCCAGCACGATCGTCTGGTCGGCCTGGTCGGCGATGCCCAGCGCCCGCGCGAGACGCTCCAGCGCGTCGACGGCGGAAGCCGTGTCGCCCGTCGGTACCCACCAGGCGATGCTGCCGCCGGTGCTCGCGTCGCGGTGGGCGACCTCGATGGCCAGCCGGGTCTTCCCCACCCCGCCCATCCCGACCAGCGCGACGACGCGGGGCTGCTCCGCGGACGCCTCGATCTCGGCCTCGACGACCGCCAGCTCGCGCTCCCGGCCGACGAGTGCCGTCGCGCGGACCGGCAGGTCGACGGCGAGGCGGGCGGTGGCGGCCGCCGGGGCCGGCGGGGCAAGGGTGGCCTCCTGCCGCAGGATCGACAGGTAGGTCTCGTGCAGCGCCGGGGACGGGTCGAGCCCCAGCTCGTCCGACAGCTCCGCCCGCGTGCGGACGTAGGTGTTGAGCGCGTCGGCCTGCCGGCCGCTGCGGTAGAGCGCCGTCATCAGCAGCTCGGCGGTGCTCTCGCGCAGCGGGTCGTCGGTGAGCTCGCGCTGCAGGACGTCGACGACGGCGGTGGGCTCGCCGAGCCCCAGCCGCACCTCGGCCCACGTGTCGACCGCCTGCTTGCGCAGGCCGGTGAGCCGGGCCGCGTCGGCCCGGGCCCAGCCGAGGTCGCCGAAGTCGCCGAGCACCGGGCCGCGCCACAGCGCCAGCGCCGCCGACAGGAGCTCGGCGGCGCGGCGCAGCTCGCCCCGGACGGCTGCCTCCAGGCCCGCCGTCGCCCTGTCCTCGAACTCCCGGTGGTCGCACTGCCGCGGGTCGAGGTCGAGGGCGTAGCCGTCGTTGCGGGTGTGCATGACGTCCGCGGAGCCGATCCGGGCGAGCGCGCTGCGGATCCGGGAGATGTGCACGTGCAGCCGGGCGGCGGCGCGGGCAGGCGGTTCCGGAGCCCAGATCTCCTCGATGATCCGCGAGGTGGGCACCGCGTTGCCGACGTGCAGGACCAGCAGCGCGAGGATCTGCGCCGGCATGGCGGGCAGGCTCACGGGGTCGAGTCCGTCCACGCCGACGCGGAACTCACCGAGGATGAAGGTGCGCAGGCCGGCCGGGCCGGTCACCGCCCACGCCCCCCGCGTGGCTGTGACATGTGCGGAGTGTAGCGACGCTGCGACGCCCGTATCGAGGACTTTTCCGCGCAGTGGGTCGCGAGTGGACGGCCGGGGGCCTACTTCTTCGCGCGGCGGCTGCCGCCGTGCCAGTCCTCCTGCTTGCCCACCTGACCGGGCGCGACGCCGAAGCTCGCCAGCTGGGGCCGCTCGCGCAGGCTGCGCTTGAGCTCCGCGAAGCCCGGGAAGTCGGCGAGCCCGATGACGTGGTCCCACAGCCGCACCGCGTCTTCCGGGTCGGGGAGGCGGCTGATCACCGGCCCGAAGAACGCGACGCCGTCGGGCGGCCGGAAGTGGATGATCGGCGTGCCGACGTCCTTGCCGGTCAGGGACAGGGCCTGGTCCGTCTCGGCGCGCAGCTGCGGGTCGAGCGTGTCGTCGTCGAGCGCGTCGGCCAGCCCGGCCGGCAGGCCCGCATCGGCGAGGGCGGGCTCGACGAAGTCCCGCGTGCCCCGGTACCCCGGCTTGCGCTGGTCAGGGTCGTCGGGCCGGGTGTCGAAGGCCCGCGCGCCGATGGCGGCGTACAGCGGCCCGACGGCGTCGCGCCCGTGCTCGGCGCGCGCCCGGGCGCAGACGCGCAGCAGCCGCAGCCCCGACGTGTGGCCCGCCTCGTAGCCCTCCGGGAAGTGGCCGTCGTAGTCGACCACGGCGTTGACCATGCGCAGGGAGATGAACCGCCAGTCCACCCGGTACTCGCGGCGGGCGGTCACGAGCCGGACCCACTTGCTGGTCATCCAGGCGAACGGGCACAGCGGGTCGAAGTAGAAGTCGATGTCCGCGGCGGGCATGGGTCGAGTCTGCCCGGCAGGACGCCCGGCCGCAGCCTGCACGCCGGGCGTTGACACGCCGGAGGACCCGTCGAAAGATCGGGTGCAGCGTGCGCGCGGCGGGGCGTCCCACGGACCGGCTCCCGCGCGGGCGGGACGCCCAGCCGACCGGGGGAGACCCATGACGACCGCGACCGATCCCACCTTCTACCGCAGCGCCCGCGACGCCGCGGCCGCGCCGGCCGAGGAGCTGGCCTACGTCGTCGCGTTCGACCGCGCGGGCGAACGCCAGGACGCGATGGCCGTCGTGGACGTCGCGGCCGGCTCGGCCACCTGCGGACAGGTGGTCGGCTGGACCGACGTTCCCGGGGGCGGCGAGCTGCACCACTTCGGCTGGAACGCCTGCTCCAGCGCGCTGAAGCACGAGGGCCACGACATGGAAGGGCTCGCCCGCCGGTTCCTGCTCGTCCCGGGCCTGCGTTCGTCCGACATCCACGTGCTGGACACCCAGCCCGACCCGCGTAGCCCGCGGCTGGTCAAGACGGTGAGCGCGAAGGAGCTCTCCGACAAGGCCGGCTACTCCCGTCCGCACACGCTGCACTGCGGGCCGGACGGGGTCTTCCTCACCTGCCTCGGCGGGCCGGAGGGCGACGACGACGGGCCGGGCGGCATCGCGCTGCTCGACCACGACACGTTCGACGTGCTGCGGGCGTGGGAGACCGACCGCGGCCCGCAGCACCTGGCCTACGACGCGTGGTGGCACCTGAACCGGAACGTGCTGATCTCCAGCGAGTGGGGCAGCCCGTCGATGATCGAGAACGGGATCGTGCCCGAGCTGCTGCTGGGTAACCAGTACGGCCACGCCATCCACGTCTGGGACCTCGCGGAGGGCCGGCACCTGCAGCGGATCGACCTCGGAGCCCAGCACCAGATGGCGCTCGAGGTCCGCCCGTCGCACGACCCCGAGGCCACGTGGGGCTTCGTCGGGGTGGTGATCTCGACCGAGGACCTGTCCGGCTCGGTCTGGCGCTGGTGGCACGACGACGACGCCGGCGAGTGGAAGGCGGAGAAGGTCATCACGATCCCGGCGGTGCCGGCCGACCCGGCCACGCTCCCGCCGGCCCTGCAGCCCTTCTCGGCGGTGCCGCCGATCATCACCGACATCGACCTCTCCGTCGACGACCGCTTCCTCTACGTGTCCTGTTGGGGCACGGGCGAGCTCAAGCAGTTCGACGTCAGCGACCCGGCGCATCCCCGTGAGGTCGGCTCGGTGCGCGTCGGTGGGATCGTCGACCGCACGCCGCACCCCGCTCGGCCCGACCTGCCGCTCGCGGGCGGCCCGCAGATGGTCGAGGTGAGCCGCGACGGCCGGCGCGTCTACTTCACGAACTCCCTCTACGGCGCCTGGGACGACCAGTTCTACCCCGACGGCGTCGGGGCCTGGATGGTGAAGGCCGACGCGGACCCGGCCGGCGGCCTGGCCATCGACGAGGGCTTCTTCCCGCACGGCGACGACTTCCGCGGGCTGCGCGTGCACCAGGTCCGGCTGCAGGGCGGGGACGCCTCGTCCGACTCGTACTGCTACCGCTGACCCCGGCCCGGCCGCCTCACCAGCCGTACCTCCACCGGCGGCGAGAGGGCGCCACCTCGGGTCCGTGTCTGGGACCCGACGGCGCGACCATCCGCGGCGTAACGGCACCGGTCGCACCGCGGGCGGCTCGCCGCCGCTCGGCGGTGCGGCCGCCCGCGGGTGCAGGTGGCGCTGTCGACCGCTCCGATCAGAACGGCGGGACGTCGTCGGTCGTGTCGGGCGGCCCTCGCCGGTGCCGGAGGCGGTCGGGATCGCGGGGCAGGATCGGTCCCTCGTCGTGCGCGGTCGGCCAGCCGGTCTCCTCCTCGCCGGCGTCGGCACCCGGGTTCCCCGGCGGGGGGTCGGGCATCGGTGGGTCGAGGAACTCGCCGCGGCTGGGGTAGGTGCCGCCGAGTGGGCTGTGCCAGAGGAACAGTCCCGGCTCGGGTTGTTCGAGCTGCCAGCCGCCGTCGTGTTTGACCGCGTGGTCGTGGGGACACGCGGGACCGATGTTGGTCCGGAAGGTGCGTCCGCCGTGGGCGAAGTCGATGGTGTGGTCCTGGTGGCAGGCGTGAGCGGGGCGGCGGCAGCACGGGTGGGTGCAGGTGCGGTCGCGGATCTCGGTGTGGCGGCGCAGTGGCGGGCGGGGTAGGCGCTCGTGCGGATGCGTGTCGAGGTCGGCCAGGTGTTGGTCGCGGGTGGCGTGCTGGGCGGCGATATCGGACACGACACTGGCCCACGGACCGGGCGACCGCCGGATCGCCGACCAGTCCGCGGAGCAGGGCCTCGGGGACGTGGAGTTCGACGATCCCGCCCCGCGGTCCGGGCCGCCCGGTCCTGGCCGCGGCAGCGGCGGTGGCGGGTGAGGCCTTCGGACAGGAGGTGGCCGTCGGGGTCGGTGACCGCGAAGCGCCAGCGGGCGCGGTGTTGCAGGGCGACGCGGGCGCGGGCGGCGGGGGCGGGGATGGGGCCCAGGCCGGGCAGGTCGGCGGGGTGCTCGTCGAGGCCCAGCAGCGTCGAGAGGGCGATGCGGATCTCGATGCCGCGCCGGTCGTCGAGCGGGCCGCGCTGCCGATCGGGCACGGGCTGTTGATCGGCCGGGCGGGGGTCCCGCCTCGGTGGTGGTCGCGGGGTCCGTGCGCGCGTCTGTTCCCGCACCCTGGGGTGGGATCTCGTGGTCGTGCGGGCCGGCCTGGTCTGCGCCGCCACGCCGGTCACCGCCCCCGGTGTCGGTGCTGGCCCCGGTCTGGGTGCTGGCCCCGGTGTCGGTGCTGGCCCCGGTGTCGGCGCTGGCCCCGGTGTCGGCGCTGCCCCCGGCGTGGGTGCTGGCTCCGGTGTGGGTGGTGGCGCGGGTGTCGTTGGTGGTGGCGGCGTCGGCGAGGAGGGCGGTGATGATCTCGTTGACGGTCATGCCGTGGAAGCGGCCGTCGAGCAGCCCGAGGAACACCTGGGCGCGTAGGTGCCCGATGCGGGCGGGGTGCCCGGCGCGGCGGGCGGCGTGGGCCAGCTCCTGCACCCGCACGCAGGCGGCTTCGGCCTCGTCGGCGGGCAGCCCGGTGCCGGTGAGGGTGACGGTGCCGTCGGGGGCCAGGTAGGCCGACACGTCCCGCTCGCGCAGCCCGCGCCGGTACCAGCGGGTGGCGGCGTCGGGGTCGGCGGCGATGACCATGCGCCGCAGCAGGGCGTCGAGCTGCCCGGTGGTCAGCCGCGGCGGCGCGGGGCAGGGCGGCGGCGGTGATGCGGGCGGCCAGCGCCGGGTCGAGCCCGGCCAGGTAGCGGTCGAAGATCCGCACCCGGGCCCGGTCGAGGTCGCCGGCCGACCAGGCGGCGAACACCGCGGGCAGGGCGTGCACGACGGTCTCGGCCAGTGCATGCTCGGCATAGGCGGTGGTGCTGGTCCAGGCCAGGGCGGCGCGGGACTCCTCGGGCCCGAACGGGTTGGGCTGCGGCAGGCGGGCTACCTGGCCGGGTCGGTAGGTGGGGGTGCAGCGGCCGATCTCGGCCAGGACGGCGGCGGTGCGGGCCTGTTCGTGGCACAGCTGGCGGTGCTGGGCGAGCAGGACCGCGAGGATGCGGTCGTTGGGGACGGTGGCCAGGTCGACCCCGGCCAGCCCGGCGGCCAGGTCCGGGCCGGGCGGCATCGCCGCCAGCTCCTCGGGTGTCCTGGTCACATCCACGAGTCGAACATACCGACGCCCACCGACAATTCCGGCCAGACCGGCGCCGGCCCGCAAGACGTCGGTCGGCTCCGGCCCGTGCCGGTTTCCCCCTTCCCTGCAGAGCGTGCTCGACAGCAGCCGGTGTCAGGGCCGGCCGAAGGGGCCTGGCCTTCGGCGAGGACGGAACGACGCCTCTCCGCCGGGTGGGTGCCGGGGCTCCGCGATGGTCATGAGGTCCGGGGCGGGTGGTCCGCGATCACGTCGCCCTACTGTACCGCGCCGGGACCGCTCGGCGGGCGACCGCGTGTCCGGCTCGATCCGCGTGCGGATGTCGGGGACCTCGGGCGCGTGCGAGGGTTCGGTCCCGGCACCGGCGCGGCCGGCGAGCAGCGACGGCTCCGGCGCCCGTCGCGTGGCCGGCGGGCAGCGATCGCTCGGCGCCCGTGTACTGCATGCGGCGCCGGTGCTACAGCTGCGTGTGTCGCGTCGGCGCTACAGGCTGCGCGCGTGTCGCGCCGGCGTCGTGTGGTCCGCACCGGCGCCGGGACGGCGGTGCCGGATGGGCAACGGCGGTGCCGTGTCGGCGACGGCGGTGCGCTGGTGCGCGAGGCGGCGGCCACCGGGTCGGAACAACCGCCAGGCGCGGCATGCCGTCGGTGGGTCGGCCCCCGCGGACACCCTGGCGGCCGGGTGAGCCGGGACGGGGACGTCTCCGGGGATCGGTCCGCGGCGTCGTCCGGGGACGGCGGCCCGGCAGGCGGCGCGGCCGCGGGTGTGATCGGATCGCCGTGCATCCCGGCCCCGCCTCCCGAGGAGTCCCCTTGCCCGTCGCGCTGCCTCCCGGGCTGTTGGAGCTCCTGCGCCGCCCCAGCCCGTGCTTCGTCGCCACCCTCATGCCCGACGGCTCCCCGCAGCTGACCGAGACCTGGGTGACGACCGACGGCGAGCACGTCGTGATCAACATCGTGGCGGGCCGGCAGAAGGCCCGCAACATCGACCGGGACACCCGGGTCGCGGTGGCGATCGCCGACCCGGACGAGCTGACGCGCTACTACGCCGTCCGCGGCCGGGTCGTCGAGGTGACCCCCGAGGGCGGGGCGGAGAGCATCGACGAGATCTCCCGCAAGTACACCGGCCGGTCCTACGCCGAGTTCCGGGGCGTGAGCGACCCGCGCCTCGTCGTCACGATCGCCGCGGAGTCGGTGCACTCGCCCCAGGGGCGCTGAGCCTCACGCGCGGGCGGCCAGCAGCGGCGGGCGGCGCCGGTGGTGGTCGGTGGCCTCCTGGAACGCGTGCGCAGCCGCAAGGACGCGGCCGTCCGCGTGCCGCGGCCCGACGACCTGCAGCCCCACCGGCAGCCCGCCGGCCAGGCCGCACGGCACGCTCGCCGCCGGCTGCTGGGTCATGTTGAACGGGTAGGTGAACGGCGTCCACGACGTCCAGCGCTCGTCCGGCCACCCGTCCGGCACCTCGCGGCCCGCGGCGAACGCCGTGATCGGCAGCGTGGGCGTCAGCAGCAGGTCGAACCGCTCGTGGAACGCGCCCATCCGGATGCCGAGGTCGTTGCGCACGGCCAACGCGCCGACGTAGTCGAGCCCGCTCGACCGGGCTCCCTGCTCGGCCACCGCGACCAGGCCGGGGTCCATGCGCGCGCGCTGCGCGGCGTCGAGCGGGGCGAGCGAGGCCGCGGCGCCGGCGAACCAGAGCGTCTCGAACGCCTCGCGGGGGTCGGTGAACCCCGGGTCTGCCTCCTCGACGTGCGCGCCGAGCGCCGCGACGACGTCGACGGCCGACCGGAACGCGGCGGCGACCCCCGGCTCGACCGCGACGTGGCCGAGCGTGGCGCTGGCCGCCACGCGCAGGCCCGAGAGCGGGGCGTCCCCCGTCCCGAGCGGCGCCACCGGCGGCGCGGGCGCCAGCGCCCATGGGTCGCGGGGGTCGGCCCCGGACAGCACGTCGAGCAGCAGTGCGGCGTCGGCGGCGGTGCGGGTCATCGGCCCGAGGTGCGACAGCACGCCGAACGGGCTCGCCGGCCACAGCGGGATGCGGCCCCAGGTCGGCTTGATCGTGGTGACGCCGCAGAAGCCGGCCGGGATGCGCACCGAGCCGCCGCCGTCGGTGCCGACGGACAGCGGCCCCATCCCGAGCGCGACCGCCGCGGCGCTGCCGCCCGACGACCCGCCGGCGGTGCGGCCCGGGTCCCACGGGTTGCCGGTGGCGCCCGTGAGCGGGGAGTCGGTGACGCCCTTCCAGCCCAGCTCGGGCGTGGTCGTCTTGCCGAGCACCACGCCGCCGTGCTCGCGGATCCTCGCGACGGCCGGCGCGTCGGCCTCCCACGGGCCCGCCGGGTCGATCGTGTGCGACCCGCGCAGGGTCGGGAGCCCGCGCGTCAGGATCAGGTCCTTGACCGAGACGGGGACGCCGTCGAGCAGGCCGCGCTGCTCGCCGCGGGCCCAGCGCTCCTGCGCGGCCCGCGCGGCTGCGAGCGCGCCCTCGGCGTCGACGCGGCAGAACGCGGTGACGGCCTTGTCGAGCGCGCCGATGCGGTCGAGCACCGCGGCTGTCGCCTCGACCGGGGACAGCTCGGCGGACCGGTAGCCGGCGAGCAGCTCGGTCGCGGTGAGGTCGGCGCTGTCGGTCATGCCGCTCCTTGCGAGGTCACGTAGCCCAGCGTCTTGTCGACGACGTTGCGCAGCGGCGCGCCCCGCCGGTAGCGCTCGAGGTTGGCGAGGAACACGGTGAGCAGCTCGTCGCGCCAGCCGTGGGTGTCGGCCGACATGTGGGGCGAGACGACCACGCCGGGCAGCCGCCACAGCGGCGAGTCGGCGGGCAGCGGCTCGGCGGCGAAGACGTCCAGCGCGGCTCCGGCGAGCCGGCCGGCCGCGAGCGCGGCGGCCAGCGCGTCCTCGTCGACCAGGGCTCCGCGCCCGACGTTGACCACCCGGGCGCGGCGGGGGAGCGCGGCGATCCTCGCCGCGCCCAGCAGGCCCCGCGTCGCGGGCGTGAGCGGGGCGGCGAGGACGAGCCAGTCCGCGCCGGGCAGCAGGCCGTCCAGCTCGTCGAACGCGCGCATCCCGGCGCCGGCCCGGCGCCCGACGAGCACGGCGTCGATCCCGACCGCCGCCAGCAGCGCGGCGGTCGAGCGCCCGATGGGGCCGCCGCCGACGACCACCGCCCGGGTGCCCGCGACCCGTTGCGTCTCGCGGTGGCGCCAGGTGCCCTCGCGCTGGAACGCCAGGGTGGTGGGCAGGTCCTTGGCCATGGCGAGGACGAGGCCGAGCACGTACTCGGCGATCGGCGTGTCGAAGACGCCGCGGGAGTTCGTGATCACGGTGTCCGCGGCGAGCAGGGCCGGGAAGGTGAGCCGGTCGACGCCGGCGCTCGCCGTGTGCACCCACCGCAGCCCGCCGTCGGCGGCGGGCCACGCGGCCTCGACGGCGTCGGAGAGGAAGTCCCAGACGAGCAGGACCTCGGTGCCCGGCAGCGCCGCGGCCAGCTCGCGCGCGTTGCCGGCGTAGCGGGCGCCGGGCAGGTCGGGCCGGTGGTCCGGGCCGTGCAGGACGGTGACGGGGGGACCGGCGGGGAGTCCGGCGAGCACGCATTGACACGCTAGGAACACATCGTACTATTGTCAACAATCCGCGGTGCTGCGGGGCAACACCACCGTCGGAGGAGCGTGAGATGTTCCTGCGTATTTCCCTGGAGCGGCGAGGGGTCTCCTGCGTCGCCGAGTTCCTCGAGAAGGAGGCGCCGCGCACGGTCGCGGCCGTGCGCGCGGCGCTGCCACTGGCCGGTCCGGCCCAGCACGCCAAGTACGCGCGGAACGAGGTCTACACGATCGTCCCCCGCTTCGGCCCGCGGATCGGCCTCGAGAACCCGACGGTCACGCCGATCCCGGGCGACCTGTGCTACTTCGACTTCGCCGGCGGCGTGCTGGACGCGGCGTTCAAGGCCGACCAGGACATCGACGACGCCACGGGCGGCATCGACCTGGCGCTGTTCTACGGCCGCAACAACTTGTTGATCAACGGCGACGTCGGCTGGGTGCCCGGCAACGTGTTCGCCACGGTCGTCGAGGGTCTGGCGCCGATGGCCGAGGCCTGCCACGACGTGTGGCGGCACGGCAGCGCCGGCGAGCGGCTGAGCTACTCCCTCCTCGATGACCGGTAGCCGGAGGTGCCCGCCGAGCTGTCGGCCGGCCTCGTCGAGCCCGTGCGCCAGCAGGGCATCGGGGTGGTCGCGCCGTTCGACTTCGCCCTCGACCGCGAGCTGTGGCGCTGGGTGCCCGACGACGTGTCCCTCTACCTGACGCGGCTGCCGTTCTTCACGACCCCGATGACGGTCGAGATGGCCGTGGCGTGCGGGGACCGCCGGGCCGTCCGCCGTGCGACCCGCGACGTCCTGACCCCCGAGCCCGCCGTCGTCGCGTACTCCTGCACGTCGGGCAGCTTCGTCGACGGCGCGGTCGGCGAGCTGGTCCTGCGCCGCACGATGCTGGACGCCGGCGCGCCCGCGGCGTGCACGACGTCCGGAGCGCTCGTCGAGGCCCTCGCGGCGCTCGGCGTGCGGCGGCTGGCGATCGCGACGCCCTACGTGGAGCCGGTGACCCGCCGGCTCGTCGGCTTCCTCGCCGACCACGGCGTCCGCACCGTCTCGTGCGCCGGTCTCGGGCTGCTCGGCCACATCTGGCGGGTCACCTACGCCCAGGTCGTCGACGTCGTGCGCACCCTCGACACCGACGCGGCCGACGCGCTGTTCATCAGCTGCACGAACCTGCCCACCTACGATCTCATCGAGCCCCTCGAGCAGGCCATCGGCATGCCCGTCCTCACCGCGAACCAGGTCACGATGTGGGCCGCGCTGCGGGCGATGGGCCGCCCGGCGGTCGGCAGCGGGGTCCTGCTGCACCCGCCGCCCCCCGTCATCGGAGCCGCATGACCACCGTCGGATTCCTCTACCCGGGCTACTCCGCGCAGGACGACTACCCGCTCGCCGAGCGGTTGCTGGCCGGCCCGCGGCTGCCCCTCGTCCACACCCTCATGCGCGAGGACGCCCACCGCGTCGACGCGCTGCTCGACATCGGCGCGGACGACGTCCTCGCCGACGGCGCCGCCGCGCTGCCCCGCCCGCTCGACGCCGTCGTGTGGGCCTGCACCAGCGGCTCGTTCGTCTTCGGGCCGGAAGGCGCGGCCGCCCAGGTCGACGCGCTGGCCGCGGCCGCCGGCGTGCCGGCGTCGAGCACGTCGTTCGCCTTCGTCGACGCGTGCCGCCACCTCGGCGTCACCCGGGTCGCGGTCGGCGCCACCTACCCCGACGACGTGGCCCGCCGCTTCGTGGACTTCCTGGCCGCGGCCGGCATCGCCGTGTCGGCCCTGTCGGCCCGCGGGATCGTGACGGCGGCCGAGGTCGGCACGCTGCCGGCGGCGACCGTGCTGGACTTCGCGGCGGCGGCCGACCGGCCGGACGCCGAGGCGGTGCTGCTGCCCGACACCGCGCTGCACACCGTCGGGCTGCTGGACGCGCTGGAGGCGCGGGTGGGCAAGCCGGTGCTGACGGCCAACCAGGTGAGCATCTGGCAGGGCCTGCGGCTGGCCGGGGCGGACGGCCGCCGGCCCGGGATGGGCCGGCTGTTCGCGTGAGCGCCGTGCCCGTGGCGAGGACGGCGTCGACGAGGAGGCCGCGGTGAGCGTGCTGCCGGACCTGGAGCCGGTGGAGCGGCGGCCGACGGCGGTGCTGGTCGCCGAGCGGATCCGCGAGGCCGTCATGCGCGGCGCGCTCGCGCCGGGCACCCAGCTCGGGGAGGTCGACCTCGCCGCCCGGCTGGGCGTGAGCCGCGGCCCCCTGCGGGAGGCCATGCAGATCCTCGTGGCCGAGGGCCTGCTCGTCGCCGAGCGGAACCGGGGCGTGCGGGTCCGCGTCCTCGACGCCGCCGACGTGCGCGACGTCTACCTCGCGCGCGCCGCGGTGGAGCGCGCGGCGGGCCTGCTGCTGATCGCGGGCGACCGGGCCGCGGCGGCGGCCCGGCTGACCGCCACGCTCGCCGCGATGGAGGCCGTGGCGGGCGACCCCGTCGCGCTGGCCGACGCCGACCACGCGTTCCACCACGAGCTGGTGGCGGCCGCGGGCAGCCCGCGCCTGGCGCGGATGGCCGACGGCCTGCTCGTCGAGACCCGGATGTGCCTGGCCGCGCTGCAGCAGACGCTGCCGCCGGCCGACGACCTGCTCGCCGAGCACCGGGCCCTGCGCGACGCGGTGGCGACCGGCGACGGCGACCGGCTCACCGCCGTCCTGGACGCGCACATGGCCGACGCGGTCCTGCGCATCCTGGCCGGCTGAGGCCGGGGGGTTGCCCGGCACGCCCGGCGCATGCTTCCCTCAGATTGTCGACAATACGACAAGGAGATCCGATGGCTGCGCTCTCGCCCGTCCTCAAGCAGGCCACGCCCGTCCAGGTCGCCCGCGGCGAGGGCGTCTACCTCTACGACACCGCCGGTCGCCGCCATCTCGACTTCACGGCCGGCATCGGCGTGACGAGCACGGGGCACTGCCACCCCCGGGTCGTCGCAGCGGCCCAGGAGCAGGTGGCGACGCTGATCCACGGGCAGTACACGACGGTCATGCACCAGCCGCTGCTGCGGCTCGCGGACCGGCTCGGCGACGTCCTGCCCGCCGGGCTGGACAGCGTCTTCTTCCTCAACTCCGGCAGCGAGGCCGTCGAGGCCGCCGTGCGCCTGGCCCGGCACGCGACCGGGCGGCCGCTCGTGGTGGCGTTCGACGGCGGCTTCCACGGCCGGACGATGGGCGCGGCCGCGCTCACGACGTCCGGGGCCAAGATCCGCGCCGGGCTCGGCCCGATGATGGGCGGGGTCGCGCTCGCGCCGTTCCCGTACGCCTTCCGGTACGGCTGGAGCGAGGCCGAGGCCGTCGCGTTCTGCCTGCGGGAGCTGGACCGGCTGCTGGTCACGGCGGCACCCGCGGCCGACGTGGCCGCGTTCCTGGTGGAGCCGGTGCTCGGCGAGGGCGGGTACGTGCCGACGCCGCCGGCGTTCCTGGCCGGCCTGCGCGAGCGCGCCGACGCGCACGGCATCCTGCTGGTCGTCGACGAGGTGCAGACCGGTTTCGGGCGGACCGGGCGGTTCTGGGGCCACCAGCACGCCGAAGGCCTGGTGCCGGACGTGCTGGTCACGGCGAAGGGCCTCGCGTCCGGCTTCCCGCTGTCCGGCATCGCCGCGCCCGAGCGGCTGATGGCGAAGGCGTGGCCGGGCTCGCAGGGCGGCACCTACGGCGGCAACGCCGTCGCCTGCGCGGCGGCGCTGGCGACGCTCGACGTCATCGAGGAGGAGGGCCTGGTCGCCAACGCGGCCGAGCAGGGCCTGCGGCTGCGCGACGGGCTGCGCAAGGTGGCGGCCGACCACCCGGTGATCGCCGACGTCCGCGGGCTGGGCCTCATGGTCGGCAACGAGTTCTGCGCGCCCGACGGGAGCCCCGACCCGGCCGCCGCCGCGCGCGCCCACGCCGCGGCCGCCGCGCGCGGCCTGCTGCTGCTGACCTGCGGCCCGTTCGGCAACGTCGTGCGGATGATCCCGCCGCTCGTCGTCACCGGCGAGCAGGTCGAGGACGCGGTGCGGATCTGGGCCGACGCCGTCGCGGCGTGACCGGCCGGGGCCGGCCCGCGCGGGCTACCCCGCGTCCGCCGCCAGGTCGCCACCGGGCGCGGCGTGCACCGCGCGGGGGCCGGGCGGGTCGAGCAGGCGGTCGAGCCCGGCCAGGGTGAGCGCCCGGTGCGCCGGACCGGCGGGCGGCGGGACGACCCGCAGCGGGCGGCCCGCGGCCCGGGCGTGGTCGACGACCTCCAGCACGAGCCCGATCCCGGCGCTGGCGAGGTAGCCGACCTCGGTGAGATCCAGCTCGACGGCGGTTCCCTCGGAGCGGTCGAGCTCCAGCGCGGCGCGCAGCAGCGCGCGGACGGTGTCGATCGTCGCGAGGTCGATCTCGCCGACCAGTACGAGCCGTCGCACGCTGGTCCCGTCCCGGTCGACCCGCAGCGATCCGGCCCGCACCGGCTCCGGCGGCCGCGGGGACGCCGCCGCCGCGCCGGCCGGACCCGGGGTGCCCGGCTCGGCCAGCTGGACCAGGGTGAACCGGACCGCCGTTCCCCCCGCCGGCCCGCCGCCCCCGCCTGGCGTGACCACCACGTCCGACCCGATGCTCCGGATCAGCTCCAGGCCCCGGCCGCGGTAGCCGCGGTCGGCCGGAGGCGGCCGCCAGCGGCCGCGGTCGGCCACCGTGACGTCCACGCGCCGGCCCCCGTCCGCCAGCTGCACGACGTAGTCGAACCGCCCGCCGCCGGTCGGGTAGGCGTGCTCGATGGCGTTGGCCGCGGCCTCGCCCGTGGCGAGCTGCAGGTCGTCGGTCACGTCCGGGTCGAGCGCGGCGGCGGCGGCCCAGTCCTCGATCTCCCGGCGGAACGCGGCCAGCTCCTGCGGGTCGGCCGGGCGGCTGCCCCGCAGGACCGCGGGCAGGACGCGCGCGGCGACGACGGCGATGTCGTCGTGGCCGCCGCCCTCGGGCACCTCCTCCGCGAAGAGGCTCGCGACCAGCGCCGCCGGGTCCCGGCCGGCGCTCCGGCCGGCCACCTCGGCGAGCCGGTCCATGCCGGCGTCGATGACCTCGCCGCGGCGTTCCACGATCCCGTCGGTGTAGAGGACGACCGTGTCGCCCGCGGCGCACGCGGTCGCGGCCGACGAGTAGAGGGGCGGCGCGCCCGGCTCGGGACCGAACGCGCCCAGCAGCGGGCCCGCGGCGTCCAGCAGGAAGCCGGTCTCGCCGTCGTGGCGGACCACCAGGGGTGGCAGGTGCCCGGCCGACGCCCACCGGACGCGGGCGGCCTCGACGTCGACGACGAGGCAGACGGCCGTCGAGCCGCGGGCCCCGGGGACCGTGAACGCGTAGCGGTTGAGCCGGCGGAGCGCCTCCGCAGGGTCGGCGGCCGGCCCCAGGTCGATCAGGGTCGCCGCCAGCGCGGAGCGGAGCTGGCCCATGACCGCGGCCGCGGTGGCGCCCTGCCCGACGACGTCGCCGACCACGACGGCGGTGCGGTGCTCGTCGAGGGGGATGACCTGGTACCAGTCGCCCCCCGCGGCGACGTCGTGCACCGCCGGCAGGTAGCGGCTCGCCACCGCGAGGCGGTCGACCGCCGGCGGGGCCGCGGGCAGCAGGGCGTTCTGCAGGATCTGGGCGACGTCCCAGCGGGCGTCGGCCAACGCGGCGCGGTCGAACGCCTGGGCCGCCTGCCCGGTCAGGGTGGTGGCGAAGGTCCGTTCGGCGGCGGGGAACTCCCTGGGGGTGCCGAACGTCACGCAGACCACGCCGACGAGCCGGGCACCGAGGAGCAGGGGCAGCGCGGCGAGCGCCCGCACGCCGCCGGCACCGTGCGCGTCGGGGCCGCCGGGGAAGCGGGCCCGGCACCGGTCCGGGTCGCCGATCCAGGCGGACGTTCGGGTGCGTGCCGCCTCCGCCGCGCCGAGCGGGTCGTCCGCGCCGACGTCGGGAAGGGGGTCGACGGCCTGCGGTGCGATGCCCTCCCGGTGCACCAGCTCCATGCGGTGCCCGTTGGTGGCCCGCACCACGTAGACCACGACCCCGCTCGCGTCGAGGGCCGTGCGCACCGCGCCGGCGAGCGCGGTCGCGGCCTCGTCGACGCCTGCCGCGGCGGCCAGCGCTGCCGTGGCCGCGTTGAGCTGCTGCTCGCGCGTCGCCACGCGGTCGGCCTCCAGGGCGGTCGCGATGCGCCGGGCGAGCTCCTCCGCCACCTCGACGTCGCCCCGGTCGGTGCGACCGGGCCAGCTCCAGTCCGGTCCGGCGGCCCCCCGCACGGCCGCCGCCGGTGCGGACCGTCCGCTGTGCTCCCGCGGGCGGGCCACGACCAGCAGGCCCATCATCCGCCCGCCGGTCACGAGCGGGGCGACGAGCGCGGCGGACGGCGGGGCGCCGGGCTCGTCGCCGTCGAGCGCCCCGGGAAGCAGCTCCGGTGGCACGGGGTCGAGCACGAAGGCGTGCCCGCGCCGGCAGGCCTCCGCGAGCTCGGGACGCAGGCGGTAGGGCTCCTGCTCCCGGGCCCGGGCCGCCGGCCCGATCCGGTGCGGGCGCGCGACGGCGGCGGGCGCGACCCGGCCGTCCACCCCGGTGCAGGCCACGACGACCAGGCCGGCGAACCAGGTGGCGGCGAGCTCCGCGACCCGCTGCAGGCGGGCGGCGAGCCGCTCGTCCCGCCCGTCCGGCCCGGCGAGCAGCCGGCCGGCCTCGGCGAGCAGCCGGTCGCGCCCGGCGGCACGCCGGGCGTCGGTCACGTCCCTGGCCACCCCGATCAGCATCGACGGCGTCGGCGCCGCCGGGTCGGTGACCGTGTCGATCGAGGTCTCGACCCACAGCCGGTGGCCGTCGCGGTGCCGCAGCTGCAGGAGGTGGCGCCCGCGGCCGGCGGCCCGGACGTCGGCGACCGCCGCCCGGACGCCCGCGTACGCCTCGGGGTCGGTCTCGGGGTCGGGCCACCACGGGTGCGGCGGGTCGTACGGCACCCCCTCGGGCCCGTAGCCGAGGATGCGGCCGAAGCCGTCGTTCACCTCCACGACCCGCCCGTCCCCGTCGACCACGAACAGCCCGTCCCGCAGCGCGTGGAGCAGGGCGCCGCGCCAGGCCGCCTCGCGCCGCCGCACGCGCGCCATCGTCAGCACCGACCGCACCCTGGCCAGCAGCTCCGCCGCGGTGAACGGCTTCACGAGGTACTCGTCGGCGCCGGCGGAGAGGCCGTCGACCGCCGCCTCCTGTCCCGCGCGCGCCGACAGCATGATCACCGGAAGGGCCGCGGTGCGCGGGTGCGCCCGCAGCGCGGCGAGCAGCCCGAACCCGTCCAGCCGCGGCATCATCACGTCCGTGATCACCGCGTCCGGCGGGCGGGCCGTCGCCGCCTCGACCGCGGCGGCTCCGTCCGGGGCGGTCTCGACCCGGTAGTGCTCGCCGAGAAGCCGGGCGAGGTACTCCCGCATGTCGGCGCTGTCGTCGACGACGAGCACCGACGGCGCCGCCTCGGGCGCCGGCCGGTCCACGGGCGCGGCGGCAGGCCCGTCCGCCGGGGACGTCCAGCCGAGCGCCTCGGCGATGTACGGTGCCGCCGCCGCGGGGTCCGCGCCGGCCCGCCGCGCCCCGCCGGCCGGGGCGTCGCCGTCGGCCCCGTCATCGTCGGCCCCGTCATCGTCGGCGCCGTCATCGTCGGCGCCGTCATCGTCGGCGCCGTCATCGTCGGCCCCGCCCGGCAGGTCCGCCCGGCGCCGCGGGATGCGCACGGTGAACGTCGTCCCGACGCCGGCGGTGGAGCGCACGTCGACCTGCCCGCCGTGCAGCTCCACGAGCTCCCGGACCAGCGCCAGTCCGATGCCGCTCCCCTCGACGGAGCGGCCGCGGACGTCGGACACGCGGTGGAACCTCTCGAACAGCCGGGGCAGCTCGGCGGACGGGATGCCGACGCCGGTGTCCTCGACCTCGAGCACGGCCCAGGCGCCGTCCGTCCGCACGCGGACCGTGATCCCGCCCGTCACGGTGTACTTGAGCGCGTTCGACAGCAGGTTGAGGACGACCTTCTCCCACATCGACGGGTCGACCGGGACGGGCTCCTCCTGCGCGGGCACGTCGACCGTCAGTGCGAGCCCGGCCCGCTCGGCCGCGGAGCGGAACATGCTCGCCAGGTCCGCGGTCACCGCCGCGAGGGCGGTCGGCTCGGAGCGGGCCTGCGCCCGGCCGGCCTGTACCCGGGAGAAGTCGAGCAGGTTGTCCACCAGCCGGCCGAGCCGCTGCACGTTGCGGTCGGCCGCGGCGAGCTCCGTCCGGAGCCGCCCGCGGTCGGGCACGGAACCGGACTCGACCGCAGCGAGCAGCTCCGTCACCGGCCCGCTGATCAGCGTGAGGGGGGTGCGGAACTCGTGGCTGACGTTGGAGAAGAACTCGGTCTTGGCCCGGTCGAGTGCGGCCAGTGCCTCGGCCCGGCGCCGCTCCGCCTCGTACGCGCCCACGTTCACCAGCGCTGCGCTGACCTGCCCCGCGAGCAGCTCGACGAATACCCGGTACCGGTCGTCGTAGCGGCGCATGGGGTTGAGCCCCACCACGAGCATGCCGCGCACGGCGTCCTCGCCCTGTGCGACCGCCAGCGGCACGGCGACCGCCTCGGTGGGCGGGACGGTCCACGCCCCGACCGGGACGGTACCGAACCGATGGGCGGGAACCGCGAGGCGCACCGCCTCACCGGCGTGGACCCGTTCCACCGGCCACGCACCGGCGTCCGGCGCGGCCGCCGGGTCGGACCGGTCGACCCCCACCGCGGCGGCCAGGCGGATCGGCCGGTCGGGCTCCTCCGACAGGTAGACCAGCGCGAACGGCACGTCGCGGGGGTTCGTCGCCAGCTCGCGCTCGACCGCGTCGACGAGCGCCGCCTCCGACCTGGCGCCGGACAGGCCGGCCGCCAGGTCGCGCAGCGTCGCCATCCGGCGTTCCGAGACGACCCGGTCGGTGTTCTCGGTGACCACGCACAGCATCCCGACGACCTGCCCGTCCTCGGTGAGGGGGCTGTAGGAGAAGGTGTGGTAGGTCTCCTCCGGGTAGCCGCTGCGCTCCAGGAAGAGCAGCAGGTCCTCGTCCCAGGTGGACGCGCCGGTCCGCAGCACCGACTCGACCCGGGCTGCGATGTCGTCCCAGATCTCGGCCCACACCTCGGGCGCGGGGCGACCGAGCGCCCAGGGGTGCTTGGCCCGCAGGGTGTCGCGGCGGTAGGCGTCGTTGTAGAACATCGTGAGCTGCGGGCCCCACGCCATCCACATGGAGAACCGCGAGGTGAGCAGCACGCGGACCATCTCGCGCAGCTCGGCCGACCACCCCTCCGGCGGCCCGAGCGGCGACGCGGCCCAGTCGAGCTCGGCGGCACGGCGCGCCACCTCGCCCGGAATGCCCAGGAACGTCGGGCCGGCCGTGGGCCCTTTCCGGTGGTCGCCCTCGTCCGCCATGCCGGCCTCCGTGTCAGAATCCCCGGCGCGACCATAGCCTTCCGGACGCCGCCTCGCGGGGCACGGCCGGGCGGGCCGGCACGCGGGAACACGAACCGGCACGCGCTGCTCTGCGCGTGCCGGTCCGGGCGGAGGGAGCGGTCAGTCGGTCTGTGCCGCGTCCTTCGCGATGGCGGTGAAGCGCGACCGCGCGGCCGACACGACGCTGGACCGGTCCTTGTGGGCCTGCTCGTACGCCAGCACGGCCGTCACGTCCTCCGCGCGGTCGAGCTCGCGCACCGCCGCAGCGGCCTCGGTCGCGGTGAGGTCGTCGTATCCGGGGACGGGCAGCTCCCCGCCGTCGAGCACGCCGAGGTCGGCCCGCGCTCCGTGCACGGTGCTCGACATCCGGTCGGCGCCCTCGCGCCGGGCGACCCGCTCGGCGCGGCGCAGCGCCGCGTCGCGTCCCGCGGTGGCGACCTCGCGGGTCGCGCTGCCCACCCGGGCGGCCGTGACCGTCGCGTCCCCGACGGTTCCCATAGCGCTCTCGCCGGTGCGCACGACGGTGTGCACGGCGCGGTTCACCCCGCGGACGGCGATCCGCGCGGGCAGGCCCACGGCCCGGGTGACGCCGCCCGCGACGCGCTGCAGGGGCGTCGGGCGCAGCGCTGCCGGACCGCCGAGGGCCTCCTCGGCCAGCACGGTGGTCAGCCAGTCGACGGTCGCGCTGTGCGCGGTCACCAGGTCGTCGGCCAGCTCCTGCACGTCGTCGTCCCCGGCGCTCCCGGCGAGCACCCGCAGGTAGCGCGCCCGGTCGAGCAGCTGGTGTTCCAGCGCAAGGTCGCCCAGCAGCGCCTCGTCCACCGGCTGGCCCTGTTCGAGGGTCGTCGTGACCAGCGCCACGACGCCGGCGACGACGGGGCTCAGCACGTCAGGGACGGCGTCGAGGGAGCGCAGCGCGCCGGCGATGCGGGCCGCCCGGCGCTCGCCGTTCGCCGCGTTCTCCCGCAGCTCATGGCGCACCGCATCGGTGCGGGCCTGCGTCGTACGCAGGCGCGCGACACGCACCTCGGTCCGGGTCAGGCGTTCGAGGGCCTCCAGCTGGTCGGTGATCGTCGAGGTGTTCAGGTGGTCCGTGACTGCGGTTGCTGCCATGCATGCGGGGTTCCCGGGTTCGCCGTCGTCCACGCCGGCGGCGGCTGTGATGACGTTCATCGGGTCGACCGTGCGGTGGGGGAGTGAGGCGCGTCCGGCGGGGTATGCGAGGACAGCGACCAGCGCGTCACCCGGTCCCGGCCTCGCGGCGCCGGTGCCGCTGCAGCAGCGCGCGGCCGGCGAGCACGACGACAAGCACGCCCAACCCCGCGGCGAGATAGCCCCCGTAGCGCGTGAGCTGGGCGTACAGGACGTCGAGGTGGGCCCCGGCGAGGAAGCCGACCGTGACCCAGGTCCCGACCCACAGGGCCGCGCCCGCGACGTTGGCCGGCAGGAACCGCCGGGCCCAGCCCATGTCGGCGATGCCGGCGACGATGCCGTTGGCCTGGCGCAGCCCCTCGACGAAGCGCGCGATCGCGACGATCCACGCCCCGTGGCGGCGGACCGCGCGCTCGGCGTGGTCGAGCCGCTCCCGGGTGATCAGGACGTACCGGCCGTAGCGCAGCACGAGCCGGCGGCCGGCGTGGCGGCCGATCCCGTAGCCGATGCTGTCGCCGACCACGGCCGCGACGAACGCCACGACGGCCACGCCGACCAGCGAGAGCCGACCCGCTCCCGCGTAGACCGCGCCGGCGACGAGGATGGTCTCGCCCGGCACGGGGACGCCGAAGTCCTCCAGCAGCACGAACCCGCCGACGGCCAGGTAGCCGTAGGCGTCGAGGACGGGTGCGAGCGCTCCGAAGACGCCGGGCAGGGCGGGGTCGGCTGCCGACACGGCTCAGGACACCCGGGCCGTCCGGGCGCGCAGCCGCTCGAGCCGTCGCGGTGTGGGCCAGCGGACGTCGTACGCCCAGCCGAGCTGCTCGAGCCAGCGGATGACGCGGGCGGAGATGTCGATCTGCCCGGGGAGGACGCCGTGCCGGGCGCAGGTCGGGTCGGCGTGGTGCAGGTTGTGCCAGGACTCGCCCATCGAGAGGACGGCGAGCGGCCAGAAGTTGCGGGACTGGTCACGGGAGCCGAACGGGCGGCGGCCGACCATGTGACAGATCGAGTTGACCGACCACGTCACGTGGTTGGCGACGGCCAGCCGCACGAGGCCACCCCAGAAGAACCCCGTGACCGCCCCGGCCCACGACCCGGTGGTCAGGGCACCGAGCGCCGCCGGGAGGAGCAGGCTGAGCGTGGCCCACAGACCGAAGGTGCGGCTGACGCGCCGGATCGCCCGGTCGGCGAGCAGGTCGGGCACGAACCGGCGGTGGTTGGTCTCGTCGCGGTCGAAGAGCCAGGTCACGTGGGCGTGCAGGAAGCCCCTCGCCACCCCCAGCGGCGACCGGCCGTGCAACCACGGGGAGTGCGGGTCGCCGTCGCGGTCGGAGAAGGCGTGGTGGCGGCGGTGGTCGGCGACCCAGTTGAGCACGTTGCCCTGCACGGCCAGCGAGCCGAGGACCGCCAGCGCGACCCGCAGCCACGGGCGGGCCTTGAAGGCCTTGTGGGTGAGGTGGCGGTGGAAGCCGACGGTGACGCCGAGCACGGTCAGGCAGTGGAACAGCACGAGCAGGGCCAGGTCCTGCCAGCTGACCCCCCATCCCCACGCCAGGGGCACCGCGACGACGAGGGCGAGGATCGGCACGGCCACGAACAGGTAGATCACGGCGTGCTGGACGGCGGTGCGGCGGCCACTGACGACGGGCTCGGGGGCTGCAAGGGTACCGGTCACGCTCAACCGCATACCCGACGGCGGACGCCGGCCACCGCCTCCGGCCGGATCGTCGGCACCCCGCAAGGTCGCCACGGTGCAGGACCAGGACGGCGGGTCGGGATCGGCAGCGCCTGAACGGGGTTCGACGGGCCCGGAACGGGGTAGCCGATACCCATGGTGGGACCGGAGAAGTCGGCACGGCATTCCGTGCCCGGGTTCGGTGGCTCGGTGCCGGAGCAGGCGAGCACGCGGGACGGCCAGCAGGCACTGCGGCTGCATGCCGGCATCTCCGTCGTCGCGTTCGTGCTCTGCGCGTTCGTCAGCGTGGTGTTCTTCTGGCTGGGGTCACCCGTGCTCGGGGTGATCTTCGCCGTGGTCGCGCTGGCGTGCCTCGGCATTCTCGGCTGGGCAGTGCGCAGGCGGCGGCGCAGCGCGCCCGACCGGCCCTGACCGCTCGGCGGCCCTGACCCGCGGCCGCGGAGACCGGCAGGCCGCGTCAGGCTGCGCCGCGGATGCGGCGGGCGAGCCCCGCGGCGTCCAGGTCGTGCGCGCCGAGCAGCTCCGCCCGCGGCCCGTGGGCGAGGAACTCCGAGCCCAGGTCGACGGTGGCGACGGGCGTCCGGCAGTCCACCTGCCGCAGCGTGCGCGCGAGCGCGTCGCCGTAGCCGCCCGGCCCGGCGTGGTCCTCGACGGTGACCACGCGCCGGAAGGACGACGCGGCCCGGGCCAGCTCCGGATCCACGGGCAGCAGCCAGCGCGGGTCGACCACCGTCGTCTCTCCGGCACCGGGCAGCTCGGCGGCCGCCACGGCGGCACGTGCGCACGCGCCCGCCGCGAGGACCAGCGTGCCGCCGGGCCCGCGGTCCGTGAGCACGTCGGCGTCCCCGATGCGGCCCACGGCGGGCAGGTCCGGGCCCGGTGAGCCCTTCGGGAACCGCAGGGCCGTCGGACCGTCGGCGGACACCGCCTCCCGCAGCAGCTCGCGCAGTCGGGTGGCGTCCCGCGGCGCGCCGACGCGCAGCCCCGGGACCAGCCCCAGCAGCGTGAGGTCCCACATGCCGTGGTGGGACGGCCCGTCCTCGCCGGTGACGCCCGCGCGGTCGAGCACGAACGTCACGGGGAGCCGGTGCAGCGCGACGTCCATGAGGACCTGGTCGACCGCGCGGGTGAGGAACGTGGCGTAGAGGCACACGACGGGGTGCAGCCCGCCCATGGCGAGACCGGCCGCGGACGTCACCGCGTGCTGCTCGGCGATGCCGACGTCGAAGGTCCGGTCCGGGAACGCCGCGGCGAAGCCGGCCAGCCCGGTCGGGTGCAGCATCGCCGCGGTCAGCGCGACGACGTCCGGCCGCGCGCGCCCGACGGCGACGAGCTCGTCGGCGAACGCGCCGGTCCAGGTCGCCCCGCCGCGCCGGCCTTGGGGCGAGACGGTGTGCTGGTGGTCGACCACGTCGCGCTCGGCGGCAGGATGGCCGAGTCCCTTCCGCGTGACGCAGTGCACGACGGCGGGCCGGCCGGAGTCCCTGGCGGCGCGCAGGGCGTCCTCGACGGCGTCGACGTCGTGGCCGTCGACCGGGCCGAGGTAGGCCAGGCCGAGGGCCCCGAAGAGCGCGGCGCCGCGGCCCGGCCCGCCGCGGCGCAGGTCCGCCAGGTGCTCGGCGAGGCCGCCCACGGTGGGCGCGTAGGAACGGCCGTTGTCGTTGAGCACGACGACGACAGGGCGTTGCGGCGCTCCGCCGATCGCCTGCAGCGCCTCCCAGCACATCCCGCCGGTCAGCGCGCCGTCCCCGACGACCGCGACGACGCGGCGGTCGGGCCGGCCGGTCAGCGCGAAGGCCTTGGCGAGCCCGTCGGCGTAGGAAAGCGCCGTCGAGGCGTGGGAGTTCTCCACCCAGTCGTGCTCGCTCTCGGACCGGTTGGGGTATCCCGACAGCCCGCCGGCCCGGCGCAGCTGCGCGAACTGCCGGCCGCGGCCGGTCAGCAGCTTGTGGACGTACGCCTGGTGGCCCGTGTCCCACAGCAGGGCGTCGCGCGGGGAGTCGAAGACCCGGTGCAGCGCGATGGTCAGCTCGACGACGCCGAGGTTGGGGCCGAGATGGCCGCCGGTGCGGCACACCGTGTCGACCAGCCGCGACCGGACCTCCGCGGCCAGCGCGGGAAGGTCGGCCCGGTCGAGGGCGCGGACCCCGGCGGGACCGGCCAGCGCGTCCAGCAGGGACGGGTTGCCCGTCCGCGGGGCCACCGTTCCCTGGCCGACGGTCGGGCTGAGAGTCGACGTCATCACGCCATGCTCGGCGTAGCACCGCCGGCGGTGCTACGCGCGCCGGCGCAGATCGGGCCCGGCCGATTGGCATCCGGTGATGATCGGCCGCGTCAGCGGGCCGCGAGACCGTTGACGGCCGGTCACAGGATTGCTACGGACCGGGTCGGGAAACGCGTCGTGGGGTACAACCCCACTCGCGTTACCGGGAACATTCGAGACACCGGCGCGGTCAGGAAGAAGTGGGACGGAGCGGGAGGAGGCGGGATGTCGATCTCGGTGCTGCCCTACGTCGCGGTGCCGGCCGCGGTCGTGGGCGCGGCGAGCTTCGGAGCCGCGAGCGCCCTGCAGCAGCGGGCGACGAAGGAGGTCCCCGACGCGGGCGTGCTGGGCCCGCAGCTGCTCGTCGAGCTGGCCCACCGGCCGCGGTGGCTGCTGGCCAACGGCGCGGTCGGCCTGGGCCTGGCGCTGCAGCTCGTCGCGCTGGCGTTCGCCCCGCTGACCCTCGTCCAGCCGATCCTGGTCAGCGGCATCGTCTTCGGCACGCTGGCCGCGGCGTGGCTGGCGCACCGGCGTCCGGACCGGACCGTCGTGCTCGGGGCGGTGTGCGCCTCCGTCGGGCTGGCGGCGTTGCTGGCGCTGGCCCGCCCCGACGGGGGCACCGGGCAGCTGCCCCCGCTGCCGGCGATGGCGCCGCTCGCGCTCGTCCTCGCGGGGGTCGTGGCCGCCTGCTTCGTCATCGCGGTCCGGACGGACGGGCCGGGCCGGGTCGGTGCGCTCGCCCTGGCCACCGGCGTGTGCTACGGCGTGACCGCGGGCCTGATGAAGATCGTCACGGCCGAGCTGCGGACGGGCGGCCCGCTGCTCGCGCTGACCCACGCGCCGCTCTACGTCGTGTGCGTCGTGGGTCCGCTGGGGTTCCTGCTGAGCCAGCACACGTTCCAGCACGGCGCGCTCATCGCGCCCGCGCTGGCCGTGATCACCGTCGTCGACCCGCTGGTTGGCATCCTCATCGGGATGAGCTGGCTCGGTGAACACGTCGCCGACACGTCCCCGCCCGCGCTGGCCGGCCAGGCCGTGGCCGTCGTCGTGCTGGTGACCGGCGTCGCGGTCCTCGCGCACCGCGGCACGCAGCTCCGCGCGCGGATCGCCGCCGGCGAGATCAGCTCAGCGTGACGCGGCGTGCCGCCCGGGCGGGCGGTTGACCAGCCGCTTGACCACGCGCATCCCGCCCCGGTCGACCGCTGACTTGATCAGCGCGAACAGCGCTCCCTGCAGGACGGCGGCCAGCAGCACCTCGCGCGTCGAGTAGTCCTCGTCGGTGGCGTCGGGCGGCGTCGGCGCATCCGAGATGCGCTTCCACACCTGGCCGAACACCAGGTTCGCCAGCAGACCACCCAGGATGCTGAAGACGAGCCCGATCGGCTTGTAGGCGATCACCGCCGCCTTTTCGACGAGCGCGTCGGTCTGTTCGGTGGACGTCGAGGTGGCCATGGCGGGGTGGTACCCGTTCGCCGCCCGCGGCACACGGGCACCCGGTGTCAGCCGGCCGCACGGTGGGGGACCGGGATGCCGGTCTCCCACGGCAGGACCGTGCCGAACTGGAGGAGCTCGCCGTACATCGCGGGGTCGGTCGTGTCGGACAGCGCCAGCTCGACCGGCCAGGCGGCCGCCTGCTCGGGCGTCTGCGCGCTGCTCATGTCCGCGAACCACGGGCGCGAAGCGTCGGTGTCGATCAGCCCGGGGCAGAGCGCCACGACGAGCCGGCCGGTCGCGAGATCGGCGTCGCGGCGGGTGGCGGCGACCGCGCGGACGGCGGCGACCTGGGCCACCTTCGACGGGATGTTGAGCCAGGAGCCGAAGCCCTCCTCGACCGCCCGGCCGGCGTGGACGGCGGCCCGCCACTGCCCGACGAGCGCGTCGACGGCGTCGAGACCGGCCTTCGCGGCGGCGGCGAAGCGCGGGCGCACGCGCTCGTCGAGCTTGTCGAGGGTGCCCAGCGCGCTCGCCACGACGACCAGCCGGCCGCCGGGCCGCAGGCGGGGACGGAAGGCCCGCAGGACCGTCGACGTCGCGAGGTTGTTGGTCTCGGCGACGGCGTCCACCTCGGCGGCCGGGTCGGCGTCGGGGCTCGTGCGGGACGTGGCGTTGGAGAAGACGACGTCCACCTCGCCCAGCTCGGCCGCGAGGGCCTCGATGGCGGTGCGGTCGCGCACGTCGAGGACGCGGCCCTCGACGAGCGCGGCCGTGCGGGGCAGCCCGCTGACCGCGGCCTGCACCCGGCCGGCGTCCCTTCCGGTGAGCAGGACCCGGTCGGCGGGGCCGAGGCCGGCGGCGAGCCCGGCCACGAGCGCGCGGCCGAGGCCCTGGTTGGCGCCGGTGACGAGCGCGGTTCGAGAGGTCATGCCCCGACGCTAGGCCGGCGGGGCGCATGCGAGAAGCGAAGATCGTGCATCGCTGGCATACCCTTTCCGCATGGCCGAGCTGTCGACGACCGGGCTGCGTGTGCTGGTCGAGGTCGCTCGGTCCGGGTCGTTCACGGCGGCGGCGCGCACGCTCGGGTACACCCAGTCGGCGGTCTCGCGGCAGGTCGCGGCGCTGGAGCGGGCCGCGGGGCGTCCGCTGTTCGACCGCGGGCGCGACGGCGTCCAGGTGACCGCGGCCGGCGCGCGCCTGCTGACCCGGGCCGTCCGGGTGCTCGACGAGCTGGACGCCGCCGCGCGCGAGGCCGCCGACCCGTCGGCCGACGGTCCGGTGCGGCTGGGCGCCTTCGCCACCGCCGTGGCGGGCCTGGTGCCCGCCGCGCTGGCCGCCCTGCCGTCCGGGCTGGTCGTGACCGTGCGGGAGGGGACGACGCCGGCGCTCACCCGCGCGCTGCGGGCGGGGTCGCTGGACCTGGCGGTCCTCGCGCAGACGCCCCCGTTCCGGCCGCCGGACGCCGAGTCGCCCGCGCTGGCGCTGACGGTGCTCGCCGAGCGCGAGATGCTCGTCGGCGTCGGCGACCGGCATCCGTTCGCCGGACGCCGCGCCGTGGAGGTGGCCGAGCTCGCCGGGCAGACCTGGGTGGCGGGCCGCTCGGACGCGGGGGACGCGCTGCTGGGCGTGTGGCCCGGGCTCGCGGAGCGGCCCGACGTCCGCTACGTCGTGCGGGACTGGCTGGCGAAGCTCCACCTCGTCGCGGCCGGCCTGGCGATCACGACGCTGACGCCGGTGGTGCTGGACGCGCTGCCCCCCGGCGTGCACCCGGTGGCCGTGCGCGGGGAGCCGCACGAGTCCCGCCGCATGGTGCTGGCGCGGCTGCCGGGTCCGCTGCCGGGCGCGGTCGCGGCGGTGGCGGACGCGCTGGTGGCGGGCGTGGCCGGCGGACCGGCGCGACCCGGATCGTCAGCCGGCCGCGAGTTTGGCGGCGTCGGATGGGGTAACCCTCTGTACTGAACCGATCCGGCCCGGCCGGCGCCACCGCAGGCGTGCCGGGCGTCACGACGACAGGACGGAGGTCCCGTGAGCGACAAGGTCAGCGACGTCATCCTGCGCCGGCTGCGGGAGTGGGGTGTCGAGCAGGTGTTCGCCTACCCCGGCGACGGCATCAACGGCCTGCTCGGCGCGTTCGGCCGAGCGGACGACGAGCCCCGTTTCGTCCAGGCGCGGCACGAGGAGATGGCGGCGTTCGAGGCCGTCGGTTTCGCGAAGTTCTCCGGGCGTCCCGGCGTCTGCATGGCGACGTCGGGGCCCGGCGCGATCCACCTGCTCAACGGCCTGTACGACGCCAAGCTCGACCACGTCCCGGTCGTCGCGATCGTCGGGCAGACCGAGCGCAGCGCGATGGGCGGCTCCTACCAGCAGGAGGTGGACCTGCAGGCGCTGTTCAAGGACGTCGCCAGCGACTACCTGGTCGAGGTCAACGTGCCCGAGCAGCTGCCCAACGCGATCGACAGGGCGTTCCGGACGGCGATGACGCGCAGGGCGCCCACCGCGATCATCGTCCCGTCGGACCTGCAGGACGAGGCGTACCAGCCGCCGGGGCACGCCTTCAAGGAGGTGCCCTCCAGCCCGCCGGGGCTCGCGATGCCGCGCGCCGTCGCCGCCGACGACGACCTGAACCGCGCGGCGGAGGTGCTCAACGCGGGCAGCAAGGTCGCGATCCTCGCCGGCCAGGGCGCGCGCAGCGCGGCCGCCGAGCTCCAGCAGGTGGCCGACGTGCTCGGCGCCGGCGTCGCGAAGGCGCTGCTGGGCAAGGACGTGCTCTCCGACGAGCTCCCGTACGTCACCGGCGCGATCGGTCTGCTGGGCACCCGCCCGAGCTACGAGATGATGCGCGACTGCGACACGCTGCTCATCGTCGGGTCGAACTTCCCCTACACGCAGTTCCTGCCCGATCTCGACCAGGCCCGCGCGGTCCAGATCGACATCGACGGGACCTTGATCGGGATGCGCTACCCGACCGAGGTCAACCTCGTGGGCGACGCGCAGGCCACGCTGGCGGCGCTGCTGCCGCGGCTGTCGGGACAGGCCGACCGGTCGTGGCGGGAGAAGATCGAGGGCGACGTGGCGTCGTGGTGGGAGACCATGGAGCGCGAGGCCATGCTCGACGCGAAGCCGGTCAACCCGATGCGCATCGTCTGGGAGCTGTCTGCCAGGGTCCCCGACGACGCGATCGTGTGCGCCGACTCCGGGTCGGCCGCCAACTGGTACGCCCGCCACCTGCGTATGCGGGGCACGATGCGCGGCTCGCTGTCGGGCACGCTCGCCACGATGGGGCCCGGGGTGCCCTACGTCATCGGCGCGAAGTTCGCCCATCCCGACCGGCCGGCCGTCGGGCTGGTCGGCGACGGTGCCATGCAGATGAACGGCATGGCCGAGCTGCTGACGATCGCCCGCTACGCCCACCTGTGGTCGGACCCGCGCTGCGTGGTGTGCGTGCTGCACAACAACGACCTCAACCAGGTGACCTGGGAGATGCGGGCCATGAGCGGCGCGCCGAAGTTCGAGCAGTCGCAGACGCTGCCGGACGTCTCGTACGCCGACTTCGCCCGCAGCGTCGGCCTCGACGCCGTGACGGTGACCTCGCCCGACGAGCTGGGCCCGGCCTGGGACCGCGCGCTCGCCGCCGACGGGCCCGTGCTGCTCGACGTGCACTGCGACCCCGAGGTCCCGCCGATCCCGCCGCACGCGACGTTCGAGCAGGCGAAGTCGGCCGCTGAGGCCGTGCTCGGCGGCGACCCCGAGGCCTTCCACCTCGTGGTCCAGGGCGCGAAGACGAAGCTGCAGGAGCTCCTGCCGGGCCGGTAGCGTCCGGCCGACACCGGCCGGGCCCGGTTGCCCGGCGGTGTCGGGTGGGCAGTCTGACGTGCGGCTCGCGTGTGAAGGTGCGGCTCGCGTGTGAAGGTGCGGCTCGCGCGTGAAGGTGCGGCTCGCGCGTGAAGATGCGGCTCGCGTGCGGTCGACCGCGCGCGGGAGGCCCGCCGGCGCGCACAAGTGCGGCAGGTGCGCCCGCGAGCGAAGGTGCGGCTCGCGCGTGAAGATGCGGCTCGCGCGTGAAGATGCGGCTCGCGCGTGAAAGTGCGGCTCGCGTGCGGTCGACCGCGCGCGGGAGGCCCGCCGGCGCGCACAAGTGCGGCAGGTGCGCGCGCGAGCGAAGGTGCGGCTTGCGCGCACAGGCACGGCTCGCGCACGGAGGTGCAGCTCGCACGCGGTCGACGACGCGCGGTAAGCCCGTCGGCGACCGGAGATGCGGCTTGCGCGCACAGGTACGGCTCGCGCGTGCAGGTGCGGCTCGCGTGCGTCGACCACGAGCGAAAAGCCCGTCCGCGCGCGGGAAGCCCGTCCGCGCGCGCAGCGATGCGGCTTGCACGCCCAGGTACGGCCCGCGAGCGGAGGTGCGGCTCGCGCGCGGTCGACCACGAGCGAGAAGCCCGTCCGCGCGCGGGAAGCCCGTCCCCGCGCGCGGAGATGCGGCTTGCACGCCCAGGTACGGCTCGCGAGCGGAGGTGCGGCTCGCGCGCGGTCGACCACGAGCGAGAAGCCCGTCCGCGCGCGGGAAGCCCGTCCGCGCGCAGCGATGCGGCTTGCACGCCCAGGTGCGGGCTCGCGCGCGGTCGACCACGAGCGAAAAGCCCGTCCGCGCGGGAAGCCTGTCCGCGCGCAGCGATTCGGCATGCGCGAACAGGCGTGGCTCGCGCGTGAAGGTGCGCCTCGCGGACGATCGGCCCCGCGCGGGAAGCCCGTCGGCGCGCACAAGTGCGGCAGGTGCGCCGGCGTGCGGAGGTGCGGCTCGCGTGCGGAGGTGCGGCTCGCGTGCGGAGGTGCGGCTCGCGTGCGGAGGTGCGGCTCGCGTGCGGAGGTGCGGCTCGCGTGCGGAGGTGCGGCTCGCGTGCGGAGGTGCGGCTCGCGCGCGGAGGTGCGGCTCGCGCGCGGACGTACGGCTCGCGTGCGACGTGCGGCTCGCTTGCGGAGGTGCGGCTGGCGCGGGGTCGACCGCGCGCGAACCGCTCCTCCGCGCGCCGGAAGCCCGGCGGCGCGCGGGAGGTCCCGGGAGGTCGCGGGAGGTCGCGGGAGGTCGCGGGAGGTCGATGCCTCCGCGGTCAGCCGCGGGCGCGCGTCATCCTCGAGGCCAGGCCCGCCACCGCCGCCGCGGCGGCCGCCACCGCTCCCACCGTGGCGACGCCCGCCGCGGTCCCCGCCACCACCTGGGCCCACCGGCTCGGTGCGCTCGGCCGGGGCGCGGCGTCACGCTCGATCGGCGTCCCGGCGGCCGTGCCGCGGCGCGCGGCGTCGAGCAGCTCGGCCAGGTGCATCGCCTCGCGGCCGCCGCTGTCGAGCTGCTCGACCTGGGTGCGGCAGCTGAACCCGTCGGCGAGCACGGCCGCGTCCGGCGCGGCCCCGCGCACGCGGGGGAGCAGGACCTGCTCTGCGCAGTCGCGACTGACCTCGAAGTGTCCGGGCTGGAACCCGAAGTTGCCGGCCAGCCCGCAGCATCCCGACGCCAGGTGCTCCGCGTCTGCGCCCATGTCCCGCAGCAGCGCCATGTCGTGGTCGAAGCCCAGCACCGCGTGCTGGTGGCAGTGCGCCTGGGCGAGCACCGTGCGCTCCAGGCGGGGCGGGCGCCAGCCGTCGGTGTGCTCGCGCAGCAGCTCGGCGAGCGTGACGGTGTGCGCGGCCAGCCGCCGGGCGTCCAGGTCGTCGGGCAGCAGGTCGGCCATGTCCGAGCGGAACACCGCGGTGCAGCTGGGCTCCAGCCCGACGACGAGCCCACCGGCGCGCACGTGCTCGGCGAGGGCGTCGACGGTGCGGCGCAGCACCCGCTGCGCCACGTCCAGCTGGCCGGTGGAGATCCAGGTCAAGCCGCAGCACAGCGGCTGCGTCGGCATCCGGACCCGCCATCCGGCGTCCTCCAGCACCGCGACCGCGGCCTGGCCGACGTGCGGGTGCAGGTGCGCGGTGAACGTGTCCGGCCACAGCAGCACCTCGCCGCGGTGCCCGTCGCCGCCGGGCGTGCGGGCGGCGAACCACTGCTGCAGCGTCCGGTCGGCGAAGCGGGGGACCTGCCGGTGCGGGTCGACCCCGGCGAGCCAGGTCGCCGCGCGGGCCAGCCCCGGCGTGCCGGTCAGTGCGTTCACGAGCGGGCCGGCGCGCAGCCGCCCGACGAGCTGGGCCACGGCCGGCAGCCAGCCCATGCTGTAGTCCGCGCGCGGCCGCAGCCTGCCCTGCCAGTAGTGGGAGAGGAACTCGGCCTTGTACGTGGCCATGTCGACGTTGACGGGGCAGTCGGACTTGCAGCCCTTGCAGGCCAGGCACAGGTCGAGCGCCTCGAACACGGCGTCGGAGCGCCACCCGTCCTTGACGGGCCCGTCGCCGTGGCCGTCGAGCATCTCGAACAGCAGCCGGGCCCGCCCGCGCGTGGCGTGCTGCTCCTCGTGGGTGACCTGGTAGGAGGGGCACATCACGGTGGCCCCCGAGTGGTCGTGCTGGCGGCACTTGCCCACGCCGACGCAGCGGTTCGCGGCCTTGACGAACGAGCCCCCGTCGTCGGGGTAGGCGAAGTGCAGGCCGGCCGACGGCGTCGGCTCCCACGCCGCGCCGAGCCGCAGGTTCGCGTCCAGCGGGAGCGGGTCGACGACCTTGCCGGGGTTCATCAGCCCGTCCGGGTCGAACACGGCCTTGAACCGGCGGAACGCGGCGACGAGCTCCTCGCCGAACATCGTGGTCAGCAGCTCGCCGCGCTGCTGGCCGTCGCCGTGCTCGCCCGAGAGGCTGCCGCCGTGCCGGGTCACGAGCGCGGCGGCCCGTTCCAGGAACCGCCGGTAGTCCGCGACGCCCTCCGGCCCGTAGAGGTCGAACGGGATGCGGCTGTGCACGCAGCCCTGGCCGAAGTGGCCGTAGACGCTGGCCTGCTCGTAGCCGAACTCGGCGTAGAGCTCGCGCAGGTCGCGCAGGTAGTCGCCGAGCCGGTCGGGGGCGACGGCCGCGTCCTCCCAGCCGGGGAACGTCTCGGCCTCGCCGGGGACGTGCGCGGTCGCGCCGAGCCCCGACTCGCGGACGGTCCACAGCTCCTTCTCCCGGTCGGGGTCGGTGTAGACCGTCGAGGTCGGGGCGTCGTCGCCGTCGCCCAGCGCGTCGACCAGGCCCTGCGCGGCCTTGTCCGCCTCGTCCTTCGTGGCGCCGCCGAACTGCGCCAGCAGCCAGCCGCCGCCCTCGGGGAGCAGGTCGAGCGCCCCCGCGTTCATGCCCTTCATGCGCTCGAAGCCGATGAGCCGGTCGTCGAGGCCCTCCAGCGCGATCGGCTCGTGGGCCACGACGCCGGGCACCGCGTCCGCGGCGACGTCGACGGAGGGGTAGCCCAGCACCACGAGCGTGCGGTGCGCCACGACCGGCACCAGGGTCAGCTCCGCGTGCAGCACGGTGACCAGCGTCGACTCGGAACCGACCAGCGCCCGTGCGACGTCGAAGCCCTTCTCCGGCAGCAGCGAGTCGAGGTTGTAGCCGGAGACCCGGCGCGGGATCTGCGGATAACCGGTGCGGATGCGGCCGAGGTGGTCGTCGCGGAGGGCCCGCAGCCCTTCGTAGACCCGGGCGCGCCGCCCGCCGGCGGCGACGATCTGCGCGTACTCCTCGTCGCTGGTCGGCCCGCACCAGAAGCGGGTGCCGTCGTGCAGGAGCACCTCCAGGCGGACGACGTTGTCGACGACCTTCCCGGTCCGCTGGGCGGTGGCGCCGCAGGAGTTGTTGCCGATCATCCCGCCGATCGTGCAGTTGTAGTGGGTGGCGGGTTCGGGGCCGTACTCCAGCCCGTGCGGGGCCAGCTGGCGGTTCAGCACGTCGAGCACGATCCCCGGCTCGACGACGCAGGTGCGGGCGTCCGGGTCGACGGAGACGAGCCGGTCGCAGTGCTTCGACCAGTCGAGCACGACGGCCTCGTTGCAGCACTGGCCGGCCAGGCTGGTGCCCCCGCCGCGGGACAGCAGCGGCACCCGGTGGCGGTGGCACACCTGCACGGCCACCACCGCGGCCTCCACCGTGCGGGGCACGACCACGGCGGTCGGCACCTGGCGGAAGTTGGACGCGTCCGTCGCGTAGGCGGCGCGGCTGCCGGTGTCGAACCGCACCTCGCCGTCGACGGACGCCTCCAGGTCGGCGCGCAGCGTGGCGAGGGTGGCGGCATTCGCCGTCCGGGTGTCGGGCATCGGCCCTCCCACAGGGTCGGGGGCGGAGTCGAAGCTCGGCTACCCCGGCCCGCGGGCCCCATGCGCTGCCCGCCGGATCGTCAGCAACTCGCCAGGACCGCGTCGCTCACGCGTCCGGCTGCGGCGTGCCGTTGCCGGCCGGAAGTCCGGTGCGGTGGCCGTCGGACAGCACCTCGTCGGCCTCGGCCGCCTTCGGTGCGGGCGCGGGCAGCGCCTCCTGCGGTGCCGGCGTCGGCTGTCCGGCCGTCGTCGACTTCTCAAGGAACCGCAGCAGCTCGACCGGGAACGGCATGACCAGCGTGCTGTTCTTCTCCGCCGCCACGTCGTTGACGGTCTGCAGCAGCCGCAGCTGGAGCGCGCCCGGCGACGCGTCCATCGCGCGGGCGGCCTGCGCGAGCTTGTCCGACGCCTGCAGCTCGCCGTCGGCGGCGATCACGCGCGCCCGCCGGTCGCGCTCGGCCTCGGCCTGGCGCGACATGCTCCGGCGCATGCCCTCTGGCAGCGAGATGTCCTTGATCTCGACGCGGTCGATGGAGATGCCCCACTCCTCGGTGGGGGCGTCGATGACGTCGCGCAGCTCGCCGTTGACCTGCTCCCGGTCCGACAGCAGCGTGTCCAGGTCGGCCCGGCCGATCACCGACCGCAGCGAGGTCTGGGCGACCTGTGAGGTCGCCTGCAGGTAGTTCTGGACGTTGATCGTCGCGCGGACGGGGTCCTGGACGCGGAAGTACACGACGGCGTCGACACCGACCGTCACGTTGTCGCGGGTGATCGCCCCCTGCGAGGGGATGTCGAGCACGACCGTCTGGACGAGGACCTTCATCATCCGGTCGACGTAGGGGACGATGACGTGCAGGCCGGGCTGCCGGATCTCGGGCAGCAGGCGGCCGAAGCGCAGCACGACGCCGCGCTCGTACTGCTGCACCAGCCGGATCCCGGAGGTGGCCAGCAGCAGGACGACGAGCACGACGAAGGCGACGGCGATCCATGCGGTCATGGAGCCCTCCTCGAACGTAGGGATGACTCAGGCATACCACAGCGGGCGCGGGATACTCGGGGACATGACCGACCAGCCGCCGCGCCGCGAGGTCCGGGCCTCCGACGCCGAGCGCACGTCCGTCGTGGACCGGCTGTCGCGGGCGCTGGCGAGCGGCCGTCTCAGCGTCGCCGAGTTCGACGAGCGCACGGCGGCCGCCTGCCGCGCGGTCACCAGGGCCGAGCTGATGGTGCTCGTCGACGACCTCCCGGGGCGCCTCTGGTAGCCGCCGCGGCGGAGCCCGTCGGCGCGAACCGCCGGGACAGCCGCGCGAAGGTGCCCGGCGCCGCGCCGTGTACCCACGCGGCCAGCCCGACCCAGGCGGGCACCGCGACCTCGGCCCGCCGCCGCTCCACGCCCCGGATCAGCGCGGCGGCGACGCGCTCCGCCGACACGGGACGCGGGAAGCGCCGCCCGTACGGGACGCCGCGGCGGTCGAAGAAGGGCGTGTCGACCGCTGCCGGCAGCACCGTCGTGACGGTCAGCCCGGTCTCCTGGCGCAGGGCGTCGGCGAAGCCGCGCAGGCCCGCCTTGGTCGCCGAGTACACCGCCTCCTGCGCGACGCCGACGGCCGCGATCGAGGCGACGAACGCGACCGCGCCTGCGCCCGCCCGCAGCGCGGGCAGCAGCGCCGCAGTCAGCTGGATCGGCGCCACGAGGTTCGCCGCGACGAGGTCGGCGACGTCCGCCGGGGCGAGGTCCGCGACCGGACCCGCCGCGCCGGAGCCGGCGGCGTGCACGAGGAGGCGGACCGGGCCGTCGACGGCCGCGGCGACGCGCTCGACGCCGCCCGGCCTGGCCAGGTCGGCGACCACCGTCGCGGCCCCCGTCCGGCTCCCGACCGCGGCCAGCCGCGCGGTGTCGCGGCCGGCAAGGACGAGCGGCATGCCCCGGGCCGCGAGCGCGACGGCCACCGCCGCGCCGATCCCGGACGACGCCCCGGTGACGACGGCGACGCCGCCGGCGGTCACGACCGGGCCCCCACGCGGAAGCGGGCGGAGCCCGAACCGGTGCGCGGACCGCCGGCCGGCGCGGCGGCCGCGAAGGTCGCCACCGCGCGCTCCAACGCCGCCGGCAGGGCGTCGGCCAGCGCCGGGTCGGACGCGGTGATCCCGACCGTCGTGGTCTCCCGCCAGTGCAGGACGCCGACGGCGAGCCCGACCCGGTCGGCGAGCGGCAGCGCGGGATGCACGCTGACCAGCGGCGCCCCGCGGATGGAGAGCGTGCGCCGCACACCCGGCATGACCGAGGCGATGGCGTGGAAGAAGGGGGGCCCGTAGATGTGGCGCGCGGCGACCCGCTGCAGCGGGGTCGGCAGGAGGCCCAGCGCGGCCAGCGCGCACGAGGCCCCGGCGGGGCGATGGGTGCGGACCGCCCGCTCCATCGCGGCGGCCACCCGCTGGAGCCGCTCGGCGGGGGACAGGTTCCCGATCGGGAGGTCGACCGGGACCGCGGCTGTGCGGTTGCCGAAGGCGCCCACCGCGCCGCCCGTCCGGGCGCTGACGGGCACCATGACACGCACCGCCCGGACCCGCACCGCCCGGACTCGCACCGCCCCGACCCGCACCGCCCCGACCCGCTCCCGGGCCCGCCGCGACCCGCGCCGCACCGCTCCGACCCTCACCGCCGGGACCCGCTCCAGGGCCCGCCCCGACCAGGTCCGCTGCGGGACCCGCTCCGCCGGACGCAGGGCCTCCGGGCCGACGGCGTGCAGCGCCTCGGCCAGCGCGGCGACCACCAGTACCGAGGTCCCGACGCCGTGTGCGCGCGCCGCCGCCCGGACGAGCCGGCCGTCCAGCGTGAGTCCGGCCCAGCGGGTCGGGCCGCCGGCACGGAACGGCGTCGGCCCGGCGAGGCCCGCGCGGGCGAGGCCGGCGACCCCCCGCGTGGCACGCAGCGCCCGGCCGATGCGCGCGGTGGCGAGGGCCCGCGCCTCCGGTCCGGCGGCAGCGCGCGCGGCCACGGCCGGTCCCGCGGCCGCCCACCCGGCCACCGCCGGACCCGGGGCCGCCCTCCCGGCCACCGCCGGACCCGCGGCCGCCCTCCCGGCCATCGCCGGACCCGGGGCCGCCCTCCCGGCCACCGCCGGACCCGGGGCCGCCCTCCCGGCCACCGCCGGACCCGGGGCCGCCCACCCGGCCACCGTGCTCGCGGTCACGGCGGCTTCCGACTCGGCCGGCCGATCGACCAGCAGCTCGGCGAGGGCCGCGACCGCCGCGATCCCGTCGCCGAGCGCGTGGTGGAGCTTCAGCAGGATCGCGACGTCGTCGCCGTCCCTGGCGACCTGCAGCTCCCACGCGGACGTCCCGGGGTCCAGGGGTGTCGCCAGGTGGGCGGCGAGCGCGGCGGAGAAGCCCCGGCCCCGCGGCTGCACCACGAGGACGTCGGGCCGGACGTGGCGGGCAGGGTCGGGCGCAGGGTCGACGACCCACCGCAGCGGGCGCCCCCGCCGCGGTGGGGCGAGCCGCCGGCACAGCAGCTCGATGCCGGGCGCCCGCCGCGCCACGCGGTCGGCCAGGAACCGCGGCCAGTCGTCGCGCCGGGCCGGGTCGGGCAGGACCGCGACCGCGCCCATCTGCTGGGCCGGCCCCGCGACGTGCAGGAACAGCGCGTCGGCCGGCCGCACCCGCGGGCCCGGACGCGGGGCGCCGACGCCGGCGACCGCGGCCAAGTCCGGCCCGGCGTCGCGGCGGACGGCCACGGCCGGCGGCGGGGGCGCGGCGACGGCCGCGGCCAGCTCGGCGGGCGTCCGGCAGATCCGGGCGGCGCCGGCGTCCGCGAGCACGGCGGCGTTCGCCCGGCCGTGTCCGGGCACGGGATCGAAAAGCAGCAGCGCTCGGGCGCAGGCGAGCGCCTCCAGCGCCGTCGCGCCCCCGGCGTTCGTCACGACCAGGTCGCAGTCCCGCGTCGCCGCCACGGGGTCGTCGACCCAGTCCCGCACGTCGACCCGGCCGGGATGGGCGCGGGCGAGCTCCAGCAGGCGGCCGCGCAGCCCGGCGTCGCGCCCGCAGCCGACCAGCACGTCGCCACCCCCCGCCAGTACGGCAGCGCAGGCGGCCGGCACGTCGCCGAACGCGAACGACCCGCAGGAGACGTAGGCGAGCGGGCGGCCGCGCGGCGGGCGGGGTGCGGGTGGCCGGAACGCCGCGACGACGGGCAGGGCCCCGACCCGCACGCGCGCCCGCGGATCGACCCGGCGGGCCAGTGCCGCCCCCTCCGCGGTGCTGACCAGGTGCAGGTCCAGCGCCGCGTCGACCCACAGCGGGTGGGGTGCGGGATCGGCCACGAGGACGACGGCCGTCATCGGCAGCAGGCCGCGCCTGCGCAGCCGGGCGAGCCCCTGCACGGCCTCCGGGATCGTCGCCACGACGACGTCGGGGCGGTGGCGGTCGACCGCGGCCCGCAGGCTGCGCGCGCTCCAGACGCCCAGCACCGCCCGCGTGCCGGCCCGGAACGGGGGCACCCGCGTCAGCAGCCAGAAGTACAGCGCGTACAGCCAGGGCAGCCGCCGCAGACACCCGGCGTAGATCCCGCGGAAGGCCGAGGGCGCGCCCGGCCCCATGCCGGCCAGCGCGTCGGCCCTGGCCACCTCGACGCCCGGCCACGCCAGCCGGGCCTGCTCCTCGAACGCGCGCGCCGCGGCGTGGTGGCCGCCGCCCAGGCTGCCGCTGACCAGCAGCAGCCGCCGCGGGACCGGCGCCGTCACGACGCACGTCCTAGGGTGGTGGGGTGTCCACCCCGCGGCGCGTGCTGGTGCTGTCCGCGCCGGTCGGGGAGGGTCACGTGGCCGCCGCACGCGCACTGGCGGCCCGCATGCGCGCCCTCTGGCCGCAGGCCGCGGTGACGGCCGTCGAGAGCACCGCGTCGCCCCGCCGCGACCGCTTCCTCGCCGCGGCCTGGGCGGTGACGATGCGTCGGGCGCCGGCGCTCTACGGGCTCGGCTACGGGCTGCTCGTGCGGTGCCCGCCGGTGGCGCGCCTCTGCAAGGCGGTCGCGGCCGCGCGGGTCGGCCGCTCGCTGGCCCCGCTGATCGCCGCGCAGGACCCGGACCTGGTCGTCTCGACCTACCCGATGACGTCCGGCGGCCTGGCGTGGCTGCGGCGCCGCCGCGGGCTGCGGGCCCGCACGGTCGCCGTCGTGACGGACGTGGCCGTCCATCCGTTCTGGGTGTGGGCGGGCGTCGACGAGACGTGGACGCTGTTGCCAGCCTCGCGCGAGCAGGCGCGGGCGATCGAGCCCTGCGCCGACGTCCGCGTGGCACCGCCCGCCGTCGACCCGCGCTTCCGCCCGGCGGACCGGCTCGCCGCGCGGGAGGCCTGCGGTCTCGGCGGCAGCGACCCGGTCGTGCTGGTCACCGGCGGGTCGCTCGGGTTCGGCCGCGTCGAGGCCGTGGTGGACGCCGTGCTCGCCGCGGGTCCGGACGTGCGGGCGGTCGTCCTGTGCGGGCGCGACGCCCGGCTGCGCGGGCGGCTGCTGGCCCGCGGGCTGCCGGCCGGCCGGCTGGCCGCGCTGGGCTGGCGGACCGACGTGCCGACGCTGGTGGCGGCGGCCGACGTCGTCGTCAGCACCGCGGGCGGGATGGCCGCCGGCGAGGCCCTCGCCGCCGGCCGCCCCGTGCTCTTCGCCGCTCCCGTGCCCGGGCACGGGCGGGCCGGGGCGCGCATGACCGAGGAGGCGGGCCTCGGCGTCGTCTGCCCGCGGCCCCGCGACGTCACCGCCGCCGTGGCGCGCCTGCTGAGCCGCCCGGAGGAGCTGGCCGCCCTGGCGGAGCGGGCCGCGCTGTTCGCGTCCGGCGACCTCGACGGGGAGCTCGCGGCGCTGGCCGCGCGCTCGGGCGTCGAAGGTCGGGGTGCCTACGGCAGTGCGTGAGCGGGCGAGAGGCGCAGCCGGATCCCGTGGCGCGACAGGGCGCGGCGGAACCACCACAGCGACAGCCCGATGCCGGCGGCGACGAGCGAGTAGGAGCCCGCCGTCGACACGAGCAGGTAGTTGCCCACCGTCTGCGTCGCGAGGACGGCCAGGGTGAGGGCGCCGTTCGTGATGAACACCGCGGCCCACAGCAGCGACACGCGCCGGAAGAACCGGCGCATCTGCGGGTGGCCGGACAGGTCCGCCGGGAAGGCGCAGAAGTCGTCGGCGAGCTTGGCGAGCAGCGGCCGGTCCAGCCCGATCGTCACGAGCAGGGCCAGCGCGAACACGAAGTTCTGCGCCGTGGGCTGCAGGAAGTACAGGAACGCGCTGCCCGTCGCCAGCCCGATCGCGGTCCGGACGACCAGCAGGCCGGTGGTGAGCAGCAGGATCGCGGGCAGCCGCTGGCGGCGGGCCAGGCGGACGCCGACGGCGAACGCCGACCAGCCCAGCGCCCCCCACAGCCCCGCGTCCAGGCCGCTGTGGGTGAACAGCACCCAGAACAGGCCGAGCGGCACGATGGCCGACTCCAGCAGCGACCGGCCGGCGTGTCGCACCAGCGTGAGGAGTGGCGGGAGATGGATCGTGGTGCCAACCGTGCTCATCCGGTGGTTCCACCCTTCTGCCGCGGCCCGCGACCCGCCGAGTGTAGGGCGAGGCGGCCCGGCCGGCCGCGCGGGGCGCGGCCGAGGGGTGGCGGCGGGTCACGCCCCTGGTCACCCGCCCGTCGCCGCCCGCAGGGACTCGCGCAGCGAGCCGACCGTGGCGAAGACGGCCGACGGCTCGTAGCCGCAGTGGGCCATGCAGTTCTCGCAGCGCGGGTCGTTGCCGCGGCCGAACGCCGACCAGTCCGTGTCCTCGACCAGCTCCTTGTACGTCGAGACGTAGCCGTCGTCGAGCAGGTAGCAGGGCCGCTGCCAGCCCAGCAGGGAGTAGGACGGGATCGCCCAGGCCGTGCAGGCCAGGTCGAGCCGGCCCTCCAGGAAGTCCAGGAACACCGGCGAGTGGTTGAGCCGCCACTTCTTCCGCCGCCCGTCGGCGAACGCCTTGCGGAACAGCTCGCGCGTCTGCTCGACGCCGAGCCAGTGCTCCTGGTCGGGCGCCTTCTCGTAGGCGTAGCCCGGGCTGATCTGCATGTTGTCGACGCCGAGCTCGTCGTTGAGGTAGTCGAGGACGTCGATGACGTCCTGCGGGGTGTCGGTGTCGAAGAACGTGGTGTTGGTGTTGACCCGGAACCCGGCCGCCTGCGCCTGGCGGATCGCGGCGACGGCCTCGTCGAACACGCCGTCCTTGCACACCGACGCGTCGTGGCGCTCGCGCAGCCCGTCGATGTGGACCATCCAGGCGAAGTTGCGGTGCGGGGTGAACCGGTGCAGGTGCTTGGGCAGCAGCACGGCGTTCGTGCACAGGAAGACGATCTTGCCGCGGTCGAGCAGCTGGCGGACGATCTCGTCGATCTCCTTGTGCATCAGCGGCTCGCCGCCGGCGATCGACACCATCGGGGCGCCGGACTCCTCGATCGCGCCGACCGCCTGCTCCACCGGCATCCGCTGCTTGAGCAGGTGGGCGGGCTGCTGGATCTTGCCGCAGCCCGCGCACTTCAGGTTGCACGCGAAGAGCGGCTCCAGCTCGACGAGCAGCGGGAACTTCTCGACCCGCTTGATCTTCTGCTTGGCCAGGTACGCGGCCAGGCGCAGGGACTGGCGCATCGGCATGGCCATTCAGCACACCTCCTTGGGCAGGGTGAAGACGACGTTCTCGGTGGTGGTGACGGTCTCGGACACCGACGTCGGGCCGAGGGCGGCCAGCAGCGCGAGCACCTCGTCGACGAGGTGGCGCGGGGCCGAGGCGCCCGCCGAAAGACCGACCCGGCGCGCGCCCGCGAGCCAGGCGAGGTCGACGGCGCCGACGTCCTCGACGAGGTGGGCGGGCGCCCCCTCGCGCGCGGCGACCTCGGCGAGGCGCCGCGAGTTGGACGAGTTCGCCGAGCCGAGCACGAGCACCAGGTCCGACTCCGCGGCGACGGCGCGGACCGCCTGCTGGCGGTTGGTCGTCGCGTAGCAGATGTCGTCGGAGCGGGGCGCGGCGATGCCGGGGAACCGCGAGCGCAGCACGGCCGCGATCTCCTCGGCCTCGTCGACGGCGAGGGTGGTCTGCATCGCGTAGGCCACGCGGGCCGGGTCGGCGGGCTCGACCCGGGCCGCCGCCTCGACGCTGTCGACGACCACGACGGCGCCGGGCGCCTCGCCGCGCGTGCCCTCGACCTCCTCGTGGTCGGCGTGGCCGATGAGGAACACGGTCTCGCCGTGGCGGGCGTGCCGGCGGACCTCGCCGTGCACCTTGGCCACGAGCGGGCACGTCGCGTCGATGACGGCGAGGTCGCGCGCGCCGGCCGCCTCGCGGACGGCGGGCGCCACGCCGTGCGCCGCCAGCACCGTCACGGCCCCGCGGGGGACCTCGTCGACCTCCTGGACGAAGACGGCGCCGCGGCGTTCGAGGTCGCGCACGACGTGGCGGTTGTGCACGATCTGGCGGCGCACGTAGACGGGCGCGCGGTGGCGGCGCAGGGCCTCCTCGACGGTGTCGATGGCCCGCTCGACGCCGGCGCAGAACGAGCGCGGCGCGGCGAGCGCGACCGTGCGGGGTCCGGTCGCCTCGACCCAGCGCCGCAGGGCGGGCCGGCAGCGGGCCAGCATCCGCAGCGCGGCGAGGCCGCGGGCGGGCGTGCCCGGGCGGAGCAGCGGGAGCTCGGGCGTGTCGACGACGGTCCGGACCGCGGCGAACGGGCCGCCCGCCGCGGCGGCGGCGAGCCAGGCGGTCTCGGTGTCGACGGCCACCGCGCCGGCGAGCTGGTCCCCGCCGTCCCCGACGTGGGGCACGGACGCGAGCGGGCCGGCGTGCACGCGCAGCCCGAGGTCGCGCAGCGCGGCCGCCAGCACGGCCGCGCTCGGCACGGGCACCGGCGCGCAGCCGGGACCGCGCACCTCGGTGGCGACGACGACGTCGCCGGGCGCGATACCCGGGGCCAGCGCGCCGCACACCCCGGCGACCAGCACGGGCCGCGGGCCGGACGCGGCGAGGCGGGCCGCCGCCGCGGACGAGCGGGCCGGCCCCCTGCCCGTCCGCCGGACGGGCGCGGGACCGAGCCGCCGCCCGAGCGCCGCCCGCTCGACGGCGAGCGGCGCGCACACGACGGGGCCGCTCACGCCGTGCCCCCGTCCTGCCGCCGCAGGTAGCGGCCGAGCGCCGAGACCGGGAACACGAGCCGGTAGAGGTGGTAGTTGATGTAGAACGCTCCCGGGAAGCCGGTGCCGGTGTAGTGGTCCTCGTCCCAGGACCCGTCGGGGCGCTGGGTGTCGACCAGCCACGCCACGCCGCGTTCGACCGCGGGGGAGTGCTCGCCGGCCGCGAGCAGCGCGAGCAGCGCCCACGCCGTCTGGGACGGCGTCGAGGTGCCGCGCCCGACCCACGCCGGGTCGTCGTAGGAGCGCAGGTCCTCGCCCCAGCCGCCGTCGGCGTTCTGGTGCGCCACGAGCCACGCGACCGCGCGGCGGATCGCCGGATGCGCCGTCGGCGTCCCGGCCCGGACCAGCGCCGGCACGACCGCGCCCGTCCCGTAGACGTGGTTGGCACCCCAGCGCCCGAACCAGGACCCGTCGCGCTCCTGCGCGGCCAGCAGCCACGCGACGCCCCGGCGGCAGTCGGCCGCAGCGGCCTCGCCCTCGGCGGCCAACATCTCGACGACGTGCGCGGTGACGTCGGCCGATGGCGGGTCGATGACCGCGCCGAAGTCGCAGAACGGCAGCTTGGTGATCACCTCGCGGGTGTTGTCGGCGTCGAAGGCGGCCCAGCCGCCGTCACGGCTCTGCATGCCGCGGGTCCAGGCCACGCCGCGGTCGACCGCCGCCTGCAGCCGGTCGGGGTCCGGGACCGCGAGGCCGCGCAGCGCGAGGACGACCTCGGCCGTGTCGTCGATGTCGGGGTAGCCGTCGTTGTCGAACTCGAAGGCCCAGCCGCCCGGGGCCAGGTGCGGCCGGCGCACGGCCCAGTCGCCGCGCACCCGGATCTCCTCGCCGAGCAGCCAGCCGGCCGCCGCGGCGAGCCCGGGGTCGTCGGGGGCGGCGCCGGCGTCGCGCAGCGCGGTCATGGCGAGGCAGGTGTCCCATACCGGCGACTGGCAGGCCTCCAGCCGGCGGACGGGGCCCTCGGGCCCGTCCTCCCGGACGAGGAAGCGCTCCAGGCCGGCGAGGCCGGCGCGCACGGCGGGGTGGTCGAGCGGGTAGCCGAGCAGGTTCAGCGCGAGGAGCGAGTAGACCCACGGCGGCTGGATCCCGCCCCACGACCCGTCGGCCTCCTGGCGGGCGAGCACCCACTCCGCGGCCCGGCGCAGCGCCAGCCGGCGCAGCGGGCGCAGCGGCCGGCGGCCGTAGCGGTGCAGGACCCGGTCGAGGACGCCGAACGCGCGCGCGACGCCGCGGGGACGGGGAAGGGGCGGGAGCGGGGCCCGCAGCTCGTCGATCCCGAACGGCAGCGGGCGCGCCGGCTTCAGCGTCGCGACGACGGTCAGCGGCACGACGGTCTGGCGCGCCCAGCACGCCCAGTCGTAGACGTTGAGCGGGAACCACGGGGGCAGGAAGACCAGCTCCGGCGGCATGGCGGGCAGCTCGTCCCACGACCACAGCCCGAACAGGGCGAGCCAGATCCGGGTGAACACCCTGCGTCGCGCCGACCCCGCCGGCGGCCAGGACGAACCGGCGCGCCCGCCGCAGGTGCTCCGCGTCGGGGTCGTCGCCGGCCAGCCGCAGCGCGACGTACGCCTCGACGGTCGTGGACAGGTCGGCCGGCCCGTCGTGGAAGTTTGCCCAGCTGCCGTCGGTGCGCTGCCGGGACCGGATCCAGCGGGCGGCCGCCGCCGTGTCCTCCGCGGTGCGGACGCCGAGGAACTCGCGCAGCAGGAGGTCCTCGGCGTCCATCGTCACGTTGGTCTCGAGCTCGCCCTGCCACCAGCCCGCGGGGTCCTGCCGGGCGCGCAGGTGGGCGACCGCGGCGTCGAGCGCCGCCCCGGCGGCGGCACGGGTGCCGGCCGGGCGGGTGGTGGAGGTCGTCATCAGCTCTCCCGGTCCACGAGCGCGTGGGCCAGCGCCACCAGCTCGGCCCGGGTCGGTGCGGGCACGTCGATGTCGGCGAGCTGGGCCTCGGCCGTGGCGAGCCGGCGGCGGGCCTCGGCCTGCGCCCACCGCCGCCCGCCCCCTTCCTCGACGAGGGCGGCGGCGGCGCGCAGGTCGGCGACGTCGGCGTCGCCGCTTCGCGCGAGCCAGGCCGCGAGCCGGCGGCCGGCGGCCCCACCGTGCTGCACCGCGTAGGTCACCGGGAGGGACCGCTTGCGCGAGCGCAGGTCCGACAGCACCGGCTTGCCCGTCACCTCCGGGTCGCCCCAGATCCCGAGGAGGTCGTCGACGAGCTGGAAGGCGATGCCCAGCTGCGCGCCGAACTCGTCGAGGCGGCGCACGAGTGCGGCGTCGGCGCCGGCGAGGACGGCGCCGATGCCGGCGCTCTCGGCCAGCAGCGCGCCGGTCTTGCCCGCGGCCATCGCGAGGCACTCCCGGACGACGACGTCGGTCCGGGTCTCGAAGTCCATGTCGGCGACCTGGCCGCGGACCAGCTGCCGGACGGTGGCGGCGAGCCGGTGGGCCGCGGTGGGCGCGTGGGGCGAGTCGGCCTCGGTGAGGACCTCGGTGGCGAGCGCGAGCAACGCGTCGCCGGTGAGGATCGCCGACGCGGTGCCGTAGCGGGCCCACACGGTGGGGCGGTGCCGGCGCTCCGTGTCGCCGTCCATGAGGTCGTCGTGGACGAGCGAGAAGTTGTGGACGAGCTCGACGGCGACCGCGCCGGGCAGCCCGGCCTCGGCGGGCGCGCCGGCCGCCGACGCCGACAGCAGGGCCAGCGCGGCGCGGACGGCCTTCCCGCCGCCGGCGGGCGCGCCGTCGTGGGTGACCAGGCCCAGGTGGTAGGAGGCCTGCTCGCGGCTGGCCGGGTCGAGCCGTTCGACCGCACGCCGCAGGGGCGGGAGCAGTGCCGCGCGGCTGCGCCGGAGGATCTCCGCGGCGGGCGCTGGGGGGGCGCCGCAGTGGTGGGCGCCGCGGTGCGCAGGTCGGTCGCCGTCATGCGGCCCGCCCCTCCGCCGCGGCGTCCGCGCCGGGTGCGAGCACGGCCTCCGCGGCGACCCGGCCGCTGCGCACCGCGCCCTCCATCGTCGCGGGCCAGCCGGTGGCCGTCCACGCGCCGGCCAGGTACAGGCCGGGGAGCCGGGTCCGGACCGGCGGGCGCAGCGCCGCGGACCCGGGCGCTGCGCGGAACGTCGCAGCGGGCTCGCGCGTGACGAAGGCGTCGAGGACCTGCGCGTCCCCCGCGGCCGGGAGGAGGGCGGCGAGCGCGGGGAGCATCGCCGCGCGCAGCGCCGCGGCGGGCCGCCGCACCCGGTCCTGCGCCGCCGACAGCGACACGGCCACGTACTGGGCGCCCGGTGGATGGGCGCGCCGCAGGCCCGACGCCTCGGTGCGGTCGAAGACCCACTGGACGGGCGTGCCGACGCCCGCGGCGAACGGGGTGTCGAGCACCGGCCGGTCGTAGACCACGTGCACGTTGACGATCGGGCTGGTGCCGAGCGCGGCGGCCCAGCCGGGTGACGCGGAGAGCGCCCCCGCGGGGAGCAGCCGCTCGGCGGCGGCCGGCGGCACCGCACACACCACCCGGTCGACGGCCACCTCGTCCCGGACGGCCGCACCGTCCCGCCGCCCGTGCGTGCCGATCCGCCAGCCGCCGCCTGCGGCCCGCAGGGTCCGGGCGCGCGTCCCCGTCCGGACCGTCACGCCGGCCGCGGCCAGCTCCCGGGCCGCCGCGTCGCCGTGCAGCCGGCCCAGCGGCGCCCGCGACCAGCCGATGTCGCCGGCGTCGGCGCGGGTGAGCAGACCCTGCTGGAAGACGGTGGCCGCGGCCGCGAGGGACGCGTCCGGGGCGCGGAGGTTGAGCGTGGCGAGCCCGAACAGGTCCCACAGGCCCTCGACGGCGCGGGCGCTCTGGCCGTGCCGGGCGAGCCAGTCGCCGAACGCCTGCGCGTCGACGGCGGGGTCGTCCGGGTCGAGGGCGCGCATGGCGAGCGCGGCGGGCACCAGCCGGGCGCGGTCGAGCGGGGTCAGGGCCCGGTGCCCGGCGAGCGCGGCGGCGAGGTGCAGCGGCGCGGGCAGCCGCGAGCGGCGCAGGCGACCCGGCCGCGACCCGGGGGACAGGACGGGCACGTCGAGCCGGGCCTGCAGCGTCACCTGCCCGGCGACGCCGAGGCGGCGCAGCAGCCCGCGGTAGGCCGTGCAGCAGCGCAGGAAGACGTGCTGGCCGGTGTCGACCTCCAGCTCGCCCCGCCGGAAGGAGCGGGCCAGCCCGCCGAGGGCCGGCCCGGCCTCCAGCAGGGTGACATCGCACCCGGCGTCGGCGCAGGCGAGCGCCGCGGCGAGCCCGGCGAGCCCGCCCCCGATGACCCCGACGTGCATCCTCACCTCCACCTCACCCCCGGCCCGCCAGCGCCCGGGCGGCGACGGTGAGCTTCTGGCGGCCCGACAGCGCGTACCGCCGGCCGTAGACCGTGGTCGGGTCGGCCGCGATGTCGTCGAGCAGCCGCCGGTAGATGCCCGCCATCGCGAGCGTGCAGGCGGCGCTGCGCCGGTCCAGGAGCGGCACCAGCCGCAGGCCCTCGGCGTACCAGCCGCGGGCCCGCTCGGCGGCGGCGGCGATCAGCGCGGCCAACCGGCCGTCGGGGTCGGCGAGGGCGCCGTCGGCGCCGAGCGCGAGCGTGACGCCGAACCGGTCGAGGTCCTCGCGGGGCAGGTAGACCCGTCCGTTGCGCAGATCCTCCCGGATGTCGCGCAGGATGTTGGTCTGCTGCAGGGATCTATTTTCAAATCCCCATTACGGACTGTAAGGTCTCCCTTGATTACTTTCCCCTCAGGTACAATAACCGTATGATCCTGAACGACTAGGTTTCCATTTTTGGTAAAAGAAAAATCCTCATCATCATTCCAGGAGGTTAGAAAGCTTCCTGTCATAAAGAAGATGAATAGGGCAGCTGCTGTTAATAACGGGTGGTGACGTAACCATCTCTGGGCACCTATTTTTTTCTTTTCCTTTGGTAAACTGGACATTACTTTATCCGTAAAATTAGCAGGTGCACTTATATGTGAAGTACTTTGTACAAAGGCAATGGCTTTTTTCAGCTCATGAAAATGATGCTGACATTCTTCGCACTCTTGCAAATGGTGTTTAAGTACTTGTTCGTTTTCTCTTGTTAAATCTCCATCTAAATAATCGTGCATATACTCGATGATTTCTTCAGGACAAGGTTTCATAGTCACTCACCCTCTCTACAATGATCTTAATTGTTTACGGAGAGCTTCTCGCCCTCTATGTACTCTTGTTTTAACCGTGCCTAATGGAAGATCCAATATATCGCTAATTTCCTGTAAGGGAAGCTCATCAATATATTTCAATACAATCACCGATCGATACTTCTCCGGTAATTTAGAAATTTCTTCTTGAATCGTCTCTTGTAACTCCATGTTCTCGACTTCATCTTCTGGGAGCTGAACATCGGCAGCCACTTGTGAATACATCGTCAGGCCTTCTGTACCTGCTACCTCTGCATCTAAAAAATAGTCCGGTTTCTTTTTCCGAATGCGATCAATACAAAGATTTGTCGCAATACGAAACAGCCAAGTGGAAAATTTCCGATTTTGATTGAAGGATTCGATATTTACATAAGCCCGTAAAAATGCCTCCTGTGCAATATCTTCCGCTTCATGACGGTTTCCCAGCATACGATAACAAATTTGAAACACTTTGTCTTTATATAGCTCTACCAATTCTGCAAAGGCGTCTTGATCACCTTTTAGAACTTGTTTTATCCGTTTTTTCACTACTATATCCATCTCAATACCCCCGCTTCTATGCGGCTATATTTATATACGTTTCACTTCGTCAAAAGGTTTCATTTATTTTCATAATATTATCCTAACAAATTTTCAGGTAAAAATGTTTACATTTATTTGAAAAGGGGTATAAATGGACTAATATTTTATATGTAGGAGGATCTCAAAATGAGAGGACGCATAAACGATTTATTATTTCAAATTGAAGACTGTCGTCGCCAAATGGTTGAACTAGCCCTGAAGTCTTCCTTTGCTGATGAACAAGTAGTTGATTTGAGTACTCGTCTTGATGATCTATTAAATCAATACCAAGGTGCAAATCAACTTTGAAAAGAAATAAAAAAGGCTGAGAATCCTAACTGATTCTCAGCCTTTTTTTCATCTTATAATAGTTTCTCTCCAAATAAAGATCCGATTAAAGCCACTGCTACAGTAGCTGTCTTATTCTTCTCATCTAATATTGGATTAACTTCAACAAACTCAGCAGATGTAATGATGTCTGCTTCTTCAAGCATTTCCATCGCTAAATGACTTTCACGGTAGCTAATCCCCCCAAGGACCGGTGTACCGACCCCAGGAGCATCGCTTGGATCTAAACCATCTAAGTCTAGAGACAAATGTACTCCGTCCGTCTTATCCTTTAAATACTTCACTGCTTCTTCCATTACCTTTGTCATACCCAGACGATCGATTTCATGCATCGTATAAACCTTTATACCTTTTTCCTTAATTAACTCTCTTTCCCCTTCATCTAATGAGCGGGCACCGATGATAACAATATTTTCAGGTTTAATTTTCGGAGTAAATCCCCCGATATTTGTAAGATCACTATGGCCAATTCCTAAACTAACCGCTAAAGGCATCCCGTGAATATTCCCTGATGGAGACGTTTCCCCTGTATTTAAATCGCCATGAGCATCATACCAAATAACACCTAAATTCTCATAATGAGACGATACTCCTGCTAAAGTACCAATGGCAATACTGTGGTCCCCTCCAAAGATTAATGGGAAATCACCACTTGCGATGGTCTCTTTCACCTTATTAGAGAGCTTCTCACTCCCGTCAGCAACCGCTTTCAAATTTCTCAAATTAGTATCAGGATTGTTATGTACTCGTTCTGGCAGACCGATCTCAATATCACCTAAATCGTTAATCTTATATCCAAGGTTTTCGAGTCGCTCCACGACACCAGCGTACCGGATTGCACTTGGCCCCATGTCTACTCCTCTTCTCATTTGACCTAAATCCATAGGTACTCCAATAATTGAAATATTTTTCTTCATTATAAATTCCTCCTTACCCAAATCTCTCTCCTATCTATTGTATCCATAATTTACTCAATGACTCAACTGGACAACATTGTGTATATATATGCGGATTAGTGTGGGTTTTAGTAGATGTGTGTAAATTTATGTGGTGTGCAGCGAGGTGATGATTCGTGGTTAATGTCGGTATTGGAGGCAGTATGCATTTCCACTTTAGATTCCTTGGGAAAATGGCAAAACAATGGTTGGGTTTGTGTAAAAATTCTCGTTTTTGTGAAAAACACTTTATAAAAATAAAAAACCTTAAATCTAAAAAAGATTTAAGGTTTAAATGTCGTATGTATAGTTATTTCACTCCGCTGACGCTTCGTAAGCGGATAGATATTTTGCTTTCGCAAAAATCACTACGCTGACGCTCGTTTGCGGATAGATATTTTGCTTTCGCAAAAATCACTACGCTGACGCTCATTTTCGGATAGATATTTTGCTTTCGCAAAAATCTTTGGTGGAGCCTAGCGGGATCGAACCGCTGACCTCCTGCGTGCAAAGCAGGCGCTCTCCCAGCTGAGCTAAGGCCCCAAAGAATATAGAAAAATTCTCACACCTGGTAAAGCGTGTGAGAAAATGTGATGAGCCATGAAGGATTCGAACCTTCGACCCTCTGATTAAAAGTCAGATGCTCTACCAACTGAGCTAATGGCTCATAAATGGCTGGGCTAGCTGGATTCGAACCAACGCATGTCGCAGTCAAAGTGCGATGCCTTACCGCTTGGCTATAGCCCAATATTTTGAATTCAATGGCATAAAAAAGGGACATTTATAATATGTCCACTTTACACTCTATTATACAAAATGGTGGAGGGGGGCAGATTCGAACTGCCGAACCCGAAGGAGCGGATTTACAGTCCGCCGCGTTTAGCCACTTCGCTACCCCT
>CAVSJZ010000063.1:0-17381 GCA_963728105.1 uncultured Actinomycetota bacterium | reverse complement strand
TTTGTTTTATTTTTCTTTCTATTATTTCCTCTCTCTCTCTCTCTCTCTCTCTCTCTCTCTCTCTCTCTCTCTCTCTCTCTCTCTCTCTCTCTCTCTCTCTCTCTCTCTCTCTCTCTCTCTCTCTCTCTCTCTCTCTCTCTCTTTCTTTTTGTTGCCCAGGCTCAGGACGTGGCCAGATCCCGACTCGCGGTCGGTCGGGACGTTCTCCTGCGCCGGGCCGGCGTGACAGGATGCGCCGACCAGGACGGACCAGGACGGAGGGCGCGCCATCGCCGCACCAGATCACCCCGGCATCGTCGCCGTGGCCGGCGAGGCGCTCGTCGACCTCGTCCCCGCCCCGGTGTCGGAGTACTTCGAGGCCCGGCCGGGCGGCAGCCCGGCCAACGTCGCGGTCGGGCTCGCCCGCCTCGACGTCCCCACGCGGATGCTCGCCCGCATCGCCGACGACATGCTGGGCCGGCGCCTCCGCGACCACCTGGCGGCCAACGGCGTCGACCTCACCCACGTCGTCCCGGCCACGGAGCAGACGTCGATGGCGATGGTCGCGGTCGGGCCCGACGGCGGGCCCACCTACGACTTCCGCATCGCCGGCACCGCCGACTGGCAGTGGACGCCGGACGAGCTGCGCGACGCCCTGGACGGACCGGTCGTCGCGCTGCACTCCGGGTCGCTGGCGCTGACCACCCCGCCGGGCGCGGCCGTCCTGCGCGACCTCATGGCACGCGCGGCCCGGACGGCGACGATCAGCTACGACCCGAACTGCCGCCCGCTGCTCATGGGCGACCCCGCCGACGTCCTGCGGGGCGTCCACGAGCTGCTGGGCGTCGCCGACGTCGTCAAGGTCAGCTCCGAGGACCTGGCCTGGCTCGTGCCGGGCATGTCGCCGGAGAAGGTCCTCGAGGACTGGCTGGGCCGCGGCCCGGCGCTGGTGGCCGTCACCCTCGGCAGCGACGGGGTGCTGGCCGGCACGGCGGCGGGCCTGCGGGTGCGGCGGCCAGGCGTCCTCGTCACCGTCATCGACACCGTCGGTGCCGGCGACACCTTCTCCGCCGCCCTGCTCGCGGGCCTGCACCACCGCGGCCTGCTCGGGGCGACGATGCGCGCGGCACTGCGGGGCATCGACGCGGCCACGCTCGACGCCCTGCTCGACCAGGCCGCGCTGGCCGCCGCGATCACCTGCTCCCGCCGCGGCGCCGACCCGCCCACGACGGCCGACCTCGCCGGGCGCGCCCGGGTCGTGGGCGGCGGGTGACGGCCCCAGTTCCTTCGTCGCCACCCGCCGCCCACGAGTTCTAGGAGGTCAGCCGCCGGGGTGTGCGCTGCGGGAACAGCTCCGGCTGCCCGGTGGCCGGGTCGCCGGGCGCCAGGGACAGCTGGGCCGGCTCGCTCTCCGGCAGCGCCCACTGGCGGGCCCACTGCAGGTGGATCGCCGACCCGACCGCCGCGTCGCCGAAGTAGTCCAGCTGCACGGTCATGTTCATCGGCCGCGGCGGGAACTGCGTCGGGTCGGTGTCGCTGAACCACCGCCGGCCGTTCACGTAGCCGGTGACCGCCTGCGGTGTCCACTCGACGGCGTAGGCGTTCCACTGCGTGGAGTCGACCTGGACGGTGTCGGAGGTGACCTGGTTGTCGGCGCCGTAGTGCAGGTTGAACTCCGTCGTCTGCCGCCCCGAGTCCATGATCTCCATCCAGTCGATCTCGCCGCCGGCCGGCCAGTCCTCGGCCACCGGCCACAGCAGGGCGACGGAGTGCAGGTCTCCCGGGTCGGACTGCACGCAGATCTCCCAGCGCCCGTAGCGCTGGCCGGGATGCCAGCTCATCGCGCCGGTGGTGCCGTCGGCCGTGCCGGTGATCGTGGCCTCGCCGCCGCCCACGGTGATCGCGGCGGGGGTCCGGACGCCGCGCCGCTCGTGTCCCGGCTCCGGGCCGTAGGGGTGCCAGTCCGGCGGCAGCGTCGTCCCGGTGAAGTCGCTCTCCCGCGTCGGCTTCCCCCAGCCCAGCGCGGCCGCCGCGGTCGTCGGGCAGCGCGAGGGACCGGCCGGGCCCGCGGGGGCGGGAGACGCCGACCCCGATCGGGCGGACGCGGACGTCGGCGCGGACGTCGGCGCCGGCGGGGCCGGCTCCTGGGCGCACGCTGGCAGCGCGGGCAGGGCGGCGAGCAGGCAAGCACCGAGCGTGACTACGCTGCAACGGACCACGCCCGAGTGTTGCACCTCGCGTCCCTCCCGCCGCACCGGCACCAGCGGTCTCCATCTCAGTGACGCGGGGGCTCGAAGGCGAGCCCTGTCACCCGGACGAGCGGCACCCGGACGAGCGGTGCCGTCACCGGCGCAGCAGGCGCTCCGCGGTCCAGGTGTTGCGGATCCGCTCGGCCGGCACCTCGCAGGCGACGGCCCGGGCGCAGCCACCGGTCAGCCAGTCGAGCTGGCCGGGCGCGTGCGCGTCGGAGTCGATCGTGAAGTCGCACCCCGCCTCGACGGCCGCGCGCAGCAGCGGCGACGGGGGATCCTGCCGCTCCGGCCGTGAGTTGATCTCCACGGCCACGCCGTGCTCGGCGCAGGCGGCGAACACCGCGGCGGCGTCGAAGTCGGAAGGGGGTCGCTTGCGGTTGCCGGCCACCATCCGGCCGGTGCAGTGGCCGAGGACGTCGACGGCCGGGTGCGCGATCGCCGTCAGCATCCGCTCGGTCATCTCGGCACCGGGCATCCGCAGCTTCGAGTGCACCGAGGCGACGACGACGTCGAGCTGGGCGAGGAGGTCGGGGTCCTGGTCGAGCGAGCCGTCCTCGTTGATGTCGACCTCGATGCCGGTCAGCACGCGGAAGCCGGGGTCGAGCGCCGCGTTGAGCTCGGCCACCTGGCGCAGCTGTGCCCGCAGCCGCTCCGCGGACAGGCCGTTGGCGACGGTCAGCCGCGGCGAGTGGTCGGTCACCACGAGGTACTCGTGGCCGAGCGAGCGCGCCGTGACGGCCATCTCGGCGAGCGGCGACCCGCCGTCGGACGCGTCGGTGTGGCTGTGGCAGTCGCCGCGCAGCGCGGAGCGCAGCGCCCACGTGGCCGCGTCCGGCTCGGGCTCCTCGACGGCCTCCAGGCGGGCCAGGTAGGCCGGGACCTCCCCGCGCAGGGACTCGACGACGCACTGCGCGGTCACCTCGCCGACGCCGCGCAGCCGCTTCAGCTCGCCGTTGCGGGCCATGCGGGCGACCTCGTCGGGGTCGCGGCGACCCAGCGCGGCGACCGCGCCGCGGAAGGCGCGCACGCGGTAGGTCGACTCGTGCGCCCGTTCCAGGAGGAACGCGATGCGGCGCAGGTCGGCGACGGGGTCGCGGGGCTCCACCGGCCGATCGTGGCACACCGGCCGGCGGCAGCCCGTCCGCCGGTCAGCGCGCCGCTGCGGCGAGGGCGGGCAGCTCGGCACGCACGCGAGCGGCCCGGTGCGCCGCCCTGGCGTGCAGCAGCCCGAAGGTGAACCCGTTCTCGGCCGTGGCACCGAGCTCGCGCAGCGCCTGCTGGGCGAGGAACGCGTCGTCGTGCTCGCTCAGCGCCCGCTGCAGCCGCGTGACCGGCTTACGCCGCCGCCCCGCGACCTCGCTCGCGTACCGGAGCCGCGTGGCGGCCCTGCGCGCGGCGTGCAGGTCGGCGGGGGCGCCGGTGGCGAGCGCCGTGTCCAGCGCGGCGCGCAGCCGCCGGCGCGCCGGGCGGGTGCGCAGCCGCCCGGCGCCGGCCGCCTCGGTCAGCGGCGGGTGCGCCACCAGCTCGTCGAGGGCCCGGCGCAGGTCCGCGTACGCGGCGCCGTCCAGGAACGTCAGCGCCGCGTCGCGGGCCCGCTGCTGGACGGGCGCGAAGTGCCGGGTGGCCTCGGCCTGGACCGGCCCGAGCCGCAGCTCGGCCGGCAGCGCGGCGAGCTCGGCTTCGATGCCGGCGGCCACCGCCTCGGCGTCGCGGGCGGGCGCGAGCGCCCGACCGAGCTCGCGCAGACCGTCGACGACCGGCTCGGTCCGGGAACGGTCGAGGACCGGGCGGAACGCCTGCAGCATGCTGCGCAGCCGGCGCGCCGCGGTGCGCAGCCGGCGCACGGCGCCGGGCTCGCGGTCGCGCACGCCGCGGTCCGCGGCGGCGAGCCGGGCGACCTGCCGGGCGAGGTGGTCGACGAGGGTGGCGCCCGCGGTGCCCTCCCGGAGGGCAGGGGCGGCGGGCACGGTCGGTCGGGTGGCGGTCGTGGTGGCAGTCATCCCCCTTCGGGTGCCCGGCGCGACCGGCGCCCAACCCTCTCGCGGCCTCAGTCCTTCAGCCGGGCCTTCTGCACCTTGCCCATGTCGTTGCGCGGCAGCGACTCGGTGAAGACGATGTCGCGCGGCCGCTTGTGCGGCGAGAGCAACGTCGCGACGTGGTCGATCAGCTCGCGGGCCGACGGGGCGTCCCCCGCCGGGACGACGTGGGCGACGATCCGCTCGCCCAGGTCGTCGTCGGGCACCCCGACGACCGCGGCCTCCGCGACGCCCGGGTGCTCCAGCAGCGCGTTCTCGATCTCCCCCGCGCCGATCTTGTAGCCGCCCGACTTGATGAGGTCCGTCGCGCTGCGCCCGACCAGCGCGAGCAGCCCCGACTCCGTCCAGCGGCCGATGTCGCCGGTGGCGAACCAGCCGTCGGCGTCGGTGACCGGGCCGGGCTTGTTGAGGTAGCCGTCGAACAGCGACGGTCCCCTGACCTCGACCGCCCCCATGTCGCCGTCGCCGACGACGCGCACGTCGACCCCGTCCAGCGGGCGCCCGACGGTGCCCGGCTCGGGCTCCTCGTCGGCCCGCGCCGCGGTGAGGATGAGGGTCTCGGTCATGCCGTAGCGCTCCCGGACGGCCAGGCCCGTCGCGTCGCGGATGCGGGCGTGGTCCAGCGCCGTCAGCGCGGCGGAGCCGGACACGAGCATCCGGACGCCCTTGACGGCGTCGGCGGCGGTCGGGTCGATCTCCAGCTCGGACGCGAGCCGGTGGTACTGGGTCGGTACGCCGAAGACGAGCGACGCCCCGGACGACTCGAGCGCGTCGGCGGACAGGGTGCCCAGGTGGTGCAGCGTGCCGCCGCGCCGCAGCGGGCCGAGCACGCCGAGGACGAGGCCGTGCACGTGGAACAGCGGCAGGGCATGGCCGAGCACGTCGTCCGCGGTCCAGGCCCACGCCGTGGCCAGCGCGTCCAGGTTGGCGGCGACCGCCCGCCGGGACAGCACGGCGCCCTTGGGCGGCCCCGTGGTGCCCGAGGTGTAGATGACCAGTGCGGGCTGCTCCAGGTCGGGCTCGGCGTCCGGGACCCGGCCGCTCGCGTCGAGGTCGACGGGCAGGAGCGGCAGGTCGTATGGCGGCGCCGCGTCGCCGGCCGCCATGACGAGCTCGGGCGCCGCGTCGGCGAGGACGTGCGCGCGCTCCCGCTCCCCCAGCTTCGGGTTGAGCGGGACGACGGGCACCCCGGCGAGCAGCGCCGCGACGATCCCGACGGCCGTGTGGATCGTCGGCGTCGCGTGCACGGCGACCCGGGAACGGCCGGCCAGCCGCGGGATGAGGGCGGCGGCGGCGCCGGCGAGCCGGGCGTAGGTCAGCGAGAGCCCGCCGAAGCGCAGTGCCTCGCGGTCGGGCGGGTCGAGCAGGGCGGGGAACAGGGCCACCGGGTCATCCTCGCTCATCGGGTCGCTCACCCGACGACCTTGCCGGGGTTGAGGATGTTGTCCGGGTCGAGCGCGGCCTTCACGGCACGCTGCATCCCCAGCGCGACGGGACCGAGCTCGCGGTTCATGCCGTCCCGCTTGAGCAGGCCGACCCCGTGCTCGCCGGTGACCGTGCCGCCCATCTCGAGCGCGGCGGCGATGATCGCGTCGAACGCGTGGAGGGCGTTGGCCTTCGCGGCCTCGTCGCCGCGCGGCGCGATGAGGCAGGGATGCAGGTTGCCGTCGCCCGCGTGCGCGATGGTGGCGATCGGCGTGCCGCTCTCGGCGGAGATCTCCTCGATGCGGGCCAGCATCGCGGCGAGCCGGCCCCGGGGCAGGCAGACGTCCTCGGTCAGCGCGGCGTCCTCGTGCTGCCACAGCAGCGCGGGGCCCGCGAGGCGCCGCGCGTCGAACAGCGCCTCGGCCTCGGCCGGGTCGGTCGAGGCCACCGCCTCCGTCGCGCCGGCCGCGACGAACGCCGCGTGGATCGCCTGCGCCTCCTGCTCCGCGGCCGGCTCGGGCAGGTCGGTCTGGGCGAGCAGCAGCGCGGCAGCGTCTTCCGGCAGGTCGGTGTGCTTCCAGGCGTTGACCGCGCGCAGGCACGCCCGGTCGATCAGCTCGAACGCGGCGGGCTGCAGCCCCTCGGCCGTCACCCTGGCGACCGCGTCGCCAGCGGCGGCGAGCGTGTCGAAGAACCCGACGACCGTGCGCGGCGGGGCGGTCCGCAGCGGGCGCAGTCGGACGGTGACCTCGGTGATCACGCCGAGCGTTCCCTCCGAGCCGACCATGAGCCCGGCGAGGTCGTACCCGGCGACGCCCTTCGCCGTCCGCCGGCCGAGCCGCACGACCTCCCCGGCGGCGGTGACGACCTCCAGCGCCAGTACGTAGTCGCGCGTCACCCCGTACTTCACGCAGCACAGCCCGCCGGCATTGGTGGCGACGTTCCCGCCGATCGTCGACCAGGGGGCGCTGGCCGGGTCCGGCGGGTACCACAGGCCCTGCTCGGCCGCCGCTGCGCGCAGGACGTCGTTGACGACGCCGGGCTGGACGACGGCGAGCCGCTCGGCCTGGTTGATCTCGAGGATCTCCTTCATCCGTTCCAGGCTGAGCACGATGCCGCCCTCGACGGCGTTCGCGCCGCCGGACAGGCCCGTGCCCGCCCCGCGCGGCACGATCGGGATCCGGCGGGCGGCGCACGCGCGGACCACGGCGGCCACCTCGGCCGTGGTCTGCGGGCGGACGACGGCGAGCGGGGCGCCGTAGTCGGCCCACGCCGCGTCGTCGTGCAGGTAGGAGGCGACGACGTCGGGATCGGTCAGGACCCGGTCGGGCGGCAGGTCGGCGAACAGACGCTCCGTCGCGGTCATGGCCGGCACGCTACGCGGGAGCAGCCGGGAAATCAGGATGCGAGGGAGCGCGCGACGGCCCGCGCGACGTCGGTGCCGGACCGCCAGGCCGCCTCGACCCTCGAGCGCCCCCAGCCGTCGCCCGCCAGCCCGATCCCGCCGGCGAGGTGGCAGGTCGCGTCGCGCCCGGCCGCCGGGGAGGCGAACCGCCAGCGGTGGGCGTGGGTCCACTCCGGTTCGCCGACGCCGAGCAGCGCGCGCAGGGCCGCGAGGACGGGTGCGACGGCCCCCTCGGGATCGGCGTCGTGCGTGCGGGCCAGCGCGGCGGACGAGTGGGCGACGAGGACCGGCGCGCCGTCGCCGCGGCGGTCGCCGTCGTCGGCGACGAGGGCGAGCGCGGGGTGGTCGTTGACGAAGGCGGCGGGGAACGGCTCCCATGTCCGTTCGGCGAACCCGGCGGCGACGGAGATCACCGGGTTCCAGGCCCGGCCGGCGAGGACGGCCGGCACGGGGTCGAGCAGGCGGGCGGCCTGCGGGTCGGGCATCGCGAGGACGACGGCGTCGGCGGGCTCGCCGTCGACGACCGGGCCGGGGCCCACGCTGCGGACCTCATGTCGGGTGGTGACGGACAGGTCGGCCGCCAGCGCCGTCACGAGGCTGCGCAGCCCGCGCGGTGCAGCCCACCGGACGGGGCCCGTCGTCGTGCTGCGGTCGCCCTCCGACAGGACCGCGAGGGTGTCCGTCCAGGGGCGCGCGAGGCCGGCGGCCCGCCAGCGCTCGACGACGGCCGCGAACTCCGGGTCGGACACCGTGAAGTAGGCGGCGCCGAGGTCGACCGGACGGCCGTGCAGGGTCCGCGACGCCATCCGTCCGCCCGGCACGCGCCCGCGGTCGAGGAGCCGGACCGCCAGGTCGTGGGCGAGCAGCTCCCGCGCGCAGGCGACGCCCGCGATGCCCGCGCCCACCACGACGACCCCCACCCGGCGGACGCTACCCGGGCCGGCCGGGGGCGGCGCGGCGCGCGGTCGGGGGCCGGTGGCGGGGTCGGTCGGGACGAGGCGGTGCGCACGCATCCCGACGCCGGGACCGATTCCTGACGTGATCACCGGGGCGGGTGGCGGAGAGCCGGATCCGGCGCAGGAGCTCGCCCACCGGCGATCACGGTCGGGACGACCATCACCGGAATGGGCAGCTGGAGGCCACAGGCGGCCTCGGACCTCCCCGAGCGGCGATCAGGGCGGTCGCCCCGGCCCGCACGGAGCTCGCCACACCAGGGAGGCCGAGCTCGCCGGCGGGGCGGCCCGGGGCGGCGCCCGGGCGGTGACCACCGAGGGCGGGCGGAAAGAGGATGTCCGGCGCCCCACCCGCCGACCCCCCCGCAGCGATCGGTGCCACCGATCACCAGGGCGGGAGGTCGAGGGCCGGATGCGGCCCTGGGACGCCCTTCCCGGCGATCATCACCACCAGCCCGCGCCCGAGCGCCGGTGGCCACCGGGAGCGGAGACCGGCCGCCGGTCCGGGCCCGCGACGCCCTTCCGGTGATCACCATCGCCGCCGGCCACCGCCTCGGCATCGACGACCACCGGACGGAAGGTCGCCTCCGCCTCCGGCGACCCCGGGGAGCCGGCCACCGCCGTCACCGCGGGTGGAGGCTGTCGAGGAGGAATCCGGTCCGCCGGTCGTAGTCGGCCCGGGTGGGCCGGGGCGCTGCGCGCAGCGCCAGGCCGTTGGCGACGTCGGCCCAGTACAGGTCGCCCGCGGTGAAGTCGGGCCGGACCACCCGGGCCGCGCGGCCGTCGGCCAGTATCCGGGAGCTGACCTCGGTCGCCCGCTCCGCGAGCGCGACCAGCTGCGCCGAGTCGGGGTAGGTCATGAGCAGCGCATCGGTGAAGGCGGGTTCGCGGTACTGCAGGTCGCGCCGGTCGCCGACGTACGTCGCGACCCGCTCCCACGGGTCGTTCCCGGCCAGGGCACTGTCCATGATCGCGTGCATGCGGGCGGCGACGAGCTCGCCGATCACGGCGTCGATCAACCCGGCGCGTCCGCCGAACCGCGTGTAGATCGTCCCCTTGCTCACCCCGGCGGCGGCCGCGATCTCCTCCAGCGGCGTCGCGAGGCCGCGCCCGTGGAACGCCGCGATGGCGGCGGCGCGGATCTGCTCGACGTTGCGCGCGGCGTCCGCGCGCAACGACCGGCCGCCCGCGGCGGCCGGCGCGCCTGCCCGCACTGCCATGCCCGGATCCTCGCACAGCATCTTGACGGTCGGATCAACTTGATCCTAGGGTCAAGTTGACGATGCCGTCAGGTTAACGCGGGTTCCAGCGGAGGAGGGCCGTCGTGGCGAAGTCGATCGCGGTGTTCGGGACCGGGCCGGCACTGGGCCGGGCCGTCGCCCACCGGTATGCGCGCGAGGGCTACGCGGTCGTCCTCGTCGCGCGCAGGCCGGAGCCGCTGGGCGAGCTGGCGCAGGAGCTGCGCGGCGACGGGGCGGCGGCACACGCGGTCCCGGCCGATCTCGCCGACCTCGCTGCGCTGCCCGGCGTGGTCGAGCGGGTCCGCGCGGCCGTCGGCGACCCCGACGTCGTGTACTACGGCGCGGCGGCCGACGGGTTCGTCCCGGCGATCGACCTGACGCCCGAGCGCGTCGCCGGGCTGATGCCGCTCGGCGTCTACGCGCCGCTGACGCTGGCACGGGCCTTCCTGCCCGCCATGCTCGCCCGCGGTGACGGCGCCGTGCTGAGCGCGCAGGGCGCCAGCGCACTGCGCGGCAACCCGCACATCAGCGGCGGGCTCGCCCTCGCCGCGCTGCGCAACTACCTGCAGGCCCTTGGCGGCGCGCTGGCCGGCCGGAACGTCTACGTCGGCGGCCTCTACATCGGCGCCGCGATCGAGCGCAGCGCCTTCCACGCCCAGCGCGAGGCGGCGCGGGCCGCGGGCGCGCCCGTGCCGGACCTCCCGACCGTCGACCCCGCCCACCTCGCCGACCTGCTGTGGACCATGCACCAGAACCGGGGCCCGGCCGAGGCGGCCTACCCCGGCCGCGCCCTCGACCGGAGCGGGTAGGCGTCCGGCGGGTCGTCGTCGACCGGGGCCCCGCCCGTCCGGCTCGGCCGGGGCCGGTCCGCGCGCGAGCACCGACCGGACGCCCTCGCGTCCCGGTACCCGCGATCGCCACGGAACCCGCCGCCCACGCAACCCGGCACCCGGCCCGGGACGCGCGGTCCACATCGGCCCTTCCCACCGGGCGCGCGAGCGATCAGCGGGCGAGCAGGGCGGCGACGCGGGCGCGGCGCGCCTCCCACCAGGCCGCACGCTCCGGCGGTGCCGCCAGCTCCGCGGCCCGCACCGGCTCCGGCGCCCGCCGCGGGACCGGCAGCCAGCCGTCCACCGGCACGAGCGGCTCGGCCACGAGGTCGGCCGAGAGGAGCGCGCCGGTCCCCAGCCCGCAGGCGAACTCCAGCTCGGGCAGCGCCGCGGCCAGCGCGATCTCCCCCGCCAGCCCGACGCTGGTCTGCAGCGCCGACGACACGACGCAGGGCAGCCCGCACGCGGCCGCGACCTCCAGGGCCCGCGCGACCCCGCCCAGCGGCGCGCACTTGAGCACGGCGACGTCCGCAGCCCCGGCCAGAGCGACGCGCAGCGGGTCCTCCGCCCGGCGGATGGACTCGTCCGCGGCGACGCGGACGTCGACGCGCCGGCGCACGGCCGCGAGCTCGGCCACGGTCGCGCACGGCTGCTCGACGTACTCCAGGCCCCCGGCCGCCGTGTCCAGCGAGCCGATCGCGGCCACCGCGTCGTCGACCGACCAGGCCCCGTTCGCGTCGACGCGGACGCGGCCGGCGGGGCCCAGCGCGTCCCGGACGGCCGCGACGCGCTCGACGTCATCGGGCAGCGAGCCGGGCGCGTCGGCCACCTTGACCTTCGCGGTCGCGCACCCGGACGCGCGGACCAGCGCGGCGGCCCGCTCGGGCTCGACGACCGGCACGATCGCGTTGACCGGCACGCGGTCGCGGACGGGCGCGGGCCATCCCCGATCGGCCGCCTCCACGGCCGCGGCGAGCCACGGCACGCACTCGACGTCGCCGTACTCCGGGAAGGGGCAGAACTCGCCCCATCCCGCGGGGCCGGCCAGCACCATGCCCTCCCGGACGTCGGTGCGCCGGAACCGGGTCGTCAACGGGATGGCGTAGACGCGCGCGGGGTCGCTCACCCGCCCTGTCTAGCCGATCAGCTCGTGGTCGGCGGGGTCGACGCGGCGGGTGCGGCGGCGGAAGTCGAACGTGTAGCCCGGCCACAGCGTGCGGTTGCGGCCGCGCTCGTCGAGGTACCAGCTCGCGCACCCGCCCGCCGTCCAGACGGTGCCGGAGAGCCGCCGCTGCAGGTCGTCGTTGAAGGCGTACTGGCGGTCCTGGCGGGTGTCGAGCGCGACGGCGCCCGCGTCGTCGAGCCGGCGCAGCGCGTCGAGCAGGAACGACGTCTGCGACTCGATCATGTAGACCATCGAGCTGTGGCCCAGGCCGGTGTTGGGCCCGATCATGAGGAACAGGTTGGGGAAGCCGGCCACGGTCGTGCCGAGCAGCGCCTGCGGCCCGTCCGCCCAGACGTCGGACATCTTGCGGCCGTCCCGGCCCGTCACGGTGACGCCGTCGGTCAGGCCCTCGCCGACCCGGAAGCCGGTGCCGAAGATGATCGTGTCGACGGCGTGCTCGGCGCCGTCCGCCGTCACGACGCCGTGCGGGGTGACGCGCACGACGCGCTCGGTGACGACGTCGACGTTGGGCTGCTTCAGCGCCGGGTAGTAGTCGTTCGACATGAGGATGCGCTTGCAGCCGATGGTGTAGCCGGGCGTCACCTTCCCGAGCAGGTCGGGCCGGCCGGCGAAGGTCCGCGCGAGGTGGCGGCGGCCGAGCGCCTCGATCGCCCGCATCCGCCGCGGGTGCAGGAATCCGCCGACGAGCAGCTCGTTGCGCAGGTAGACGACGGCGCGGGCGAGCTTCTGCGCCGCGGGCACGCGCCGGTAGAGCCGGCGGGCGAGCGCCGGGATCGGCCGGTCGGGCTTGGGCAACACCCAGGGGGCCGTACGCTGGAACAGCGTCAGGTGGGCGGCGTGGCGCTGGACCTGCGGCACGAACTGGACCGCGCTCGCCCCCGTCCCGATGACGGCGACGCGCCGGTCGGCCAGGTCGTGGCCGTGGTCCCAGCGGGCGGAGTGGAACACCGTGCCGGCGAAGTCGGCGAGGCCGTCGATCTCGGGGACGGCGGGGATGTGCAGCGGACCGGTGCCCCACACCAGCACGCGCGCCCGGACCCGGGTGCCGTCGGCGGTGCGCAGCGCCCAGCCGGTGCCGTCCCACTCGGCGTGGGTGACCCGTGCGCCGAACCGGATGCGCGAACGCAGGCCGAAGCGGTCGGTGACGTGCTCCAGGTAGTCGCGGATCTCCGGCTGGCGCGCGAACGCCCGCGTCCAGCGCGGGTTCGGCGCGAACGAGAAGGAGTACAGGTGGCTGGGCACGTCGCAGGCGCAGCCGGGGTAGGTGTTGTCGCGCCACGTCCCGCCGACGGACCCGCCCGCCTCCAGCACCAGGAAGTCGGGCCGCCCGGCCCGCTCCAGCGCCGCGGCGGCGCCGAGCCCGGCGAACCCGCTGCCGACGATGGCGACGTCGGTGCTGATGACGCCGGTGCCGGCGTCGATGCTGTTCTCGTCCATCCCGCTCCTCCCCGAAGTTACCGGCAGTAAGTTACCACGGGTAAGTTACCTGCGGTAGGGTCCGGGTCGTGGCGACCCGCACCCGGTTCCCGCGCGCCGAGCGCGAGCGGCAGATCCTCGACGCCGCGCTGGCCGTGTTCGGCGAGCGCGGGTTCGCCGGCGCGTCGATGGACGCCGTCGCCGAGCGCGTCGGGGTGACCAAGCCGGTCGTGTACACGCATTTCGGGTCCAAGGAGGGCCTGCTGCTGGCGTGCATCGCGCGGGCGCGCGCCGAGCTGCTGGAGGTCACCTCAGCGGCCGCGGGCGCGGCGACGGCGCCCGAGGACATGCTCCGCCAGGGCACGCTCGCCTTCTTCCGCTACCTGGAGGACCACGAGCCCGCGTGGACGCTGCTGTGCTCGGAGTCCGGGGTGGCCGCGGACGCCGTGGAGGGCATCCGGGCGCAGCAGACGGACTTCATCGCCGCGCTGCTGGCGGCACAGGCCCCCGGCACGCCGCCGCAGCGGCTGACCGGCTGGGCCCAGGTCATCGTCGGGGCCTGCGAGCGGTTGGCGATCTGGCGCGGCGCCGACCGCACGGTGACGGCCGAACAGGCCACGGAGTACCTGATGGACCTCGTCTGGACCGGCCTCGCGCACCGGGCAGAATCGGACCGGTGACGACGACCGCACCCCGCCTGTTGCAGGTGCGCCGCAGCGCGCGCGTGACCCCGGGCATGGTGCGCGTGACGCTGGCTGGCGACGAGCTCGTCGGCTTCCCCGGCCATGGGCCGGACCGGCGCATCAAGATGTTCTTCCCCGCGCCAGGGCAGGAGCGCCCGGCCGTGCCGCGGGCGAGCACCGGCGGCCCGGTGTGGCCGGCCGGCGAGGCCCGCCCGGCGATCCGGACCTACACCGTCCGCCGCTTCGACGCCGACGCCGGCGAGCTCGACGTCGACTTCGTCCTGCACGCCGGGCACGGCCCCGCCGCCGCGTGGGCAGCGAGCGCGGGGCCCGGCGCGTGGGTGGGGGTGTCCGAGCCGGGCGGCCACTACGCCCCCGACGCGGCCGCCGACTTCCACGTCGTCATCGGTGACGAGACCGCGCTGCCCGCACTCGCCACCGTGCTGGACGCCGTCGGCGCCGGGGCCCCGGCGGCGCCGCGGCTCGTGTTCGTCGAGGTCGCCGACGCCGCCGAGGAGCAGGACCTGGCCGGCACGGTGACCTGGGTGCACCGGGGGGACGAGCCGGCCGGGGAGCCGCTCGCGCGGACGGTGCGGGCCGCCGCGTTCCCGGCCGGACGCGGGCAGGCCTGGCTCTCGGGTGAGTCCGCGTGCGTGCGGGAGCTGCGCCGGCACCTGCTCGACGAGCGCGGCCTCGACCGCCGGCTGGTGTACGCGACGGGCTACTGGCGCGCCCGCTGACCGGGGCGGGCCGCGCCGGCAACCCGGCCCGCGCCCGGCCGGCCCGCGTCACGGGTCGGCACCGGCCGTTGCGTCGTTGGCCTGTCGGCGGGCCGGGCGGGGCCGCGACGGGCGGGGTGCCGACGGCCCGACGTTGGCGTCCAGCCACGCCACGAGCGGCGCCGCGGCGCGCCAGGCGGCCCGCGTCCGCTCCAGGGGCTCCGGCGTGCCCAACCACGGACCGACCGGCCACGCCCGTTCCACCAGTAGGCCGCGCCGGCCCAGCAGCGCGAGGCGCGGGTGGTCGCCCGGCACGCCGCGGGGGCGGCGGCGGAGCGCGGCCGACGGGTCCGGCCGCAGCCCGGCGTCCGCGAGGCCCGCGCACAGCGTGAGCAGCGCGGCGCCCGGCTCGTCCACGACCGCCGCGCGGTAGCGCCGGGTCTGACCGGGGTCGAAACGCCGGTGACCCGCGCCGACCCGCAGCTCGGCGGCCGTCAGCACGACCGAGAGGTCGCACCCGCCGGCCGAGCGGGCGACGACGCCCGTGTCGGTCCGCAGGGGTGGGGCATCCGGCCGGAACCGGCGGTTCACCCTCGGCCGCAGCACCCTGACCGTCCCGAACTCCTCGGCGAGCGCGGCGGCCAGCGCCAGTGCCGGTCCCCGGATCCAGGCGTCGTGCCGCTCGTCCCACATTTCGGCGCGGTTGTCGGCGACGATGCCGGCCAGCAGCTGCGGCGCCTCGGGGGGCCATCCCGTGAAGTCGTCCATGGCCGGTGCAGACGGATCCGGAGGCCTCCCGGTTCCACAGGAAGGGCACAGGAACCGCCCACGCACGCCACAGCGGCCGGAGAGATGGTGGCTAGCATGGCCACAGCAGAGCCGGTGACGACCGCGGAGAGCGCAATGGACGAGCGGGGCCTTCGACGGCCCGACGGCGGCGCGATCCGGGTGCTGGTCGTCGACGACGAGTCGAGCCTGTCCGACCTGCTGTCGATGGCCCTGCGCTACGAGGGCTGGGAGGTCCGCACCGCCGCCGACGGAACGTCCGCCGTGCGCGCGGCCCGCGAGTTCCGGCCCGACGCCGTCGTCCTCGACGTCATGCTGCCCGACTTCGACGGGCTGGAGGTGCTGCGCCGGATGCGCGCGGACACCCCCGAGGTCCCCGTGCTCTTCCTGACCGCGCGCGACGCCGTGGAGGACCGCGTCGCGGGCCTCACCGCCGGTGGCGACGACTACGTCACGAAGCCGTTCAGCCTCGAAGAGCTGGTCGCGCGGCTGCGCGGCCTGCTGCGCCGCTCCGGGATGACGGCGGCACGGCAGGGGTCGGAGCTGGTCGTCGGCGACCTGGTGCTCGACGAGGACAGCCACGAGGTGCGCCGCGGCGAGGACACGGTCGAGCTGACCGCGACGGAGTTCGAGCTGCTGCGGTTCCTCATGCGCAACCCGAAGCGGGTGCTGTCGAAGGCGCAGATCCTCGACCGGGTGTGGAACTACGACTTCGGCGGCCAGTCCAACGTCGTCGAGCTGTACGTGTCGTACCTGCGCAAGAAGATCGACCTCGGCCGCTCACCGATGATCCACACCGTGCGCGGGGCCGGGTACGTGCTGAAGCCGGCGGCCTAGCGTGGCGGCGACCCGCACGCCGCCTGCGACCCGCGGCCCGCGCACCTGGCAGGTGCGGGCCCGGACGCTGCGGGCGCGCCTGGTCGCCCTCATGCTCCTGCTGCTCGCCGTCGCCTCGCTCGCGATCGGCGTCGCGACCGCCGTCGCGCTGGACCGCTCGCTGACCCGCCGGCTCGACGACAACCTCGCCAACATCAGCCGCATCTACGACCGGATCGCGCCGAACGGGCAGGCGCCCGACGGCAGCCAGAACCCGTTCGGCGGCGGGAGCTCGCCCGGGCCCCGCCTCCCGCCCGACTCGCTGTTCGCGGTCGTGCAGGGCGGCCGGGTCACCGAGGCCGTCGCCACGCAGCGCTACACGGGGCAGACGCCGGTGCCGGTCGACGCCTACCCGGCCATCGCGGACGCCGCCGCCACGGCCGACCATCCGGAGAGCGTCTCGCTGGGCAAGCTCGGCTACTACCGCGTCGTCACGCGGCACGGACCCGGCGGCACGGTGCTCGTCGGCGTCTCGGAGAGCGACGTCCGCACGACCGTCACGCTGCTCATCACGGCCGAGGTGGTCGTCGCGCTGGTCACGCTCGGCGTCGCCGGGATCATCGGGGCGGTACTCGTGCGGCGCGAGCTGCGGCCGCTGGAGCGCGTCGCGGTCACGGCGCGCCGGGTGAGCGTGCTGCCGCTGGACCGCGGCGAGGTCGACCTGGCCGAACGCGTGCCGGACGCCGACCCCGCGACCGAGGTCGGCCAGGTGGGCGCGGCGCTCAACCACATGCTGGACCACGTCGGCGCGTCGCTGCAGGCGCGCCAGGACAGCGAGACCCAGCTGCGGCAGTTCATCGCCGACGCGAGCCACGAGCTGCGCACGCCGCTCGCCGCGATCCGCGGCTACGCGGAGCTGACCCGCCGCGGCCGGCTCTCCGACGAGACCGCCTACTCGCTGGGCCGCATCTCCTCGCAGGCCGAGCGGATGACGACGCTCGTCGAGGACCTGCTGCTGCTCGCCCGCCTGGACGCCGGGCGGCCGCTGGAGCGCCACGACGTCGACCTCACCCGGCTCGTCCTCGACGGCGTCAGCGACGCCCACGCGACCGGGCCGGACCACCACTGGCAGCTGGACCTGCCCGAGGAGCCGGTCACGGTGATGGGCGACGCGTCCCGGCTGACGCAGGTGCTGGCCAACCTGCTGGCGAACGCCCGCACCCACACCCCGAAGGGCACCGACGTCACGGTGAAGCTCGCGGCCGACGGGACGGACGCGCTACTGACCGTCGTCGACCAGGGGCCGGGCATCGCCCCCGAGCTGCTGCCGCACGTGTTCGAGCGGTTCGCGCGCGGGTCTTCGTCGCGGTCGCGGGCCAACGGCAGCACCGGGCTGGGCCTCGCCATCGTCCACGCGGTGGTGGCGGCGCACGGCGGCCGCGTCGACGTCGCGAGCCGCCCGGGGCAGACGGCCTTCACCGTCCGCCTCCCGCTCGTCCCCCGGCCGGCCGACGCACCGGTGACGGTGTAGGCCCACACCGGTGGCTGTGTAGGCCCGCGCCGGGGGTCGGAGGACGGCCGGCCCAGCCAGCAACTCGGGCTGGTCCAGACCCCGACTCGCGGCTCACAGGCCCTCCCCCACCCTGGCCCGGTT
>CAVSJZ010000062.1:0-87850 GCA_963728105.1 uncultured Actinomycetota bacterium | reverse complement strand
ATCGGCCCGCTCGGGTCGCCACCCGAGCTCCGCCTGCGCCGCCGCGCTGGAGGCCACCAGCACGGCGGGGTCGCCGTCGCGGCGGGGCGCGGCCACCGCCGGGATCGGGTGGCCGGTCACGGCCCGGCAGGCCTCGATGACCTCGCGCACCGAGAACCCGGCGCCCGAGCCCAGGTTGTAGACGGCGTGGCGGCCCGGCTGTGCCTGCGCGATCGCGAGGAGGTGCGCCGCGGCGAGGTCGTCCACGTGGATGTAGTCGCGGATGCAGGTGCCGTCGGGGGTCGGCCAGTCCTCGCCGTAGACGGCGACCGACTCCCGCGAGCCCGACGCGACCTGCAGGACGATCGGGATGAGGTGGGTCTCGACGACGTGGCGCTCGCCGAACCGGCCGTGCGCTCCCGCCACGTTGAAGTAGCGCAGGCTCACCGCGGCCAGCCCGTGCGCCGCCGCGTACGAGGTGATCATGTTGTCGATCGCGAGCTTGCTGGCGCCGTACGGGTTCGTCGGGCGGGCCGGCGCGGTCTCGACGATCGGGACCTGCTCCGGCTCGCCGTACGTGGCCGCCGTCGAGGAGAAGACCAGCCGCGGCGTGCCGTGGCGGCGCATGGCCTCCAGCAGCCGCAGCGACGTCACGACGTTGCCCTGCCAGTACAGCTCTGGCTTCCGCACCGACTCGCCGACCAGCGACTTCGCCGCGAAGTGCAGGACGCCGTCGAACCCGTCGGCGAGCAGCTCGTCGGCCGCCTCGGCCAGGTCGCCCTTGACGAACTGCGCGCCGTCCGGCACGGCGTCGGCGTGGCCGGTCGACAGGTCGTCCAGGACGGTGACGTCGTGACCGGCGTCGACCAGGTGCGCGGCGCAGACACTGCCGACGTAGCCGGCACCGCCGGTGACGAGCAACTTCACGGGAACTCTCCTGTCCGGGGGATCATGGTGGGCGCCGGCGGTCGGGGAGCGGCCGGCTCAGCGGGCGCGGACCAGCACCGCGTGCGCGATGAGGGGCGCCACGGTCGAGGCCGTCGCCTCGCCGTCGGCCTGGACCGGCACCGCGTCGCCGAAGCGGGCGATCGCCCGCACCTGCACGGACTGGCCCGGGACCACCCCCGCGGCCTTCAGCTCGGCCATGAGATCCGTGTCGACCTGGACGTGCTCGGCGATGCGCCGGACCTCGACCCGGCCGCCGCCGCGCCGGGCCAGCTCGTCGAGCCGCTGCAGGCCCAGCTCCAGCGACGGGGGCGGCGTCGCGTGCACCTGCCCGGCGTCGGGCAGCCGCTCCAACTCGTCCAGGCCCGGGATCGGGTTGCCGTAGGGCGAGATCGTGGGGTTGTCCAGCAGCTGGACCAGCTTGCGCTCGACCGCCTCGCTCATCACGTGCTCCCAGCGGCAGGCCTCGGCGTGCACCAGCTCCCACTCGAGCCCGATCACGTCGACGAGCAGCCGCTCGGCGAGCCGGTGCTTGCGCATGACCGCGACGGCCCGGGCCCGACCGGCGTCGGTGAGCTCCAGATGACGGTCGCCCGCCACCACGACGAGCCCGTCCCGCTCCATGCGCGCCACGGTCTGGCTGACGGTGGGCCCGCTCTGGGCGAGCCGCTCGGCGATCCGGGCCCGCAGCGGGACGACGCCCTCCTCCTCCAGCTCGTAGATCGTGCGCAAGTACATCTCGGTGGTGTCGATGAGCTCGTTCACACGCTCGGCCCTCCCGTCACCGTCCATGCTATCCGGGCGATGGGCACCGCAGGTCACGCCCGGGCGAGGCAGGATGGGCGGGTGCACCCGGTGATCGATGCCCCGACCCTGGCCCGCCTGCTCGCCGGCGTGCCGCCACCGGTGGTCCTCGACGTCCGCTGGCGGCTGGGCGGGCCACCCGGCCGGCCCGACCACGACGCCGGGCACGTGCCGGGCGCCGTCTACGTCGACCTCGACACCGAGCTGGCGGGGGCCCCCGGCGCAGGGGGCCGCCATCCGCTGCCCGAGCCCGACGTCCTGCAGGCCGCGCTGCGGCGGGCCGGCGTGCGCCGCGACGCGCCGGTCGTCGTCTACGACGACGGCAACGCCACCGTCGCGGCCCGGACGTGGTGGCTGCTGCGCTGGGCCGGGATGCCCGCCGACCGGGTCGCCGTGCTCGACGGCGGCTGGGCCGGCTGGACGGCAGCCGGCCTGCCGGTCACCGCCGAAGCCTCGGCGCCCGAGCCGGGCGACGTCGTGGTCGAGCCGGGTCACATGCCCGTGCTGGACGCCGACGCGGCGGCGGCGCTGGCCAGGTCCGGGCTGCTGCTCGACGCCCGCGCCCCGCAGCGCTACCGGGGCGAGGCCGAACCGATCGACCCCAAGGCCGGGCACATCCCGGGAGCGCGCAACCTCCCGGCCACCGACCTGACCGGGTCCGACGGCCGCATCCTCGCGCCGGAGGTGCTGCGCGCGCGGCTGGCCGCCCTCGGCGCGCGCAACGGAGTGGACGTCGGCGCCTACTGCGGGTCGGGCGTCACCGCGGCCGCGCTCGTACTGGCGGCCGAGCACGCCGGACTGCGGTCGCCCGAGCGGCCGGTGGCGCTCTACCCCGGGTCGTGGTCGTCGTGGTCGGCGGACCCGGCCCGCCCGGTGGCGACCGGAGCGCAGCCGTGAGCGGCCCGGAGTCGCCCGGCGCGGGCGCCACGGCGGGCAGCGGCGGCCCGGTCGGGGGAAGTGGCCCGGTCGCGCGAAGTGGCTCGGCGCGGGTGGCGGTGGTGTGGACGCCCGAGCTGATCGCGTACGACTTCGGTGACGACCACCCGCTCGACCCGGTCCGGCTCGACCTGACCATGCGCCTGGCCACCGAGCTGGGCGTGCTCGAAGGCATCGAGCCGCTCGTACCGGAACCGGCCCCGGACGCGGAGCTCCAGCGGGTCCACGTGCCCTCCTACCTGACGGCGGTCAAGTCCGCCCCCGAGGTGCCCTTCGGCATCGGGCACGGCCTCGGCACCGCCGACAACCCGATCTTCTACGGGATGCACGAGGCGAGCGCGCTGGTCTGCGGCGGCACGCTGGCGGCCGCGCGGGAGATCGCCGAGGGGCGGGTCGACCGGGCGGTGAGCATCGCCGGCGGCCTGCACCATGCGATGGCCGACCGCGCCGCGGGCTTCTGCGTCTACAACGACTGCGCGATCGCGATCTCCTGGCTGCTCGACCACGGCCTCGAGCGCATCGCCTACGTCGACGTCGACGTCCACCACGGCGACGGGGTGCAGGCGGCCTTCTACGACGACCCGCGCGTGCTCACCATCTCGCTGCACCAGCACCCGATGACGCTCTGGCCCGGCACCGGCTGGCCCGGCGAGCTCGGGTCCGGGGCCGCGGCGGGGACGGCGGTCAACGTGCCGCTGCCGCCGGGCACGTCCGACCCGGGATGGCTGCGCGCGTTCGACGCGGTGGTGCCGTCGCTGCTGCGGGAGTTCCGCCCGCAGCTGCTGCTCACCCAGTGCGGCGCCGACACGCACCGGGAAGACCCGCTCGCCGACCTGGGGCTGACGGTCGACGGCCACCGCGAGATCTACCGGCGGCTGCGGGACCTCGCGACGGAGACCGCGGGCGGGCGCTGGCTGGCCACGGGCGGGGGTGGGTACGGCCTGTTCCGGGTCGTGCCGCGGTCGTGGACGCACCTGCTCGCGACCGTGCTCGACCGGGACCTGCCGGCCTCGCGGGTGATTCCCGCCGGCTGGACGGCCCACGTCGCGGGCCTCACCGACGGGACGCTGCCGACCTCGATGTCCGACGGCGCGAGCACCGCGCACGCGGCCTGGGGCGACGGCGCCGGGGAGGCGGTCGACGTGGCGATCGTGGAGGCCCGGCGGGCGGTCTTCCCCCTGCACGGGCTCGACCCCGACGACCCCAGGGACTGACCGTGACGACCGGAGCGGCCACCGGAGCCGACGAGCGGGTCGAGCCCGGCTACCCGCGACACTGGGAGGCCGACGTCGTGGCCTCCGACGGCGGCATCGTGCACCTGCGCCCGATCCTGCCCTCCGACGCCGACGCGCTGGTGCGCTTCCACGCCAGCCTGTCGGAGCGCACCCGCTACCTGCGGTTCTTCGGCCCCTACCCGCGGATCTCGCCGAAGGACCTGGAGCGCTTCACCGTCGTCGACCACCACGCGCGGGTGGCCTTCGTCTGCCTGCTCGGCGACGAGATCATCGCCGTGGGCCGGTACGAGGGCCTGCCCGCGCCGGACGGCGGGCCGCCCGTCGCCGCGGAGGTGGCGTTCGTCGCGCGCGACACCCACCAGGGCCGCGGCCTCGGCTCCATCCTGCTGGAACACCTGGCCGCGGCCGCCCGCGAGAACGGCCTGCGCCGCTTCGAGGCCGAGGTGCTGGTCGAGAACCACGGAATGGTGCGGGTGTTCCGGCAGGCGGGCTACCAGGTCAGCCGCGCGTTCAGCGAGGGCGTCCTGCACCTGGAGTTCGACGTCGACCCGACCGACCGGTCGCTGGCGGTGCGCGACGCGCGGGAGCAGCGGGCCGAGGCGCGCAGCGTCCACAACGCGCTGCACCCGTCGTCGGTCGCCGTGATCGGCGCCTCCACCGACCCCGCCAAGATCGGGCATGCGGTCCTGCAGAACCTGTTGCGGGCCAACTTCACCGGCCCGGTCTTCCCCGTCAACCCCGACGCGCGCTCCGTGCGCGGCGTCCGCGCCTACGCCGCGGTCACCGACATCCCCGACCCGGTCGACCTCGCCGTGGTCGCGGTGCCCGCCGCGAACATCGAGGGCGTCATGGACGACTGCCTGGCCAAGGGCGTGACGACACTGGTCGTCGTGAGCGCGGGCTTCGCCGACGCCGGGCAGGTCGTGGCGGAGCGGCAGCTCGTCGCGGCCGCGCGCGCCCACGGCATGCGGGTCGTCGGGCCGAACGCGCTGGGCGTCGCCAACACCGCGGCCGACGTGCGGCTCAACGCGACCCTCGCGCCGCGGCTCCCCGTCCGCGGCCGCGTCGGCTTCTTCTGCCAGTCCGGCGCGCTCGGCATCGCCATCCTCGCCGCGGCGCAGGAGCGCGGCCTTGGCCTGTCCACGTTCGTCTCGGCCGGCAACCGGGCCGACATGTCGGGCAACGACCTGCTGCAGTTCTGGCAGACCGACCCCGCCACCGACCTGGTCCTGCTCTACCTGGAGACGTTCGGCAACCCGCGCAAGTTCGCCAGGCTGGCCCGGCGGCTCGCCCGCACCAAGCCGATCGTCGCCGTGAAGAGCGGCCGGCACACCGGCGCGTCCTCCATGGCGACCGCCGGGCAGCCCTACGGCACGGTCCCGGTCGACGACGCGTCGGTGCAGGCGCTGTTCGAGCAGTCCGGCGTCATCCGGGTCGAGACGCTGCCCGACATGTTCGACACCGCGCTCGTGCTGGCCCACCAGCCGCTGCCGGCGGGCCCGCGCGTCGCGGTGGTCGGCAACTCGACCGCACTGGGCGTGCTGGTGGTCGACGCGCTGCTGGACGAGGGCATGGATCCGGCGGGCGAGCAGGTCGACGTGGGGGTCACCGCCCCGCCGGAGGTCTTCGCCGCCGCCGTCACCGCGGCGCTCGCAGGCGACGCCGACGCGCTGATCGCCGTCTTCGTCCCGCCGATCGCGATCCCCGGAGCGGAGTACGCCAGTGCGCTGCGGACCGCGGCGGCCGGGTCGGGCAAGCCCGTCGTCGCGGTCTTCCTCGCCGCCGAGGGCGTTCCCGCCGAGCTGACGCTGCCGGGGGAGGACGGGTCGCCTGCCGCCGGGTCGGTGCCCAGCTTCGCCAGCCCGGAGCGGGCGGCCGCCGCGCTGGCGCGGGTGAACCGCTACGCCCGGTGGCGGGCCACTCCGGTCGGCGACTTCAGCGCGCCCATCGGGATCGACGTCGTGCGGGCCGCCGGCCTGGTCGCGGGCTGGGGAGCCCGGACCCTCACCGACACCGAGGTCCCTCGGCTGCTGGCGTGCTACGGCGTCGGCGTGGTCGAGTTCCGCCGCGTGACGGGCGCGGACGCCGCCGTCGCCGCGGCGGCAGAGCTGGGCGGCCCGGTCGCGGTGAAGGCCGCCGGGGACCGCTGGCGGCACCGCACCGACCAGGCGGGAGTCCGCCTCGACCTGCTCGGCGAGTCGGCGGTGCGCCGGGCGGTGGCGGACCTCGAGGGGCTCACCGGGCGCGCCGAGTTCCACGTCCAGCGCATGGCGCCGAAGGGTGTCCCGTGCGTCCTGGAGATCGTCGACGACCCGTCGTTCGGGTCGCTGCTCTCGTTCGGGCTCGCCGGCACGGCCACGGCGCTGCTCGGTGACCGCGCATTCCGGGTCGTGCCGGTGTCGGACGTCGACGCCGCCGCGCTCGTCCGCGCGCCCCGGGCGGCGCCGCTGCTTGCCGGCTACCGCGGCGCGGACCCCGTCGACCTCGACGCCCTCGCCGACCTCGTGCTGCGGGTCGGCCGGCTGGCCGAGGACCTCCCGGAGCTGCGCGCGCTCGCCCTCGACCCGGTGCTCGCCACGCCCGGCGGGGTGTTCGTCACCGGGGCCGGTGCCGTGCTCGGCCCGGCGCCCCGCCGCGACGACGACGGGCCCCGGCGCCTGGGGTGACCGTGGACCGCGCAGCCGGCGACGGCGGCGCACCGGGCAGGGTCGCTGCCCCGCCGTCCCGTCGCCGGCCGGGTGGAACCGGTCAGCCGACCGCGGCCGCCAGCTTGTCCAGCGACGCCTGCAGGTCCTGCTCGGAGACCAGCGGGAAGAGCTTGAGGAACTCGGGGTCCTTCACGCTCATCCACTCGTAGGTCTCGGTCACCCGCGTGCCGTCGCCCTCGGACGCGAGGTCGTAGGTGTAGGTGTGCCCGCTGACGTCGACGCCCTCGAAGTTCTTCGCCGCCTCGCAGTCCGGGTCCATCGACGGCGCCCAGCCGATGCGGGCGTCCGGGACGAACGCGGTCACCGTGTTGATCATGCGGTAGTCGCCGAGCGCGTCCTGGTGCATGTTCATCGCGAACACCTGGCCGATGCCCCCAAGGGGCGGGGCGCTGCCGTCCGGCCCCTTCACCATGTCCCCGCTGTCGAGGTCGGTGTGGCGGTTCGGGTCGGCCAGCACCGCGAAGACCGCGGAGGCCGGAGCGTCGATGACCCTGCTTGCCGAAAGCCTTCTACTCGTATCCACCCTTCGGGCTACCCGGTTGGGCCGACATCGACACATCCGGCGTCCAGCGGCGACCAGCGCCCGTCCGGTCCGCTCGCGCCGGTTCTGTTAGATTCGACCGTCCGGTCGGTCGAATCTGGAGGCCCGATGCCCTGGGAGCTGGACGCCGAGCACGCGGCCTTCCGCGACACGTGCCGCGCCTTCGTCGACCGCGAGGTGCGCCCGCTCGTCGCGGCGGCCGAGGCCGAGGGGGCCTTCCCGGCCGCGCTGTGGAAGCCGCTCGGCGCCGCCGGCTTGCTCGGCCTGGTGACGCCCGACGCCTACGGCGGCAGCGGCGGAGACCCGGACGGCCCCGACGGCGGCGAGGCCGGTCACGCCGAGCACGGCAGCGCCCTCGCCGTGGCGCTGCTGGCCGAGGAGCTCGCCCGCGCCAGCGGCGGCATCGCCGTGACCGCGCTGGTCAGCGCGTACATGGCCGCCCCGCACGTCGTCCGGAACGGGACCGCGGCCCAGCGGGAGCGCTGGTTGCCGGCGTTGGCCGCGGGTGACGCCGTGGCCGCCATCGCCGTCACCGAGCCCGGCACCGGCTCCGACGTGGCCCGGGTCGCGACCCGGGCCCGCCGGACCGACGGGGGCTGGGTCCTTTCCGGCCGCAAGATGTTCATCACGAACGCCGGGCTCGCCGACCTGCTGGTGGTCGCGGCGCGCACCGGGGAGCCCGGCCGCGGCGGCGTGACGCTGTTCCTCGTCGAGGGGGGCTCGCCGGGCCTGTCGTTCGGGTCGCCGCTGGCCAAGATGGGTTGGCACACGTCCGACACCCGCGAGGTCGTGCTCGACGACGTCGCCGTGCCGGCCGACGCCGTGCTCGGTCGCCTCGACCGCGGCTTCTACCAGATCATGGAGGCCTTCCAGCTGGAGCGGATCGCGCTCGCCGGTATGGGGCTGGGCCACGCCGCCGAGTGCCTCGACCTGGCCCGCCGCCACGCCGCAGAGCGCGAGGCGTTCGGGGCGCCGCTGACGCGCCTGCAGACCGTCCGCCACCGCCTCGCGACCATGGAGATCGAGCTGGCGGCCGCGCGCCTGGTGACCTGGCAGGCCGCCGACCGGCTGGGCACGGGCCACCCCGAGGCCGGGCGGTCGGTCGCGCAGGCGAAGTACCTCGCAGCGGTGGCGGCCAACCGCGTCGTCGACGAGGCCGTGCAGGTCTTCGGCGGCGCGGGCTACGTCGAGGAGTCGGCCGTGGCGCGGCACTACCGCGACGCGCGGATCCTGCGGATCGGCGGCGGCACCGACGAGATCCAGCTGGAGATCCTCACGCGCGGCCTCGGGCGCTGACGGCCCGCTCGGACCTCAGCGGCGGAATCCCACCTGCAGCGTCGGCTGGCTGACCTCGGCGAAGAAGTCGTTGCCCTTGTCGTCGACCACGACGAACGCGGGGAAGTCCTCGACCTCGATCCGCCAGATCGCCTCCATGCCCAGCTCGGGGTACTCCAGCACGTCGACCTTGCGGATGCAGTCCTGCGCCAGCCGCGCGGCCGGGCCGCCGATCGAGCCGAGGTAGAAGCTGCCGTGGGCGGCGCACGAGGTCGTGACCTGCTTGCTGCGGTTGCCCTTGGCCAGCATCACCAGCGAGCCGCCCGCGGCCTGGAACTGCTCGACGTAGGAGTCCATGCGCCCGGCCGTCGTCGGCCCGAACGAGCCGGACGCGTAGCCGACCGGGGTCTTGGCCGGCCCGGCGTAGTAGACGGGGTGGTCGCGCAGGTAGTCGGGCATCGGCTCGCCGGCGTCGAGCCGTTCGGCGATCCTGGCGTGTGCGATGTCGCGCGCCACGACGAGCGGGCCGGACAGCGAGACGCGCGTCTTCACCGGCAGGCTCGACAGCTGCGCGCGGATCTCGTCCATCGGCCGGTTGAGGTCCACCCGCACGACGTCGGTGTCGTCGAGGTGCTCCTCGGTGACGTCGGGCAGGAAGCGGGCCGGGTCGGTCTCCAGCTGCTCCAGGAACACCCCGTCCGGTGTGATCTTGGCCTTGGCCTGCCGGTCGGCCGAGCAGGACACGGCGATCCCCACCGGCAGCGAGGCCCCGTGCCGCGGGAGCCGGACGACGCGCACGTCGTGGCAGAAGTACTTGCCGCCGAACTGCGCGCCGATGCCGAAGTCGCGCGTCAGCTCCAGGACCTGCGCTTCGAGGTCGCGGTCGCGGAACGCCCCGCCGTCGCCGGGCGGGGTCTCCGGCAGCGCGTCGAGGTACCGGGCCGAGGCCAGCTTGGCGATCTTGAGGTTGTACTCGGCCGACATCCCGCCGACGACGATCGCCAGGTGGTAGGGCGGGCAGGCCGCCGTGCCGAGGGACCGCAGCTTCGCGTCCAGGAACGCGGCGAGCTTCTTCGGGTGCAGCAGCGCCTTCGTCTCCTGGTAGAGGAAGGTCTTGTTGGCCGACCCGCCGCCCTTCGCCAGCACGAGGAACTCGTAGCGCGGCTCGGCGCCCGGGATCGAGTACAGCTCCACCTGCGCGGGCAGGTTCGTGCCGGTGTTGCGCTCGTCCCAGAACGACGTGGGCGCCATCTGCGAGTAGCGCAGGTTGAGCTGGTCGTAGGCCTCGAAGATCCCGCGCGAGATCGACTCCTCGTCGTTCGACCCGGTCAGGACGGTCTCGGTGCGCTTGCCGATGACGATCGCGGTCCCGGTGTCCTGGCACATCGGCAGCACGCCCCCGGCCGAGACGCACGCGTTGCGCAGCAGGTCGGTGGCGACGAAGCGGTCGTTGGGCGACGCCTCGGGGTCGTCGACGATCGCCCGCAGCTGCGCGAGGTGGCTCGGGCGCAGGTAGTGCTGGATGTCGTGCACGGCCTCGCGCACGAGCGCCGTGATCGTCGCCGGGTCGACCTCCAGGAACGTCCGGCCCGCCGCCTCGACCACGGTTCCCGGCGGCAGGTCCAGCCGCCGGTAGGCGGTGGTGTCGGGACCGAGGGGCAGCACGTCGACGTGGCTGAATCCGGGCACGGCCCGACGCTACCCGGCCCGGACGGCGCGACCGCCGGGATGCTCGTCACGCCGCCGCGCCACCGACCTGCCCGACCGGAGGGGCTCCGTTGACCCGCCACGGACCTGGCGGAAGGGTGAGGGCGAACGGGTGAGCAACGACACACGAGCCTTCAGCGGCGAGGAGCCATCGTGAGCATCGACAGCGCGTCCATCGACAGCGTCCTGCAGGCAGCGGTCGACCGCGGCGACGTACCGAACGTCGCGGCCGTCGCGGCCGACCGCGACGGCGTCGTCTACCGCGGAGCGGCCGGGTCCCGGGCGCCGGGCTCGGAGGACGCGCTGACGGTCGACACCCACTTCCGGATCATGTCGATGACCAAGATGGTCGCGACCGTCGCCGCCCTGCAGCTGGTCGAGGGCGGCAAGCTCGACCTCGACGCGCCCATCGACACCTACTGCCCCGAGTTCGCCGACGTCCAGGTGCTCGACGGCTGGGACGGCGACACCCCGAAGCTGCGCGCCCCGGCGAGCCGGGCCACCGTCAAGCAGCTGGTGACCCACACGACCGGCCTTGGCTACTGGTTCTGGAGCCAGGACCTGACCAAGTGGGAGGCCGTGACCGGCACCCCCAACGTGCTCTCCGGCTCGAACGTGGTCTTCACGGCGCCGCTGCTCGCCGACCCGGGGACGACGTTCATCTACGGCATCAACATCGACTGGCTGGGCAAGGTCATCGAGGCCGCTGGCGGCGTCGGGCTGGACGTCGCGGTCAAGGAGGGCATCACCGGCCCGCTCGGCATGGACGAGACGGCGTTCCAGATCGCCGAGGGCTGGAAGGACTCGACCACCCCGGTGCAGGCGAAGGTCGACGGCACGTGGGTCGACTCGGGCATCGAGCTCCACCAGAGCCCGGAGTACTACGCGGGCGGGCACGGGCTGTACTCGACGCCCAACGACTACATCAAGTTCCAGCGGGCCCTCCTGGGCGACGGCGAGCTCGACGGCGTGCGGATCCTGCGCGCGGAGACGGTCGACGCCGCGTTCACCAACCAGATCGGCGACCTGGACTTCCCTGCGGAGATCCCGACGGCCGACCCGGGCGCCACCCACGACTTCAACGCGGGGCCCGGCTACAAGTGGGGCTACGGGCTGCTGCTCAACACCGCCGACATCCCGGGCATGCGCCGCGCGGGCTCCGGCGCGTGGGCCGGGCTGTGCAACACCCACTTCTGGGTGGACAGGACGACGGGCGTCTGCGCGTCGATCTACTCGAACTTCCTGCCGTTCGTGCCCCCGGAGGCGCTCGCTCTCTACGCCGACTACGAGCGGGCCCTGTACCGCGCGCTGGCCGGTTAGCTGCCAGACTCGCCGCCATGAGGCTGGCGACGATCCGGACGGGCGCGGGCCACCGCGCCGTCCGGCTGGACGGTTCCTCCGCTGTCGAGACCGGTGACGTCGACGTCCGGGCGCTCCTCGAGCGCCCGGACTGGCGTGACCACGCGGCCGCCGCGTCCGGGCCGGCGCACCCGGTAGAGGGGCTGGACTACGCCCCGCTCGTGCCGAACCCGGAGAAGATCATCTGTGTGGGGCTGAACTACGCCGACCACATCAAGGAGATGGGCCACGAGCCACCGGCGTACCCGACCCTGTTCGCCAAGTACACGCCGGCCCTGATCGGGGCCCACGACGACATCGTGCTGCCCATGGTGTCGGACAACGTCGACTACGAGGCCGAGCTGACCGTCGTCGTCGGCGCTCCCGTCCGCCACGCCGATGCCGAGACGGCCGCGGCGGCGATCGCGGGCTACACCGTCCTGAACGACGTCAGCGTGCGCGACTACCAGCGGCGGACCAGCGAGTTCCTGCAGGGCAAGACGTTCGAGCAGACGACGCCGCTCGGTCCGTGGCTCGTGACGCCGGACGAGGTGCCGGCCGGCGGCCTGGCGATCTCCTCCGCCATCGACGGGGAGGTCATGCAGAGCTCCTCGACCGACCAGCTCGTGTTCGGGCCGGTCGACCTCGTCGTCTACCTCTCGCAGATCCTGACGCTGCGGCCCGGCGACGTCATCGCCACCGGGACGCCCGGCGGGGTCGGCGCCGCCCGGACGCCGCCGCGCTGGCTCACCGACGGCGCCGAGCTCGTCACGACCGTCGCCGGGGTCGGCGAGCTGCGCAACACGTGCCGGGCGGAGAAGCCGGCCGGACCCGCCGCCGCGCGGACGGCGTCGTGACCGTCTCGGTCGCCGACGGCCTGGCCTGGGCCGCCGACGGCGCCGCGCACCTGCGCGGGCTGATGACGCGGATGGGCGACGAGGCGTTCGCCAAGCCGTCCGCGCTGCCCCGCTGGACGCGGGCGCACGTCCTCACCCACATCGCCCGCAACGCCGACGGCCTTGGGAACCTCCTGACCTGGGCCCGCACCGGCGTCGAGACGCCGATGTACGCCAGCCAGGAGGCGCGCGACGCCGACATCGAGGCCGGCGCGGCGCGGTCCCCGGACGCGATCCGCGAGGACGTCGTCAAGACGTCCGACCGGCTCGCCGACGCCGTGCGCGCGATGCCGGAGAAGGCGTGGGCGGCGACCGTCGTCGCCAGGGGCCGGGAGATGCCCGCGAGCGGCATCCCCTGGATGCGGGCCCGCGAGATGTGGATCCACGCGGTCGACCTCGACGTGGGCGCCTCGTTCGCGGACATGCCCGCCCCGATGGTGGCGGCGCTGCTCGCCGAGGTCCCCACCGACATGGCGGCCAAGCCCGAGTGCCCGGCGCTCGTGCTGACCGACGGCGAGCGGTCCTGGCTGGTCGACGGCGCCGGCCGGCCGGTGACCGTGACCGGGCCCGCTCCCGAGCTCGCCGCGTGGTTGCTGGGCCGCTCGGCGGGCAAGCTCCTGCGCGGGCCCGACGGCGAGCGGAAGCTGCCGGGCCTGCCGCCCTGGCGGTGAGGGCGTGAGCGAGCCCGCGAGCGCGCGGTCGGAACAGCGCGAGCCCGCGAGCGCGCGGTCGGAACAGCGCGAGCCCGCGAGCGCGCGGTCGGAACAGCGCGAGCCGGACTTCGCGGCCGTGCGGGCGGAGTTCGGGCTCCCGGCCGGCTTCCCCGCGGACGTCCTCGCCGAGGCGGCACTGGCGGCGCGCCGACCGGTCGAGGGCCGCGCCGACGCGACCGGCGTCGAGCTGGTCACGATCGACCCGCCGGGCTCCATGGACCTCGACCAGGCCGTCGGCGTCGTCCGGACCGCCAACGGGTTCCGCGTGCACTACGCGATCGCCGACCTCGCCGCCGCCGTCGAGCCCGGTGGCGCGCTCGACTCCGAGGTCCGCCGCCGCGGGCAGACCGTCTACCTGCCCGACGGGTCGGTGCCGCTGCATCCGCCCGTCCTGTCGGAGGGCGTTTCGAGCCTGCTGCCCGACGGGCCGCGGCCGGCTGCGCTGTGGACGATCGACCTCGACCCCGCAGGCGAGCCGACCGCCGTCGACGTGCGCCGCGCGCTGGTCCGCTCGCGCGCCCGGCTGGACTACGCCGGCGTCCAGGCCGACCTCGACGGGGGAGGACCGGCCGGCCTGCATCCCGCCATCGCGGCGCTGCCCGAGCTCGGCCGGCTGCGGCGGGCGCTGGCCGTCGAGCGGGGCGCGATCGAGCTGGAGCTGCCCGAGCAGGAGGTCGTGCCGGACGGGGCGGGAGGCTGGACAGTGCGGCTGCGCCGGCGCCTCGCGGTCGAGGAGTGGAACGCGGAGATCTCGCTGCTCACCGGCGCGTGCGCGGCGGCGGCGATGCGCACGGCCGGCATCGGCCTGCTGCGGACGCTGCCCGCCCCCCGGCCCGACGACCTCGCCGCGTTCCGGCGGACCGCGCTGCGGCTGGGGTTCTCGTGGCCGGACGGCGCCGGCACCGACGTCCGCGGGGCCGCGCGGCTGCTGTCCGCGCTGCCCCTCGACTCCGCCCCCGCGCTGGCCGTGCGCCGGGCCGCCTCCACGCTGCTGCGCGGCGCGGGCTACGCGGCGTTCGACACCGGGACCCCGGAGCCGCCCGACCCCGGCCACGGCGGGATCGGTGCGCCGTACGCCCACGTCACGGCGCCGCTGCGGCGGCTCGTCGACCGGTTCGGCACCGAGGTCTGCCTCGCCGTCGCCGGCGGGAGGGAGGTGCCGGCGTGGGTCCGGGCCGCGCTGCCGCTGCTGCCCGCGCTGATGGCGGCGTCCGACGCCCTCGCCGGCAAGGTCGAGCGCGCCTGCGTCGACCGCACCGAGGCCGCGGTGCTCGCCGGGCGCGTCGGGGAGGAGTTCGACGCGGTGGTCCTGCGCGCCTCGGGCGAGCGGCCGGGTGAGGTCTACGTCCACCAGCCGCCCGTGCTGGCGCCGGCGACGGGCGTGCCGGACGCGGGGGAGCCCGTCCGGGTGCGGCTCGCCGCGGCCGACCCGGCCACCGGGCGGCTCGCGTTCGCCGGGCCGGGGTAGGCGGGGCCGGGTGTTCCGGTACGGCATCGAGCACGAGCTGGCCGTGCTGCGCGGCGGCCGGCTCGCCGACTTCACCGACCTGGCGTTCGACGAGCTGCAGGCCGTCGTCGACGCGCTGCCGGACGACCCGGCCGACCACCCGGACCTGCGCGTCGGCGACCAGGGCATCAAGCGCAAGCGCTGGTACGTCGAGGGCTACGAGCGGTTCGACGAGGCCGGCGAGCTGGTGCGCTGCGACCCCAAGGGGCTGGAGGTGCGCACGCGCATCCACGGCTCGGTCGAGGATGCCGTCGCGGCGCTGGCCGCCGACGTCGACCTGCTCGACGCGGAGCTGGCGGGCCATGGCCTGGCGACGGTCGCGACCGGGTTCAACCCCCGGCGCTCGGCGTACCCGGTCGAGCCACCGCTGAACGCCTGGGAGCGCGGGCACCGGCTCGGCTCGCCGGAGGAGCGGACCGCGGACCTGCACATGGTCACCTACGGCCCGGACCTCAACCTGTCCCGGGAGGGCTGGGGCCCGGCCGAGGTGGTCGACGCAGGCCGCAAGCTCACCCACTACAGCCCGTGGCTCGTGCCGCTGGCGTTCTCCTCGCCCTTCCGCGACGGCGGCCCGTGGGGCGGGCTCTCGGCGCGCACGTTCCTGCGCACCGGTGCCCGCCCGGCCGCGCTCGTGTTCCTGCCGCCCGACGCGGAGCAGATCGCGTCCGACCCGTCGTTGACCCAGCCCGCCCGGCTGGCGCCCGAGATCGGGCGCATCGAGTTCAAGGCGTTCGACGCGATCGGCGAGCTCGCCCTCTGCGGCGAGCTGCTGACGCTGCTCACCGGGCTGCTGCTGGACGAGACGCTGCCGGGCCGGGCCACGGTGCCCGACGCGGCCGCCCACCGGCACGTCGCCCGGGTGGGGCTCGCCGACGACGCGGTGCACGCCGGGACCGGCGCCCTGCTCGTGGCCGCCGGGCGGGCCCTGGCCGGCCGGAACGCCGACCAGGACCGCCTGGCGAGCCTGCGGGAGCGCTGGGCCCGCCGGGAGAGCCCGGCGCTGGCTCTGCTCGCGGCCTACGACCGTACGGGCGACCTCCCGTTCTGACGCCCGCCCCACCCACCCACCCACCCACCCCGCCCCACCCCGCCATGTGGACACATATGGCGGCGGCAGGCCGGGCAGAACCCGCCATGTGGACACATATGGCTGCGGTGGGCCGGGCAGAACCCGCCACGTGGTCACATATGGCTGCGATGGGCAGGTTGTCGTGGGGGCAGGGGCCGTCAGGCGGGGCGGTCCGGCGTCAGGTGTAGCTGTGCTCCTCGTCGGGGTACGTGCCGCCCCGGACGTCGGCCGCGTACTGCCGCGCCGCGTCCAGCAGGATGTCCCCGACGGCGGCGTAGCGCTTGACGAACTTGGGCGTGCGGCCCCGGTTCATCCCGGCCATGTCGGACCAGACCAGCACCTGGGCGTCGGTGTCCGGGCCGGCGCCGATCCCGATCGTGGGGATGACGAGCTCCGCCGTCACGCGCTTGGCGACGTCCGCGGGGACCATCTCCAGCACGACGGCGAACGCCCCGGCGTGCTGCAGCGCCAGCGCGTCCTCGACGAGCTTCTCGCCGGCGCCCCCGCGGCCCTGGATCCGGAACCCGCCCAGCGCGTGCTCGCTCTGTGGCGTGAACCCGAGGTGCGCCATGACCGGGATGCCCGAGCCGGCCAGCGCCTCGACCTGGGGCGCGAACCGGGCCCCTCCCTCGAGCTTGACCGCGTGCGCGCCGCCTTCCTTCATGAACCGGAAGGCCGTCGTCAGCGCCTGCTCGACGCCGGTCTGGTAGCTGCCGAACGGCAGGTCGGCCACCACGAGCGCCTTGCTCGCGCCCCGCACCACCGCCTTGACCAGCGGCAGCAGCTCCTCGACCGTCACCGGCAGCGTGTTGTCGTAGCCGAAGACATTGTTCCCGGCTGAGTCGCCGACGAGCAGGACCGGGATGCCGGCCTCGTCGAAGATCTCCGCGGAGTACCGGTCGTACGCGGTGAGCATCGGCCAGCGCTCGCCGCGCTCCTTCATCTCCCGCAGATGGTGGATCCGCGTCCGCTTGGGGCTGCTCGCGGTCCGGTAGGGGGCCTGTACCTCGGCCGAATCCGACATCGTCGTCTCCTCGTCCTCGGGGCCCACCTGCGGGTCCCCGGGTCGTCAGCTCTGACGCGCACAGCGTGACACCCGGGCGGCGGTCGGGCCCGTCCATGGGACGTGACTCACAGCGCGGGTCGCCGCTGGGTTCTGGGCGTTCATGCAGCGCCCGATCCTGTGCCGGCTGCTCGACGACGGGCTGTTCCGCAACCGCTTCCGCGTCGAGGGCTTCGCGGCCACGGACGAGGGGCGGCAGCAGGTCTTCGAGCACGCGCAGCAGGTCGCCGACGCCGACCTGTCCGCCGAGATCCGCAGGCGCTACGTCGACTCCGGGCTCTGACCGGGGACCTCGCGCTCGATCTCGTCCAGCCAGATCCGGGCGGGCAGGTCCGACGGCGCCCGCCAGTCCCCGCGCGGCGACAGCGAGCCGCCCGCCGACACCTTCGGCCCGTTGGGCATCGCCGACCGCTTGAACTGGCTGAACGCGTAGAAGCGCTGCGCGAACACCGTGAGCCAGTGCTTGATCGTCGCGAGGTCGTACACCTCGCCCCATGCCCGCTCGGCCAGGAACGCGATCTTGGACGGCCGGAAGCCGTAGCGCAGGACGTGGAACAGCGTGAAGTCCTGCAGGGCGTAGGGGCCGACCGTGGCCTCGCTGGGCTGGGAGCCGCCCGGGACCAGCTCCGGGGTGATCTCGGTGTCCAGGACGTCGGTGAGGACCGCGCCGACCTCGTCGTCGAACTGGCCCGACGACACCACCCAGCGGATCAGGTGCTGGATCAGCGTCTTGGGCACCCCGGAGTTGACGTTGTAGTGGGCCATCTGGTCGCCGACCCCGTAGGTGCACCAGCCCAGCGCGAGCTCCGACAGGTCGCCGGTGCCCAGCACGATGCCGCCGCGCTGGTTCGCCGCCCGGAACAGGTAGTCGGTGCGCAGGCCGGCCTGGACGTTCTCGAACGTCACGTCGTAGACCGGCTCGCCCGCCGAGAACGGGTGGTCGAGCTCCTTGAGCATGAGCCGCGCCGACTCGCTGATGTCGATCTCGGCGAACGTCACCCCGAGCGCGCGGGCCAGGCGCGTCGCGTTGCCCTTCGTGCGGTCGCCGGTCGCGAAACCGGGCAGGGTGAACGCGAGGATGTCGGAGCGCGGGCGCTCCTCGCGGTCCATGGCCCTGGCCGCGACGATCAGGGCGTGGGTCGAGTCCAGGCCGCCGGACACCCCGATGACGACCTTGGGCTGCCCGATCGCGCGCAGCCGCTGCTCCAGGCCGGCGACCTGGATGTTGTACGCCTCGTAGCAGTCCTGCTCGAGCCGCGCCGGGTCGCTGGGGACGAACGGGTGGCGCTCCAGCGGCCGCAGCAGGCCCAGGTCGTCCCCGGGCGGGTCGAGCCGGAACCCGACGCGCCGGAAGCCGGCCAGTGCGGGCGCGTGGTGGCGGCGGTTGTCGTCGAAGGTGCCCATCCGCAGCCGCTCGGCGCGCAGCAGGTCCAGGTCGACGTCGGCGACACTGCGCCGCGGGCCCCGTGGGAACCGCTCCGACGACGCCAGCAGCGACCCGTTCTCCCACACCATCGTCTGGCCGTCCCAGGACAGGTCGGTCGACGACTCGCCCTCGCCGGCCGCGGCGTAGACGTAGGCGGCCAGGCAGCGGGCGGACGCGGCCCGCGCGTGCAGCGCCCGTTCCTCGGCGCGGCCGATCGTGATCGGGCTGCCGGACAGGTTGGCCAGCACCGTCGCCCCGGCCAGTGCCGCCTCGGCGCTGGGGGGCACCGGCACCCACATGTCCTCGCACACCTCGACGTGCAGCACGAACCCGGGCAGGTCCTCCGCCGTGAACAGCAGGTCCGGGCCGACCGGCACCGTGGCGCCGGCCAGCCGGACCTCCCCGCGCACGTCGTCGCCCGGCGCGACCTGCCGGCGCTCGTAGAACTCGCGGTAGGTCGGCAGGTACGACTTCGGCGCGCAGCCCAGTAGCCGCCCGCGGTGGACGACGGCCGCGACGTTGAGGATGCGCGGCCCGTACCGCACCGGCAGCCCGACGACGAGGACCGGCAGGAGGTCGGCCGACCCGGCGACGACCTCGCCCAGCGCCCGCTCCGCAGCGTCCAGCAGCGTCTCCTGCAGGAGGATGTCCTCCAGGGAGTAGCCCGAGAGCGTCAGCTCGGGGAACACGGCGAGCCCGACGCCGTCCGCGGCGCACTCGCGGGCCTGTGCCAGGACCGCGGCGGCGTTCGCGGGCGGGTCGCCCAGCGTCGTCCGCAGCGTGCACGCCGCGACCCTCAGGAAGCCGTGGCGGTAGAGCGACCGGAAGTCCACGAGCGCGAGTCTGCCGCACCGCACGACCCGGATCCGCCGCGCAGGCCGCCGCTGGCATGCTCCCCGGGTGGCCGCTCCCCGCTTCTTCGCTCTCGCGGCCCTCGCCGGCCTGCTGGTCGGCTGCGCGCCGGCGACCGTCGCGGGCACCGGCAGCCCGGGTCCCGGCACGTCGGCACCCGACGGCCTGGCCCGCTTCTACGGCCAGCAGCTGTCATGGGGACCGTGCGCCCCGTTCGCGACCACCGACGACGACGCCAAGGCCTACGCCGACCAGAGGTTCACGTGCGCCCGGCTGACCGTGCCGTTGGACTACGCCCAGCCGGGCGGCCCGACCGCGCAGCTCGGGGTGCTGCGCCTGAAGGCGACGGGGCAGCGGATCGGTTCGCTGGTGGTCAACCCCGGCGGTCCCGGCGCGTCCGGGATGAGCACGGCCGCCTCGCTCGCCACCGAGATCACCGGCAGCCCGCTGCTGTCGCGGTTCGACCTGGTGGGCTTCGACCCGCGCGGGGTCGCCTCCAGCACGCCGACGATCCGCTGCCTCACCGACGCCGACTGGACGACCGAGCGGGCCGACCTCGACGTCGACCCCTCGCCGGCCGGGGTCGCGCAGACCGAGGCCGAGAACAGGCAGTACGTGCAGGACTGCGTCGAGCGGTCGGGCGGTACGCAGGTGTTGGCCACCGCGGGCACCCGCGAGGTCGCGAAGGACCTCGACATCCTGCGGGCCGCGCTCGGCGACGCGAAGCTGACCTACCTCGGCTACTCCTACGGCACCCGCATCGGCAGCCAGTACGCCGAGGACTTCCCCCGCAACGTCCGCGCGCTCGTCCTGGACGGTGCCGTCGACCCGGCCCAGTCGTCGATCCAGGCCAACATCGACCAGAACAAGGGCTTCCAGCAGGCGTTCCAGGCCTTCGCCGCGGACTGCGCCACGCAGCCGGGCTGCCCGGTCGGGGCCGACCCGGCCCAGGCCACCGCCCGCTACCAGGCGCTCGTGCGGCCACTGATCAGCCGGCCGCTGCCGGTCGGCCTGCGGACGCTCTCCTACACCGACGCGATCACCGGCACGACCTTCCCCCTCTACCTGAGGTCGCTGTGGCCCGCGCTCGCGACCGGGCTCGCCCGGCTCGCGGGCGGGGACGGCAGCACGCTGCTCGCCCTCGCCGACCTCTACTACGGGCGCTCGGCGAGCGGTCGCTACAGCAACGAGATGGACGCCTTCACGGTCGTGAGCTGCGTGGACAACGAGCGCATCACCGACCGGGCGACGGTGCTGGCGGAGAACACCCAGGTCAACAGGGTGGCGCCGTTCGAGGACACCGGGCTCGGCGCCGTCGGCGCGCTGGACCGGTGCGCGTTCTGGCCGGTGCCCCCGACCAGCGAGCCGCACGTGCCGCAGGTGGGCGGGCTCCCGCCGACCCTCGTCGTGTCGACGACGGGCGACCCGGCCACGCCGTACCAGGCGGGGGTCGACCTGGCCAGGGAGCTGGGCGGCTCGCTCCTGACCTACGAGGGGACCCAGCACACCGCGGCCCTGCAGGGCATCGCGTGCGTCGACAAGGTGGTCACCCAGTACCTGGTCACCGCGCAGAAGGCGCCCGACGGGGTGCGCTGCGCGGCCGGCTGACGGGAGAGGTAGGTCATCGGCTCGTTACCCGGTGGACCCTGGCATACCTGCGGTAGCGGGCCGTTCGGCCGCCGTGGCCGCTGCCGGCGCCTCCCGGCTCACGGAGGTGCGGGCGCCGTCTCCCTCCGACGGGTCGTGGCCAGCAGGGAACCGCCGAGCACGAGGACGAAGGCGGCGGCCGTCAGGACGGTCAGCGGCTCGCCGAGGACCAGCACGCCGGCCGCGACCGCGACCGCCGGGTTGACATAGGTGATCACGACGGCCCTGGCCGGGCCGATCTCCCTGATCAGCGCGAAGAACAGCACGAAGGCCGTCGCCGTGCACAGCAGCCCGAGGCGCGGCCAGCGCGGCGAGCACCTCCGGCGCCGGCAGCTCGGCGGGCCAGGCCGCCACGGCGAAGGGCAGGTAGACCAGCGAGGCCAGCGTCAGGCACGCCGCCGTCGTGAGCAGACCGGGCACGGCGGTGAGCCGGCGCGCCGCGACGACCGGGCCCGTCGCGTACCCGACGGCGACCAGCAGCACCTCGCCGATTGCCCACGCCGTCCCGCCCCCCAGGTGCGGCGCCGCCAGCAGCGCCACGCCGCCGAGGCCGAGCGCCAGCCCGGCCACCCGCAGCGGGCCGAGCCGCTCGCGGCCGCCGGACACCCGTTCCGCGAGCACGGCGACGATCGGGACCGCCGCCACGAGGAGGCCGGTGAGCGAGCTGTCGAGCCGGCGCTCGGCGTCCGACAGGAGCGCCCACGGCCCGATGATCTCGACGGCCGCGAAGGCCAGCAGGGGCCGCCAGTGCGCGCGCAGCAGGGCCACCGCGCCGTGTCGCAGCGCCAGGGGCAGCAGGACCGCGGCCCCGACAGCGCAGCGCGCGAGCACGAGGACGGGCACCGACACCTCGGCCACCGCCACCTTGATCAGCAGGTACGGGATGCCCCACAGCACGCACATCGCGCCGAACAGCACCCACCCACGCCTGCCCATCGTCCGCATGCTCCCACCCGGAAACATGTCCGTAACAGGGCCTCCCTACTGTCGCTCGCATGGATCGGCAGCAGGAGTTCGTCCTCCGCACGCTCGAGGAGCGCGACATCCGCTTCGTCCGGCTGTGGTTCACCGACGTGCTCGGGTACCTCAAGTCGGTGGCGGTCGCCCCGGCGGAGCTGGAGGGCGCCTTCGCCGAGGGGATCGGCTTCGACGGATCGGCGATCGAGGGCTTCGCGCGGGTCTACGAGTCGGACATGGTCGCCCGGCCCGACCCGTCGACGTTCCAGGTGCTGCCGTGGGAGACGGCCGCGGGCGAGCACTACTCGGCGCGGATGTTCTGCGACATCGCCATGCCCGACGGGTCGCCGTCCTGGGCCGACCCCCGACACGTCCTGCGGCGGGCGCTGTCGAAGGCCGGCGAGGCCGGCTTCACCTGCTACGTCCATCCCGAGATCGAGTTCTACCTGCTGCGCGACCTGCCCGACGACGGCAGCCCGCCGGTCGCCGCCGACTCCGGCGGCTACTTCGACCAGTCCAGCCACGACGTCGCCCCGCACTTCCGGCGCAACGCCATCGAGACGCTGGAGTCGATGGGGATCTCGGTCGAGTTCAGCCACCACGAGGGCGGCCCGGGCCAGCAGGAGATCGACCTGCGCTTCGCCGACGCGCTGACGATGGCCGACAACATCATGACGTTCCGGTACGTCGTGAAGGAGGTCGCGATCACCCAGGGCGTGCGGGCGTCGTTCATGCCGAAGCCGTTCTCCGCGCATCCCGGCTCGGCCATGCACACGCACTTCTCGCTGTTCGAGGGCGACCGCAACGCCTTCCACGACGCGGAGGACCCCTACGAGCTGTCCGAGACCGGCAAGGCGTTCGTCGCCGGGGTGCTGCGCCACGCCCGGGAGATCGCGGCCGTCACCAACCAGTGGGTGAACTCCTACAAGCGCCTCGTCGTCGGCGGCGAGGCACCCACCGCCGTGTGCTGGGGGCACGCCAACCGCTCCGCGCTGGCCCGCGTGCCGATGTACTCGCCGGGCAAGTCGTCGACGCGCCGGGTGGAGGTGCGCACGCTCGACACCGCCTGCAACCCGTACCTGGCGTTCGCCGTCATACTCGGGGCGGGCCTGCAGGGCATCGCGAAGGGCTACGAGCTGGGCCCGCCGACCGAGGACGACGTCTGGTCGCTCACCGAGGTCGAGCGCCGCGCGATGGGCTACGAGTCCCTCCCGCAGAACCTCATCGAGGCGCTGGCGACCATGGAGCACTCGGAGCTGGTCGCCGAGATCCTCGGCGAGCACGTGTTCGACTTCTTCTTGCGCAACAAGCGGGTGGAGTGGGACGGCTACCGGCGCCAGGTCACGCCGTACGAGCTGTCGACCTACCTGCCGGTGCTCTAGGCCGTGTCCCGTGGATCAGCGAACGCGGTATTCGCGCCCAGATGGCCGCTCGCTGCGTTGTCGGACGGCTCGAGTACGCCCGGTACGAGAGCCGCCCTCCGCCTTGCGAGCAGCCATCTGGATCACGAATCCCGTCGCCCGTGATCCACGGGACACGGCCTAGGGCGGGAAACCGTCGCGGCGGCGCCCGCGGCCGGGGCACCGTTCCGGCATGGAGCTGGTCTCGCACGCCGACGCGGCCGCCTTCGCCGCGGCGGCCCGCCCGATCTACGACGCCGACCCGGAGCGGCACACGCTGGCCCTCACCGTGCTCGACGCGCTCGTGCGCACGGGGGCGCGGCCGGCGGCGGCGCTGACCATGCACGCGGACGGGGGCGGCGCCGTCGCCGCGCTGGTCGGCACCGCCGAGCGGCCGGCCATCGTCTCGGGCGTGCCGGCCCGGCACGCGCCGGCGTTCGCCGGGGCGCTCGCCGGGTCCGGGCTGGGGGGCTGCTCCGGGCCCGCCGCCGAGGCGGAGGCGTTCGCCGCGGCCTGGGCGGCCCGGACCGGGGCGGCGGCCCGGGTCGAGCTGCTGCTGCGGCTGTTCGTGCTCGACACCCTCCTGCCGCCCGCCGGCGTGCCCGGGGCCGCGCGCCGCGTCGGCGCCGACCGGCCGGACGCCGTCGACCCCGCCGCCGACCCTGCCGACCCTGCCGACGACGTCGCCGTCCTGGCCGCGATGCGCGAGGCGTTCGCGGTCGAGGAAGAGCGCGCCTGGGTCGCGTCCCGGACGCCGGAGCAGACCGTGCGCGCGGCGCTGGAGCTGGGCTACGGAGAGCTGCTCTGGGAGGTCGAGGGCACGCCGGTCGCGCAGGCGTCGGCCCGCGCGCCGGTGGCCGGGATGTCCCGGATCGGGCCCGTCTACACGGTGCCCGCGCACCGCGGGCGCGGCTACGCGGCCGCCGTCACCGCCGCCGCGGCCCGCTGGGCCATCGACGCCGGCGCCGAGCGGGTGCTGCTGTTCACCGACGCCGCCAACGCGACGACCGACCGGCTCTACCCGCGGCTGGGGTTCCGGTACCGGGGCGGCTCGGTCGACGTGTCGTTCACGAGCCCCTGACGTCGCCGAGCTGGTTGTCGACGATCGAGTTCCCGCCGCGGACGGCCCGCCGGACCCGACCGGGCGGACCGGGGCCGTGGACGGGCCTGCGCGGGGGCAGCCGGGTGACGGCCTGGCGGACGTCGAGGACGTGCACGCCGCTCTCGTCCGACCACGACGCCGTCGCCGAACCGCAGACCCACCCCAACGAACGGCCCGTTCGTACAAACCTATGTGACGAAAGTGCCGTTCGTTGGATCCCGGGGTGGGGTCTCCGCGAGCCTCGCCGCGCATGGTCGCCGCGGCGCGGCCGATCGGGCACGATCGGCGACGTGACGCGTGCCGGTGCCTCCCTCGCCCGCATCGGGCTGACCGAGCCGCGGGCCGAGGAGACGCTCGTCCGGCTGGGCTGGTGGGCCGACGACCGGCCGCGGCCGGGGGCCGAGCGGATCATGTGGGCGCTGGCCCGCAGCCCGGACCCCGACCTCGCGCTGCGCTCGGTCGACCGGTTCGTTGGCGAGCTCACCGACCGGGCGGAGTTCGACACCGCGCTGCGGGCGGAGGTCGGCCTGCGGGGGCGGCTCTTCGCGCTGCTCGGCGGGTCGACGGTCCTGGCCGACCACCTGGCCGTTCATCCCGACCGCTGGCGCCGCCTGCGTCCGGACGCGACTCCGGGCGACGCCACCGAGGCGCTGCTGGCGGCCGTTGCGGGCGCGCCCCGGCCGGACGTGGTGGCCGACCTGCGCGTCGCCTACCGCGACGAGCTCCTCGTGCTGGCGGCGCACGACCTGGCGGCGGTGAGCGAGCCGGAGCTGCCGGTGCTGGACGTCGAGGACGTCGCGGCGCGGCTGTCGGACCTGGCCGCTGCGGCGCTGCGGGCGGCGCACGCGGTGGCCACCGCCGAGTCGGGCGCGCGGGACGAGCCGGGGGCGGGCCGGCTGGCGGTGATAGCCATGGGCAAGTGCGGCGGCCGGGAGCTCAACTACGTCAGCGACGTCGACGTCGTCTTCGTGGCCGAGCCCGCCGACCCGGCCACGACGAAGCTCGCCGGGCGGCTCATGCGCATCTGTGGCGAGGCGTGCTTCGAGGTCGACGCGAACCTGCGGCCGGAGGGGCGGCAGGGCGCGCTGGTCCGCAGCCTGGAGGGCCACGTCGCGTACTACGAGCGGTGGGCCAAGACGTGGGAGTTCCAGGCGTTGCTCAAGGCCCGCGCGGTGGCGGGTGACGAGGAGCTGGGCCGGGCCTACGTCGACGCGGTGACCCCGATGGTGTGGAACGCGGCCGCGCGCGAGCACTTCGTCACCGACGTGCAGGCGATGCGCAGGCGGGTCGAGGAACACGTGCGGCCCGACCACCGGCAGCGCGAGCTCAAGCTGGGGCCTGGCGGCCTGCGTGACGCCGAGTTCGCCGTCCAGCTCCTGCAGATGGTGCACGGCCGCTACGACGAGACCCTGCGCACCCGCTCGACGCTCGACGCGTTGCGGGCCCTGTCCGACGGCGGGTACGTCGGGCGCGACGACGGCGCCAACCTGGCCGCGTCCTACCGCTTCCTGCGCCTGCTGGAGCACCGGCTGCAGCTGCAGCGCCTGCGGCGCACCCACCTGCTGCCGGCCCCGGGTGACACGGACGCGCTGCGCTGGCTGGCCCGCGCGGCCAAGCTGCGGCCCGACGGCCGCCGCGACGCCGTCGGCGTGCTCATGGCCGAATGGACGCGCAACGCCCGCCGCGTGCGGCGCCTGCACGAGAAGCTGTTCTACCGGCCCCTGCTGGAGGCGGTGTCGCGGCTGCCGGCCGAGTCCGTCCGGCTGTCGGAGAAGGCGGCCGTGACGAGGCTCGGCGCGCTGGGCTGGACCTCGCCAGAGGGCGCGCTGGGCCACCTGCGCGCGCTGACCGGCGGCGTGTCCCGGGCCGCGTCGATCCAGCGCACGCTGCTGCCGGTGCTGCTCGACGAGCTGGCCAGAAGCCCCGACCCCGACCGCGGGCTGCTGGCCTACCGCCGCGTGTCCGAGGCGCTCGCTGGCACGCCGTGGTACCTGCGGCTCCTGCGGGACGAGGGCATGGTCGCGCAGCGCCTCATGCAGCTGCTCGGCACGTCCGCGCTGGTCCCCGACCTGCTCGTCCGGGCGCCCGAGGTGCTGCGCCTGCTCGCCGAGCCCGGCTCGGGCCAGCGCGACGAGCTGAGCAGGGACCCCGACGAGGTGTTCGCCTCGATGCGGGCCAGCGTCGCCCGCCAGCCCGATCTCGACGCGGCCGTCGCGACCGCGCGCTCGCTGCGCCGCCACGAGATGCTCCGGGTGGCCTGCGGCGACCTCCTGGGCGTGCTGGGGACCGAGCAGGTCTGCGCGGCGCTGTCCTCGGCGTGGCTCGCCGTCCTGCAGTCGACCCTGGACGCCGTCCAGCGCAGCAAGGGCGACGCACCGGCCCGCCTCGCGGTCATCGGCATGGGCCGCCTCGGCGGGCGCGAGCTGGGCTACAGCAGCGACGCGGACGTGCTGTTCGTCTGCGAGACGCGCGAGGGCGCGAGCGAGCAGGACGCCGTGCACTACGCGAACGGGGTCGCCGAGACCGTCCGCCGCCGGCTCGGGGCGCCGAGCCCCGACCCCGCGCTGCTCGTCGACGCCGACCTGCGCCCCGAGGGCCGCTCCGGTCCGCTCGTGCGCACGCTGGAGGCCTACCGGGCGTACTACAAGCGCTGGTCGCAGGCGTGGGAGGCGCAGGCGCTGCTGCGCGCGAGCCCGGTGGCGGGCGACCACGACCTGGGCGTCCGGTTCGTCCGGATGATCGACCCGGTCCGGTACCCGCCGGAGGGTCTCGACGCGGCGACCGTCACCGAGATCCGGCGGATCAAGGCCAGGGTCGACGCCGAGCGGCTGCCGCGCGGGGCCGACCGCGCGCTGCACACGAAGCTCGGGCTCGGCGGGCTCGCGGACGTCGAGTGGACGGTGCAGCTGCTGCAGCTGCAGCACGCGGGGGAGCGGCCGGACCTGCGGACGACCTCGACGCTGGAGGGGCTGCAGGCCGCGGGAGCGGCGGGCCTGATCACCGCGGAGGACGTGGCGGAGCTGACGGCGGGCTGGACGATGGCGACCCGGGCGCGCAACGCGGTGATGCTGGTCAAGGGCAAGCCGGGCGACCAGCTCCCGCGCTCGGGGCGGGAGCTGGCGTCGGTCGCGTACGCGATGGGCTACCCGGCCGACGGCGACCCCGGGGTCTTCCTCGACGACTACCGGCGCACGACGCGCCGGGCCCGCGCGGTCGTCGAGCGGGTGTTCTACGGCTGGTGAGACAGCCCCCGGAGTTGCTGACGAACGGCACTTTCGTGAGCACCTATGTGGCGAAAGTGCCGTTCGTTGGCATCGGGAGGGGGTGCGCGGCCGTAGCGTGACCGCGTGCTGTCCACCGCCTCGCTCGTGACCTTCCTCGTGGCCACCGTCGTGCTGGTGCTGATCCCGGGTCCGACCGTCCTGTTCGTCGTCGGCCGGGCGCTGGCGCACGGGCGCCGGGCCGCGCTGCTGTCGGTCGCCGGCAACACGACCGGGATGCTGCTGCTCGTGGCCGCCGTCGCGTTCGGTTTCGGCGCCGTCGCCGCCGCGTCCGCCGCCGTGTTCACCGCGATCAAGCTCGCCGGCGCCGCCTACCTCGTGTACCTGGGCGTCCAGGCGTTCCGGCACCGGGGCGACCTCGCGTCCGCTCTCGACGTCCCCGCCGGGCCGCTGCCCCGGCGGCTCTACGGGCAGGGCGTGGTCGTCGGCATGACGAACCCGAAGACGCTGGTCTTCTTCGCCGCGGTCCTGCCGCAGTTCGTCGACCGCAACGCCGGCGGCGTCACCGGCCAGATGCTCCTGCTGGGGGCGCTGTTCGCGGGCGTCGCCGCCGTGCTCGACAGCGGATGGGGCCTCGTGGCCGGCACCGCGCGGGACTGGTTCGCGACGTCGCCCGCGCGGGTGCGCCGCCTCGGCGGGGCCGGCGGCGCGCTCATGGTCGGCCTCGGCGTGGGCCTGGCGGCGTCGAACCGCGCCTGACGCGCCCCTCGGGAACCAACGACCGGCACTTTCGTTCAAACCTATTGAACGAAAGTGCCGTTCGTTGGGTCGGCCGGGCCCCGCGGGAGGATGCAGCACATGGGCGTGGTCGACCTCGCGGAGCTCGAACGGATCGTGCGCGCACACCCCGCTGTCCTGCTGGCGGCGGCGGTGGCGCTCGCCATGGTCGCGTGGCGGCCGTCGTGGCGCCTCGCCCGAACCGTCGTGACGATCGCCCACGAGGGCGGCCACGCGGTCGTGGCGCTGCTCGCCGGCCGCGGCCTCACCGGCATCCGGCTGCACCCGGACACCTCCGGCGTCACGGTGTCGACCGGGGCCCGGCGCGGCCCGGGCCTGGTGCTGACGTTCCTCGCCGGCTACCCCGCGCCCGGCGTGCTGGGGCTGGCGGGCGCGGTCCTGGTCGCGGCGGACCGCTCGCGGGCGATGCTCTGGATCGCCGTCCTGCTGCTCGGCCTGACGCTGGTCGCCATCCGCAACGTGTACGGGGCGCTGGCCGTCGTCGTGACCGGCGGGGCGATCGCGTTCGTCGCGGGTTGGGCCCCGGTGCGGGTCCAGGACGGCTTCGCGGCCGCGCTGTGCTGGTTCCTCGTCTTCGGCGGCCTGCGCGCGAGCAGCGAGCTGCGCCGGTCGCGGTCCGGCCGCTCGGACGCCGACATGCTCGCCTGGCTGACCCGCCTCCCGGCCGGAATGTGGTCGGGGCTGTTCTGGTTGGCTGCGGGAGGAGCCGTGATCGTCACGGCGTGGATCCTGCTGCTGAGAGGGACGGTATGAGCGACTGGAACCGGAAGATCATCGAGGAGTTCCGCGCCAACGAGGGGAGCGTCGCGTCCTTCGGTGGCGCGACGCTGGTCATCCTGCACACCGTCGGCGCGAGGACGGGCAAGGAGTCCGAGTCGCCCGTGCGCTACTTCCCGGAGGACGGCGGCTCGATGGTCGTCGTGGCCTCCGCGGCGGGCGCCCCGAAGAACCCGGCCTGGTACCACAACCTCAAGGCCAACCCCCGGTTCGAGATCGAGCAGGGCACCGAGCGCTACGCCGTGACGGCCGAGGAGATCACCGGCCCGGAGCGCGACGCGTGGTGGTCGAAGATCGTCGCCGAGGCGCCGGGGTTCGGCGACTACCAGGAGAAGACCACGCGCGTCATCCCGCTCGTCCGGCTCACCCCGGCCACGGCGTGAGCGTCACCTACGCCCAGGCGGCGAGAATCGTCTCCGCCGCGCTGGAGCACGGCACCGCGCAGGGCTACCAGCCGCTGACCGTCGCCGTCCTCGATCCCGGCGGCGCGCTCGTCGCACTCGGTCGCCAGGACGGCGCCGGGTTCCTGCGGCCCGACGTGGCGGCGGCGAAGGCCTACGGGGTGCTCGGCCTCGGCATGACCAACCGGGCCATCGCGGCCAGGGCCGCCGACTCGGCGGAGTTCTTCACGTCCGTGGCCGCGCTGGCCGGCGGCCGGATCCTCTCGGTGCCCGGCGGGGTGTTCCTCCGGGACGGCGACGGGACGCTGCTGGGCGCGGTCGGCGTCAGCGGCGACCTCTCGCTGCGCGACGAGGAGGCCGCGCTGGCGGGGATCGCGGCCGCCGGCCTGGTCGGGGAGACGGGGGAGCAGGCGTCCTGAGGGCGCGCCGGGCCGTCAGCCCCCCGGCGGCAGCCGCAGCGCGGGCGGGAGCGCCCCGGCCGCGTGCGCGACCTCGACGGCCGTCACGAGGCTGCGCAGGTCGTGCGGCAGCATCATGTCGAGCGCAGCCAGGCCGCGGCGGGTGTCCCGGCGGTCCCCGTCGGCGTTGATGACGCGGCGCGCGCCGATCGCCACGAGGAGCGACGCGCAGGCCGCCGTCGCGGCGTCGCTGTCGCGCGGGCGGCGCACCATGTGCTCCAGCCGCACCCGCGGCCCCGCGGCGGCCAGCAGGTTCGCCGCCGGGAAGCGGACGCGCTTGCCCAGCAGCGTGCGGGTCCGCAGCAGGATGCCCGCCTCGACGAGCTGGGTGGCGACGAGCTCGGTGACGGCTCGGCCGAGCGCCGCGAGCCACGTCGAGACGGGGTAGTGGCCGGGCTGGCGCACGATGCTGTCCACCACGAACGCGGAGATCCCGTCGGTGCCGGGCAGGGGCGAGCGGTCGGCCGCGCCCGGCAGCACGAGCTCGCCCTGCAGCGCCACCCGCCGGTTGAGGACGAGCTCGGCCAGCTCCGCCCCGACCAGCGCGCAGCGCAGCGCCCCGACGCCGACCGCGCAGCGCCCGGTGAACGGGTCGTGGAGGATGAGGAACTCGCGTGTGGCCAGCTTGTCCTGCGGTCGCCCCCGGCCGGCGACGCCGTCGGCGGGAGCGCCCATGGTCATCTCCGGCCGTGCGGTGTCAGGCGCCAGCGGTCGCCCGTCGCCAGACATACCAGGAACGGCACGACGAGCGCCACCAGCACCCCGACGTCGGCGGGCGCCCACGGGCCGTCGGGGCCGCCCAGCGGCCCCAGCAGGTAGCCCTGCCACGCCAGCCAGCGCGCGGCCGGGTCGACGACAAGGCCCCAACCCAGCGCGGTAGCCGCCACGACCACCAGCAGCGGGAACGGCTGGACGTCGCCGTAGCGGCCGCCGCGGCGGTACAGGTCGTTGTGGTCGTAGTCCTCCCGGCGGCGGGCGACGTCGGCCACGAGCACGCCGCACCAGGCGGCGACCGGCACGCCGAAGGTGACGAGGAAGCCGCGGAACTGGCCGAGGAAGTCGCCGGACACGAACACGACGTACGCGGCGCCCGCCGCCATGACGGCCCCGTCGAGCAGCGCCGCGACCGGGCGTCGCACGCGCACTCCCGCGGCGCGCAGGGCCAGCCCGGACGAGTGGAGGTTCAGGACCGAGCTCCCGATCAAGCTCAGCACCGCGACCACGGCGAAGGGCACCAGGAACCAGGTCGGCAGTCCGCCCGTGAGCGCGCCGACCGGGTCGCCCGCGACCGCCGGCGCGAGCTCGGGCGACGTCACCGCGAGCAGGAGCCCGGCCACCATGAGCACGGCGGGCGCCAGCGCGCCACCGACCGTGGTCCAGCCGATCACGGCGCGCGCCGGGGCGTCCCGGGGCAGGTAGCGCGAGTAGTCGGCCGCGACGTTCACCCACCCGAGCCCGAAGCCGGTCAGGCAGAACACCATCGCCCCGATGACGGCCTGGGCCGAGCCCGGCGGGACGGCCGCCGCGGCGGCCCAGTCGACGGTGGGTCCGGTGAGCACGAGGTAGGCGGCGGCCAGCGCCGCGACGACGACGGTGAGGACGGCCTGCAGCCGCAGGACCACCGCGACGCGCAGCATCGAGGCCGCAACCGTCAGCGCCACCGTCACGACGAGGGCCACCAGCTGGGTGAGCGGGCCCGCGCCCCAGCCCAGCCGGAGGCAGACCGTCGAGACGACGAGCGTGGCGGTGACCGTCAGCACGGTCTCCCAGCCGACGGTCAGCAGCCAGGAGACCAGGGTGGGCAGCCGGTTGCCGCGCACCCCGAACGCCGCGCGCGACAGCACCATGGTCGGTGACGACCCGCGCCTGCCGGCGAGCGCGACGACGCCGCAGAGCGCGAACGAGAGCACCAGCCCGGCGAGCCCCGCGCCCAGTGCCTGGGCGGGCGAGAGCCCGAAGCCGAGCACGAAGGCGCCGTAGGCCACGCCCAGCACGGAGACGTTGGCGGCGAACCACGGCCAGAACAGCTGCCGCGGCCGGCAGCGCCGCTCCGCGTTGACGATGACGGTGATGCCGTTGCCCTCGACGCCCAGGCCGCCGCGCCCCGGGCCGCCGAGGCCGACGGCGACGGCGCGCCCGTCGACGGCATGGCGTGCGCCCGTCATGTGTCCCTGCCTTCGGCGGCCCCGACCCGGCGGATGTGACCCGTTGTCACCATAGTCGACCCGTCGACGATGCAAGATCCGCCTCCGGACCTCTCGGATGAACGTGCAATGACGGAGGGTGAGCGGCGGGTCGGCCCCGTCTCACGCGGTCGTCGTCCGGCCGCCGCCGGGTCGGGCGTGACCGTCCACCGCGCCCGGCGGACGGTCAGGCCTCGTCGGGGTCGGCCAGCTCGCGCGTGGGGCCGAGCCGGCCGCGCCACGCCGCCAGGGTGCCCGACGTCCCGTCGGTCACGGCCAGCCGCCGCAGCGCGACGGCGAGCGCGCACCGCACGTCCGGTCCGGCCGGCGGCTCCCCGGGCTCGCGCATCGCGCGGACGGCCGCGACGGCGTCGGCCTGGGCGACACCCAGCAGCGGGTCCCCGAACTCCGCGAGCAGCGCCTGGAAGGCCACGTGCCGCTCGACGTCGAAGGGCGCAGGCCGGCCGTCGGGGTCCGCCGCGGGGTGGGCGGGGCGCAGGCGCAGCACCGGGGTGTGACCGGCCGGCAGCGGGAGGTGGGCCCAGTCGGGTCGCCCGACCCGGCCCGGCCGCAGGCGGGCGTGCGGCGCCGCGCCGGCGGGGCCGGCGGCGGACACCTCGATGCGCCCGGCCGCCGTCAGGATCACGACGTGCAGGTCGTGCGCGGAGAACAGGGCCGCCAGGTCGGCTGCCCCCGAGGACCGGCCCGCGCGCGCCCGCAGCGCGGCGAGCCCGTCCGCGTCGGCCGTGCGGGCGCAGACGTCGGCGTCCGGCACGCCGAGGCCGAGGTCGACCAGCACGGCGCGGGTGTCGGCCGGTCGCAGCGCGTCGGTGTCGGGCCCCAGCTCGGTCACGACGGTGCGCGCGGCCCGGCCCGCGGCGGCCGCCGGCAGGCAGAAGGCGACGGCCTGGTGCCAGCGCAGCGGGTCGCGTGCCGACGGCGCCTCGTAGGCGACGGTGACGGCGTCGTCGGGCAGCACGACCCGGATGCCGCCGCGGGGCGTCACGACGCTGGTGGGTCCGCGCTGCGCCGGCTCGTCGGGGGCGCGCGCGAAGCCGACCTGGGCGCCGGGTGGCCCGGCCAGCCACGTCGAGTCGGGCCGCGCCAGGTGCTCCTCGACCAGCATGCGCGCCGGCCGCAGCGCCGGGTCCGGAGCCGGCTCGGGGCCCCCGCCCGCGCTCACCGCGGACCGTCCGCGCGGGGCCGCGGCCCGAACCCGACGACGTCGCCCGCGACGAGGGGCAGGCCGGGCTCGGGCGCGACGCGGTCGCCGCCGAGCGTCGTCGCGGTGTCCGGCGTCAGCGTGACGCCGGCCGCGGCGGCCGCCTCGGCCAGGGTCGCCGCCCGCACGGTGCACCGGCGGCCGGCCGGGCCCACCCGCTCGACGGCGACGGACGGCGCGGTGCGGGCGGCCGCTGCCGCGTACTCCTCCGGCGTGTTGACGCCCACGAGCGAGTCGAGATCGGGATCGAGGTGGGCCAGGCCGGGGTCGGCGCGCAGGGCGTCCTCGTCGAGGCACGCCACCGAGCAGGCGGCGAAGAGGGCGCCGGGTCGCCGCTCGCCGGCGTCGAGCAGCGCGGCGGCGACGCCGGCGAGCCCGGTCCGGTACGCGGCGGCCAGCGGCTGGCGGAACCCGCGCGCGACCGGCAGCGCGACGTCGGCGTCGCCGAGGGCGGCGAGCACGGCGTGCACGAACGCCGGATGCAGGAACGGCAGGTCCGTGGCGCACACGAACGCGGCTGGCGCCGCCGCGACCGCGGCGAGCCCGGCCGCGATCCCCTGCAGCGGACCCCGGCCCGGCTCGGGGTCCTCGATGACCGCCACGCCCTCGGGCAGTGCCGGGAGCGGCTGCCCCGCCGCCCGGACGACGACGACCGGACCGCCGACGGAGCGGCGCAGCACGGACGCGGTGCGGTGCAGCAGGGTCGAGCCGTGCCAGGCGAGCGCGGCCTTGGCGGTGCCCATCCGGCTCGACCGGCCGCCGGCGACCACGACGCCCGCTGCCTGCCCGGCGATGTCGGGCCGGCCGCCCTGTCCGGTACCGGCCGGGCCCGCGGTGTCCCGGCGGCCGGGCGGGCCGGCGACGTCCACGCCTCGGCCCATGCGCGCGGATCGTACGCGCCGGCACCGGCGCGGTCCCGCGGCCCGTTCGCGCCGGCCCGGTCGGTCGCGGCGGCCCGGGTCGGTCGCGGCGGCCCGGTCAGTCGCGGCGGCGCAGCACCTTGCGCGCGCCGGACAGGAAGCGGTCGGTCTCGCTGCCGAACGGGTCGTCGGTGACGAGGTAGGTCCAGGTCGACGTGGGCCGCACGAGCGCGGCGTGCGCCACCCCGTCCGCGGTGACCTCTGCCTTCTCCAGCGTCTCCGCCGCCTGCTCGTACACCCGCTCGAAGAAGTCGTCGAATACCTCGTAGGCGATCTTGCGATAGGCGTCCAGGGGGTTCTCCCTGGCCAGGGCGCGCAGGTGGATGCCCTCGCGGACGTCGTCGAGGACGGCCAGGTGCTCAGCCCACGCGCGGTCGAGGTGGGCGAGCGCGACCTGGCGGGTCGCCTCACCGAGGACCTCGGCGCCGTGGGCGTCGCGGATCTCGGCGCACCGGCGCGGCACCAGCTCCTCGAGCAGCCTCCCCGCCCGGTCGCCGTGCATCACCAGGCCGCGGTGCTTGAGCACCGCCGCCCGCTGCGTGCCGGTGACCGTCCCGTAGCGCCAGGTCGTGCGCCGCGCCTCCAGCAGCGTGCCCTCGCTGACGCGCTGGGCGTGGTCGAGCAGCTCCGCCGCCGCGGGCGCGCTGATCCGGCCGTCGGAGCCGGACGACGGCGGGACGACCGCCTCGTCCACGTTCCGGGTGACGACCTCGTCGGCGACGCTGGCGATGACGACCGACGAGCCGGGGTCGCCCTGGCGCCCGGCGCGCCCGCGCAGCTGGTCGTCGAGGCGGCCGGTGTCGTGCCGGCCGGCGCCGACGACGTGCAGCCCGCCCAGCTCGACCACGCCCTCGCCAAGCCGGATGTCGGTGCCGCGCCCGGCCATCTGCGTCGAGATCGTGACCCGGCCCCGTTCCCCGGCCTTCGCGACGATGGCGGCCTCCTCGGCGTCGTTGCGCGCGTTGAGCACCGCGACCTCGACGCCGGTCGCGCGCAGGGCGGCGGCGAGCCGCTCCGACTCCGCGACGTCCTGCGTGCCGAGCAGGACGGGCTGCCCGGTGGCGTGCACCGCGGCGACGTGCGCCACGATCGCCGCCTCCTTCTTCTCGACGGTCGGGTAGATCCGGTCGGGCTCGTCGACGCGCACGCACGGCAGGTGCGGCGCGATCGCACCGACCGTCACCGAGTAGAACTCATGCAGCTCCTCGGCGACCGCGACGGCCGTGCCGCTCATCCCGCAGACGTCCCGGTAGCGGCCGACCAGCGCCTGCACGACGATCCGGTCCAGCACCGCGCCCGTCGGGCTGGTCGCCAGCCCCTCCTTGGCCTCGACCGCCGCCTGCAGGCCGTCGGGCCAGCGCTGCAGGTGCGCGACCCGGCCGCGCGAGTCGTCGATCAGCTCGACCTTGCCGTCGCGGACGAGGTAGTCGACGTCGCGGTGCAGCAGGGCCTGTGCGTGCAGCGCGACGTTGACCTGGGCCAGCCGGTGCGTCTGGTCCTCGGTGTAGAGGTCGACGCCGCCGAGCGCGCGCTCCACCCGCGCGAGCCCGAGCGCGGTGAGGTGCACCGTGCGCCCGTCCGGCTCGGCCTCCCAGTGGACGCCCTGGCGCAGCCTGCGCACGACCGCGACGATCGCCGGGTCGACGGCCCCCGAGTCGGCGGCGCCGGCGAGTACGAGGGGCACGCGGGCGGAGTCGACGAGCACGGAGTCCGCCTCGTCGACGAGCGCGACGTCGGGGTCGCGCAGCACCCGCTGGTCCTCCGCGGTGACCATCCGGTCGCGCAGGACGTCGAAGCCCAGCTCGTTGACCGGGGCGTAGCAGACGTCGCAGCCGTAGGCGGCGCGGCGCTCGTCCGGGGTCCGCCACTGGTCGACCCAGCCAACGGTGACGCCCAGCGCGGCGTAGAGGGGGCCCATCCACTCGGCGTCGCGGCGCGCGAGGTAGTCGTTGACGGCCACCACGTGGACCCGCCTGCCCTGCGCGGCGTAGCCCGCGGCGGCCATCGCCCCGGCCAGCGTCTTGCCCTCGCCGGTGGCGAGCTCGACCACGTGACCGCACAGCAGGGCCGCCGCCGCCAGCATCTGCGTGTCGAAGGGCCGCTCGCCGACCGTCTCCTCGGCCGCATCCCGGGCGCGGGCGAGGAACCCCGCCAGCTCGGCGTCGCCCCACTTCGCCCTCGCCCGCAGCGCGTCGAGCTCGCCGGGGGTCGTCGCGAGCGCGGCGACGCGGCGGGCGCGCTTCAGGTCGGAGGACCCCGGACGCCCGAGGAAGCGACGCACGAACGCGCGCACTGGGCCCATGACCGGCCACGCTACCCGCCCGGGTCAGCCCGGCCCTCCGTCGCGTCCCTGCCGGATGCCCTGCTGGTAGTCGCGCAACCGGGCGCGGACCGCGTCCGCGTCCCGGACGACGGGGGCCGAGCCGAACGCGACCGCTTCCGGTGTCCCGGGGACCAGCCGGGCGCCCGGCACCCGCCGCGGCAACCCGGCCTCGTCGACCCGCGCGACCGGCGCCGCGAGACCGGCGGCGGCCCGCCAGCCCGCGTCTGCGGGCGTCGAGAACGTCGCGGCCTCGGTGCGGGGGTCGACCGCCGGTGGCTTCTCGCCGGTCTCCGGATCCGCCGACCAGATGACCGGGACCTGGCGGTAGCTGCGGAACCAGCCCGACTCCTCCACCCCGGCCGGCGCCGCAGCGGCACCCGGCGAGAGCCCGTCCGGGCCCGGCGGGAGCGACCCCACCGGGACGGGGGCGGGCGACGGTGCGGACCTGCCCGGCAAGCCCGGCGGGTCGGTCGGGTCCGTGCCGACCGGGTCGCGCCGCACCGCGTGGCGGCGGCCCGGGTCGTGGCGGTGCGGGTCGCGCCGGCCGGGTTCGCGCTCGGACCCGGGCCGGTCCGCGGGAGGCGGTGCCGCGCCGGCCCGGTCGTCCCCGGCCGGCCGCGCCTGCCCGCGCCTCTCGACGAGCCACCGGTCGCCTGCCGGTTCGTCGGAGATCCCGCCACCCGGGCGCGCATGGTGTCCGTCTGCGTCGCCTGCGGTCCGGTCGCCACCGGTCCGGTGACCGGTGGCGTCGCCGGCAGCCCCGTGCGGGGTGACCTCGCTCCCGGCACGGTCGCCGCCGGCACGGTCGCCGCCGGTCCGGTCGGCACCGGTCGAGTCGCCGCCGGTCGACTCGCCGCCGGTCGAGTCGCCGCCGGTCGAGCCGCCGCGGGCACGGTCCCCGCCGGTCCGGGTGGGGCTCGCCGGGTCGTCGGAGGGGTCAGTACCGGACCGGCCCGCCGCCTCCCGGCCGGTCCCGTCGGCTTCCGCGTAACGGCCGGGGCGGGCGCGGCCCGCGTCGTCCCGGCCGCTCGCCCATCCGGGCGGCGCGAGGCCGGGCGCACCCCGCTCGCGGCCGTGGGCCGACCGCCCGAGCGCGGCGGCCGCGGCGCGCCCGGGGCCACCGGTCCCACCGGTCGTGCGGGCCCGGCCCGGTCCCGTCATCACCATCGTGCGCGGCACGGTCACCCGCGCGATCAGGCCCGGCTCGCCGCCGCCGGTCGGCGGGGCCCCGCCGATGAGCCGGACCGCGATGCCGTGGCGGGCGGCCAGGCGGGCCACGACGAACAGGCCAATCCGCCGCGAGGCCGTGACCGACGTGGCGCTGTGCTGGCCGAGCAGCGCGTTGGCCGCGGCCAGCTCGGCGGCCGGCATGCCGACGCCGTGGTCGACGATCTCGACGACCAGCGCGCCCGCCGAGTCCGACGTGGTGCTCAGGACCACGGCGGTGCCGGGCGAGGAGAAGCTGGTGGCGTTGTCGAGCAGCTCGGCGATCAGGTGCTGCAGGTCGTTCGCGGCCCGCCCGGCGACCCCGACGTCCGGCGGCGCCTCCAGCGTGATGCGCTCGTACTGCTCGGTCTCCGACACCGCAGCGCGCAGCACGTCGACCAGCGGCACGCGGTGGGGCGCGCGCTTGGCCAGGTCGTTCCCGGCCAGCACGAGCAGGTTCTCGCTGTTGCGGCGCATGCGCGTGGCGAGGTGGTCGAGCCGGAACAGGTTGGCGAGCTGGTCGGCGTCCTGCTCGCCGGTCTCCAGCTCCTCGATCAGCTGCAGCTGGCGGTCCACCAGCGTCTGGCTGCGCCGCGAGAGGTTGACGAACATGCTGTTGACGGTCGCCTGCAGCGTGGCCTGCTCGGCGGCGAGCCGGACGGCCTGCTGGTGCACGGCGTCGAACGCGCGCGCGACCTCGCCGATCTCCTCCTGGCTGCTGACCGGGACCGGGGTCACGCCGACGTCGGGCACCCCGCCCTCCCGCATGCGGGCGACGGCCTCCGGCAGCCGCTCGTGCGCGACCTCCAGCGCGCTGCTCCGCAACGTGCGCAGCGACCGCAGCATCTCCCGCGCGACCAGGCCGACGACGAGCGCCCCGAGCGCGATGGCGAGCACGAGGAGCGCGACGTTCACGATGACCTGGGACATCGCGTCCGACCGTTGCGCCGTCACCGCGCCGGTCAGGTCCGACCGGGCGGCGGTGCTGGCCGCGTCGATGTCGTCGAGGAAGGCGCGGTCGGTGGTCGCGGCGGTGTCGAGATCGGCGGTGTCGAGCGTCGGCGGCTGGGCGGTGCCGCTCGCGGCGAGCAGCCGCTGGACGGCGCTCGCCCGCGTCGCCTCGTGCGGGCCGACGAGCGCGCCGAGCGACGTGCGCCGGCCGGGGTCGAGCGCGGCCCGGAAGCGCTGCAGGTCGGCGGTGAGGCGGGCGTCGCTCCCGGTCAGCGGGCCGAGCAGGGCCGCGGCGTCGGCCGCCGCGGCCGCCCGCGCCGGCCCGGGCCCGGCGTGCGCCCCGGTCACGAGCGCCAGCTGCAGCGACGTCTCGTCACGCGCGGCGGCGAGCCCCGTGAGCGCGTCGGCGAGGCCGGTGACGGACGTCCCGTCGACCTCGCGCAGCAACGAGTCGTGGAACTGGAGGACGTCGTCGACGAGGTCGGTGTAGCGGGCCGTCGCCGCGGTGGCCGTCAACCCCGTCGTGCGGGTCGCCGTCGTGCCGGCCGGCGTGGTCCCGGCCGTCGACGGCGCCGGGGCCAGCACGAGCCGGCGCAGGTCCGGCAGCCCGGCAAGGGACTGGCGCATGCGCCCGTCGGTGTCGGCCAGCGTCGCGTCGTCGCGGTACACCGCGGCCACGGCCGGGCCGCTGCCCTCGGCGGCGGCGTCGGTCGCCGCGGAGGCCTGCCGCAGCGCCGCGGCGTCACCGCCGGGCCGGGCGCCGGCGAACGCGGCGGCCGCGACGCGCTCGCTCTGCAGCCGCTCCATGAGCGTCGCGACCGAGCCCTGGGCGGCTACGAAGCGGCTGACCCGGTCGGCGCCGTCCACGACACCGATCTGGCCCGCGATCCGCAGCCCGCCCAGCACCGCGGCGAGCAGACCGGGCACGAGCAGCACGACGGCCAGCTTGACGCGCAGGCTCCAGTCGCGCGGAGCGAAGGTGCGGCGCGTCGTGTGCCCCTCCGGTGTGGTCACACCCAATGTCCCCCCTCGGCCGATCAGTGCGGACGAGTCGTGCGCGGAGTGTAGGGGTCGCCCCCGACGGCACCGCGCGGAAGGGTGTTACCCGGGGTAGGCCGAAGGGTGCCGTCACGCATCGTCACAACGGGCGCGCTCGTCAGGGGTTTGTGCGCTCCGGCGAGAATGAGCGCATGACGCAGGCCCCTTCGCGTTCCACCCTGCGCAGGTGGCGCCGCCGGCTGGCCGACGAGCGGGAGGAAGCCCGGGTGTACCGCGACCTCGCCGGCCGCCGGCAGGGTGAGGAACGCGAGATCCTGCTCGGCCTGGCCGTCGCCGAGGAGCGCCATGCCGCCCACTGGGAGCGGCTGCTCGGCGCGGATGTCGGCGGGTTCCGGCGGGGCGCCGCCCGCTGGCGCCTGCTCGCGTTCCTCGCCCGGCGCTTCGGCTCGGTCTTCGTGCTCGCGCTGGCCCAGCGCGCCGAGACCCGCTCGCCCTACCCGGCCGACGCCGACGCCACCCCGGCCATGGCCGCCGACGAGCGCGTCCACGAGGAGGTCGTGCGCGCGCTCGCGGCGCGGGGGCGGGCCCGCGTGTCCGGCACCTTCAGGGCGGCGGTCTTCGGGGCCAACGATGGGCTCGTGTCGAACCTCGCGCTGGTCCTCGGTGTCATCGGCGGCGGAGCGGGCACTGCGACGGTGCTGCTCACCGGCCTGGCCGGGCTGCTGGCCGGCGCGCTGTCGATGGGCGCGGGGGAGTACGTCTCCGTCCGCTCCCAGCGGGAGCTGCTGGCCGCGTCGGCCCCCGACACGCGGGACGCCAACGCGGTGCTGAGCCGTCTCGACGTCGACGCGAACGAGCTCGCGCTGGTCCTGCGGGCCCGGGGCATGGCTCCCGGCGAGGCCCGCAGGCGCGCGGAGGCGGCGCTGCGCAGCGACGACCCGGTCGGGAGCGTCACCGCGGGCACCGACGTCGGGCAGGGGGAGGGGCACGAGATCGTCGGGACCGGCTTCGCCGCCGCACTTTCGTCCTTCTGCTTCTTCGCCACCGGCGCGGCGGTCCCGGTGCTGCCGTTCCTGTTCGGGCTGCCGGAGGGGCCCGCGCTCGCGGTCTCGGTCGTGCTGGTCGGGCTCGCGCTGATGCTGACCGGCGCGACGGTCGGCGTGCTGTCGGGCGGCCCGCCCCTGCGCCGGGCGCTGCGCCAGCTCGCGATCGGCCTCGGAGCCGCGGCCGTGACCTACTGCCTCGGCCTGCTCTTCGGGACCGCGACGGGCTGAGCCCCGGGCGCCATCCCGGCGAGGATGACGTCCTGGGCCAGCCGGAAGACGGGCGTGCCGGTCGGGAACGGCGGCCCGGCGCGGGCCCGGCGGGCGGCGCCAAGCACGCCGTACACCAGGATCGTCGCCAGCGCCTCCGGCGGTTCGTCGGACCGGATCTCGCCGCGGCGCTGCCCCTCGGCCATGAGGGCGGCCATGGCCGGCACGAGCGTCGGCGCACGGCCGTCCAGGTGGACGGTGAGCACCCCCGGCTCGGCGGCGATCTCGGCCAGCACCGCCGCCCGCAGCGCGCGGTCGGCCGGCGCCGCGCGCAGCCAGGTGCCGAACGCCGCGGCCGCGCCCTCCCGTACCCCCGCTCCGGAGGCGACGGACTCGTCGATCGACCGCGCGAACGCGATGCAGATCTCGGCGCCCGCCTCCAGCAGCACGTCCTGCTTGCGCGGGAACCAGTGGAAGAACGTCCCCCAGCTGACGCCGGCCGCGGCCACGATGTCCTCGACCCTGGCCTGCTCCACCCCCGCCCGCGCGAACTCCGCCATCGCCGCCTCGTACACCCGCTGCCGCGTCGCGCGGGCGCGGGCCTGTCGCGGCCGGCGCGGCGGGGTGGCGGCCATCGAGGCTCCCTCCGGCGGACGGCGAAAACGCGTGGACAGTACCGTCGCTCCCACTAAAACTGATCCGCATCAGATTTCTGCCGGGAGGGAAGCGATGTCGCGACGGCTGACCGCGAACCTGACGCTGGGCGTGATCGCGCTGCTCGCCGCCGTCGCGTACGGCTGGGCGCTCGTCCGGGACCCGCTGGAGCCCTACTACGCGGCGGCGGTGCGCAGCATGGCGACGAGCTGGCGGGCGTTCGCCTTTGGCGCGTTCGACCCGGCCGCCACCGTGACGCTGGACAAGCTGCCGGGCGCCTTCTGGGTCCAGGCCCTGCTCGCGCGGGCGTTCGGGGTCCACACCTGGACGCTCGTCCTCCCGCAGGCGGTCGAGGGCGTCCTCACGGTCCTGGTGCTCCACCGGGCCGTGCGCCGGCTGGCGGGCCGGGCGGCCGGCCTGGTCGCCGCGCTGGTGCTGGCGGTCAGCCCCGCGGTCGTGGCGCTGGACCGGGGCAACATCTCCGACTCGCTGATGATCCTGCTGCTGGTGCTCGCCGCGGACGCCGTGGTCGGCGCGGTGGTCGCCGGCGGCGGGCAGGGCCGGCTGGTGCTGGCCGGGGTGTGGGTCGGGCTGGCGTTCCAGGCCAAGATGGTCGAGGCCTGGCTGGTGCTGCCGGCGCTCGGGCTGGCCTACCTGGTCGCCGGGCCGGACGGCGGGTGGCGGCGGACCCGGCAGGTGCTCGTCGGCGGCGTCGTGGCCGGCGCGGTGTCGGTGGCGTGGATGACCGCGGTGAGCCTGGTCCCGGCCGGGTCCCGGCCATGGGTCGACGGGAGCACCGGCGACTCGCCGTTCGAGCAGGTCTTCGTCTACAACGGGCTGGGCCGCGTGGGGGAGGCGACGCCCCTGCAGGTGCTGGCCGGGCAAGGGCTGGCGCTGCCGGTGACCGGGGCGCCGCCCGGCTGGGACCGGCTCCTGGTCGGCGCGCTGGGCCGCGACGCGGGCTGGCTGCTGCCGGCCGCGCTGGTCGTGGTCGTCGTCGGCGTGGCCGCGGCCCGGCGTCGCTCCCGGACCGACCCGCTGCGGGCCGCGTACGTGCTGTGGGGGACGTGGCTGGTCGTCCTCGCCGTCGCGTTCTCGGTCGCGACGCAGGTCAACGCGTACTACACGGCGGCGCTCGCGCCGGCCGTCGCAGCGGTGCTCGGGACGGGCGTCGCCGACGCGCGGACCCACCGGGACGCGGTCGTGCCGCGGGTCGTCGCGCCGGTCGTCGTCGCGGGCTCGGTGGCGTACGCCGTGGCGCTGCTGGTGGGCGCTCCCGCCCCGGGCTGGCTGGTGCCCGTCGCCGTCGCGGTCGGGGTGGTCGCGGTCGTGCTGCTCGCGGTGTCCGCGGTGCGGCGGCGCCTGCTCACCGGGGGGCTCGTGGCCGGCCTGGCCGCCGTCCTCGTCACGCCGGCGGTCGCGTCGGGGCTGCTCGTCCTGCGCGGGCAGGGCGCGCTCGACACCCCGTTCGAGCCGCGGGCCGCCGCGGTCGGGGTGGACGAGCTGTTCATCGCGACGCCGACCGCCGTCGCCCGGACGCTGCCCGGCCTGGAACGGGCCCGCGCCGGCGCGCCGGACCTGCTCGCGGTCCAGTCGGCGGCCGTCGCCTCGGTGTTCGCCTACCCCAGCGGCGAGGAGGTGCTGCCGATCGGCGGGTTCACCGGCACCGGACCCGAGCCGTCCCTCGACCGCATCCGCGCTGACATCGCGGCCGGCGCCTTCCACCTCGTGCTGGCGTTCCCCTCCACGGATCCGCGCATGACGTGGATCGCCGGGCACTGCCGCCTCCTCGGCCAGGTGCAGCCGCCCTTCCGCGACTACTACTGCGTCCCGGCGGACGCGCAGGGCTGACCGGCGCCCGTTCCGTCCGGTGCGGGCGTTCGTCCACACCGGACGGCCCCCGAAATGCCGCGACACCCTCGTCACGATGGCCCGGATTCCGCCCGGCCCGTTGCGATGATGATCCAGGCGGGGTCGGAGCGGAGGCGGGTGGGCCATGCGGGGACGCGGCGGCGTGGTGGTGACGACGGTGCTGATGGCCGCGTCGCTGCTGTTGGCGGGACCGGGTGAGGCCGCGGCCGGTAGCGGAGGACCTCCGCCGGTCAGCCCTGTGGACGGGCGGCCCCGCACGGCGGCCGTGGCGGACCTGAGCCCGCTGCTCGTCACCGCGCGCGAGCCCGCCGTGCCGTTCGCCGGGTCGACCGGCAAGGTCGTCGTGACCTACGAGCTCGGGCTGGAGAACGCCACCCCGTTCACCCTCACCCCGACGTCGGCCGAGGTGCTCACGCCGTCCGGCCGGGTGCTGCAGCGGCTCGACAGGGCGGCCGTCGCCGCGAACGTGGCACTGGCCGGCAAGCGGGGCGGGGTGACGGAGCTGGGCGGGTCGCAGGCCGCCACGCTCTACGTGACGCTGGAGTTCGCACGCCGCGGCGACGTGCCCCAGCAGCTGCTCAACCGCGTCACCTTCGCGGGGCTTCCCGGCGGGGCGACCGCGACGTCCGACCCGGTCGCGGTACCGGTGTCCCGGCTCACCGCGCCCGTCCTGGGCCCGCCGCTCGAGCCCGGGAGCGGCTACGTCGCGGCGGACTCGTGCTGCGACTCGCCCCGCCACCGCCGCGCGCTCCTCGCGATCGGCAACGGCCTGTGGCTGGCCCAGCGGTTCGCCGTCGACTGGGAGCAGCTCGACGCCGCGCACCGCACGGTGACCCGGGGCAACCCCGCCGACCCGGCGGCGTACACGATCTACGGCAAGCGGGTCGTCGCGGCTGCGGCCGGCGTCGTCGTGCACGTGATCGACGGCCTGCCCGACCAGAAGCCCGGCGAGCTGCCCGCGTCGACGGCGCCGGTCGAGGCCGACGGCAACAGCATCGTCGTCGACATCGGCGGCGGCCTCTACACGCTCTACGCGCACATGAGGGCCGGCAGCATCGCCGTCCACGAGGGCCAGCGGATCGCCAGGGGCCAGCTCATCGGCCTGGTCGGCAACTCCGGCAACACGTCGGCGCCGCACCTGCACTTCCACGTGATGGACGGACCCTCGCCGCTGACGTCGGAAGGGGTGCCCTACGTGATCGACTCCTTCACCACGGCCGGCCGCATCACCTCGACGGCGGCCTTCGACGAGCTGGAGAACACCACCCGGCCGCTGCCGGTCGTGGCGCTGCCGAACGATGGGCGGCACACCGACCAGATGCCGCTGGATCTCGACCTGGTGACCTTCGCCGGGCGGTGACCGGGCGGGGTAGCCTCGCGTTCCCCGAGAGCGAGAAGGAGGAGCGATGACCGATCCCGGTGAGCCGGGCGTCGGCGAGGCGGACGAGACGGACGTGCTGGAGCAGCACCGGTCGACCGGTGACGAGCCGGAGCCGGATGCCGTGATCCGGGACGACGTCGACGTCGCCGACGCGTGGGACCAGCTCCGCGACGCCGAGCCGGACGAACACGAGCGCTGAGCGGCGGCGAACGGGCGTCACCGGCTCGCTCCGGCGGTGACGAGGAACCCTCGCCAGGCGAGAATCACGGCGGGCAAGGTGTCGAGGGCGCCGCGGACCCGCGATGCCGGCCGGCGGGCATCGCGCCGCTGCGGCCCGGTCCTCGCTCGTTCCGGACGGCGCAGGCCACCGGCACCGCCGCGCGGGCGGTGCCGGTGGCCCCGGGACGTCAGACGTCGTAGTACAGCGCGAACTCGTACGGGTGCGGGCGCAGGCGCAGCGGGTCGATCTCGTTGGTGCGCTTGAGGTCGATCCACGTCTCGATGAGGTCCGGCGTGAAGACGCCACCCTCGAGCAGGTACTCGTGGTCGCCCTCGAGCCGGTCGATCACCGCGGGCAGGCTGGAGGGCACCTGCGCGATGTCCTTCGCCTCCTCGGGCGGCAGCTCGTAGAGGTCCTTGTCGACCGGGGCCGGCGGCTCGATCTTGTTCTTGATGCCGTCCATGCCGGCCATCATCATCGCCGAGAACGCCAGGTACGGGTTCCCCGAGGAGTCGGGGCAGCGGAACTCCAGGCGCTTGGCCTTCGGGTTGTTGCCCGACAGCGGGATGCGGATGCAGGCCGAGCGGTTGCGCGCCGAGTACACCAGGTTGACCGGCGCCTCGAAGCCGGGGACCAGGCGGTGGTAGGAGTTCACCGTCGGGTTGGTGAAGGCGAGCAGGCTCGGCGCGTGGTGCAGCAGGCCGCCGATGTAGTAGCGCGCCAGGTCGGACAGGCCGCCGTACCCCGCCTCGTCGTGGAAGAGCGGCTGGCCGTCCTTCCACAGCGACTGGTGGGCGTGCATGCCCGAGCCGTTGTCCCCGAAGAGCGGCTTGGGCATGAAGGTGGCGGTCTTGCCCGCCGCCCACGCCGTGTTCTTGACGATGTACTTGAACAGCATGATGTCGTCGGCCGCGTGCAGCAGCGTGTTGAACTTGTAGTTGATCTCGGCCTGGCCGGCCGTGCCGACCTCGTGGTGGCCGCGCTCGACCTCGAAGCCCGCCGTCATCATGTTGGTGACCATGTCGTCGCGCAGGTCGGCGTAGTGGTCGACCGGGGGGACCGGGAAGTAGCCGCCCTTGAACGGCACCTTGTAGCCGAGGTTGCCGCCCTCCTCCTCGCGCCCGGTGTTCCACCAGCCCTCGACGGAGTCGATGTGGTGGTAGGTCTGGTGCGGGTCGGAGCCGTACCGCACCGAGTCGAAGATGTAGAACTCGGCCTCCGCGCCGAAGAAGCACGTGTCGGCCACGCCGGACGACTTCAGGTACTCCTCGGCCTTGCGCGCGATGTTGCGCGGGTCGCGGCTGTATGGCTCGCCCGTGACGGGGTCGTGGACGAAGAAGTTGATGTTGAGCGTCCGGTGCTTGCGGAACGGGTCGAGAACGGCCGTCGCGGGGTCCGGGAACAGCGCCATGTCGGACTCGTTGATCGCCTGGAAGCCGCGGACGGACGAGCCGTCGAACGCGATGCCCTCGTCGAGGAGGTCGGCCGCGGTGCCGGCCGGGACGGTGAGGTGCTGCATCACGCCGGGAAGGTCGCAGAACCGGATGTCGACGTACTCGACCTTCTCGTCAGAGATGTACTTGATGACCTCTTCGGAGTTGTTGAACACCCTGGATGGCTCCTTCGATCGGCTCGTGTGTCGGCGCGACGCTATGGCGGCGTTGTTGCCCGGTGGTCACTCGATTGTTTCGCAGAGGTTAACGGGCGCGGAGGTCGGCGACCGCCGGGCACCGCGATCTACGCTGTTCGCCATGGCCCGTTGGCGCGACTCCTGGCTGCCCGGAGCGGAGACTACTCCGGACGGGCCGCCGGCAGGGGGTCATCCGGGTGAGCGCCTGGGCCTGCCCGCGTCCGGTGTGGGGGCGGTTGCCGGTTTCGGCCGCAGGCTCGCCGCGCTCACGGTCGACTGGCTCGCCGGCTACCTCATCGCGATGCTGTTCGCCAGCCCGGACCCGGCCGTCGATCCCGACTTCGGCTGGGTGGTCCTCGGGATCTGGTTCCTGCTCACGGCGGTGCCGGTGGCCGTGTTCGGCGCGAGCGCCGGGATGACGGCGCTGGGCATCCGGGTGGCGTCACTGGGCGGCTCGGCCGTGGTCGGGGTGCCCCGTGCCGTGCTGCGGACGCTGCTGATCGCGGTCGTCGTCCCGCCGCTGGTGCGCGACCGGGACGGCCGGGGATGGCACGACCGAGCGACGCGGACGGTCGTCGTGCGCACGCGGGCCTGACGGGGGAAGCACTGTCGCACCGCAAGTACGCGGCCGGCTCGCGCGCCGCGGGGCTGTTCGCGCGGCGTGGGGTTGTCCGCGCGGCGTCGACAGCGCGCGAGCGGCCCGGGGACGCGCGAGCGGCCGAGGGGGTGCGCGGCGTGGGGTTGTTCGCGCGGCTTCGGGCTGTTCGGGCACCGTGGGGCTGTTCGCACGGCGTCGACAGCGCGTGACCGGCCCGGGGGCGTGCGAGCGGCCCGGGGGCGTGCGCGGCGTGGGGCTGTTCGCGCGGCGTGGGGTTTGTTCGCGCGGCGTGGGGTTTGTTCGCGCGGCGTGGGGCTGTTCGCGCGGCGTGGGGGCTGTTCGCGCGGCGTCGACAGCGCGCGAGCGGCCCGGGGGCGTGCGAGCGGCCGGGGACATGCGAGCGGCCCGGGGGTGCGCGGCGTGGGGTTGTTCGCGCGGCTTCGGGCTGTTCGGGCACCGTGGGGCTGTTCGCGCGGCGTCGACAGCGCGTGAGCGGCCCGGGGGCGTGCGAGCGGCCCGGGGGGTGCGCGGCATGGGGTTGTTCGCGCGCTGAGGGGCTGTTCGCGCGGCGTCGACAGCGCGCGAGCGGCCCGGGGACGCGCGAGCGGCCGGGGGGCGTGCGCGGCGTGGGGTTGTTCGCGCGGCTTCGGGCTGTTCGGGCACCGTGGGGCTGTTCGCGCGGCGTCGACAGCGCCTGAGCGGCCCGGGGGCGTGCGAGCGGCCCGGGGGCGTGCGCGGCGTCAGGTTGTTCGCGCGGCGTGGGGTTGTTCGCGGGCTGAGGGGGCTGTTCGCGCGGCGTCGACAGCGCGTGAGCGGCCCGGGGGCGTGCGAGCGACCGGGGGACGCGCGAGCGGTCCGGGGGGTGCGCGGCGTGGGGTTGTTCGCGCGGCGTGGGGTTGTTCGCGGGCTCAAGGGCTGTTCGCGCGGCGTCGACAGCGCGCGAGCGGCCCGAGGACGCGCGAGCAGCCCGTTGGCACGCTCCGCTCAGCCCCGATGTTCGCTCCGCACGCTCCGCTCAGCCCCGATGTTCGCTCCGCACGCTCCGCACGCTCCGCTCAGCGCCGGCGGACCGTCCGCTGGACGCTGCGCATCTTCGTGCCGGCCGGCAGCGGGCCCTTCGGCAGCGCCGCCGCCCGCGTCCCGAGGGCCGAGAGGCGCTTCTCCATGTCGTCCATCTGGGCGGTGGTGATGTTGCGCGGCAGTTTGGTGAGGTGGCGCTGCAGGGCCTTGAGCGGCACCTGGCCCTCCTCGTTGCCGACCGTCAGGTCGTAGATCGGAGTGGACCCGACGACCCGGGCGATGCGCTTCTTCTCCTGGCCCAGCAGGCCCTTGACCCGGTGCGGCGCGCCCTCGCCGACGAGGATGATCCCGGGGCGGCCGATGACCCGGTGGACGGCGTCGAGGTGCGTGGTCCCGGCGACGCCCGGCGTGACCCGCCACGACCCGCGCATGTTCTCCAGCGCCCAGCCCGCGGCGCCCGGCTGGCCGTCCGCCTTGGCGTACACGTTGTTCTGCACCCGCCGGCCGAAGATCGTGATGGCGATGAGGGCGCCGACGGCGACGCCCAGCGGCAGCACGATCCACTGCTGGCCGAACGGCAGGCCGGCCAGGAACGCGATGAGGGCCGCGCCGACCAGTGAGCCGATCATCAGCGGCAGGAGCAGCTTGTCCTCGCGCCGTTGCTGCTGGAACGCCTGCCAGATCTGCTTACGGCGCTGCTTCGACGCCGCGCGCTTCTCCTGGCGCGCCGCTTTCTGCGCCTCTTTGTCGGGCTTGCCGGCCATTCGCCCAGGATACGGCCAGGGGCGCGGCCCGCGTCGACCAGGCGCGGCCGGAGTCGCCCGGCGGTCCGCCGTCAGCGCGCCAGTAGCGCGCTGGCCTCCTGGGCGGCCGTGCCCTCGTCGGCCAGATGGGCCAGCGACGCGGGCAGCGGCTCGCCGCGGTGCCGCTTCGTCTGGGCGTACAGCCGGCCCGCCCGGTACGAGCTGCGCACGAGCGGCCCGGCCATGACCCCGGCGAAGCCGATCTCCTCGGCGGCCGCCGCGTGTTCGACGAACTCCTCTGGCTTGACCCAGCGCTCGACGGGGTGGTGCCGCGCGGACGGGCGCAGGTACTGGGTGATCGTGACGACCTCGCAGCCCGCGGCGTGCAGGTCGCGCAGCGCGGCGGTGACCTCGTCCGGGGTCTCGCCCATGCCGAGGATCAGGTTGGACTTGGTGACGAGGCCCGCGGCCCGCGCGGCGGTGAGCACCGAGAGCGACCGGTCGTACCGGAACCCGGGCCGGATCCGCTTGAAGATCCGCGGCACCGTCTCGAGGTTGTGCGCAAGCACCTCCGGCGCCGCGTCGAACACGGCGGCGAGCTGCTCGTCGCGGGCGTTGAAGTCGGGGATCAGCAGCTCGACGCCCGTCTCGGGGTTGAGGGCGTGGATCTGCCGGACGGTCTCGGCGTACAGCCAGGCGCCGCCGTCGGCCAGGTCGTCGCGGGCGACGCCGGTCACCGTGGAGTAGCGCAGGCCCATCTCCCGGACGGACTCGGCGACCCGCCGCGGCTCGTCACGGTCGAGTTCGGCCGGCTTGCCGGTGTCGATCTGGCAGAAGTCGCAGCGCCGGGTGCACTGCTCGCCGCCGATGAGGAACGTCGCCTCCCGGTCCTCCCAGCACTCGTAGATGTTGGGACAGCCGGCCTCCTCGCAGACCGTGTGCAGCCCGCCGGACCGCACCAGCCCCTTCAGCTCGGTGTACTGCGGGCCCGTGCGCACCCGCGTCCGGATCCACGGCGGCTTGCGCTCGATCGGCGTCTCGGCGTTGCGGACCTCCAGGCGCAGCAGCCGCCGGCCCTCCGGCGCGACAGCCGGCGCGGACGGTTCGCTCGCAAGCTCGCTCACGCCCACACACGGTACGCCCCGCGTAGGGTCCCGCCCCGTGGACTTTGCGATCTTCACCGAGCCCCAGCAGGGGGCGGCCTACGACGATCTGCTGCGCGTGGCGCGCGCGGCCGAGGACGCGGGCTACGGCGCGTTCTTCCGGTCGGACCACTTCCTCGCCATGGGCGGCGTGTCCGGCGAGCCCGGCCCGACCGACTCCTGGGTGACGCTGGGCGGCCTGGCCCGCGAGACGTCGCGGATCCGGCTGGGGACGCTCGTGACGTCGGCGACGTTCCGGCTGCCCGGCCCGCTCGCCGTCGCTGTGGCGCAGGTCGACCAGATGTCCGGCGGCCGGGTCGAGCTGGGGCTGGGCTCGGGGTGGTTCGAGGCGGAGCACGCGGCGTACGGGGTCCCGTTCCCGCCGCTCGGGGAGCGGTTCGACCGGCTCGGCGAGCAGTTGGAGATCATCACCGGGCTGTGGGCGACGCTGCCGGGCGACCGGTTCGGCTTCTCCGGCACGCACTACACGGTGACGGACTCGCCCGCGCTGCCCAAGCCGGTGCAGCAACCCCGTCCGCCGGTCATCATGGGTGGCCTCGGCGCGCGCCGGACGCCCGAGCTGGCCGCGCGGTTCGCCGACGAGTTCAACGTGCCCTTCGCCGGCATCGACGCGGCGGCGGCCCAGTTCGAACGGGTCGACGCCGCCTGCGCGGCCGCCGGTCGCGACCCCCTGCCGCGCTCGGTCGCCCAGACGATCGCGGTCGGGCGGGACGACGCCGAGGTGGCGAAGCGCGCGCTGACGATCGGCCGGGACGCAGCCGACCTGCGGGAGAACGGGCTCGGCGGCACGGTCGCCGAGGTCGTCGACCGGCTGGGCCGCTGGCGCGAGCGGGCCGGCGTCGGCCGGGTCTTCCTGCAGCTGATGGACCTCGCCGACCTCGACCAGGTCGAGCTCGTCGCCGCCGAGGTGCTGCCGCAGCTGCGCGGCTGAGGACGACGCGGGGTCGGCTCAGGGCACCTCGCAGAGCGTACCGCCGCCCCGCGGAGGGCGAGGCGAACGTCAGCAAGGCCACCTTCAGGACGTCACACGTCCTGAAGGTGGCCTTGCTGACAGCGCGACGTGGACCGCGCCCCGGTCGGACGTGGACCGCGCCCCGGTCGGACGTGGACCGCAGCCCAGGTCCAGGGCGTAGCGTGAGCCCGTGACCTCCTGCCGGGCGAGCGCCGATCCCGTCCGCGTCGATCGCGCGGGCACCGTCGAGTACCGGGCGGCGTGGGACGCCCAACGCGCGCACGCCGACGCCCGCCGGGCCGGTTCCGGCCCCGACGTCCTCATGCTGCTGGAGCACCCGTCGGTCTACACCGCGGGCAAGCGCACCCAACCGGAGGACCGCCCGACCGACGGCACGCCCGTCGTCGACGTCGACCGGGGCGGGCGCATCACCTGGCACGGCCCCGGCCAGATCGTCGGCTATCCGATCGTCGGGCTGGCCGAGCCCCTGGACGTCGTCGACTTCGTCCGGCGCCTGGAGGAGGCCCTGATCCAGGTCGTCCACGACGCCGGGCTGACGGCGGCCGGCCGGGTCGACGGGCGCAGCGGCGTGTGGCTGCCGGCCGGCGACGCCGGGCCCGAGCGCAAGCTCGGCGCGATCGGCGTCCGCGTGCAGGGCGGCGTCACGCTGCACGGCTTCGCGCTCAACTGCGACCCCGACCTGCGCGCCTTCGACCGGATCGTCCCCTGCGGCATCGCCGACGCCGGCGTCAGCTCGCTGGCCCGCGAGCTCGACCGGCCCGTGCCCGTCGACAGCATGATCGACGCCGTGGAGGCCGCCGTCCTCGACGCGCTCGACGGGCGGCTGCCCGTCCGCCAGCACGCCGTCGCCCGGCCGGCCGCGCCGGCCGGCCTCGACCTGCGGCTGCACCCGGCGCTGCGCTGACCCACCGGGCCAGCGGCTCACCTGCCGCGGCGCCCGATGGGTGGTGGTGTGCCGTTCGGTGACAGCGCCTCGACCTCAGGTCAGCGACGAGGTCGGCCCAGGCTCAGGTGGTCGTCGTCCGGGGAGCCGGCCGCGAGGCGCGCCGGCTCAGCCCCGGTCCCGCCGCGCGCCGAACGCGGGCCCCAGGCCCACCCCGATGGCGATGCCGATCCCGATGCCGAGCGCCACGTTGCCCAGCGACACGCCGATCGCCACGCCCAGCGCGATCCCCACCGCGATGCCCGAGGCCAGGTCCGTCGACTGGCCCGACCGGTCCCTGCCCATGGTTCACCTCCACGATCGGAGGCGCCGACGCTACGCCGGTTCGTCCGGTCCCGCCGGCCGGACGCCGAGCAGGTCGAGGACGGCCGCCGCCGCCCGCCGGCCGCTGACCAGCGCTCCCTGCTGGGACGGGGTGTCGCGGTGGTCGCCCGCGACGAACAGGCCGTCCCCCAGCGCCACGGGGGAGCGGAGCGACCTCCCCGGCGGGAACGCCGGCAGCGCGCCCGTGATCTCGTCGACGCGCAGCAGCTCCCAGTTCCCGGTCGGCACCCCGTGGATGCGCGAGAGCTCGCGCCGCACGACGGCCTCGTCCAGCGCCGGGCCCACCACCGTCGACGACACCACCTCCCGCCCGGGCATGACGACCGTGTTGGCGATCGGGCCGCCGGTGCCGTCCAGGTGCAGCAGCGGCCCGTGGCCGGGCGGCGGCGTCGCGGCGTGGTGGTAGGTGGTCAGCGTGTGCATCGCGGGCACCGGCAGGCTCGGGAGCAGGTCGGAGGCCGACCGCGGGTCGGTGGCGACGATCACGGCCCGGGCGGAGAGGCGGCCGTCGCCGGCGTGCACCTCGACCCCGCCCGCGCCAGGAGCCACGCGGCGCACGCGCGTGCCCGTCCGCACCGGCAGGCCCGCCGCGAGCTGCTCCGGCAGCGCCCCCATGCCGCGGGCCGGGACCGCGAGCGTGCCCAGCGCGAACCCCCGCCACACGAGCCGGACGTAGGCGGCGGACGTCGCCAGCTCGGTCTCGCCGAGCACGCCCGACAGGAACGGGCGCAGGAACCGGTCCAGCACCGGGCCGCCCAGCCCGGCGGCGGCGAGGTCGCGCGCGGCCGTGCGGTCGATGCGTTGCTTCGTCCGGGTGGGCGGGGTGAGCAGCAGGCGGCCGGTGAACGCGGCGAGTGCGGCCTTGTCGCGGACCGGCAGGAGCCCGTCGACGAGGGTCGGGCCCGCCAGCGCGGGCCGCCGCAGGGGATTGCCGACCGTGTGCAGGCGCCCGTCGGGGCCGCGGACCGCGGCGCCGGGCACGAACGCCCGCAGGTCCAGCGCGTCGAGGTCCGCCGCCGCCCGCAGGGCCGGGTAGGAGGTGTTGAGCACCTGGAACCCCCGGTCGAGCACGTGCCCGTCGACGACGTCGCTGGCGACCCGGCCGCCCGGCCGGTCACCCGCCTCCAACACCAGGACGTCGAGTCCGTGCCCGACCAGCACCCGCGCCGCGCGCAGCCCGGCCAGGCCGGCGCCGACGACGACGACCTCGTGGCCGGTCACGACCCGAGCGCGGCCGCGAGCGCGTCCGCCAGCGTGACGTGCCGGAACTGGTACCCGGCGGCCGTGAGCTTCGCCGGCACGGCGCGCTGCCCGTAGAGCAGCAGCTCCTCGCCCATCTGCCCGAGCACCGTCCGGATCGCGACCGCCGGCACCGGGATCGACGTCGGCCGGTGCACCGCGGTGGCCAGCGTGCGGGTCAGCTCGGCGTTCGTCACCGGCACCGGGCCGGTCAGGTTGACCGGGCCGGAGAGGTCGGCGTGCTCGACCGCGAAGCGGATGCCGCCCACCTCGTCGTCGAGCGAGACCCAGGGCTGGTACTGCGTCCCCGGGCCCAGCCGCCCGCCGAGGAACGCCTTGAACAGCGGGCGCAGCAACCCCAGCAGGCCCCCCGCGGGCGCCAGGACCAGGCCGGTCCGCAGCAGGACGACCCGGGCGCCCGCCTCCTGGGCCTTGGCGGTGGCCGCCTCCCATTCGCGGCAGACCTCGGCGAGGAAGCCCTGGCCGGACGGGGCGGTCTCGTCGACCTCGCGGTCGCCCGCGTCGCCGTAGTAGCCGACGGCCGACCCGGACAGCAGCGCGGGCACGCCGTGGTCGGCGACGGCCGCGGCCAGCACCTCCGTCGGCACGGTCCGGCTGTCGCGGATCGCCTGCTTGCGGGCGCCCGTCCAGGGGCGGTCGCCGATCCCCACCCCGCCGAGGTTCACCACCGCGTCGACGCCGTCGAATGTGCCGGCGTCGATGCGGCCGGACGGCGGGTCCCAGCCGCGCTCGTCCGGAGCCCCCGGTGACCGGCGGACCAGCCGCAGGACGTCGTGTCCCGCCGCCCGCAGATGGGCGACGAGAGCGGTTCCGATCAGACCGGACGAGCCGGCGATGACGACGCGCACGGCGATGATCCTCGCGGACTCCGCCGCCCGGCGCGACCCAGGCCGCCATGTGGAGCCGTATCGGCACGACCCTGGCCGACTTGTGGACACAGGTGGCTGCTGACGACGCGCCCGCGACGACCGTATGTGTCCACATGGCGGGTGACCGCGGGCGCCCGGCGGGTGGGAGGGACCGCTAGAGACCCAGCTCCGCCTCGAACGCGCCCTCCTCCAGGCGGGCCTTGATCGCGCTGACGAACCGGCCGGCGTCCGCGCCGTCGACGAGGCGGTGGTCGTAGGTCAGCGGCAGGTAGCAGACCGACCGCACGGCGATGACGTCGTCGCCGTCCGGGCCGGCCACCACGCGCGGCACCTTGACGATGGCGCCGGTGCCGAGGATGCCGACCTGGGGCTGGTTGATGATCGGGGTGTCGAACAGCGCACCCGCGCTGCCGATGTTGGTGATCGTGAACGTGCCGCCGGACAGCTCGTCCGGGCCGATCTTGGCGTCCCGCGTGCGCGCGGCGACGTCGGCGATCCTCTTGGCCAGGCCGGCGAGGTTGAGGTCCTCGGCGTTCTTGATCACTGGGACGAGGAGGCCGCGGGGGGTGTCCACGGCGATCGCGAGGTGCACGTTGCCGTGGTAGGTCACCTCCTTCGACTCCGTGTCGATCGACGCGTTGACCTGCGGGAACGCCTTCAGCGCCTCGACCGTCGCCTTGGCGAAGAACGGCAGGTAGGTGAGCTTGATGCCCTCGCGGCGCTCGAAGTCGTTCTTCACCCGCGCGCGCAGCTTCGCGATGTGGGTGACGTCGACCTCCTGCACGGTCGTCAGCTGGGCCGACGTGGCGAGCGACTCGCTCATCCGCTGCGCGATGACCTGCCGCAGCCGGGGCAGCTTCACCGTCGTGCCCGGCCGCGGTCCGCCCTCGGCGGGCTGGGCCACGGCCGCGGGGGTGCGCTGCGCGGCCGCCGGAGCCGGGGCCGCCGCGGCCGGCGCGGCCGGCGCCGCCTCGGGCTCGGGCTCCGGCTCGGGCTCCGGCTCGCGCCGGGCCTCGGCCGCGGCGAGCACGTCCTGCTTGCGGATGCGGCCGCCGACCCCGGAGCCGGTGATCGTCGTCAGGTCGACGTCGTGCTCGGCGGCCAGCTTGCGGACCAGCGGCGTCACGTACGGGGCCGACGTCGGCGCCTGCCCGTTGCCGCTGGCCTCCTCGGCCGGCGGCGCAGGCGCGGCCTCGGCCCGCGGCTCGGGCGCCCGAGCCGGCTCGGGCTCGCGCGCGGGCGCTGCCGCCTGCGGCTTCTCGGCTGCCGCCTGCGGCGCGCGCTCCGGCTCCGGCGCGGGCTCCGGCTCCGGCTCCGGCCGGGACGCCGCGGCGGCGTCGCCGATGACCGCGAGGTCGCCCCCCACCTCGACGGTCGCGTCCTCGGGCGCCTTGATCTCCAGCAGGGTGCCGGCGACCGGCGAGGGGATCTCCGTGTCGACCTTGTCGGTGGACACCTCCAGCAGCGGCTCGTCGACCTCCACGGTGTCGCCGACGGCCTTCAGCCAGCGGGTGACGATGCCCTCCGTCACGCTCTCGCCCAGCTCCGGCATGCGCACGGCGTGACCCGACCCGCCCGACGGTGCCCCCGACGCCGCAGGCGCCGGCTCCTCCTGCGGGGGCGGCGCCTCGGCGCGGGCGGGCTCGGGCTCCGGCTCGGTGGCGGGCTCCTCCTGCGCGGGCGGCGGGCTCTCCTGTGCGCTCTCCGTCTCGTCCCCGATGAGCGCCAGGTCTCCGCCGACCTCGACCGTCTCGTCCTCGGCCGCGATGATCTTGTGCAGGATGCCAGCGGCGGGCGAGGGGATCTCGGTGTCGACCTTGTCGGTCGACACCTCGAGGAGGGGCTCGTCGACCTCGACCCGGTCGCCCTCCTGCTTGAGCCAGCGGGTGACGGTGCCCTCGGTGACGCTCTCGCCGAGAGCGGGCATCTGGACGGAGAAGGACATCGTTCCTCTTTCGCGCGAACCGGGTCTCGGGGTCAGGAGTGGCCAGGATCAGGAATGGCTGTGCAGCGGCTTGCCGGCCAGCGCCAGGTGGGCCTCGCCGAACGCCTCGTTCTGGGTGGGGTGGGCGTGGACCAGCGCGGCGACGTCCTCGGCCTGGGCGTCCCAGTTGTAGACGAGCTGCGCCTCGCCGACGAGCTCACCGACCCTGGCCCCGACCATGTGGATCCCGACGACGGGGCCCGGTGTGCCCTGCGCCCCGGACTTGACCAGCTTGATCGCGCCCTGCGTCTGCAGGATCTGGCTCTTGCCGTTGCCCGCGAGGTCGTAGGTGAGCGTCTGGATCTCGCCGTAGCGCTCCCGCGCCTGCGCCTCGGTGAGCCCGACCGACGCGACCTCCGGCTCGCAGTAGGTCACGCGGGGGATGCCGGACTCGTCGATGACCGGCGGGTTGAGCCCGGCGATGTCCTCGGCGAGGAAGATCCCCTGCGCGAAGCCGCGGTGCGCGAGCTGCAGGCCCGGCACGATGTCGCCCACCGCGTAGACGTGGGGCAGGTTGGTGCGCAGCCGTTCGTCGGTGAGCACGAAGCCGCGGTCCATCCGGACGCCGGCCTCCTCGAAGCCGGCGTTGGCGGTGTTGGGTCCCCGCCCCACGGCCACGAGCAGGTAGTCCGCCTCCAGCTCCTCGCCCGACTCCAGTGACACCAGGACCGAGGAGTCGGACTGCTTGGCGCCCGTGAACTTGACCCCGGTCTTGAAGGCGATCTTGCGACGGCGGAAGGCCCGCTCAAGGAGCTTCGAGCTGAACTCGTCCTCGGCCGGCACGAGCCGCGGCAGCGCCTCGACGACCGTGACGTCGGAGCCGAAGCTCTTGTAGACGCTCGCCAGCTCGACCCCGATCACCCCGCCGCCGAGGACGATGAGCTTGTCGGGCACGTCGGTCAGCCGGATGGCCTCGTTGCTGGTGATGACCCGCCCGCCGATGTCCAGCCCGGGCAGGCTGCGGGCGTAGCTGCCGGTCGCCAGCACGACGTTCGTGCCGACGTAGCGGTCGCCGCCGACGGTCACCGCGTTCGGCGCCTCGAACCGGCCCTCGCCGGCCACCAGCTCGATCTTGCGCGACTTGACGAGGCCCTGCAGGCCCTTGAACAGCTTGCCGACCACCCCGTCCTTGTAGGCGTGCACCCCGGCCATGTCGATGCCGGCCAAGGAGCTCTTGACCCCGACCCGGTCGCCCTCGCGGGCGCTGTCCGCGACTTCGGCGGCGTGCAGCAGCGCCTTCGTCGGGATGCAGCCGTAGTGCAGGCAGGTGCCGCCGAGCTTGTCGCGTTCGACGAGGACGACCGACATCCCCAGCTCGGCCGCGCGCAGCGCGCAGGCGTAACCACCGGAACCGCCGCCCAGGATCACCAGGTCCGCGTTGTGCTCGGACACGTCCACTCCCTCTCTCAGCGTCTCGCGCGCCCATCTTGTCACTCACAGCGGTCGGGAGCGCAGCGGCGGCCTTGCACGTTGAGGGGGCGGAGGTGGCTGGTGATGGGACTGCGGGACCGGTTGCGGCGGGTGACCGAGGAGGAGGCGCACCTGCGTGGGTGGACGGCCGCCCGGGAGGGCGTCGAGGCGTTCGTCGAACCGAGCACGCTCGTCACGGAGACGACGATGGTGCTGGTCGCGAAGGACGGCGAGTGGACACGGCGGCGGGTCGCCGACAGCAGTGCCGCACGCCGGATCGCCCGGCGGCTGGCGATCCCGGTCTACGACGTGCAGCTGGTGGGGTACCCGCAGCGCATGCGCGACCACGACGCCCGGCAGCGGATCCTGCGCAGGCGGGCCGGCCCGGGCTAGCTACCGTTCTCGGCGATGTCGCGCAGCACCGCGAACAGCGTCCGGACCGGCACCCCGGTGCCGCCCTTGACCGTGTAGCCGTACGGGCTGCCGGTGTGGAAGCTCGGGCCGGCGATGTCGATGTGCGCCCACGACAGCCCGGCCGGCACGAACTCCTTGAGGAACGTGCCCGCGACGAGCATCCCGCCCCAGCGCGCGCCGGTGACGTTGGCGAGGTCGGCGACCCGCGAGTCCAGCTCGCCGCGGATGTGCTCGGGCAGGGGCATGGCCCAGCCGTCCTCGCCGGTGGCGCGCGCCAGCGCGGCGACGCGGTCGCGGAAGGCCTCGCTGCCCATGATCCCCGCCGTGCGCAGCCCGAGCGCGACCTGCTGGGCGCCGGTCAGCGTCGAGGTCTCGACGAGGTAGTCCGGCCCGTCCTCACCGGCCCGCACGATCGCGTCGGCCAGGATCAGCCGGCCCTCCGCGTCGGTGTTGAGCACCTCGACGGTCTTGCCGCCGTACATGCGCAGCACGTCACCGGGCCGGTACGCGGTGGCCGACGGCATGTTCTCGGCCATCGGCACCGTCGCGGTCACCGCGACGGGCAGGCCCACCCTGGCGGCGAGCACCGTCGTCGCGATGACGGCGGCCGCACCGCCCATGTCGGACGTCATGTGGTCCATGTTCGCGGCGGGCTTGATCGAGATGCCGCCCGTGTCGAACGTGATGCCCTTGCCGACGAGCGCGACCCTCGCCCGAGGGCTCGGGCCGCCGTCCCAGGTCAGGCGCACCAGCCGGGGCTTGCGGGAGCTGCCCTGGCCGACCCCGAGCACGCCGCCGAAGCCGGCCGTCGCGAGCTCGGTGTCGTCGAGCACCTCGACGGCGACCCCGGCCGCCTCGGCCAGCTCCCGCGCCCTGGCCGCGAACGTCTCCGGGTACAGGTCGTTGGGCGGGGTGTTGACGAGGTCGCGCGCCGTCGCCACGGCCTCGGCGACCGCCGTCGCGGTGGCCAGCACCGCGTCGGCGTCCGCCGCGTCGCTCACCAGCGCGACCTCGGCGACCGGCGCCTTGGCCTGGCCGTTCGTGCGGTACGCGGTGAACGCGTACGCGCCGAGCAGGGCGCCCTCGGCGGCCGCGGCCAGGTCCAGCCGGCCCAGCGCGGACACGACCCGGCCCCGGCCGGCCAGCGCCCGGGCCGCGGCGCCCGACGCCCTCCGCACGGCCTCGGCCGTCACCTCGGCCTTGCCCAGGCCGACGCCGACCACCAGCGGCGCCGCGACCGTGCCGCGGCTCGGGATCCGGACGACCTCCTCGGCCTTGCCCGTGGCGCCCGCCGTCGCGAGGAGCGCGGCGAGCTCGCCGCCGAAGGCCTCGTCGACCTCGCCGGCGCCGTCGGCGAGCCGCGGGGTGCCCGCACCGTCGCCGCCGACGTCGTCCCCGGCCGGTTGCAGTCCGACGATCACGGCGTCCGCCTCGGCGGTGGCCAGGGACGACGACGTGAGGGACAGCGCGGTGGGCACGGCAGCCGCCTTTCGGGTCGGAGGGGGACGAGACCGGTTCGAGATGCTAATGACACCTGCGGGACGCCGGAGCGGCGAGGCCCGGATGCTTGGGTGTCGGGGTGTCCCCGGGACTCGAACGACGGCTCGGCACGGCCGACGCTGTCGTGCTGGGGCTCGCCGCGATGCTCGGGACCGGCGTCTTCGCGGTGTGGGGTCCGGCCGCCGCGGCGGCGGGCCCGTGGCTGGTCGTCTCGGTGCTGCTGGCCGCGGCCGTCGCCGCGCTGAACGCCGCGTCGACGGCCGACCTCGCCGTGGCCCACCCGCAGAGCGGCGGCGGCTACCTGTACGGCACCGCGCGGCTGGGGCCGGCGGCGGGCCGGCTCGCCGGCGTCGCCTTCCTCGCGGGCAAGTCGGCGTCGGCGGCCGCGGCGGCCGGGGTGTTCGGCGGGTACGTCCTGCCGGCCGCGCCGCTGGTCACGGCCCTGCTGGCGATCGTGGCGGCCACCGCGCTGAACGTCTTCGGGGTGCGCTGGACGGCGCGGAGCGCCTACGCGCTGGTCGGCGGCACGATCGCGGTGCTCGTGCTGGTCGCCGTCGTCGGCCTGACCGCGCCCGGCGGCTCGGCCGACCCCGCCACGCCCGCGGCGGCGCCGCTCACCCGCGGTGGCCCGCTCGGCGTCCTGACCGCCGCCGGGCTCGTGTTCTTCGCGTTCGCCGGCTACGCGCGGATCGCGACGCTGGGGGAGGAGGTCCGCGACCCGCGCCGGACGATCCGGCGCGCGATCGCCCTCGCGCTCGGCATCGCGCTGGCCGTCTACCTCCTGGTCGCGTTCGGGTTGCTGGCCGGGATCGGACCCGCCCAGCTCGCCGACCAGGCCGCCCCGCTGGCCGCGCTGGTCGACACGCGCGGCGCACCGGGGCTGGGCGTGCTGGTCCGGGTGGGCGCGGCGGTGGCGGCCGGGTCGGCGCTGCTGTCCGTGCTGGTGGGGCTGAGCCGGACGGCGCTGGCGATGGCCCGCGGTCACGACCTGCCGGCCGGGCTGGCCCGGGTCGGGACCCGCGGGACCCCGTGGCTCGCGGACCTCACCGGCGGGGCGGTCGCGGCGCTGCTGGCCGTGCTGACCGGGCCGGCGGCGGCGATCGCCGTGTCCGCCTGCTCCGTGCTCGTCTACTACGCGGTGATCAACGCGTCGGCGCTGCGCCTCGAGCCGGGGGCCCGCACCTGGCCGCGCTGGACGTCCGGGCTGGGGCTGGTGCTGTGCCTCCTGCTCGCGCTGCTCCTGCCGCTGGACCAGGTCCTGATCACCGCGGCGGTCCTGGTGGTGGGCTGGACGGCGTGCACGCTGCTGCCGCACCGCGGGTGAGGAGCGGCGCGAGCAGGCCGGCCAGCTCGGTCAGGTCCGCGATCGGCACGTCGCCCGGCAGGCCGCGCAGCGTCGCGACGGCGGCGCCGGCGGCGCGCCCGGCCGCCACGCCGGCCGGCGCGTCCTCGACGACGAGGCAACGCTGCGGCGCCACGCCGAGCCGCCCCGCCGCGACCAGGTAGCCCTCGGGGTCGGGCTTGCCGCGCCGGACGTCCTCGACGGTCACCAGCACCGGCGCCACGAGGCCCGCAGCGCCGAGCCGGGCGGCGGCCAGCCGGCGGTCGGCGCTGGTCACGACGGCCCACGGCAGCCTGCCGTCGAGCAGGGCGAGCAGCTCGCGCGCGCCGGGAGTCGCGGCGACGTCCGACAGGTCGTCGTACTGGAGCTCGAGCTGGCGCGCGGCGGCCGCCGCGGCGGCGGCGCCGTCGAGGTCGGGGCGCAGGGCGCGCACCGACGCCTCGGACGGGCGGCCGTGCAGCGCGGCCGGTTCGACCGCCACCCCGAACTCGCGGCCCCACGCGTGCCACGACCGCTCGACGGCGCCGTCGGAGTCGACGAGGGTGCCGTCCATGTCGAGCAGGACGGCGTCCGGGAGCCGCATGCGATCACGGTAGCCGCGCGCCGGCGCTACGGTGCCGGACGTGGTGCACACCGAGCGCACGGTCACGGTCGCGGCCCCGCCGGCCAGGGTGTGGGAGGTGGTGTCCGACGTCGAGGGCTGGCCCGAATGGCATCCGGCCTGCGACGAGGTCCGCCTGCTCGACCCCGGGCCGCTGCGGGTGGGGAGCCGGGCGGTGGTGCGCCAGCCGCGGCTGCCGGCCGCGACCTGGGAGGTCACCGAGCTGGACGAGGGCCGCAGCTTCACCTGGGTCACGCGCGCGCCCGGGTCGGTCACGACCGGCGGTCACCACGTCACCCCGACCGGCGACGGCGCGACGTTGACGTTGGAGCTCGACCAGGCCGGGCCGCTCGGGACGGTGGTGGGGCTGGCGCTGCGGGGGCTCGTCGGCCGCTACGTCGGGTTCGAGGCGGAGGGCATCAAGGCCCGCAGCGAGTCGGGGTAGCCGCCCGGCAGCTCGGGTGCCGCCTGCGGCGGGATCGGACGCGGGGCCGGCCCGGGATGTCGCGTGCTGGTGATCATCGCGCGGGGTGCTGCCGCTGGTCGTCGGGATGGGTTGCCGGGGGCGTTGATCGCTGTGGCGTCCCGCGCCGGCGGTGCCGAGCCGGGCCGGCGGGCCGCCGGCGAGCCTGGGCGGCCGCGGCACCGGCGCTGTCGGGCCGCACCGCCATCGTCGGATCGGAACCCCCGTCCCGGCGCCGGTGCGGCCCCGGCGACGGCGGTGCGACCGCACGATGGCGGTGCGATACCCGCGATCGTCGGGATGGGAGATCGGGTGCCCGGTGTGGCCCGGCAGTTCCCGCGCCGGCGATCAACGTGTCGGTCACATCCGACGATCGTCGGGATGGCGGATCGCGCGCCGAACACGGCCTCGACCCTCCCGAGTCGGCGATCATCGCCCCGGTGCTGCCGGCCGTCCGCCGCCGGCCGACCTCCGCCCGTCCGGGCCGCCGCCGTCCGTCCGGGCCGCCGCCGTCCGTCCCGGTCGTCCGCCGCTTCCCGCCGCTTCCCGCCGGTCCCGCCGGATCGGGGGTAGCCTGCCCCGCCGTGGACGATCTGCTCACCGGCCCCCTGCACGACCGGCACGTCGCGCTGGGCGCCACCCTCGGACCGTTCGGCGGCTGGTCGATGCCGATCTCCTACCCGTCCGGGACGGTCGCCGAGCACACGGCGGTCCGGGAGGCCGTCGGCGTCTTCGACGTCAGCCACCTCGGCAAGCTCGCAATCACCGGCCCGGGCGCCGCGGCCTTCGTCGACCGCTGCCTGACCGCCGACCTGGGCCGGATCGGTCCCGGCCAGGCGCAGTACACGCTCTGCTGCACCGAGGACGGCGGGGTCGTCGACGACCTGATCGTCTACCTGGTCGGGCCGGACGACGTGCTCGCGGTGCCCAACGCCGCGAACGCCACGCAGGTCGCACAGCTGCTGCGCGCGGCCGCGCCGGACGGCGTCTCCGTCACCGACCGGCACCGGGAGCTGGCGGTGGTCGCCGTGCAGGGACCGCGGTCGGCGGAGCTGGTCGGGCCCGCCTTCCCGGGTGCGGCCGGGCTGGACTACATGGCGTTCGTCGACGCCGGGCCGGTGCGCGTGTGCCGCACCGGCTACACCGGCGAGCACGGGTACGAGCTGCTGGTCCCCTGGGCCGGGGCGGGGGACGTCTGGGACCGGCTGGTCGCCGCCGGCGCGACGCCCTGCGGGCTGGGAGCGCGCGACACCCTGCGCACCGAGATGGGCTACCCGCTGCACGGGCAGGACCTCGGCCCGGACATCACGCCGGTCCAGGCCGGCAGCGGCTGGGCCGTCGGCTGGGACAAGCCCGCGTTCTGGGGTCGGGACGCGCTGCTGGCCGAGAAGGCGGCGGGACCGGCCCGGCGCCTGCGGGGCCTGCGGGCCACCGGACGCGGCGTGCCGCGCCCCGGGATGGACGTGCTGGTCGGCGGCGAGCGTGTCGGCGTCACCACGTCCGGGACGTTCTCCCCGACGCTGCGGACCGGGATCGCGCTGGCCCTCGTCGACACCGCCGCCGGCGTGCGCCTCGACGACGAGGTCGCCGTCGACGTGCGAGGGCGGGCGCTGCCGTGCGTCGTGACGCGGCCGCCGTTCGTGCCGTCCCACGTGCGATAGGACGTCCGATCTTCGGGCGCGCCTAGTACCGTCTGCTGGCATGAGCCCGCAGTTCACCCGCACCCCGAACCCGGCACCGGCGTCAGAGGAGCGCCGGGCGGAGATCCTCGCCGAGCCCGGGTTCGGCCGGTACTTCACCGACCACATGGTGACGATCCGGTGGCGCGCCGGCGTTGGCTGGCACGACCCCGCCGTGGTGCCGTACGGGCCGCTGTCGTTCGACCCCGCCACGATGGTGCTGCACTACGGGCAGGAGATCTTCGAGGGACTCAAGGCGTACCGGCAGCGCGACGGTTCGATCGCCTCGTTCCGGCCCGAGGCCAACGCGGCCCGGTTCCGCGGTTCGGCTTCCCGGCTCGCCATGGCCGAGCTGCCGGACGAGCTGTTCCTCGCCTCGCTGGAGGAGCTGGTCGCCGTCGACCACCGCTGGGTGCCCGCGTCCGGTGGCGAGGACTCGCTCTACCTGCGGCCGTTCATGCTGGCCACCGAGGTGGGGCTGGGGGTCCGACCGTCGGCGGAGTACCTCTACGCGCTGATCGCCTCGCCGGCGGGGCCGTACTTCGCCGGCGGCGTCAAGCCCGTCGACGTGTGGCTGTCCACCGAGTACACGCGCTCCGCGCTGGGGGGCACCGGGACCGCCAAGTGCGGTGGCAACTACGCCGCCTCGCTCCTGCCGCAGACCCAGGGCGCCGAGCACGGCTGCGCGCAGGTCGTCTACCTCGACGCCGAGGAGCGGACCTGGATCGACGAGATGGGCTCCAACAACCTGTTCTTCGTCTACGGCTCCGGCGACCAGACCGAGGTCGTCACGCCGGCGCTGACCGGCAGCATCCTGGCCGGCGTGACCCGCGACTCGGTCCTCGTGCTCGCCAAGGAGCTGGGCTGCCAGGTCACCGAGCGGCGCATCTCGGGCCGGGAATGGCTGGACGGGGCCGCCGACGGCTCGATCACCGAGGTCTTCGGCTGCGGCACCGCCGCGGTGATCACGCCGATCGGCCGGCTGAAGCACGCGGACGGCGAGGCCGTGATCGGCGGCGGCGAGCCCGGGCCGGTGACGCTGCAGCTGCGCAAGCTGCTCACCGACATCCAGCGCGGGTCGGCCCCCGACACCCACAGCTGGATGCGGCAGCTGTACCGCGGCTGAGGAGCGCCCTTCGCTCCGTGCGGAGTCCGTCGGCACGCTGCTAGGCGGTCGCCAGCACGACGAGGGCTACGGTCGCGGCCAGCTCGCAGGCCGCGCCGAGCACGTCGCCGCTCATCCCGCCGAGGCGGCGGGCGGTGTGCCAGGACAGTCCGACCACCAGGACGGCGCCGAGCGCTACCGCGACGACCCCCCGGGTCCCGGCCAGCCCGAACCCCGCGGCGGCCAGCGCCAGCCACCAGGCCGGCGCCACCCACCAGCGCTGGGATCCGGCCACGGTCGCGCCCAGGCCGGCGGGCCGGGCGGCCGGGACGCCCCGGCGCGCGATCCAGGCGAACGCCGCGCGCCCGGCCGCTCCGGCCAGAGCGGCCGCGGCGACGGTCGCCGCGCCGGGCGGCAGCGTGGCCGAGTCGCCGGCGAGCGCGGCCGGGCCGGCCACGAGCGCCATCGGGCCGGTCACGAGCGCCATCGGGCCGGCCACGAGCGGCGCCGAGGCGGCCAGGACCGCGTGGCCGTCGAGGAACGCGGCCGCACCGGCGAGGACCGACGTCATGCCGGCCGCGTGCGTGGCCGGGCCGGCCGAGAGCGCCGCGGCGGCCGCACCCGGCGGGCCCGCCAGCGTCGCGAGCGCGCCGGCCTGCGACCCGAGGACGACCAGCAGCGTCACGACCGCGAACGGGCCCGCGCCGCCGTCGCGCATGACGGCCAGTGCCCGCTCCGGCGGCCCGTAGCAGCCCAGGCCGTCGGCGGTGTCGGCGAGCCCGTCCACGTGCATGCCGCGCGTGGCCAGCGCGCCGGCCCCGACGGCCAGCAGCCCGGAGACCAGCGGGGGGACGCCCACCGCTACGGCGCCCTCCGCCACGGCCCCGGTCAGGGCCCCGACCAGCGCGCCCACGATGGGGGCCCAGCGCAGCGCCGCCGCCGCCGTCCGGGCGTCGGGGGCGCCGGTTCTGACCGGCAGCACCGTGAGCCAGGACAGGGCGAGCGCCAGACCCCTCATGGGCGGCCCCTCACGCCGGGGCGGCCTCGCCGAGCAGCCGGGCCGCCATGTGCAGCAGCGGCAGGGCAGCCGTGGCCCCCGTGCCGTCGGACTGGTGCACGTGCAGGTCCAGCAGCGGGTCCAGGTCGAGCCGGTCCGCGACGGGGGCGACCGCGGGCTCCGGCGAGCGCTGCGCCATCAGCCACCACTGCCGTGCGCCCGGCGCGAGCTCCTCGGCCAGCAGGGCTGCCGCCCCGACCGCGAGGCCGTCGAGCAGGACCGGGGTCCGCCGCGCTGAGGACTGGGCCAGCACCCCCGTCAGCACGGCGAGGTCGGCTCCACCGGCCACCCGCAGCAGCGCCAGAGGATCGGCCCGGAACGACCGGGTCCGGCGCAGGGCGTCGCGGACGGCCACGGCCTTGCGCATCCAGCCGTTGTCGTCGATGCCGCTGCCGCGGCCGACGACGGCCACCGGCTCGACGCCGGTGAGGGCCGCCACGAGGGTCGCGGCAGGCGTCGTCGCGCCCCGCCCGAGGGACGCGGGCACCAGCAGGTCCGTGCCCGAGTCGATCTCCTCGTCGGCGAGCGCGCGCCCGGCCTCCAGCGCCCGGCCGGCCTCCTCGGCCGTGAGCGCGTCCTCGCGGTCGATGCGCCCGCTCGACTCCCGGATGTGGAACCGGTCCTCGGACGGCCCGTCGGGGCCGGTCTCGACGGCGGCGTCGACGATCCGCACGGACGCCGACGCCGCGGCGGCGAGCACGGCGACCGGGGCCGTGCCGGCCCGGACGGCCGCGACCTGTGCCGCGGTCGGCGGGCCCACCGACACGTCGGCGGCGGCGATGCCGTGGTCGCCCGCGACCACCAGAACCCGGGCGCGGTCGGGCGGTCGGGGTGGGCAGCGGGCCTGGGTGGCGGCGAGCCAGACGCCCAGCTCGGCGAGGCGGCCGAGGGCACCTGGCGGCAGGCCGAGGCCGTCGACACGGGCCACGGCCTCGCGGCGCGCCTCGACGTCCGGAGCGGGTGGGCCGGACGCGTCCCAGGCGGACAGCTCGGCGGCGGACAGATCCACGCCGGTCATCCTGCCCCGGCGCCCTTCAGCCGCAGCGACAGCCCGGCCACCAGCAGGACGACCTCGTCGCAGACCGCCGCGAGCGCCGCGTTGAGCGCGCCCAGCTCGTCCCGGAACAGCCGGCCGGCGCGGGTGGCCGGGACGACGCCCATGCCGACCTCGGCCGAGACGAGCACGACCGGCCCCGGCGCTGCTGCCACCGCGCCCACGAGCGCGTCGAACTGCGGGGACACGTCGGCAGGGGCGTCCCAGGCGCCGGCGTCGTCGAGTACGTGCGTGAGCCAGGTGGCCAGGTCGTCGACGAGCAGCGGGCCGCCCCCGGCGCGGACGAGCGCGGGCACGTCGGGCTCCTCGACGGTCGTCCACGCGGCCGGCCGCCGGGCGCGGTGGGCGGCCAGCCGCGCCTCCCACTCGGCGTCGCCGGGCCGGCGCCGGGCCGTGGCCAGGTAGCGCACCGGCTGCTCGGCCGGGAGGAGGCCCTCGGCGTGCGCGGACTTGCCCGACCGGGTGCCGCCGAGCACCAGCGTGCGCACGGTCAGGGGTTGGCGCCGCGGGCGACCCGCGGCTTGGGCACCCGCATCCGGCGGAGCTGCGTGGCGCGCGCGAAGGCGTACCAGCCGATCCCGGGGAGGCTGATGTTCTCGTTCGGGAACTTGGCCCGGGCCTTGCGCGTGACGTTGAACGCCAGCAGCACGCCCTCGGTCAGCATGACGATGAGCACGAGCATGCTGAACACCGTCAGGTAGGCCTGGAGCGCCTTGATCGGGGCGACGGTGGCCACGAGCACGAGGACGAACACCGGCAGGAACAGGCCCATGAGGTGCGGCCGGGAGTCGACGACGTCGCGGACGTAGGCCTTGACCGGCCCGCGGTCGCGTGGCAGCAGGTAGCGGTCGTCGCCGGCGGCCATGCCGCGGCGCCGCTCCTCGGCGGCGACCCGCCGTTCCTCGCGGCTCGGCCGGTTCGCCTTGGCCAGGCGAGAGGCCTCCCGCTGGGTCTTTGGCGGGGGCGGGGCCGGTCCGCGGCGGCGGGCCTCGGCGTCGCGGCGCTTCGGTGTCGGCCGGCCCTTGCCGCCGACGCGCACGACGTCGGTCGGCCCCTGCGCCGGCGCGGGCTCGGAGTCGGATCTGCGCAGGAACCTCACCCGTGACAGCTTACGGCGATAGCGTCGCCGACGTGCGTGTGGTCATCGCTCCGGACTCCTTCGGCGGCACCCTCACCGCCACGGACGCTGCGGAGGCGATCGCGGCGGGATGGCGGCAGGCGGCGCCGTCCGACGCGCTGACGCTCGTCCCGCTCGCCGACGGGGGCACCGGCTTCACCGAGGTCCTGCACGCCGCGGTCGGCGGGACCTGGCACGAGACGACGGTGACCGGCCCGCTCGGCGAGCCCGTCGCGGCCCGCTGGCTGCAGGTCGGCGCCACCGCCTACGTCGAGTCCGCCGCCGCGTGCGGGCTGCACCTGCTGCCGCGCCGGGACCCCGACGTCGCCAGGGCGGCCACGACCCGTGGCGTCGGCGAGCTGCTGACCGACGCGCTGGCCAGCGGCGTCACCGAGGTCGTCGTCGGGCTCGGGGGTTCGGGCACGACGGACGGTGGCGCCGGGATGCTCGCCGCGCTGGGTCTCGCCGCCGTGGACGCGGCGGGAGGGCCCGTCGGCGACGGCGGGGCCGCGCTCCTCGCCGCCGTCCGCTTCGCGCGGGCCGGGGACACGGCGGGGGACGCGGCTGGGGAAGCGGCCGGGGGCGCGGCCGCGGGCCTGGCGCAGAGCGCGACTCGGCCTGGCCCAGACCCCGACTCGCGGGGGTCGGCAGGGGGTGGTGCTGGTGCGGGCCTGGCGCAGAGCGCGACTCGGCCTGGCCCAGGCCCCGACTCGCGGGGGTGGCCGGCGGGGGTGCGCCTGGTCGCGGCGGTCGACGTCGACAACCCGCTGCTGGGCCGCCACGGCGCGGCCGCGGTGTTCGGGCCGCAGAAGGGCGCGGACGCCGCCGCCGTCGCCGAGCTGGACGCCGCGCTGGGCCGGTTCGCGGACCTGCTGGCCACGCTCGGCCGCGACATGCGGCACGAGCCGGGCGCAGGCGCCGCCGGGGGCCTCGGAGCCGCGCTGCTCGCGCTGGGCGCCGAGCGCGTGTCGGGCGCCGTGCTGGTGCGGGAGCTGGTCGGGCTCGACGCCGCGCTGGACGCCGCCGACCTGGCCGTCACCGGCGAGGGGAGCTTCGACTGGCAGTCGCTGCGCGGCAAGCTGATCACCGCGGTGGCCCGCGGCGCCGCCGAGCGCGGGGTGCCCTGCGTCGTGCTGGCCGGTCAGGTGAGCGTCGGTCGGCGCGAGGCCGCGTCCGTCGGGGTCGACGCCGCCTACGCCGCGGCCGACGAGGCGGGGGGAGCCGCCGCGTCGCTGGCCGATCCCGTGGGCACGCTCACGGCTCTGGCCCGGCGCGTGGCCCCCCGCTGGAGCCGCGACGGCCTACAGTGAGGGGGAACTACAGTTAAGGGGAATGGGTACGACCCCGCACGCCGTTGGGAGAGCTATGACCGTCGAGAACACCGCCGCTGTCGAGACCGAGACGCACGGCGTCAGCCTCACGGACGCCGCAGCGCTCAAGGCACGCTCCCTGCTGGACCAGGAGGGTCGCGACGACATGCACCTGCGCATCGCGGTGCAACCGGGTGGCTGCGCGGGCCTGCGCTACCAGCTGTTCTTCGACGACCGGTCGCTGGACGGGGACCTCTACCGCGACTTCCACGGCCTGCGCGTCGGCGTCGACCGGATGAGCGCCCCCTACCTCGACGGCGCGGTCATCGACTTCGTCGACACCATCGAGAAGCAGGGCTTCACGATCGACAACCCGAACGCCGGCGGCTCCTGCGCCTGCGGTGACAGCTTCCACTGAGCCTTTCCGTTCCACTGAGCCTTTCCGTTCCACTGAGCCCTTCCGCTGGGCTTGCGTTCCTGATGACACGGCCGATCGCCCGGTAGGGTGATCGGCCGTGCCCGTCGCCATCAGCGGATCGATCGCCACCGACCACCTCATGCACTTCCCGGGGAGGTTCGCCGACGCCCTCGTGGCCGAGCAGCTCGACCGGATCTCGCTGAGCTTCCTCGTCGACGACCTGGCGATCCACAAGGGCGGGTCCGGAGCCAACATCGCCTTCGGACTCGGGGTGCTGGGCCAGTCACCGCTGCTCGTGGGCGCTGTCGGCGGTGACTTCGGCGACTACCGGACGTGGCTGGAGGAGCACGGCGTCGACTGCTCGACCGTGCTGGTCTGCGACGACGTGCACACCGCCCGGTTCGTCTGCACGACCGACGACGACATGCGCCAGATCGGCTCGTTCTACACCGGGGCGATGGCGCGCTCGCGCGAGATCCGGCTGCATCCCTTCCGCGACCGCGCCGACCTCGTGCTCATCGGCGCCACCGACCCGGACTGGATGCTCCAGCTGGCCAAGGAGTGCCGCGACTTCCGCGTGCCGTTCGCCGCGGACATCTCCCAGCAGGTCACGCGCATGGACGGCGCCGACATCCGGCAGTTCGTCGAGGGCGCGCGCTACCTCATGACGAACGACTACGAGTGGGACCTGCTCAGGCAGAAGACCGGCTGGACGGACGCCCAGGTCGCCGAGACGGTCGACATCCGCATCACGACGCTCGGGGAGCACGGCGTGCGCCTGGTCGGCCGGGAGATCGGCGAGCTGACGGTCGGCGTGGTCCCCGAGACGAGCAAGGTCGACCCCACCGGCGTGGGGGACGGGTTCCGGGCCGGGTTCCTGGCCGGGATCGGCGACGGCCTCTCCTTCGAGCGGGCGGCGCAGCTCGGCTGCCTGATCGCCGTCGAGGTCCTCGAGTCCCACGGCGGCCAGGAATGGGTGTGGGACCGGGACACCGCCCTCGCGCGCCTCCGCGACGCGTACGGCGAGACGGCGGCGAAGGAGATCGCGGCGGTCCTGCCGGCCTGACGGGCCGCGGGGCGAGTCGCATTCCCCGCCGGACCCGTATCTCGCCGTCCCCACCCGGACTCCTGTGTGGACAACCACGGGAGAAGGGGGAGTCATGGGGGAGCTGGATCTGGTCGCGTGCCCGAGCTGCGGCGCGCCCGCCGAGGTCGTCGACCGCTACGTGCTGGAGAGCACCGACGGTCCCATCGAGCACGCGACGGTGGCGTGCGTGGGCCGGCACCGCTGGACGGTGCTGGTCGAGAGCCTGAGGTCACGCCCGGCGGCCGCCCGCCGGGGTGCCACCCCTCAGAGCCGCACCGGGTAGGCCGGCTCGGGAATCGCGGGCCGGATGCGCTGCTCGACGAAGATGCCGTGCCAGAGCAGGAAGACCAGCAGCGTCCAGATGCGCCGGCTGTGGTCGACCGGACCGGTGCGGTGCTCGTCGAGCATCCGCGCCACGGCGGCCAGGTCGACCAGGTGGTCCGCCTGGCTGTCGCGGATGATCTCGCGCGCCCAGGAGTACATCTCGTCGCGGAGCCAGTGCCGGATCGGCACCGGGAAACCCAGCTTGCGGCGGTGCAGGACGTGCGGCGGGACGATCTGGGCCAGCGCCTGGCGCAACGCCCACTTCGTCGTGCCGCCGGCGAGCTTCTCCCCGCGCGGGAGACCGGACGCGACGGCGAACACGGCCGGGTCGAGGAACGGGACGCGCAGCTCCAGCGAGTTGGCCATCGTCATCTTGTCGGCCTTGACCAGGATGTCGCCGCGCAGCCACGTGTAGAGGTCGACGTGCTGCATGCGGGCGACCGGGTCCCAGCCGGTCGACTCGGCGTACCACCGCGCCGTGATGTCGGTGTGGGAGCGGCGCGGGTCGTGGCCGCGCAGGACCCCGGCCAGCTCGCCGTCGCGGAAGATCCGCGCGTTGCCGTAGTAGCGCTGCTCCAGCCGCAGCGCCCCGCGACGCAGCAGGTCCTTGCCGCGCAGGCCCTCCGGCAGCCGGGTCGACGCGTGCCCCAGCAGGCCGCGCAGCGCGCCGGGCACCTTCTCGAACGGCGCGAGCGACACGGGCTCGTGGTAGATCGTGTAGCCGCCGAAGAGCTCGTCCGCTCCCTCGCCCGACAGGACGACCTTGACGTGCTGGCGCGCCTCGCGCGCGACGAACCACAGCGGCACCAGCGCCGGGTCGGCGACGGGGTCGTCGAGATACCAGACGATCAGCGGCAGGGCGTCCATCATCTCGTCCGGCTTGACCGTGCGGACGACGTGGCGCACGCCGATCGCGGCGGCCGACTCGGCGGCAACGTCGACCTCGGAGTAGCCCTCGCGGTCGAACCCCGTCGTGAACGTGACCAGGTCCGGGTTGTGCTGCTTGGCCAGCGCGGCGATGGCGGTGGAGTCGATGCCGCCGGAGAGGAACGCGCCGACCGTGACGTCGGCGCGCATGTGCTTGGCGACCGAGTCCCGGAGCGCGTCGGCGATCTTGTCGTGCACGGCGGCGCCGGTGCCGCCGCCCGCGTGCAGGATCGGCCGGAAGTAGCGTTCCTCGTCGGGCTCGCCGCCCGGGCGGACCGTCACGTACGTCCCCGACTCGATGCGTCGGATCGCGCGGTGCATCGTGGCCGGCTCCGGCACGTACTGCAGCAGCAGGTAGTGCTGCAGCGCGACCGTGTCGAGGTTGCGGTCGACGGCGCCCAGCCCGAGCGCGGGCGCGAGCTCGAGCAGCGCCTTCTTCTCGCTGGCGAACGCGATCCCGGCCGGCCCGGACGCGACGAACAGCGGCTTGATGCCGAACGGGTCGCGCGCGGCGAACAGCACGCGCTCCTGCGCGTCCCAGATGAGGAAGGCGAACATGCCGCGCAGCCGGGAGACGACAGCGGGGCCCCAGTGGTGGTACGCCGCGACGACCGCCTCGGTGTCGCCCTCGGTCGCGAAGGTGGCGCCGCAGGTGCGGGCGAGCTCCTCGCGCAGCTCCAGGTAGTTGTAGACCTCGCCGTTGAAGATGATCGTGTACCGGCCGTCGGCGTAGTGGAGCGGCTGGTGGGACCGGTCGACGTCGATGATCGAGAGCCGGTTGAAGCCGAACACGACGTCCGCGTCGTGCCAGGTCCCGCTCTCGTCCGGCCCGCGGTGGCGGAAGCAGTGCAGCGCGGCGCCGACTGCCTCCGCCCGCATGGGCGCGTCCGCGCCGGAGGTCACCAGGCCGAGCAGTCCGCACATGGCGTCCCAGTATGCCGACGCGCCGAGCGCACCGGCCGCCGACCCGACACGCCGATCCCGACCTTCCTCGGCTAGGCTCTACGCCAGGTCGAAGACCGGGCCGCACGAGGAGGGCGCAGGCAGTGGGCGGTGCACAACCGAGGTCACACCGCAGGTCATGGCGCCCTGGCGCGAAACCCGCGGCGCTCGCCGTCGCGGCCGTGCTGGCGGTGCCGCTGCTGTCGGGGTGCTCGGTCTCCGACGTGATCCGCTTCGGCTTCCCCGAGGGCGTCACGCCGCAGGCCGAGCACATGCGGACGCTGTGGACCTGGTCGGCCATCGCGGCGCTGTGCGTTGGCGCCGTGACGTGGGGCGCGATGTTCTGGGCGATGATCTTCCACCGCAAGGGGAAGCGCCCCGACGACACCGTTCCGCGCCAGACGCAGTACAACGGCGCGCTCGAGGTCGCCTTCACGATCATCCCGGCGATCATCGTCACGGTCCTGTTCGGGTTCACGGTGGTCGTGCAGAACGACGTCACGAAGCACGTCCCCAACCCGGACCTCACCGTCGACGTCACCGCGTTCCAGTGGAACTGGCAGTTCGACTACCCGGGCCACAACGGGCAGAACGGCCAGCCGATCTCGACGCTGGGCACGAGCGACACGATCCCGCTCCTCGTCCTGCCGACCGGCAAGCGGATCCAGTTCGTGCAGCACTCGAACGACGTGATCCACAGCTTCTACATCCCGGAGTTCCTGTTCAAGCGCGACGTCTTCCCCGACCCCGCGACCAACGACCAGGACAACGTCTGGCAGATCGACTCGATCGACCGCCAGGGCGCGTTCGTCGGCCGCTGCGCCGAGCTGTGCGGCAGCTACCACTCGCAGATGAACTTCGAGGTCAGGGCACTCGCGCCGCAGCTGTTCGACCAGTGGCTCACGCTGCGCGCCCAGACGAACCCGAAGACCGGCGCGCCATACACCGCGGGCGAGGCGCTTGGCCAGCTGAACTGCGGCCAGCTCTGCACGCCGACCGCGTACACGACCTACCCGTTCAACACGGACCGCACCGCCCGCACGGCCTCCGAGCCGGTCGCGGCGTCCGCGGGGAACTAGGGGCCAGCGCTATGGAGACAGCGGCATGAAGGTCGAATCCCGCATCTTCGAGATCGTCGCCGGCTTCTGCTTCCTCGCCGGGATCGCCTACACGGTGCTCACGCACGAGGCCGTCGGCGTCGCGGGGCTGTTCCTGACCGGCGGCCTCGCGCTGATCATCGGCACGTACTTCCGGTTCGTGTCCCGCCGCCTGCAACCGCGCCCGGAGGACAACCCGGACGCCGAGGTCGCCGACGGCGCGGGCGAGATCGGCTTCTTCTCGCCGGGCAGCTACTGGCCGATCACGCTGGCCGGCGCCGCCGCGCTCGTCGGACTGTCGCTGGCGTTCTGGTACGTGTGGGCGCTGGTGATCGCCGGGGTCCTGCTGCTGATCGCCGTTGGCGGCCTCGTCTTCGAGTACCACCTGCGCCCCTCCGACCACTGACGGGCCCCGCTCCGAGCGTCCGACGGGCCTCGGGGCGGGTCGGGACCGTGCTCTGCCCGTGATCGACGGGTACGGTGCCGTCGCCGGCCGGCAGAGCCGGCTCAGGCGCGTGCGGCGGACCCGAGCGCCTCCCGCGCGATGATCACCTGCTGGATCTGCGAGGTGCCCTCGTAGATCCGGAAGAGGCGAGCGTCGCGGTAGCAGCGCTCGACCGCGACCCCGCGGATGTAGCCGGCCCCGCCGTGGATCTGCACGGCCCGGTCGGCGACCCGGCCGACCATCTCGCTGGCGAAGTACTTCGCAGCCGCCGGCCCGGCCACCGTGTCGGTGCCGGCGTCGTAGGCGCGCGCGACGTCGAGGACGAGGGCCCGGCCCGCGCGGTGGTCGGTGACCGAGTCCGCGATGAGGCCCTGGACGAGCTGGAACGACGCGATCGGCCGCCCGCCTTGGCGCCGGTCCGTGGCGAACTGCACCGACTCGTGGACGAGGCGCCCCGCCATCCCGACGCAGAGCGCCGCGATGTGGGCGCGCCCGTGGGCGAGGCAGCGCGCCGCGGTCCGGAAGCCGACGTCGAGCCCGGCCTCGCCGCCGATGAGCGCGGCGGCCGGCACCCGCACGTCGTCGAGGTACACGTCGGAGGTCCAGGTGCCCATCTGGCCCATCTTGTGGTCGCGCACGCCGAACGACAGACCGGGCGTCCCGGACGGCACCAGGAACGTCGAGATGCCCTTGTTGCCGACGGCGTCGGGGTTCGTCCGCGCGAAGATCATGATCACGTCCGCGACCAGCGCGTTGGTGATGTAGCGCTTCGACCCGTTGAGCACCCAGTCGCCGCCGTCGCGGCGCCCGGTCGTCGCCAGGCCGGCCGGGTCGGATCCCGCGTCGGCCTCTGTCAGCCCGAACGACGCGGTGACCTCGCCGGAGGCCAGGCGCGGCAGCCAGTCCCTGCGCTGCTCGTCGGTGCCGCCCTTGATGAGCACCTGCCCGGCGATGCCGTTGTTGGTGCCGAAGAGCGAGCGCAGGGCCGGGGTCGTCCAGCCCAGCTCGAAGGCCAGCTGCGCCTCCTCCTCCAGCGTCAGACCCAGGCCCCCGTACTGCTCGGGGATCGCGAACCCGTACAGCCCCATCTCCTTGCACGCGGCGACGATCCGGTCCGGGATGGCGTCCTCGGCGTCGATCTGCTCCTCGAGCGGCACCACCTCGGTCCGGACGAAGTCGCGGACCGAGGCGAGGATGGCGGTGAGGTCGGCGGGGTCCACGCCCCGGACGCTACCGCTCGGTACGGGCCGTGGGGCCTCTCGGGCGGCTCAGCGGACCACGGCGAGCAGGAACCCGTCGTAGCTCTTGGCGCCGACCGTCTGGATGACCGTCGCGTCGACCCGGGGCTCGGCGGCCACCCTGTCGGCCAGCCGCCGGGTGCCGACCACCGCGGGATCCGTGCTCGCCGCGTCGACGACCGTCCCCTCGCGCACCACGTTGTCGACGATGATCAGGCCGCCCGGCCGGACGAGGCGCACGCACTCGCCGAAGTAGTCCGCTCCCGCGGGCTTGTCGGCGTCCACGAAGGCCAGGTCGAACGGGCCGGTGAGCCCGGACAGCGTGTCGAGGGCAGCGCCCAGCCGCACCTCGACGCGGTCCGCGACCCCCGCCCGCGCCAGGTTCGCCCGGGCCACGGCGGCGTGGCCCGGGTCGAGCTCGCAGGTGACCAGCCGCCCGCCGGGCGGCAGGGCGCGGGCGAGCCAGATCGTCGAGTAGCCGCCGAGCGTGCCCAGCTCCAGCACCTGGCGGGCCCCGATCCCGCGCGCCAGCAGGTGCAGCAGCTTGCCCTGGGGAGGCGAGACGGCGATCGGGGGGAGCCCGGAGCCGGCGGCGTCGGCCTGCGCGGCGTCGAGCGCCGGGTCCGGCGCGTGCAGCGCGCCGGTCCAGTACTCGTCGACGGCGGCCCATACGGGGTCGATCATCCGGCCAGTCTGCCCTCACGGAGCCGTCACCGGGACCCTGCCCGCCGCGGCCCGCAGCAGCACCGCCATCCAGGTCCGGAAGGGTCGCCAGCGCTCGCCGATGCGGTCGAGGTCGGAGGGGGCGGCCGGGCCCGGCAGGCCGTAGAGGCGCCCGACGATGTCCAGCAGGCGCGGCTCGCGCTCGACCGGCACGTCGCACACCCCGCTCGCGCGCAGCAGGATCAGCGAGGCCGAGGAGGGCCCGATCCCCGGGATGCTCCGCAGCCGGGTCATGGCCTCCGCCGGTTCGGCCCCGCGCAGCCACGCCGGGTCGAGGAGCCCGGCCTCGGCGGCGCGGGCGACGCCGTGCAACCGTTCGATCTTGACGAGTGGCAGGCCGGGGAAGGTCCGCACCTCGCGCAGCCGGCCCGGCGTCGGGAAGGCCGCCATCGACTCGCCGGCGACCTCGACCGGCCGGCCGTGTGCGCGGCTTAGGCGGTCGCGGACGGCGGCCGCCTGCCGGGCGTTCCAGCGCAGCGACAGGACGCACCAGGCTGCCGCCTCGTACGGGGAGTGGAACAGCGGCGGCCGCAGGCCCGGCGCCGCGGCGATGACCCGGGCGGTGACGGGATCGCGGGCGGCGGCCTCCTCGTAGGGCCGCGCGTCGACGTCGAGCGAGAGGAGCCGCGCGACCTGTGCCCGGACCTGTCCGACCGGCGGTCCGACGCCGGGCGTGACGATCGTGCCGTGCACCCCCGCGCCGTCCTGCGTGAGCGCGACCCCGACCTGGGAGGCGAGGTCGTCGGCGCAGAACGCCAGGCGCATCGTGCCGTCGAACCGGGTGGCATGCCGCTGGCCGAAGCCGAACTCGACGCTCTCGCGGAGGGAGAACGCGCCCCGGGGCACGATGGTGAAGGTCGTGGCGGGGCCGGTCGAGGTGGCGGGGCCGGTCGTGCTGGTGAGCGTGTCCATGGCGGCAGTGTGGCTCCCGGCACCGACAGTTTCGGGTCGGCCGCGTCCGGCGTGCGCTCCCCGCGCGCGCGACGGGCAGGCGCGCCACGATGGCGGCATGCCGGAGCTGCCCGAGGTGGAGAGCGCGCGACGGGTGCTCGTCCACGCGCTCGACCGCGAGATCACCGGTGTCGACGACTCCGACACGTGGGTCTGCCGGCCCCACGCCCCCGGAGAGATCGCCGCCGCACTGACCGGTGGTCGCCTGACCGCCGCCCACCGGCTCGGCAAGACGATGTGGTGCGAGACGCTCGGCAAGGACGGCGAGCCGGGTCCGCACCTGGGCGTCCACCTCGGCATGGGCGGGCGGGTCGTGGTGACCGACGCCGAGGGCCAGCGGGTCGGTGGCGGCCCGGCCCGCCCGGACCGCAGCCCGCGCAAGGCGGAGTGGGACCGGTTCGCCGTGACCTTCGCCGACGGCGGCACCTTCCGGCTGTTCGACAAGCGGCGGCTGGGCCGGGTGCGGCTCGATCCCGACCTCGACGCGCTCGGCCCGGACGCCGCGGACGTCACACGCGCCGAGTTCCGGACGCGGGTCGCCCGCGGCCGCTCCGCGGTCAAGGCGCGGCTGCTCGACCAGTCCGTGCTGGCCGGCGTGGGGAACCTGCTCGCCGACGAGACGCTGTGGCAGGCCAGGGTGTCACCCGCGGCGCCGGCCGACGAGCTGGGCCGCCGCACGCTCGACCGGCTGCACGGCGCACTGGAGGCGGCTCTGGAGTCCGCGTTCGAGCACGGCGGCGTGCACACCGGGGAGATCATCGAGCACCGGCGGGCCGGCGGTCGCTGCCCGCGCTGCGGCGCCGCGATGGTCCACGGCACCGTCGGCGGGCGCTCGACGTGGTGGTGCGCGCGCGAGCAGGGGTGAGTGTCGCCGGGGCGTCAGTCCGGTGCCGCCGCCCCCGCGTCGCGGGCCGGCCGGGCCGCCCGACTGCGCCACCAGCTCCACGCCGCCACGCACACGGCCAGCCACGCCGCGCCGGCGAGCCAGCCGGCGAGGACGTCGCTGACCCAGTGGACGCCGAGGTAGACGCGCGTCGCGCCGACGCCGCCGACCCACGCGGCGCCCGCGACCAGCGCGAGCGCCCGGTCCCGGCCGGCGAGCCCGCCCCACGCCAGCACCACCAGCGTCCCGACCACCACGATCGACACGGTCGCGTGCCCGGACGGCAGCGACGACGTCGTCTCCGGGACGAGCCGGTCGGCGACCGGTGGCCGCTGCCGGTCGAACGCGGACTTGAGCAGCTGGAAGGCCAGCACGGCCCCCGCCGCCGCGCCAACCGCGAGCACCGCGTCCGACCGCCTCCCACGCCACCAGCACCACGCCCCGACCAGCACCGCCAGCACGGTCATCGCGACCGTGTCGCCCAGCGTCGTCAGCACGACGGCGGCCTGGGTCAGCGCCGGGGAGCGGGCCTCGAGCGCCTCGTCCAGCGCCGGCGCGTCCAGCCGCGCCGGTCCGGCGTCCGCGAGCGCGGCCCACAGCGCGGCCGCGGCGAGCCCCGCCAGCACCAGCGCGGCCAGCGCCGATCGCCGGGCGGCACGCGCGGCCGCACCCGTCAACGGCCGCGCCAGGCCTTGTAGCGCGTCACCAGCGCGGTGGTCGACGCGTCGAGGCCGTCGAGCGGCGCCTCGCCCGTCAGCACCGGCCCGAGCTGCTTGGCCAGCACCTTGCCCAGCTCGACGCCCCACTGGTCGAAGGAGTCGATGCCCCAGATCGTGCCCTCCACGAACGTGACGTGCTCGTAGAACGCGATGAGCTGGCCCAGCGTGGACGGGGTGAGCTTGCGCGCGAGGATCGTCGAGGACGGCCGGTTGCCGGGCATGACCTTGTGCGGCACGACGTCGGCCGGCGTGCCCTCCGCGGCGATCTCCTCGGCGGTCTTGCCGAACGCGAGCGCCGAGGTCTGGGCGAACAGGTTGGACATGAACAGGTCGTGCATGTCGGTGTGCTCGTCGACGGCGATGACGTGGTTGGGCTCGGCGAACCCGATGAAGTCGCACGGGATCAGCCGCGTTCCCTGGTGGATGAGCTGGTAGAAGGCATGCTGCCCGTTCGTGCCCGGCTCTCCCCAGAAGATCTCCCCGGTCAGCGTCGTGACCGGGGCGCCGTCGCCGCGGACGGACTTGCCGTTGCTCTCCATCGTCAGCTGCTGCAGGTACGCCGGCAGGCGGTGCAGGTACTGGCTGTAGGGGAGCACGGCGTGGGTCTGGGCGCCGAAGAAGTTGTCGTACCAGACGTTGAGCAGGCCCTGGATGACCGGGAGGTTCTCCTCCAGCGGCGTCGTGCGGAAGTGGCGGTCGATCATGTTCATCCCGCCGAGGAACTCCGCGAACCGCTCCTTGCCGATCGCCGTCATCAGCGAGAGGCCGATCGCGGAGTCGACGGAGTAGCGGCCGCCCACCCAGTCCCAGAAGCCGAACATGTTGTCCTCGTCGATGCCGAACGCCGCGACCTCCTTGGCGTTCGTCGACACCGCGACGAAGTGCTTGGCGACGGCCTTCTCCTCGCCGAGCCCCTCGACGAGCCACTGCCGCGCAACCTTGGCGTTGGTCAGCGTCTCCAGCGTCGTGAACGTCTTCGACGAGACGATCACCAGCGTCGAGGCCGGGTCGAGGTCCCGCAGCGACTCGGAGACGTCGGTCGGGTCGATGTTGGAGACGAACCGCATCGTCAGGTCGCGGTCGGAGTAGTCTTTCAGCGCCTCGTACGCCATGACCGGGCCCAGGTCGGAGCCGCCGATGCCGATGTTGACCACGGCCCGGATGCGCTCGCCGGTGAACCCGGTCCACGCCCCGGAGCGCACGGCGTCGGTGAAGGCGCCCATCCGGTCGAGCACCCCGTGGACCTCGGTCGGCACGTCCTGCCCGTCGACGGCCAGCGCCAGCTCGCGGGGGGCCCGCAGCGCGGTGTGCAGGACGGCGCGGTCCTCTGAGGTGTTGATGTGCCGGCCGGCGAACATCGCCTCGATGCGGTCCGGCAGGTCCGCGGCCCGCGCCAGCGCGGCGAGCAGCGGCAGCGTGTCGCGCGTGACGCGGTGCTTGGACCAGTCGAGCACGAGGTCGGCACCGGTCGTCGTCATCGCCTCGGCGCGGCCGGGGTCGTCGGCGAACAGGGCGCGCAGGTGGATGTCGCCGATCGCGGCGTGGTGCTCGGCGAGAGCGGCCCACTCGGGGGTCGCGGTGATGTCAACGGGGTATCCGGCCACGGGCGACATCCTGCCGCGTGATCACCGATCCGTCAGGTCCCGGTCGGAAGTGGCGCCTCGAGGTTGCTGATGGCCGTGCCCTCCGTGCGCTCCCAGAGCGCGATGCCCCCGAGCAGCCCGGAGATGTTCGGCACGATCGTCCGGTTCGCGCCGATCTTGTCGGGGTCGAGCCGCTTGGCGTTGCCACCGCCGATGTAGATGTGGTCGGGCAGGACCATCTCCTCGAACGCGTCGAGCGCGTTCAGCACCCTCTCGCGCCACTTGTGCTTGCCGACCTCGTGGCGCTGTGCCTCCCCGCAGGCGACCTCGATCGAGAGGCCCTCGCCGAACCGGCCGTGCGACAGCTCCATGTGGGGCAGCAGGGTGCCGTCGAAGAACACGGCGCAGCCGACGCCGGTGCCGAGCGTGATCACCAGCTCCATGCCGTGGCCCTTGATGACCGCGCAGCCCTGCACGTCGGCGTCGTTGGCCACGCGGACCGGCTTGCCGAACTGCTTCGCCAGCGCGTCCTGCAGCTCGTAGCCCATCCATTGCTTGATCAGCTTCGGGTCCTTCGGCTCGCCGGGCGCCGGCCGGACGAACGCCGTGACGTCCCGGACGGTGCCGCGGCGGATGGCGCCTGGGAAGCCGACCGACACGCGGTCGTAGGCGGGCTGGGTGGCGGCGAGCAGGTCGAGCTCCTTGAGCAGCACCGCCGGCGTGCACGGGTAGGGCGTCTCGCGACGTTCGCGCTCGGAGAGCATCTCGCCCTCGGCGGACAGCACGCTGGCCTTGAGGCCCGTCCCCCCGACGTCGATCGCGAGAGTGTGCGGTCCGGGTGACGTGGAGTCGGTCATCGAGGCCCCTTCCGTACTGCACGGCTGCCGCGTGCGGCCCAGTTCCGTGCGGCCCAGTTCCGTGCTGCGCCGCCGGGCGCGACGGTAGCCGTTCGGCACGGCGGACGCACCCGTCGGCGCCGCTCACGGTCCGGTGTGGGGGTCGGGCGACGCTGCCGGCCGGCCCCGCCCCTCGCCGCCCGACCGGCCGCGAGCCGCTGACGCTCCGTCACGCGACATCACCCGTTCAGCTGTGCACAGTGGACGACCGGCAGCTTTCGATCGGTGATCGGTCGGAAGCGGCCCGTCCCTCGTCCGTGTCCCGGGTCCCTGCTGCTCGTCGCGCCGAACCTGCCGGCGGCCGAGCAGATCATCGACGCGGAGTGGTCGTCCGCATCCACAGGGTGAGTGCTGGCGTTCACCCGACGAAGCAGATCCGTCGCAGTGGGTTCCCGACCGGAGGCGCCGTTCCCATGTTCAACCGACCCTTGCCACCCCTCGCGGGGGACGTCGTGCTCCTGATCGGGCGAATCATCCTCGGCGTCGTGCTCTTCGCGCACGGCTGGCAGAAGCTGTTCATCAACGGGATCTCCGGCACGTACGGGCAGTTCGAGCGCCTCGGCATCCCGCTCGCGATCGTGTCGGCGTCCTTCGCGTCGTTCGTCGAGTTCGTCGGCGGTGTGCTGATCATCGTGGGCGCCCTCACGACGACCGTCGTCGCGCTGGACCTCGTGGTCATGGTCGGTGCCGCCGGGTTCGTCCACATCACCCACGGCGTCTTCGCCCAGAACGGCGGCTGGGAGCTCGTCGGCGTGATCGTCGTCGCGGAGCTCGCGCTGGCCGCCCGCGGGCCCGGCCGGTTCAGCCTCGACCACTGGTACGCGGGCCTGCGCTCCCGCGACGACCAGCGGGTCCGGGTGACGCTGGGTGCCCGTCCGCGGACCAAGGCGGCCGGCCGCGGGACGATCGCCGACCGCTTCGTCCCGGCGGGCGGCCACCGGCCGGCCGACCTCGACTGGGTCCCGGGGTCGTGGGCCGACGACGACCTCGCCACGCACGGCCCGCAGCCGACGCCTGCGTCGCAGCCCGGGCCCGCCCCGCTGCCGGCAGCCGCCTCCGGACCGGTCGACGTCGTTGCCGCGCAGGTCGCGCCCTCCGGATCGGTGCCCGCCGGTCCGGCGCCGTCAGCTCGGGTGTCGTCGGGTCGGGTGTCGTCGGGTCGGGTGTCGTCGGGTCGGGTGTCGTCGGGTCGGGTGTCGTCGGGTCCGGTCGCGTCGCCGCCGGGCACGGGCGACGCGGCGCTCCCGCGGTCGGGCTCCGCGTCGGCCGGCGAACCGTCCGCGCTCTCTGCGCCCTCGGCGCCCTCTGCGTCCCCCGTGGCCACCGCCGCCCGGGCCGCGACGGGCGTGCAGGACCCGGCCCCGACCGGCGTCCGGGCCCCGGCGGCCCGGGTCGCGGCCGCACCGACGCCGGGGTCGGGGGCCGACCCGACCACGGCGACCCCGGTCCGGCCGACCGCGAGCCGGACGGCGACGGAGCGGGTGCCGGCCGGACCGGAGGCCGGGCCGGCCGACCGGGCGTCGGCGGCCGCTCCGACGGCGACCTCCGCCCCCACGACGACGGGCGCCGCAGCCGGCGAGCGGGCTGCCGCCGGGCAGGAGGCGCGTCGGGCGCACGCCGGACCGGCCGACGCGACGACGGTCGACCGGGCGGCGGCCTCGGCGGTCCCGGGCCCGGCGCGCCCGCGCCCGCCGGCCGCGGGGCCCGCGATGGCGAGCGTCGCGGCCGCGATGCCGGTGATGCCCGGCCCGGTCGGGGCCGGCGCGCCGGCCACCGCTCCGCCGGCGACGGGCCCGGCGTCACCGCGGCCCGCCACCCCCGCGTGGGACGGCCCGGCCGCGGACGCCGCCGCTCAGCACCGGGCCGGGCCCGGTGCCGGCGAACGTACCGAGCCGGCCGCCGGCTCCGCGCGGCCGGCCGGCCGGCCGGGGCCGGCGAGCCCCGCGGACCGGTCGGCCGGCGGGTCGGGGCCGGCGAGCCCCGCGGACCGGTCGGCCGGCGGGTCGGGGTCCTACGCCGCCGTCCGGCCGGGGTCGGAGCGTGGCGCGGACGGGTCCGCGGGCGGGCCGGGGTCGGGGTCCCACCCCGCCGTCCGGCCCGGGCCGGAGTGTGGCGCTGACCGGTCGACCGGGGTGCCGGGGGGCGTATGCCGCGTCCGGCCGGGGTCGGAGCGTGGCCGCGGCCACCTCCGGCCCGCGCCGGAGCGCGGCGCCCCCACGGCGACGGCCACCGGCCCGCTGCCCGCCCACCCCCGTCGCTCGGCCTCGCCGTGGACCGCGGGACCGGCCGTCCCCGTCGGGGAGCCGTTGCTCTTCACCGCCGGCCCCATGCCGCCCCTCGCCTCCCCGGCGACGTCCGCGGCGCTCGGCGCGGCGCTGTTCGAGCCGTCGCCGATGCCCCCGCTCGCCTCCTCGCCGGATGCGAGTGGCCCGCGCGCGCCGAGGGCGTCACTGTTCGAGCCGCCCGCGACCCCGGCACCGCCGGCCGGCCTCCGGCACGGGGGTACTCCGGCCGCGTCCGGCAACACGCACGGGACCGGGCAGGTCGGGTCGGGCGTCCCGGCTGCCGCGCGCGGCGCCGTCACGATGCTGTCCGATCCCGGCGAGCCGACGCCCGCCGTGGGGATCGCGCCGGTCCCCGCCGCGGCCTCGCCGCACCGGGCCCGCGCCTACGTCCCGATGCCGGTCGTGGCACGGCCCGCCGCGGCCGGCGACGACCGGCCGGGCGCGGACGTCGCGGCCGGTGCCACCGGTCGGCGCGCTCGGCGGGCCGACGAGCAGCACGTGGCCGACGGCGCCACCACCACGGCATCGACGGCGGCAGCCGCCGCCAGCCTCATGGGGCAGGGTGCCGTCGTGCCCCCGCCCGCCTCGGGCGAGCAGCAGGACGGCGCCGGTTCCGGCCTGAGCGCGGCCGTCCGGAGGGTGCTCGCCCAGCGTGACGGCGTCCGGCCGACGCCGTTCGGCGTGGTCGTGTCCAGCCCGCTGGACTTCACCTCGACCGGGGGCATCCCGATCACCCGGCCCGCCATGCCCGACGCCGAGTCGGCCGAGTACCGCCCGGCCGACACCGACTCCCTCCCGGTGACGCCGCCGCCGGGGCTGCCGCGCCGCGGCAGGGGGTCGGGGGAGTACCGCCGCTCCGCCTGACCGCACCGGCCGGCCCGCTCCGCGGAGCGGGCCGGCCGGCGCCGGGCCGCAGGGCGATCCGGCCGCAGCCGGGCCCGGCTCGCCGGGGTTGAATGTCGCCATGACCGACGACGCCGTCCCCGCCGGCCCGCTCACCGCCTGGCTGCGCGAGCACGCGCCGGAGGTCGCGGTGGGCGACGGGCCGGTCAGGGTCGAGCGGATCTCCGGCGGCCACTCCAACCTGACCTACCGCCTGACGGACGCGGCTGGCACGGCGTTCGCGCTGCGCCGGCCGCCGACCGGCATGGTGCTCGCCACCGCGCACGACATGAGCCGCGAGTGGCGGTTCATCTCCGCGCTCGCCCCCGTCGGGCTGCCGGTCGCCCCGCCGGTGGCGTTCTGCCCGGACGAGGACGTGATCGGCGCAGAGTTCTACGTCATGCGGTTCGTCGAGGGCGACGTGCTCGGTGACGGAGCGTCCGGCCACCGGCTCGCGGAGGGCGATCCGCGGCGCACCGCCGGGCTGGACACGGCCGAGGTACTGGCCGCGCTGCACGCCGTCGACCCGGACCAGGTCGGGCTGTCCGACCTGCGCCGCGACGGCTCGTACCTCGAGCGGCAGCTGCGGCGCTGGCACCGCCAGGTGCACGCGTCGGCCGTCGAGGACCTCGCCGTCGTCGACGCGGCCCACGACAAGCTGGTCGCCCGCGCGGCCACCCTGCCGCCGTCGGACGTGCGGATCGCGCACGGCGACTACCGCCCTGGCAACCTCGCGTACGGTCCCGACGGCCGGGTCCGGGCGATCTTCGACTGGGAGCTGGCCACGCTGGGCGACCCGCTGGCCGACCTCGGCTGGCTGCTCGCCTCATGGGGCCGACCCGACGACCCGGCTCCACCGACCATCGAGGGCCCGAACCAGGCCGGCGGCTACCCCGACGGGGGCGAGCTCGCCGCCCGCTACGCCGAGCGTTCCGGTCGCGACCTGTCGGACCTGGACTTCTACGTCGCGTTCGCGCGCTGGCGGTCCTCCTGCATCGGGGCCGGTGTGCACAGCCGCTACGTCGGCGGCGTCATGGGCACGACCGAGTCCGACGGCGGGAAGGCGCGCCTGGAGTCGCTCTACGCCCAGTCGGAGGCCGCGCTCGCCGCGCTCGGCGGGTGACCCGGCGGCCGGAACCGTCGACAGTGGAGCGGCCGGTGACCGATCGCACGCCGCGCGCCGCCCGCCCGCGGTGGCCCGTCCGCGCGGGGTGCTAGATACTTGAACGCGTGACCAACCCCCTCCTGCAGATCGTCGTGGGCAGCACTCGCCCCGGGCGCGTGGGCCTGCCCGTGGCGCAGTGGTTCGAGAAGGTCGCGCGCGAGCACGGGCAGTTCGACGTCGAGCTCGTCGACCTCGCCGAGGTCGACCTCCCGGTCTACGACGAGCCCCACCACCCCCGCCTGCGCCGCTACGTCCACGAGCACACGAAGGCCTGGAGCGCGTCCGTCGACCGGGCCGACGCGTTCGTCTTCGTCATGCCCGAGTACAACCACAGCTTCAGCTCCGGGCTGAAGAACGCGATCGACTTCGTGTTCCACGAGTGGGCGCACAAGCCGGTCGGGCTCGTCAGCTACGGCGGGGTCGGCGCCGGTATCCGGGCGGTCCAGGCGCTCAAGCCGGTCCTGTTGGCCCTGCAGATGCTGCCGGTCGTCGAGGCCGTGCCGATCCCGTTCGTGCCGACGCTCGTCCACGGCGAGGGTGACGCCCGGACCTTCGACCCGCCGCAGGAGATCGTCGACGGGGCGGCCGCCATGCTCGACTCCCTCGCCAGGCGCATCCCGGCGAGCCGGGTGCTGCGCGGCGTCTGATCAGGCGCCGACGCGGGCCCGCAGCCGCACCGGCATCGTCTCGTAGCCGCGCAGGACGCGCGTCGGCCGCCGGTGTGCAGGCCCGGCCGGCCCCAGCTCCGGGAAGCGCTCGAACAGCGCGCGCAGCCCGACCTCACCCTCCATCCGCGCCAGGCCCGCCCCGAGGCAGTAGTGGATGCCGGAGGAGAACGCGAGGTGCTCGCCCGCGTCGGCCCGCCCGACGTCGAAGGACTGCGGGTCGGCGAAGACCTCCGGGTCGCGGTTGACCCCGCCCAGCAGCGTGATGACGAGCTGACCGGTGCGGACCGGCTCGCCGGCCACCTCCGTGTCGCGGTAGGCGATGCGCCCGGTGCGCTGCACGGGGGAGTCGTACCGCAGTATCTCGTCGACGGCCCGCGGCCACAGCGCCGGGTCGGCCTGCAGCCTGGCGAGCTGGTCGGGGTGGGACGTGAGCAGCGCGGTGCCGTTGCCGATGAGGTTGACGGTCGTCTCGAACCCCGCGGCCAGCAGGAGCATCGCGGTCGCGGTCAGCTCGTCCCGGGTGAGCTTGCCCTCCTGCGCCTGCGCGTGCACCAGCGCCGAGAGGATGTTGTCGCCGGGGTGGGCGAGCAGCTGGGCGAGGTGCCCCTCCATCCAGCGCTGCAGGGCCCGCAGGCCGGCCTCCGAGCGGCGGAACTCCCGCAGCGAAAGGCCGGCGTCGAGCGACTTGGCCGCCTCGGCGCCCCACGCGAGGAACTGGCGGCTCATCGCGACCGGGGCGCCGAGCATCTCGGTGATCACGGTGGCGGGCAGCAGGCTCGCGTAGTCGTGCATGAGGTCCAGCTCGTCGCCGCCCCGGGCGGCCAGTTCGTCGAGCAGGCCGGCGGCGATCTCCTCCGTGCGTCCGCGCAGCGCGGCGACCGCCTTGGCGGTGAACGCGCGGGAGACGAGCTTGCGGTACCGCGTGTGGTCCGGCGCGTCAATGGCCAGCATCGACGGCGGCTCGACGGGCCCCAGCGGGCCGCTCCCGCCGGCCGCCTGCGCCAGCCGCAACCAGCGCGGCACGTTGCCGCTGAAGCCGCCGACCACCCCGAAGTCGGGGCTGCGCAGGACCGCGGTCGCCACCGGGTGCGAGACCGTGTTCAGCACGAACCCGTTGTC
>CAVSJZ010000061.1:0-9104 GCA_963728105.1 uncultured Actinomycetota bacterium | reverse complement strand
CGCCCGCGACCGCGAGCGCCGCCGACCCGGCGAGGACCTGCGCGACCGCGGCCCGGTGCTCGGCTGTGGCCGCCCGCTCGCGGGGCCGCCACTGCGCCTCGAACGCGGCCCGCTCCTGGACGACCCGGGCCAGGTGGCGCTCGTCGACGAGCCGGACGACCGACTCGGCGTCGGCGCGCGCCGCGTCCCGCACCTGCGGCCGGCTCCCGCCGCGCCGCGCGACCTCCGACACGGCGCCCAGCACCCCGTCCAGCTGCACGAGGTGCAGCTCCTGCAGCTCGGCCAGCGCCGCCCGGTGCTCGCGCTCGGCTGCGGCGTACTCCGGGTCGCGGTCGAGCACGTCGACCCAGCGGGCGTACAGGCGCAGGTTGACGCTGCGGCCGGCGAGCAGCGCGTCGAGCTCGGCGTCGTCGGGCTCGCGCTCCTGCCAGCCGGCCGTCACCGTCGCGACCGGCCCGTCGAGGCCGACGGCGTCGAGCGTGGGTCGCCGCTGCGGGCCGAGCACCGTGATCATCCGGGCGAGCACGGTCATGACGCGTGCACGTGGACCGTGCGGCCGACGTCGTCGAGCATCCCGCGCAGCACGTCGTAGTCCGGGTGCCGCATGCGGACGTAGGCGTTCGCCCAGTACCCGGCCTCGACTGGCTGGGTCGGCGTGCCCGGCTCCGGCAGGTGGGCGTCGATGACCCACTCCCCCAGCCGGGCCTGCGCGTCGTCGAGCCCGGAGTACCCGCTGACGTGCCCGTCCCGGTCGGGGCGCAGTGCGACGATCCCGGTCGCGAACCGCCGCGAGGGGCGCGCGGCGACGTGGCCGTGCACGACCGCGTCGGCCCACGCGCGGTACAGGTCGATGTCGTTGCCCGCCGAGTACAGGTCCCACGCCCCCACGCCGGGCGGGCGGCAGCCGATCTCGGAGAACCGCAGGCCCTTTGGCCCGAAGAACCACTCCATGTGCGTGGCGCTGGTGCCGATGCCCAGCGCGGCGTTGACGCGGGCCCCGAGATCGCGCAGCTCGCCGTAGTCGGTCGCGGTGTCGATCCGGTTCGTGGACACGAACTGCGGGGAGATCCAGCGGTGCCGCATCGCCTCCAGCACGTTCGGGTAGTAGTGCGAGACGAAGTCCAGCGCGGCGTGCCCTTCGACCGAGACGGTGTCGTAGAAGCCCTCGTGGCCCTCGACGAACTCCTCGACGGCGATCGACTCGACGCCCTGGCCGCCGAACCGGCCCAGCGCCGCGTCCAGCTGGGCGTCGTCGTCGACCCGGATGGTGTCGAGCGCCCCGGCGCCCGTGCGGGGCTTGAGCACGACCGGGTAGCCGGTCCCGGCGACGAACGCGTGCACCTCGGCGGCCGAGGTGACCGCCGCCGACGCCGCGGTCGGGATCCCGGCCGCGCGCAGCGCCTCCTTCATCGACGGCTTGTCCCGGCACAGCCACGCGGTCCGCACCGACGTGCCCGGGATCGTGCACGCCTCCCTGGCCTGCGCGGCGGCCATCGTGTGCGCCTCGATCGTCGACTCGAGGCGGTCGACCCACACCCGGTCCTGCACCCAGCGGACGGCGTCGGTCAGCACGCCGGCGTCGACCACCGTGGACACCTGGTGGTAGTGCGTCATCCAGCCCTTGAGCTCGTCGTCGAGGTGCTCGGCCGGGCGCTCGCCGATGCCGATGACGCTCGCGCCGACCTCCGCGAGGCCGCGCACGAAGTGCCGCTGCGTCGGCGGGAACGCCGGCTCGACGAAGACGATGTTCACCCACGGGAGGGTAGGCGGCGGTAGCGTCACCGGCCATGGCGGACCGGACGACCGGCGGGACGGTCACCGCCGCGTTCGTCGCACCGTTCCTCCTGCCGGCCACCGTCCGGTTCGTGGCCACGGCGGCGGCGTTGCCGGGCGTGCGGCTGGGGCTGGTGACGACCGCGCCTGCCGAGCAGGTGCCGCCCGAGCTCGCGCGGCACCTCGCCGGGCACTGGCGGGTCGACGACGCGCTCGACCCGGTGCAGATCGCGGCGGCCGTGAAGGGGCTGTCCGGGCAGCTCGGGCCGGTGGAGCGGGTGGTCGGGGCGCTGGAGCAGCTGCAGGTCCCGCTCGCGCAGGCCCGCGCAGAGCTGGGCCTGCCCGGCGTGGACGTCGACACCGCCCGCAACGTCCGCGACAAGGCCCGGATGAAGGAGGTCCTGGCCGCCGCGGGCGTGCCGTGCGCCCGCCACCGGCTCGTCACCGACCCGGCCGGAGCGCTCGCGTTCGCGGCCGAGATGGGGTTCCCGCTGGTCGCGAAGCCGCCGGCCGGGGCGGGCGCGCAGGCGACCTACCGTCTCGACGACGAGGGCGCGCTGCGCAGCTGGCTCGCCGCACTCCCGCCGCGGGCCGACGCGCCGGGCCTCCTGGAGGAGTTCCTCGCCGGAGAGGAGCACACGTTCGACAGCGTGCAGGTGGGCGGGCGGACGGTGTGGGCGTCGGTCGCCGACTACCGGCCTGCGCCGCTGGAGGTGCTGCGCACCCCGTGGATCCAGTGGACGGTGCTGCTCCCCCGCGACCTGTCCGACGCCCGCTACCGGGAGATCGCCGGCGTCGGTCCGGCCGCCGTGGCGGCACTGGGCGTCCGGGAGGGCCTGACGCACATGGAGTGGTTCCGCCGCCGGGACGGCTCCGTCGCCGTGTCCGAGGTCGGGGCCCGGCCGCCCGGCGCCCAGCTGGCCACGATGATCGGCTACGCGCACGGGGTGGACTTCTTCCGCATGTGGTGCGAGCTGGTGCTGCTCGACCGCTTCGACCCGCCGGAGCGCCGGTTCGCGGCGGGCTGCGCCTACCTGCGCGGGATGGGCCGCGGGCGGGTGCGCGCGGTCCACGGGGTCGACGCAGTCGCGCGCCGGCTCGGGCCGCTCGTCGTCGAGGCGCGGCTGCCCGAGCCGGGCCAGCCCGCGTCGACCAGCTACGAGGGAGAGGGCTGGGTCATCGTCCGCGACCCCGACACCGCCGTCGTCCGCGAGGCGCTCGACGTGATCGTGAACGGGATCCGGGTCGAGCTGGTGGAGGCGCAGTGACCACCGTCGTCATGCTCTCGCCCGGCTACCCGGCCGAGATGCCCTCCTTCACCCGGGCCCTCGCCACCGTCGGCGCGCGCGTCGTCGGGGTCGGCGACCAGCCGCCGCACGAGCTGCCGGACGTCGCGCGCGACGCGCTCGCGCACTACGAGCACGTCCCGCTGGCCGACGAGGGCGCGGTGCTGGCCGCGCTGCGCGGGCTGGCCGGCCACGTCCGGTTCGACCGGGTCGAGTGCCTGTGGGAGCCCTACATGCTGCTCGCGGCCCGGATCCGGGAGGAGTTCGGGCTGCCCGGCATGACCGTCGCGCAGACCGTGCCGTTCCGCGACAAGGAGCGCATGAAGCAGGTCCTCGACGCCGCGGGCGTCCGCACCCCGCGCCACGCGAGCACGACGACGGTGGCCGGGGTGTGGGAGGCGGCGGAGCGCATCGGCTTCCCGATCATCGTCAAGCCGGTCGCGGGCGCCGGCTCTGCCGACACCTACCGGGTCGACTCGGCGGCGCAGCTGACCGACGTGCTGCCGCTGCTCGCGCACGTGCCGGAGGTCAGCGTCGAGGAGTTCGTCGACGGCGAGGAGCTGACGTTCGACACCGTCTGCGCCGGCGGGGAGATCCTCTTCGAGAACGTCATGTGGTACCGGCCGCGACCGTTGCAGATGCGGATGCACGAGTGGGTCAGCCCGGTGTCGATCGCCCTGCGCGACCTGGACGTGCCCGAGCTGGCCGGCGGGCGGGCGATGGGCCGCGCGGTGCTCGCCGCGCTGGGCTTCCGGACCGGGTTCACGCACATGGAGTGGTACCGCACGGCGGCGGGCGAGGCGGTGTTCGGCGAGATCGCCGCCCGGCCGCCGGGAGCGCGGGTCGTCGAGCTCATGAACTACGCCTGCGACGCGGACCTCTACGTCGGCTGGGCGCAGGCCGTCCTGCTCGGCGGCCTGCCGGCCCCGATCACCCGGCGCTGGAACTCCGGCAACGTGTTCAAGCGCGCCCACGGGTCCGGCCGGATCACCCGGGTCGAGGGGCTGGACGCGCTCCTCGCCGAGTACGGCGAGCACGTCGTCGACGTCGACCTGCTGCCGGTCGGGGCGCCGCGGCGGGACTGGCGCACGACCGTCGTCGGCGACGGGGGCGTGGTCGTCCGGCACCACGAGCTGGCCAAGGTGATCGAGATGACCGAGCGGTTCGCCGCCGACCTGCACCTCTATGCGAGCTGAGCGGTGCGCGCGTCGCTCACCCAGAGCCCGACCAGGCCGCGGAAGTGCGCGACGAACTTCTCGTGCTCGTGCGGCGGGTAGGTCGCCTTCACGGTCTCCACGAGCAGCGCGTCGAAGTCCGCGCCGCCGACCCACTCCAGGATGACCTCGTCGAGGTGGGCGAGGCGGCTGGCGCAGAAGTCCCGGTAGCGGTCGGTCTCGAAGAACTCGTCGGCGAGGCGGCGGTAGGCGGCGAGCTTGTCGCGGTAGGAGAGGTCGTCCCGGTCGGCGACCGCGAAGTACTTCGCCGACTCGAGGTCGAGGCCGTACCGGCGGGCGGTGACGGTCGTGAAGATCGTCCAGCGGGCCAGCGCGCCCATCGCCCACGGGAAGTAGTAGTGCAGCGACGTGAGCGCGACGTCCGGGCAGGCGTTGGCGTAGTCGATCGGGTGCACCTCGGTGCCGGCGACGAGGTTCTCGCACGAGTTGAACTCCCACTTGAAGAACGCGTTGACCAGCCGGGAGATCGTGACGACCTCGTCGCCGACCTCCGGGGTGAGGAACTCGTGGGCGACCTCGTAGCGCTCGTGCATCGGGAGGTCCGGGCGGAACTTCATGACCATCGTCTCCGCCCCGATCGACAGCGACCGGGCGAAGACGTCGTAGCCCTCGACGGCCTTCTGCAGGTGCATGAGCCGCTGGCCGGAGTCGTCGTATGCGGTGTGCAGGTCCTCCCGGTTCTTGATGCGCGTGACGCCGACCCACGCGCCGCCGTCGTAGGGCTTCATGAACAGCGGGTAGCCCATGCGCTCGGCGATGGCGTCGAGGTCGAACGGCTGGTTGTAGCGGGCGGCGGTGTAGGCCCACTTCGCGTGTTCGGGCGGGTTCTTGTACGGCACGAGCACGGTGTCGGGCACCTTGAGGCCGAGGCGCATCATCGCGCAGTAGGCCGCGTGCTTCTCCATGGACTGGAACGTGAACGGGCTGTTGAGCAGGTACACGTCGTCCATGAGGGCGACCTTCTTCAGCCACTCCCGCGGCACGTAGTACCAGTAGGCGAGGCGGTCGATCACCAGGTCGTAGCGCGGCGTCGCGCGCAGGTCGAACGGCTCGATGGTGATCCGCTCGACGTCGAAGGCGTGCTCCTCGCCTGCGCCGTCGCGGACCGAGCCGGCGCGGCGCATGATCGCCTCGAACGCCACGGGCCAGTCCTCCTCGGTGCCAAGGAGCAGCCCGACCAGGTGACGGTCCACGATCCCTCCTTCTCAGGTCATCCGCGGCAGGTGGTGGGCCAGCTGGCGGCGCCACCACGGCCAGTCGTGCGCGACGTCGTGACCCCACACGTCCAGCTCGTGCGGGATGCCCTTCTCGCCGAGCAGCCGCGCGAGCGTGCGGGTGCTCTCCTGCGCGCCCGTCGTGTCCTCCCACATCCCCTGCCCGCAGACGAGCGTGAGGTGGACGTGCCCGCGCAGCCAGTCGAGGTGGTCGCCGTGCAGGTTCGCGACGTAGGCGGTCGGGTTCTGGAAGTACAGCGCGTCGCCATGCTCGCCCCAGCCGTGCCAGGTCGTGGGGTCGTAGTTGCCCGAGAGGCACAGCGCCTGCGGGAAGAGATCGGCGTGGCGCAGCGCGAAGTTGGCGGCGTGGAAGGCGCCCATGCTCGCGCCGAGCGTGAGGACCGGCTGCGGGCCGCCGCAGTCCGCGTGGATGAACGGCGTGACCTGGTCGAGGATCCACGACTCGAACGCCCCGTGCCGGCGGGCGCGCTCCTCCAGCGGCAGGCCGCGGTCCGACCACGAGCCCGCGTCGTAGCTGTCGACGCAGTAGAGCTTGACCCGGCCGTCCGCGAGCAGGCCGGCGACCTCGTCGACCATCCCGTTGGCCTCGAAGTCGCCTGCGCGCCCCGACTCGGTGGGGAAGACCAGCGCGGGTCGGCCCCAGTGGCCGTAGGCGAGCACGGTGCCGCTCGCGCCGATCGCGGGCGACCACAGATCGAGTGCCCGCCGCGTCATGGCCGCACCGTAGCCGGACGCCGCGCCGCAGGCCATGATCACCGCCGACCGACCGGGGGAACGCTCGTGGCGCGATACACGGCGCCGCTCTAGGCTCACCCGCCGTGACGGTGCCGACGCAGGCGGACTACACGAACCTCCTGCGGTTCCGGACGGCCCTGCGCCGGTTCGACAGCTGGAGCCACGAGCAGGCCGCCGACGTGGGGCTCACCCACGCCCAGCACCAGCTGCTGCTGGCGGTCAAGGGCCATCCAGACGCGGCCGGGCCGACGATCCGCGACGTCGCCGACTACCTCAACGTCCGCCACCACAGCGCGGTCGGGCTCGTGGACCGGGTCGCGGCGGCCGGGCTGGTGCGCCGGCGCCGCGACGCCGTGGACGGCCGGGTCGTGCGGCTGGAGCTGACCGCGACCGGCGAGGACCGCATCGCCCGGCTGAGCGCGCTGCACCTGGCCGAGCTCGCGCGCCTGGCCCCGCTCCTGGACCACCTCGTCGGCGGCGCGGCGGAGCGACCGGGCCTCAGCTCCCGGTGAGGACGGCGTCCAGGATGTCGCCGAACCGGGCCGTGATCGAGAAGTGGCCGACGCCGGCGAGCCGGCGCAAGCGGCCGAGCCCGGCGGGCAGGCGCGCGACGATGTCCTCTGCGTGGTGCATGGGGACGAAGGCGTCGGCGTCGCCCTGGAAGACCTCGACCGGCACGGCGACGTCGGACCATGCGAGGTCCCACGGCAGCGCGTAGAGCCGGTAGTCGGTGACGACGCCGGCCGGCCCCGGCCGCAGCGCCTCGGCGAACGAGCGCACCATCGCGCGCCCGGTGCCGTCGGTGACGGTCGCGCGCTCCGTGGCGGACGCCTCGCCGGCGATCGCGCGCACGGCCAGTGCGGGCGCCAGCCGGCTCACGAACCCCTCCAGCCGCAGCTGCCGGCCCGCGCGGTGCGGGTCCCGCACGGCGAGGTCCATCAGCGTGAGGTCGGAGCGGGCCATCCCGTCCCGGGCGCCGGTGCGGTCGGCGACCGGCCCCGCGCCCGCCATCAGCCCCACGCCCTTCACCCGGTCCCCGCCCGCGGCCGCGGCGGCGATGGCGTAGGGCGCTCCCGCGGAGTAGCCGACGACGGCGAACCGGTCGATGCCCAGCGCGTCGGCCAACGCGGCGAGGTCGTCGGCGTAGCCGCGGACCGTCCGGCCGCGCACGGCGTCCGAGCGGCCCACGCCCGGGCGGTCCGGGACGATCACGCGAACGCCCCGCCGGCGGGCGGGGACGTCGGCGAAGCCGTGGCCCAGCCGGCTGGCCGGCGTCCCGTGCAGGAGGAACACCGCGCGCCCTTGCCGGTCGCCGTGCTCGACGAGCGCGACCCGCCCGCGACCGAGCTCGACGATGGTGGTCGCCGGCTCGGACACGGTTCCACGCTAGTCGGTGCCGGGCTGCTCGGTCCGGGTCTGGTGGCTTCCGGGCTGCTCGGTCCCGGGCTGCTCGGTCCCGGGCCGGGCCGGGCGGCGTCCCGCGGCCGGGACGTCCAGCAGCGAGGCCAGGCCGGGCCCGCGGGTGGGCCGGGCGTACAGGTAGCCCTGTGCGGTGTCGCAGCCCGCGCTGCGCAGCGCGATGGCCTGGACCGGCGTCTCGACGGCCTCGGCGGTGACGGTCAGCCCCAACGCGTGGGCCAGGGCGATCAGGCTGGTCACGACGGCGTCGCCGGGGGGCGCGGTCGACCGCATCCCGTCGACGAGGACCCCGGCCAGCTTGATGCCGTGCAGCGGGAGCCTGCCGAGGTAGCCGAGGTTGGAGTAGCCCGTGCCGAAGTCGTCGACGGCGATGCGGACGCCGAGCGCGGCGAGCTCCTGCAGCGCCTCGACCGGCCGCCCGCCCGGGCCCAGCAGCGCGCTCTCGGTGACCTCCAGCTGCAGCCGCTGCGGCGCGAGGCCCGTCTCCCGCAGCACCCGGCGCACGTCCTCGACGAGCCCCGGCTCCTCCGCCTGGCGCACGGCCAGGTTCACGCTGATGAACAGCTCGGCACCGGGCCTCGCCTGCACCCAGGTCGCGGCCTGGGCGCAGGCCTGCCCGAGCACCCAGCGGCCGAGCGGGACGATCGCGCCGGTCTCCTCGGCGACCTTGATGAAGTGGTCGGGCCCGAGCAGCCCGAACGTCGGGTGGTTCCAGCGCACCAGCGCCTCGGCGCCGCGGACGCGGCCGTCGCTCAGCCCGACGATCGGCTGGTAGTCCAGATGGAACTCGCCGCGCTCCAGCCCCGGCAGCATCGTCGACGCGAGCGTGTAGCGGGTCAGGTCGAGTGCCGCCCGTTCGGGGTCGAACGCGCGCCACCGGTTCCGCCCGTCCGCCTTGGCCCAGTACAGCGAGACGTCGGCGGCCTTGAGCACCTCGGTCGGGGTCGTCTCGGCGACCGCGGTCTCGATGACGCCGATGCTCGCCGAGACCGACAGCCGGTGCCCGTCGGCCGGCAGCGGCTCGTCGAGGGCCTTCAGCAGGTCTTCTGCCAGCGCTCCGACCTCGTCCTCGACGGGGTTCTCGACCAGCACGACGAACTCGTCGCCGCCCATCCGGGCCACCAGGTGCCTGCCGGGCACGACGACCCGGCCGAACAGCTCGGCGACGGCCACGAGCAGCGCGTCGCCGGTGTGGTGCCCGAGCGTGTCGTTGACCGCCTTGAACCGGTCGAGGTCGAGGTAGCACACGCCGACGCGGTTGGCGGGGTCGGCGAAGGCGGCGGCGAGGCGGTCGTGGAAGAGGGTCCGGTTCGGCAGCCCGGTGAGCGGGTCGTGCAGCGCCTGGTGGCGCAGCCGCTCCTCCAGCTCGCGCCGGTCGGTGACGTCGTCGGCCAGCGCGACCAGATACCGCGGCGTCCCGG
>CAVSJZ010000060.1:0-24059 GCA_963728105.1 uncultured Actinomycetota bacterium | reverse complement strand
GGAGGGGTGTCAAGACGTCCGGACGCCCCGGCCGGATATATCGGCGGGGCGCCGACCGGCCGTCCCTGGCGCCGGGATCGCGGGACGCGGGATCAGCGGCGCCGGCGGCCCCCGCGCGACGCGCCGGAGCGCGTCACGCACCACCGCGAGCAGCGCCCCTCCGGCGCGCGCGAGCGCGGAGCCGAGCGCGCCGAGCGCGGGACCGGCCGCCGCGGTCGGCGCCACCGGCGCGCTGCCGGTGCGGGCGCTGGTCTCGACGGCCGCGGCGAACTGCTCGAACAGCCGCCTGCTCACGTCGCCGGCCAGCGCGCGGCCGAACTGCGCCACGCGGCCGGTCAGGTGCAGCGCGGCGTCGGCGTGCAGGACCGTGCCCCCGTCCCGCGCCTCCTCGGCGACCAGCGTGATCACCGCCCGGGTCGCGCTGCCCCCCGCGTCGGATCCCTGGGCGAGCAACCGCATCCGGTGTCCCCGCGCGTCCCGCTCGACGACCTGGGCCAGCCCGGCGAACGACAGCCGCACCGGCCCGAGGCCGACGGTCGCGGTGCCGCGGTAGCGGTCGCCCGGCAGTGTCTCGACCAGCCGCGCGCCGGGCAGGCAGGCCACGAGCCGTTCCGTGTCGGCGAGCACCGGCCACACCGCCGCCAGCGGCGCGGCGATCTCGCGGGTGACGGACACGGTCGCCGACGGCTCGCCGGTCGGCTCGGCGACGGTCTCCGGGACCGTGCCGCCGTCCGGGTCCGGCGCGCCGGTCGCGCACGAACCGCCGCCCGGGTGGTCGCCGGGGTTGTCGCCGGCGGGGTGCCCGCCCGCCGCGCCGGGTGACGGCGCCGCTGCGCGCCCGACGAGCGTGCGCGACCGGCGGTTGCCCGGCGGGGGCACGCCGTCGGGATGGGCCGCGGCGACGTCGGCGACGGCGGCGAGGATCCCGCGGTAGCCGGTGCACCGGCACAGGACGCCGGACATCAGCTCGGGCAGCGCGTCCGGGTCGGGCGCTGGGTCGTTGGACAGCAGGTCGTAGCCGCTCATGAGCATGCCGGGCGTGCAGAAGCCGCACTGCAGGCCGTGGTGGTGGGAGAGCGCGCGCTGCAGGGGGTGCTGCGCGTCCGCCGTGCCGAGCCCCTCGACCGTGACGATCTCGGCCCTGTCGCACTGCACGGCCAGCAGCAGGCACGCCCGGGCGGCGTCGCCGTCGACGAGCACCGTGCACATGCCGCAGACGCCGTGCTCGCAGCCCAGGTGGGTGCCGGTGAGCCCGAGCCGCTCGCGCAGGGCGTCGGCCAGGTGCATCCGGGGCGGGACGGCGACGGTCACCTCGGTGCCGTTGACGGTGAACGTCACGTCGGCGAGGGCGCCGGCGGCGACGCGGTCCGGCCGCGCGGGCGGGCGCCTCACGGCCGGCTCCCGTCCCGGGCGCGCCGCCACGCCGCGGCGAGCTCGCGCGCGGCGAGCACGGTGAACAGGCGGCGGCGGTAGCCGGTCGAGCCGTGGCCGTCGCCGCCGGTGTCGACGACCTGCGCGGCGAGCGCGCCCGTCCCCGGCCGGAGCGCCCGCTCGGCCCCGTCGCCGGCCGGAGCCGAGCGGAGCAGGCCCGTCACGTCGCTGGTCACCGGCCGGTCGGAGATCCCGAACCCGACGACGCGCGCGGCGGCGACCGTCCCGTCGCCGGCGACCCGCACGCGCGCCGCGACCCCGGCCAGCGCGAAGTCGCCGTGCCGGCGGGCGACCTCGGCGAACCCGAACCCCTCGCCCGGCGCCGCGGCCGGGAACGTCACGGCCGTGACGACCTCGTCCGGCCCCGCGGCCGTCGTCATCGCGCCGGCGAAGAACTCCGGAGCGGCGACCGTCCGCCGCCCGCCCGGGCCCGCGACCTCGACCGTCGCGTCGACGCAGCACGCGACCGCCGGCAGCTCGGCGGCGGGGTCGGCGTGGGCGAGGCTGCCACAGACGGTGCCGCGGCTGCGCAGCTCCCGGTGCCCGACGAAGGGCAGCGCGAGCCCCAGCAGCGGGACGGTCCGGGCGTCGTCCGAGCGCTCGACCGTCCGCTGCCGCACGGCCGCGCCGACGCGCAGGCCGCCGCCGGTCGTTTCGAGCCCGTGCAGCTCCGCGACGGCGGTGATGTCGACCAGCGTCGCGGGCCGGCCCAGCCGCATGGCCAGCACCGGTACGAGCGACTGCCCGCCGGCGAGCACCTTGGCGTCGGCGCCGTCCAGCTCGGCGAGCACGTCGTCGAGCGCCGCCGGGCGGACGTAGGCGAACGGGGCGGGCTTCACCGGCCCGTGAACTCCGGCTTGCGCTTCTCGCCGAACGCGGCGACGCCCTCGGCGAAGTCGTGGGTCGAGCGCAGCATCGCGTACGCCTTCCGCTCCAGCTCGATGCCGGTGTAGAGCGGCCCGTCGACGCCGCGGTCCAGCACCTCCTTCGCGGTGCGCTGGGCGGCGGGGGAGAAGGCGGCGAGCTTCGCCGCGAGCGCGTCGGCCGCCGCGTGCAGCGCGTCCCGGTCGTCGTGCAGCTCCGCGACCATGCCCCAGTCCAGCGCCTGCGCCGCGGTGATCCGGGTGGCGGTGAGGATGTGGTACTTGGCCCGGGAGAGGCCGATGAGCCGCGCGAGGCGCTGCGTGCCGCCGGAGCCGGGGATCATGCCGAGGTTCATCTCGGGCAGCGCGAACCGGCTGCGCGGGGTGGCGAGCCGGATGTCGCAGGACAGGGCCAGCTCCAGCCCGACGCCGAAGCAGTAGCCGTCGACGGCGGCGACGACCGGCTTCGGGCTGCGGGCCGCCGCGGTGACGTTGTGGCCGAGGTCGGTGAAGTCGACCGGGTCGACCTCCAGGAACCCCGCGATGTCCCCGCCCGAGGTGAAGTGCTTCCCGTCGCTGCGCACGACCACCGCGCGGACGTCCGCATCGGCGTCGATCTCGGCGAACCGCTCCGCCATCCGCTGCCGCATCTCCCAGGTGATCACGGTGTAGTCGCCGTGGGAGAGCGTCAGCGTCGCGACGCGGCCGTCCGCGCTGCGGTCGATCAGGACGTCGCCGCCGGTGAGGGCCATCAGGGGGTCTCCTTCTCGGGAAGGTGCTCGTGGAGCAGCCGGTGCAGGACCTCGCCGTGCAGCGGCAGGCGGGTGACCGGGATGCCGTGCGGGGCCAGCGCGTCGGCCACGGCGTTCGCGAACGCGGCGGGGAAGCTCATCGCCGAGCCCTCGCCGCAGCCCTTCGCGCCCAGCGGGGTGAGCGGCGAGGGGCTCGTGACGTGGTCGCTGCGCAGGTCGTGGAGCGCTTCGGCGCTGGTCGGGCACAGGTAGTCGAGGAACGTCGCCGCGGTCGGCTGGCCGGAAGGGGCGTAGGTGAGCTCCTCGTACATCGCCCCGCCGAGCGCGTGGGTGAGGGCGCCGTGGACCTGCCCGTCGAGCAGCTGCTGGTTGAGGACCGTCCCGGCGTCGTGGACGGACGACACGCGGTCGATGCCGATCTCGAGCGTGTCCGGGTCGATCGCGACGGCGACGACCTCGGCGACGAACCCGTAGCAGAGCGAGGAGTTGATGCGGTCGTCGCGCGTCGCGGCCCGGGCCCGCGGGGTGAACGCGGCGTCCTCGTACAGCCGGGCGGGGACGCCGGCGGGCAGCGCGCCGGGGTCCCAGTGCACGACGCCGGCCGCGTGGCGGAAGAGCACCGCCCGGTCGGGCTCTGCGCGGTGGCGCACGGTCCCGTCGGCCAGCTCCAGCTCGTCGGCGGGCACGCCCAGCAGCACCGACGCCGCCGCGCGGACGGTCGCCGCGATCCGGTCGGCGGCCTCGACGACGGCGCTGGTCACCAGCGGCGCGAACCGCGAGGAGTAGCTGCCCGACGTCACCGTCCACGGGGTGGTCGCGGTGTCCATGTCGACGACGACGCGGACCTGCTCCGCCGGCAGCCCCAGCCGCCGCGCCGCGACCTCCCGCGCGACCGTGGCGTGCCCCTGGCCCTGCGGGACGGAGCCCAGCAGCACGGTGACCACGCCGGCGAGGTCGACGGAGATCCGCACGTGCTCGGTGGAGCCGGACTTGTCCCGGCCGGGCCTGCGATCCTGCGCAGGCGTCGCGAGCCCGACGTAGCCGATGTTGGTGCCGGACGGGTCGACGACGAGCGCGACGCCGATGCCGTAGTAGCGGCCCGCGGCCCTTGCGGCGGCCTGCCGCTCCCGCAGCTGCCCGAGGTCGGCGTTGGCCACGGCGAGGTCCAGCGCCCCCGCGTAGTCGCCCGAGTCGTAGACGCCGCCGGTCGGGGTCTCGTACGGGAAGCCGTCGACGAGGTTGCGCCGCCGCACCTCGACCGCGTCGAGCCCGCTCGCCGCGGCGACGGCGTCCATCAGCCGTTCGAGGCCGAAGTAGAGCTGCTGGCCGCCGAAGCCGCGGTTCAGCCCGGTCGGCATGGTGTTCGTGACGACCGCCCTGGCGCGGATCTCCACGGCGCCGATCCGGTACGGCCCGTGACGTTGCCGAAGCAGCGGTAGAGCGTCGAGGGCTCTGGCGGGCGCAGGTAGGCGCCGACGTTGTCGACGAGGTCGACCTTCAGGGCGGTCACCGTGCCGTCCGCGGCGACGGCGGCCGCGCAGCGCATCGCCCGCTCGGCGCCGGTCGAGCTGGCCAGCAGGTGCTCGACGCGGTCCTCGCTCCAGCGCACGGGCGTCCCGGCGTGCTTCGACGCCAGCGCCATCAGCGTGACGTAGGGGTAGACGCCGGCCTTGATGCCGAAGCTGCCGCCGATGTCGGCGGGCACGTGCAGGCGCAGCCGCGACGTCGGCAGGCCGAGCGCGGCCGCCATGACCGGCACCATCGTGAACGGGCCGTGGAAGTTCGCCCAGGCCTCGACGGCCGGGCCGGCGTCCTCGTCCCGCCAGTGGGCCACCACGGAGTAGCACTCCATCGGCACCGACGAGTACCGCGGGAAGTCGTACTCGCCATCGACGACGTGCGCCGCGTCGGCGAACGCCGCCTCGACCGGCCCGAACGAGAACGTGCGGTCCGTGGCGACGTTCGTCCCGGCGTCGGGGTGCAGCAGGGGGGCGTCCGCGGCCAGTGCCGCGCGCGGCGCCACCACGGGGTCCAGCGGCGCGTACTCGACCGCGACGCGCTCGGCGGCGTCCTCCGCGGCGTACCGGTCGGCGGCGACGACGACCGCGATCGGCTCCCCGACGAAGCGCACCCGGTCGACCGCGGTGGGGTAGTAGGGCATCGGCGTGGCGGTCGAGAGCGGGAACGGCCGCAGCGCCGCGCGCACCTCGTCCGGCCCGACCACGGCGGCCACGCCGGGCGTCGCGCGGGCGCGGTCGAGGTCGACCGACACCAGGCGGGCGTGCGGGTGGGTCGACCGGACGACCGCGGCGACCAGCGTGCCGGGCAGGGGATCGAGGTCGTCGAGGAACCGGCCGGCGCCGGTGAGCAGCGCGGCGTCCTCGATGCGGGAGGGGGTCCATTCACGATCGGGCAGGGCGGGCTCAGGCACGGGCCTCGCCCCGCGCCTCGTAGCCGCCATCGACGAGCACCCGCCGCAGCGTCTTGCCGACCGCCGAGCGCGGCACGGACCCCACGGCGATGACGCGCTTGGGCCGCTTGAGCGACGGCAGCACCGCCCGCGCGTAGGACATCGCCGCGCCGGCCGCCTCCTGCGGGTCCGCGCCGGACCGCGGGACGACGAACGCCGTGACCGCCTGGCCCCAGCGCTCGTCGGGCAGCCCGACGACCACGACGTCGTCGACGTCGGGGCAGCGCAGCAGCGCCGCCTCGATCTCGTCAGGGTAGACGTTCTCCCCGCCCGAGTTGATCATGTCGTCGACCCGGCCGGACACGAGCAGGTCGCCGTCCTCGTCGGCCGTGGCGAGGTCGCCGGTGTAGTACCAGCCGTCGCGGATCGCCTTCGCGTCGGCGTCCGGCCGGTGCCAGTAGCCGGCGAACGCCTCTGGGCTCGCCAGCGAGGCGATCACCTGGCCGGTCTCGCCCGGGCCGACCAGCGCGTCCGGCGGCGCCCCGACCTCGGGCGCGACCAGCCGGACGCGGGAGAAGATCCCGGCGCGGCCCGCCGACGCGGGCTTCGCGCGCACGTCCGGGTTCACGGTGAACGTGTAGATCTCGGTGCTGCCGAAGTGGTTGACGAACGCGGACGGGTCGACCTCGGCGGCGAGGTCCTCGGCCAGCGAGGGCGCCATGGCCGCGCCGGCCCAGGCCAGCCGGTCGAGCGCGGCCGCGGCGCCCAGGCGTCCGGTCCGCAGCAGCGACCAGTACATCGTCGGGACCAGGTAGAGCGAGCTGACGCACTGGTCGTGGACGAGCCCGGCGGACTCCGCCGCGTCGAAGGCCGGCTGCCCGACCCAGGTGCCCCCGACGACGATGCTGGTCAGCAGCGTGCGCAGGCCCATCGTGTGGAACAGCGGCATGACGCCGAGCACGACCTCGCCCAGGCGCTGGCCGGTCTGCACGGCGTGCGCGACCGCCGCGGCGTGCTCTGCGGCGTGGCTGCGCGGCACGCCCTTGGGCCGGCCGGTCGTGCCGGACGTGTAGAGGACGACGCTCTCGGCGCCGGGGTCCGGGGCGGGTCGCGGCGCCGCCGTCGCGCCGGCGGCCAGCGCGTCCAGCTCCGCCGCGTCGTGGATCCGCACGTCCGGCCCGACCGCGCCGGTCCGGCCGGCGTTCGGCCCGTCGACGACGAGCACGCCGGCCCCGCTGTCGGCAACGCAGTAGGCGAGCTCGTCGGGGGACAGGCGCGTCGAGAGCGGGACGGACGCGGCGCCGAGCTTCTGCGCCGCGAGGTGCAGGCTCGCGAGCGGCTCGCCGCCGGCCATCGCCAGCGCGACCCGGCCACCCGGCCCGACGCCGACGGCCTGCAGCCCCGCCGCGAGCCCTTCGGTCCGCGCGTCCCACTCCGCGTACGTGAGGTGGCGGCCGGTCCCGCGCACGGCGTCCCGGCCGGGAACGCGCTCGGCGGTCCAGCGCAGCGCCGTCGCCACGTCCATGCCGCGCCTCCTCGCCTTGACGGTCTGAAACAGACGGTATTCTTCAGACCGTGTGCGCGCAACGCCAGGAGCCGCGGCTGTCGCCGACCTCGTACGTGGTGCTCGGGATGATCGCGCTGCGCGGCCCGTCGACGCCCTACGACCTCAAGCGCGGCGTCGGGCACTCCGTCGGCTACTTCTGGAGCTTCCCGCACGCGCAGCTGTACTCCGAGCCGGACCGGCTGGCCGCGCTCGGGCTGCTGGAGCTCGCCGTCGAGGACGCGGGCCGGCGGCGCAAGACGTACTCGCTGACCGACGCCGGGCGGGCGGCCCTGCGCGCGTGGCTCGCCTCGCCGACCGAGGAGCACTTCGAGATGCGCGACATCGCCGAGCTCAAGCTGTTCTTCAACGAGGCGGGCGCGCCCGCCGACGTCGCGCGCCTCGCCGCCGACCAGATCCGCCAGCACGAGCGGCGCATCGCCGCCTACGAGGACATGGTCGCGCGGTTCGGCGACGACGCCGCGGTGCGGCCGCGCATGCTGACCCTCGAGCTGGGCCTGGAGATGGAGTACGCGGCCCTGCGCTTCTGGACGGCGCTGGCCGCTGGCGACCTCACGCCGCTGGCCGCCGAGCGCCACCGGCGGCGGGTTTCGTCGGACCCCGCCCGTACCGTCGGCGTGTGAGCTTCGACGTCCGGCCCGCGACCCGGTTCGCCGACGTCGCGGCGGTCCTCGGCCCGCGCAACCCGCAGGCGACGGTGTGCTGGTGTCTGAGCCACCGCCTCGACGCCGCGGCCAACAAGGCGCTCGCCGGCCCCGCCCGCGGCGCCTACGTCGAGGAGCTGACCCGCCGAGCCGTCGCGCCGGGGGTGCTGGCCTACGACCCGGACGCCGGGGGTGCCGTCGTGGGCTGGGCCGCGGTCGCGCCGCGCGCGGAGCTGCCGTACGCGCGGTCCCGGAAGATCCCGCACGTCGACGAGCTGCCGGTCTGGTCCGTCTGGTGCTTCCGGGTCCGGCCCGGCCACCGCGGCCGCGGCGTCGCGCACGCCCTGCTCGAGGGCGCCGTCGCGTTCGCCGCCGCGCAGGGCGCGCCGGCGGTCGAGGGCTACCCCGTCGACAACCGCGGCGAAAAGGTCGACCTGACGATGGCCTACGTCGGCACCCGGCGGCTGTTCGAGGCGGCCGGGTTCACCCTCGCCGCCTCGACCGCCTCCGTCTCGGGCGGCTTCCCGCGCGTCCTCATGCGCCGGACCCTCGCGGGCTGACGGTGCGGATGCCGGCGAGCCCGTAGCGGCGTGCCAGATGCGTCCGGAGCCGGCCCCGGCGTCCGAGTTGACGCAGTCGTCACATGCCGGCGCACGGGCTCCGGACCGCGCCCCCGAGAACGGGACGCCCGGGCGTGCCGCGGTCTACGGTCGGCCGTGGGCCACGCCGTCACGGCTCGGGCCCGACACCGCCGTCGAGAGGTCCGCCGATGCCCAAGCCGTTCGCCTCCTCCGCCGACACCGCCGCCAAGGAGCAGACGCTCGAGGTCCTCGCCGACGGCGTCTACGCGCTGACGGCCGAGGGCGACCCGAACATCGGCGCGGTCGAGGGCGAGGACTTCGTCGTCTGCTTCGAGGCGCTGGCCACGCCGGTCGCGGCGGCCCGGTGGCTCGCGGTCCTGCGGGAGCACACCGACAAGCCGGTGCGCTACCTGGTGCTGTCGCACTACCACGCCGTCCGCGTGCTCGGCGCGAGCGCGTTCGACGCCGAGACGATCGTGGCCCACGAGGCGACCCGCGCGCTGATCGCCGAGCGCGGCAAGGAGGACTGGGAGTCGGAGTTCGCGCGGATGCCGCGCCTGGCCGAGGCGGCCGACTCCGTACCGGGGCTGACCTGGCCGACGCTGACGTTCGCCGACCGGCTGACGATCGACCTCGGCGGCGACCGGGGCGAGCTGGTCCTGCAGTTCCACGGCCGCGGGCACACCGAGGGCGACATCACGCTGTGGCTTCCGCGGCACCGGATCCTCTTCGCCGGCGACCTCGTCGAGGCGCAGGCCGCGCTCTACACCGGCGACGCGTTCCACCGCGACTGGGCCGGCCCGACCCTCGACGCCGTGGCGGGGCTGCGCGCGGACCAGCTCGTGGGCGGGCGCGGCGGCGTGAGCCGCGGGCGCGGCGAGGTCGACGCCGCCATCGCCCAGACCCGCGGGTTCCTGCAGGCCATGCTGCGCGAGGTCGGCGGCGTCCGTCGGCGCGGCGGGACGCTGAAGGAGGCGTTCGAGGCGACGCACGCCGCCCTCGTCGACGACTACGGCCGGTGGCCGATCTTCGAGCACTGCCTGCCGTTCGACGTCTCCCGGCTGTGGGACGAGCTGGGTGGCGTCGAGCGCCCCGTCATCTGGACCGCGGCCCGCGACCGGGAGGTCTGGGCCCAGCTGCAGGACTGAGCCGGTGGACCCGGAGGTCGCCGAGCCGGTCCTCGTGTGCGGTGCGGGGCCGGTGGGGCAGACGGCGGCGCTGCTGCTCGCGCGGTGGGGCGTGCCGACGGTCGTCGTCGACCGGCGGCCGGGCCGCGACCACGTCGGCTCGAAGGCGATCTGCCAGCAGCGCGACGTGCTCGACGTCTGGGAGGCCGTCGGCGCGGGCCGGCGGATCGCCGACGAGGGCGTCACGTGGACGTCGGCGCGCACGTTCCACCGCGACGCGGAGCTGTTCACGACGACGTTCGCCGAGCCCGGCCGGCCCGCGTTCCCGCCGTTCGTCAACATCTCCCAGAGCCGCACCGAGGAGATCCTCGACGAGCGCATCGCCGCGCAGCCGCTGGTCGACGTGCGCTGGGGGCGCTGCGTCGAGCGGATCTCCCAGTACGACGACGGCGTCACGGTCGGCCTGGACGGCGGCGAGGAGCTGCGCGGCTCTGCACCTGCTCGTGTGCGCGGGAGCCCGCTGCGAGGAGCTGCGCGGGCTGCTCGGCGTCCGCTTCGACGGCCGCTCCTTCGACGACCGGTTCCTCATCTGCGACATCCGCGTCGAGCTGCCCGGATGGGCGTCCGAGCGGCGGTTCTGGTTCGACCCGGCGTGGAACCGGGGCCGGCAGGTGCTCATCCACCCGTGCCCCGACTCGACGTTCCGCATCGACTGGCAGGTGCCCGCCTCCTTCGACCTGGAGGCCGAGGTCGCCTCGGGCGCGCTGGACGCCCGGATCCGGGCGATCATCGGCGAGCGGGACTACGAGGTCGTCTGGCGCTCGGTGTACCGCTTCCAGTCCCGGGTCGTCGACCGCATGCGCCGCGGGCGGGTGCTCCTGGCCGGCGACGCGGCGCACCTGGTGTCCCCGTTCGGCGCGCGCGGGCTCAACTCCGGGGTGGCCGACGCCGAGAACGCCGCGTGGAAGATCGCCTACGTCCGGCGTGGCTGGGCCCCGGAGGCGCTGCTGGAGAGCTACCACGCGGAGCGGCACGCGGCGGCGCGCGAGAACCTCGCCGTCACGACCGCGACGATGGACTTCCTCGTGCCGCCGGACGCCGGACGCGCCCGCCTGCGGGCCGAGACGCTGGCGGCGGCGGCCACCGACCCGGCCGCCCGCGCGCGGGTCGACTCGGGGCGGCTGTCCGAGCCGTTCTGGTACGTCGACTCGCCCTTGACGACGCCCGACCCGCGGCGGCCGTTCGCCGGCAGGCCCCCGCGCGGGCAGGTGCCGCCGGCGGGGCCCGGCGTGCTCGTCCCTGACGCGCGGGTCGTCGCACCGGGCGGGCGCCTGCGCGCGCTGGCCCGCGACGGGTTCCTGCTGCTCACGGGGCCCGAGGCCGACGGCGACGCGGCCCGCCGCGCGGCGGCTGCCACCCCGGGCCCGGTCCGCGTGCTCGCGGCGGCCGACCTCGGCGCCGGGGACGACGTGGTGGGCGCCGCGCTGGGGATGGAGCCGGACGAGGTCTGGGTGGTCCGCCCCGACGCGCACGTCGCCGCGGTCCTCCCGGCCGCAGCAGGGGACGCCGCGGCGGGCGCCGGCATCGCCGCCGCACTCGCGCGGGCCGCCGCACGGGCGTCCGGGGCCGTGCCGGACGGGGCCGTGCCGGACGGGGCCGTGCCGGACGGGGCCGTGCCGGACGGGGCCCGGGCGGGCGCCTCCGGCGACGGCGGCTGATCGGGGTTGGCGCTCGATCGGGGTTGGCGCCGATCGGGGATTGGCATGTCGAACGTTCTCGCGTACTATACTACGCATTCCGAGGGAGGACTCATGGACGATCCGGCCCGGCGTCTGCACCACTACCTGTCCGGCCAGGCCTTTCCGGCCGCCCGATGGGAGCTCATCGCGACCGCGGAGGAGTTCGGGGCCGACGGCCGGACGCGCTCCGAGCTGCGCGCGATCCCGCCCGCTACGTACCGCGACGTCCCGGAGGTCGTGCGCGCGGTCCTGCGCGCCGGCCGCCGACCCGCCGCGTAACCCGTCGCGCCGCGGCGCAACCCGCCGTCCCACCGCGTAACCCGCCTCCCGCGGCGTCACCGGCGTCCGGCCGCGTCACCGGCGTCCTGCCTCGTCACCGGTGTCCCGCCGCGTCGATCCGGCCGTGGCGTTCCGGGTGGTGTGTAACATGTCACTCCCCGGAGCGCGCGGTGGGAGGCTCAGGCATGCAGCAGCTCCCGGAGACGGCGGGTGTGAAGGACCGCGTGCTCGACGCCCTCCGCTCGGCCGTGATCACCGGTGAGCTGGCGCCCGGCAGCCTCTACTCGGTGCAGACCCTGGCCGGCCAGCTCGGGGTGTCCCGAACCCCCGTCCGCGAGGCGCTGATCAAGCTGGCCCAGCAGGGCATGGTGCGCTTCGAGCGCAACCGGGGCGTGCGGGTGCTGCTCACGTCGCTGCACGACCTCGAGGAGGTCTTCGCGCTGCGGCTCCTGCTCGAGCCGCCCGCCGTGGGCCGGGCCGTCGCGCGGCTGGACGCGGCTCAGCGCCGCGAGCTGCGCCGCCTGCACGCGCACATGGAGAAGGCCGCGCGCGCCGACGACGAGTTCACGATGTTCGAGCACGACCGGCGGTTCCACCGCGCGCTGCTGGAGGCGTCGGGCAACGCCCGGCTGGCGCTGTTCGTCGACGGGCTGCGCGACATGGTGCTGCGGCGCGGGGTCTCGACGGCACGCACCTCCCGCAGCCTCGACGACATCGTCGCCGAGCACCGCGCCGTCCTGGAACGCGTCGAGGCGGGGGACGAGGAGGGCGCGGCGGCGGCCATGCGCGCGCACATCCACCGCACGGCCGAGCTGCTCATCGCGCAGGAGGCGGGGACGGATCCGGGCACCGTGGCCGTCGACCTGGCCTGGACCGATGGAGTCCCTGCCGCGCGTTGACGAGTGGCATGCTACATGCCACGGTGACGGAGATCGCGTAGCGCAGCGGGATCTCGAGTTGCCGAAGGGACCACGATGGCCACTGCAACGAAGCTGAGCATCATCCCTTGCGGGGCGATGACCGCCGACCTGACCTGGTTGCTGCTCAAGCCGGGCGTCAGCATCAAGCCCCGGTCGGAGAAGGAGTCGAAGATCGACTGGGTCGACGTGCCGACGCACTGCGTCCTCGTCGAGACCGACGAGGGCAAGCTGCTGTGGGACACGAGCTGTCCGTCGGACTGGGAGACCCGGTGGAAGGAGACCGGCCTGCAGGAGTTCTTCCCCTACGACAAGGTCTCCGACGACGAGTACCTCGACGCCCGGCTCAAGGCGATGGGCGTCGGCCTCGACGAGATCGACTACGTCGTCCTCTCGCACCTGCACTTCGACCACGCGGGCAACGCGCAGATGTTCAAGAACACCAACGCGAAGATGGTCTGCTCGGCGCGCGAGAAGGACTTCGCGCTCAACTTCGACGGTGCCTTCAACGGCGCCCACCTCAAGGCCGACTACGAGGGCATCGACTGGGAGACCGTCGACGGCGACGTCGACTTCCTGCCGGGCGTCAAGCTGATCCAGACGCCGGGCCACACCACCGGCTGCATGTCGATGCAGGTCGAGCTCCCCGACTCCGGCACCATGATCTTCACCTCCGACGCGGTGTACATGGGCGACAGCTACGGTCCGCCCGCGGCGCCCGCGGCGATCGTCAACAACCTGGAGCAGTGGTTCTCCTCGGTCGAGAAGCTGCGCGGCATCCAGGAGAAGACGAACGCGACGATGGTGTTCGGCCACGACGGCCAGCAGATCCACCAGCTGCGGACGGCGCCGGAGGGGTCCTACACGTGACGGGTTTCGAGGTCCCCGAGCTCACCGAGGAGACGATCTTCACCTGGGGTGCGCCGCCGCTGAAGTTCGGAGCCGGCGCCATCGACGAGATCGGCTTCGAGCTCACCGCGTACGGCGTGAAGCGGGTGCTGATCGTCACCGACCCTGGCGTCAACGCGCTGGGCGCCCCCCAGCGCCTGGCCGACACGCTCAAGCGCTACGAGATCGAGTCGGAGATCTTCGACGGCGTGCACGTCGAGCCGACCGACGACTCGATGAACAAGGCCACCGAGTACGCCCGTGCCCAGGGGCCGTGGGACGGGTTCGTGGCCGTCGGTGGTGGCTCCTCCATCGACACGGCCAAGGCGATCAACCTGCTGACCAGCCACCCCGGCGAGCTGATGGACTACATCAACAAGCCGATCGGCAACGCCAAGGTGCCGCCGGGGGCGCTCAAGCCGCTCATCGCGGTGCCGACGACGGCGGGCACGGGCTCGGAGTCGACGGCGATGTGCGTGCTCGACATCCTGTCGATGAAGGTCAAGACCGGGATCAGCCACTGGCGGCTGCGCCCGACCCTCGCCGTGATCGACCCGCTGCTGACGATGTCGCTGCCGCCGCAGGTCACGGCCGCGGCGGGCATGGACATCACCTGCCACGCGGTCGAGAGCTACACCGCGCGCTGGTACGCGACGTTCGACCGCAAGAAGCCCGAGGAGCGGGTGACGTACTGCGGCTCGAACCCGGTCTCGGACCTGTGGTGCGAGAAGGCGATGATGCTGCTTGCCAAGTCGTTCAGGACGGCGGTGCAGCGCGGCGCCGAGGACCTCGAGGCGCGCTCGGACATGATGATGGCGGCGACGTTCGCCGGCATGGGCTTCGGCAACTCCGGGGTGCACATCCCGCACGCCAACGCCTACCCGATCGCCGGGATGGTGAAGGACTACCGCCCGGCCGGCTACCCGCAGGACGAGCCGATGGTCCCGCACGGCGAGTCGGTGTCGCTGACCGCGCCGGAGGCGTTCCGGTTCTCGTTCGAGAGCGCGCCGGAGCGCCACCTGAAGGCTGCGGAACTGATGGACCCGCGAGCCGACAAGGCGAACGACCCGCGCGAGCAGCTCCCGTCGGTGCTGGTCAACCTCATGCGCGACATCGGCATCCCGAACGGGATCGGCGGCGTCGGCTACACCGAGGCGGACGTGCCGGACCTGGTGCCCGGCACGATGAAGCAGCAGCGGCTGCTCGCCACCTGCCCGAAGACGCCCAGCGAGGACGACATCGCCGACATCCTGACCAAGTCCGTCCAGAACTGGTGACGCGCGGAGGCGGGCGGTCCCGGTCGGGACCGCCCGCGCCGCGTGGGTGAGGATCGTCCGATGCCGATCTACGTGTTCCGGTGCGGGTGTGGCGTGCGCTTCGAGCACCTGGCGTCGATGTCCGACCCGGACACCCCCGCCTGCCCGGCCTGCGGCGGCGTGACGCGGAAGGTGCCAGCCGGCTTCTCCCTCGGGGGCCAGGCGAACCCCGGACTGTCGAGGGACCAGATGCCCCAGACGTGGCGCGGGGTCTACAACGGCAACGCCGAGTACGTCGACCGCATGCGCCGCACCTGGGACGAGCGGCAGAAGTTGGAGGCGAAGTACCCCGAGATCGCGGGTGACCAGCGGCCGATCCTGGCCCACGAGGGCCGCTACCACGACGCGCCCCTGCGGGCGGGGGACATCCCGCTGCAGGGCACCGCGCCGATGCCGGGGGAGCGCAGCCAGGCCGGGCACGGCCACGGCCACGGCCATGGACATGGTCACGGGCCCGAGCAGGGCGGCGGTGCGGACGGACGGTCGGGTGGTGGGACCGGGTCGGACGCACCGGGGTCGGGTACCTCGGGGTCCGGCTCCTCGGGGTCCGGCTCCTCAGGGTCGGGTACCTCGGGCGATGGGGCTGCGGGGTAGGTCGTCGGCCCGGCGGTGACCGCCGGTCGAGGGACCTGGGGGGCGTAGGCGCCCCTGAGGTCCCAGTTCCGACGATCACCGCCGGAAGGCGGGATCGCCCGGGGGCACCAACGGTGTCGGAGGCCCCGTCGAGTGGTCGGAGTCGGGCGGCCGGGAACGGAGGGCGGGGTCGCGGCTGGCCGGGGCTACTCGACGTCGTGATCGGTGGCGGGGTCCGTCCGGTCCGGCGGTGATCGCCGGTTGAGGGACCTGGGGGGCGCAGGCACCCGTCAGGTCCCCGTTCCGGCGATCACCGGCCGGTCGCCGACCCGGCCGGTCACCGTCGCCGGGGTTACGGTCGAGGCGTGCGGGTCGCGGTCGTGGGTGCGGGGGTCGTCGGCATGTCGACGACGGCGTCGCTGTTGTGCGCGGGCGTCGAGGCCGTCTGCTTCGAGGCGTCAGCGGTGGTGATGGGGGAGCGGTCGGCCGGGTCGTCCCGGATCTTCCGGCTGGCTCACGCCGACCCGGACCTGGTGGCGCTCGCGGCGGTCGCGCGCGCCGGCTTCGACCGCTGGACGGCACTGGCCGGGACGCCGATGGTCGACCCCGCCGGGTGCGTCGTCTCCGACGGGGACGCCGCGGTGCGGGCCGCCGCGATGGCGGCCGCCGGAGCGGAACACCGGCTGCTCGACACGGCCCGGGACGCGACCCCGGACACGCTGCGCCTGCCCGCGGCGGTGCCGCTCGCCGGCCCGGTGCTGGTGGATCCCGGTGGCGGGGTCGTCGACGTCGACGCGGTGCGCGCGTTCCTCGGCGGGTGCGTCGGGCGGGCCGTCGTGCACGAGCGGGTCGAGGCCGTCGAGGGTGCCGACCGGGTGACGGTGCGCACGGCCGGCGGCCGGCAGCGGTTCGACGCGGTGGTGCTGGCCGCGGGCGCCGGGACGTCCGCGCTGGCGGCCGGCGCCGGGATCGACGTGCCGGCAGCGCTGGAGCACCACGTCCGCTTCACCTTCCCGCTGGCCGACCCGCCGACCGGTGCCGGGCGCCCGGCGTGGATCGACAGCCCGCCGGACGCGCTGCGCACCTACCAGCACCGCACCGGCCCGGGCCGCTGGTCGGTCGGCGCCACGCTCGGGCCGGACGCCGTCGGCTGGGAGCGCGGGCGCGACGCCGCGGCGGCGGCCTCCCAGGCGGCGGTGCTCGCGCACGTGCGGGAGCGGCTGACGGTGCAGCCGCAGGTCGTCGAGAGCCTCTACTGCACCCACGCGCCCGACACCGGCGACGGCATCGGCTTCGGCCGCGGCGGCCCGGTGCTGGCGGTGTGGGGCGAGAACCTCATGAAGTTCGCGCCGGTGCTGGGCGAGGTCCTCGCCGGTGCCGCGATGGACCGCTCGACCCCGCGGGTGCCGGCGCTGGCCGCTGCACTGGGGTGACGCCACCCACCGGTGAGGCGCCGGGCCGCTCGCACGCCGTCGGGCTGCTCGCACGTGGTCGGGCTGCTCGCGCCACGCCGGGCTGGCCGCACGCCGTCGGGCCGCTCGCACGTGGTCGTGCTGCTCGCGCCACGCCGGGCCGCTCGCACGCCGTCGGGCCGCTCGCGCGTGGTCGGGCTGCTCGCGCCACGCCGGGCTGGCCGCACGCCGTCGGGCCGCTCGCACGTCGCCGGGCTGCTCGCGCCACGCCGGGCTGGCCGCACGCCGTCGGGCCGCTCGCACGTGGTCGACGGCGAGCGTGCCGCCTCTTGGCGCGCGAGTGGCCCCCGTCGCGCCTGCTCGCGCGTCGTCGGGCTGCTCGCGCGTGGTCAGGCCGGTCGCGCGTGGTCGGGCTGCTCGCGTCACGCCGGGCTGGCCGCACGTCGTCGGGCCGCTCGCACGTCGTCGGGCTGCTCGCGCGTGGTCGACGGCGAGCGTGCCGCCTCTTGGCGCGCGAGTGGCCCCCGCCGCGCCTGCTCGCGCGTGGTGGGGCTGCTCGCACGTGGTCAGGCCGGTCGCGCGTGGTCGGGCTGCTCGCACGTGGTCAGGCCGGTCGCACGTGGTCGGGCCGGTCGCACGTGGTCGGGGATGCTCGCGCCAAGCCGGGCTGCCCGCACGTCGTCGGGCCGCCCGCACGTCGTCGGGCCCCCGCGCGTGGTCGACGGCGAGCGAGCCGCATCTTGGCGCGCGAGTGGCCTACGCCGCGCCTGCTCGCGCGTGGTTTGGCTGCCCGCGCGTCGTCGGGCCCCCCGCGCGTGGTCGACGGCGAGCCACCCGCCTCTCGGCGCGCGAGTGGCCCCACACCGCGCCCGCCTACGAAGGCTTCCCCCGCTCAGCCCTCGACCGGCCAGGTGTGGACGGGCTCGTTGCTGTGCATGTGCTCGGCGTAGCGCAGCGCCATCGCCCGCAGGGCGTCCGGCCGGTCGAGATTGCGCTTCTCTTGCAGCTGCTGCACCGTGTCCCGCTGCCACGACGCGCCGTTCTGCCCGGTCAGGCACCGCGCCTCGATGATGCCGAGCAGCCGGTCGCGCACGGCGGCGTCCACCTCCCACCGGCGCAGCCCCTCCTGCGCGATCGGCAGGAGCCTGCGCAGGACGAGCTCGGCCGCGGGCACCTCGCCCGCGCCCGGCCAGAACAGCGTCGCGTCGATGCCCCGGCGCGCGGCCGCGTGGAAGTTCTCGTCGGCGGCGCCGAAGGACATCCGCGTCCACAGCGGACGCTCGTCGTCCGCCAGCGTCCGCACCAGCCCGTAGTAGAAGGCCGCGTTGGCCGCGGTGTCGGCGACGGTCGGGCCGGCCGGCAGCACGCGGTTCTCCACGCGCAGGTGGGGCTCGCCCCCCACGATGTCGTAGACCGGCCGGTTCCAGCGGTAGACGGTGCCGTTGTGCAGCCGCATCTCCGAGAGGGACGGCGGCTGGCCGCGGTCGAGCATCTCGGCCGGGTCCTCCTCGTCGCAGATCGGCAGCAGCGCCGGGAAGTACCGCACGTTCTCCTCGAACAGGTCGAAGATCGAGGTGATCCAGCGCTCCCCGAACCAGACGCGCGGGCGCACACCCTGCTCCTTGAGCTCCTCCGAGCGGGTGTCGGTCGCCTGGTCGAACAGCGCGATGCGCGTCTCGCGCCACAGCTCCCTGCCGAACAGGTACGGCGAGTTGGCCCCGACGGCCAGCTGTGCGGACGCGATCACCTGGGCCGCGTTCCAGTAGCCGGCGAACGCCTCCGGCGCGACCTGCAGGTGCAGCTGGACGCTCGTGCAGGCGGCCTCGGGCGCGATCGTCTCGGCGGTGGCCCGCAGCCGTTCGGGACCGTCGATGGACAGGGCCATGTCCTCGCCGCGCGCGGCGAAGATCTGCTCGTTGAGCAGCTGGTAGCGGGGGTTGTGGGTCAGCGTCGAGCCCTGCAGGTGAGCCTGCTGCAGCGTCGGCAGGATCCCGATCATCATCAGCCGGGCACCGATGCCGCGGGCGGCCCGGTCCGCGGCGTTGAGCACGGCCCGCACCTGGTCCTCGAACCCGGCGAGCGAGGTGCCGGACAGCGACAGGGGCGGGATGTTGATCTCGACGTTGAACTGGCCGAGCTCGGTCTGGAAGTCAGGGTGCGCGATCGCCGCGAGGACCTCCTGGTTGCGCATGGCCGGGTCGCCCCGCTCGTCGACCAGGTTGAGCTCGATCTCGCAGCCGATCGTCTGCTGGGAGGTGTCGAACCGCGACTCCCGCAGCATCCGGGCGAAGACGTCCAGGCTCTGGCGGACCTTCTGGCGGTAGCGGGTGCGGTCGGCGCGGCTGAACGTGCGCGCCTCGACGTCCTTGCCCATTGCCGCCGCCCCACGTGTGCTCGCGCCGATGATCCGCGAGCGACACTCCCATCCGAGCGCCGCCGCGGCAACCACCGGGGAACCGCCAGGTCATGCGGCCGTCGCCGATCCGACCTACGATCTGGTTGCGTCTTCAACCGTCCGGGGAGGGGGTGGCGCGCGTGGCGGTCACGCCCGACATCCGGCACGTCCCGGCGCCCGGCCCCGGCCGCCGGTGGTCGCGGATGCGGCGGGCCGGCCTCTGGTGCGCCCGCTCGCTGGGGTTGCTGCTCGCCGTCGCGGTGCTGGCGACCACGGGCTTCGGCTGGAGCCGCTACCGTGCGCTCGAGGATGCCGTCCACCGGTCCGGCGCGCTAGCGGGGCTCGCCGCGCCGCCGACGACGGACGCCGGGCCGGCGCCGCTGGAGACCCAGAACATCCTGGTCATGGGCCTGGACAGCCGCCTGGACGAGAACGGCGACCCGCTGCCGCCCGCCGACTACGCGGCGATGAACACCGGTGGCGCCGACGTCGGCGGCTACAACGCCAACGTCCTGATGCTGCTGCACGTCCCCGGCGACGGCAGCCGCGCCACCGCGCTCTCGATCCCCCGCGACGACTACGTGGACCTGGCCGGCAGTCCCGACGGCGAGGCGCATGGCAAGATCAAGCAGGCCTACGGGCTCGCGTTCGACCAGCAGCGCCGCGCGCTGCTGGCCCAGGGGATCAGCGACAAGACCGTCCTGGAGCAGCGCAGCCGCGACGCCGGCCGCAACGCCGAGATCGCCACCGTGAGCCAGTTCCTCGGGGTGCCGATCGACCACTTCGTCGAGGTCACCCTCGTCGCCTTCTACCAGATCGCGCAGGTCGTGCAGCCGATCACGGTGTGCCTGCAGGAGGACACCCGCGACACGTACTCCGGGGCGAACTTCCACGCCGGCTACCAGCAGATCGACGCCGCGCAGGCGGTGGCGTTCGTCCGGCAGCGCCGCGACTACGACCACCCGGAGCTCAACTTCACCGACCTGGACCGGGAGCGGCGCCAGCAGGCCTTCATCGCGTCGCTGGCCTACCAGCTCAAGCAGGCGGGCACGTTCGCCGACCCGACCACGCTGTCGCGGCTGCTGGACGTCGCGCGGCAGAACACCGCGGTCGACCCCGGCCTCGACCTGATGTCCCTCGCGAGCCGGGCCGGGAGCCTCACGTCGGGGAACATCACGTTCGCGACGCTGCCGATCGTGCGGTTCGGCACCGACCCGATCGGCGAGGACGTCAACATCGTCGACCCGGCCGCCGTCCGCGCCGTCGTGCAGACGATGCTCGCGCCACCGTCGCCGTCCGGGGCGCCGTCCGCGTCCGCCGCACCGACGGCCGACCCGTCGGCCGCGCCCACGACCGCGCCGACGACGCCGCCCGCCGCACCGACGGCCGACCCGTCGGCCGCGCCCACGACCGCGCCGACGACGCCGCCCGCCGCCCCGACGGCCGGCGCGGCGGCGGGCCCGTCCGCGAGCCCGTCCGCCGACCCCGCGGCCGGGCCGCTCGCGAACGCGATCAGCGGCGGCGGGGTCCCCTGCGTCAAGTGATCCGCGTCGCACGCACGCGCTGACCGGGATCACCGACGGCGACCGCGTCCGGGGACCGGCCGGCGGCTGCCGTCCCGGGCCGCCCCGACCGGCCCATGGCCCGGCTACGCCGCGACACCACGGGCCAGGGCTTCCGGGAAAACCCGCCGCAACCGGACCACTCGTTCGAGTGGTCAAGTGGGTCACCCCGTCGTTCTGGCAACCCCGTGACCTGCGCAGACGTCTCTCGTTGAGCAGGTGGACGGCAAGCAAGGGAACGGTGTGGGTTGGGACGACACGACGCGATGAGACGCAATCCGGCGCACCGGGGCCCGGTGCTGCCGGTGGCGCTCGGCGCAGGCGCGGCGGCACTGCTGGCGACGCTGGTCACGACGCTGGCGCCGGTCGCCTCGGCGGCGGTGCCCGCGGGGAACGCGACGGGCTCCACGGCTCCCGCGCCCGCGCCGGGCTCGACCGCCGTCCCGTCGGGCGTCATCGTGCCCGGCACGCCCTGCACGACCTCGGCCAGGGCGTGTGCCGACATGGCCACCCGGCAGGCGTGGCTGCTGTCGGGCGGCCGCGTCACCCGCGGCCCGGTCCCGATGATGCCCGGCGCCCCCGACGAGCCGACGCCGCTCGGGACGTTCGACGTGCAGTGGAAGGACCCCGACCACGTCAGTGACATGCCCAACCACGCGCCGATGCCGTTCTCGGTGTTCTTCGCGCCCGGCGGCGTGGCCTTCCACGAGGGCAGCCTGACCGACTACTCGGCGGGCTGCATCCACCTGGCCCACGACGACGCGGTGGCGTTCTACAACGCGTTGCAGGTCGGCGACCAGGTCCAGGTCCGCCCGGGCGACCCGGCCTCGGTGAAGGGATGAGCCGCTCGCTCGGCCGGGCCGGTCGCGCGGCCGCCTGCGCGTTCGGGACCGGGCTCGCGCTCGTGCTCGCCGTCTCCGTCGCGCACGCCGCGCCGGCCGACGCCCCGGAGCAGGCGTTCGCCAACTTCGTCCCGGCGCCCGACGCGGTCGCGGCGACCGGGGTCGGGGTGGGCCAGCCCGTCGTCGTGCAGTTCACGGCCCCCGTGCAGGACCGGGCGGAGGCGGTCGCGCACCTGCAGGTCACCACGACACCGCCGCAGCCGGGCGCCTGGTACTGGGTCGACGACCGCGACGTGCACTACCGGGCGGCGCAGTACTGGACGCCGGGCACGACGATCACCGTCCACGCCGGCGTCGCCGGGGTGGACCTCGGCGGCGGGGTCACCGGCGCGGAGGACCACGACGCGACCTACCGCGTGCACGACGCGTGGGTCGCGAAGGCCGACGGCGCCACCAAGAAGATGCAGGTCCTGCACAACGGCACGGTCGTGCGGACGATGGCGATCAGCATGGGCAAGGCGGCCACGCCGACCCACGTGGGCGCGCACGTCGTCTCCGAGAAGGACCAGAAGGTCGAGATGAACTCCTGCAGCTACGGCGTGTGCCAGGGCCAGCCCGGGTACTACGACGTCACCGAGCAGTGGGCGGAGCGCATCTCGCAGGACGGCGAGTTCGTCCACGAGAACGCCGCGACGGTCGCCCAGCAGGGCGCCGCGAACGTCTCGCACGGCTGCATCAACCTGGGCCCGGCCGACGCCCAGTGGTTCTTCCGGACGTTCGGCCTCGGCGACGTCGTGGAGGTGGCCGGCTCGGGCGGGCAGCCCCTGCCGGTTGCGGACCTGTACGGCGACTGGGCCGTGCCGTGGTCCACCTGGCAGGCGGGCAACTGACGCGTCGCCGGGAGCGGGGGAGCGTGCGCCCGGCCCGGGCACGAGCCGGGCACACCCTCGGTCCCCTCCCCGTCCGTCGCCGAGCCTGCTGGCCCAGCACGATGACGGTGAACGGAGTGTCATCGATCTAGACCCTTCGGGTCCAGTAGGTACACCCGTTCGGCCTAGGTAGCTGCGGCGTGTCGTCGCAGAGCGTGGCCGTGGCGTCGCAGGGCAGTCGACTGACCGAAGCGGCGCCGGGACGGCCGGGACGAGTGTCCTTCCTGCCGCGGGACGCGGCGCCGACGCAGGGAGGAACCATGACCAGCACGCCCGTTCCCGTCGTCTTCATCCACGGCCTGTGGCTGCACGGCACGTCGTGGCAGGACTGGGTGGACCGGTTCGACGCGGCCGGCTACCGCCCGCTCGCGCCGGGCTGGCCCGGCGTCGCGGCGACCGTCGAGGCCGCGCGGCAGGACCCGGACGCGATCGCGGGGCACGGCATCGACGACGTCGTCGACCACTACGCCGGCATCATCGCGACGCTCGACCGGCCGCCGGTGCTCGTCGGCCACTCGTTCGGCGGGATGATCAGCGAGAAGCTGCTGGGCAAGGGACTGGCCGCCGGCGCGGTCGCCATCGACGCCGCGCAGATCAAAGGCGTGCTGGCGCTGCCGCTGTCGGCCCTGCGGGCCACCGCGCCGGTCCTGCGCAACCCGGCCAACCGCAACCGCGCGATCTCGCTGACGGCCGACCAGTTCGCCTACGGCTTCGGCAACGCGCTCGAGCGCGACGAGTCCGACGGCCTCTACGAGCGCTGGACGATCCCGGCGCCGGGCCGCCCGCTGTTCGAGGCGGCGAGCGCGAACTTCAGCCCGCACTCGCCGGCCGGGGTCGACACCGACGCCGAGCGCGGCCCGCTGCTGCTGGTCGGCGGCGGCAAGGACCACACGGTCCCGACCGCAGTGAGCCGCTCGACGCTCAAGCAGTACCGGCACTCGCCCTCGCGCACGGACTACGTCGAGTTCCCCGACCGCGGCCACTCGCTGACCATCGACCACGGCTGGAAGGAGCTGGCCGACGCCACACTGACCTGGCTGGCCGACGCCGGCCTCGGGCCGCGATGACCGTCCCGGCGACGGGGGACGCCCCGGCGCTCACCGTGCCGCTGGGCTCGGCCGCCGGCCGCTGGGTCGTCGCGACGGCGGTGCTCGGCACCGGCGTCGCGTTCCTCGACGGCTCCGTGGTCAACCTGGCCCTGCCCGCTCTGGGCCGCGACCTCGGCGGCGGGTTCGCGGCCCAACAGTGGGTCGTCGAGGGATACCTGCTCACGCTGGGCACGCTGCTGCTGGTCGGCGGGGCGCTGGGCGACCGCTACGGTCGGCGTCGGGTCTTCGTCGTCGGGCTGGCCGTCTTCGGGCTGGCCTCGCTCGGCTGCGGGCTCGCCCCGACCGTGCCCGTGCTGGTCGCGCTGCGGCTGGTCCAGGGCGTGGGCGGGGCGCTCCTCGTCCCGGGGAGCATGGCGCTGATCGACACCGCGATCCGGCCCGACGACCGCGGCCGGGCGATCGGCACCTGGGCCGGCCTCGCCGGCGTCACGTCGGCGGCGGGCCCGTTCCTGGGCGGCTGGCTGATCGACGCCCTGTCCTGGCGGTGGGTGTTCCTCCTCGGCGTGCCGGTCGCCGCGGCCGCGGCGGCGCTGGCCCTGCGGCACGTCCCGGAGAGCCGCCGCCCGGACCGCACCCGGCTGGACCTGCCAGGGGCCGCCCTCGCGACGGCCGCGCTCGCGGGCGTACTGGTCGTCCTGATCGAGGTGCCGGCCCGGGGCTGGTCGGCCGCGTCCGCCGGTGCGCTCGCCGTCGCCGTGCTCGCGGCGGCGGCCCTGCCCGCCGTCG
>CAVSJZ010000059.1:0-262584 GCA_963728105.1 uncultured Actinomycetota bacterium | reverse complement strand
GCCGAGGTCGCTCGGTTCGCCCAACTCGGCGCGTTGCTGGCGACGATCCTCGACCCGACCCGGGAATCCCACGGCGAGGTCCGACGGCGGCTGGAGCGGCTCAACAGCTGGGGCACGACGACGGTCTACCCGCTACTGCTGCACCTGTTCGAGCGGCGCGCCGCAGGTACCGCTAGCTCCGATCAACTCGCCGCGGCGATGCTGTGTGTGGAGAGCTTCTTCGTGCGCCGGCTGCTGGTCGGCCGTGCGACCAGCAACCTCAACCGGATCCTGCTGTCGATCGTCACCGAGATGGACCCGAGCCTGCCAGTGGACCAGGCTGTGCGGGCCGAGTTGTCTACCGGCCGCAAGTACTACGCCACCGACGACGAGTTACGAGCAGCGTTGCTGTCGGTGCCGTTCTATCTCAACGGCCGTCCGCGGCAACGCGCACTGGTCCTGCAATGGATCGAGGAGTCCTTCGGCAGTAAGGAACCAGTGGACCCCGCCAGCCTGACGATCGAGCACGTGCTGCCGCAGACCCCGACGGCGACCTGGAATGCGGCGGTCGCCGTCGATCTGGGGCCGGACGAGTCGGTCGAGGACGTGTACGAGGCGCTCGTGCACACGCTGGGCAACCTCACCCTGACCGGCTACAACGCCGAGCTGAGCAACGCCGACTTCTCGGTGAAGCGCCAACGGCTGGCCGCCAGCGGAATCGCAATGAACAAGGAGATCGCCGAGCTCGACCGGTGGGGTCGACCCGAAATCCACCAGCGGGCGGTGGATCTCGCCGAGCGGGTGGCTGCGATTTGGCCCGGCCCCATCCGGGGCTCCGCCCGCAGCAGTGTTGCGGCGCGGTGGGACCTGCTCGACCAGGCGTTGGCCGAGTTGCCCGCGGGGTCGTGGACGAGCTACGGCGACGTGGCCGCGTTGATCGGCAGCCACCCTGTGCCAGTCGGGGAGAGGCTGGCCAACCATGTGGTGCCGAATGCGCACCGAGTTCTGCGTGTTGACGGCACGGTGTCGCCAGGGTTCCGCTGGGTCGTCCCGACGATGGATGTCGACCCGATGAAGCTGCTGCAGTCCGAGGGCGTCGAGTTCGACGACCACGACCGCGCGAACCCAAACCAGCGGATCATGACCGACGACCTCGCCCAGTTGCTCTCGATCGAGATCGACGAGCCTGTCCCGACGCTGCCCGTGAGCGGGGGAGGAAAGGACGGGTTCGCCGCTCAGCTGGCAAAGCATCAACCCGCGGCGGTCGTCGACGGCGTGACGAGGGTTCTGGAGCGCTGGATCGAGGCTGGCGGTGAACTCGACTTCGGTTCCGGAAATGAGACCTCCTGCTTCTTCATGTCGACAGTCGGGAACACGGCCAAGGCGGATATCTGGCCGCTGACGATCTACCCCAGTGGTCGGTGCGAGGTCGTGTTCCAACACCTCGCCCGCCGCCCTCCCTTCGACGACCGCACCCTTCGCGAGGAACTCCGTCAGAAGCTCAACACGATCGACGGCGTCGACCTACCGGCGGCGAAGATCGAACTACGGCCGAGCTTCCCGCTCGCTGTGCTTGCCGCACCGAACGCGCAGAGCAGCCTCGCCGACCACCTCAGCTGGTTCCGCACGGTCTGTGCCGCAGCCGGAACTGATCAGTAGCGCGGGAATCCGAGGCTGACGACCGGTTTTCGCAACCGATCGACACGAGCGGCATCGTCGCAGGTCAGGTGCCCCCGGCAGGATTCGAACCTGCGACACACGGTTTAGGAAACCGTTGCTCTATCCCCTGAGCTACGAGGGCCTGCTCGGATCATCCTAGCCGGTAGGGGCGCTGACGCCTGGAGAGGCGGCAGCAGGCGGCGGCTCACTGGCTCCGACCTGGTCCGCGAGGACCCGGTGATCGCCATGCTGCCGCGTGCTGTGACCCACGAGCGTTGGCTACCGTGAGACTCGGAGTGGAGGAATAGCATGCTTCGCGAATTGACGGCTCCGTTCGGGTTCGAGGACCTGCGGGTGGTCACCGGCAACTGGGTCTGCTCAGCTCTTGCTGGCACGTCGAATCTAAACCGTCCAGGCAATCGACCTCGCGGCAGCGCTGCTCGCGCACGGCAACATGACCCCGATCGCCGTCGCCGGAGCCGGAAATGGCCACGACGCCCTACTCCGGCGCCGCCGACAAGGGGATAGGCTGCACCCCGTTATGACCTGTGGCAACCGTCCGTCCGGCCCATCAAAGAACCGCATGTGCGGTACTCCGACCGGCTTTCGAGATGACTTGCTCGGCTACGTCGCCCCTGCTACGTCCACGTTCTGCCGATTTCCAGTCGCGCACCTGAGGTGCGCTGCCTGGGAAGCGGGCCGGACGTCGTCTCGAGAGCCGGCTGCAAGCCCGTGACGTGACGGTACGCCGTGAAGATCTCATCGAGAGTCGAGGTGTCTTCCGCAAGGGTGGTCGGTGCGCCGTCTACGACCATCCAGCCACCGACGGAGATCAGCCGGTGGCGCAGGCGGTCGAGTCGGATCAAGAAGTGCCGATCGCAGCTGTCGATACGGGCGAGGTCGACGAACAGTTGACGGGCACCCACATCTACGGCAGTGGACAGCAAAGCTGCGATCTGCCGAGCTTCACCCTCTTGAATGGGTCCTTCGACGACGACGTGGGCTTCGTCCATGCGCCGGTAGGTGATGACCATACGGAAATGCGCCACGGGGTTTGCCCTCCGGCCGCGCTGAACGCTGAGACGGCCACACGATCGCGCAGCGTGGTCACTACGCTACTCGTATCGGCGATCGGCCGGTGGCATCCGTGGTCCCAGCTCTTGGATCCTCACCCATCTGTCTCGGACCGTCGCGCGCACCGGCCCCATCTCCGCGGTCCTGGCGCGGTCAACCCGGTCCGGACGCCTTCGTCGACGACCGGCCGAGCGGTGCCGAGGGCGCCTGCCTCAGCTGATGCCCGAGGTCAACACGAGCTGATGGCCCGTCAGCTGCTGCAGGGGAATACAAACGGTGTGGGCGCTCACGTGGGGTGCCCACATCGCCGGAGCCAGCGCGTTGATCTCCACGAGCCGCCGGGGATCGACCACCTCGTACGCCTCGCCAACCCCGCAGACACTCCAGCCGGTGTGGTGGGTGTCGTCGATGCTGTCGGTCTGGAAGGCGACGACGCGGTGATGGGCCGCCGCGACGAGCAGGCTGTCGGCGCCGGTCCGGAAGATGACCTCCTCGTCGTCGAGGAAGTAGCTCACCGGATGCGCGGCCGGCAGGGCGTGCGCGGTGAACACCAGACGGCCGATGCGGCCTGTGCCGAGCAGCGCGAGGCACTCCGTCCGGCTGAGTTCCATCAGCTGCACCTCGGACATCCCCTACCCCCCTGCACGTGCGGTGATCCGAGCCATGGTGGATCGAGGGCGGCGGGCCCGGACAGTGACCAACGGCCCTGACCGCCGGGACGAACAGGCGTGCCGTGGGCAGGCCCCCGCCTCGGCAGCGGGCTGGACTTGGCCGGATCGGTCCAGTAGACGTATCGGCGTCAGGGCGGTTCGCGCCGGACGCCACCGGGTGGAGGACGGATCGACTGCGATGGGTAGCGGCGACGAGTCAGCCGGACGCGGGCGCGCGCCCGAGGCGGTCGACCCGGAGCTGCTCGCGCGCCTGCTGGACGTGCTCGGTGACGGCGGCAGCCGGCCCACGTCCGGCGACGACGGCCGGGAGCTGCTCGCGCGCCTGGTCGAGCGGGCCCAGGAGGCGATCGCCGAGCAGGCGCGGCTGCGGCGGCTGGTCCGCGCGCATCGCCTGCTGATCGGCGACGTCGACCTGCGGGCCACGCTGCAGCGGGTCGTGCGGGCCGCGGCGGTGTGCACGGGAGCCAGCTACTCGGCGCTGGGTGTCCTGGGCGCCGACGGCGGCCTGGCCGACTTCGTGTTCACCGGCGTCCCGGCGCAGGTCGCGGACGCGATCGGGCACCGGCCGCGCGGCGAGGGCCTGCTGGGGGAGCTCGTCCGCGACCCGCGCCCGCTCCGCGTCGCCGACATCGCCGGCGACCCGCGCGCGCACGGCCTGCCGCCGGGGCATCCGCCGATGCACAGCTTCCTGGGCGTGCCGGTCCGCGTCGACCGCCAGGTCTTCGGCAACCTCTACCTCGCCGAGGCCCCCGACGGCCGCTTCACCGCTGCCGACGAGGCGGTGCTGGTCAGCCTCGCGGCCGCGGCCGGCTCCGTCATCGCCATCGCGCGGCGGCACACCGTGGCCGTCGAACACCAGCGCTGGCTGGAGGCCTCGGCCGCGCTCACGCGCAGCATCCGCGCGGGCAAGTCCGCCGAGCTCGTCGAGGTCCTCGTGGGCCGTGCCCGCGAGCTCGCCGCCGCCGACACGGCCACGATGTGGATGCTCGACGAGCCGCGCGGTCCGGCCCCGTCCGGCTCGGGGACGCTGGCGGTGGCCGCGAGCGCCGGCGCGCCTGCCGCCACGGTCGGCACGACGCCGGTGGCCGGCACCGACCTTGGTGACGTCCTGACGCGGGAACGTCCGCGGCGTACCGACGGCCCGGCCGCGCAGCAGCTCCTGCTGCCCCTGCACGGTGCGCAGGCCGGGATCGGGGTCCTGGTCCTCGCCCGCGGTCCGGACCGACCCGCCTTCACCGACGACGACCTGGACATGGCGGCGGAGTTCGCGCAGCATGCCGCCGTCGCCCTCGAGCTCGCGCAGGGGGACACCGCCGACAGCGTCCTCGCCGAGGAGCGCGACCGGATCGCCACCGAGCTGCACGAGCGCGTCATCCACCAGCTGTACGGGGCAGGGCTGGCCCTGCACACCGCCGCCGCGATGGCGGGGCCGGGCCCGGTCACCGCCATCATCACGTCCACGATCGACGCGCTCGACGACATCATCGGGCACATCCGCAGCACGGTCTACGGGCTGCGCCAGCTGCGTGCGCCGACCGAGGAGGAGCTGCACCAGCGGCTCGTCGCCGCCGCCCAGGACGTCACCGGCGCGTGCAGTACGCCCACCGTCGAGCTGGTGGGCGCCTCGACCGTCGTGGTGCCGTCGGAGCTCGCCGACGACGTCGCCGACGCGCTGTCCACCATCCTCGGTCACCTCGCGGACCCCGCCGACGCGCGGATCCGGCTGGACGCCGCCGGCCACGAGCTGGCGTTGGAGGTCCAGGACAGCACGACCCGCGAGTTCCCGGCCGCGGCCGCCGCCGACCTCGACGAGGCCGCCCGTCGCCACGGCGGCAGCTTCCGGGCCGAGCCGGGGGCGCCGGGCGGCGTCCGGCTGCGCTGGACCAGCCCGAACAGCTGACGCGTGTGCGGCGGCTCCGCACAGGGGCCTCTCAGGAGAGTCTCAGACACCCCGTTCAGACTGGCCGTCATGCGCATCCTCGTTGTGGACGACGACCGTGCCGTCCGCGATTCGCTGCGCCGCTCACTGGCGTTCAACGGTTACCAGGTCGACCTGGCGAGCGACGGCCAGGCCGCGCTCGAAGCCGTCCTCTCCCAGCGCCCCGACGCGATGGTGCTGGACGTGATGATGCCGCGCGTCGACGGCCTGGAGGTCTGCCGGCGGATGCGGGCCGGCGGCGACGACCTGCCGATCCTCGTCCTGACCGCCCGGGACGCGGTGTCCGACCGGGTCGCCGGGCTCGACGCGGGCGCCGACGACTACCTGCCCAAGCCGTTCGCGCTCGAGGAGCTGCTCGCCCGCCTGCGGGCGCTGCTGCGCCGCCGGACCCCGGACGACATCGCGGCCGCCGCGGGCGGCGCGAGCAAGCCGCTGGAGTTCGCCGACCTCTCGCTCGACCCCGACACCCGCGACGTCCGCAGGGGCGAGCGCCCGATCAGCCTCACGCGCACCGAGTTCTCCCTGCTGGAGCTGCTCCTGGCCAACCCGCGCCGGGTCCTGACCCGCTCGCAGATCCTCGAGCAGGTGTGGGGCTACGACTTCCCGACGACCGGGAACGCGCTCGAGGTCTACATCGGCTACCTGCGCCGCAAGACCGAGGCCGACGGCGAGTCGCGCTTGATCCACACCGTGCGGGGGGTCGGGTACGTCCTGCGCGACACCCCGCCGTGATCACGCAACCGGTTCGCGCAGGGTCCCGCATCGAGCTGCTCGACCGCGTCTCGCTGCGCGCGCGCATCGGAATCCTCGCCGCGGCGGTCGCGGCGCTCGTGGTCGTCCTCGTGTCGCTCTCGGCCTACTTCGTGGTGCGGGCCAACGTGCTCGACACGCTCGACGCGAACCTCGAGCAGAGGGCGGTCGCGGCGGCGGGCAGCAGCATCGACCCCGCCCAGCTCGCGCGGGTGCCGACCCAGGTCTTCGGCGCCGCCGACATCCGGCTCGCCGTCGTGCTGGCCAACGGCACGTTCGCCTCGCCGGCCTCGCCCCAGGGCGGCCTCTCCGCACCGCCGCTGGGGTCCAGCGAGCTCGCCGTCGCCCGCGGGCTGTCGCCGGAGTCGGTGCGCACGGCCCTGCTCGGCGGCGACCCGTACCGGGTCGTGGCCGTCCCCGCCGGGCAGGGACAGGCGCTGGTGATCGCCCAGCGGCTCGCTCCGACCCAGCAGGTGCTGACCAAGCTCGCGGTCACGCTCCCGCTCGTCGGCGGCATCGGAGTGCTGGTCGCCGCGCTGGCCGGCGTCGCGGTGGCCCGTACCGGCCTGCACCCCGTCGACCGGCTCACCGCGGCCACCGAGCGGATCGCCTCGACGGGTGACCTGCGTCCCATCCCGGTCGACGGCACCGACGAGCTCGCCCGGCTGACCCGCAGCTTCAACGACATGCTGGGTGCGCTCGCCGCCTCGCAGGAACAGCAGCGCAGGTTGGTCGCCGACGCGGGTCACGAGCTGCGCACGCCGCTCACCTCGATGCGGACCAACCTGGAGCTGCTCGCCGCGGCGAGCAGGCCCGGCGCGCCACCGCTTCCCGACGAGGACCGGGCCGAGATCCTCGACGACGTGTCCGCACAGGTGGCCGAGCTGTCGACGCTCGTGGGCGACCTCGTGGAGCTCGCGCGCGACGACGCACCGACCGTCGTGCACGAGCCGGTGGAGCTGACCGACGTCGTCTCCCGCGCGCTGGAACGGGCGCGGCGCCGGGCGGGCGACGTCGAGTTCGACCCCCAGCTCGTCCCGTGGACGCTGCTGGGTGACAGCACGGCGCTGGAACGGGCGGTGCTCAACCTGCTCGACAACGCGGCGAAGTGGAGCCCGCCCGGCGGCCGGGTGCGGGTGCGGATGCGGCCGCTGGACGACTGGTCGATCCTGCTGGAGGTCGCCGACGCCGGCCCGGGGATCGACGAGGCGGACCTGCCGCACGTGTTCGACCGCTTCTACCGCGCGACCACCAGCCGGACGATGCCGGGGTCCGGGCTGGGCCTGGCCATCGTCCGCCAGGTCGCCGTGCGACACGGTGGCGCGGTCTGGGCCGGGCGGGCCCCGGAGGGCGGCGCCTTGCTGATCATGCGCTTGCCCGGTCGGCGCCCGCCGTCCGGCTGATCGACCGTTGGTCATAACAGCGTCAATCTGCACAGAAGGATGCACGTGCACCCGTCCTCGGTTGACGGCGTCGGCCGCCGATGATTCCGTGAAGGCCGTTCCGGGCTGACCGTGGTGCCCCACGGCCGGGACACGCGGACCGCGTCGGCGCCGGCACCCCTTCCCAGCGTCGGCGCGGTCTCCTGCGGGAGCCCCGCACGGTCCCGCTACGGTGCCCCCATGGAAATGGCGCCACCCCAGATCGGCCGGGCCCTCGTCGTCGTCGTCGACGACCGCGTCAGCCATGGGGAGCGCGAAGACCAGATCGGCCCGCTGGTCACGGAGCTGCTCGAGGAGGCGCGCCTCGTTGTGGACGGGGTCGTCGTGGTGCCGGGCGACCCGGTGGCGATCCGCAACGCGCTGAACACCGCCGTCATCGGCGGCGTGGATCTGGTCGTCACGGTCGGGGGGACGGGCGTGTCACCGCGCGACGTGACGGCCGACGCCACCGCGGGCGTCCTGGACCGGCCGATCCCGGGCATTGCCGAGGCCATCCGGGCGTCCGGGCTGGCCGCGGGCGCGGTGGACGCCGGGTTGTCGCGCGGGCTGGTCGGGGTGTCCGGCTCGACGCTCGTGGTCAACCTCGCGCCGTCGCGCGCCGCAGTCCGGGACGGCATGGCGACGTTGACGCCGCTGGTCGCGCACGTGATCGCCGAGCTGTCGGGGCTCGGCTAGGCCGTGTCCCGTGGATCAGCGAACGCGGGACTCGCGCCCAGATGGCCGCTCGCTGCGTTGTCGGACGGCTCGAGTACGCCCGGTACGAGAGCCGCCCTCCGCCTTGCGAGCAGTCATCTGGATCACGAATCCCGTCGCCCGTGATCCACGGGACACGGCCTAGCTGTAGCGACGGTCAGGCGGGCGCCGGGCCGCCGGGTCCCTTCGGCGTGCGCGCCCGGTCGAGCGTCTCGCCGATCCTCCCGTGAGCCGCGTCGATCCGGTCGTGGAAGCGCCCGCCGGTCGCCTTGTCCACCCCCGCCGCGGTGGCGTCGGCGGCCTTGCCGGCGAGCTCCACCGCACGGTCGACGTACTCCGGGGCCCGCTCCCGGGCCTGCCCCGCGAACTCCACGGCCTTGTCGACGTACTCCGGGGCCCGCTCGCGGGCCTGCTCGGCAAGCTCGGCGGCCTTCTCGCCGTACTCGCCGAGGCGGGTGAGCGCGGTGTCGGCGACTTCCTTGGCCTTGTCGGTGAGTGCCATCTCGCCATCGTGGCATCAGGCAGGATGGAAGGGTGCGTGAATTGCCCGAACGGATGCCGCCCGAGCTGCGTCGACGGCTCGACGCCGTCTTCGGGGACGTCCTGCCGGCGACCACGGAGGACGAGCGCGACGACCGCGACGGCGTCGACTCGGCAGCGTCCGCGACCGACGACCGGCTGATCGCAGACCGGCCGCCCCACCACGACCGCGGGTAGAGGTCAGCTGCGACGGGCCGCGAGCAGGTCGCGGATCTCGGCGAGCAGCTCGACGTCGGTCGGCTCGGCGGGACCCGTCTCCTCGCCGCGCTTTCGCCGGTCCTTGAGGATGTTCATCGGGGTGACGATGGCGACGTAGACGACCGCGGCGACGATGAGGAAGTTCAGCGCTGCCGTGATGAGCGCGGCGAAGTCGACGTAGGTGCTCGCCTTGCCGGAGACGATCTCGATGCCCAGACCAGGGCTGCTGCCAGGGGTGATCGCGTTGATCAGCGGTTGGATGATCTTGTCGGTGAACGCCGAGACGATCGTGCTGAACGCCGCACCGATCACGACGGCGACGGCGAGGTCGACCACGTTGCCCCGCAGGATGAAATCCTTGAAGCCCTTGAGCACGACCGGTGTCCCTCCCGTTGGTCTCAGCGGAGGGTAACGGCGACCTCCTGGGACAAGGTGGCCGCGGCGACGCGTGTCGCGATCTCCCGGGGCAGCGCGACCAGCACCAACCGTCCCTTCGCCCGATCGTCGTCCGCGAGCACGGCGAGCACCGGCGCGTCCTGCGCCAGCACGGTCGGCTGGTCGGCGTGCTCGCCGACAGTGACGACGTCGACCCGGCGCCCGGGCGTCAGCAGGGCGGCGACGGACGCGTCGGCGAGGCGCACCGGCACCGCGGCGGCGCCCGCTCCCGCATCCGGTCCGGCCCCGGTCAGGCGCCGGCCGGTCAGCACCTCGCCCGCGCCCGCCGCGCCGACCAGGACGCGGCCCGCTGCCGCACCCGGATCGGCGAGCGCGCCGGTCGGCACCAGCTCGGGCGGCCACGGTCGTACCGCGAGGTCGGCTGCCCGCAGCGTGGTGCCTGCGACCAGGTCGTGGCCCGCCACGACGACGGGGGACCGGGCGGCTGCGGCCGGCGGGGAGAGGGCGAGCACGAGGGCCGCGGTGGCCAGTGCGGCGGCCGCGGCGCGCCGGGCGTAGGCGGCGCGTCGCCAGCCCGGGCCGGTGAGCAGCGCGGACAGGCGGTGCCGGAGACGAGGGTCGATCCGGAGGTCGAGATGGCGGTGGGGCATGCCGGCGACGTTAGGGCGGAGGTCGCCGGGCCGGGAGGCGTTCCCGGACGCCTGTGGACGACGGGGTCGGTTGTGGACAACCGGACCGACGCGCCGTGGTCGGGGCGGCCGCGTCGCGTCGCCGCTGCCGGGCGCGGACGGGCTGGGTGACGGACAGGCTGGGATGACGGACAGGCTGGGATGACGGACAGGCTGGGATGGCGGACAGGCTGGGATGACGGACAGGCTGGGATGACGGACAGGCTGCGGTGGCGGAGAGGTGGCGTTGGCGAAGTGCGGTGACCGGAGGTCGCCGGGGCCCGACGTGACTGCGGCTCGAGCCGGGCCGGGCGGCGCGAGCCGTCGCGCGGCCCGGCCACCCCGCCGTTGCACGGCGCCGGGCAGGTCGGCGGCCGCCGCGGGCACGACGGCCGCCGGCGTCAGCTCAGGAGGCTGCCGCGGCCGGCGTGCTGGTTGGCTTCTTGTCCGCCGTGGTGGTGCTGGGCTTGGACTCGGACGACTTCTTCTCGCCGCCCGACGAGTCGGACCCGGACCCGGACGGCTCCGAGGAGGACTTGACGCTGCTGCTGGACCGGCTGTCCGTGCGGTAGAAGCCGCTGCCCTTGAACACGATGCCGACCGAGGAGAAGACCTTGCGCAGCGTTCCGCCGCACTCGGGGCACACCGTCAGCGACGGGTCGGAGAAGGACTGCACGGCCTCGAACCGGTGGTCGCAGGCGGTGCAGGCGTACTGGTAGGTGGGCACGGTTCCTCCGCTGGCTGGCACTCGCACAGAGTGAGTGCCAGCATAACGCGCCGACCTCACCCAGGCTTCCCCAACGTGACGAGGCCCGCCGGCAACAGGGCGGCGTCGACCGGTCGGTCGTGCGCCTCCGCGGGCAGGGCCTCGTCGACGAGCTCGCCCTCGCCGACGAGGGCGACGACCCGGCCGGTGGCGAGCGGGAGCGTGCGGTCGTAGAAGCCGCCGCCGCGGCCCAGCCGGGTGCCGGTCCGGTCGACGGCGAGCGCCGGCACGAGGACCAGCGACGCCTCGGCCACCGCCGCCGGCCCGAGCCGCGTGCCGGCCGGCTCGCGCAGGCCGAGCGGACCGTCCCGCAGGACGCCGTCGTGACGAGCCCAGTCGAGCGGGCCGGCCGCGGGCGGCACCGGGGCCTCCCGCGGCACGACCGGCAGCAGTACCTCGATCCCCGCGGCGGCGAGCGCGTCGACCAGACCCGCGCCGCCCGGCTCGGTCCCGACCGGGAGGTACGCGCAGACCGGGCCGTCCACGCTCAGCGCCGCCGCCACGGCACCGGCGACGAGTGCCGCGTCCCTGGCCGCCAGCGCCTGCGGGGACAGCGCCCGGCGCGCAGCGAGGACCCGCCGCCGCCACGCGTCCTTCGTCCCGCTCGGGCCGTTCGTGCGTGCCGTCACCGCACCACGCTAGCGGCGCCGATAAGGTCGCAGGTCATGAGCGCGTTCCGTTCCGCGGTGGTGCCGGCGGCCGGCCTCGGTACCCGCTTCCTGCCGACCACGAAGACCGTGCCCAAGGAGCTCCTGCCCGTCGTCGACACCCCGGGCATCGAGCTGGTCGCGGCCGAGGCGGCGGACGCGGGTGCGCAGCAGCTGCTGCTGGTCGTCTCGCCGGGCAAGGACGCGGTCGCCGCGCACTTCGCCGACTCGTCCGAGCTGGAGAAGACGCTTGCCGCGCGGGGCAAGGAGAAGCTGGTCGCGAAGGTCCGCCGGGCCCACGAGCTGATCGAGGCGCGCACCGTCGAGCAGGCCGAGCCGCTCGGCCTCGGCCACGCCGTCGGGTGCGCGCGGGAGGCCATCGGGCCCGACGAGCAGGCGTTCGCCGTCCTGCTGCCCGACGACCTCGTGCTGCCGGCCGGCGTCCTCAAGACCATGGCCGCGGTGCGCGAGAAGCACGGCGGCAGCGTCCTGTGCGCGTTCGACATCCCGCGCGAGGAGATCTCCGCGTACGGCGTGTTCGACGTCTCCGACACCGACGACGAGGACGTCAAACGCGTCCACGGCATGGTCGAGAAGCCGCCCCCCGACGAGGCGCCCTCGACGTTCGCCGCTGCCGGCCGCTACCTGCTCGACGTCGCGATCTTCGACGCGCTCGACCGGATCACCCCCGGCGCCGGTGGCGAGCTGCAGCTGACCGACGCGGTGGCGCTGCTGATCGAGGAGGGCCATCCGGTCCACGTCGTCGTCCACCGCGGCGGGCGCCACGACCTCGGCAACCCCGGCTCGTACGTCCGCGCGTTCGTCGACTTCGCGTTGCAGAGTCCCGAGTACGGCCCGGAGCTGCGGGTCTGGTTGACCGAGCGGCTGGGCCGCTGACGACCATGCGCACCGTCGACGAGCAGCTCGAGCGCGTGCTGGCGGCCGCGATCCGGCCCGCTCCGGTGCGCATCGCGATCGCGGAGGCCTACGGCCTGCGCTGCGCCGAGGAGGTCGTCAGCTCCCGGCCGCTGCCTGGCTTCGACATGGCCGCGATCGACGGGTACGCGGTGCGCAGCGTCGACGTCAACCTCGCGTCCGAGTTCGCGCCCGTCGACATCCCGGTCGTCGGCGAGATCCGGGCCGGCTCGCGCCAGCCGCTGCGGCTGCAGCCCGGCCAGGCCGTGCGGGTGGCCGCGGGGGCGCCCCTGCCGACGCTGGCCGACGCGGTCGTCCCCCTCGACCACACCGACGGCGGTGCCGCCCGCATCGGCGTGACGAAGGGCGTGCCGTCGGCGGGGTACGTGCGGCGGACGGGCGAGGAGGTCCAGCCGGGCGACGTCGCCGTCCGCCGCGACACCGTGCTCGGCGCCGCCCACGTCGGCCTGCTGGCGGCGGCGGGCCGCGACAAGGTCCTGGTGGTCCCCCGGCCGCGGGTCTCGGTGATCTCGGTCGGTGACGAGCTGGTGGAGCTGGCGCGCACGCCGGGCGCCGGGCAGGTGACCGACGTCTGCTCGCACGCGCTCACCGCCGCCGCCCGCGAGACGGGTGCCGAGACGTCCCGGGCCGCGCTGGTCCGCGGGGACGCCCGCCAGATCGCTTCCGCCGTGCAGGACCGGCTGCCGTTCTCCGACGTCCTCGTGGTGTGCGGGGCCGCGGGCGGGCGGGTCGGCGCCGAGGTCCAGGCGGCGCTGTCCGCGCTGGGCGAGCTGGACACGACCCGCGTCGCGATGCACCCGGGCTCGACACAGGGCTTCGGGCGGCTGGGCCCGGACGGCGTCCCGACGTTCCTGTTCCCCTCGCCGCCGGCCACCGCGCTGCTGCTGTTCGAGGTGCTGGTGCGGCCGCTGCTGCGGGCGACCCAGGGCCTCGAGCCGCACCGGCGCACGGTGTCGGCGCGGTTGACGTCCCCGGTCTTCTCGGTCAAGGGACGACGCGGCTACCTGCGCGGGCGGCTGCTGCGCGAGCAGGCGACCGGGGACTACCTGGTGCAGCCGCTCGGGACGTCCGGTATCCATCTGCTGTCGTCGTTGGCCGACGCGAACGGGCTCATCGTCGTGCCCGAGGACGCCACGGACGTCGGCCTCGACGAGCCGGTTTCGGTTGCGTTCGCACCGGGCTGACGTGCACGCCTACCCCGAACCGCCGGCCGGGCGCCATCCCGGCTGGCCGGCGACGCTGGGTCCGGTCGGAGTGAAGGCCGGCCGGGTCGCGGTGCGGCCGGTGCGGCTGCGGGACGGGCACGCATGGTCGACGATCCGCACCCGCGACGAGCTGCACCTCGCGCCGTGGGAGCCGACGATGCCGGGGACCTGGGAGCAGCGCAACGCGCCCGCCGAGTGGCCGGGCCGCTGGCTGCAGCTGCGCTCGGCGGGTCGCAAGGGCACGGCGCTGCCGTTCGCGGTGACCCTGGAGGGCCGGTTCGTCGGCCACGTGATGGTCGGCAACGTCGTCCGCGAGCCGCTGCTCTCGGCGTACGTGGGGTACTGGGTGGACGCGGCGGTCGCGGGGGCCGGCGTGATCACCGGCGCGGTGGCGCTCGTCGTCGACCACTGCCTCGGCGCGGTGGGCCTGCACCGCCTGGAGGCCACCGTCCGCCCGGAGAACGCCGCGAGCCTGCGGGTGCTGGCCAAGCTCGGCTTCCGTGAGGAGGGTCTGTTCCGCCGGTACCTGGACGTCGACGGCGCGTGGCGGGATCATCTGTGTTTCGCGCTGACGAGCGAGGAGCTGCCCCGCGATGGGCTGATCGGGCGACTCGTCGCGGACGGTCGCGCGCACCGTGTGTAGGCGTGCACCACGCTCCGTAACTCACTCGTGCCTCATCACTCCCAGCAGTCCCGTGCGGCTCATGGGTGAACCGGGTGATGACGGCGCGTCGCTGCCGCTGCCGCGGCCTTCGGCTCACTACCGTGGGGGTACGGGCGCGATCTTGACCGGGGGTGGTCGGGCGCGCGTCCGGGACTGCGCCGTGGGGAGGGGAGGCAGCCGTGCCCAGCTCGATGATCTTCATCGGTCTGGTGCTGCTGTGGCTGATCGTCCTCGTCCCGACCGTGGCGCGGCACCGCCAGGAGGTGGCGCGGCCGAGTGTGGCCGCGCTGTCCGGCCGGGTGCTCGCGCGACCGCAGCGGCGAGGGACCGTGGAGGTGGAGACGATGCAGGCAGACATCGAGCTGTCGGGCGGCGCCGGACTGGTGCCGGAGACGGCGGTGCACGTCCCGGCCGCGCGCGAAGCGCCTCACGACGAGCCGGTCGACGACCGCGGCTGGGAGAGCCCGGTGCCGCGGTACCGGCCGGGCCGTGGGGGGTTCGACCCGGAGGCGGCCCGGCTGGCCGCCCGCGCGCGCTACGTCGTCCGCCAGCGGGTGGTGCTGGGCCTGCTGGTGGCGGCGGTCGCCTCCGCGGTCGTGGCCGCGCTGGTGCTGCGCCCGGCCTGGTGGGTCCACGGCGGTGTCGATCTCGCCCTGGTCGGCTACCTGGTCTACCTGCGCCGGCAGGTCCGCCTGGAGGAGGCCATCCGCGAGCGCCGGGCGGCCCGGCTCGCGGGGGCTCGGCACGGCTGTGCCGGCGAGGACGAGCAGGTCGGCGACGACGGCGACGGGGCCGGTCACGACGAGCGCGGCGGGTACGGCTGGGCTGCCGGTGACGACGCCGGGACCGGCGGGGATCCGGGCCCGGACGACGAGTGGGCCGACGACGCCGGGTACGACGACGATGACGACACCGGCTACGACGGGGCCGGCGCCGGCTTCGAGGACGACCCCGACGTGGACGGCGAGGTCGGCGAGGCCCTCGGCCAGGCCGGGGGACCCGGCGTCGAGCAGCCGATGCGGGTCGCGGGCACGGGTGAGCCGGTCGGGCCGCTGCGCGCCGCGGCCGTGGACGAGCCGGCGCTGCCGCGCCTGCAGCCGACGCCGCTGCCGCCGCTGCCGGCCGGGACGGCGCTCGTCGAGGCGGACGACGCGGACCTCGCGCTCGGCGATCTCGACCTGCCCCACCGTCGTGCGGTCGGCGAGTGAGCGGCTGCTAGTCTTCACGGGCCCCGGTGAGGGGCGCGGGGCTGTGGCGCAGTTGGTAGCGCGACTCGTTCGCATCGAGTAGGTCAGGGGTTCGATTCCCCTCAGCTCCACTCCATGATCGCCGAATGCGGTGCACGGGGTGCGTCAGCGCATCTCCTGCCCCGGTCTCGGCGATCAGCGAGCATGAAGGCCGGGTCGGCCCGGTCGTGACGGGACCGAGTCGCATCGGGCGGTACCATGGCCGGGTGGCGCGGTGGGCCGGGGACGCGGGTGAGCGGCTGGAGGCGGCCGCGCTCGCGCTGTTCGTCGAGCAGGGGTTCGACCGGACCAGCGTCGCGCAGATCGCCGAACGGGCCGGCCTGACCAGGAGCACGTTCTTCCGGCACTTCGCCGACAAGCGTGAGGTCGTCCTCGGCGGCCGGGACCTGCTCGCCAACCTCCTCGCGGACGCCGTGCGCGCCGCCGACCCGGCGGCGTCGGTGCTGGAGTGTCTCGAGCAGTCGTACCGGCGGACGGGCGAGGTGGCCTTCACCCCGGCCCGCCGGGAGCTCGCGGTGCAGCGGCGCAGGGCGGTCGAGGGCAGCAGCGAGCTGCAGGAGCGCGAGCTGCTGAAGCGGGCGCGCGTCGTGTCGGCGGTGGCCGCCGCGTTCGAGGAGCGCGGCTGCGACCCGACGACCGCGCGGCTCGCCGCCGAGCTCGGCCAGCTGGCGTTCTCCGCGGCCTTCCAGTCGTGGACGGACGACGGCAACGACGAGCCGTTCGCCGAGGTTGCCACCGCCACGCTGCGCGACATGGCCCGGCGCGCGAGCGCGGTGACCGGTGCGGGGCCGGCGACGGCTCCGTAGCCCGCGTAGCGCGCTGCCACGACCGGCGGACCGGCCGCCGCCGACCTGGGTCGGGCCTCGTCCCGGCACGCTCCCACCCGGGCCGGCGCGGGTGACGCGCGGTTCCGCGCCGCTCGTGTCAGGCTCCCCCGGCCGGTCCCGTCCCGTCGGACCGCGGATCGGAGGAAGATCGATGTTCCCTCTCCCGATCTCGGTCAGGGCGCCGCGGCCCGACCGGGAGGGCCTCGTCCGCCGCCGGGAGCACGCCGCGGCCCGTCCCGACTTCCTGCGGGCCGCCGGCCTCGACGTCGGCCGGCAGGCGATCATCCGTCGCGACGCCGGGCAGTTCGCCCTCTACACGCTCACCGACGGCGGGCCGCAGACGCCGGCCGGGACCGTCCGGTTGGACGCGAGTGCCCGGTGGCGCCTCGACGGCGTGTTCGACGTCGCCTTCGACGGGGAGCTCGACGGCCTGCTCGACCCCGTCGCCGTCGACCCCGACGCCACCGAGGCGCAGGCCCGGCGCGGCGAGAAGCTGCTCGAGGTGCTCGACGACGCCGGTCCGCGCGGGGGACTGGTCGCGCTGGCCCCGCACGGCGGCGACATCGAGCCGAACACCGACCTGCAGGCGGAGCACGTGCGGGACGTACTCGCCGACCTGGGAGTGAGCTGCTGGCGGTGCAAGGGCTGGTGGCCGGGGGGCTCGGCCGCGGTCCGTTGGCACATCACGTCGACCGAGATCGACGCCGCCAGCTTCCCGCGGCTCGCGACCATCGCGGGCCGCGGCTTCCGCCATGCCGTGTCGTTCCACGGGTTCGGCGCCGACGCCGACCGGCCCGAGATCCTCGTCGGCGGGGGCGCTCCCGACCCGCTCAAGCGGGAGATGCGCGCCGCGATCGCGGCCGCGGTCGCGGGCACCGGGCTCCGCGTCGGGATCGTGGCGCCCGGCGAGCCCCTCGGCGGCCGGAGCCCGGCCAACCTCGTGAACCGGCTCACCGCGAGCGGGCGCGGTGGCGTCCAGATCGAGCAGCAGCCCCGGGCCCGCGAGGTCGTCCTCCCGGGCTCGACGGTGCCGGTGTGGCGGGCGGTCGCAGCCGCCGTCGCCGGCGTGTACCGGATGCTGCCCGTCCGACCGGCCGAGCCTCCCGAACCCGCAGGGAGCGGCGCCCCCTGAGCGGCCCGCCTCTCGGCGTCACGCCTCCTGCTGGCGCTCCGCCGTCACCGCCTCCAACGCGGCAGCGAGGTGCCGCTCGGTCGCCGCCTTGTCCAGCCCCAGCCCGGTGAGCACGCCCGCGCCCTCCTCCTGTTCCAGGAGTGCGAGCAGGATGTGCTCGGTGCCGACGTAGTTGTGGCCCAGCCGCAGCGCCTCGCGGAACGTCAGCTCCAGTGCCTTCTTCGCCTGCGCGTCGAACGGGACGAGGGCGGGCATCGTCGCGGAGGCGGCGGGAAGGCGGGCCGTGACCGTCCGGCGCAGGGTCTCCGCCGCCACGCCCTGCTCGGCGATGATCCGCGCGGCCAGGCCCTCCGGAGCGGCGAGCAGGCCCAGGGCCAGGTGCGCGGGCGTGATCTCCGCGTTGCTCGCGGCCCGCGCCTCGTTCTGCGCGCCGACGACGACGCTGCGGGCGCGCGGCGTGAAGCGGCTGAAGCCCTGCTCGGGGTCGAGGTCGAGCGTCGAGCCCTTGGGCACGAAGCGCTTCTGGGCCGCCTGCTTGGTGACGCCCATGCTGGCGCCGATCTCGGTCCAGGACGCGCCGGACCGGCGGGCCTGGTCGACGAAGTGGCCGATGAGGTGGTCGGCGACCTCGCCGAGGTGGTCGGCGGCGAGCACGGCGCTCGCCAGCTGGTCGAGGACGTCGGGGTGGACGGACGTGATGGCCTGGATGAGGTCGTCCAGCCGGACGGGCGGGGACACGGGGACCGGTTCGGGCATGCGTCCACCATAGGTTGACGGATGCGCAGCCGTCAACCTCGGGTTGACCCTTGGTCAGGCCGGTGGGATCGGCTCGTCCGTCGCCAGTGTCGTGTGGGGGATGCTCGCGAACTCGCCGCTGCCCTGCAGCTCGCGGACGGCCGGCACCGGGTCGGGGTCGGAGAACAGCTCCGGGTCGGCGTAGTCGGCGATCCGGCCGGTCGGGTCGACGACCCACCAGGACGCCTCGAGGGCGATCCCGTTCGGGTCGTTGAAGTAGACCGAGTGCATGAACCCGTGGTCGACGACGTCGGTGACCTCGCACCCGGCGCCCTTGAGCCGGTTGCGCAGCTCGTGCAGCGCGTGCTCGTCCGGCAGGTTGAACGACAGGTGGTCGAACTGCGCCTTGCGGCGGTCGGGCACGCCCGCGGGCAGGCAGAACCGCTCCAGCGGCAGGTCGCGGTACTCGAAGAACGCCACCGTCTGCTGGACGCCGAACTCGAAGAAGTAGTGCCGGAACGACGCGTTGCCCAGGTGCGCCACGAGCCGCGCGCCGAGCACCCCGTGCCAGAACCGCACGGTGGCGTCCATGTCCGTCGTGACCAACGCCAGGTGGTTGATGCCGCGCCAGAACGGTCCGTCGCTCGCGTCCATGCGCCAGAGGCTAGGACCCGATCCCGCCGCGCGGTACCGCCTCCCGGAGTGGCTACGTCCCGGGCCCGGCCGTCCCGCTCGCCGGCGCCGGCGCGGGAGCGGCCGGCGGGGGCAGCGGGGCGAAGGCCATGTGGACGACCATCGTCGCGAAGGCCTTCGACATGAACGTGAGGACCTTCGGGTCGTTGTTCGCGAGGTTGTCGCACCACCGCCACGGCTGGTCGACGCAGCCGCCGTCGGTCCCGGGCACCGTGCCCTCGAAGTTGCCGGTCCGCCCGCCGAACAGGTCGACGTCGCTCTGCAGCTTGCAGCAGTCCTGCCCGGTGAGGAGCCCGCTCGCCGGGATGCCCACGGTGTTGAACGAGAACGCGTCCGTGCCCGCTGGCGACAGGAAGACGTGGTGGAGGCCGACCGAGTCGAAGTAGCCGACCGCGACGTCCCTGGCGATCCTGGACGGCTGCTCGACCTGGTCGGGGAACGGGTTCGACGCGGCGCGGCCGAAGAGGTCGGGCGACTGCGGGTCGAGGACGCCGATGAGGTAGTTCGGCGTCGCGGTCACGTCCGCGTCGAGGTCGTAGCCGATCCGCGCGCGCTCGGCCGGCGTGAGGTGCCCGACGTAGTACTGCGAGCCGAGCAGCCCCAGCTCCTCGCCGCCGAACCAGACGAAGCGCAGCTTGTTCCGCGGCGTGACGTGCCTGAGCTGCTGCGCGACGTCCAGGACCGTCGCGGAGCCGGACGCGTTGTCGAGGATCCCCGCGCCGTAGATCGCGTCGAGGTGGGCGTCGACGACGACCACGTGGTTCGGGTCGCCGCCGCGGGACTCGGCGATGACGTTGTAGTCCTCGGCGTTGAGGTCGACGACCGCGTCGATGGCGAGGCGCAGCCGCGGCAGGGCCGCGTGCGCCTGCAGCGCCCGCACGTACGCCGCCTCGAGCTGCTGCCCGACGGCGGGGCCGGTGAGGGCGACCGGGACCGTCGGGACCACCGCCCGGCCCGCCGCGTCCGTCAGCGGGATCGGGAACGATCCGGGGTCGCCCGCCGCGGCCATGACGACGCCGGACGCGCCCGCGGCCTGGGCGTTCGCCAGCACGGTGGTGACCGCGCAGCTGCCCAGCCGGACCAGGGCGATCCGCCCCCGGGTGAACCCGGCGAAGTCGGCCGCGGCGCAGCCGCTCGCGGCCGGAGCGCCGGCGGCGCCGGCCGGCTGGACGTCGGCGGTCGCGACGCCGACGCTGCGGACGGGGATCCAGTCCGTGCCGAGCCCGAGGTCCCTGGCCGCCGGCCGGAGCTCCTGCAGGGCCGGCCGCGACCGGTAGGCGAAGTAGGGGAAGTGGTAGGTCTGGACCGTCACGGCGTACCCGGCGTCCGTCATCACCTTGGCGACGTAGTCGACGGACGCCTGGTATCCCGGCTCGCCCGAGTTGCGCGACGGGCGCCCGTCCGCGGGGCTGGGATGGGAGTCGGCGATCGCCTGGAAGCGGGTCAGGTGCCCCCACAGGTCCGCGGTCGTGACGCACTCCACCAGCTTCGCGGCGGTGTCGTTCGCCCGCTGGTCGCAGGTCTGGGCGGGGCTCGCCCCCGCGGCCGGGGCGGCGACCAGCGCCAGCACCGCGGCGGCGCACGCCGCGAGCACCCAGTAGCGCCGCCGCGCGGGTCGTGCCGCCGGGCCGGACGTCGGAGCTGACATCGGAACCCCCTCCCGTCCGAGTGAGAGGTCCAGGGCCGCCGGTAGCTACATGGTGGGGCCCGGGCGGCGGAAACGCGATGCCCGGGAGCGTACGGCGACGCGGTGCGCGGCGCCGGTCCGTGTTGCAACGAACGGCACTTTCGTTCAAACCTAGGAAACGACAGTGCCGTTCGTTGCCCGAGGGGCCGACAACGCCGAGGAGCCGACCCGAAGGAGCGCCGCCGTGACCGAGCTGACCGACACCCCGCCCGCCGACCTGGACCGGCCGCTGCCGCTGCCGACGGGCGACGACCTGGCCGCCAGCCGCGACACCGACTTCTACGGCGTCGGCGAGCTGCTCGACGACCGCGAGCGCGCGGTGCTGGCCAGGGTGCGGGACTACTGCGACACGCAGGTCGCGCCGGTGGCGGGGGAGTACTGGGAGCGGGCGGAGTTCCCGACCCCGCTGGTGGCGGGCTACCGCGAGCTGGGGGTGGCCGGTGGCGCGTTGTTCGGGTTCGGCTGCCCGGGCCTGTCGCCGCTGGCCGAGGGCATGGTCGCGGCCGAGCTCGCGCGCGGCGACGGGAGCATCGCGACGTTCAACGCCGTGCACTCCGGCCTGGCGATGGCCGCGATCGGGCTGCTGGGCAGCGACGAGCAGAAGGAGCGGTGGCTGCGGCCGATGGCCGCCGTCGACAAGCTCGGCGCGTTCGCGCTCACCGAGCCCGAGCACGGCTCCGACGTGGTCCGGCTCGACACGCGGGCCCGGCGGCAGCCCGACGGCGGCTGGACCCTGCACGGGCACAAGCGCTGGATCGGCAACGGCACGATCGCCGACGTCGTCGTGGTCTGGGCCCGCGACGACGACGGCGACGTGGGCGCGTTCGTCGTCGAGCACCCCGGCGGGGCCGCCGACCCCGCCCCCGGCTACCGGGCGCAGAAGATCACCGGCAAGGCCGCCAACCGGGCGGTGTGGCAGGCGCAGATCGAGCTCGACGGCGTCCGCGTCGGCCCGGACGCCCGGCTGGCGCACGCCCGCAACTGGGACGACACCGGACGGGTGCTCGCCAAGTCGCGCCAGACCGTCGCCTGGGAGGCGCTCGGGCACGCCGTGGCCGCCTACGAGGCCGCGCTGACGTACGCGCTGCGCCGCACGCAGTTCGGCCGCCCGCTGGCCCGCTTCCAGCTCGTGCAGGACAAGCTCTCGCACATGCTCGCCGACATCACCGCGATGCAGACCATGTGCACGCGGATGTCGCAGCTGCAGGACCGGGGTCGGGCCGACCTGCCGCACGCCGCGCTGGCCAAGCTCGTGACGGCGTCGGCGGCCCGGCGGGTGTGCGCCATGGCCCGCGACATCCTCGGCGGCAACGGCATCCTGCTCGACCACCACGTCGCCCGCCACCACGCCGACATCGAGGCCGTCTACACCTACGAGGGCACCGACTCGGTCCAGTCGCTCATCGTCGGCCGCGCGATCACCGGGCTCAGCGCGTTCGTCTGACGGGCGCCGCGCCGGTCAGCGGCCACGTCCGCAGGGTGTCGTGCTCCGCGGTGCCCCGCGGGCCCGCGCCCAGCCGGCTGCGCACGAGGTGCAGCGCGTCCGCCCGCCACGGCGTGCCGGCGAACTCCCGCAGCGCCGCGGCGAGCGGGGCGAGGTCGGGGGCTGGCGTGCCGGCGCGGGCGAGGGTGACGTGCGGGCGGTAGGCCCGTTCCTCGGCGGGCAGCCCGGCGCGGCGGGCCGCGGCGCGCACGCCGTCGACGAGGTGCCGCAGCGGCGCCCGGTCGCCGTCCAGCCGGGTCCACAGCACGCGGTCGCCGAACCGGCCGCCGCCGGCCATCGCCAGCTCGAGCGGGGCGTTCCGGCCGGCGACCCGGCCGAGGCGCTCGACGAGGTCGGCCCGGGCGCGGTCGTCGACCTCGCCGAGGAACGCCAGCGTGACGTGCCACTGGTCGGGGCGGGTCCAGCGGACCCCCGCGGGCTCGCCGAGGTCCCGGACGGCGCCCGCCAGCTCCTCGCGGGCCGCGTCCGGGGGCACGAGCGCCACGAACAGCCGCACGCGCCCATCATCGCCCGCGCGGATCCGTGCCCCTCGGCCGTGGTGGGCGGCCCCGTGCGCGTGGTAGTCCCCGACCGTGCACGGTGCCGCCGCGGAGGGTCCGCCCGATCTCGACGCGTTCTGGGACGCGACGACCGCCGAGCTCGCTGCGGTCCCGAGCGCGCTGCGGCGCTCGCCCCGCGCGGCGCCGAGCAACGGCACGGCGGCGGCGGACCTGTCGTTCCGATCGCTGGGCGGCCACCGGATCCGCGGGTACGCGATCACCTGGACCGACCGGACGCCGCGCCCGCTCGTCGTCCACGCGCACGGCTACCGCTCGCACGCCGAGCCCCGGCTGGAATGGGTCCGCGCGGGCTGCCACGTGGTCGGCTTCGACGTGCGCGGCTTCGGCCGCTCCGTCGACGCGGTGCCCGAGCCGTCGCCCGCGGGGTGGCTGCTGACCGGCGCCCGCCGCCCCGAGACGTCCGTGCTGCGCGGCGCCGTCTGCGACTACGTGCGCGCGACCGAGGTCGCACTCGCGCTCGGCGCCCCGACGCTGCGGACCGTGCGCCACGGCGTGAGCCTCGCGGGCGGGCTGGCCGTCCTCGCCGAGGCGGTGGCGCCGGCCGCGGACCTGCTCGCGCTCGGCGTCCCGACGTTCGGCTGGGCGGAGGGCAGGCGCCTGCTCGTCGAGCGCGGCTCGGGCGCCGAGGTCGCGACGTTCCTGGAGCGGCACCCCCAGTACCCGGAGGACGACCTGCAGGGCGTCCTCGCCTACTTCGACGCCGCCCTGCTGGCCCCCGCGGTGCGCTGCCCGACGGTGCTCGGGCTGGGCCTCGTCGACCGCGTGGTGCCGTTCCCCACCGTGCAGGCGATCGTCGGGCGGCTGCGGGCCCCGCTGGAGGTCATGACGTTCCCGATCAGCCACGACTCGGGCCCGGCCATGCGCGAGTGGGACCGGTTCGACGAGCGCTGGCTGGGACTCGCGGTCACCGGCGTGCCGGCGGGCTTCGGCCGTCAGCCCGCCGGGTCGCCCAGCGCCGCGGCCTCGCGCACCCAGGCGCGGTAGCGGGGCGTCAGGTCGTCGGCGACGAACGCGGCCACCGCGGCGCGGTCGGTCGGGTCGGCCACGGCGTCCGACAGCCGGAACGGCTCGGCGACGACGGCGCCGAGCACCGCGCGGCCGAGCCGCTCGTCGAAGCGGGCCAGCGCCACCGGCACGATGAGCGGCTCCGGGTCGAGGCGGGCCGCGAGCGCGAACGCGCCGAGACGCAGCGGCCCCGGCGAGCCCTCCGTCGGCCCCGTGCGGCCTTCCGGGCAGATGACCAGGTCGGTTCCGGAGCGCAGCACCGCGGACGACTCGGCGAGGAACCGGGCGTAGCGCTCCGAGCGCTCTTCGGGGCACGGCGGGCCGGAGTCCTGCGCCGGGACCATCACGTAGCCCAGCCGCGCGTAGTAGCGCGCGTGCCCGGCCTCGTGCCAGCGCGAGTCGCGGACGACCCGCACGGGCGCCCGGCCGTAGGTCCGGTAGAGGATCATCGAGGACACGAAGTGCGTGTCGAGGATCAGGCTGAAGCCGTTGGGCAGCCGGGTGCTCGGATGGCCGCGCAGGTGGTTGCAGAGCACGATGCCGCCCGGCGCGGGCGGCAGCCGGTCCAGGCCGACGATGCGGTGCTCGGTGTGCGCGAACAGGTCGACCAGCGCCCGGCAGGAGCGGGCCCGCAGCTCGGCGGCCCCGAGGTCCGGGGGCGCCGCGACGGTCGACTCGTACACCCGCTGCAGGCCCCGGTAGACCCGCAGCTCGCGGCGCACGCCCGCGAGCAGGTCCAGCGCCTCGCGCGCGAGCTGGGACTCCAGTACGTCGTCGCCGTCGCGGACGGCCTCCAGCGCCCGGAACGCGTCGGCGACCGTCGGGCGCGAGCGCAGGTACGCGGGGACGCGGTGCAGCGCCGAGCTCACGCGCAGCTCGTCGGCGCGGGACGCGACGAGCGCGGCGACGGCGTCCGTCTCGTCGTCGTAGCGGGCGGTGACGAGGCGGGTGTGCTGGCTGCGGAGCTGGGCGCCGGCCAGCCACAGCACCAGCCCGAAGAACCGGGCCGCGAAGGCGGCGTCCCGCTCGGCCCGCTCGTCGACGACCGCGCGCGGCACGCGCAGGAGCCGGGTGGGGGCCGCCGCAACGGCGTCCCAGCGGTGCCGGCGGGGCCAGCCGATGCCGTCCCAGCCGACGGGGTAGCCGGGCGTGGTGACGGCCCGGCGCGCGACGCCGTCGGGGGCGCCCGTCCGGCGGCCGAGCAGAACCTCGCCCTCCACGAGGAACCACAGCGCCGCCCCGGGCTCGCCGCCGGCGTGGATGCGCTCGCCGCACGCCACGTGGACCCATTCCGCGTGCTCGGCGAGGAGGTCGCGGTCGCCGGCGTCGAGCCGGTCGAGCAGCGCCAGGCTCGCGAACCAGCGGCGGACGGCGGCGGCGTCACGCATCGTCGGCCGTGCCCTCCTGGCCGGAGGGGGGCTCCTGCAGCTCCCGCGTGCGGTCCGCCAGCCCGGCCGCCAGCACCTCGCACAGGGCCGCCGTCCAGTGCGGTGGGCCGCGGCGGACCGGGTCCAGCGGCAGCGTCACGACCCGCGTGTCGGTGTCCGCCCGGACGGTCGCGCTCGCGCGGCCCGGCTCGTCAAGGCCCGACCAGCCGAAGACCCGGCCAGCCCGCTCGGTCGTCTCGACGACGAGGTCGCCGGTGCCGGTGAAGTCGACGAGCGTCGCGACGCGGCCCGTGACGAGCACGACGAGCTCGTCGACGACGGCCCGCTGCCGCAGCAGGACGGTGCCCGCCGCGACGTCGCGCACGGTTGCGCCGGCCGCGAGCGCGTGCACCAGCCCGGCCGGCAGGAGGTGCCCGCCCGACACCAGCTCGGCCAGGGAGGGGACGGCCGCCACGGCACCCATCCCGGCATCCTCGCGTCGCCGGCCCGCGGCGGCGAGGGACTTTGGACTCTGCCTGCGCCGCCCGGCCCACGCCAGAGTCGGCGGTGGCCGGGCGCCCCGGCCGCAGCCGGCCGCGTTCCCGGGGCCGGGGGAGGATGGACGATGAGGTCCGAGACCGAGTGGGGGCTGTCGACGCTGACCGTCGACGAGTGCCGTGCCCTGCTGGTCACGCACCGGCCGCGGCTGGGGCGCCTGGCGTTCCTGGCCGACGAGTGGCCGCTGGTGCTGCCGATGAACTACGCGCTCGACGGCGAGATCGTCTACTTCCGCACGGCCGTCGGGCGCAAGCTCCTCGCCGCCGCCCGTTCCGCCCGCGTGACGTTCGAGGTCGACCACGTCGACGAGGTGTGGGAGGACGGGTGGAGCGTGCTGGCGTTCGGTCGGCTGCGGATCGTCGACGACCCCGACGAGCTCGCACGCGCCCGGCACCTTCCGCTGCGGCCGTGGGCGGGCGGCGACAAACCGCACGTCCTCGCGCTGGACGTCGACGCGCTCTCCGGCCGGCGCATCGCCGGCTGAGCCGCTGAGCTGCGACGATGCGGATCCGCGTCCGCCCGGTTGCGCTCGCCGCGGCAGACCGGGGTCGACGGCGCCCGGCCACTGTGGACGGGTCGCCGCCGGCCGCCCCGGCCGGCCCGAGCGCGCGACGAGCGGCGGGCGGTCATCGCGTCGGCCCGCACGATATGGCCGAAAGGCCTAGCTATAAGCCCTGAACGCTGCATCGATCAATACGCCGTACGGACGGAATGCGGCCTGAACTGTTGGGTAGGGCACCGGTTGCTGTGAGGCTGAGCGTGTGCACGACGGGACGCAGTGTGACCGCCGGGGTGTGGTGTGACCGCACCCCCCGGCGGGCCGCCGCCGGACGGGCCGGACCGCGCCGAGCGTCCCGGCCCGGGTGCCGCGACCGATCATCCGGCGGCCGGGGACCCGGCGGAGCGGGACCCGGCGGAGGGGGACGCAGCCGGGTGGGACGCGGCGCGCGCCGTCGCCGACGCCGTGCTCTACGAGGGCTACCTGCTCTACCCCTACCGGCGCTCCTCCGGCAAGAACAAGGTGCGCTGGCAGTTCGGCGTCCTCGCGCCCCGGGAGTGGGTGCAGGCCCGCGGGCCGGTCCGCGAGACCGTCGCGGGATCCGTGGACGACTGGCGGCAGCGCACGGAGTGCCTGCTCGAGGCCGACGTCGGCGCGCGGCTGCGGGTGCGGGTGCGGTTCCTGCAGGCCCAGCACCGCTCGGTGCAGCGGGAGGGGCCCGGCGGGTTCGTCGAGGTCGATCGGGTCGACGGGGCCGCTGCCGGCGGCGAGCGGCACCTGACGTTCGACGAGGCGGTCCCGCAGGAGTTCGACGTCGAGCTCGCCGACCTGGGCGAGCGCGAGCATCTCGAGCTGCTGGCGGTCCCCGGCGGCGAGGTGTCCGAGCCGCTTCCCGACGCGCCCGGCTGCCGCCTCGTGCGCACGCGCAGCCCGCTGGCGGCCCGGGTGCGGCTGTCGGTGGAGGACGTCGCGGTGCCGGAGGACGCGGGGACCCGCCGGCTGCACCGGGTGCGCGTCGAGGTCGAGAACGCGGTGTCGGACCAGCCGGTCGACGCTCCCCGCGACGAGGTGTTGCGCCGCTCCCTCGTCGCGACCCACTGCCTGCTCACCGTGCGCGGCGGGAGCTTCGTGTCGCTGCTCGAGCCCCCGGACTGGGCGGCGGACGCCGCGGCGGCCTGCGCGAACCTGCACACGTTCCCCGTGCTCGCCGGCGCCGGCGGGGGGCGGGACGTGCTGCTGTCGGCCCCGATCATCCTGTACGACCACCCGGGCGTCGCCCCGGAGAGTCCCGGAGACCTGTTCGACGCCGGCGAGATCGACGAGATCCTCTCGCTCCGGACGCTGACGCTGACCGAGGAGGAGAAGCGCGAGGCGCGGGCCACCGACGCGCGGGCCCGGGAGATCCTGGACCGCGTCGACGCGATGGCGCCGGAGGCCTTCGCCCGCCTGCACGGGGCGGTGCGCTCCCTGCGCCCCGCCGCCGACGCCGTTGACGGGGAGCGAGCGACCGATCCCGGTGAGTCAGCACCCCCGCCACGGGCCGTCGGGCCGGTGTGCGACCCTGACGGTGACGTATGGGCGCCGTCCAGCCGGGACGCCGGCGGCGGGGCCGGGCACGCAGGTGCGCGTCGGACGCAGTCCGCGCAGGTCGAAGGTGGTGCCCCGCGCCGATGAGCACATGGCGGGTGTGGACGAGGAGGCCGCGGAGCGAGCCTCCGGGAGAGGAAGCCGGGATGGCGCACGTGCGCGACGCCCGCGAGCCGCTGCGGGAGGAGCCGGCCGGGCCGGACCCCGACGGGCAGCCCGCCGCGCCGGCGCCGCCACAGCGCGTGCGGGCGTGGCCGCCGGAGCAGGCCGGGACGCTCGTGCCGGGCCCGGCCGTGGCGCAGCCGGACTCCGGGGCCGACGGGCCGGGCGCGTGGCCGGGCCGGGCCGCCCCGAACGGCGGCCGGCCGGAGCGGGCAAGCCCGTCGAACGGCACGGGGCGGCCGGATCAGGCGGGCCCGTCGAACGGGGCGGGCCGCCCGGAGCAGGCCAGCCCTTCGAACGGGACGGGCCGCCCGGAGCAGGCCAGCCCTTCGAACGGGACGGGCCGGCCGCAGTGGGCCACGTCGGCGCCGTCCGGGCCGGGCGGCGGCCCGGGGCCGGACGAGACCGGGCCGCTGTCCGCATCGTCCCCGCCGTCCCCGCCGGCCGGGCTGCCCGCGCCGCGGGGCCCGCAGCCGTCCGAGGCCGCGCTCGCGCAGCCGACCGAGCCCCTGCTGCCGGCAGTGCCCGGCCGGCACCGGGCCGTCTGGATCGAACCGGAGGAGGCCCGCCACCTGCCGCGGCCGGCTCCCCGGCCGTGGGCCCAGGACCCGGCACCCGCCTGGTACGCCGAGGACCGCCACCCGGGCCCGGACCCCGACCTCGAGGCGGTCGCCGAGCGCGAGCCGATCTCCGAGATCCACATCCTGTGGATCTCCGAGGGCATGAGCTGCGACGGCGACACGGTGGCCGTCACCGGGGCCGACCGGCCCTCGATCGAGGACCTCGTCCTCGGGCTCATCCCGGGCCTGCCGAAGGTCCACCTGCACAACAAGGTGCTGTCCCCGACGATGGGCGGCGAGGAGTTCCTGGCCCCGTTCCGGGCGGCGGTCGAGGGCGAGCTCGGGCCGTTCCTGCTCGTCATCGAGGGCTCGGTGCCCAACCAGAACGCCATCGAGGGCGAGGGCTACTGGACCTCGTTCGGCAACGACCCCGCCACCGGCGACCCGCTGACCGTCAACTGGTGGATCGACCGGCTCGCGCCGCAGGCCTGGGCGATCGTGGCGGCGGGGACGTGCGCCGCGTACGGCGGCATCCACGCGATGGCGGGCAACCCGACCGGCTGCATGGGTCTGGGCGACTACCTGGGGTGGGACTTCCAGACGACGTCGGGCCTGCCGATCGTCAACATCCCCGGCTGCCCGGTGCGGCCGGAGAACTTCATGGAGATCCTGACCTGGCTGCTCTACCACGCCGCGGGCACGGCACCGGCGCCGCCGCTCGACGGGATGCTGCGCCCGCAGTGGATGTTCAACACGAGCGTCCACGACGGCTGTGACCGCGCCGCCTTCTACGAGCAGGGCGACCTCGCGGTCGACTACAACGCGCACAAGTGCCAGATCAAGCTCGGCTGCTGGGGCCCGGTCGTCAACTGCAACGTGCCCAAGCGCGGCTGGATGGGGGGCGTGGGCGGGTGCCCCAACGTCGGCGGGATCTGCATCGGCTGCACGATGCCCGGCTTCCCGGACTCGTTCATGCCCTTCATGAACAACCCGGCAGGTGGTGACCTCAGCCTCTCCGCCGCGCTGATCAAGGAGTACGGCGACTTCGTCCACCGGATGCGGCGCATCACCGGCATGGCGCTGAACCTTGAGCCCGAGTGGCGGCACAACGGGCCCGAGGTGACCAGCGGCTACCGGCCGCACCGGCGGCCCGTGCGTGCTGCCGCCACGCTGCACCGGGCGCTCTGACCGAACCCACCCGGCTCCCCGACCCGACCTCCCCGAAGGAACGTGCAGGATGACCGCAAGCAGGGAACCCGGCCAGCAGCCCCCGCAGATCGTGGAGATGGCCTGGGACCCGATCACGCGCGTCATCGGCAACCTCGGCGTCTACACGAAGATCGACTTCGCCAACCGGGTCGTCACGGAGTGCCACAGCACGTCGTCGCTGTTCCGCGGCTACTCGGTGTTCATGAAGGGCAAGGACCCGCGCGACGCCGGCTTCATCACCAGCCGCATCTGCGGTATCTGCGGTGACAACCACACGACGTGCTCGGTGTACGCCCAGAACATGGCCTACGGCATCAAGCCGCCGCCGCACGCGGAGAACGTGATCAACCTCGGCGAGGCGGCCGAGTACATGTTCGACCACACCCTGTTCCAGGACAACCTGGTGTTCGTCGACTACAGCGAGGCGATGGTCCGCCAGACGAACCCGGGGGTACTGGCCCGCGCCGAGAACACCGAGGCGCCGCACGCGGGCGTGCACGGCTACCGGACGATCGCCGACATCATGCGCTCGTTCAACCCGTTCGAGGGCGAGTTCTACCGGCAGGCGCTGGCGGTGTCCCGGACGACCCGGGAGATGTTCTGCCTGATGGAGGGGCGCCACGCGCACCCGTCCACGATCTATCCCGGCGGCGTGGGCGTGGCGCCGGACGCGACGCTGTTCACCGACTACGTCGCGCGCCTGGTGAGCATCCTGGACTTCGTCAAGCGCTCGGTCGCCATGAACGACGACGTCTTCGACTTCTTCTACGAGGCGCTGCCGGGCTACGAGGAGGTCGGGCGGCGGCGCGTCCTGCTCGGCTGCTGGGGCGCGTTCCAGAACTCGGCGGTCTGCGACTACCGCTACGAGACGATGAACGACTGGGGCAAGGCCATGTACGTCACCCCGGGCGTCGTGGTCGACGGCCAGCTGGTGACCAGCGACCTGGTCGACATCAACCTCGGCATCCGCATCCTGCTCGGCAGCTCGTTCTACGGCGACTGGGTGAACGAGGAGCAGTTCGTCACCCACGACCCGCTGGGCAACCCGGTCGACATCCGCCACCCCTGGAACCAGACCACGCTGCCCGAGCCGGGCAAGCGCGACTTCGACGGCCGCTACAGCTGGGTCATGAGCCCGCGCTGGGCGCACCCGCGCACCGGCGAGCTGCTCGCGCTGGACACCGGCGGCGGCCCGTTCGCCCGGCTGTACACGACCGCGCTGTCCGGGGTGGTCGACACGCCGTACGTGAAGGCGACGGGGCACAGCGTGCGGATCTCGCTGCCGCGCAGCAGCGCGCTGCCCGAGACGACACTGGAGTGGCGGATCCCGCCGTGGTCCAACGCGCTCGAGCGCAACCGGGCCCGCGTCTACTTCGTGGCGTACGCCGCGGCGATGGCGCTGGGCTTCGTCGAGGAGGGCCTGGCCCGCTGCCGGGCGGGCGACGTCGAGGTGTTCACCCCCTTCGAGGTGCCGGACGAGGGCCTCGGGTGCGGGTTCCACGAGGCGGTCCGCGGCGCGCTGTCGCACCACATGGTCATCCGCGACGGCGTGATCGCCAACTACCACCCGTACCCGCCGACGCCGTGGAACGGCAGCCCGCGCGACAGCTACGGGACGCCCGGCCCGTACGAGGACGCGATCGAGAACACGCCGATCTTCGAGGAGAACGGGCCGGACGACTTCAAGGGCGTCGACATCATGCGGGTCGTCCGCAGCTTCGACCCGTGCCTGCCCTGCGGCGTCCACATGTACCTCGGCAACGGCCGGAGCGTGCAGCAGCTGCACTCGCCCGCGTTCGGGGCGGCCCCCCGTGGATGAGCCGGCCGCCGGGCCGGAGCCGCTGCTGGACGACGCGGAGGTCCGCGCGCTGCTCGCCGTGCTCAACGAGCAGCTGGCCCGGCTGGAGGAGACGCCGGGGCCGACCGGCGAGCTGGCGCTGACCGCCGTGGCGGGCCTGGCCGAGATCTACGGTCAGGCGCTGGCCCGCACGCTGGAGCTGGCCGACCCGGCCACGGTCGAGCGCCTGCTGGGCGACGAGCTGGTCGGGCACCTCCTGGCGCTGCACGGCATCCATCCCGAGCCCGCCGACGTGCGGCTGGCCCGGGTGGTCGACCGGCTGGGCGCCGCGCTGGCGGGCCACGGCGGGACGGTCGAGCTGGAGCGGGTCGAGAACGCGGTCGCGTCGGTGCGGGTCTCGGTGGGCGGCCGGGGTGCGGGCGGCCCGGGACCGGCCGCGCGGGGGTCGAGCCCGGCCGAGGTCGAGGAAGCGGTGCGGCGCGCGGTGCTCACCGCCGTCCCGGAGCTGGCTGGCGTCGTCGTCGAGCTCACCGGGGGATCGGGCGCGGCCGCCTTCGTCCCGCTCGACGCGCTGCTGCGCTCCGCGACGTCCGCCCGTCCGGCCTGACCCGTGACCGATCCGCTCACCCGGGTCATCCGCCGGGCGCGCCGCCCGCCGGTCGGTGAGCGCTGCGACCTGTGCGCGCTGGAGCTGCCCGACGGGCACCGGCACCTGCTGGACACCGAGCGCCGCGAGATCCGCTGCGTCTGCCAGGCCTGCTCGCTGCTGTTCCAGCAGGAGGCGGCGAGCGACGGGCACTACCGGCTGGTGCCGCGCCGGCGCATCCGGCTGCCGGACGTGTCGACCGCGGGGCTGGGCGTGCCCGTCGGGCTGGCGTTCTTCGTCGTCCGCGCCGGCGGCACCGTCGACGCGCACTACCCGAGCCCGGCCGGCCCGACCCGGTGGGAGGTGGACGATGCGGCGTGGCGCGAGGTCGTCGCGGCCGGGCCGCCGCTCGCGCGGATGGCGCCCGAGGTGGAAGCGCTGCTGGTGAACACCACGCGGGGCCGGCGGGACCGCTGGCTGGTGCCGATCGACGACTGCTTCGCGCTCATCTCCCTGGTGCGGAGGGAGTGGCAGGGCCTGACCGGCGGCACCCAGGTGTGGGTGGAGATCGACCGGTTCTTCGCAGGGCTGACCGAGCAGCGCCGCTGAGGCCCCGCGGGTGACGCGGGTGCCGACACGGGGTGACGGCCCTGCGCCCCCACGAGGTCAGGAAGGCCACCTTCATGTCCGCAGCCGGCAGGAAGGTGGCTTTCCAGACGCCCCGCCGCGCTGGACGGCGGCTGCCGCGCGTCGCGACCGGCGGGACCGCGCCGCCCGACCTAGTCTCGGGACGACGTCGTCAGGACGGCGCAGACGGAAGGGAGCGCGCGATGCACGTGGCGGTGACGGGGGCCGGCGGGATGATCGGCCGCAAGCTCGTCGCGCGGCTGGTGGGCGAGGGCCGGCTCGGCGACGCGGAGCTCGACCGGATCACGGCCGTCGACGTCGCGGAGCCGGACGCGCCCGCCGGCGGGTCCGTCCCGGTGGAGCCGCTGGCCGGCGACCTCGCCGAGCCCGGCGTCGCCGAGCGGATCCTGCGCGACCGGCCGGACGTCGTCGTCCATCTCGCGGCGGTCGTGTCGGGCGAGGCCGAGTCCGACTTCGACCTGGGCTACCGCGTCAACCTCGACGGCACGCGCGCGCTCCTCGACGCGGCCCGGGCCGCCCACGGCCAGGACGGCTACCGGCCGCGCCTGGTGTACGCCTCGTCGATCGCGGTGTTCGGGGCGCCGCTGCCGAACCCGGTCCCGGCCGACTTCCACCTGACGCCGCTGACCAGCTACGGCACCCAGAAGGCCATCGGCGAGCTGCTGCTGGCCGACTACACCCGCCGCGGCTTCGTCGATGGGATCGGCCTGCGCCTGCCCACGATCTGCATCCGACCGGGCAAGCCAAACAAGGCCGCGTCGGGCTTCTTCTCCAACATCCTGCGCGAGCCGCTGGTGGGCGAGGAGGCGGTGTTGCCGGTGCCCGACACCGTGCGGCACTGGCACGCCTCGCCGCGGTCGGCCGTCGGGTTCTGCGTGCACGCGGCGACGATCGACACCGAGCCGGTCGGCCCGCGCCGCACCCTGTCGATGCCGGGCCTGTCCGCGACGGTCGGCGAGCAGATCGAGGCGCTCCGGCGGGTCGCGGGGGAGGACGCCGTGGCGCTGATCCGCCGCGAGCCCGACCCGGTGATCATGGGCATGGTCGGGAGCTGGGCCGCCGCGGTGGACGCCTCGCGTGCACTCGAGCTGGGGTTCGTCGCCGAGACCTCGTTCGAGGAGATCATCAAGGTGCACCTGGAGGACGAGCTGCACCGCTGAGCGCCGCCAGGCCCGCGCCGATCGGCAGGTACGCGCAAGGCTCAGACGTTGGACCACCTACCCGGCAGCCGGGACACTGTGAGACCCGTCTGCGGCGCAGCTGCGCAGCGGCCGGGTCCCGGCGTGCGGTGTCGCAGGGCGGCCTCGGCGACACGGCTCCGCCGGGCGTCCGGCAGGTAGTCGGATCGGCCGCGGGTGACGTCGACCCGGGGTCGGTGCGTCGTACACCGGAACGCTCCCGAACTGCGTTCCGGCAGTGTCCGCGCCCCTGAACGGTCTACAGTAGATGGTCCGTTCTGCCCTCCTGTCTGCGCGCGGACGGTGCCAGACTCGAAGTGCCGCTCACTCACCGGGGAGCTTGCGCGTGGATGGCGGTGATCGTGATGGCGGCGACGGACCGCGGCCCGGACGGATCCGGGCCCACGGCCACCCCCGAGCTCCTGCTGACGGCCGAGGCGGTCGGGGTCGGCAACGTCGCGGAGGCATGGCGGGCGCTCACGCGGGACTTCTACGACACCGTGCCGCTCGGCCCGCAGGCACGCTTCGACGCGGCCGCCGCCGGCTACTGGGTCGACGGGCTCCTGCTCAGCCGGGTGCGGTTCGACCCGAGCACGTTCTGGCGCGAGCCCTGCCGCTTCCCTTCCGGCGAGTCCGACCTCGTCACGCTGCAGTGGTACGTCCGGGGCGCGATCCGCGGCTCGGTGGGCGAGCACGAGCTGCACATGGCGCCGGACCGGGTCACGTTCCACGACTTCGCCCTGCCCTACCGCGGCTGGTCGGAGCGCTCGGAGGTCTGGGGCGTGACGCTGCCCCGGGACCGGGTCGCCGCCGCCGAGCTGTTGCGCACGCGCCGTCCGGTGCTCTCGGTCCCGGTCGCCTCGCCGTCCGGCCTGATGCTGACCGGCGCGCTGTACTCGGCGTGGGAGGCGGCCGAGCGGGGCGTGGGCGACGGGCGCGCGCTCGCGTCGGCGCTGGTGGGGCTCGTGAACGGCGTGCTGGGGCCGGCAACGGGCCGGATCGCCGACGACGACCGGCTGGCGGCGATGAAGACCTACCTGCGGCAGCGCCTGGCCGACCCGGCGCTGTCGGGAACCGACCTGCAGCGACACTTCCACTACTCGCGCGCCACGGTCTACCGGCTCTTCGAGTCCGACGGCGGCGTCGCGCGCTTCATCCGCCACGAGCGGCTGCGGCGCTGCCGCGACGAGCTCGCCCATCCCGCGCCGGGCGCCAGGCCGACGGTCCGGTCGGTCGCAGCCCGCTGGGGCTACCCCGATCCCGGGCAGTTCGCCCGCTCGTTCCGGCGCCGGTACGGGCACTCGCCCGCGGAGCTGCTGCAGGATGCGCGCCGCCAGTCGGGCGGCGAACCGACGGCGCGCACGCTGCGGGTCGTTCAGCCGCCCCAGATGTCCTCCACGAACCGGCCCTCGGCCCGCAGCTCGGCCAGCCAGTCCTGAGCCTCCTGCGCGGAGGACCCGGTGCGCTCGCGGTGGATCTCCGCCAGCGCCGCGCGCACGCCGGGCGCCATCGTGTTGGCGTTGCCGCACACGAACACGGCCGCGCCCTGGTCGAGGAGCTCCCACACCTCGCCGGACCGGTGCGCCAGCTCGTGCTGCACGTAGCGGCGGCCCTCCTCGGGCCGGCCGGAGAACACGGTGCGCACCGTGACGACGCCGTGCTTCTCGAGCTCGCGCAGCTCGTCGGCGTAGAGGTTGTCGCCCTCCGGGTTCCGGCAGCCGAAGAACAGCAGCGACGGGCCCACCGGCACGCCCTGGTCCTGCAGCGCGGCCCGCTCCTGCAGGAACCCGCGGAACGGCGCCAGCCCGGTCCCCGCCCCGATCATGATCATCGGGGTGTGCGGGTTCTCCGGCGGCCGGAAGGGGATCGAGGGCTCGCGCACGAACACGAACGCCGTGCCGCGGTCGGGCAGCGCCGCCAGGTAGGTCGAGCACACGCCGCGGAACTCGCCGTCCCCACCGCGAGCGGGCGCCTGCAGCACCCCGGACGTCACGCTGCACACCTGCGCGTTCACCAGCGGCGACGAGGAGATGGAGTAGTAGCGCGGCCGCAGCGGGGGCAGCATGTCGAGGAACTCCTCGAAGGGCAGCGCGCAGGCGGGGAACCGCTCGAGCAGGTCGAGCACCGACCGGTTGGGTGCGAACACCTCGGTGCGGTAGCGCGTCCGGGACGCCTCGTCGTCGCCGGCGAGACCGGCCAGCGCCGCGTTCTGGTCGGGGTCGTCGGTGTGCTCGGCCAGCGTCTCGATGTCGGTGCGGCTCGCGACGTCCTGCAGCTCGACGCAGCTGCCCAGCACCCCCAGCAGCGGGGTCGCCTCCTCGATCGGCAGGTGGGTGGGCGTGCCGCCGTTCGGGACGATGGTCAGGTACTGGCCCGCGTCCAGCCCGAAGCGCGCCATCGCCCGCCGGATGAGGTCCATGTTGTTGCGCGGCAGCACGCCCAGGTGGTCGCCCGCCCGGTACGTCACGCCGTCGGGCAGGGCGATCTCGAGGTGCCGCGTCGACCGGTCCGCCGAGCGCCCGTTGACCCGCGACAGCTCCCGGTTGTCCAGCACCGTCCCCGCCCGCGCCCGGTAGGAGACGATGACCGGGTTGGTCACCTGCCGGTTGGTGAGCGTCACCGAAAGGCGCGGGCCGGTGATCGCCGGTTCGACGGCGCTGTCCGGCAGGTCGAGCGCCGCTGCGAGGTCGGCCCACAGGCCGGTGTGCCATGCCCGGTACTGACCGTCGAAGTCGGCCGCGGCGTCGCCCTCGCCCCGCGGGTGCACCCGTCGGCCGCCGTGCGCCTCCAGCTGCGCGTCGATCAGCGTCGGGATCCGCTGGTAGGTGGACTCCCAGGCCCGGTCGCCGCAGCCGAACACCGTGAACGCGACGTCCGCGGCGGCGTCGGCGGCCGTGCCGGGGTCCTGCAGCCACTTGCAGAAGTCCGCCGCGTTGTCCGGCGGCGTGCCGTTGTAGGAGGCGCTGACGACGACCGTGGCCCCGCCGGCCGGCAGGTCGCGGACGTGCTCGTCGAGAGCGCCGAGGGTGACCGCGTAGCCGCGCTCGGCGCCCTCGGCCGCCAGCCGCGTCGCGATGCCCTCGGCCGTGCCCAGGTTCGACCCGAACAGCACCGACAGCGGCGTCCCGTGCCGGGCCTCGGCGGGCAGCCCCGCGGCGGTGGCGAGGACGGAGGGCTGGGGTGTGGCCTGCTCCGCGTCGGTCCCCGCCGTGCGCTCGATCCGGATCCCCGGCCTCGGCCGGACCTGGATCCGCAGGTCCGCGGGCTTGACGGTCAGGCTCGTCCGGATGTGGAGCTCGTAGTCCAGGTGGTCGACGAACTCGAAGCGCTGCAGCAGCATGGCCAGGACCAGCGTGGCCTCCTGCAGGGCGAACTGCCGCCCGATGCAGGCCCGCTGGCCGCTGCCGAACGGTTTGTAGGCGTTCGGCGGCAGGGCCGCGACCCGCTCCGGGGCGACGTGGTCGGGGTTCCACACCTCCGCGTCCTCGCCCCACACGCCGCGGTCGCGGTGCAGGCTCGGGATCAGCACGGTCAGGGGCGTGCCGGCCGGAATGGCGTAGCGGCCGCCGAGGACCGTGTCCTCGAACGGGGCCCGGGTGAACAGCGGGGCGGTCGGCCACAGGCGCAGGGTCTCCTCCAGCACCTGCCGGACGAACGTCAGGCGGTGGATCTGCTGGAAGGTCGGGGCGGCCGTCGTGCCGAGCACCTCGTCGACCTCGGCCTGCGCCCGCCGCATGACCTCGGGGTTCTTGATGAGGAAGTAGATGGCGAACGAGAGCAGCCCGCTGGTCGTCTCGTGGCCGGCGACGAGGAACGTCATGCACTGGGCGACGATGTTGTCGTCCGGCAGGCGCTCGCCGTTGCGGTCGGTCCCGGTGAGCATCACGCCCAACAGGTCGGTGTTGTCGGCACGGTCGCCCTCGCGGCGCCGGTCGTCGATCAGCTTCTGCATCATGTCGCGCAGGAAGTCCTGGTCCTCGTCCTGCTGGCGCTGTGCCCGGATCCGGAAGCGGTTCTGGATCGGCAGCTTCGTCGCCCGGGTCTGCGCCTCCGACAGCGAGCGCAGCATGGCCGCGATGAACGGGTGCGGCGTCTGCCGGTAGAACGAGTTGAACCGGTAGCCGAACCCGCACAGCGCGATCGTGTCCAGCGTCAGCGACGTCATGTCGGCCGCGACGTCGACGTCCTCGTCCGGGTTGAGCCGCGACCACTTGTCCATCAGCTGGTCGGCCAGGTCGAGCATCTTCGGCATGTAGTCGCGCATGGCGCGCCCGCTGAACGGGGGCATGAGGATCGAGTGGGCGCGGTGCCACAGCGGGTTGTCGGTGTCGGAGCTGAACAGCCCCGACCCGGCGACGCTCTTCTGGATGCTCTTCAGCCCGGCCGCGATCTTCTTGTCGTAGCGCTCGTCGTCGCAGATCTCGTCGACCATCGCCGGGTCGGAGATCATCAGCCGCACGCCACCCGGGGTGGCCAGCCGGTAGATCGGGCCGTACTCCGCGGCCATCCGCATGAAGCCCTCGATGGGGCTGTCCCGGTCGATGTCGAGCAGGTTGCCCAGGTACGGCAGGCCCTTCGGGCCGGGGACGGCGTCGAGGCCGAGGGGCGCGGTCATGGCGTTCACTCCGGTTCTGCGGCGGGCCCGGCTCCGGTCCGGCGGCCCGACACGAGTACGGCGCCGCAGGCGACGACGACCCACACCGGGAAGACGAGCAGGATCGCGGGATGGAAGGTCGTGCTGGCCAGCAGGCCGACGGCGAGGACGTAGGACACCCAGCCGAGCCAGCGGGGCAGGAGGCCGGCGTGCCTCAGCAGGGACGTCGTGGTCATCATGAACATCCCCGCGGCGCGGACGCCGTAGACGAACGCGACGCCGTAGCCGGCACTGGCCAGGGACCGGGCCACCTCGGGGGTGGCAGCGGGTCGGCGGAGAACACCCGCAGCAGGGCCACGGCGCCGACCAGCGCGCTCGCGACGAACATCGTGCACACGAGGACGATCCCGGCCGCGAACTGCAGCCACTGGGCCAGCTGCGGGCGCTCGCCGGGCACGGCGAGCACCAGCGTTCGCAGCGCGACCGCGTACCAGAGGAACGCGATGCCGGCGAACGGGACGATGTGCAGGCCCACGGTGACCAGGACGTCGCTGCTGCCGCCCTCGGCGTAGAAGGCCGTGTATGCGGCGTCGGGGACGCCCAGGCCCGGTGCCTGGCGCACGAGCGCCAGCGCGGTGACGAGCAGGACGGCGAACAGCGTGCCGGCGGCCGCCATCGCCCTGGCCAGGCCGCGGGTGCGGCGCGCGTCCGGCTGGGCGCCCACGCGGTGTGCGGCCGGCGTCCGTGTCATCCGCCGCCCCTCCGTCCGCCCCGTCCCCGCAGAAGCCGTCGCGGGTGCCCGTCGAGCCTAGGAACGCCGGTATCACGGGGGGTGGACCAGACGTCTCAGGAAGGGGGCGATGCGTCTCACGCGGTCCGGGAGCCGGGCGCGTGACCCGCGACACACGCGGCCGTACGGTGACGGATGGGGGTGGGCAGCAGTGGACGGTGCCGACGGCGGGCCGGCGCGGGGGACGCTGCCGGCCCCGCCCGGGGTGCTGGTCGGCCGCGAGGCGGAGGTGGACCGGCTCAGTGCGCTGCTCGCGGACGGCGACAGCCCGCTCGTCACGCTGACGGGACCCCCGGGCGTCGGCAAGACCCGGCTCGCGCTGGCCGTCGCCGCGCGGGCCTCGGCGGGGTTCGCCGACGGTGTCGTGTTCGTCGACCTGACGGCGGTGCGCGAGCCCGACCTCGTCCTCCCCGAGATCGCCGCCGCCGCGGGGCTCGGGGCCGACGCCGGCGACCCGGCCCGGCTGGCGGTCGTCCTGCGCGACCGGGAGCTGCTGCTCGTCCTGGACAACGTCGAGCACGTCCTCGCCGCGGCTGGCGGGCTCGCGACCGCGCTCGCCACCTGCCCCGGCCTGCGGATCCTCGCCACGAGCCGGGAGCGGCTGCACCTGCGTGCCGAGCGCGAGGTGCCGGTCGCGCCGCTGGCGCTGCCGGTCGAGGCCGACCTGGCCGACCCGGCCAGGGTCGCGGCCGCGCCCGCCGTCGCCATGCTGCTCGACCGGGTGCGCCGCTTCGCGCCCGACTTCGCGGTGACCCCCGAGAACCGGGCCGCGCTCGTCGAGATCTGCACCCGGCTGGACGGGCTGCCGCTCGCGCTGGAGCTCGCAGCCGCCCGGCTGCGGCTGTTCACGCCGAGCGAGCTGCAGTTCCGCCTGGCCCGCCGGTTCGACCTGCTCACCTCCGCCGTGCAGGACGGGCCGGACCGGCACCGGACGCTGCACGCGGCGCTGGCGTGGAGCCACGACCTGCTCGACCCGTTCGAGCGGGCCGTGTTCCGGCGGCTGTCCGTGTTCGTCGGCGGCTGGACGCTCCCGGCCGCCGAGGCGGTCGGCCTGGCCGCCGCCGACGCGGGCCGCGACGTGGTCACCGCGGTCGGCTCGCTGATCGACAAGAGCCTCGTGCGCCGCCGCACCCGCGCAGGGGACGTCGCCGAGTTCGTCCTGCTGGAGAGCCTGCGGGAGTTCGGCGGCGAGCAGCTCGCCGCCCACGGCGAGCGGGCGGCGACCGAGGCCCGCCACCGGGAGCACTACGCCGCGCTCGGCACGACGATGGAGGCGACGCTCGGGGCGGACGACGAGGCCGCCCGGCTGGCGGAGCTCGGCGCCGAGGTGGGCAACCTGCGGGCCGCGCTCGCGAGCGCGACCGCCGCGGGCGACACCGGGGCGGTGCTGGCGCTCGCGACCGCGGTCGGCTGGCACTCCTACACGCGCGGCCGGCTCGGCGAGGGCCGCGACCGGCTCGGGGCGGCCCTCGCCGCCGCGCGCGACGCCGGCGTGCCGGCCGGCGAGCTGGGACGCGCGCTCGTCGTCACCGGCGCGATCGACTACGCGCGCAACGACCTCGACCCGGCGCAGCAGGAGCTGGAGGCGGGGTTGGCCGAGGCCGCGCGCGCCGGGGCGGCGGGCCGGCAGGCCGTCGCCACGGCGTTCCTCGGGCACGTCGCGCGGGCCCGCGGCCACTACGCCCAGGCGGTGGCCCACCACGAGGCCGCCCGCCGGCTGCACACCGCGCAGGGCCACTCCGCCGGCGTCGCCTGGTCGGGCTACGACCTCGGGTTGCTGGCCCGCCACCGCGGCGACGCCGCGACCGCGGACGGGCTGCTGCGCGAGTGCCTCGGCCGGTTCCGCGAGCTGGACCACGCCTGGGGTGTCGGGTGCTCCGCGTGGGCGCTGGCCACCGTCGAGCTCGGCGCGGGCCGGGTCGACGCCGCGGCCGCGCTCCTGGACGAGGCGCTCGACCGCATGCGGTGGCAGGGTGATGGCCGGGGCCAGGCCCAGTGCCTGGAGATGGCCGCCGCGGTGGCGTGCGCACGCCGGGACCCCGAGCGGGCGGCCCTCCTGCTCGGGGCGGCCGACGGGCTGCGCGAGCGGTTCGGGGCGCCGGTGCCCGACGAGGACGTCGCCGCGCTGCGCGACCTGGCCACCCGCGTCCGCCGCTCGCTCGGGCCGGAGGGCGCCCATCGCGAGCGCTCGGCGGGCCGGGCCGCGCCGCTGCCGGCCGCGCTCGCGCTCGCCCGCGCCGTGCTCGGCGACGCCCCCGTCCCGTCCACCGGCGTCCTCACCGCGCGCGAGCGGGAGGTCGCGGCGCTCGTCGCGGAGGGCCGCACGAACCGCCAGATCGGCCGCGCGCTTGGCATCTCCGAGAAGACGGCCGAGGTGCACGTCCACAACATCATCCGCAAGCTGGGGGCCCGCAGCCGTGCGGAGGTGGCCGCCCGCGTCGTCGCGGCCCGCTGACCCCCTACATGGTTCTCCTGATGGTCGGCGGCCGTGCGCGGTCGCTACACCGGTAGGTGACATCCACCACAGCCCCGGAGGCCAACGTGACGACCGTCGACCAGCCCGCCACCGCCATCGACCCCGACGCCCTCATGGGTTTCGTCTTCAAGGCCGTCGAGGAGGTCGGGGCGACGCTCAACACCGCGCTCGTGGTGATGGGCGACCGCCTCGGCTACTACCGCGCGCTCGCCGATGCCGGGCCCTCGACGCCGGCCGAGCTCGCCGAGCTGACGAACACCGCCGAGCCGTACGTGCGGGACTGGCTGGGCGCGCAGGCCGCGGGCGGCTACGTGCGCTACGACGCCGGGACCGGCCGGTACAGCCTGCCGGCCGAGCACGCCGTCGCGCTGCTCGACCCGACGAGCCCGGCCTACCTGCCCGGCTTCTTCCAGATCGCGCTCGGCACGCTGCAGGACGCGCAACGCACCGTCGACGCGGCCGGCAGCGGCGCCGGCATCGGCTGGCACGAGCACGGCACCGACGTCCACGTCGGCTGCGAGCGGTTCTTCCGGACGATGTACCGCGCGCACCTCGTCGACGACTGGCTGCCGGCGCTGGACGGCGTCGTGGAGAAGCTGGAGCGCGGCGCGACCGTGGCCGACATCGGCTGCGGGCACGGCGCCTCGACGATCCTCATGGCCCAGGCGTTCCCGCGGTCGCGGTTCGTCGGCTCGGACTACTACCCGGAGTCGATCGAGACGGCCACGGCGCGCGCGGCCGAGGCGGGGGTCGCCGACCGCGTCGAGTTCGTCGTCGCCGACTCGGCGTCGGCCCCCGGGTCCGGGTTCGACCTGGTGACGATGTTCGACTGCCTGCACGACATGGGCGACCCCGTCGCCGCCGCCCGCCACGTGCGCGGCCTGCTCGCCGACGACGGCACCTGGATGGTCGTCGAGCCGATGTCGGGCGACACCGTGGCGGACAACCTCAACCCCGTCGGCCGCGCCTACTACGGCTTCTCGACGCTGCTGTGCGCACCGGCGTCCCTGTCGCAGGACGTCGGGCGGGCGCTCGGCGCGCAGGCGGGCCCGGCGCGGCTGCGCGCGGTGACCGAGGAGGGCGGCTTCACGCGCTTCCGCGTCGCCGCCACCACGCCGTTCAACCAGGTCCTCGAGGTGCGACCGTGATCACCTCGGACGCGGTGCGAGAACGCTGGCGCTACCAGGTGGCCGCCGGGCGGGCCCGGCGCGAGCATCCCGGGCCGCTGGGCGAGCTGGTCTACCGCGAGCTCGTCGGGTACGCCGAGTTCGGGCACCGGTTCGGGCACAACGGCCTGCTCGCCCGGCTCGTGGACGACCTGCTCGCCGGACGGGCGGACGGCCCGGGTGTCGCTGTCGCCCGCGGCGGGGACCCGCCCGACCGGCCGGTGTACGGCGGTGTCGCGGCCGACGGTCGGCGGCCGGGTGGCGCTGCGCGACCCGGTGGCGCGCCGGGCGCCGCGTGAGCGCGGTGGGCGGCGCGCCGGGTGCCGGCGTGAGCGCGGTGGGCGGTGTGCCGGGTGCCGGCGTGAGCGCGGCCTGACGCCGGCGGCGCGGGGAGTAGCCGTGCCGGCCGCGATGCCCCGGGGTGCGTCCCGGGGCGGCGCCGGCCGGGGCCGGCTTGATCACCGGAAGGGGCGTTCCGAGGCCGCAGGTGGCCCTGGATCTCCCCGGCCGGCGATCACCCGTCGTCCGGCCCGCCGCCGGGCGCCGGCCGGACTGATGACGCGCTGCCGGGCGCCGGTCGGACGGGTAGGACACTGCCGGGTGCCGGCGGACTGAGAACGCGCTGCCGAGCGCCGGCCGGACTGGTAGGGCGCTGCCGGGTGCCGGCCGGGGTGGGCTTGATCACCGGATGGGGTGTTCCGAGGCTGCAGGTGGCCCTGGATCTCCCCGGCCGGCGATCACCCGTCGTCCTGCCCGCCGCCATCCGCCGTCTGGACTGATGACGCGCTGCCGGGCGCCGGTCGGAGTGATCACCCGCCGTCCCACGCGCTGCCGGGCGCCGGCGGGTCGGCTTGATCACTGGAGTGGGAGTTCCGAAGCCGCATGTGGCCCCGGATCTCCCCTCCCAGCGATCACCCGCCGTCCGGCCCGCCGCCATCCGCCGGCTGGCCCGCTGCCGGGTGCCGGTCGGGGCGGGCTTGATCACCCGAGGAGGTGTTCCGAGGCTCCAGGTGGCCCCGGATCTCCCCGGCCGGCGATCACCCGTCGTCCGGCCCGCCGCCGGGCGCCGGCGGGACTGATGACGCGCCGCCGGGGCGCCGGTCGGAGTGATCACCCGCCGTCCCACGCGCTGCCGGACTGATCACGTGCCGTCCGGCCCACCGCCGGGCGCCGGCCGGACTACAGCAGCTCGGCCAGCGCCTCGGCCGCGCGGGCCGCGCCACCGGCGTCGACCGGCCGGTAGGCGACCGGCCGGTCCAGGACGCGGGCCAGCGCGTCGGCGAACCGCTCGGGGTCGCAGACCTCGGCGTAGTCGACGCGCTCGCCCGCGCCGTAGCGGGCCAGCCGGTGCGGGACGTGGATCTGCTGCTCGAAGTGGTGGGCCAGCGGCACGTAGAGGAACGGCACACCGGCCGCGGTGAGCTCCATCGTCGTCGTCAGCCCGCCCTGTACCACCGCGACGTCGCAGGCGGTCAGCTGGTGCCGCAGGTCAGGGACGTAGCCGAGCACCTCGAGGCCCGGACCGGACGGCAGCGACCCCGGGTCGATCCGCGGGCCGGCGACCAGCACCGTACGCAGGCCGGGGACGCGCCGCGCCATCGTCGGGACGGCCTCGGCCACGCGGCGCAGCAGGTGCCGGCCGGTGTCCGAGCCGCCGACCGCGACGACGCAGACGCGCTCGTCGGGCCGCCAGCCGAGCTGTTCTCGCAGCTCGTCCCGCCCCGCGGCCAGCGGTGCGCCGGTGACGTACCCGACGCAGGTGTAACGCTGCGCCGTCCATTCCGCGACCGTCGGCAGGCCCGGGCCGAGGGGGGCGCCCACGGCGTCCTCGGGGTCGCCGACGAACAGCGCGCGGTCGCGCAGGCGTGGGTAGCGCCGGATCCGTTCGACGTGCTCGCCGTTCCAGTCCGCCGTTCGCGCAGCCTCGAGCTCGCCCCCGTCCGGCATCGGCAGCCAGCCGACGAAGTCGGTCAGCCACGCGTAGGGCGCGCGCTTGAGCTCCGGGTTGTCGTGCAGGAACGCGTCGACGTCCCAACCCTCGTCTGCGACCCACAGGTCGTAGGCCTCGTCGTCGACGAGGTCGTGGAACACCATGAAGTTGTTGACGAGGATCTCGTCCATCGCGCGCAGCGCCTCGAACACCCGCAGGTCGTGCTCGCCCGCCTCGGACTCCAGGTGCGCCGTCTCGCTCGCCAGCAGCCCCGAAGCGGGGTGGACGTGCTCGCCGAGCCCGCGCAGCGCCGACGCGACCGGGTCCTGGGTCAGCCAGTCGATCTCCAGGTCGGGCACGCGCTCCCGCAGCTGCCCGGCGATCGCGACGTCCCGACGCAGGTGGCCCAGCCCGATCGGGGAGCAGACGAACAGGGCCCGCCGGCGGCGTCCGCGCGGGCGCGTCCAGGTGTGCTCCCGCGCCGGGACCGGCAGGTGCCGCTCGGCGAACCCGCGCAGGACGAGGTTGGTGCGCACCGGGTCGCGCAGGGTCGGCGCGTGCCCGCCGCCGTGCAGGGTGAGCAGCTCGCCGCCGGTCCAGCGGGCGAGGTCGACGCCGATCGCGTACGGCACGATCCCGTCCTCGTCGCCGTGGACGACGAGCACCGGGCAGGTGACCTTCTTGCAGGTCTCCTCGGCCTGGTCGGCGGTCGCGGCGGTGATCCCGGGCGTGGTCAGGAGCAGCGTGGGGGCATCGGTGTCGAGGCCCCAGGCCACGCCGTCCTCGCGGTGCTTCACCGAGTACGGCTCGGTGAAGACCTGCGACATGAAGAACTCGACCCAGCCCCGGTAGTCGGCGAGCCAGTAGTGCCGGTTCGCCTTGCCCCAGCCCTCGTAGGAGTCCTTCGGCTCGGCGAAGTCGGACGGCAGCGGCCACGGGAACGCCGTGCCGATCGCGACGACGCCTGCGACGCGGTCGGGATGCGCCGCTGCGAGCTGCAGGGCGTGGCGGCCGCCAAGCGACAGGCCCACGACGACCGCCCGGTCGGTGCCGGTGGCGTCCAGCGCTGCGAGAGCGTCCGCGACGTACTCGTCGTCGAGGTACGCCTCGGCGTCCGGTGGCCGGTCCGCCCGCCCGTTGCCGCGGCCCTCGACCGCGATCACCCGGAACCGGCGCGCCAGGTAGGGGATCTGGGCCTTCCACTGCCGCGCGTGGACGATGGCCCAGGAGGTGAGCAGCAGGACCGTCGGGCCCGGCGGGCCGTAGACCTCGTAGCCCACCCGCACCCCGTCCCGCTCGACCCAGCCCAGCTCGTCCGGCTCGCGTGCGCGCATGGTGTCCTCCCCCAGCGCGGATCCTGCCCGCGCGCGGGAGCCGGCACCAGGACCCGGCGCGGGACCGCACGGCCGTTGGTCCGTTTTGCCTAATTCCTGCCGAATTCGTATCCTGGCGGCGCTCGCGTCGTCTCCCTCGTGGGTGCCACCCGACCGGGGTGGCCGACGAGGGGAGCCCCGATGCCACCGGTCGACCTCGACCGCACGCTGTCCTGGCGGACGGCCACGGGAGACGACGCCACGATGCTCGACGAGCTGCAGGCCAACATCCTGCACCCGCACGCCCGGGACCACCTGTCGGTCCTGTTCCTGTCGTTCGACGACGCGGCCGAGGGCCGGGCGTTCCTGCGGTCGGTCGCGGAGATGACCAAGTCCGCACTGACCCACCTCCAGGAGCTGGACGCCTTCCACCTCTCGCGGACGCCCGGGACGCCCTACGTCGGGGTCGCGCTCGCTGCCGCGGGCTACACCGCTCTGGGCCTCGGCGACGCGCAGACGCCGGCCGACCCGCGGTTCCGCGACGGGATGAAGGCGTCGCGGCACACGCTGGACGACCCGCCGCCCGCGGTGTGGGAGCCCGCCTACCAGGGCACGATCCACGCGGCCGTGCTCGTCGGCGACGCCGCGGAAGGCACGATGGTCGCGCAGCGCAACGCCGTCCTCGACCTGCTGCCCGACAGCGGCAGCATCACCGTGCTCGGCGAGGAGACCGGCCGCGGGCAGCACAACGGGAACGGCGACGGCATCGAGCACTTCGGCTACGTCGACGGCCGCAGCCAGCCGCTGTTCCTCGACGAGGACATCGCCGACGAGACCGCCGGCTTCGTGCAGCCGACCGTGTGGGACCCGGCCTTCACGCTGGCCCGCGTGCTGGTCCCCGACCCCGGCGCGCCGGACCCCGACGTGGCGCACGGCAGCTTCCTCGTGTTCCGCAAGCTGGAGCAGAACGTCGCGCTGTTCAAGCAGGCGGAGGAGGACCTCGCCGATGCGCTGGGCCTGACCGGCGACGACCGGGAGCGGGCCGGCGCGATGATCATCGGACGGTTCGAGGACGGTACGCCGGTCACGCTGCGCCCCGACGCCGGTGGGCCGCCGGTGGCCAACAACTTCGGCTACACCGTCGACGACCAGGGCGCGCGCTGCCCGTTCCAGGCCCACATCCGCAAGACCAACCCGCGCGGCACCGGCGGGTTCGAGCCCGAGCCGGGCGAGCGGCGGCACATCATGGCCCGGCGCGGCCAGACCTACGGCGTGCGCCTCGACGACCCGGACGCGGACCTCCCGCCGGCACAGCGTCCGACCGGCGGCGTCGGGTTGCTGTTCATGGCGTTCAACGTCGACCTCGCCGAGCAGTTCGAGTTCGTGCAGAGCCTGTGGGCGGACAACGCGGGCTTCCCGTCCGTCCCGCCGGGCCACGGCGCTCCCGGTGTCGACCCGGTGATCGGCCAGGGCGTCCGCCCGGACGCCGGCTACCCGGCGGCGTGGAACGACGGGAAGGAGACGGTCGTCCCCGCGCCGGCGCAGGCGGTGACGCTGAAGGGCGGGGAGTACTTCTTCGTGCCGTCGCTGGTGTTCCTGCGGTCCCTGTGAGGCCGCCGGAGCGTGCTTCGATGGGCCGGTGATCCGCCTGTTGCTGGTGTCGGGGAGCCTGCGCGCGTCGTCAACGAACACCGCGGTGCTGCGGACGGCGCAGGCGTTGGTTCCCGACGGCGTCGTCGCCGACCTCTACGGCGGCGTCGCCGACCTGCCGCACTTCAACCAGGACGACGACGTCGACCCGCTGCCGCCCGCGGTCGCTCGGCTGCGGGACGCGCTGCACGCCGCGGACGGGCTGCTGCTGTCGGTGCCGGAGTACGCGGGGACGCTGCCCGGGTCGTTCAAGAACATGCTGGACTGGACGATCGGGGACGCGGCCCCGCGCTCGATCCTCGACAAGCCGGTCGGCTGGGTGAACGCGTCGCCGCGTGGCGCGGCCGGGGCGCACGCGGCGTTGCGGGCGGTGCTGGGCTACGCGCACGCCGCGCTCGTGGAGGCCGCGTGCGTGCCCGTGCCGGTGACCGGAGCGATGATCGGCGGGGACGGGCTGGTGGCCGACCCCGGCGCGCGGGCGGCGATCCGCGCGGCGGTGGTCGCGCTGGCGGCGGCCTCCGGGTGAGCGGGGCCGTCCCGGCCGGCCGGCGGCAAGCGGGATCGCGCAGTCCGGGGCAGGAGGCGGGACGCCGGGCCGCGGCGGGGTTCCCGGCGCGTCGCCGTGACGAGGCCGGGCCTGCAGGCACAGCCCGGCGCCGTCGTGGCGGGGTCGGCACCGTCGTCGTGTGGTCGGCACCGTCGTCGGGGCGGCGGTGCGGGTTGGGCGGTGGGGGTGCGGGCGCGGAATGGCGGTGTGGCCGGTCGGTGGCGGGGCTGGGGACGCCTGGGTGGTCTGGCACCGTCGTGGGTCGGCACCGTCGTCGTGGGTCGGCCCCGTCGTAGTGGGTCGGCACCGGCGTCGTGGGTCGGCACCTTTGTCGAGGGGCCGCGGGGCGGCCGGCTCGGGTCGGCACCGTCGTCGTCCGGTCGGTACCGGTGCTGTGGCGGCGGTACGGGTTGCGGGGTGGGAGTGCGGTCGCGGTGCGGCGGCGTGGTCGATCCTCCGTTCCGGTGATCAAGCACCACCCCATCCCGCGTCGCCCGCGATGCGCCCAGGGCGTCGCGGTGCTGGTGCGTTGCCGGGCAGGCATCGCAGGGCAGGGCATCGCAGGGCAGGGCATCGCAGGGCAGGGCATCGCAGGGCAGGGCATCGCAGGGCAGGGCATCGCAGGGCAGCGCGTCGCGGGGCAGGGCGAGGCGGCGCAGGGCGTCGCAGGCGAGCCGGGACGGCGGGTGATCACTCCGGCCGGCGCCGGACGGCGGGCAGGACGGCGGTGATCGCGGGCCGGGGAGATCCGGGGCCAGCTGCGGCCTCGGATCTCCCCCTCCGGCGATCAAGCACCACCCGGCCGGCGCTGCCCCGCGACGCACACAAGCTCCGCAGCGAAGGGCGTCCCGGCGCAGCCGGACGCAAACCCCGACTCGCGGTGTCACAACCCCCGACTCGCGGTGTCGCAGACCCCGACTCGCGGTGTCGCAGACCCCGACTCGCGCTGTCGCAGACCCCGACTCGCGCTGTCGCAGACCCCGACTCGCGGCGGGGGGACCGCGAGTCGGGGTCTGCGCCTGGCCGAGTCGGGGTCTGCGCCTGGCCGAGTCGGGGTCTGCGCCTGGCCGAGTCGGGGTGCGGCGTCGTGTCGCACCCGCACCCGCACCGTCGCGTAGGTTGCCTCCGCCGTCGCCCGGTCGCGACCCGGCGGCGAGCGGGATCGGGCGTCAGGCCCGGCCCCACACCGCCTCGGCCGTCCGCACGACCAGCTCCAGCTTGCGCCGCTGGTCGTCCGCGGTCAGCTCGTTGCCCTCCCAGGTGCTGGCGAACCCGCACTGCGGGCTGAGCGCGAGCCGGTCGAGCGGCACGTACCGGGCCGCCTCGTCGATCCTCCGCCGCAGCTCGTCCGCGTCTTCCAGCTCGGGGCCCTTCGTCGTGACCAGCCCCAGCACGACCGTCACGCCGTCGGGCACGAACCGCAGCACCTCGAACCCGCCCGCGCGGACGTCGTCGTACTCCAGCAGCAGCCGGTCGTAGCGGGCCTCGCCGAACAGCACCTCGGCGAACGCGTCGTAGGGGACGTCGCTCTCCCACATGCTGCGGTAGTTCCCCCGGCAGACGTGGAGGCCGGTCGTGACGCCGGTGATCCCGTCGAACACCCGCCGGTCCGTGCGGAGGTGCTCGGCCAGCTGCTCCAGCCGCCGCGCGGGGTCGGGGAACATCCGCGGCTCGTCGAAGAACGTGTACTTCGGCGCGTCGAGCTGCAGGTACGCCACGCCGGCGGCGGCCAGGGCCCGCGCGTCCGCGTTCATGATCGCGACGAGGTCGTCGAGGAACGCCTGCCGGTCGGGGTAGGCGCGCCCGGACACGTCGTCGCGCCAGTAGGACAGGAAGTTCGTCGGCACCGGCATCGTCAGCTTGACGGGCCGGTCGGCGTGGTCGAGCACGAACCGCGCCTCGACGTCGACCATGCTCCCGCGCGCCGACAGCTTCCCGTTGACGACGGGTGAGGTGTGGCTGGCCTGCCGCCCCGACGCGTCGGTCCAGGTGCGGACGAACCCCTCGGGGTCGAAGCCGTCGGCGATCTCCAGCACCGGTCCGTGCCAGATCCGCCGGCGCAGCTCCCCGTCCCCGACGACCGGCAGTCCGACGTCGCGCTGCAGCGCCAGCGCGTCGAGGATCGCCGCGTCCTGCAGCGGGGGTAGGTCCGGCGCGTCCGCTTCCATCGCGGCGCGCAGCGGTGCGGGCCGCAGCAGGCTCCCGACGGTCTCGGCGCGGAAGGCCGGCGCGTCAGCCATCGGCCCGCACCTTCGCCGCGGCGGCCGCCGCGTTCGTCATCTTCGCCAGCGCGAGCGGGCGCGGCACCCGGCGCAGCCCGCAGTCGGTGGAGATCTCCAGCTCCTCGGGCTCGCGGTAGCGCAGGCAGGTGCGGACGCGCTCGATCACATCCTCGGGCGTCTCCGCGTAGTGCGTCTTGATGTCGATCAGGCCCGCGGACAGGATGCGGCCGCGGTCCCACTGCCCGACGAGGTCGATCTCCGCCATCTCGCGCCCGCCGAACTCCAGGCTGAACCCGTGGACGTGCGCGTCGAGCAGCGTCGGGAACAGCCACCGGTACGTGCGCTTCGCGTACGGCAGGCGGCGGAACGAGCCGAAGCAGATGTGCACGGTGAACGTGCAGCCGGCGAACCCATCGACGACCTTGTTGATCAGCTCGACCATGCTCGCGGCGCTGCGGTCGTCGTCGGCGACGGCCGGCGTGATCGGCTCCTCCAGCTGGATGTAGTCGCAGCCGGCCGCGATGAGCCCGGCGATGTGGTGGCGCAGCGCCGGGACGAACCCCTCGGCGCACGCCTTGCGCGACGGGTAGACGCCCGCGATGTCCAGCTCCGTCGTCATCCCGTACGGGCCGGGCATGCCGACGCGGGGGCGGCGGGTGGTGTGCTCGGCGAGGAACCGGAACTCGTCCTCGAAGTCCCACAGCCAGGCCAGGTCGTCGAACGGCTGGGTCAGCTCCCAGACGTCGAGCATGTCGTAGCCGAGCGCGCCCAGCTTCCGCGTCCCGGGCCGGCGGCGCAGGCCGGGCAGCGCCGCGGTGATGTTCTCGATCCAGCCGCGGCGGCGGTGCTCGCCGTCGGTGACGACGTCCAGGCCGCAGCGCTCCTGGTCGGCGATCGCGATGCGGCAGTAGTCGTCGTAGAGCTCCCGCTCGTCGTCGGGCCCGAGGCGGCCGGCTGCCTCCGCCTCCTCCAGGACGTCCCACCAGCCGGGCCGCGCCCAGCCGCCGGTCGTCGTCACCGCCAACGCCGTCATGTCCCGACTCCCTTCAGCAGCTCGACCAGCGCGTCGTGCACGGCGCCGTTGCTCGCGACCAGGTCGACGACCGCGTCCACGTCAGCGGGCCCGCCCGCGAAGTCGGTGACGCGCCCGCTCGCCTCCTCGACGAGGAGCCGCCCGGCTGCGACGTCCCACGGGTCCATGGTCGGCTCGACGTAGGCGGTGTAGCGGCCCGCCGCGACGTGCGCGAGCACCAGCGCCGGGGCGCCGGGGAACCGCACGCCGCCGGTCGCTCCCATGAGCAGGCCCATCGTCGCGACGAACCGGTCGATGACGGCCGGGTCGGCCGACTGCGCCTGCGTGACGACCAGGGCCCGCGCCAGGTCGTCGACCTCGGCGACGCGCAGGGGCGTGCCGTCGCAGGTCGCGCCGCCGCCGCGGGTGGCGGCGAACATCTCGTCGGCCGACGGGTCGTAGACCGCGCCGACCCGCACCGCGCCGCCGGCCGTCACCGCGACCGAGACGCAGTAGTAGCGGACGCCGGACAGGTAGTTGCGCGTGCCGTCGAGCGGGTCGATCCACCACGTCGGGGCGCCGGGGTCACCGGTGTCGGGAGCCTCGTCGTCGCGCTCCTCGCCGACCACGCGGTGGCCGGGGAACTCGGCCCGGATCACCGACGCGACGGCCCGCTGCGCGGCGAGGTCGGCCGAGCTGGTGACGTCCACCCGCGCGTCCTTGAGCGTCACCTCGACGGGGCCGCCCGCCCGCGCGAGCAGCTCGGCGCCGCCCGCGCGCGCGGCCCGCTGGGCGGTCGCCGACCAGCGCGCGAGGTCGTCGGTCACGCGAGGACCTGGACGACGCCCTGGTCGCCGTCGACGCGCACCCGGTCGCCCGTTTGGATCGTGGACGTCGCGACGGCCGTGCCGACGACGCACGGCAGCCCGTACTCGCGGCTGATGATCGCCGAGTGGGCGAGGCTGCCGCCGGTGTCGGTGACGCAGCCGGCGATGATCCCGAACGCGGGCGTCCACTCCGTCGTCGTGCCGCCGCAGACGAGCACGTCGCCGCTGCGGATCTGGTCGATCTCCTGGGCGCTGCGCAGCACCCTGGCCGTCCCGACGACGACGCCCCGCGACGCCGCGAACCCGCGCAGCTCGGCGGTCGGACGCCCGTAGCGGATCGTGGCGAGGTAGTCGGGGGTGAGCCCGAAGATCTCGGTCATGAGCGGGTCGTCGACGCGCTCGGGGACGGTGCCGAGCATCGGCGGCAGGTCGTCGCCGCGCGCCTTGCCACGCTCGTAGAACTCCCGGCGGGCGGGGACGAGCGCGGCGAGCCGGGCCCAGTCGGCGCGCCCGTCCATGGCGTCGTACAGCTCGGGCTTGAAGAGGAAGAACAGGTCCTCGGGCGCGGCGAGGGCGCCCTCGGCGGCCAGCCGCTCGCCGAGCTCAAGGGTGAGGCGGCGGACCGGGAGGTGGATGCGGCGGTCGATGAGGAAGTTGTGCTCCTCGTTCCACCAGACGAAGTTGGCCGCGCGGTTCGCGGCGAGGGCGGCGTCGAAGCGCTCCCGGTCGGCCGGGTCGGGTATCGCGTCGCGCGCCGCGGCGACCAGCGCGTCCCGCTCGGCGCGGACGGCCTCGCGGGCCGCGGCGAAGTCGTGGATCTCGTCCTGGCCGAGCATCTCCCGGATCGTCGCGAGCGGCGTGGTCGGCCGCTCGGCCCACGAGGGCCGGTCGATCGTGCAGGTCTCGTCGGTCCGGTGGCCCCACTCGGCGAGGAACGCGGTGAGCTCGCCCCACCAGGTGTCGCCGCCCGCCGTCGCCGCGAGCGCCGCGCGGACGGCGTCGGGGTCCTCGCTGGAGAAGGCCGGCTCCAGGCCCAGCTCGCGGGCCCGGTGCGCGAGCGCGGCGAGAGCGGCGTCGGTCTCCAGGAACGGCGTCGACTCGCCGGCGAGCCAGCGCGCGACGTGGGTGCGCTCCAGGCCCAGCTCCACCGCGATGCCGTAGAGGCCCAGGTAGTTGGCCGCGAGCAGGTACATGACCTCGAAGTGGATGCCCCAGCCGCGGCGGTGGAAGACGTAGGCGTCCTGCAGCGCGGACCACAGCTCCTCGCGCGTCATGGCGGCCGGGTCGAGGGCGTCGAAGTGCGCGTAGCCGGCGGCCAGCTCGTCGGTCAGTCCGCGCCAGTACGCCGGGAAGTCGGCGAGGCGGGCGGCCAGCAGCGGGCCGAACCGCATGGCCCGGGCGCCGACCTGCCACGCCGAGGGCACGGGGATCTGCCCGAGGTAGACGTGGACGCCGGCCAGCCGGTTGACCATGCCCGCGGTCGGCGGGATCCCGACGGCCTCGGCGCCGTACTGGGTGCCCCAGGTCTGGGCGTCCTCGAGCAGGGCGATGCTGGCGGGGGTGAGGCCCTCGCCGAAGTGCATCGAGTCGCGCAGCCAGAACCGGCGCTCGTCGCCCTTGTCGAACGGCTTGAGCGCCTCGGCGATGAACGGGCGCCTGTCGAGGCGGGGCTCCCAGCCGGGGTAGAAGCCGTGCTCGACGACGGCGTCGAGGGGGACGACGTGCGCCCCGGTGTGGACATCGGTCATGTCGGCCTCCGCTGCGGTGGGGCGGCCTGGGGTCGCGGTGACCCTAGGCCGCTCCCGCGCCGCCGGGGATCCGCTTCCGGCAGCGGCCGGCCGGATCCGGCAGCGGGATCGCCTTGACAGCCCGGCGGCCCGCGGTGACGGTGGTCGGCACCGGGAGGGAGATCCGATGCCGACGTGCGCCGCCGCAGAGCCGGCGCGGCGCGACGCGTTCCGCACCGCCGACCCCGACGAGGCGCACGACCGGGCACAGCGGCTCATGACCGAGCACCGCATGGTGCTCGGCGGCGCCCGGCAGGCGTTCCTCGCCGACGTCGGGAGCGACGTGTTCGACGGCTTCGGCGTCATGCGCTTCGACTACGGCGCGCCGGTGCGGATCGTCTCGGCGGCGCTGCGGGACTTCATGACCGTGCACGTGCCGCTCGCGGGCGACCTGGCCGTCCGGTACCGCGGCGACGCGACCCACGCCCACCCGGGGTGCGCGGCGATCTTCTCCAGCGACGGCGAGGTCGACATGCGCTGGTCGGCCGGCCTGCGGCTGATGGTGCTGAAGCTCGACCGGCCCGACCTCGAACGGCGGCTGTCGACGCTGCTGGGCGGGCCGGTGGCGACCCCGCTGCGGTTCGACGTCGCCGCGCCGCTGGCCGGGCAGAGCCCGCTCGCCGCCGCCATAGGGATGCTGCGGGAGGCGTTCGCGGCCGCGGGCCCGGCCGGGCCGTCCCCGGTGCTGCGGGCGGAGCTGAAGAACGCCGTGCTGACGGCCCTGCTGCTCGGGCAGCGGCACTCGCACACCGACGCGATCTTCACACCCCGCCAGCCCCCGGCGCCGCGGGTGTTGCGGCAGGCGCTGGAGCTGATCCACGACGGCGAGGCCGGGTGGACGGCGGCGGGGCTGGCCGGGGCCGTCGGGGTCAGCGAGCGGTCGCTCTACGAGGCGTTCCGCCGCCGCTTCGGCGTCTCCCCGGCGGCGTACCTGCGCCGGGAGCGGCTGGAGCGGGTGCGGGCCGAGCTGCTGGCCGGGCCGGACGCCGGGATCGCCGACGTCGCCGCGCGGCACGGCTTCGGGCACCCGGGGCGGTTCGCGGCGGCGTACCGGGCGCGGTTCGGCGAGCTGCCCTCGGAGACGGTCCGCCGGGCGTGAGCGGCGCGCGTGGCAGCGAGCCGCCGTCCGCCACGTTGCGCCCACCGACCCCGGGCAGCCCGGCAACGTCCGCATCCTCGCCGCGCCGGCCGGTCCCGCGGGGCTGAGAGCCGGGCGGTCGCCGGCCGGGACCGGTGACGGGCGGGCCGGCGGGCAGGGAAGGTCGCGGCCGGCACAGGGCAGCTCAGCGCCGGGGCGCCAGGCGGGCCGGTGCCGCCGCCAGCCCCTCGGCAAAGCCGCGCACCGCGCGCCGCAGCAGCGGCCGGAGGAACCGCGGGCCGGAGAAGCGGCCGGACCACCGGACCACCGTCCCGTCCCCGTCCGGGACGAGCTCGACCGTCCCGACGTAGTCCCGGACCGGCAGGCCCCGCACCGACCAGCTCATGCGCTGCGGCGGCTCGTACTCGGTGATCGTCTCGACGGTGCAGAGGGGACGGGCGCCCAGCCGGCGGACGGCGCCGACGCCGCCGGGCGCCGGCGTGCCGGTCCGCAGCCAGGCCGCCTCCCGGATCGACGCGCCGGCCCACCGGGGCCAGCCCGGCGCGTCGGCGAGCAGGGCGAAGAGCTGGTCGGCCGGGGCCGTGGAGCGGGCCTCGATCGCGAACGTGTGGACGGTCATGGCGAAGGGGTGCCGGTGGGCCGGCCCGGCGTTACGCGGGCGCCTCGGAGAGGATGCGCGGCATGACCCGGCTGTGGCGCGTGCTCGTGCTGCTGGGCTGCGTCCTGGTCGTGGCGGTGCTGGCCGGCGTCAGCGTGGCGGACCCGTTCCACCTGCGCCAGGCCCGCTGGTTCACCGCCGGGCTCGTCGGCCTCGGCATCGCGCTGCTGGCCGCGGCGTTCGCGGTCGCGGCGCCGCGGGGCCTGCTGCGCCGGCTCGCGGTCGTCGTCGGCGTGCTCGTCCTGGCGGCCTGGGTCGGCCTCGTGGGGTGGGCCAGCACGCTCGTCCGCGACAGCGCCACCGTCGCCGAGGCCGACCGGGCGGGCCGGCGGCTGCTCACGCTGCAGGGCGTCACCGTCCCGACCTACGCGGTCGTCCTGCGGGCCGGCGCCGGCCCTCTCGAGCAGGAGTCGCTGGTCTACCAGGGCCTGCCGGGCGCGCCCGAGCCGACGGCGGCGTTCGTCGACGACCGGACGGTGGAGGTGCACGTCGCGACGTGCGTCTACCGCTCGGCGGTCGAGGACGTGACGCTCGACGTCGCGCCGGTGCACCGCCCGATCGTGCTGGGCTGCTGACCGGCGCCTGTTGGATCCCGGACGCAGCTACCGGAACCGCGCGATCACGCTCGCCAGCTCGGCAGCCACAGCTCCGCCTGCCACTGGGCGTCCGTGATCGGCACGCCCGTCAGGATCGGCCACAGCCACACGAAGTTGGCCACGACCAGGCCCACCCAGATCCCGACGACGATCAGGCCGGTCTGCCGCCGCTCCCGCGACACCCCCGCCGGCCCGATGATCTCCCCCATCATCAGCACCATCGACAGGAGCAGGAACGGGACCAGCGGAGTCATGTAGAAGAAGAACATCTGCCGGGCCAGGTCGGTGAACCACGGCAGGATCCCCGCGCCGTAGCCGACCAGCGCCGCGCCGTGGCGCCAGTCCGCCCTGCCCACCACGCGCCACAGCGAGAACGCCAGCACGACGGGCGCGGCCCACCAGATCGCCGGCGTGCCGATCAGCATCACGGCGCTGACGCACTGCGGGCCGCCGCAGCCGCTGACCTGGTCGCCCGCCGCGTAGTAGTACAGCATCGGGCGCAGGCCCATCGGCCACGACCACGGCTTGGACTCCCACGGGTGCACGCCCGCCGACGCCGTCGTCAGACCCTCGTGGAACGCCAGCACCTTCCTCTCGAAGTACAGCATGCTGGTCAGCGCGTTGCTGCCGGCGTAGCGGTCGGTGCTGGTCTCGCTGGCGAACCAGGGCAGCCAGTCCGCGAAGTACACGGCGATCGGGACGAGCAGCAGCGCCCACGCGGTCGGCAGCGCGTCGCGCAGGAGCGTCCCCGTCCACGGCCGGGCCACCCCCGCCGTCCGCCGCGCGGTGAGGTCCCACAGCACCGACAGCAGCGCGAACGCCAGCACCCAGTAGATCCCCGACCACTTGACGGCGCAGGCGCCGCCCACGAGGACGCCCGCGCCCAGCCGCCACCAGCGGAACCCCAGCCGCGGCCCGAACGGGCTGTCGGCGATCCGGCCCTCGCGGACGACGCGGGCCATCCGCGCGCGCACGTCGTCCCGGTCCCGGACCAGCGCCACGAACCCGGCCAGCACGAACACCGCGATGAACACGTCGAGCATGCCCATCCGGCCCTGGACGAACGACTCGCCGTCGCAGATCAGCAGCAGGCCCGCGATCGCGCCGAGCAGCGTGGAGCGGGTCATCCGGCGCGCGACGCGCACCAGCAGCACGACGCACACGACGCTCGCGACCGCGGCCGAGAAGCGCCAGCCGATGCTGTCGTAGCCGAAGAGCGCCTCGCCGATCGCGATGAGGTGCTTGCCCAGTGGCGGGTGGACGACCAGCTCGTAGGCCGGGTTGTCCTCGATCCCCCCGTTGCGCAGCATCTGCCAGGCCTGCGGGACGTAGTGCTTCTCGTCGAAGACGGGCGTGCCGCCGTCGGTCGGGAAGCCCAGCCCCGCGAAGCGGACGACGAACGCCAGCACGCCCATGGCCGCGGTGACGAGCCAGCCGCGCAGGCGGTCGGGCGGCGGCGGCGGCCCGAGCAGGGCGGCCTCGGGATCGGCCGGCCGGCGCGGGGTCGGCGGGCTGTCGCCGACCGGTGCGGTGCCCGCCACCACGTCGTCGGCACCGGCCGGGCGGCTCGCGGGCGCGACGGTGCGGAGGGCCACGTCGCCCGATCGTAGGCTGGCCCGCGTGTCGACTCCGCCCGCCCCGGGGCAGCTGGTGCTCGCGGCCACGCCGCTGGGGCGCGCCACCGACGCGTCCGCCCGGCTCGTCGAGGCGCTGAGCAGCGCCGACGTCGTCGCGGCCGAGGACACGCGGCGGGTCCGTGCGCTGGCCGCCGCGCTCGGCGTCACGATCACCGGACGGCTCGTGTCGCACTACGACGCCGTCGAGGCCGCCCGCCTGCCCGGCCTGCTCGACGCCGTGCGGTCGGGCCGGACCGTCCTCGTCGTGACGGACGCGGGGATGCCCGCGGTGTCCGACCCCGGCTACCGGCTCGTGGCCGCGGCCGCCGCGGAGGACCTGCCCGTCACGTGCCTCCCCGGCCCGTCCGCGGTGACGACGGCGCTCGTGCTGTCCGGGCTGCCCGTCGAGCGCTTCTGCTTCGACGGCTTCGCGCCGCGGCAGGCCGGCGAGCGGCGGCGGTGGCTGGAGACGCTCGTGAGCGAGTCCAGGGCCGTCGTGTTCTTCGAGTCGCCGCGGCGCGTGGCGGCGACGCTGGCGACCGCGGTCGAGGTGCTCGGCGCCGACCGGCGGGCCGCGGTGTGCCGGGAGCTGACGAAGGTCCACGAACAGGTCGTGCGCGGGACGCTCGCCGAGCTGGCCGCGTGGGCCGCCGCCGAGCCCGTCCGCGGCGAGGTCACGGTCGTGCTGGCCGGGGCCGGGCCAGCGGCGCCGCCGAGCGTCGAGTCCCTCGTCGACGCCGTCGTCGAGCGGGTCGAGGCCGGGGAACGGCTCAAGGACGCGGTCAGCGCGGTCGCGACCGCGGGCGGCGTCCCCAAGCGGGACCTGTACGCCGCCGCACTGCGCCGCCACTGACCGCGCCCGGTTCGTGACGGTCGTGAAACGCCGTCGCGGCCGGGGCATACGCTGCATCGCATGAGTTCGCGCGTGCTGACCGCCGTGGCGTGGCCCTACGCCAACGGCCCCCGGCACATCGGCCACGTCTCCGGTTTCGGTGTGCCCTCCGACGTCTTCTCCCGCTACCGGCGGATGCGCGGCGACTCGGTCCTCATGGTCTCGGGCACCGACGAGCACGGCACCCCGATCCAGGTGCAGGCCGAGGCCGAGGGCCTGCGGCCCCGCGAGCTCGCCGACAAGTACAACCGGATGATCACGTCCGACCTGCACGGCCTCGGGCTGGCCTACGACCTGTTCACGCGCACCACGACCGGCAACCACTACGACGTCACGCAGAAGATGTTCACGGCGCTGTACGAGAACGGGTACGTCGTCGCGAAGTCGGCGATGGGCGCGATCAGCCCGTCGACGGGCCGGACGCTGCCCGACCGCTACGTCGAGGGCACCTGCCCGATCTGCGGCTACGACTCCGCGCGCGGCGACCAGTGCGACAACTGCGGCAACCAGCTCGACCCCGCCGACCTGCTGAACCCGCGTTCGAAGATCAACGGGGAGACCCCGGAGTTCGTCGAGACCGAGCACTTCTTCCTCGACCTGCCCGCGTTCGCCGACTCGCTGGGCACCTGGCTCGCCACCCGCACCGACTGGCGGCCCAACGTCCTCAAGTTCTCGGCGAACCTCGTCGCGGACCTCAAGCCGCGCGCGATCACCCGCGACCTCGACTGGGGCGTCCCGATCCCGCTCGACGGCTGGCGTGACAACCCGATGAAGCGCATCTACGTCTGGTTCGACGCCGTGATCGGCTACCTGTCGGCGTCGGTCGAGTGGGCCCGCCGCGGGCCCGACCCGGACGCGTGGAAGCAGTGGTGGTGCGACCCCGCCGCCCAGGGCTACTACTTCATGGGCAAGGACAACATCGTCTTCCACTCGGTGATCTGGCCCGCGCTGCTGCTCGGCCAGAACGGCGCGGGCGACCGCGGCGGGCAGCCGGGCGCGTTCGGCACGCTGAACCTGCCGAGCGAGATCGTGTCGTCGGAGTTCCTGACGATGAGCGGCTCGAAGTTCTCGACCAGCCGCGGCACGGTGATCTACGTCGGGGACTTCCTGCGCGAGTTCGGACCCGACGCGCTGCGCTACTTCATCGCGGTCGCCGGGCCGGAGAACCAGGACACCGACTTCACCTGGGACGAGTTCGTCCGGCGGACCAACTTCGAGCTGGCCAACGAGTGGGGCAACCTCGTCAACCGGTCGATCTCGATGGCCCACAGGAACGTGGGGGCGATCCCGAAGCCGACCGCGCCGGAGTCGGCGGACCACACGCTGCTCACGGCGTCGCGGGCGGCGTTCGACACGGTGGGCGGGCTGCTGGCGCGCAACCGGTTCAAGCAGGCCGTCGGCGAGGCGATGCGGGTCGTGACGGCGGCCAACCGCTACCTGTCGGACCAGGAGCCGTGGAAGAAGGCCGACGACCCGGACCGGCGCGACACGATCCTGCACACCGCGCTGCAGGTCGTGCAGGACGCGAACACGTTGCTGACGCCGTTCCTCCCGCACGCCGCGCAGCAGGTGCACGCGGCGCTCGGCGGGAGCGGGGTGTGGGCGGCGCAGCCGGAGCTGCGCGAGGTCGACGATCTCGACGGCGGCCCGGCGTACCCGATCCTGACCGGCGACTACGCGGGTGAGCAGGCGCGTTGGACGTCCACGCCGATCGAGGTGGGCCGCCCGCTGCGCAAGCCGACGCCGATCTTCACCAAGCTCGACCCGAAGCTCGGTGAGACCGGCCCGGAGTGGGCGCCGATCGCCCGGTGACGCCCAGGCTGCTCGCCCCAGTGCCGCCCCCCGACCTAACGAACGGCACTTTCGTGAGGACCTATGTGACGAAAGTGCCGTTCGTTAGCAGGGGGAGTGGGCCGTGAGCCGCCGCGGCGAGGCCCCGCCGCTCCCGGAGCCGCTCGCCGCGCCGACCGTCGACGCCCACACCCACCTCGACGCCTGCGGCGCCGACACGCCCGAGCTGCTGCGCGCGGCGATGGACCGGGCGGCCGCCGTCGGCGTCACGCGGGCGGTCACCGTCGCCGACGACCTGGCGTCGGCCCGCTGGGTGGTGGCGGCGGCGTCGTGGGACGCGCGGGTGTCGGCCGCGGTCGCGCTGCACCCGACCCGGACGGCGGCCGTCACCGACGCCGACCTGGCCGAGATCGAGCGCCTGGCCGCCGACCCGCGGGTCGTGGCCGTTGGCGAGACCGGCCTCGACTTCTACTGGGACTACTCCCCGCCCGCGGCGCAGGAGACCGCCTTCCGCTGGCACATCGACCTCGCCAAGCGCCTGCGCAAGCCGCTGATGATCCACGACCGGGACGCGCACGCCGACGTCCTGCGCGTCCTGCGCGACGAGGGGCCGCCCGAGACGGTCGTGTTCCACTGCTTCTCCGGCGACGCCGCGATGGCGAGGCAGTGCGCCGACGCGGGCTGGCTGCTCTCGTTCGCCGGGCCGGTGAGCTTCCGCAACGCCGGAGGGCTGCGCGAGGCGGCGGCGCTCGTGCCCGACGAGCTGTTCCTCGTCGAGACCGACGCCCCGTTCCTGACGCCGCACCCGCACCGCGGCCGGCCCAACGAGCCCTACTGCCTGCCGTGGACGGTGCGGGCGATGGCGGACGTGCGTGACGTGCCGGAGGAGCACATCGCTGACTGCGCTCGGCGTAACGCCGAGCATGCCTTCGGCCCGCTTGATGGGCCGTTAAGCGCAATCTAGTACCGTCGAACGGCGCTACGGCACCGCTCGGCGCGACACGGTGGGGGTCGCCGCAGCCGACCGCTCACGCCCCGTTACCGTGATCACGACGACAGCCGGGGTGGGGCGCTCCCCAAGCAACCCGACCACACCGGCCCGGGCGGTGATCCGCCTGCGGTGCGCGTGGTCTCCCCTGCCCGGACCGCCGAGGGTCAGGATCGTGAGTGGTCGACGTCTCCGCGCGCTCCCGCGGCCGGGCCGCCCGTGCCCGCGCGGGCGGGCACGCCCCGGCGCCGGCCGACGCCGGCCAGCCGGCGCGCGATCCGCACGCGGGCCCGCGTGCGGGGGATCTCGACCCCGGCGCACCGCCCCGGAGTCCTGACGCGGGGCCGCCCGCCTGGGACCTCGGCGACGGCGACCGGACACAGCCGCTGCCCGCCGTGCCCGGCGACTGGTTCGCGGCGACCGTGTCGCCGTCGCGGCGGCGGCCTGCACCCCGGCCGTGGAAGCTCGACCCGCTGGCCTCCACGGGAGCGAACGCCGCCGTCCGGCCGGCCGCTGCGCCCGACCCCGGCGCTCCGACGCTCATCCTGAACCGGCCCGTCCCCGCCTCGAGGCCCGGGCTGCGCCCGGCAGAGAGCGCCCCGGCCGGAGACGGACGCCGGGCCGGTGCGCGTCCGTCCGGCCCACCGGACGGCGCGAGTGGGCCGCTTCCGGTGTCGGCGCGGCCCGCGACGGGCCCGCACCCGGTCGTGACACGGGAGCCCATCGCCGGTTCGTCCGCTCCCGCCGGTCCGGGCACGGGATCGCAGCCGGTACTGCCGGTGGGTCCCGCGACCGGGTCGGGACCGGTTGTCGGCGCTGGTCCGCACGGGTTCGCGGGTCCCCGGACCGGGTCACACCCCGTCGTGCCCGCGCGTCCGGCGGCCGGCGTCGGTCCGGCCACGGGTCCTCACGGTGTCGTCGGTCCCGCGACCGGGTCGCATCCCGTCGCGCCGGTGGGTCCGGCGAGCGGGTCGGGACCGGCGGTCGGTCCGGGTCCGGCTGCTCACGGTCCGGCGGGTCCGCGGACCGGGTCGCATCCGGTGGCGCCGGTGGGTCCGGCGAGCGGGTCGGGACCGGCGGTCGGTCCGGGTCCGGTCACCGGTCCGCACCGGGTTGCGGGCTCCGGTGTCGGCCGGGGGTCGCAGCCGGTGGCCGATACGGGCCCGACCACGGGGCCCCACCGGCTCGCCACCGGGTCGCAGCCGGCCACACCCTCCGGTCCGGTCACCGGCCCGCACCGGCTCTCCGCGGCGGGTCCGGCCACCGGTGCGCACACCGCCGTCGACCTGGCGGCCGCATCGCGGCACGACACCGCCGTCGGTCCGGCCACCGGCCCGCGCTCGACCGCCTCCGCCGGGAACCCGACGGCCGACACCCACGACCTCGGCGCGCCGACGGACGTCCTGCCCGAGCGGATCACCGCCGCTACGTCCCGGCGCGGTCACGGCGCGGCCCAGGAACGTGCGGGCGGGGGTGCCGCCGACGCGGTCGACCGCGTCTCCGAGACGCTCACGCGGCCCGTTCCGGCCGTCGCTCCGGGTCGCCGCACGGGGTCGCACCGTGCGCTCGACCGCCGCGCGGCCGCCCGGTCCCGCCGCCGCACGGCCGAGCCGGTGGCGCTGCGCCCCTCGGTGGCCGTGCGGGCCACCGTGCTCGCCGTCCTGCTCGCCCTCGTCGGCGGCAGCGCGACCGCGCTCGCGATGGACAAGGCCGTCACCGTCACCGTCGACGGGCACGACCGGGTCGTCCACACCTTCGGCTCCGACGTCGCCGACGCGCTGGCCTCGGCCGGGATCACGCCCGCCGCCCAGGACCGCGTCGAGCCCGCGCTCCCGACGCCCGTCGCCGCGGGCGACCACGTGATCGTCGACCGGGCCCGGCGCCTGACGCTCGACGAGGGCCCGTCGCAGCGCGAGGTGTGGACCACCGCGTCCACCGTCAGCGAGGCCCTCGCCAGCCTCGGCATGCAGGCCAAGCCGCTGCAGATGTCCGCGGCGCCGAACGCGTCGATCCCGCTCGGTGGCCTCGCGCTGCAGCTGAGCGTCCCGCGCGCGGTCACGCTGACCGACGGCGGCGGCGACAAGCGGTCGCTCACGACGACGGCCGGTACCGTCGCGGGCCTGCTCTCCGAACGGCACATCACGCTGGGCCCGCGGGACGTGTCGGTCCCCAGCGGCGACACCCCCCTGACGGACGGGACCGACGTCCAGGTGATCCGCAACGGCGTCGGCCAGCTCGTCGAGACCCACACCGTCCCGCCGCCCGTCCAGAAGATCGACGACCCGGCCCTGCCCCGGGGCGAGGAGAAGGTCGTCGACCCCGGCAAGCCCGGACTGACCACCGCGATCCTGCGCGTGTACGTCCAGAACGGGCAGGAGACCCGCCGGGAGCAGGTCGGCGCGGGCGCCGCGCGGCCGGCCCGACCCCGGATCGTCCGGATCGGCACGAACGACGCCGTGCGGGCCGCACCCGCCGTGGACGACGGCAGCGTCTGGGACAGGATCGCGCAGTGCGAAGCGACCGGGAACTGGGGGATCAACACCGGCAACGGCTACTACGGCGGGCTGCAGTTCGACGCCGGCACCTGGCGTGCGTACGGCGGGACGGAGTACGCCCCGCTGCCCAGCGGCGCGACGCGCGACGAGCAGATCGCGGTCGCGCAGAAGGTCCGCGACGCCCGCGGCGGCGGGTACGGAGCGTGGCCGGCGTGCTCCCGCAAGCTCGGCCTGCCGCAGTAGCGGCCCCGTGAGCCTGCTCGGGCCGGCGCAGGTCCGGGCGCTCGCGGCCGAGCTGGACCTGCGACCGACCAAGCGGCTCGGTCAGAACTTCGTCCACGACCCGAACACGGTCCGGCGCATCGTCGCCGCCGCGGACCTGCGCCCGGACGACGTCGTCGTCGAGGTCGGACCGGGCCTGGGCTCGCTCACCCTGGGCCTGCTGCCCGCGGCCGCGACCGTGCACGCCGTCGAGATCGACCCGGTGCTCGCCAGGCGGCTGCCGGCGACCGTCGCCGAGCAGGCGCCCGAGCTGGCCGGCCGCCTCACGGTGACGGCGGCGGACGCGCTGCGCATGCACGCCGCCGACCTGCCGGAGCCGCCGCCCACGGTCCTGGTCGCGAACCTGCCCTACAACGTCGGCGTCCCGGTCGTCCTGCACCTGCTCGCGGAGCTGCCGGGCCTCTCGCGCGGGCTCGTGATGGTCCAGGCCGAGGTCGCCGCGCGCCTGGCCGCGCCGCCCGGGGGCCGGGACTACGGAGTGCCGAGCGCGAAGCTGGCGTGGTACGCCGCGGCGCGCCGGGCGGGTCCGGTGCCGCGAGCGGTGTTCTGGCCGGTGCCGAACGTCGACTCGGGGCTGCTCGCCTTCACCCGCCGCGAGCCCCCGCCCGGCGACCGGGTCGCCGTCTTCGCCGTGATCGACGCCGCGTTCGCCCAGCGCCGCAAGGCCCTGCGCGCGGCGCTGGCCGGCTGGGCCGGGTCGCCGTCAGCGGCCGAGACGGCCCTGCGGGCCGCCGGGGTCGATCCCGGCGCGCGGGCCGAGACGCTCGACGTGGCCGCCTTCGCCCGGATCGCGGCGGCCCGCCCGACCTGACGCCGCGAGTCGGGGTCTGGGCCGGGGTGAGTTGCGGGCTGGGCTCTGCCGCGAGTCGGGGTCTGGGCCGGGGCGAGTTGCGGGCTGGGCCCTGCCGCGAGTCGGGGTGTGGGCCGGGGTGAGTTGCGGGCTGGGCCAGTGGTCCACGGTGTGCTCCCGGACGCCGGCCGGTTTTGTCGGGGGTCGGTCGTAGCGTGCGGGACGTGGGTCGGCGACGTCCCGGAGTCGCCGAGCGGACCTGGAATTCGGTGCGGTATATTCCGTGTGGAACATTCGGCGAGGAGGTGACATGAGCGACGTCCTGGCGGTCAGCGTCCTGGCGCTGCTGGCCGAGCGACCCATGCACCCCTACGAGATGTACCGGCTCCTGATCGACCGGCACGACGACCGGATCCTCAAGGTCCGACCCGGCTCGCTGTACCATGTCGTCGACAGGCTGAGCGAGCGCGGCCTCGTCGAGCCGGTCGGTACCGACCGCGCAGGCGGTCGCCCCGAGCGCACCACCTACCGCATCGCCGCCGCCGGCCGCGCCGAGCTCGCCGCCCGGCTGCGGCAGCTCATCGCCGAGCCCGTCAACGAGTACCCGCGCTTCCCGGTCGGCCTCGCCGAGGCCCACAACCTGCCGCGCGCCGAGGTCGTCGCGCTGCTCGACACCCGCATCGCGGCGCTCGCCGCCGAGGTCGACGAGATCGACACGTTGCTGGCCGCCAGCACGGCGCTCGAGGCGTACACCCTCGCGGCGCACCACGTGCGCGCCCTGCGTGTCGCCGAGATCGCCTGGCTGCGCGAGCTGCGCGAGCGCATCGACACGAAGGAACTGGAATGGCCACACGAGGACCGGCTGTGAGCCCGGCTCCCACCGACCGCCCGGCGGACCCCGCCGGGAACCGCAGCCCCTGGCCCGCCCTGTGGGCGCTGGCCGTGGGCTTCTTCATGATTCTCGTCGACATGACGATCGTCTCCGTCGCGACTCCGGCGATCATGCGCGGCCTCGGCGCCGACGTGACCCAGGTCGTCTGGGTGACGAGCGCGTACCTGCTCGCGTACGCCGTCCCGCTGCTGATCACCGGCCGGCTCGGCGACCGCTTCGGCCCCGGCCCCGTCTACCTCGCCGGCCTGGGCCTGTTCACGCTCGCGTCGCTGTGGTGCGGCCTGACGGGCAGCATCAGCGGGCTGATCGCCGCCCGCGTCGCGCAGGGCCTGGGTGCCGCGCTCATGACGCCGCAGACCATGGCCGTGATCACCCGGACGTTCCCGGCGGACTCGCGGGGCCGGGCGATGAGCCTGTGGGGGTCCGTCGCCGGCGTCGCGACGCTGGTCGGGCCGATCCTCGGCGGGGTGCTGGTCGACGCGCTGGGCTGGCAGTGGATCTTCTTCGTGAACGTGCCGGTCGGCGTCGTCGCCTTCGTGCTCGCGCTGCGCCTCGTGCCGAAGCTGCCGACCCACGTACGCCGGTTCGACCTGGTCGGGGTCGCGCTGTCGGCGGTCGGCATGTTCCTGCTGGTCTTCGGCATCCAGGAGGGCCAGACGTTCGACTGGGACGGTGTGGTCTGGGGCCTGATCGTCGCCGGGCTGCTGGTGCTGGCCGGGTTCGTGGCCTGGCAGGCGCGCAACCCCGGCGAGCCGTTGATGTCGCTGCACCTCTTCCGGGACCGCAACTTCAGCCTCGCCGCGCTGGCCATCGCGACCGTCGGGTTCGGCGTCACGTCGATGGGCTTCCCGGTGATGCTGTACGCGCAGGGCGTGCTCGGCCTGACGCCGTTCGGGGCGGCGATGCTGCTCGTGCCGATGGCCGTCATCTCCGGGGCGCTCGCCCCCTACACCGGGCGGCTCGCCGACCGGGTGCACCCGCGCGTGCTCGCGACCGCCGGCCTCGCCTGCTTCGTCGTGGGGCTGCTGTGGCTCGCGGCGGCGATCGGACCGGCCACGCCCATCCCCTTGCTGCTCCTGCCGATGGCCGTGATCGGCGTCGCCAACGGCCTCATGTGGGCCCCGATCGGGACGACGGCCACGCGCAACCTGCCGATGGACCAGGCCGGCGCCGGCGCGGGTGTCTACAACACGACCCGGCAGGTCGGTGCCGTGCTCGGGAGCGCCGCGATCGCGGTGCTCATGCAGGCCCGCCTCGCCGCCGAGCTGCCCGCGGGCGGCGCGGCCCCCGCGGCGGAGTCGGCGGTCACCTCGCTGCCGCCCGCGCTGCACGCCGGGTTCAGCGCGGCCATGGCCCAGTCCCTGGTGCTGCCGGCGGTCGTGCTGGTCGTCGGCATGGTCGCCACGGCGTCCTTCGCCCTGCCACGGCACCTCGCGGCGCGCCGCGAGCAGCGCAGCGGCGAGGCGGTGGCCGCGACCTCCGGCTGACCGGCCACGTAGGGTTGCCGCGTGCTGTCCGCCGTCCCGCCCCCGGTCACGGTGCGGGCCCCCGCCAAGATCAACTTGCACCTGGCGGTGGGCGACGTGCGGCCCGACGGTTACCACGACCTGGTCACCGTGTTCCACGCCGTGAGCCTGTTCGACGAGGTGTCGGTGTCCCTCGCGCCCGAGCCGGCGATCGCCGTGCACGGCGAGGGCGTCACCGAGGTCCCGGCCGACGAGACCAACCTCGCCTGGCGGGCGGTGCTGCTCCTGGCCGAGCGCGCCGACCGCGTACCGGACGTCTCGCTCGTCCTGCGCAAGGGCATCCCGGTGGCCGGTGGCATGGCCGGCGGCAGCGCGGACGCCGCGGCGACGCTGGTCGGGCTGTCCGCGCTGTGGAAGCTCGACCTGACCCGCGACGAGCTGTCCGTGCTCGCCGCGGAGCTGGGCAGCGACGTCACGTTCGCGCTCCACGGCGGGACGGCGCTGGGCACGGGGCGTGGCGAGCGGATCGTCCCCGTCCTGTCGCGGCACGCCCAGCACTGGGTCGTGGCGCTGCACCGCAGCGGCCTGTCCACCCCGCGCGTGTTCGCCGAGCTGGACCGGCTGCGGGGCGGGGCAGTGCCGCCCGGCCGCCCCGTCGAGCCCGTCCTCGAGGCGCTCGCCGGGGGTGACCCCCGCCAGCTCGCGCTCTCGCTGGGCAACGACCTGCAGGCCGCCGCCGTCAACCTCGCCCCCGAGCTGCGCCGGACCCTGCGTGCCGGCGTCGACGCGGGCGCGCTGGCCGGCCTGGTCTCCGGCTCCGGCCCGACGTGCGCGTTCCTGTGCGCGAGCGCGGACGCGGCGGTGGACGTCGCGACGGAGCTGGCGGGCGCCGGCGTGTGCCGCACCGTCCGGGTCGCCCACGGGCCGGTGCCCGGCGCGCGGGTCGTCGAGCAGCCCGAACAGCCCGGCTGGCCCCCGGTGCGCGCCTGATGGCGAACCTGGTCAACCTCGAGCTCGTCACCGCGCACGTGCCCGGCGACGCGTCCCGCGTGCTGCTCGGCTCGGTGTCGCTCGGAGTGGAGACCGGCGACCGGATCGGCGTCGTCGGGCTGAACGGCGGCGGCAAGACCACGCTGCTCGACGTGCTGACCGGCGCGCGGGCCCCCGACGCCGGCCGGGTGAGCCACGTCGGCGGTCTGCGCATCGCCCGCCTGGCGCAAGGTGACGCGCTGCCGGCCGGAGCGAAGGTGCGCGACGTCGTGCTGGAGTCGTTCGGCGCCGAACACGAGTGGGCGGGCGACGCGCGCGTGCGTGACGTCCTCGACGGCCTGGGGATCACCTCGCGCGGCGCGGGCGCGGCGGGGGTGGACGCCACGCTGGACCGGTGGTGCGACGACCTGTCCGGGGGCGAGAAGCGGCGCGTCGCACTGGCGCGGGCGCTGGTCGGCGAGCCCGACCTCGTCGTGCTCGACGAGCCGACCAACCACCTCGACGTCGAGGGCATCGGCTGGCTGGCCGACCACCTGCTGCACCGGCGCTGCGCCGTCGTCGTCGTCACGCACGACCGGTGGTTCCTCGACGTGGTGTGCACCCGCACGTGGGAGGTCGCCGGCGGCCGCGTCGAGAGCTACCTCGGCGGCTACGCGGACTGGGTGTTCGCCCGCGCCGAGCGGGCCCGCCAGGCCGACGCCGCCGAGGCCCGCCGGCGCAACCTCGCCCGCAAGGAGCTGGCCTGGCTGCGGCGGGGCCCGCCCGCGCGGACGTCCAAGCCGCGGTTCCGGATCGAGGCCGCCGAGGTGCTCATCGCCGACGTGCCGGCGCCGCGCGACAGCGTCGAGCTGCTCGGGTTCGCCGCGAACCGGCTCGGGCGCACGGTGCTGGAGCTGGAGGACGCGACCGTCCGCGTCGGCGACCGGACGCTGCTCGACCGGGTGACCTGGCGTCTCGGACCGGGCGACCGCATCGGGATCGTCGGGGTCAACGGCTCGGGCAAGACGACCCTGCTGCGGGCGCTGTCGGGGGAGCGGCGCCTCGACGGCGGCCGGCTCGTGCGCGGGACGACCGTGCGGCTGGCGCAGCTGACGCAGGAGCTGGGCGACCTGCCGCGCGGCCAGCGGGTGCTGGAGGCGACCGAGTCCGTCGCCCGTGTCGTGCGGCTGGGCAAGCTGGAGCTGACGGCGTCCTCGGTGCTGGAGCGGCTGGGCTTCCCGGCGTCCCGGCAGTGGACGCCCGTCGCGCAGCTGTCCGGCGGCGAGAAGCGGCGGCTGCAGCTGACCCGGCTGCTGATGGCCGAGCCGAACGTGCTGATGCTCGACGAGCCGACCAACGACCTGGACGTCGACACGCTCGCCCGGCTGGAGGACCTGCTCGACGGGTGGCCGGGCACGCTCGTCGTCGTCAGCCACGACCGGTACCTGGTCGAGCGGGTCACCGACACGGTCGTCGCGCTGCTCGGCGACGGCAAGGTCACCCACCTGCCCGGCGGGATCGAGGAGTACCTCGCCCGCCGCGAGGCCGCCGCGGCCGCTGACGACGGCCCGGCGCGGTCGGCCACCTCGGCGCCGCGGCGGGGAGCGTCCGCGGCCGAGCAGCGCGCCGCGCAGAAGGAGGCGCAGCGGCTGGAGCGGCGGATGGACGCCCTCGCGGCGCGCCAGCAGCAGCTGCACGTCGACCTCGCCGCCGCGGCGACCGACGCGGACCGGCTGCTCGCGCTGGACCGCGAGCTGAAGTCCGTCGTCGCGGAGAAGGAAGAGGTGGAGCTGGCGTGGCTCGCGGCCGCGGAGGCCGCCGAGCCGGCCTGAGGCGGCGGGACGTCAGGCGGTGGTCAGCGCCGCGGCCAGGTCGGCCGTGCGGCCCAGCAGGGCGGCCATGGCGATCGGGTCCATGTAGTCGTCGTAGCTCTCGATCCGCCCGTCCCGCACCCGCACGACGCCCAGCGCGCGGAAGCGGTAGGGCGCGTCGAGCACCCGCGAGTGCCCGTGGTGCTCGATCTCCAGCACCACGACCTCGGGGTCGTCGGTCTCGCGCACCAGCAGGTCGACGCCCTCCATGACGAGCGCCGCCCGATGGTCGCCCTCGGCGCGCCGCGAGGCGCGGATCGCCTCGCGCCCGCGGATCTCGCGCGGCATGCCGGGCGGGGCGAAGGGGAAGCGCAGTACGCCGTCCTCGGCGAAGAGGTCGGCGAACGAGACGCCCTCGCCCCCGACCATCCGGCGCACCTGTTCGGCGATCTCCCGCGGCGTCATCCCCGGCACCTCCTAGAATCGGAACGGTCCCTCCGCTTGCCACGATACGGAACGGTCGCCCCGCTTGTCCATCGAGCAGCCACCCCAGCCCGACCGGCCGCTGCGCGCCGACGCCCGCCGCAACCGCGCCCGCGTCCTCGCCGCCGCGCGCGACGCCTTCGCCGAGCACGGGTTCACCGTCCCGCTGGACGCCATCGCGGAACGCGCCGGGGTCGGCCCCGGCACCGTCTACCGGCACTTCCCGACGAAGGAGGCGCTGTTCGCGGCCGTGACGCAGGCGCGCGTCCGCGACCTCGTGGCCGCGGCCCGCGCCGCCGCGGCCGCCGCCGACCCGGGCGCGGCGTTCGACGACTTCCTGGGCCTGCTCGCCGGCGAGGCCCGGGCCAAGCGCGACGTCCCCGACGTCCTCGAGGGCGCGATCGGCCCGGCCCGCGAGGAGATGCACGCCGCCCTCGCCGAGCTGGTCGCCGCGGCGCAACGGGCGGAAGCGGTCCGCGCCGGCATCGGGGTGGACGACCTGGTCGCCCTGCTCAAGGGCGTACTGGCCGCGGCGGTCGCGAGCGACGACCCGGGGCTGCCCGAGCGGCTGCTCGCCGTCGTCCGGGACGGGCTGCGGCCACCCGTGGCCGGTCGGTCGGCCGGTCCCGGCGCGGCCGACCCGCCGCCAGGTCGCGAGCCGGCCAACGCCCCGCCTGCTCCCGCGCCCGTCGGGCGGTCCCGTCCCGGACCGGCCGACCCGCCGCCAGGCCGTGAGCCGGCCGACGCCCCGCCTGCTCCCGCGCCCGTCGGGCGGTCCCGTCCCGGACCGGCCGACCCGCCGCCAGGCCGTGAGCCGGCCGACGCCCCGCCTGCTCCCGCGCCCGTCGGGCCGTCCCGTCCCGGACCGGCCGGTCCGTCCTCCGGTCCGACGCCGGCCGAGCCGGCGCCGGGCGACGGAGCGGGTCTCCACCGATCGACCGATCCGCCCCGGCCGCCGCGTTCCTAGCGTTGACGCCATGACCTCGACGTCCGAGCGGCCCACCACGGCCGGCGCCCTCCCCGCGTTCGCCCGCGGGCCGGTGCTCGCGCTGGCGGCGGCGGTCGGGCTGCTGCTCACCGCGGTGTCCGGCCGCTACGGCTACTTCGGCGACGAGCTGTACTTCCTCGCCGCCGGCCACCACCTCGCCTGGAGCTACGTCGACCAGCCACCCGGCGTCCCCCTGCTGGCCCTCGCGATGGACACGCTCGCCCCCGGCTCGGTCGCCGTCCTGCGGATCCCCGCGACGCTCGCGACCGTCGCCGGCCTGGTGCTCACCGCCCTGCTCGCCCGCGAGCTCGGCGGCGGCCGGCGCGCCCAGCTCGTCGCGGCCGGCGCGTTCGCGACCTCGCCCGTGCTGCTCGGCGGCGGGCACCTGCTCGCGACGTCGACGATCGACCCGCCGTTCTGGGTCGCGGTCACCTACCTGCTCGTGCGCTGGCTGCGGACCCGCGCCGACCGGCTGCTCCTGGTCGGGGGTGTGCTCACGGCGATCGACGTGCAGGTCAAGCTGCTGATCCCGGTGTTGTGGGTCGTACTGGTCGCCGCGGTGCTCGCCGTCGGCCCGCGCGCGCTGCTGGCCCGGCCCGCGCTCTGGGCGGGGCTCGCCCTCGCGGTCGTGTCGACGGTGCCGACGTTCGCCTGGCAGGCCACGCACGGCTGGCCGCTGCTCGCGATGGCCCACCAGGTCGCCCTCGAGGACGCGTACACCGGCGGGATGGTGGGCTTCCTGCCCTACACGCTGCTGATCACCGGCCTGCTCGTCGGGGCGGTCCTCGCGGTCCACGGCGTCGTCGTGCTGCTGCGCGACCCGGCCCTGCGCTTCCTCGGCGTCACGGTGCTCGGCGTCACGGCGGTCTTCCTCGTCACGGGCGGGCGCGTCTACTACCTCGCCGGCCTGTTCCCGCTGCTGTGGGCCGCGTCGGCGGCGCGGATCGAGGCGCACCGCCCGGCCGTGTGGTGGCGCTGGGTGCCGACCTGGCCGGCGCTCGCGCTCAGCGCGGTCCTGCTCGTCGGGTTCGGCAACGTCGTGCCGGTCCTGCCGGCGTCGCACTACGCCGGCCAGCCGCCCGTCGCCGCCGACTTCCTGCGCGACGAGATCGGCTGGCAGCGGACCGTCCCGGAGGTCGTGGCGGCGTGGCGGGCGGCGCCGCCGGGCACGGTCGTCGTCACGAGCACCTACTGGGTCGCGTCGGCGCTGCAGCGCTACGCGCCGCAGGTGCCCGCGTACAGCCCCAACCGCGGGGCCTACTGGTTCGGCACGCCGCCCGAGAGCGCGACGTCGGTCGTGTACGTCGGGGACGTCCCGGCGCGCGTGCCGTACTTCACCTCGGTGCGCCGGGTCGGCGTGCTCGACAACGGCGAGGACGTCAACAACAACACCCAGGGCGACCCGATCTCGCTGCTGGAGGGCCGGACGCAGCCCTGGTCGGTGATCTGGCCGCGTGTCGAGAGCTACTGACGATCTCCGCCCGGGGGTGGAGGCGGATCCACCCATCGACTGATCCGCGGCGCGCCCGGCCGGGCTAGCGTCGAACGCGGTGCGGCCGGGAGCTCGGGGGACCCGGGGGGAGCCCGCACCGCGCGGGGGCGATCGGCCCGCCGCCGGCCTGTCGACGGGACCGGGCGGCGGGCCGGTCACTCGCCGCCGACCAGGCGCCGGTCAGGATCGCGTCAGCGTCCACTTCAGCGTCCACTTCAGCGCCCATGTCAGCGCCCATGTCAGCGCCGTGTCAGGGCCCGGGCGCACGCTCGTCCCATGAACGTCGCCATCCAGGTCGAGGGCCTGACGAAGTCGTTCGGCGCGACCACCGCGCTCGCCGGCGTCACCCTCGCCGCCCGCCCGGGCAGCGTGCTGGGCCTCCTCGGGCCCAACGGCTCGGGCAAGACCACCACCGTCCGCATCCTCACCACGCTGCTGCGTCCCGACGCCGGCCGCGCCGCCGTGCTCGGCCACGACGTCGTCGCCGATCCCGCCGCGGTCCGCCGCCGGATCGGCCTCACCGGGCAGTACGCCGCCGTCGACGACGCGCTGACGGGCATCGAGAACCTGGTGCTCGTCGCCCGGTTGCTCGACCTGCCGCGCCGCGCGGCCCGCACCCGCGCCGTCGAGCTCGCCGAGCGGTTCGGGCTCACCGACGCCGCCCGCCGGCGGGTCCGCACGTACTCCGGCGGCATGCGCCGGCGGCTGGACCTGGCCGTCAGCCTCGTGGGCCGCCCCGACGTGCTCTTCCTCGACGAGCCCACGACCGGGCTGGACCCCCGCCACCGCAACGAAGTCTGGGACGCCGTGCGCGCGCTCGCCGCCGACGGCGTCACCGTCCTGCTGACGACCCAGTACCTCGAGGAGGCCGACCAGCTCGCCGACGACCTCGTCGTCCTCGACCACGGCCGGGTGATCGCCGAGGGCACGCCGGCGTCGCTGAAGAGCGCTGTCGGCGGGCAGGCACTGCACGTGCGCCCGCTGGATGCGGCCGACCTGCCGCGGGTCGCCACGGTCGTCGCGGCCCTGGCGCCGGGGCTCGCCCCGGCCGTCGCCGTCGGCGAGCTCGTGACGCCAGCCGCGGAGCCGGCGCTGCTGTCGCGTGTGGCGGTTGCGCTCGACGAGGCCGGCATCGCCGTCGCCGAGATCGGGCTGCGGCTGCCGAGCCTCGACGACGTGTTCCTGACCCTGACCGGCCACGCGGCCGACCACACCTCCGACCCGACGCGGGAGGACGCGGCATGACGCACCGGACCGACACCCCGACCGGCCTGCCCGCGGTCGACGCCCCGCCGACGTCCGGCATCTCCCCGAGCTCCGGCATCCGCGCGACCGTCGCCTCCGACGCGACGGGCGCCCGGCCGGCGTCCGGGGGAACGACGGCCTGCACCCGGTCGGGGTCCGACCCGACCGCGCAGGCCGACCGGGCGGCACCCGGCACGCGACCGCCCACCGGAGCCCGCAGTCGGCGCGGGCCCTCGACCCTGCGCCACGCCGCGACGCTGGCCTGGCGCGGCGTGGTCAAGACGATCCACTCCCCGGAGGCCCTGATCGACGTGACCCTGCAGCCGGTGATCTTCCTGCTGCTGTTCGTCTACGTCTTCGGCGGCGCCATCTCCGGCGACCCGGCGACCTACCTGCGGTTCGCCTTGCCCGGCGTCCTCGTGCAGACGGTCGTGTTCGCCTCGGCCGGCACCGGGACCGGGCTCGCCGAGGACCTCGCCACCGGGATCTTCGACCGCTTCCGCAGCCTCCCGATCGGCCGGGCCGCCCCGCTGCTGGGCGCGATCGGTGCCGACCTGGTCCGCTACGCCACGTCCGGCGTGATCATGCTGGTGTTCGGGCTCGTGCTCGGGTTCCGCTCGACCGCGGGCCCGCTCGCCTGGCTCGCCGCGCTCGGCCTGGTCGTGGTGTTCGCGTTCGCGCTGTGCTGGATCTTCACCGCGCTCGCGATGGTCGTGCGCACCCCGCGGTCGGTGCAGGGCCTCGGCGCGCTCGTCATGCTGCCGATCACCTTCGGCAGCAACGTGTTCGTGCCGGCGTCGACGATGCCGGCGTGGCTGCGGACGTTCGTCGAGGTCAACCCGGTCTCGAAGGTCGCGGACGCCATCCGCGGCCTGCTGACCGGCGGCCCGGTCCTGGCGCCCGCCACCGCGGCGCTCGGCGCGTCGGCCGTGATCGTGCTGGTGTTCGCGCCGCTCGCCGTCGCGCTGTACCGGCGCCGGACCTGACCGTCAGACCGGGCCGCGGGACGCCGCCGCGGCCGCCCCGGTGACCAGGCTGATGATCGCGACGCCGATCACGAAGTGGATCACCGCGGTGGCCAGGCGGACCGGCCACGGGTCGGTCGCCAGCAGCGGCAGGACGACCGCGATCGCGGTGACGAGCCCGGCGATCCAGCCGAAGTAGGCCAGCGGCCGCGGGGTCGAGAGCAGCAGCAGGTGCGCCAGGCCCGTCGCGGCCAGCGCGGCGATGGCGGCCATGACGCACAGCAGTGCCGTCCGCCCGTCGCCGAGGGCGCCGGCACCGAGCGGGGCGAGGTAGGGCAGCTGCAGCAACGCGCGGACGACGAGCAGGCCGACCAGCCCGATGAGGGCCGCGACGATCGCCGTGGCGACACCGCCGGACCAGAGGCGCTGGGTGTTGACGACCGGTGTGCGCGGCGGGGGCCGGTCACCGGCCGGTGGCATCCGGCGGGTGCGCTCGTCGCCCCAGCCCGGCTGGTCGTAGGTCATGGGGGCTCCTGTCGGTCGGTCGCCTCGTGGGGAACGAACGGCACTCTCGTTCAAACCTAGTGAACGAAAGTGCCGTTCGTTCCTGCCGATCGGGTCCGCAGTGTGCCGCATGCCCGGCTCGGGCGCCGGGCCGACGCACCCGCCGTTCGCGGGGCTGCCCGCATCAGGGGACATCCGGTCGCGGTCCGGCTGCCGCGACCAGGGGGCGTCCGGTCGCGCGGGTCGGCCGCTGGGTCGCGGGGACCCGGTCGCGCGGGTCGGCCGCCGTCGTGGGACTTGGTCGCGCGGCGCCTGGGGACCCGGTCGCGCGGGCCGGCCGGCGGGTCGCGGGGACCCGGTCGCGCGGGTCCGGCCGCGTGATCACGGGACGTCCGGGGCGCGGGTCCGGCCGTCGCCGTTCAGGAACCCGGCCAGGCGGGCCGCCCCGTCCGCCCGGCCGGCGGGTGCGCCCGCGATCACCGCGGCGCTTTCGGGGCCCAGCGCCGCGAGCAGCGCCACGACCTCCGGCGAGCCGCGGTCGAGCGTGCCCCGCTCGCCGGCGGCGACCCCGAGCATGGCCGCCGCGGCGGCCGCGTCGCCCTCGGCGTGGGCGAGCAGGGCAGCCGCCTCGGCGACGAGTGCGACCACCGGCCCGTCGCGGCCGGCCAGCGCGTCCCGGGCGGCGCCGCGCAGCAGCTCCCGGGCGGCCGGGACGTCGTCGGCGGCCAGCTCGACCAGCGCCCGCGAGACGGCGAGGTAGGCACCGCGCTGCGGCAGGGCGAACGCCTGCTCGTCCTGCGCCGTCGCGGCCGCCACCCGGTCCAGCTGGGTGCGCGCGGCGTCGAGATCGCCGGCCCGGCGCTCGACCTCGGCCATCGCGACGGCCACGACCGCGCCTGCCGGCCACGGGTCCGGCAGCGCGCCCGACGGCAGCGGGCCCGCCAGGTCGCCGGCCCTGGCCAGCAGCCGCCGGGCCGCGTCGAGGTCACCCCGGCGGGCCTCGACCAGGCCGCGACCGGCGAGGTACTGGTGCAGGTCCTCCTCGTTGCCCAGGTCGGTGGCCAGCGCGATCGCCTCGTCGAAGGCGACGGCCGCGGCCTCGTGGTCGCCGGCCAGGTTCTCCAGCTCGCCGAGCGAGTAGACGACCATGCCGAGCCCGAAGCGGTCGCCGACGGCACGGAAGGCCTCGTGCGCGGCGCGGTAGAGGCGGCGCTGCTCCTCTGCGGCGCCCCGGTCCTCCGCCCGGGCCGCGAGGGCCTGCAGCGCGATCGCGCGCACCCACGGGTCCGCCGCGTTGCCGTCCGCGAGGGCGCGCAGCGGGCCGTCGTCACCGTCGACGAACACCCGGTGGACCGGCCCCACCAGCTCCAACAGGGGATGCCACGGGCGCGGCACCGCGTCGAGCACGGCCAGCGCGGCCTCGGCGTGCCGGCGCCCGCCCGCGAGGTCGCCCGCGCTGATCCGCGCGATGGCGGCGAGCGTCGCGGCGAGGGCGCGGTCGGCAGCCGGCACGGCCGACGGCACCTCCGGCAGCAGGCGCAGCCACCGGCGGATCTCGTCCATCCGGCCCCGGATCAGCCACGACCAGGACGTCGTGACGAGCAGCCGGTACGCGACGGCCGGGTCGGTGACCGCCGCGCGCCGCAGCGCGACGTCGAGCTCGTCGGCCTCCGCGCGCAGCCGGGCGAGCCACGTCAGCTGCTCGGCGCGGCGCAGGTGCGGCTCGGCCTCCTCGGTCAGGGCGAGGAAGACGGCGGCGTGTGCCGCCTCGGCCTCTGCGCGCTCGCCTGCCTCGGCCAGCCGCTCGCCGGCGTAGGCGCGGACGGTCTCCAGCATGCGGTAGCGGGTCGACGCGTCGGCCTGGGCCACGGCGACGACCAGCGACTTGTCGACCAGCGAGGCCAGCGTCTCGAAGGCCTCCGGCCCGCAGACGCGCTCCGCCGCCGCCATGCTCGCCCCGCCGGCGAACACCGAGAGGCGCCGCGCGGTCGCGCGCTCGGGCTCGGCGAGCAGGTCCCAGCTCCAGTCGACGACGGCACGCAGGGTCTGGTGGCGCGGCAGCGCCGTCCGGGCGCCCGAGGTCAGCAGGCGGAACCGGTCGTCGAGCCGGTCGGCGATCTCGCGCGGCGTCAGCGTCCGCAGCCGGGCGGCGGCCAGCTCGATCGGCAGCGGCTGGCCGTCGAGGCGGCGGCAGATGTCGGCGACGGCGTCCTCGACCCCCGCGAGGGTGAACCCGGGCCGCACCGCGGCGCCCCGGTCGGCGAACAGGCGCGCGGCGTCGGCCGCGGCCAGCGCCTCGACCGGATGCAGCGTCTCGCCCGGCACGCAGAGCGGCTCCCGGCTGGTCGCGAGGATGCGCAGGTCGCGGCAGTCGTCGAGGAGGCCGGCGACGAGCTTGGCGACGCCCTCGACCAGGTGCTCGCAGTTGTCCAGCACGAGCAGCGTGGCGCGGCGTTCCAACGCGGCGCGCAGCCGCGTCAGGGGATCGGTGTCCTCGACGTGGCGGGTCAGCAGCTCGGGCTCGCCAACGGCGTCGAGCACGGCCGCGGCGAGCTGGTCGGCGTCGGTGAGCGCGGCCAGCTCGGCGACGACGGCCGCGTCGCCGGTCGCCTCCCTGGCCAGCCGTGTCTTGCCGGCCCCGCCCGGCCCGACCAGGGTGACGAGCCGGCCCTGCTCCAAGAGCTCCCGCACCCGGGAGACGTCGGCGTCGCGGCCGACGAAGCTGGTCAGGCCGGACCGCGCGCGCTGGGCGGGGCCGCGCAGCACAGCCAGCCGGGTCGCCGCGAGGTCGGGGCCGGGGTCGACGCCCAGCTCGTCCGCCAGCGTCGCGGCCGTGCGGTCGAGGGCGGCGAGCGCGTCGGCCTGCCGGCCGGCGGCGTGCAGTCCGCGCGCCAGCAGCACGGCGGCCGTCTCCCGCAGCGGCTCCGCCGTCAGCAGCGTGGCCAGGCCGTCGAGGTCGACGGGGACGCCAAGGCGCAGCGCCGCGCGCGCCCGTCCCTCGACCGCGGCGGCCCGGCCCTCCGCGAGGCGGGTGGCGGCCGCGGCGGCGAACGGCAGCTCGGCGAGCCCCTCGAGCGGCCGGCCGCGCCAGAGCGCCAGCGCCTGCCCGAGGAGCCCGTGGGCGCGCGCCGGCTCGGCGCCGGCCGCCGCGGTGGCGAGCCGGGTGAACGCCAGTGCGTCGACGTCGTCGGGGTCGACGGCGAGCCGGTAGCCGCCGGCGGCGGTGGCGACGGACGTCCCGCCCAGCGCCCGGCGCAGCCGGGAGACGAGGGCCTGCAACGCGTTGGGGGCGTTGTCCGGCGGGTCGGTCCAGAGGGCGTCGACGAGCGCGTCGGCGGTGACGACCCGGCCCGCGTCGAGGGCGAGGCGGGCGAGCAGGCCGCGCAGCCGCAGGCCGGAGAGCGGGGCCGGCCCGCCGTCGCCGCGGCATGCCTCCACCGCGCCCAGCAGCCGGATCCGCACCCGCCCAGTCTGCCCTGCGGAAATCGGCTCGCGATCCGGCTCCGCACGGGGTGTGATCGGAACCCGTGCCCTTCGACGCGATGGACTTCGACCCGCGCACGAGCTTCGGCCCGGCCGTGGCCGCCCGCTACGACGACGTGCCCCGCGGCGACGAGGAGGCGGCGACCGCCCGGCTCGCCGCACTGGCGGGGGACGGCCCGGTGCTGGAGCTGGCCATCGGGACCGGCCGGCTCGCGCTGCCGCTCGCGGCGACCGGGCTGCGGGTCGACGGCGTCGAGCTGTCGGCGGCCATGATCGAGCGGTTGCGGGAACGGCCGGGCGGCGCCGCGCTGGCGGTGACGCAGGGCGACATGGCGACCGTGACCCTGCCCGACCGCTACCGGCTCGTGTTCGTCGCCTTCAACTCGATCATGAACCTGGTGACACAGGACGAGCAGGTCGCGTGCGTCGCCAACGCCGCGAGGCACCTGACGGACGACGGCCTGTTCGTCGTGGAGAACGTCATGCCCGACCCGATGTACGCCCTGCGGCAGGACGGGGACGGCGTCGACCAGTACGTGCAGGCCGGCCGGCTGGGCGTCGAGGGTGTGCGGGTCGAGACGGGCCGGTTCGACCGGGCGACCCAGCGCGTCGACAAGGTCCACGTGCACCTCGGGCCGGGGGGTGTCCGGCTGGACCCGCTCGCGCTGCGCTACGTCTGGCCGAGCGAGCTGGACCTCATGGCCCGCCTCGCCGGCCTCGCCCTGCGGGAGCGGCACGGCGGGTGGGCCGGTGAGCCGTTCGACGGGCGCAGCCTGCGGCACGTGTCGGTGTACGGGCGAGAGTGACGGCTGCCGCGCCGGGCCGGGTCGGGGCCGCCGCGACGCGGGGTGATCGGCCGGAGTCCGGAGTCCGGGAACGGGCCGGTGTCGAGCTGCGTCCGGTGCGGGTGCCGGCCGCCATGATCGTCGGATGTGGGACGTGGGCAGTGCTGGTGCACGGAGGGTCCCGGCCTTGGCGATCATGACTGGGTCATGACGCCGAGGTCACCGCACTGGCGATCACGGTCGGGCTGTCACGTCGGGGCCGCCTCGTCCGTGCGCGCGCCCTCGTGACCGGGCGCCCGATCCGTGCCCGGCGGCCCGTCCCGTCAGCGAGCCAGCTCGGCGAGGAACAGCGCCTCGGCCAGGACACCGCGGCCGAACATGCCCAGGTCGAGGCTCTCGTCGATGCCGTGCCAGCGGCTGGCCGGGTCGCCGACGCCCGTCACGAGCACGGCCGCGCCCGGGAACGCGCGAGCGAACTCGGTGATGAAGGGGATCGAGCCGCCCATGCCGACCTCGACGGCGTCGTTGCCGTAGGCCTGCCCGAACGCGCGACGCGCGGCGTCGTACGCGTCGCCCACCGCGTCGAGCGAGAACGGCTCGGCCGCGCCGGCCCCGGGCGTCACGGTGACGTGCGCGCCCCACGGCACGTGCGCGGCCAGGTGCTCGCCCAGAGCCTTGGTCGCCGTCGTCGCGTCGTCGCCCGGTGCCAGCCGCAGCGACACCTTCGCCCGCGCGCGGGGCAGCAGGACGTTGGACGCCTCCGCGACCCGTGGCGCGTCGATCCCGAGGACGGCCACGGCCGGCTTCTGCCAGGTCCGCTCGACGATCGAGCCCTCGCCCAGCAGCCCGACGCCGGGCAGGAGCGCGACGTCGGAGCGGAACTGCGTCTCCTCGACGTCCGGCGCGTCGGTCGTGTTGCGCACCAGGCCCGGAACGGCGACCTCGCCGTGCTCGTCGTGGAGCGTGGCCAGCGTGCGGCACAGCGCCGTGAGCGCGTCGCCGACCGGGCCGCCGAACACCCCCGAGTGCGCGGGGCGCTCGAGCATCGACACCTCGACGACCACGTCGACCAGGCCGCGCAGGCTCGTCGTCAGCGCCGGGACGTCGACGGCGGGGTTGGCCGAGTCGGCGATGACGATGACGTCGCTCTCGAGCCGGTCGCGATGCTCGCGCAGCAGCGCAGGCAGCGTGGGGGAGCCGGACTCCTCCTCGCCCTCGATGAACAGCGTCACGCCGACCGGGGGGCGGCCCGCGTACGCGCGGAGCACGGCGAGGTGGGTCATGACGCCGGCCTTGTCGTCGGCGGCCCCTCGGCCGTAGAGCCGCCCGTTGCGCTCGGTCGGCGTGAACGGCGGGCTCGTCCACAGCTCGTCGCCGCCGGTGGGCTGGACGTCGTGGTGGGCGTAGAGCAGGACGGTCGGGGCACCCTCGGGGGCCGGCCAGTGCGCGACGACGGCCGGCGCGCCGCCCTCCGCGGCGACCGTCGCGACGTCGGCGGCGCCGGCGTCCCGGGCCAGCGCGGCGACGGCGGCGGCGCTGCGGTGGGTGTCGTCGGCGTGCGCGGGATCGGCCCAGATGCTCGGGATGCGCACGAGATCGGCCAGGTCGGCCAAGGCGCCCGTCACGGCGGCTTCGACGGCGGAGGGGAGGTCTTCACGCAGGTCCGACACGGCAGCCGATCGTACGCGCCCACATCGGGAGAGGTCGTCCTCACAGCCGGGGCGAGGGCCGACGTACGCGAGTCGGGCTCTGGGCCGGGCCGAGTTGCGTGCTCGGTCGGTGCGCGAGTCGGGCTCTGGGCCGGGCCGAGTTGCGTGCTCGGTCGGGCGCGAGTCGGGCTCTGGCCGGCCGAGTTGCGTGCTCGGTCGGGGCCCGGGGCCGCGGCGTCGGGAATCAGCCGCCCGGATCGTCCATCGCGATGCGGGCCCGGACCTCGCCCAGGGCCTCCTGGTACTCGGGCCGCGGGTCCATGGCGGCGGCCAGCCGGTACTGGGCGTGCGCCTCGGGCAGCCGGCCCTGGCGCTGCAGCGCCTTGCCCAGCGCGAACCGCGCGTAGTGATCGGCGGGGTCCAGCTCGAGCACCCGGGCGAAGGCGAGCTCGGCCCGCTGCAGCTGCGCCGAGTTGAGGTACGCGCGCCCGGCGAGGAGCTGGACGGACACGTCGTCCGGCCGGTTCTCCAGCACGGGCTCGAGCGCCTGCAGGGCGTCCAGCGGCCGGCTCCGCGCGACGAGCATCTCGGCGCGGCGGTAGGAGTCGAAAAGGCTCTCGGGGGCGCTCGTCATGGTCGTTCCACGGTAGGCCCGGACGGCCCTAATCGCGAGGCTTGACATCCCGGTGGCCGGACGCGTCGTGCCCGATAGGCTGGCGTCCGGTAGCGAGAAAGATCTTCGTGGGACGGAGCACCCGGTGGCGGTCATCGAGCAGGTCGGCGCACGCGAGATCCTGGACTCGCGCGGCAACCCGACGGTGGAGGTCGAGGTCGCGCTCGACGACGGGACGCTGGCGCGCGCGGCGGTGCCCTCTGGCGCCTCGACGGGCGAGCACGAGGCCGTCGAGCTGCGTGACGGCGACCCGGCGCGGTTCGGCGGCAAGGGCGTCGAGAAGGCCGTGGCGGCGGTCCTCGACGAGATCGGGCCGGAGCTCGTCGGGATGGAGGCGGTCGACCAGCGCGTCGTCGACCAGCGCCTCGTCGACCTCGACGGGACTCCGTCGAAGTCGCGGCTGGGCGCGAACGCGCTGCTGGGCGTGTCGCTGGCGGTCGCCAAGGCCGCTGCGGAGTCCTCGGGCCTCGAGCTGTTCCGCTACGTCGGCGGCCCGAACGCGCACGTGCTGCCGGTGCCGATGATGAACATCATCAACGGCGGTGCGCACGCCGACACGTCCGTCGACGTCCAGGAGTTCATGATCGCCCCGGTCGGCGCAGAGTCGTTCCGGGAGGCGCTGCGCTGGGGTGCGGAGGTCTACCACGCACTGAAGTCCGTCCTGAAGGCGAAGGGCCTGGCCACCGGCCTCGGCGACGAGGGCGGCTTCGCGCCCGACCTGCCCGGCAGCCGCGCCGCGCTGGACCTGATCGCGGAGGCCATCGGCAAGGCGGGGTTCGAGCTCGGGGACGACGTGGCGCTCGCGCTGGATGCGGCGGCGACCGAGTTCTACTCCGACGGCGTGTACTCCTACGAGGGCGGCAAGCTGTCGGCGGACGAGCTGACCGCCGTCTACGCCGGGCTGATCGACGCCTACCCGCTGGTCTCGCTCGAGGACCCGCTGGCCGAGGACGACTGGGAAGGCTGGGTCTCGCTGACCGGCTCGCTCGGGTCGAGGGTGCAGATCGTGGGCGACGACCTGTTCGTCACGAACCCGGAGCGGATCGACGAGGGCATCGCCCGGGCCGCCGCGAACGCGCTGCTGGTGAAGGTCAACCAGATCGGGACGCTGTCGGAGACGCTGGACGCCGTGACGCTGGCGCAGTCGTCGGGCTTCCGTTGCATGATGAGCCACCGCTCGGGCGAGACCGAGGACACGACGATCGCCGACCTGGCCGTAGCGACCGGGTGCGGGCAGATCAAGTCCGGTGCTCCGGCCCGGTCGGACCGGGTGGCGAAGTACAACCAGCTGCTGCGGATCGAGGAGGCGCTCGGCGACGCCGCCCGCTACGCCGGCGACCTCGCCTTCCCGCGCTTCACACCCGCCTGACGCCCGCGAGTCGGGGTGTTGAGGCCCCGCGAGTCGGGGTCTGAACCAGGCCGAGTCGGGGTCTGGGCCAGCACGAGTCGCGGTGTCAGGTCCGCGAGTCGGGGCCGGGGCCAGCACGAGTCGGGGTCTGGTTCGGCGTCTGCCGCGGCCGGACCTCGCGACACACCGGCTCGGGCTCCTCTTCCGCGAGTCGGGGTCTGAGCCACACTGAGTCGGGCTCTGCGCCGGACCCGGGTCTCGCCGACCGACCCGCTGCCGGGCGAGGGAGGACGCCGTCGACGTCGACGGGGACAGGGAGGACGCGATGCCGGACGGGAAGGCGCGCCGCCGTCCGGCCCGGCCGTCGGGGAGCGGGACCGGTTCCGCCCGCCGCCGCACGCCCCGGATGCCCCGGCTCACGCGGGCGCGGCCTCGGGGCGTCGTCGCCGCGACGACCGGCATGCTCGGGCTGTCGTCCACCCGCCGGGCCGCGATCCTGGCGATCGTGGTGTGCGCGGTCGCGCTGACGGTCGTCGTCCCGTTGCGCAACTTCGTCGCCGGCCGGCAGGAGCTCGCGGCCGTCCAGGCGCGGCAGGACGCGCTCGCAGCGGACGTCGCGCGGCTCACGCAGGAGCAGCAGCGGCTCCAGGACCCGGCCGAGATCGAGGCCCAGGCCCGGACCCGGCTGGGGTACGTGCTGCCCGGCGAGGTGCCCTACGTCGTCCAGCTCCCGCAGACACCGAGCGACGCGGCGGCTGCGGCCCGCGCGGGTGCCCCGTGGTACGCGCAGCTCTGGCGGGAGCTGGCGGGGGCTCCTGCATGAACGAGCCGGTCGAGCGGCCCGATCTCGACGCCGTCGCGGCCCAGCTCGGCCGCACACCGCGCGGGGTCGTGGCGGTCGCGCACCGCTGCCCCTGCGGGCTCCCGTCGGTGGTGACGACGGCGCCGCGACTGCCGGACGGCACCCCGTTCCCGACCTTGTACTACCTGACGTGCGCGCGCCTGGCGTCCCGGATCGGGACGCTGGAGGCCGACGGTCGGATGCGCGAGATGACGGACCGGCTGGGCACCGACCCCGCGTTGGCCGGCGCCTACCGGTCGGCCCACGAGGCGTACCTGGTCGCGCGGGACGCGATCGAGCCGCTGGGGACCGACGTCAGCGCGGGCGGGATGCCGGACCGGGTCAAGTGCCTGCACGTCCACGCGGCGCACGCGCTGGCGGCCGGCCCGGGCGTCAATCCGTTCGGGGACGAGGTGCTGGCCGAGATCGGGGAGTGGTGGACGGCCGGGCCGTGCGTCGTCCGGGACGACGGACCGGCCCAGGCCCCGACTCGGGCTGGCCCAGACCCCGACTCGCGGCGGGCAGACCCCGACTCGCGGGACTGAGCCCCGACTCGCCCTGGCTCAGACCCCGACTCGCGGGCGGGGGGTCACCCGTTCCAGCAACGCCTTCGCGTGCGCCTCCGCCGGCAGGGTCCCCGCCGTGCGCCACGGACCGTCGGGCAGGAACCGGCTGCTCACGAACGCCGACGCCACCTCCGTCGGCGCGTGCCGCAGCAGCAGGCTCCCCTGCAGGCACAGCGCCATGAGCTCGGCCAGCCGCCGCGCCCGCCGCGGCTCCCGGCTGCGCAGCTCCGACCGCAGCTCCTGCACCGCCCGGTCGAACCAGCTGTCCGCCCCGGCCGCCGCGTCCACCTCGGCCTCGACCGCCGCGACGGTCTCCGGCTCCCGCGTCACCGCCCGCAGCACGTCCAGGGCCGTGACGTTGCCCGAGCCCTCCCAGATCGAGTTGAGCGGCGCCTCCCGGTACAGCCGCGGCATCCCGGACTCCTCGACGAACCCGTTGCCGCCCAGGCACTCCAGCGCCTCCGCGACGACCGCCGGCGCCCGCTTGCACACCAGGTACTTCGCCGCCGGCAGCGCCAGCCGCAGCAGGTCGCGCTCCTGGCGGTCCACCGCGCCGGCGAGCCGCAGCGCCAGCGCCGTCGCCGCCTCGGCCTCCAGGGCCAGATCCGCGATGACCACCTGCATCAGCGGCGCGTCACCCAGCAGCGACCCGAACGCGGACCGGTGCGCCACGTGGTGCGCCGCCTCGGTCAGGGCCGCCCGGATCAGCGAGGCCGACCCGAGCACGCAGTCCAGCCGCGTCATCGAGACCATGTCGATGATCGTCGCGACGCCCCGGCCCTCCTCCCCGAGGCGCCAGCCGACCGCGCCGGCGTACTCCAGCTCGGCGGATGCGTTCGAGCGGTTGCCCAGCTTGTCCTTCAGGCGCATCAGCCGGATCGCGTTGCGGGAGCCGTCGGGCAGCACCCGCGGCAGCACGAAGCACGTCAGCCCGCCCGGCGCCTGCGCCAGCGTGAGGAACAGGTCGTTCATCGGGGCCGAGGTGAACCACTTGTGGCCGGTCAGCCGGTACGTCCCAGAGTCGCACGGCTCGGCGACGGTGGTCCCGGCCCGCACGTCCGACCCACCCTGCTTCTCCGTCATCGACATCCCGGCCAGCAGGCCCCGCTTCGAGCCGGGCTCGGCCAGCCCGAAGTCGTACGACGTCGAGCGCAGCCCCGGCTCGTAGCGGTCGGCGAGCACGGGGTCGTGGCGCAGGGCGGGCACCGCGGCGTACGTCATCGAGATCGGGCAGCAGTGCCCCGACTCGAGCTGGCCGACCAGGTAGAACCCCGCCGCCCGGGCCACGTGCGCGCCCGAGCCGGGTGGCGCGACCCACGGCGCGGCGTGCAGGCCCGCGCCGACCGACAGCCGCATCAGCCAGTGCCACGCCGGGTGGAACTCGACCTCGTCGACGCGATGGCCGTACCGGTCGTGCGTCCGCAGGACGGGCGGGTGGGCGTCGGCGAGCCGCGCCTGCTCGCGCGCCGGCCCGGCGGCGATCGTCGAGGCGAGCCGGCCCAGCACCGGCAGAGCGTCGGCCGCCCCCTCGCGTCGCACGGCGTCGACGAGCGCCGGATCGCAGGCCAGCGCGTCGTAGCCGGCGACGGGCGGCGGCTGGTTGGTCACCTCGTGCGTCTGTCCGTCGGTCGGCCGCAGAGCGGGCCCGCCTCCGGCAGACGTCGCAACCGGGGTCGGACGGGTCACCCGCCGAGCCTAACCGCGCCGCGGCCCGCCTGCCTGCACTCGTTACGGTGAGCGCATGTCCCGGGTGGCGGCGATCGACTGCGGCACGAACTCGATCCGGCTCCTCGTCGCCGACGTCACGCCGTCGTTCGACGGCGGCCTGGCGCTGCGCGACCTGCACCGCGAGCAGCGCGTCGTGCGCCTCGGGCAGGGCGTGGACGCGACGGGCGTGCTCGACCCCGCCGCGCTCGAGCGCACCCGCGTCGCGCTGGCCGACTACGCGGTCGCGATGCGCTGCAAGGGCGCCGAGCGCGTCCGCATGGTCGCGACGAGCGCCACCCGCGACGCGGCCAACCGCGACGACTTCTTCGGCATGGTGCGCGCGACGCTCGGGGTCGACGCGGAGGTCATCTCCGGCGACGAGGAGGCCCGGCTGTCCTTCGCCGGCGCCGTCGGCGAGCTCGACGCGGACGACGGGCCGTTCGTCGTCGTCGACACCGGCGGCGGCTCGACGGAGCTGGTCGTCGGCGACCTGACCGACGACGGCGTCCAGGTCCGGGCCGCCTACTCGGCCGACATCGGCAGCGTCCGCATCACCGAGCGCTGCCTGGCCGGCGATCCGCCCACCGCGGACGAGATCGACGAGGCCCGCGCGCTCGCGACCGAGGTGCTGGACGCGGCCTTCGACGCGGTCCCGGTGGCCGGCGCGCGCACCTGGGTCGGCGTCGCCGGAACGATCACGACGTTGTCGGCCTACGCCCAGCGGCTCCCGGCCTACGACCCGGCCGCCGTGCACCTCTCCCGGCTGTCGGTCGCGGACCTGCACCGGATCGCCGGGGAGCTCCTCGGCATGACGCGCGCACAGCGGGCGGAGCACAAGGCGATCGACCCCGGCCGGATCGACGTCATCGGCGGCGGCGCGCTGGTCGTCGACGTCGTCGCGCAGGGCCTCGCGGCCCGCGCCGGCATCGCGGAGCTGGTGGTGTCCGAGCACGACATCCTCGACGGCATCGCCCGCTCGATCGCGGGATGAGCCCCGGCCCGCCACCGCCCGGCGACGCCGGACCGGCGACGCTCGCCGAGCTCGACGCCCAGGTCGTCGGCTGCCGCGCCTGCCCCCGCCTCGTCGCGTGGCGGGAGCGGGTCGCCCGGGAGAAGCGCGCCGCCTACCGCGACGAGGAGTACTGGGGACGCCCGGTGGCCGGCTTCGGCCCAGCGGACGCGCGGCTGCTCGTCGTCGGGCTCGCGCCCGCGGCGCACGGCGGCAACCGGACGGGCCGGATGTTCACCGGCGACCGGTCCGGCGACGTCCTCTACGCCGCGATGCACGCCGTCGGGCTGGCCAACCAGGCGACCGCCACCCACGTCGGCGACGGCCTCGCGCTGCGCGGCACCCGCGTGACCGCGCCCGTCCACTGCGCCCCGCCGGACAACAAGCCGACGACGGTCGAGCGCGACACCTGTGCCGGCTGGCTGCGGGCCGAGCTGGCGCTGCTCGCGCCCCGCGCGGTCGTCGTGCTCGGCGCGTTCGGCTGGCAGGCGCTCCTGCCGGTGCTGGCCGCCGCGGGCTGGACGCTGCCGCGGCCCCGTCCGCGGTTCGGCCACGGCGTACGGGTGACGCTGGACGGGCGGCGCGGGGAGCTGCACCTGTTCGGGAGCTACCACGTCAGCCAGCAGAACACGTTCACCGGCCGGCTCACCCCGGCGATGCTGGAGGACGTGTTCCGCGCGGCCGCGCAGGCCGCCGGGCTCGACCCGACGAGCTGAACCGCCGCCGTCTCGCCGGCGGCCGTGAGCACCGACTCTCACTGAATCGTCACAGGTATCACCCGCTTCGAGCGCGTCAAACCGCTGCCGGAGTGGGACCATCGAGACATGGCGCGCAACACGAGGATCGTCGTGGTCGGCGGTGGGTACGTCGGCATGTACACCGCGTTGCGGCTGCAGAAGAAGCTGCGCCGCGGCGAGGCGGAGATCACGGTGATCGACCCCCAGCCGCACATGACCTACCAGCCGTTCCTCCCGGAGGCCTCGGCCGGCTCCATCGAGCCACGGCACGTCGTCGTGCCGCTGCGGCGCGTGCTGCGCAAGTGCGAGATCCTCACCGGCCGCGTGATGGCGATCAAGCACGCCGACCACGAGGTGACCGTCGAGCTCAACGCGGGACACGTGACGGCGGTGGGCTACGACGTGCTGGTCGTCGCGCCCGGGTCGGTCGCGCGGACGCTGCCCATCCCCGGCCTGGCCGAGCACGGCATCGCGTTCAAGACGATCGGCGAGGCGATCTTCCTCCGCAACCACGTCCTGTCCCGGCTGGACGCCGCCGCGACGACGATCGAGCCCGACCTGCGCCGGCGCCTGTTGACGTTCATGGTCGTCGGCGGCGGGTACGCGGGGGTCGAGGCGCTGGCCGAGCTGGCCGACATGGCCCGGTACGCCAGCCGCTACTACCCGACGATCGACCGCGAGGACATCCGCTGGATCCTCGTCGAGGCGACCGGGCGGATCATGCCGGAGGTCAGCCCCACGCTCGGCCGCTACACGGTCGAGCGCCTGCTGGAGGCCGACATCGAGGTCAACCTCGACACGCGGGTGAAGTCCATGATGGGCGGGCACGTCGAGCTGGACGACGGCCAGGAGTTCGACGCCGACACGATCATCTGGACGGCCGGGGTCAAGCCCAGCCCGATGCTCGACCACACCGACCTCCCGCGCGACAGCCGGGGCCGGGTCGAATGCCACGCGAACCTGCAGGTCGCCGACCTGCCCGGGGTCTTCTGCGCGGGCGACTGCGCGTCGGTGCCGGACCTGTCGAAGGACGACCCCGACGCCCGCACGAGCCCGTCGGCGCAGCATGCCGTGCGCCAGGCGAAGGTGCTCGCCGACAACGTGCTCGCGCACCTGCGCGGTCAGCCGCTGACCGACTACAAGCACAGCTACGCCGGGTCGGTGGCGAGCCTGGGCCTCTACAAGGGCGTCGCGGAGATCTACGGCATCAAGCTCAAGGGCCCCGCGGCCTGGTTCATGCACCGCACGTACCACGTCAGCCGGATGCCGACGTGGAACCGCCGCATCCGGATCCTGTTCGACTGGACCGGCGCGCTCTTCCTCGGCCGCGAGGTCGTCTCCCTGGGGCAGATCAACGATCCCAAGGCGGAGTTCGACCGGATCGCGGTCCCGGAGTCGCACGAGTCCGCCGCCCGGACCGGGTGAGCCAGGAGCGCGATCTCGACGCGGTCCTGGTCCGCGGGCGCACACCGGGACCGGTCACGCTCGTCGACGACGACCCGGCGTGGCCCGGCCGGTACGCGGAGCGCGCCGCCGTCCTCCGCGCGGCGCTGGGAGAGCGCGCCCGCATCGTCGAGCACATCGGCTCGGCGTCGGTGCCCGGGCTGTGCGCCATGCCGGTCATCGACATCGTCGTGGGCATCGAGGACCCGGACGACGAGCCGGCGTACCTCCCCGACCTGGAGGCGATCGGTGACGACCTGCGGGTGCGCGAGCCGGGTCATCGCTGCCTGCGGCTCGGGGACCCCGGCGGCGCCGTGAGCCTGCACCGCTGCCCGCCCGACCCGGTCGAGATCACGCGCTACCTGGCGTTCCGCGACCGGCCGCGGGCGAGCGACGCCGACCGGGACGCCTACGCCGCGCTCGAGCGGTCGCTGGCGCCGCGGGACTGACCGGACGTCAACCACTACGCCGACGCCAAGGGCCCGCTCGTCCGCGAGATCCTCGGCAGGGCTCTCTAGGCTGGCCCGGCGCCCCCGTAGCCCAACCGGCAGAGGCAGGCCCCTTAAAAGGGTCACAGTGTGGGTTCGAATCCCACCGGGGGCACCCCGCGCCACCTGCTCGAAATCGCCGCTGAACTGCGCTGATACGGTTTCAACTGATCATGGCCGGTCCGGTGGTGTCCGGCTGTCACCCGTTCACACCGGCCGTCTGTGTCAAATGCGTGTCACCGTTCAGTCCCCGCGCAGCGCTGCGTCGATCCGGCGCCGGCACAGTCGGCCGATCATGAGGTGGCCGGTGGTTTCCGCGCACCGTCCGCAGGCCCGAAGGCCCACTCCACCATCAAGGGCAGCTCCTCGCCCCAGAACGCGTCGCCGTGCGACCCGACGCGCTCGGTCATGACGACGTCCGCGCCCGCGTCGCGCAGTGCGTCGGCCCAGCGCGTCGCGTTCTCGCGGAAGAACGGCTCCGACGTCCCGGCGACGAGGTACGTGCGCGGAACCGGACGGGGCAGGACCGCAGGTGGCCGATAGCCCGCGCCGGGAGAGGCGCAGAAGATCGCGCCGTAGGTGCCCGGATGTCGAAGGCTGACGGCGAGCGCCAGCTCTCCCCCTGCTGAAACGCCCATCACGGCGGTCCGCTCGGCGGGCAGGGCCACACCGAATCTCGAACCCGCCCACCGGCGGACGTCCTCGACGAAGAACCGCTCGTGTGCCGCGAAGCGTTCGGGACGGAAGGACGGCGAGTACTCGTGGAGGCGCACGGTCTCGTCGGCCGGCCGATGCACCCCGACGATCAAAGTCGGCAGCGAGCCGTTCGCCTCGAGGATCACGCCCCAGCGCGACAGCAGCTGGCCGTCACCGCCGAAGACGACCGCCTCGGGTGGCTCCGGCGGGACGTAGACCGTGACGGGCCGGCCACCGTCGTAGTCGAGCGTCTCGGTGACGAGGTGTCCCACGCTCGACGACATCAGGCACCACCCCTCCGCGCCGCGGCATGAGCACGGGACGTCCCGCTCGACGCCGCGTCCCCGGCCCGTTGATCGTCCACGCCGCGCCTCCCGGGCCGAGGGTGGGGACGCCGAAGGTCGCGGCGCCCGTCATCGCGATCCCGCCGCCACCAGTGTCGCGCTGATGGGTCCGAGCTCGGTGACCAGCTCGTCGAGCTCGGCGGGAGCGAGGGCGTCGTACGGGGCTGCGGCGAGCTCGTCGGTCAGGGCTTCGATGCGCCGCTTGGTCTCGCGGCCGGCGTCGGTGAACCAGCCGTCGGCGTCGACGAGCCCGCGCTCGCGCAGGCCGTCCATGACCGCGGCCAGGCGCTCCTTCGGCAGGTGATGGATGCGCCCGAACGACTCAGGCGGGTGGATGCCCATCTCCAGCGCGCTGAGCACGTGCGCCTCCGTGCCGCCGATGCGCGCGCCGACGAGAGCGGCGATGTGCCCGTCACCGCGGTGCTCGCGCAGCATCGTCGCGGAGTGCCACAGCCGGGCGACCGGGTCGCTCGGCACCGGAAGGGTGCGCATCCCGGCGTACATCACGCGGCCTTCGGTGGGCGCGCTCGTCGCGGCCTCGGTGGTCAGGTCGGCCGCGCGCACCAGGCCCGGGGAGCCGGCCAGCTCCTCGCCGAGGATCCGCCGGACGGACGCCGCGCTGCCCCGCTCCCGCGCGGCCACGGACGCCTCCGGCGGGATCGTCTCCCAGGCGCTCGGGATGTGCCGCGCGGCCTCCCCCTCGGCGAAGTTGTAGAAGGCGGCGTGGACGACCCGTGCCGGCACCCGCCCCAGCGGTGCTGCGCGGCTGGCGAAGTAGCCGTCCCAGTAGGTGCGGTGGCCGAGCGCGGCCAGCTCCTCGTTGCACTCGTCGGCGAAGAAGGTGACCAGGCAGATCGGCTCCAGGAGCTCGAACATGCGGCGGGCGGTGCTCGCGGTGGGCATGCTGGTCCGACCCGGCGGGAGTCCCGGACTCATCGGGCCCGTCCGGCGGAACCGCGGCTGCCGCCGTAGTGACGCGGCGCCGTCGGGCCGCCCGGAGACGAGGGCCCCGCGGACGGATCCCGGCTCAGCCTGCCGCGTCGACGATCTTCCAGTACGAGTCCTTGCGGACCACCTGGCCGTCGCGGAACTCCCAGTGGTCGCAGCCGCGGACGCGCACCTGCTCGCCGTCCGCCCTGGTGCCGGTGAGCAGCCATTCGGAGACCCCGAGGTCGCCGCTGACCCAGTGCCGGTCGTCGCCGTAGTGGACGTCCGGAAGCCCGGCGAAGCGGCTGGCCAGCCCCTCCCGCACCGCCGCCTTGCCGGCGTAGCGCCGCCCCCATGGCTCGGGGCCTCTCGGCATGTCCAGCGCGCAGTCCTCGGCGAAGAACTCCATGATCGCGTCGAGATCATGGGCGTTGAACGCGGCCGTGATCGCCTTCAGCGTCTCGACCGACGCACCGCTCCCACCCGTCGTCACCATGCCGCCCCACGTCGCGTCCGTGTCCGTTTCGGCACTTTATCCGATTACTCACGTCGAGTGTGCCGGGGCTCGAACCCGACTGCGTGCGAGTGGGTGCCGGCGGCGTCGGGCACCTCCGGCGACCTGGCCTACACCGTGTCCCTCGAGCGCTGCACCGCTCCCGGGTCCTTCGGGCGTTGACCCGGCGCGCCGGGCCGACAGGCTGAGCTCCGGATCCGGCGTCCGCCGGGCAACTCGACGAGGAGCCCCCATGAGTGTCGACTCGACCACCACCCACGTCCCGCGCGGCCGGATCGGCGATCCGGCCACGACGCTGGGCGACGACCCCCGGGCCGACCCCCGCATGCTCGCGGTGCTGGGCGAGTTCGGGATCCTCGGCCACGCCGACGGGGCGCCGCTGGACCGCACCGCCGGACGCGCGGCGCTGCTGGAGTTCATCGGCGCGGTCGAGGAGGGCTTCGAGGGGCTGTTCGCCGCCATGGCCGGAGCCTGGGCGCCGATGGCCGGGACCACGCACGAGGCCCGCACCGTGCCCGGCGGCGACGGCAACGAGATCACCCTGCACGTGCACCGTCCCGAGGGCGTCGACGGGCCGCTGCCGCTGATCTACCAGATCCACGGCGGGGGCATGGTCATGCTCTCGGCCGCCGGGCCGCTCTACCGGCGCTGGCGCGAGGAGCTCGCCGCCGCGGGCGCGGTCGTCGTCGGCGTCGAGTACCGCAACGGGGGTGGCCGGCTGGGCGCGCACCCGTACCCGGCCGGGCTCGACGACTGCGCCGCCGGCCTGCGCTGGGTCCACGACCACCTCGCCGAGCTCGGCGGCACCCACGTCGTCGTGACCGGCGACTCCGGCGGGGCGAACCTGTCCCTCGCGGTGGCGATCAAGGCCGGGCGGGAGGGGTGGGTCGACCGGATCTCCGGCGTGTACGCGCACTGCCCCTTCATCCTCGGGTCGTGGGACGACCCGTCCGCCGAGCTGCACTCGCTGTGGGAGAACAACCAGTACTGGCTCAACCGGGAGCTGTTCCCGCTGCTCGCCGAGATCTACGACCCCGGGTCGGGCCGCGGGCACGACCCGGCGTGCTGGCCGTCGCGCGCCACCGTCGACGACGTCCGCGGCCTGCCGCCGCACGTGATCGTCTGCAACGAGCTCGACCCGCTGCGTGACGAGGGCCTCGCCTACCATCGCCTCCTGCTGCAGGCCGGGACGCCGTCGGTCGGGACGGTGGCGCTCGGGCTCTGCCACGTCGGCCAGCTCATGTTCCGGGAGGCCATGCCCGACGTCTACGCCGCCGCCGTCCGCGACGTAGTCGGGTTCGCCCGGTACGTGCGCGAGGATGCTCACGCTACGTAATCGCGAAGTAACGAACTGCGGGACGGGGCCGATGCCTACGGGGACGTCTTTCCGGCGACCGCGAGGAAGGCAGGACGAGCGTGCGACCCGTTGCCCCCATCGAGGTGTCGCTGCCCCGGCAGCGCCACGACGTCGACGCGTCCGGAGGCCCGCCGCCGGTGTCCGCCCGGGCGACCGGGCTCGGCTGGGCCGTCCCCCCTCGCCCCGCGCGGCGGGACGTCGCCGCGATCCAGGCGTCGCTGAGCGCGGTCCGGGAGCGGCCGGTCGCGCTGGCCGAGACGTTCTACCGGCACCTGTTCGAGATCGCCCCGGCGGCGCGGGCGATGTTCGCCGCGGACATGACCGTGCAGATGCAGCGGATGACCGACGTCCTGCTGGCGTCGCTGGCCGCGCTCCGCAGCGACGCCGAGGCCGGCTCCGCCACGGTCGACGACACCGGGGACGACGCCGGGGCCGACGACGAGGCCCTCGGGTACCCGGCCCTGGAACGCTCGCTGCACGCGCTGGGCGTCGCGCATCGCGACCGCTGGAACGTCGTCGCCGAGCACTACCGGCTCATCCCGCACGCGCTGGTCCGCGCGGTGCGCGACGTCGCGGGGCCCGCCTGGTCGGGTTCGCTGAGCTCCAGCTGGATCGCGCTCAGCCAGTGGATCATCGGGCACATGCTGCTGGGCCACCACGACGCCGTGTCGCCCGGGTGAGCAGGCGGGAGCGCCGGCGTCCATCGTCCATCCCGGTCGGGCTCGGACACGTTCGGTAGTGACGGTTGGTCGAAGCGGTGGGAGTTCGGCCGTTGCCACGGCGAAGTGGTTCCGTCGGTCACCGTCGGTGATGCACGGTCGCGGGGTGTCCTCGCATCCTCCCGGCCCGCACCCCGCCGCCCGCCCCGCCCCGCCGGTCGCCGGGGGCGACCCGCACCGGTCCCCGTGCGGCTGCGTGCGTGCCCCGGCCCGTCCCGGCTCGGCCGGCGAGCACCACCTGCAGGACGTGTGGGGCACCCGGGAGCGGGCCGGCCGCTTCTACCGCGACCAGTTCCGCGAGCGGCTCCTGCCGGCGATGATGACGTTCGTCGAGCGGATGGAGATGGTCTTCGTCGCCACCGCCGACGCGCACGGCGAGTGCGACGCCTCGCTGCGCGCGGGGCCGCCGGGGTTCCTGCGCGTGCTCGACGAGCACACGCTCGCCTACCCCGAGTACCGCGGCAACGGCGTGCTGGCCAGCCTGGGCAACCTCGCCGAGAACCCGCACATCGGCCTGTTGATGATCGACTTCGTGGACGACCTCATCGGCCTGCACGTCAACGGCACGGCGGACGTCCTGGATCCGGCCGAGTTCGCCGCCCGGTACCCGGTGGCGGCGACGCCGGACCCGGCGGCCGGGCGGCGGGCGGAGCGGTGGGTCGTCGTGGAGGTGGCCGAGGCCTACATCCACTGCCGCAAGCACATCCCGCGCATGCAGCGGCTGCCGCAGAAGCGCGCGTGGGGCACCGACGACCCGGCCCGCAAGGGCGGTGACTACTTCGGCGCCCGGGCGGATCCCGACGCGCCCCCGCCGGTCGTCCCGGCTCCGCGCAGGCCCGTCGACGGCGCCGTACCGCCGGCCAGGCGCGCCTGACCGGCGCGCCCACCGCCCCTGACCCGTCGCCCTGCGGTCGCGGCCCGATCGGGCGGCGCGGTCCCATCAGCGGGCCAGGCAGGACGCGGCGGGCCAGGCGGGACGCGGCGGCCAGGCAGGACGCGGCGGCCAGGCAGGACGCGGCGGGCCAGGCAGGACGCGGCGGACCAGGCGGGCCGCCGCGGACTGGGCGCGGGCGGGAGCACACTGGGCGCGTGGGCGTCGGGCCGGGTGCGCTGTGGCGGTGCCCGGCGTGCCACCGGACGTTCGCCGCGGCCCGCCAGGTCCACACCTGCCGCCCGCTCGGCCGGGTGGACGACCACTTCGCGTGCTCGGACCCGCAGGTGCGGGCCGCGTTCGACCGCGTCGTCGAGGCCGTCCGCGCCCACGGACCGGTCGAGGTGCTCGCCGAGCGGACCCGCATCGCCCTGCACGTGCGCATGAGCTTCGCCGCGCTGACTCCGCGCCGGCACTGGCTCGACGGGCACCTGGTGCTGGCCCGGCAGGTCGACAGCCCGCGCTTCCGCCGGGTCGAGACGTACTCGCCGCGCAACGTGGTGCACGCCTTCCGGCTGACCTCGGCCGCCGAGGTGGACGACGAGTTCCGGGGATGGCTCGCCGAGGCCTACCGCGTCGGGCAGCAGCAGCACCGCAGGTGAGCCTCAGCGCATCCTCGTCGCGCCGCTGCCGGCGTCCGGGTCGCTGCCGGGCCACCACGTCGCCGGGACCGACCGGACGCAGTGCGGGCCGTCGAGGTCCATCCGCACGGCGACGGCCAGGTCGTTCGACCACGCGGCCGCGCCGTACCGGACCCGCGCGAACCCCTCGACCTCCTCGACGCTCATGCCCAGGCCGTCCGCCAGCTGCTCCACCACTGCCATCACCACGCCCGCCATCGTCACCGCGTGCCGGCCACGGGGGAAGTCGACGCAACGGCCGGTCAACGGGGCTGGTCGCCGGTCCACGGTGGGCCCTACGGTGGCCGTGCCCGACGATGGGAGCGGCCATGGCCCGGTTCGTGACGTTCTTCTCCTATACGCCCGAAGCGTGGTCGCGGCTGGTCGACAACCCGGCCGACCGCGCCCCGGCCGTGGCCGCCACGATCGCGGACGCGGGCGGGCACCTCGACTCGCTGGACTACCTCTTCGGCGAGCGCGACGGCATGGCGGTCTTCTCCGCGCCGGACTCGACGACGGCGGCGGCGGTCGCCCTCGTCGTCGGCAGCAGCGGGGCGTCCCGCTCCGTGGCCACCCACGAGCTGGTCTCCTCGGCCGAGCTCGTCGACGTCCTGCGCACGGCGTCGGCCGCGCGTCGCGGCTACGTCCGGCCCGGCGACCAGCCGCCGGCCGGGTGAGCGCCGGCGGGCAGGCGCGGGCGGCCTACGAGCGGCTGCGGGCGGCCCATCTCGACGCCGTCCGGGCCGCGCTGGAGGACCACGTCGCCCGGCTGGACTGGCCGGCCGACCGCATCGAGCGCCACCGGACCGCGCGGCTGCGGTCGCTGCTGGCCTACGCGCGCGAGCGCTCGCCGTTCCACGCCGCGCGGCTGGCGGGCGTCGACCCGGCGACCGCGACGGTCGACGACCTCGCGCGGATCCCGCCGATGCGAAAGGCGGACGCCCAGGAGCGCTGGGACGACATCGTCACCGTGCCCGGGATCGACCGGGCCGGCGCCGAGGACGTGCTGGCCCGGCAGCGCTGGTTCTCCTACACGCCCGGCGACCTGCAGGTCTTCAGCTCCGGCGGCTCCAGCGGGGTGCGCGGGGTGTACGTGTGGGACTGGCAGCAGTACGTCACGCTCGCCTGCCTTGCGTGGCGCTGGCAGGTCCGGGCGGAGCGCGCCGCGACCGGCGCGCCGCGCGGCCCGCAGCGGCTGGCGGTGCTGGCGGCCGGCGAGCCGCCCCACGCCAGCACGCCCCTGTTCGACGTCGCCACCGACGCGGCGACCACGACGGTCGTCGTGCCGGCGGCGGCGCCGTTCGACGAGGTGCCGCGAGGCCGTCGCGGCGGCGCGGCCCACGACGCTCGTCGGCTACGCCTCGGTCGTGGGCAGGCTCGCCCGGGCCGCGCTCGCCGGCCGGCTGGACGTCCGGCCCGAGCGCGTCAGCACCAACTCCGAGCCGCTGAGCAGCGAGGACCACGACGCGATCATCGCCGCGTGGGGCGCGCCGGTGCACAACCTGTGGGGCTCGACCGAGATCGGCGTCCAGGCGGTCGGCTGCGGGCAGGGTGCCGGGCTGCACGTGTGCGCCGACGAGGTCGTCCTCGAGCGGGTCGACGCGGACGGCCGCCCGGTCGGCCCGGACGAGCCGGCCGTGCGGACGCTGGCGACCGGGCTCGCGGGGCGCGCATTCCCGTTCGTCCGCTACGACCTGGGCGACGACGTCACGCTGCTGCCCGGACCCTGCCCGTGCGGCAGCGCGATGCCCCGCGTCGCCGACATCGCCGGACGCCGCGACGACGACTTCCGCTACGGCGACGTGACGATCCCCGCGAGCGCGTTCCGCTACGTCCTGGGGACCGACCCGCTGATCTCGGAGTACCAGGTCCGCCAGACGGCCGCGGGCGCCGACGTGCTCGTGGTGGGCACGCCCGACGCCGCCGCCGTCGGGTCGGCCCTCGTCGCCGCGCTCGGGCGGTACGGCCTCCCGTACGCCGAGGTCGCCGTGCGCACCGTGCCGCAGATCCCGCGCCACGCCTCGACCGGCAAGCTGAAGCGGTTCGTCGCGCTGGCCGGGTGAGGGCTCAGCCGCCGGCGGCGATCTTCCAGAGGTAGCCGTCGGGGTCGGCGACGTAGCCGAAGTAGCCCCACCCGGCCGCCTCGGCCGGCCGCACGACCGTCGCGCCGGCCGTCACGGCGGTCGCGACGACCTCGTCGACCTCCTCCTTGGAGCCGACGAAGTGGTGGAACGACACGCCGCGGAAGCCCGACCCGTCGGCCGGCACCCCGGCGTCGGCGGCCGCGTCCGCGCGCGGGTAGAGCGCCAGGGCGGGGCCGCCCCCGAGGCTCAACCGGACGAAGTTGGGGTAGTCCTGCTCGGGCGTCCCGCCGAGGCCGTCCACGTAGAACGCCCTGGCCCGCGCCAGGTCCTCCACCGCCAGCATGATCGCGTTCACCTGCACCGGCATCGCCGTCTCCTCCGTGTCGGATGGGTCTTCGCTCCCCTGACGGGCGGGCCGGCCCGGATGTGACGGGGCCGCCGCTCACGGAACTCGAACCGGCCGCACAGCATTTCCGAATCCGCGTCCGGCATGCTGTGGCACCAGTCGCGCCGAGACCGGGCGCCGGGCGCAGAGGAGACGACGCCGCCGTGCCGCCCCGCGCCGAGCCGTCACCGGAGGTCCGCCCGCGGCGGGCCGCCTGGCTGCGCCGCGGGCTGCTGGTGGTGCTGGTCGTGGCCGCCGCCGTCGTCGCCGACACCGCGCTGACCGCCGGGCTGCACGGCCCCGCCCCGACGCCGGCGACGACGGCGAAGGGGCACCGGTCCCCGACCGTGCGCGGGCGCATCGCGTCCATCGACGGCGACACGTGGACGGTGGCCTCCGACGACGGCGAGATGGTCGCGGTCGCGCTGACCGCCGACACGAAGTTCGGCACCAGCCACACGCCCGCGCAGCGCGGCACGTTCGCGGTGGGGTCGAGCGTCGGCGTCATCGGCACGAGGCAGGACGGCCACGTCCTCGCGACCCGGGTGATCACCACCCTGCGCGAGAGCCGGGCCGCCACCCCGACGGCGAAGCCGCCCGTCGCGACGACCCCGCCGAAGCCGGTGGTGCAGGTGCCGAACGTGTGCGCCGTCAACGCCGACCTGGCGGCGGGCGTCACGTACGCGGCCGGGCGCGTCCAGCAGGCGGCCGCCGCCGTCCTGGACACCGAGACCGGCGCGTACTACGCGGCGGGCGACGCCGACGCCCCGTACAACACCGCGAGCGTCGTCAAGGTCTTCATCGCGACCGACCTGCTCGTCACCGGCCAGATGACCGGCCAGACCGCGACCACCGCGTACACGATGATGGCGCAGTCGGACGACGACGCCGCCGACGCGCTGTACGGGCTCGTCGACGGCGACGACGTCGTCCCGGCCCTCGCCGCGCATTACGGCATCGCCGACCTGGGTTCGCCGCCGGCCGACACCGGGCAGTGGGGCGAGACCAAGGTCACCGCGAACGGCCTGGCCCACTTCTATGCGGCGGTCAAGAAGGACCCGGCGGTGTGGCCGTGGCTGTCGAAGGCGATGGCGAACACCGTGCGGGTCGGGTCGGACGGCACCGACCAGTACTTCGGCATCCCGTCGGCCAGCAACGACTGGGCGATCAAGCAGGGCTGGATGACCGGGCTCGGGCCGGGGTCGACGTACAACTCGACCGGGTACGTGCAGGGCGACCGCTACGTCGTCGTGCTGCTGACGTACGGATCGGTGTCGCAGTACGGCACCTACATGAGCGAGACGATCACGCAGATGGCCCGGGACGTCATGCCGGGCGGCCAGGTCGGCGGGACGAGCCCGGCGACGGCGTCCTGCTCCTGACGCGAGTCGGGGTCTGGGCCGGCCTGAGTTGCGTGCTAGGTCAGGGCGCGAGTCGGGGTCTGGGCCGGCCTGAGTTGCGTGCTAAGCCAGTGCGCGAGTCGGGGTCTTGGCCGGCCTGAGTTGTGTGCTGGGCCGGGGCTCGGTCGGGCGAGGGGCGCGACTCGGGCTGGCTCAGACCCCGACTCGCGGGTGGGGGGAGGTCTGCAGGGTGGCGTCGAGCGTCATCACGGTGTGACCGGTGAGCAGGACGCGGTCGCCGACGAGGCGGGTGCGGACCACCCCTGAGCGGGCCGACGCCTGCAACCCCACCAGCTCGGCGCGGCCGAGCCGGCCCGACCAGAGCGGCGCGAGCGCGGTGTGCGCGCTGCCGGTGACCGGATCCTCCACGATCCCGACGGACGGCGCGAAGAAGCGGGAGACGAAGTCGATGCCGGTCCCGGGGTCGGCCGCCGCCGTCACCACGAGGCCGCGGCAGGGCAGCCGGCCGACGGCGGCCGCGTCCGGCACGACGGCGCGCACGGTCGCCTCGTCGGCGACCTCGGCGACGAGGTCACCGAGCGAGCCCGTCGTCCAGGCCGCCACGACCGGCACGCCGAGCGCCGCGGCCGGCGTGGCGGTGTCGTCGGCAGGCGTGAGCGTCGCGACGGGGAAGTCGAGCGTGATCGTGCCGTCGTCGCCGGCCTCCGCCCGCAGCTCGCCCGAGCGGGTCGCGAACCGCACCGGGCCCGTGAGCAGGCCGTCGGCGCGCAGGGCGTGGGTCGTGGCGAGCGTGGCGTGGCCGCACAGGTCGACCTCGACGGCCGGGGTGAACCAGCGCAAGCCCCAGACCTCGCCCTGCGGCAGCGCGAACGCGGTCTCGGCGAGGTTCATCTCCGCCGCGACGGCCTGCATCCACGCGACGTCCGGCCACTCCGGCCCGTCGAGCAGCACGACGGCCGCGGGGTTGCCGGCGAAGGGCCGGTCGGTGAAGGCGTCGATCACCCGGATGCGCATGCCCGCACGCTAGCCCCGCGCCACGGGTCCCCTCATCCGCTTTCCGGGCCCGCCGCCCTCGAGACCGCAACCAGCACGACGTCCTCGAGCCCGGGGTTGTGCAGGGCCTGTACCGACAGGCCGGCGAGCACCAGGATCGCGCCGGCGGCGAAGCGGCGCCGCGCGCCCATGGCGGAGCACAGGTCGACCTCGCCGCGGGTGATCGTGACCAGCGCGTCGGCCCAGTCCGCGGCCACGAAGGGCAGGGTGTGGGCCGGCGGGATCGTGACGACGCGGCGGCGGAACCGCGGCCCCGGCTCGTCCTCCGTCACGGCGCGGACCACCGGCGGGGCGGCGGGCGCAGGCGCGGCGGCTCCATGGGGGGTGGACCGGCGAGGCGGCGGGGACTCATCGCACGGGCGCGCGAGCCCGGTCGCCCAACCTCACGAACGGCACTTTCGCCACATAGGTGCTCACGAAAGTGCCGTTCGTCAGGTCCGGCGGCCGTCAGCGGGAGAGCGAACGGCTGATCACCAGGCGCTGGATCTGGTTGGTGCCCTCGAAGATCTGGGTGATCTTCGCTTCCCGCATGTACCGCTCGACCGGGAAGTCGCGGGTGTAGCCGTAGCCGCCGAGCACCTGCACGGCGTCGGTCGTGACCTTCATCGCCGCGTCCGTCGCGACCAGCTTCGCGACCGATGCCGCACGCGAGTACGGGCGGCCGGCGTCGCGTCGGCGGGCGGCGTCGAGGTAGGTCGCCCTGGCCGAGTCGACGGCCGCGGCCATGTCCGCGAGCAGGAACGCCAGCCCCTCGTGGTCGATGATCTTGCGCCCGAACGCGCTGCGCTCCCGGGCGTACCCGACGGCCGTGTCCAGGGCGGCCTGGGCCAGCCCGGTCGCGACCGCGGCGATCCCCAGGCGCCCGGAGTCCAGGGCCGAGAACGCGATCTGCAGGCCCTGTCCCTCGGCGCCGATCAGCCGGTCGGCGTCGAGGACGGCGCCGTCGAAGTGCGCGGCCGTCGTCGGGACAGCGGACAGGCCCATCTTCTCCTCGGGCCGCCCGAACGTCAGCCCCTCGACGTGCCCCGGCGCGAGGAAGCACGACACGCCACGGCTGCCCTCCCCGGTCCGCGCGAAGAGCGCGTAGACGTCGGCGCGGCCGCCGTGGGTGATCCACGCCTTGGTCCCGGTGATGCGGAAGCCGGACTCGACCTTCTCGGCCCGGCAGGTCAGCGCGGCGGCGTCGGAACCGGCCTGCGGCTCCGAAAGCGAGTACGCCCCGACCAGCTCGCCGGCGAGCATCGCGGGGAGGAACCGCTCCTGCTGGGCCTTCGTGCCGAAGGCGTGCACCGGGTGGCACGAGAGGCCGTGCACCGAGACCGCGACCGCCACAGCGGCCCAGCGCATCGCCAGCTCCTCCACGACCTGCAGGTACACCTCGTAGGGCTGGCCGCCCCCGCCGAGCTCCTCGGGGTAGGGCAACCCGAGCAGGCCGGCCTCGCCCAGCGTCGCGAAGAGGCCCTCGGGGTAGCGCTCGGCGCGTTCGTGCTCGTCGACCCGCGGCGCCAGCTCGCGGTCGGCGATGTCGCGGACCAGGTCGAGCAGGTCCCGGGCCTCGGTGGTCGGCAGGAGGCGGTCGACGGCCATGGCGAACTCCATGCGGTACTGGAAACGGTACTTCAGTACCGTACGTCATCGTCGTTAGGGTGGCCACGTGACCCGCGCCATGACCCGCCGCACCGAGCTGTTCGACGGGCTGGTGGCGCTGCTGTTGGCGGAGGGCTTCGCCGCGTTCACGCTCGACGACCTCGCCGCCCGGCTGCACTGCTCGAAGCGCACGCTCTACGCGCTGGCCGGGAGCAAGGAGCAGCTCGTGCGGGCCGCCGTCGTCCACTTCTTCCGCGGGGCGACCGAGCGGGTCGAGGCGGCGGTGACCGCGGCGCCCACCGCCGCGGCCGCGCGGGTGCAGGCCTACCTCGGCGCGGTCGCGACCGTGCTGGCGCCGGCCTCACCGGCCTTCCTCGCCGACGTCGCCGCGTTCGCGCCGGCGGCCGAGGTCTACGAGCGCAACACCCGCGCGGCGGCCCGGCGGGTGCGGGAGCTCGTCGAGGCCGGGGTCGACGCGGGGGAGTTCCGCTCGGTGCCGGCCGGGTTCGTCGCCGACCTGGTCAGCGCGGAGATGGTCCGGATCCAGCAGCGGCAGGTCGCCGCCGCGACCGGGCTGGGGGACGCCGCCGCCTACCGCGCGCTGGCCGACCTGCTCCTGAACGGCCTGGCCCGCCGCTGAGGGCGTCGACGTCGGGTCGGCCGCACGCCGCGACGAAGGCCGCGGCCCGGCGACGACGGGCCCCGGCCGCCCTCGGGTCCCGTCCCCTGTGCGCCGGGCTGTCGACCGGTGCGCCGGGCCGTCGACCGGTGCGCCGGGCCGTCGACCGGTGTGCCGACCGGCGAGCGCAGTGGCCGGCGAGCGTTCCGACCGGCGAGCGCAGTGGCCGGCGAGCGCCGACCGGGCCAGTGCAGTGGCCGGCGAGCGTTCCGACCGGCCAGCGCAGTGGCCGGCGAGCGCTCCGGTCGGGCGTCGGGGCGGGTCCGGTCCGCGGCCGCGACGCCTCGCGCGTTGACCCGCGCGGCCGTCGCGTGCCACCGTCGGGCGTGCTGGCGGGCACGGCCACCCGGCTCGACCGCCCGGCTCGACCGCACCGGCCGCGCCTCGCGCCGGGCCGCCACCCCGGCGCGCCGCCACCGGCCGTTCCCGGCACGATGGACGGCGGCTGCCGCCACAGGTTCGAGCACCACGGAGGACGACATCGCCGGCATCCCGACCCACCTCGCGGAGAAGCCGGGCCACACCCCCGGCCGGCCAAGCGCCGGGCCGGGCCGCGGCGGCCCCCCGCGCGTGCGGGTGCCGTCGTGAGCGGCGGTTCCGGCGCGGAGCAGGCCGGCGAGCTCGGTCGCGCGCTGCGCGCGGCCGTCCGCGGCGGGGTGCGCTTCGACAGCGCCGCGCGGGCGATGTGGGCGGCCGACGCGTCGAACTACCGGCGGGTGCCGATCGGCGTCGTCACCCCCGCCGACGCCGACGACGTCGCCGCCGCGCTCGCCGTCTGCGCCGAGCGGGCCGTCCCGGTGCTGCCGGTCGGGGCGCGGACCTCGATCGCGGGCCAGGCCGTCAACACCGCCGTCGTGCTGGACTTCTCCCGCCTCGACCGCATCGTCGAGATCGACCCCGACACCCGGACGGCACGGGTGCAGCCCGGCGTCGTGCTCGACCGGCTCCGCGACGCCGCCCGGCCGCACGGGCTGACCTTCGGCCCCGACCCGTCGACCCACGACCGCTGCACGCTCGGCGGGATGATCGGCAACAACGCGTGCGGGTCGCACTCGGTGGCCTGGGGCAAGACCGTCGACAACACCCTGGCCGTGGACGTCCTGACCTACCGCGGCGAGCGCCTCACGCTGGACGCCGGCGGCGCGGGCGCGATCCCCGACGGCCTGCGCGCGCTGGGGGAGCGGCACGCGACCGCGATCAAGGAGTCCTTCCCGGAGCTGACCCGGCGCGTCTCGGGCTACAACCTCGACCGGCTGCTGCCCGGCGCGGTCGACCTCGCCAAGGCGTTCGTCGGCACCGAGGGCACGTGCGCGACGCTGCTGGAGGCGACCGTCCGGCTCGTCGAGTCGCCGCTGGTGCGGGCGCTGGCCGTCCTCGGGTTCCCGGACGCCTACGTCGCCGCCGACCACGTCATGCCGGTCCGCGCACTGGCCCCGCTGACGATCGAGGGCATGGACGCGGGGCTCATCGCCGCGTTGCGCGCGGCCCGCCCGCACGAGACGGCGTCGCGGGCGCTGCCGGCGGGCGGCGGCTGGCTCTACGTCGAGACCGGGGGTGCCACCCGCGCCGAGGCGGAGGCCGCGGCGCACGCCGTCGTCGCCGCGGTGCCGGACGCGGCCGGGATCGTCGTCGGCGACCCCGTGCAGCAGCGCGCGCTGTGGCGCATCCGCGAGGACGGCGCCGGCCTGCTCACGCGCTCACCCGACGGCGGCGAGGCGTGGCCGGGCTGGGAGGACGCCGCGGTCCCGCCCGAGCGCTTCGGCTCCTACCTGCGGAAGTTCGACGCGCTGCTGGCGCGGCACGGCCGCCGGGGGGCGTACTACGGGCACTTCGGCGACGGCTGCCTGCACGTGCGGATCGACTTCGACCTGCTCTCGCCGGCCGGGATCGCGAACTTCCGGGCCTTCATGACCGACGCGGCGGACCTCGTCGTCGCGCACGGCGGGTCGCTCTCGGGCGAGCACGGCGACGGCGTCGCGCGTGCCGAGCTGCTGCCCCGGATGTACCCGCCGGAGATCATCGGCACCTTCGGGGCGTTCAAGGCGGTCTGGGACCCGGACGGCCGGATGAACCCCGACCGCGTCGTCGAGCCCGCGCGGATGGACGAGGACCTGCGCGTGTTCGTCGGGATGCCGACCCTGCGCGACGCCCCCGAGCTGGCCTTCGCCGCCGACCGCGGCTCGTTCACCCGCGCAACGCGCCGCTGTCTCGGCGTCGGGCGCTGCGTCACCGACAGCGGCGGCGTCATGTGCCCGAGCTACCGGGCGACCGGCGAGGAGCAGCACTCGACGCGCGGGCGCGCGCGGCTGCTGTTCGAGATGGCCGCGGGCGACGTCGTCACGGGCGGCTGGGACGCGCCCGAGGTCGCCGACGCGCTCGACCTGTGCCTGTCGTGCAAGGGCTGCAAGCGCGACTGCCCCGTCGGCGTCGACATGGCGGCGTACAAGACCGAGTGGCTGGCCCAGCGCTACCGGGGCAGGCTGCGGCCTCGCACGCACTACAGCCTGGGCGCGCTGCCGCGCTGGCTGCGCCTGGTCCGCCGGCTGCCGCCGCCCGCGGTCCGCGCGCTGAACGCGCTGTCGCGGGGCCCGCTGGCCGGGCTCGCGAAGCGGGTGGCCGGGGTGGCGCCGGAGCGGTCGATCCCGCCGTTCGCCGTGGCCCCGAGGTTCGGCACAGCCGCCCTCGGGCCCGCAGCGGGCGAGCAGGTGGCCTCCCTGAACCGGGCCGGGGACGGGCCGGCCGGGGACGAGCGGCCGCGGGTCCTGCTGTGGCCCGACACGTTCTCCGTCGCGTTCGACCCGCAGGTCATTGCGGACGCCGTCGCCGTGCTGGAACGCCTCGGGTACGCCGTCGAGCTCCCGCCCCGAGACGTCTGCTGCGGCCTGACCTGGATCACCACCGGCCAGCTCGACGCCGCCCGCCGGGTGCTGCGCCGCAGCCTGGCCGTCATCGGGCCGTGGCTCGCCGCCGGCGTCCCCGTCGTCGGGCTGGAGCCGTCCTGCACGGCCGCGCTGCGGGCCGACGCGGCCGAGCTGCTGCCCAGCCACCCGCTCGTCGGCCACCTGGAGGCGGGCGTCCGCACGTTCGCGGAGGTCCTCGCCACGCACGCCGACGAGCTGCGCGCGGCCGTCGTCGAGCCCGGCGGGCGCGCGCTGGTGCAGGTCCACTGCCACCAGCACGCCGAGCTGGGCACCGACGCCGACACGGCGGCGATGGCCGCGCTGGGCGTCGACGCGCAGGTGCTCGACTCGGGCTGCTGCGGGCTGGCCGGCAACTTCGGCTTCGAGGCCGGGCACTACGAGGTCTCGATGGCGTGCGCGGAGCGGGTGCTGCTGCCGGCGGTCCGCGCGGCCGACCCGGACGTCGCCGTACTGGCCGACGGGTTCTCCTGCCGCACCCAGCTGCGCCAGGCCGGCACGCGCGAGCCGGTCCACCTCGCGCAGGTCGCGGCGAGGGCGTTGGGCCTGCGCCGGTGACGAGCGCGCTCGTACTGGGTGGCGGCGGGGTCACCGGCATCGCCTGGGAGCTGGGCGTGCTGCTGGGGCTCGCCGAGCGCGGCGTCGACCTGACCGGCGCCGACACCGTCGTCGGGACGTCCGCTGGCTCGGTCGTCGGCGCGCAGGTCGCGACCGGCGTCGACGTCCGCGGGCGGTGGTCGGCCCAGCTCGCCCCGCCCGACGGGGAGATCCCGGCGGCGTTCGGCCCGGCCGTCTGGCTCCGGCTCGGCCTGGCGGCCGTACTCGGCCGGCCCGGCGACGACCGCGTGCGGGCGCGCATCGGCCGGGCCGCGCTGCGGGCGTCGCGGGTGCCGGAGGAGGCGCGCCGGGCGGTGCTGGCCGGGCGCCTGCCGGTGCACGAGTGGCCCGACCGCGACCTGCGGCTCGTCGCCGTCGACACGGCGGACGGGCGGTCGCGGATCTTCGACCGGAACAGCGGGGTGCCGCTCGTCGACGCGGTCGCCGCGAGCTGCGCGGTACCCGGCGTCTGGCCGCCGGTGACGATCGCCGGCCGCCGCTACATGGACGGCGGCGTCCGCTCGGTCGCGAACGCGGACCTCGCGGCCGGCGCGGACCGGGTCGTCGTCATCGCCCCGCTCGTCGCCGGGATCGGCCCCCTGGAAGCCGTGGCGCCGCAGGTCGAGCGGTTGCGCGCGGGCGGGGCCGCCGTCACCCTCGTCCAGCCCGACCCCGCGGCGCTGGCCGCGATCGGGCGCAACGTGCTCGACCCGGCGCGGCGGGCGCCGGCGGCGTACGCGGGCCGGGCGCAGGGCCGGGCCGTCGCCGATGTGGTCGCCGCCACGTGGACGGGGTGACGTCCCACGCTGCGGCGGCTCCGCGGCGCCCCTACCGTGGACGCCTATGTTGGCCATCACGGAAGAAGCAGCGGCTGCCATCGGCACCCTGGCGACGAACGCGCAGCTGCCCGACGGCGGCGGCCTGCGCATCACAGCGCCCAGCTCCGAGCAGGGCCTGCAGCTCGCCCTCGTCGGCAACCCCGAGCAGGAGGACGTCGTGCTGGCGGGCGACGGCGTCACGGTGTTCCTGGAGCCCGCGGCCGCCCAGGTCCTCGACGACAAGGTGCTCGACGTGCAGACCGTCGCGAACGGCGACGGCGAGCAGGAGCTGCGCTTCGCCATCGGGTCGCAGCCCGACGTGCCGCCCCAGCCCTGACCCCCTGACCCTGACCGACCGCCTGCTCAGCGCTCGGTGAGCCGGCCGGCGTCGACCGTCCAGTGCCGCGTGGTGCGGACGGTGTCGAGCATCCGCCGGTCGTGGGTGACCAGCAGCACCGTCCCCCCGAAGGAGTCGAGGGCCTCCTCGAGCTGTTCGATCGCGGACAGGTCGAGGTGGTTGGTCGGCTCGTCGAGCACCAGCAGGTTCACCTCACGCGCCTGGAGCAGTGCGAGCGCTGCCCGGGTGCGCTCGCCCGGCGACAACGACGTCGCCGGGCGGGTTGCGTGCGCGGCAGCCAGCCCGAACTTCGCGAGCAGCGTCCGGACGTCCGACTCGCTCCACTCCGCAGCTGTGCCGATGCGCGCTCCGCTTCCGCTCCGCACGGCGTCGCCGAACGCCCGCGCCAGCGGCTCCGGCCCCAGGAACAGGCCCCTGGCCTGGTCGATCTCCCCGACGCGCACGCCCGAGCCCAGGCCGGCGCTGCCCTCGTCGACCGGGATGCGGCCGAGCAGCACGCCAAGGAGCGTCGACTTGCCTGACCCGTTCGCACCGGTGACGGCGATCCGGTCGGCCCAGTCGACCTGCGCGTCGACCGGCCCGAGCGTGAACCCGCCCCGGCGCACGACAGCGCCGGAGGCCGACGCCACGACGGCGCCAGAGCGCGGGGCCGCGGCGATCGTCATCCGCAGCTCCCACTCCTTGCGGGGCTCCTCGACGGCGTCAAGGCGCTCGATCGCGCGCTGCGTCTGACGGGCCTTCGCGGCCTGCTTCTCGCTGGCCTCGGCGCGGAACTTGCGCCCGATCTTGTCGTTGTCCTTGCTCTTGCGCCGGGCGTTGCGCACGCCCTGCGCCATCCAGTTGCGCTGCATGACCGCACGGTCCTTCAGCGTGGAGAGCTTGTCGTCGTACTCCTCGTAGGCCTCGCGGGCGTGCCCGCGGGCGACCTCGCGCTCGACGAGGTAGGACTCGTAGCCGCCGTCGTAGATCCCGACCCGGTGCTGGTGCAGGTCCAGCTCGACGACCCGGTTCGTCGTGCGCGCGAGGAACTCGCGGTCGTGGCTGACGATCACGGCCGGGCTCCGCAGCCCCAGCACGAACTTCTCCAGCCGATCGAGGCCGTCGAGGTCGAGGTCGTTGGTGGGCTCGTCGAGCAGCAGGACGTCGAACCGGGAGAGCAGCAGCGCGGCGAGCCCGGCGCGGGCGGCCTGGCCGCCGGAGAGGGCCGTCATGGGTGTGTCCAGGTCGACGCCGAGCCCGACGTCGGCGGCGACCTCGCCCGCGCGCTCGTCGAGGTCGGCGCCGCCGAGGGCGAGCCAGCGCTCCAGCGCGCCGGAGTAGGCATCGGACGCGTCGGGGTCCTGTGCCAGCGCCGCGGCGGCAGCGTCCATCGCCTCCTGCGCGGTCGTGACGCCGGTGCGCCGCGCCAGGAACGCGGTGACGGTCTCGCCGGGGCGGCGGTCGGGCTCCTGCGGGAGGTGCCCGACCGTGGCGTCCGGCGGGCTGACGGCGACAGTGCCGTCCTCGGGGCGGTCCTCGCCGGCGAGCAGGCGCAGCAGCGTCGACTTGCCGGCGCCGTTGACGCCGACGAGCCCGACGACGTCGCCGGGCGCGACGACGAGGTCGAGATCGGAGAACAGGAGGCGGGTGCCGTGGCCGGCGGCGAGGGAGGTGGCCTGGAGGGTCGCGCTCATGGCGTCATCCAGGGTACTGAGCTAACGAACGGCACTTTCGTCACATAGGTGCTCACGAGAGTGCCGTTCGTTAGCAAGAAAGCGGGTGAGTTTGCTCAATCGTCTGCGGAGCGGCACGGTCGTGGCACACGGTGCGGGCATGCCTCGACGACTCACCGCCCACCTGCCCGCCGATCTCGCCTCGCACTTCGGACGCCGTGTCGTCCGCACCCGCGAGCTGGAGGAGCTCGGCCTCAGTCGCTACGTGATCTCCTATCGGTGCCGGGCCGGCGGCCCGTGGCGGTCCTTGTGCCCGGGGATCGTCCTGCTGCACAACGGGTCGCCGACCCGTGACGACCGCCGTCTCGGAGGCCTGCTCCACGGCGGCGCCGGCACCGTGATCACCGGGTTGGACGCGCTGGAGCTGCACGGCATGGACCGACTGCCGCGGTCGCACGGTCCGGTCCCGATCCTGGTCCCGGCCGACCGGCGGCGCGCCGGGTACGGCCTGGTGACGGTCATCCGTACCGATCGGATGCCCGAGCCCGAGCCGGGACGCTGGCCGATCGCACCGCTGGCCAGAGCCGTGCTCGACCACTGTCGCATGATCAGGGACCGCGACCAGGTGCGCTCGGCGCTCGCCGAGGTCGTCCAACGGGGTCGCTGCACGCCCGGGCAGTTGGCGGAGGAACTGCGTCTCGGCGCGCAACGTCACACGAAGCTGCCGCGCGCGGTGCTGGCCGAGGTCGGCGACGGCGTGCGGTCGGTTGCCGAGGCCAAGGCCCGGGAGCTGGTCCGGCGCAGCGGGCTGCCGGCCCCGATGTGGAACCCCACGGTGGTGGACGCCCGCACGGGCGAGTTCGTCGCGGTGCCCGACGCGTGGTTCGACGACGTCGCGCTCGCGTGGGAACTGGACTCCCGCGAATGGCATCTCGACCCGAAGGACTACGAGGCGACGCTGCTCCGCCGCTCGACCTTGACGGGCAGGGGCATCTCGGTGCTGGCCCATGCGCCGAGTCGTCTCACCCTGCACGCGGACGAGGTGCTGCGGGAGCTGCGTGCCCATCATCGGGAGGCCAGGCGACGTCCTCGGCCACCGGTCCGGGCGATCGCGACGCCCAGCTCTCGATCGTCGCCCTACCTAACGAACGGCACTTTCGTCACATAGGTGCTCACGAAAGTGCCGTTCGTTAGGTAGGAGCGTGGCCTCTGACGGCCGAGCGCGGCCCGTTACGGGAGCGCCAGGCGCGCCAGCTTCGCCAGCACCTGCCCGTACTGCTTCCACAGCGGACCGCTCGTGTACTCCAGGCCGTACTCCGCGCACAGCTCCCGGATCTCCGGCGCAATCTCCGCGTACCGGTTGCTCGGCAGGTCGGGGAACAGGTGGTGCTCGATCTGGAAGCTCAGGTTGCCCGTCAGCAGGTGGAACAGCGGCCCGCCGGTCAGGTTGGCCGAGCCCAGCAGCTGCCGCACGTACCACTGCCCGCGCGACTCGCCCTCCAGCTGGTCCTCCTCGAACAGCAGCGCCCCCTCGGGGAAGTGCCCGCAGAAGATCACCGCGTGCGACCAGAGGTTGCGCACCAGGTTCGCCGTGGCGTTGCCGGCCAGCACGGGCAGGAAGAACGGGCCCGCGAGCGCCGGGAAGACGACGTAGTCCTTCGCGACCTGGCGCAGCATCTTGCGCCCCATGCCCTTGACCTGCCGCCAGAGCGTCCGCCGGTCCTTCTCCCCGGAGGCGACCTTCTCCACCTCGAGGTCGTGGAACGCCACCCCCCACTCGAAGAACAGCGCGAGCAGCGCGTTCCACAGCGGGTTGCCCAGGTAGTAGGGGCGCCAGCGCTGCTCGCGCGAGACCCGCAGGATGCCGTAGCCGATGTCGCGGTCCTTGCCGACGACGTTGGTGTAGGTGTGGTGCTGGTAGTTGTGCGTGCGCTGCCAGCCCTCGGCCGTGCTCATCGTGTCCCACTCCCACGTCGTGGAGTGGATCTTCGGGTCGCGCATCCAGTCCCACTGGCCGTGCAGGACGTTGTGGCCGAGCTCCATGTTCTCGAGGATCTTGGAGACGGACAGCATCGCCGTGCCCGCGACCCAGGCGGGCGGGAGGACGCCGGCGAACAGCAGCGCGCGGCCGCCGATCTCCAGCCGGCGCTGGGTCCGGATGACGCGGTGGATGTAGGCCGCGTCGCGCTCGCCGCGGTCGGCGACGATCCGCTCCCGGATCGCGTCCAGCCGCCGGCCCAGGTCCTGGACCTGCTCGGGAGAGAGACCGGACGCCTCGGGCGCCGGCGTCGAGGGCACGATCCGCAGCGGCGGCCGCGGCGTCCCGGTGGGCGCGTCGGCGGGGGGCAGGGTGTCGGGCCGGACGGTGTCGATCTGTAGGGCGGTCATCGGGTGGCTCCCGTCTCGAGGTGGGCGGGGCCGCTGGCCCCGGAGATGCAGGTCTGGACGAGGTCGCCGGGCTCGCCGTGGACCTCGCCGGTGCGCAGGTCGCGCACCTGGCCGTCACGCAGGGGCAGGACGCAGCCGAAGCAGATGCCCATCCGGCACCCGCTGGGCAGGAGCACGCCGGCGGCCTCGCCCGCCTCCAGCAGGCTCGCGCCGGGGTCGACGTCGACCGCGGTGGCGCCGAAGGCGACCGTCCCGCCCGCCCCGCCGGCGCTGCGCGCCGGCGGGGTGAACCGCTCCACGTGCAACCGTCCCGAGCCGCCCCACCGGGCCTCCGCCGCGTCGAGCAGCGACTCCGGCCCGCAGGCGTAGATCTCGCGGCCGTCGACGTCGAGCGAGGACAGGTCGAGCCGGCCGTCGACGCGGGTGTGCCGCACCTGCAGCGCGACCGGCAGGGCCCGCAGCTCGTCGTCGAAGAGCACGTCCGCGCGCGTCGGCGCCGAGTGCACGAGGACGACGTCGGGCAGCGGGCCGCGGGCAGCGAGCGTCCGCAGCATCCCGATCACCGGGGTGATCCCGCTCCCGGCGGTGACGAACAGCAGGCGCGGCGCCGCCGCCGTCGGCAGCACGAACCCGCCTGTGGCCGGCTCCAGCCGCACGACAGTGCCCGGGGCCGTCGCGTGCGCGAGCCGGGGCGAGACGACTGCCGCCGGGCTGCGCCTGCACGGTGATCCGCAGGTCGGGCTCGTCCGGGGTGCTCGTGAGCGAGTAGGACCGCCAGTGCCGCACACCGTCGACGTCGACCCCGACGCGGACGTACTGGCCGGCGCGGTGGCCCGTCCAGCGGCGGCCGGGGCGGATCGTCAGCGTCGTCGCCCGCTCCGTCTCCCGCTGCACGTCGACGACGCGGCCGCGCAGCTCGCTCGTCGACCAGAGGGGGTCGACGAGGGCCAGGTAGTCCTCGGGGAGCAGCGGCGTCGTGAGCGCCGTCAGGGCTCTGAACATGACATCAAGCTTGCACGGTTTGATGTCACATAACAACGGGAATGATCGTGTTATGGTGTGTCACATGAGTCACGATGCAGTTGATGGCACATGGCGTACCATCGACGAGCTGGCACACGCGACCGGCGTGACCGTGCGCAACATCCGGGCGTACCAGGCGCGGGGGCTGCTTCCTCCGCCGCAGGTCAAGGCGCGGACCGGCTACTACGGCGCCGACCACGAGGCCCGCCTGGAGCTGATCAAGGAGCTGCAGGGCGAGGGCGTCAAGCTCGACACGATCAAGAAGCTGCTCGACACGACCGGCGGAGCGACCGAGCAGGTCGTGGCGTTCATCCGGACCGTGCGCGGGATGTTCGCGGCCGACGAGCGCCAGATCGTCAGCGCCGCGGAGCTGGGCGAGCGGTTCGCGGGCGCCGACGGCGGCCTGCTCAAGCGCGCGCAGAAGATGGGTCTCCTGCGCGAGCTCGGGCAGGACCAGTACGAGGAGATCAGCCCGCGGCTCATGGGCGCGGCCGCCGACCTGCACGGGCTCGGGATCCCGCTCGACCGCGCGCTCGACGTCGTCGAGGGGCTGCGCAAGCACGCGGACGGCATCGCGAAGACCTACGTCGAGCTGTTCCTCGGCGAGGTGTGGCAGCCGTTCGACTCGTCCGGCCGGCCGTCGGAGGGCTGGCCCCGCGTGTACGAGACGATCACCGAGCTGCGCCGCATCTCGGGCGAGGCGATGCTCGCCGTGCTGGAGCTCGCGGTGTCCGAGCGCCTGGACGTGACGTTCGGGCGCGACCTGGCGCGGACCGTGCGGACCAGCAGCCGGGCCGAGGCCGACGGCGAGATCGAGCCTGGTGGATAGGGTTTTGTAGCCCCGTCGCTAGCTGTATCCGGGCGTGTGCGTGGGGTCTCCTCTATCACATGCGTCATCTCGTGGTGTGCTGCGACGGCACGTGGCAGAACGTCGCCGAACAGGCGGACTCCCAGCTCAGCAACGTCAGCCGGCTGCGGAGCGCCATCCTGCTGCCCGAGCCGGCCGACCAGCTGCACTACGTCCGCGGCGTCGGCTCCGCCGGCGGCCCGTGGTCGCGCGTGCACGACGGCGCCACCGGCGGGGACCTGCCGGGGCTCGTGCGCGACGGCTACGCGTTCGTGGCGCGCACGTACCGGCCGGGGGACCGGATCGCGCTGTTCGGGTTCAGCCGCGGCGCCTACGTCGCGCGCAGCCTGGCCGGGATGATCGGGCGCGTCGGCATCGTCGCCGGCTGCGGTCTCACGGCCACGCAGCTGGACGAGGCGGTCCGCCGGGCCTACGGGGCGTACCGCCGCCACGAGGAGGTCCGCGGGATCCGGCTCGCGTACCGGCCGACGGACACGGACCTGCCGATCGACTTCATCGGCGTGTGGGACACCGTGGGTGCGCTCGGCGTGCCCGACTACGTCGCGCTGCCGGGCCTGCGCGGGTCGCGGTCGCGCTACGCGTTCCTCGACGTCCGGCTGGACGAGCGGGTGCCGTTCGCGCGGCACGCCGTGTCGCTCGACGAGATGCGCAGCCCCTTCCGCCCGACGCTGTGGCAGGACTGCTCGCCCGCCCAGGACGTCAAGCAGCTGTGGTTCCCCGGCGACCACTGCGACGTCGGCGGCGGCCACCCCGAGAAGGGCCTGTCGGACGTCGCGCTCGAGTGGATGATGAACGAGGCGAGCAACGCCGTGGGGCTGAAGTTCGACCCCGGGCTCATCCCCGACTTCGACCCCGACCGCACGGCCCGCCCGCACGGGCTGGCGACCGGACCGCGGGGATCGGTCGGCGAGATCCTCTACCAGCCGCGGCCGCGGGCGACCCCGCCCGTCGACCGGGCCCGCCGCCACCCGGACGTGCACGGGTCGGCGTACGCGCTGCAGCTTGCTCGCAGCGACTACCGGCCCACGACGACCCTCGCGGCGCCCGGCGCCACGGCGAGCGCGGTCGTGCGGGCCGACGCGGCCTGGACCGCCACCGGGCTCTGGCTCGAGCGCGGCGACTACCGCGTGCGGGCCCGCGGGCACTGGCGCAGCGCGGGCGACGGCGGCGGCCCCGACGGCGTCCGCGGGCTGCGGGGGCCGGGCGGGCGCGAGGTCACCGGCCTGGCCGACGCCGCCCAGCGGCGGCTGCGGCAGCTCCTCGGCAACCCCGACGCGACCCTGCCGGGCACCCGGCGCAACCCGGGCCATCCGTGGCTGTCGCTGGTCGGCGTCGTCAGCAACGAGGTCGTCGACGTCCGCGGCCGGCCGGTCCACCGCGACCACCAGTTCGGGCTCGGCGCGGAGCGGGTGATCCACGTCGCGCGGCCGGGCTACCTCTACGCGTACCCGAACGACACGTGGGGCTTCTACGGCAACAACGACGGGGCGATGGACGTCACCGTCGAGCGCCTCTGAGGACGCCCAGCTCGTCGACGAACAGCTCCTGCAGGAGCAGCAGCACGGCCCCCGCCGCCGCGGCCGCCGCCAGCGTGCCCGCCGCGAGGGTCAGGACGTCGGACCCGTACGGGCGCACGACCGCCGCCGCACCGACCGTGGCGAGCACGGTCGCGCCGAGGGCCGGCAGGTGCTTGCCGTACATCCGCAGGGTCGCGCCGGCGAGCCCGGCCGAGACCCGCGCGGAGAACCGCAGCATCACGAGGAAGTGGGCGACGATCGCGACGGACGCGCCGATCGCGACCCCGTCCACGCCGGCGACGCGCGCCCCGACCGAGCAGAACACGACGACCTCGGCCGCGTATAGCCACTGCCGCCACGCCGCCCGGTAGACGGCCCCGGTCGCGCGCGTCAGTGACGTCGAGATCTTGTACGTCGTGCGGGGGAGCAGGACGATCGCGAACACCCGCAGCGGCAGGACCACCGCGTCCCACTGCGGCCCGAGCAGGACGTGCACCACCTCGGGGGCGAGGACGCACAGCAGCACCGCCGCCGGGACGGTCGCCAGCGCGACCAGCGACGCCGACCGGACGTAGGCGTTGCGCAGCCGCGCGCCGTCGTCGCGGACGCGGGCCATGGCCGGGAACAGGACCTTGTCCGCTGCGCCGCCGATGACGGCCGCGGGCTCGGACAGCAGGTTGTACGCCCGCGTGTAGACGCCCAGCGGGGCCGCGCCGAGGACGTTCGCGACGACGAGGTTGTCGGCGTTCTGCGCGAGCCAGTTGCCGGCCTGCGTCAGCGAGTAGCCCGAGCCGAAGCGCAGCATCGGCCGCAGGCGCGCCCAGGCGGCGGCGGGCGACGGCGGCCGCACGGCGGGCCGGGCCGCCGCCGCGTAGCCGACGGCCGTGACCAGGGCGGCGACGTTCTCGGCCCAGGCCAGGGCGTAGGGCCCGAACCCGGCGAGCGCGAGGGCGACGCTCACCCCGATCGTCGCGGGGCCGGCGGCGAGCAGGTCGACGACGGTCAGCGCCCGGAACCGCAGCCGCCGCTGCAGCAGGCCGAGCGGGACGGCCGCGACGCCCGCGAGCAGCAGGGCCGGCGCGAGGAGGGGGAGCAGCAGGGAGTCGCGGGGGAGCCCGACCAGCGGGTCCAGGACCGGCGCGGCCAGTGGCGAGCCCGGCGGCGATGGCCAGCGCGATGAGCGTGGAGAACCAGAACGCGGCGGCGACGTCGGCGTCGGTCAGCTCGCCGCGGTGCACCAGCGCCGCCGAGACGCCGAGCTGGGTGACCAGCTGCGCGAGCCCGACCACCAGCAGCGCGGCCGCGACGGACCCGAACTGGGCCGGGGTCAGCAGGCGCGCGAGCACGATCGTCGCAGCGATCTGCAGGACGGCCTGGCCGGCCGAGCCCGTGAACGCCCAGACGAACCCCCGCACCGCACGCGCGGTCAACGAGGGGGCCGGCGCCGCCTCGGGGGGCTTCGGCCTGGGTTCGGCGCGGGTCACCGGGCGCGGCGGCGTACGGCGGCGTGGACGCGTCCGATCGTCGCGGTCGTCAGCCACCAGCCCACCTGTGTCGTCGCCCGCCGGACGCCGTCGCCGCGGCGGGGGCCGTCCAACAGCCGCTCGACGGGCAGCCCGGCGATCGCGGGATGGAACACCGAGTTGCCCACGCCGCGCGTCAGCGGGAGGACCGGCAGGTCGATGGTACGCAGCGCGGCGGGGACCCCGCGGTAGCTCCAGGCGCCGGCGGCGGGCGGCACGGGTCCGAACGCGGCGTAGGGATGGACGAACTCCAGGTCGAGGACCTTGAGCCCGGCGTCGGGGTCGGTCACGAGGTTGTGCGGGGAGAGGTCGAGCACGAACAGTCCCCGCTCGTGCAGGACGCGCACGTACCGCGCGAGGGCGCGCGTCGCCTCCGGGCGCAGCTGGTGCATGTCGGGGAACCCGGGCAGGCGCCGGAGTCGGTGGCTGCCGTCGTCGCCGTAGACGGGGGTGAGCAGCCAGTTCGGCCCGTGCTCGAGCAGGCGGGGGGTGAGGGGCTGGTCGGCGAGGGCGACGCGGGCGTGCAGCTCGCGACGGAAGGCCGCGGCCGCGCCCGGGCGGAAGATCTTGCAGACGGACCGGCCGTGGCGGGGGTGGTCGACGACCCCGACGCGCGAGCGGAACCCGGGCGAGTCGCCGCCGAGCGTCGCGACGACGGGGAACGGCATCGCGCACGCCCGGCCGAGCTCGTGGACCGAGACGAGCAGCCGCGACTGCAGGGGCGGGTCGTCGAGCAGCTCGACGAGGTCGAGCGCCTGCTGGGGGCCGACCGTGTGCCGGACGACCTCGTGCGCGTCCGCGGGCGGGAGGTGGCCAAGGACGCGCTTGGTCGTGTAGTCGGCGACCGCGGCGACGCGGGCGTCGGTTCCCAGCGAGGCCGTCGGGAGCCCCGGCGCCGTCATGACGTCGCAGGCGATGACGAGGGAGTGCGGGTCACCCGCCGGGCGGCGGGTCGGGAGGGCGGGCCGGCCGGGGGGCAGGCGCGCGGCGACGGCCGCCCGGGCGCGGGCGTCGAGCGGGACGACGGCGAGGATCTCCAGGCCGCGCTCGATGCCCTTGACGACCTCGTCCATCAGCGCCGCCGAGCGCTCGGGGACGACGAAGACGCACAGCCCGTGCCAGGCCGCCGGCGCCTCCGCCTCGTGGACGGACGGCCCCGCCCTGCCGCCTGTACGCGGTTCCCCCCGTTGCAGCATCGCCGCAGGTTAGTGTCCGGTATGAACGGGGAATGAACCGGGGCTGACCGGGTCATGGCCCGTCACCCGGTCGGTTGACGGCGCGGAAGGATGGCCGGCATGCGGGTGGAGCGGTGGTGCTGACGGCGACCGGCGTCGCCCGGCTGGTCGTCGACGAGCTGGTGCGGGGCGGCGTCGCGGACGCGGTGCTGTGTCCCGGCTCGCGCAACGCGCCGCTGGCGTTCGCCCTGCACGCGGCGGACGCGGCCGGACGGCTGCGCCTGCACGTGCGGATCGACGAGCGGACGGCGGGGTTCCTGGCGCTCGGGCTGGCCGTCGCCGGCGGGCGGCCGGTGCCGGTGTGCACCACGTCCGGCACGGCGGCAGCGAACCTGCACCCCGCCGTGCTGGAGGCCGCGCACGCTGGCGTGCCGCTGGTCGCGCTGACCGCCGACCGGCCGCCGGAGCTGATCGGGACGGGGGCGAGCCAGACGATCGTGCAGCCGGGGCTGTTCGGGGGTGCCGTGCGGCCGGTCCCGGCGGTGGGGGGGACCGAGGCGCAGTGCCGGGCGGCGCTCGCGCGGGCGCTGGCCGTCGCGAGCGGGTGGGGCGGGGGCGGTCAGGGACCGGTGCAGGTGAACCTGCCGTTCGGGGAGCCGCTGGTGCCGGGCGTGGCCGATGACTCCGGCGTTGCGGGCAGTGCCGGCGCTGCGGGGGACGAGCCGCCGCCGGGCCGGCCGGACGGGCGGCCATGGACGGTCGCGCCCGCCCCGTCCCCGTCCGTGCCGGCGCTGCCGCTGGACCCCGCGGCCGACACCCTCGTGATCGCCGGCCCGGGCGCGCCGCCGCTGGCCGCCGCCGGCGTGCCCGTCGTGGCCGAGCCCTCGTCGGCGGCATGGCCGTACGCGCTGGCGGCCGGACCCTGGCTGCTGGACTCCCCGGCGCTGCGGCCGGCGCAGGTCGTCGTCGCGGGCCGCCCGACGCTGCACCGCGCGGTCGCCCGGCTGCTCGCGGACCCGTCCGTCGCCGTCTACGCGCTGGCCGACGCCGGCGGGCCGGAGTGGACGGACGTCGCGGGCACGGTCCGGGGGGTCGGCGCGCTGCCGGCCCTGCGTCCCGACCCGGCGTGGCTGCGCCGCTGGCACGCCGCCGACGCGGCGGCCGCGTCCGCGCTCGGCCGGGCGCTGGCGGTGGCACCGATCGACCGGAGCTCCGGCTCCGGCCGGGTGCCGGTGGGACTGCGGCTGGCCCGGGCCCTCGTCGCCGCGCTGCCCGACGGGGCCCAGCTGGTGGTGGGCTCGTCGAACCCGGTCCGCGACGTCGCGCTGGCGGCCTCGCCGCGACCGGGTCTCGTCGTGCGGTCGAACCGGGGTGTGGCCGGGATCGACGGGACGGTCTCGACGGCCATCGGCGCGGCGCTCGGGTGGCCGGCGCCGTCGTACGCGCTGCTGGGGGACCTCACGTTCCTCCACGACACCACCGGACTCGTGCTCGGACCGCAGGAGGCCCGCCCGGACCTGGCGATCGTGGTGCTCAACGACCGTGGCGGCGGGATCTTCTCGCTGCTGGAGCAGGGGGGACCCGGGCACGCGGGGTCGTTCGAGCGGGTCTTCGGGACACCGCACGCGGTGGACCTGGCGGCGCTGTGCGCGGCGACGGGCGTGCCGCACGTCCGCGCGGAGCCCGAGGGTGTCGGGGCCGCAGCGGCCGGCGCCGGCCTGCGGGTGGTGGAGGTGGCGGCGGACCGGTCCGACCTGCGCGGCGGCCACACGGCGTTGCGAGCGACGGTCGCGGAGGCGGTGACGGTGGCGCTGACCCGGGCTGGTGTCTGACGCCGCGAGTCGGGGTCTGAGCCTGCGCGAGTCGGGGTCTGGGCCGGAACGAGTCGGGTGTGCGCCCCGCGAGTCGGGGTCTGGGCCTGCACGAGTCGCGTTGTCCCCCGCGAGTCGGGGTCTGGGCCTGTGCGAGTCGGGTTGTCCCCCGCGAGTCGGGGTCTGGGCCTGTGCGAGTCGGGTTGTCCCCCGCCAGTCGGGGTCTGGGCCGGTGCGAGTCGCGTTCTGGGCCCGCGCAAGTCGGGGTATTCGCTGGTGCGAGTTGCGTGGCCCGGAGCCTCGGGGTCGGCTGCGATGCAGTCGTGCCCGGAGTCCCTCCGGCTCAGCGCGCGACTCGGCCTGGTGCAGCGCGCGACTCGCGGTCTGGCTCAGCGCGCGACTCGGCCTGGTGCAGCGCGCGACTCGCGGTCTGGCTCAGCGCGCGACTCGGCCTGTGCAGCCCGCGACTCGCGGTCTGGCTCAGCCCGCGACTCGGTCTGGTCAGGCCCCGACTCGCGGGGGCGTCAGGGGGTGTCCTCCAGCGCGTCCCGGACCGCGACGAGCTTCGCCGCGGCCTCACGCACCTCCGTGTCGGGGTCGGAGTCCGCGACGATCCCGCAGCCGGCCACCAGCCGCGCAACCGGCCCGTCGAGCTGCGCGCAGCGCAACGCGATCCCCAGCTCGCCGTCCCCGGCCGCGTCGACCCAGCCCACCGGCCCGGCGTAGCGGCCACGGTCCATCCGCTCGAGCTCGGCGATCGTCGCCACCGCCACGTCCCGGGGCGTGCCGCCGACGGCGGCCGTCGGGTGCACCGCAGCGGCCAGCTCCAGGAGCGACGGCGGCGCCCCCGCCGGCAGCGTGCCGGCGACGTCGCTCGCCAGGTGTGTCACGTTGTGCAGCGTCAGGACCGACGGCTCGTCCGGCACGTCCAGCTCGGTGCACAGCGGCCGCAGCGCCGCGGCCAGCGACTCGACGGCCAGCGCGTGCTCGCGCCGGTCCTTCGCCGACCCGAGCAGCGCGCTGCCCAGACCGTCCGCGGGCGCCTCGCCCGCCCAGATCGTCCCGGCCAGCACCCGGGACGTCACGGTCCCCCCGCGGCGACGCAGCAGCAGCTCCGGCGTGGCGCCGACGAGCCCGTCCACGGCGTACGACCAGCATGTCGGGTACCGCCGCGCCAGACCGGCCAGCAGGAACCGCGGATCGAGGTCCGCCTCGGCGACGGCCAGCAGGTCGTGGGCGAGCGCCGCCTTGTCGAGCCGGCCCGCCCGCATCCGCCGCACCGCCTCGACGACGGCGGCGCGGTAGCGGCCGACCGGCACCGCCCCGTCCGCGTAGCGCAGCGTCCCGGCCCGGCGCACGGGGCTCACGGCCCGCACGGCGGACGGCCCGGCTCCCCGCGCGAACTCCGTCACCCACGCGACGCCGTCCCGCCGCCCGACGACCACCCGCGGCACGACGAGCAGCGAGCCCCCGGAGTCGTCGGCGAACGTGAACGTGGCGAACGCCACCGGCCCGGTCCCCGGCACGCCGACCGGGTCGTCGACGTCCAGGCCGCCCGCGAAGGCCCGCCACCAGCGGTCGGCCTCGGCGAACCGCTCCGGTCCGCGCACCGGCAGCCGGGCGACCTCACCCCAGCCGACCAGCCCGTCCCCGCCACGCAGCCACACCAGCGGGCGGTCGTCGGGGAGCAGGTCGAGCAGGCGGCCCGGGTCGTCGAGAGGCCTGGTCCGCACGCCCAACCCCGTCGGTAGCGGGGCGATCGTCACGAAACCGAGGGTAGGAGCCCGACAGGGCGCTCGCGCGCCTGGCCCGGGAGGCGCGCGACACACCGCGCCCGCCGACCGCCCCGGACGCGACCCCGGACACGACCCCGGACACGACACAGCCGCAGGCCCGCGGGACGCTTCCCACTACCATCGCGCATCGTGACCCTGGCCGACGAGCTGGCGGATCTCCTCGGACCCGCTGTGCGCGCGATCGCCCGCACGCGGTCACGGATCGTGATCGGGATCGCGGTGGTCATCACCCTGCTGTGCGGGTTCGCGATCGCCGGGGCAGCCGTCGACGACGAGGCGATCGCGCGCGACCCGGTCGTGGCCCGCGCCGAGGTGCTCGACGGGTCGACGTTCTTCCGGACGCTCGTGCGGTTCACCACCGACACCGGGCAGATCGTCGTGCCCGAGGCCGGCGTCGCCTACCCGCGCGGCCTGGAGCCCGGCGACTCCGTGATGGTCGTCTACTCCGCGTCGGAGCCCGACAAGGTGCGCGTGGCCACCCGCACCGCGCTGGGCAGCTCCTGGCCGCTCGGCCTCGCCATCGTCGTCACCTGGATCGTGCTGTGGCCGCTGGCCCGCCGGATCCGGCCGGCGTGACCCACCAGCCCACGACGACCTCCAGCGCCCCGGGAACCCCGACGGCCAGCCCGTCCCCCGGCAGCGGTTCCACCCGCGCGCCGGCCTCGGTGGCCAGGCACACCGCGCCGGCCGTCTCCCGTTCGAGCGCGCCCTCCAGCACCGCCGCGACCGCGTGCCCGAGCGCGACCTGGACGACTGCCAGCGCGGCCGACCCCAGCACACGCAGGCCGGCGTGCGCGGCGCTCGCTTGCGCGGTCAGGCAGCCGAGCCGCGGCGGGGACACCTCGGCGCACACCAGACCCCCGGCGACGGCCCGGGCCCCCGCCCGCAGCGGCCGCCCGTTCGCCCGCCCGCCGCGGCCCCGCGCCGCGGCGTAGATCTGCGCGCGGTCGGGGTCGGCCACGACGCCGACGACCGGGCCGTGCTCGTCGACCAGCGCAAGGCTGTAGGCGCACCAGCCGAGGCCGGCGACGTAGTTGGCCGCGCCGTCGACGGGTGTGACGACCCAGCGCGTCGGCGCATCGGTCCCCTCGGCCACGGCAGGCCCGACGACGGGGACGCCCGGGAAGCCGGCGGCCAACACGCGGCGGGTGTGGCGCTCGAGCGTCCGGTCGGTGTCGGTGACCCAGTCGAACGGGTGCTCGCCGGACGTCCCGCGCTCCCGCCCGGCGGTCGCCGTGATCACCTCCGCGGCGTCGTTGGCCAGCCGCCCCGCCGCGTCGAGGGCCCGCGACAGCAGCCCCGGATCCACCGGCGGGCGGACGTGCTGCACCGTCATGTGGTCGAAGCGTCACCGCCGCGGATGTCACCGGCGCGTCCCGCAGGTGACGCGTCGACGATCACCGGGCCAACTGTGCCGCGTGGCACGGGCTGTTGGCCCCGTGTTCGGCGGCACGACAGCCGGGCGGCCCCGGGCCGGACGCGGGGAGCGGCACGGTGCGCGGCGTGCGCGTCGCCATCGTCTCCGAGTGCTTCCTCCCCGTGGTCAACGGCGTGACCAACTCCGTGCTGCGGGTGGTGGAGCATCTCATCGCGGGCGGGCACGACGTCCTCGTCATCGCGCCCGGCCCGGACGTGCCGGCGTCGTACGCGGGCGCGCCGGTCGTGCGCGTCCCCTCGGTCGGGCTGCCGCTCGTGACGTCGATGCCGGTAGGGGTGCCGAGCAGGCGGATCCTCACGGCGCTGCGCCGCTTCGCCCCGGACGTCGTGCACCTCGCGGCGCCGTTCGTCGTCGGGTACCGGGGGCTCGCCGCCGCGCGGCGGCTCGGCGTCCCCACCGTCGCGGTGTACCAGACCGACGTGGCCGGGTTCGCGTCCTCCTACGGACTGGGGCTGACCGCGCGCGCCGCGTGGCGCTGGACCTGCCGGTTGCACGCCCAGGCCGACCGAACGCTCTCGCCCTCGAGCTGGGCCACGGCGGCGCTGCGCACGCGGGGGGTGCCGCGGGTGCACCAGTGGGCCCGCGGCGTCGACACCAGCCGGTTCACCCCGTCCAAACGCGACGCCCTCCTGCGGGCCCGGCTCGCGCCGGGCGGGGAGCGGCTCGTCGGCTACGTGGGCCGGCTGGCGCCGGAGAAGCAGGTCGAACGGCTGGCGGCGGTCGCGGGGCTGCCGGGGACGCGGCTGGTGGTCGTCGGCGACGGGCCCAGCCGCGAGAGGCTCGCCGCGACGCTGCCCGGGGCGACGTTCCTCGGCCACCGTGACGGCGAGGAGCTGGCGCGGATCTACGCGTCGCTGGACGTGTTCGTGCACACCGGGCCGTCGGAGACCTTCTGCCAGGCGGTCCAGGAGGCGCTCGCCTCGGGCGTGCCGGTGGTGGCGCCGGACGCGGGCGGCCCACGCGACCTCGTGCTGCCCGCCCGGACCGGGTTCCTCGTCCCGCCGTGGCCGGACGACGGCGACGCGGCCGCGGCGGCGGCCGCCGACGACACGCTGCGGGCGGCCGTCGCGACCCTGCTCGACGACGGCACGCGCGCGCGGTTCGGGTCGGCCGCGCGGCGGTCCGTGCTGCGCAAGACGTGGACCGCGGTGTGCGACGAGCTCGTCGCGCACTACGCCGAGGTCGCCATGGCCGGGGCGCAGGGCCGCGCCGCGTGATGCGGATCGTCCAGCTCGCGAACTTCTACGGCCCGCGGTCCGGCGGCCTGCGGACCGCGCTGCACCATCTCGGCGCGGGCTACGCCGGCCGCGGGCACGAGGTCGTCGACCTCGCGACGTTCTCGCCGCGCCACCACGACGACGCGCTGTGGGAGGCGGGTGTGCCGGTGCGACTGCCTGACCGCGAGTCGGGCTCTGAACCAGCCCGAGTTGCGTGCTCACGCAGACCGCGAGTCGGGCTCTGAACCGGGATGAGTTGCGTGCCTGGCCCTATCGCGAGTCGGGCTCTGGACCAGCCCGAGTTGCGCGCTCGGCCAGGTCCCTGGGCGGGCGTCCGGCTTGGCGTGACCAGCGACGTCCGGCCGCCTCCAGCCGCACGGTCGTCGACCCGCTCGGGCCCGAGTCCGGATCGGCCGGGTTGACCGGCGACGCCTGGCCGGACGCGGCCTGGCGTGCGGGGACGGTCCGGTGCGGATCGCAACTCGTCCTGGCCCAGAGCCCGACTCGCGGTAGGGCCCAGTCCGCGACTGGGGAGGGGCCAGGCCGCAACTCGGGCTGGTTCAGAGCCCGACTCGCGCGCATCGGACCCCGGCTCGCGGCTCTAGGGTGGCGGGGTGAGCCGGGCCGACCTCGACAAGGACCCCCGTGCGGTCGCCGCCATGTTCGACGGGGTCGCGCGCCGCTACGACGTCACCAACACCGTCCTGACCGCCGGCCAGGACCGCCGCTGGCGTGCCCTCACCCGCCGCGCGCTCGACCTGCAGCCCGGCGAGCGGGTGCTCGACCTCGCCGCGGGCACCGCCGTCTCCACCGCCGAGCTGGCGCGATCGGGCGCGTGGTGCGTCGCCGCGGACTTCTCGCTTGGCATGCTCCGCGCCGGCACGGCCCGCAGCGTCCCCCGCGTCGCCGCGGACGCGCTGCACCTGCCCTTCCCCGCCGGCGCCTTCGACGCCGTGACGATCTCGTTCGGCCTACGCAACGTCGCCGATCCCGACCGGGCCCTCGCCGAGCTGGCCCGCGTCACGAAGTCGGGTGGCCGGCTCGTCGTCTGCGAGTTCTCCCGCCCCACGTGGGCCCCGTTCCGCGCGGCCTACCACCTGGGCCTGCGGCAGATCCTCCCGGCCGTCGCCGACCGCATCTCCAGCAACCCGGAGGCCTACCGCTACCTCGGAGAGTCCATCCGCGACTGGCCCGACCAGCGCGCGCTCGCCGCCCGCGTCGCCGCGGCCGGCTGGACGGCGGTCGCCTGGCGCGACCTCGTCGGCGGCGCCGTCGCGCTGCACCGCGCCACGCGCCCGTGACGCGCCCCCGCGCCACGCGCCCGTGACGCGCCCCGCGCCACGCGCCCGTGACGCGCCCCCGTGACGCGCCCCCGTGACGCGGCCCCCGTGACGCGCCCCGTGACCCGCGCCCCCGCCCGGCCTCCGCGGCCGGTCGCGTGACCGCCCCCGCGACCCGCCCCCGTGACCTGCCCGTGACGTGCGCGGACGGCCGCCGGGGTGGCCGTCCGTGGCGACCATGTGCCGCCCTCGCGCCGGATGGGCCGTGTGCCTAGACTCCGAACCGGGACCTCGTGAATCCGTTCACAAGCAGAGTCCCAGGTTAGGCAGGCCTGGCTATGGCCAGGCGGGTGCCCGGGCCTAGGGTCCGCGGCGCCGCGGAGATCGTCTGGGAGATCAGGAGGGTGCCGTGAACACCTACCTCCCGCTGGTGCTGCTGTTCGTGCTCGCGGGGGCCTTCGCGCTGGGTTCGGTGACGGCGGCGCCCTATGTCGGGCCCCACCGCTACAACCGCGCGAAGCTCGACGCCTACGAGTGCGGCATCGAGCCCTCGCCGCAGCCCGTCGTCGGCGGCGGCCGCATGCCGGTCGCCTACTACCTGACGGCGATGCTGTTCATCCTGTTCGACATCGAGATGGTCTTCCTCTACCCGTTCGCGGTGACGGCCGACGTGCTGGGGCTGTTCGGGCTGGTGGAGATCGTGCTGTTCATCGTGACCGTCGCCTTCGCGTTCGTGTACGTGCTGCGGCGCGGCGGGCTGGATTGGAACTAGACGCATGGGACTGGAAGAGAACCTGCCCAACGGCGTCCTGCTGGCCAGCGTCGAGAAGCTCGTCAACTGGACCCGCAAGTCCTCGCTGTGGCCCGCCACCTTCGGGCTGGCGTGCTGCGCGATCGAGATGATGACGACCGGAGCGCCGCGCTACGACCTGGCGCGCTTCGGGATGGAGGTCTTCCGCGCCTCGCCGCGGCAGGCCGACCTGATGATCGTGGCCGGCCGGGTCAGCAACAAGATGGCCCCGGTACTGCGCCAGATCTACGACCAGATGCCCGAGCCCCGCTGGGTGCTCTCGATGGGCGTGTGCGCCAGCTCCGGCGGCATGTTCAACAACTACGCGATCGTGCAGGGCGTCGACCACGTCGTCCCCGTCGACATGTACCTGCCTGGCTGCCCGCCGCGCCCCGAGATGCTCATGGACGCGATCCTCAAGCTGCACGCCAAGATCATGGACGAGCCGCTCGGCGCTAAGCGGGCCGCCGCGCTGGCCGAGTCGGGCCACCGGACGGAGATGATCCCGTCGTCGGTCAAGTACGCGCCCAAGAAGAAGAAGTGACATGAGCGAAGTCGAAGGCACGTCCAAGGAGAGCGGCGAGCCGACCGGCGGTGAGCAGTCCTCGGCCGAGGCCGGCGGCACCGAGACCGAGGCCCACCGGTCCGCCGGGGGCGAGGAGCCGGCCGCGGGCGAGGTGGAGCAGCTCGGCGCCGTGCCGGAGGGCGGCACCCGCGTCGCGCCGGCCCGGACCCGCAGCGGCATGTTCGGCGTCCACGGCTCCGGCGACACGTCCGGGTTCGGCGGCCTGCGCCTGCCCGGCTACGCCCCGGCGCCCGCCGAGCGGCCCTTCGGCGGCTGGTTCGACGAGCTCGCCGACGAGCTCGGGTCGGCCATGGACAGCCGCGGCATCCCGCGCGGCGCCGTCCAGCAGGTCACGATCGACCGCGGCGAGATCACCTTCTACGTCGAGCGCGACCGCGTGCTCGACCTGTGCCGCACCCTGCGCGACGAGCCGGGGCTGCGGTTCGAGATGTGCATGTCGGTCTCCGCCGTCGACTACGGGACGGCCGACGGCACCGGCGACGTCGCGCAGCGCCTGCACGTCTGTTACCACCTGCTGTCGATGACCTACCGCCGCCGCGTGCGGTTGGAGGTCGCACTCGACGTGGAGGACGCGCACGTCCCGAGCGTCGTCGAGGTCTACCCGACGGCCGACTGGCACGAGCGCGAGACGTGGGACATGTTCGGCGTCGTCTTCGACGGCCACCCGGCGCTGACCCGGATCCTCATGCCCGACGACTGGGAGGGTCACCCGCAGCGCAAGGACTACCCGCTGGGCGGCATCCCCGTGGAGTACAAGGGCGCGGAGATCCCACCGCCCGATGAACGGAGGGCGTACTCGTGACCACACCCGCCGAGGAACGTCGCACCACCGAGGGCCCCGTCTACACCGTCACCGGCGGCGACTGGGACACCCTCATCGACGAGGAGCACGACGACCGGATCGTCATCAACATGGGTCCGCAGCACCCGTCGACGCACGGTGTGCTGCGGCTCGTGCTGGAGCTGGAGGGCGAGACCGTCACCCAGGCCCGTTCGGTGATCGGCTACCTGCACACCGGCATCGAGAAGAACTGCGAGTACCGGACGTGGACGCAGGGCGTCACGTTCGTGACGCGCGCGGACTACCTCTCGCCGCTGTTCACCGAGGCGGCCTACTGCATGGCCGTGGAGAAGCTGCTCGGCGCCGAGGTGCCGCGGCGGGCCCAGCAGCTGCGGGTCATGCTCATGGAGATCAACCGGATCGGCTCGCACCTCGTGTGTCTGGCCACCGGCGGCATGGAGCTGGGCGCGCTGACCGGCATGACCAACGGCTTCCGCGAGCGCGAGGACATCCTGCACCTGCTGGAGTTCCTCACCGGGCTGCGCATGAACCACGCGTTCATCCGGCCCGGCGGCCTGGCCCAGGACATGCCAGACGGCTGGGAGGAGAAGGTGCTCGACATCGTCAAGCTCTTCCGCCGCCAGCTGCCCGGCTACGACAAGCTCCTGACCGCTCAGCCGATCTGGCAGAAGCGCCTGGAGGGCGTCGGCTACCTGCCGCTGGACGGCTGCCTCGCGCTCGGCGCGACCGGCCCGATCCTGCGGGCGGCCGGCCTGCCGTGGGACCTGCGCAAGGTCGAGCCGTACTCGACGTACGAGGAGTACGACTTCGAGGTCCCGACGGCGACCGAGGCCGACTGCTACGCCCGCTACCGCCTCCGCGTCGCCGAGATGTGGGAGTCGCTCAAGATCATCGAGCAGGTTGTCGCGAACATCGAGCCCGGCCCGGTCATGGTCGAGGACCGCAAGATCGCCTGGCCCGCGCAGCTGTCGATCGGGTCGGACGGCATGGGCAACACGCTCGAGCACGTCCGCAAGATCATGGGCCAGTCGATGGAGTCGCTGATCCACCACTTCAAGCTGGTCACCGAGGGCTTCCCCGTGCCGCCGGGCCAGGTCTACTGCACGGTCGAGTCGCCGCGCGGCGAGCTGGGCGTGCACGCGGTGTCCGACGGCGGGACGCGCCCCGTGCGCGTCCACCTGCGCGAGCCCAGCTTCGTGAACCTGCAGACGATGCCCGCGATGAGCGAGGGCGGCCTGGTCGCCGACGTCATCGCGGCGGTCGCCTCGATCGACCCCGTGATGGGAGGCGTGGACAGGTGAGGGACGAATGACGGCGCCCGCGACCTTCGACGAGCTCACGCACCAGCGGGCGCGGGAGATCATCGCGCGCTACCCGCAGTCCCGCTCGGCGTTGCTGCCGCTGCTGCACCTCGTCCAGTCCGTCGAGGGCTGCGTCACGCAGGAGGGCATCCTCTTCTGCGCCGAGCAGCTCGAGCTGAGCACGGCCGAGGTGTCGGCCGTCGTGACGTTCTACACGATGTACAAGCGGACGCCCGCCGGCGAGCACCTCGTCAGCGTGTGCACCAACACCCTGTGCGCGGCGCTGGGCGGGGACGCGATCTACGAGCGGCTCTGCGAGAAGCTCGGGGTCGGCCACGAGGAGACGGCCGGCACGCCCGGCGCGACCGGCTCGCTCACCCTCGAGCACGCCGAGTGCCTCGCGGCCTGCGACTTCGCGCCGGTGATCCAGGTCAACTACGAGTACTACGACAACCAGAGCGTGTTCTCGGCCGAGGAGCTGGTCGACGCGCTGGCGCGGGGCGAGCGGCCGCATCCCACCCGGGGCGCGGCCCTGACCGACTTCCGCACCGTCGAGCGCGAGCTGGCCGGCGTCGCCGACGACCCGGCCGCGATGGCCGCGCGCGTCGAGGGAGTGTCGGTGGCGGATGAGACGCTGCGCGGGACGGTCCTCGCCGCGCAGCGCGGCTGGGCCGCCCCCGCCCTGCCCGACTCGCCCCCCGCCCTGCCGGAGAAGAGCTCATGACCGCCGACGTACTCCCTCCCGCGGAGGCGAAATGACCACCGACCTCCTCACGCCCGTCCTCACGCGACGCTGGACCGAGGACCGGTCCTGGTCGCTGGCCACCTACGAGCGCACCGGCGGCTACCAGGCGATCCGGTACGCGCTGGAGTCCGATCCGGACCGGCTCATCCAGCTCGTCAAGGACTCGGGCCTGCGCGGCCGCGGCGGCGCAGGCTTCCCGACCGGCCTGAAGTGGAGCTTCATCCCCCAGGGACCGAGCGGCCCCGGTGCCAAGCCCAAGTACCTCGTGATCAACGCCGACGAGGGCGAGCCGGGCACCTGCAAGGACATCCCGACGATGATGGCCGACCCCCACTCGCTGGTGGAGGGCTGCATCATCACCTCCTACGCGATCCGCGCGAACTTCTGCGCGATCTACGTCCGGGGCGAGGCGCTGCACCCGATCCGCCGGGTCCGCAACGCCGTCGAGGAGGCCTACCGGGCCGGCTACCTGGGCCGCGACATCCTCGGCACCGGCTTCGACCTCGACATCGTCGTCCACGCCGGCGCCGGCGCGTACATCTGCGGCGAGGAGACGGCGCTGCTCGACTCGCTGGAGGGCCGGCGCGGCCAGCCGCGGCTCAAGCCGCCGTTCCCGGCGACGGCCGGGCTCTACGCCTCGCCGACGGTCGTCAACAACGTCGAGACGATCGCCAGCGTCCCGTTCATCGTGCAGGGCGGCAGCGACTGGTTCCGCGCGATGGGCACCGACAAGTGCCCGGGCCCGAAGATCTACTCGCTGTCCGGGCACGTCGAGCGGCCGGGCCAGTACGAGGCGCCGCTGGGCACGACCCTGCGCCAGCTCCTCGAGCTCGCCGGCGGCATGAAGGACGGCATCCCGCTCAAGTTCTGGACGCCGGGCGGCTCCTCGACCCCGCTGTTCACCGCCGAGCACCTCGACGTCCCGCTGGACTTCGAGGCCACGGTCGCCGCGGGCTCGATGCTGGGCACGACCGCGCTGCAGATCTTCAACGAGACGGTGTCGGTGCCCTGGGCCGTCATGAAGTGGACCGAGTTCTACAAGCACGAGTCGTGCGGCAAGTGCACGCCCTGCCGCGAGGGCACGTACTGGCTGGTCCAGATCCTGGAGCGGATGCTGCACCACGAGGGCACCGAGTCCGACATCGAGACGATGCTCGACGTCTGCGACAACATCCTCGGCCGGTCGTTCTGCGCGCTCGGCGACGGCGCGACGAGCCCGATCACCAGCGCGATCCAGTACTTCCGGCAGGAGTTCCTCGACCTCTGCGCCGCGCAGGGCGACCCCGACCGAGAACCCGCTGGAGCTGGAGCAATGGCATGACCCACGCCGACGTATTCACTTCCGCGGAGGCGTCATGACCGTCGCCCCCGAGAAGGACGACGCCCCTCCGGTCCCCGAGGGGCACGTCCGCCTCACCATCGACGACCGGGTCGTCGACGCCCCCAAGGGCGAGCTGATCATCCGCGCCTGCGAGCGGCTCGGGATCATCGTGCCGCGCTTCTGCGACCACCCGCTCCTCGACCCGGCGGGCGCCTGCCGCCAGTGCCTGGTCGAGGTGGAGATGGGCGGGCGCCCGATGCCCAAGCCGCAGGCCAGCTGCACGATGACGGTGGCCGACGGGATGGTCGTGCGCACCCAGCACACGTCGCCGGTGGCCGACAAGGCGCAGCAGGGCGTCATGGAGCTGCTGCTGATCAACCACCCGCTCGACTGCCCGATCTGCGACAAGGGCGGCGAGTGCCCCCTGCAGAACCAGGCGATGAGCTCGGGGCGCACCGACTCGCGGTTCCTGGAGACCAAGCGGACGTTCCCCAAGCCGATCCCGATCTCCACCGAGGTGCTGCTCGACCGCGAGCGCTGCGTGCTCTGCCAGCGCTGCACGCGCTTCTCCGAGCAGATCGCCGGCGACCCGTTCATCGAGCTGCTGGAGCGCGGCGCGCAGCAGCAGATCGGCATCGCGGAGGACCGGCCGTTCCAGTGCTACTTCTCCGGCAACACCATCCAGATCTGCCCGGTCGGGGCGCTGACCAGCGCGCAGTACCGGTTCCGCTCGCGGCCGTTCGACCTGCGGTCCACCCCGGGCGTGTGCGAGCACTGCGCGTCGGGCTGCGCCGAGCGCGTCGACACCCGCCGCGGGGTCGTCATGCGCCGGATGGCCGGCAACGACCCGGCCGTCAACGAGGAGTGGAACTGCGACAAGGGCCGCTTCGCGTTCCGCTACCTCGCGTCGGAGGGGCGGATCACCCGCCCGATGGTCCGCCGCAGCGACGGCACGCTCGCCGAGACGTCCTGGACCGAGGCGCTGTCGGTGGCCGCGAAGGGGCTGCTGGCCGCGCGCGAGGGTGGCGTCGGGGTGCTGGCCGGCGGCCGGCTCACGGTCGAGGACGCCTACGCCTACGCCAAGTTCGCGCGCGTGGCCGCCGGCACCAACGACGTCGACTTCCGCGCCCGCCCGCACTCGGCCGAGGAGCTGGACTTCCTGGCGTCGCTCGTCGCAGGCACCGGTCCGGAGCAGCTCGACTACGCCGCGCTGGAGGCCGCGCCCGCCGTGCTGTGCGTCGCCTTCGAGCCGGAGGAGGAGAGCCCGATCGTCTTCCTGCGGCTGCGCAAGGCGGTCCGCCGCCGCGGCCAGCGGGTCCTGCACCTCGGGCAGTGGACGACGCCGGCGGTCGAGCGCACGTCCCCGGAGACCGGCGCGGCGTCGCCCGCGGCCAAGGACAACCTCATCCCGGCCGTGCCCGGCGCGGAAGCGCGGGTGCTCACCGACCTGCCGGCCGAGACGGTCGAGGTGCTGCGCGGCGGCGTCATCCTCGTCGGCGAGCGGGCCGCGGAGGTGCCGGGGCTCTACTCGGCGGTCGCGGCGCTGGCCGAGCGGGCGGGCGCCCGGGTCGGCTGGGTGCCGCGGCGGGCGGGCGAGCGCGGGGCGCTGGACGCCGGTGCCGCGCCGTCGCTGCTGCCGGGCGGGCGCCCGGTCACCGACCCCGCGGCGCGCGCCGAGGTCGAGAGCCTCTGGGGCCTGGCCGAGGGCGCCCTGCCGGCCACGCCGGGCCGCGACACCGCGGGGATCCTCGCGGCCGCCGCGATGGGCGAGCTGGCCGGGCTGGTCGTCGGCGGGCTCGACCCGGCCGACCTGGCCGACCCGGCCGCGGCCGTCGCGGGCCTGCGGGAGGTCGGCTTCCTCGTCAGCCTGGAGCTGCACCGGTCGGCCGTCACCGAGCTGGCCGACGTCGTGCTCCCGGTCGCGCCCGACGCGCAGCGCTCCGGCAGCTACCTCAACTGGGAGGGCCGTCCGCGGCCGTTCGGCGCGTCGCTGGACGAGCAGGGCGTGCTGCCCGACTGCCGGGTGCTCGACACGCTGGCCGTCGAGATGGACGTCGACCTGTTCACGCAGACACCGGCGGCCGCGGCGGGCGAGCTCGCGCGCCTGGGCACCTGGTCGGGCCCGGCGACGGCCGCGCCGATCGTGGGGCCGGGCCGCGCGGAGATCCCCGGGTTCGGGCAGGCCGTGCTCGCCACCTGGCGCCAGCTCGTCGACGACTCGACGCTCGCGATGGACGAGCCCCACCTGGCCGGCACCGCCCGGCCCGCGGTGGTGCGGCTCAACGAGGCCACCGCGCTGCGCCTGGGCGTGACGGAAGGGGAGCCGGCGACCGTCCGGACGGCGCGGGGGGCGATCACGCTCCCGGTCGCGCTGGCCGACCTGCCCGACGGAGTGATCTGGCTGCCGGGCAACTCCGGCGAATCCCGCGTCCGCGCCGTGCTCGGCGCCGGGCACGGCGACCTGGTGGGGGTGAGCGCGTGACGCACACGCAGCAGCTGCTGGCGGACGACCCGCTCTGGCTGATCATCCTGAAGGTGGTGGCGCTGTTCGCCGTCGGTGTGGTGCTGACCCTCTTCATGATCAACTGGGAGCGCAAGGTCGTCGGCCGGATGCAGCAGCGGCCCGGCCCCAACCGGACCGGTCCCGACGGCTGGCTGCAGAGCCTCGCCGACGGGCTCAAGCTGGCGTTCAAAGAGGACATCATGCCGGTGATGGCCGACAAGCGCGTGTACTTCATCGCGCCGGTCATCTCGACGATCCCGGCGTTCGTCGCGTTCTCGGTCATCCCGTTCGGCGGCGAGGTGTCGATCTTCGGCGAGCGCACGGTGCTGCAGCTGGTCGACCTGCCGGTCGGCGTGCTCGTCGTGCTGGCCTGCTCGTCGATCGGCGTGTACGGGATCGTGCTCGGCGGCTGGGCGTCCGGGTCGCCGTACCCGCTGCTGGCCGCGCTGCGCAGCGCCGCGCAGGTGATCTCCTACGAGATCGCGCTCGGCCTGTCCGTTGTCGGCGTCGTGCTCTACGCCGGGTCGCTGTCCACGGCCGACATCGTCGCCGCGCAGGCCAACGGCGGGTGGAACATCCTGCTGCTGCTGCCGAGCTTCATCGTGTTCGTGATCTCGATGGTCGGCGAGACCAACCGCGCGCCCTTCGACCTCCCCGAGGCGGAGTCCGAGCTGGTCGGCGGGTTCCACACGGAGTACTCGTCGCTGAAGTTCGCGCTGTTCTTCCTGGCCGAGTACGTCAACATGGTCACGGTCTCGGCGATGGCCACCACGCTGTTCCTCGGCGGCGGCACGCTGCCGTTCCTGCCGCTCAACGGCTGGCTGCAGTTCCTCGTGTTCCTCGTGAAGATGTTCATCTTCCTGTTCGTCTTCATCTGGCTGCGCGGCACGCTGCCCCGGCTGCGCTACGACCAGTTCATGCGGCTGGGCTGGAAGGTGCTGGTCCCGGTCAGCCTGCTGTGGCTGCTGCTGATCTTCGCGGTCCGCACGTGGCGCAACAGCGGCGGCAGCACCGGCGCGCTGCTGGTGGCCGTGGGCATCGCGGTGGCCGTCGTGCTCGTCATCGCGTTCCTCGTGCCCGACCGTAAGGGCCACGTCGAGCCGGTGGTCGAGCTGGCATCGGACTACCCGGTCCCGCCGCTGGACCTCGAGGTCCCGACCAAGGCCAAGCCCCGGGTGCGCGGGCGCCGCGAGCGGCGCCCCGTGCTGTCCGGGAAGGAGAGCGAATAACATGTTCGACTTCTTCAAGGGCTTCGGCGTCACCTTCTCGACGATGTTCAAGAAGGTCGTCACCGAGGAGTACCCGGAGAACTTCCCGCCGGCCGCGCCGCGCTACCACGGCCGCCACCAGCTCAACCGCCACCCGGACGGCCTGGAGAAGTGTGTGGGCTGCGAGCTGTGCGCCTGGGCCTGCCCGGCCGACGCGATCTACGTCGAGGGCGGCGACAACACCGAGGACGAGCGCTACTCGCCCGGCGAGCGGTACGGCAAGATCTACCAGATCAACTACCTGCGGTGCATCGGCTGCGGGCTGTGCATCGAGGCGTGCCCGACGCGGTCGCTCACGATGACCAACTTCTACGAGATGGCCGACGACAACCGCCAGGACCTGATCTACACCAAGGAGCAGCTGATGGCGCCGCTGCTGCCCGGCATGGAGCAGCCGCCGCACCCGATGCGCCTCGGCGAGAACGAGCAGGACTACTACGTGCAGGGCCCCACGCTCGCCCGCCAGGGCGTCAAGGGTGACCCGGTCGGGGAGCAGGTGAAGTGATGCCCGACGTGTTCTCCACCGGCGAGGCGGTCGCGTTCTGGATCCTCGGCCCGCTCGCGCTGCTCGGCGCGCTGGGCATGGTGTTCGCGCGCAACGCCGTGCACTCGGCGCTGTTCCTCGCGCTGACGATGCTCTGCCTCGGCGCGCTCTACATGGCCCAAGAGGCCCCGTTCCTCGGGTTCGTGCAGATCATCGTCTACACCGGCGCGGTGATGATGCTGTTCCTGTTCGTGCTCATGCTCGTGGGCCGCGACAGCTCCGACTCCGTCGTCGAGGTCCTGCGCGGGCAGAAGACCGCGGCACTGGTCTTCGGCGTCGGGTTCGCCGTGCTGCTGGTCGGCTCGCTGGGCAACGCGCTGGCGACCGTCAACACCACCGGCCTCGCCGGCGGCGACGCCGGCAGCGGGGCCAACGTCACGGGCATCGGCCGGCTGATCTTCACGCAGTACCTGTTCGCGTTCGAGCTCACCTCCGCGCTGCTGATCACCGCGGCGCTCGGCGCGATGGTGCTGGCCTACGCCCAGTCCCGCGGCCGGCTCGGCAAGGTCGGCCAGCGGGCGACGGTCGAGATGCGGCTGCGCGGCGAGCACGACCGGGTCTCGCCGCTGCCCGGGCCCGGCGTGTTCGCGACCGACAACTCCGTCGCGGTGCCCGCGATCCTGCCCGACGGCTCGGTCGCCCCCGAGTCGATCTCCGCGATCATCGATGCCACCCCCGTGGACGAGCCGACGGCGGCACCCGCCGACGCCCATGCCCTGACCGGTGGCCGGAAGGACGTGACGGAGTCGTGAGTTCCGCGAACTACCTGCTCCTGTCGGCGCTGCTGTTCACGATCGGCGCGGTCGGCGTGCTCGTGCGGCGCAACGCGATCGTCGTGTTCATGTGCGTCGAGCTGATGCTCAACGCCGTGAACCTCTCGCTCGTGACGTTCGCGCGCATCCACGGCACGCTCGACGGCCAGGTCATGGCGTTCTTCGTCATGGTCGTCGCCGCGGCGGAGGTCGTCGTCGGCCTCGCGATCATCATGTCGATCTTCCGCACCCGCCGGTCCGCGTCCGTCGACGACGCGAACCTGCTGAAGTACTGAGAACAAGGAGTGCTCCCCGTGCAAGCCACACTCCCCGAGGTGCTGCCGGCGACCGGTACCGCGTCGCTGGCCTGGCTGGTGGTCGCCCTGCCGGCGCTGGGGGCGCTCGTGCTGTTCCTCGCCGGGCGGCGGGCGAACGCCTGGGGCCACATCCTGGGCGTCCTCACCGTGGCCGGGTCGTTCGTCGTCGGCCTGCTCATCTTCCTCGAGACGCTCGGCATGCCGGCGGAGCAGCGTACGCGCGAGCTCCGGATCTACGACTGGTTCTCCGTCGCCGGCCTGCATGTCGACTTCGGGCTGCGGCTCGACCCGCTCTCGCTGACGTTCGTCCTGCTCATCACGGGTGTCGGTGGGCTGATCCACCTCTACGCGGTCGGCTACATGGCGCCGGCCCACACCGACGAGGACGTGGAGGCCGAGGGCAGCGACCCGTCGGCGCGCCGGCGGTTCTTCGCGCAGTTCAACCTGTTCGTCACCGCGATGCTCCTGCTGGTGCTCGGCGACAACTTCGTGCTGCTCTACCTGGGCTGGGAGGGCGTCGGCCTGGCGTCCTACCTGCTGATCGGCTTCTACCAGGACCGCCCGTCCGCGGCCACGGCCGCCAAGAAGGCGTTCCTCATGAACCGCGTCGGCGACGTCGGTCTGGCGCTGGCGATCTTCATCATCTGGACCGACGTCGGCTCGGTGCGCTACGCGGACGTGTTCGCGAACATCGGCAAGGTCCCCCCTGGCACGCTCGTCGCGATCTGCGTGCTGCTGCTGCTCGGCGCGTGCGGCAAGTCCGGCCAGTGGCCGCTGCAGGCCTGGCTCCCGGACGCGATGGAGGGCCCGACGCCGGTCTCCGCGCTGATCCACGCGGCCACGATGGTCACCGCGGGCGTGTACCTCGTCGCCCGCACGAGCCCGATCTACGACCTGTCGGAGACCGGCCGGCTGGTCGTCGCGCTGGTCGGCACGATCACGCTGATGATCGGGGCGATCGTCGGCTGCGCGTACGACGACATCAAGAAGGTCCTCGCGTACTCCACGGTCAGCCAGATCGGCTACATGATCCTCGGCGTGGGGTTGGGTCCGGTCGGCTACGCGCTGGGCATCGCCCACCTGCTCTCGCACGGCTTCTTCAAGGCCGGGCTGTTCCTCGGCGCCGGTTCGATCATGCACGCGATGGACGACGAGGTCGACATGCGCCGCTTCGGCGGGCTCGCCCGGCACATGCCGATCACCTTCGTGACGTTCAGCGCCGGCTATCTGGCGATCATCGGCTTCCCGTTCTTCTCCGGGTACTTCACGAAGGACGCGATCATCGAGGCGGCGTTCGGCCAGCCCGGCTGGGAGGGCTGGCTGTTCGGGCTGGCGGCGACGGTCGCGGCCGGGCTCACCGCGTTCTACATGACGCGGCTGATGCTCATGACCTTCTTCGGCGAGAAGCGCTGGGAGAAGCTGGCCACGCGCGACGGCGGCCACTACCACCCGCACGAGTCGCCGGCGAACATGACCATTCCGATGATCGTCCTGGCGCTCGGATCGGTGTTCGCAGGCTTCCTGCTCACCCAGGGCCACGCGTTGGCCGGCTGGCTCACGCCGTCGGTGGGGGAGCTGCAGGAGACCGAGGGCTCGGTCCTGCCGCCGGTGGCGGCGAGCACGCTGGTGCTGGTCTGCGCCGCGCTGGGGGTGCTACTGGCCTGGCTGTTCGTCGGCCGGCGCCCGACCCCGGTCGATCGGCCCGCGCACGTGTCGTGGCCCGTGCAGGCCGCCCGGCGCGACCTGTACGCGAACGCGATCAACGAGGCCGTCATCGCCACGCCCGGCACCTGGCTCTCGCGGTTCCTCGTCTACGTCGACAACCGCGGCGTCGACGGCGTGGTCAACGGGACCGCCGCCGCTCTGGGCGGCAGCTCGGGCCGATTGCGGCGGCTGCAGACCGGCTTCGTCCGGTCCTACGCGCTGACCATGCTCGGCGGGGCCGTGCTCGTGGTCGCGGCGCTGTTGGCGGTGCGGTTCGCATGACCGGGAACGGAAACAACGTGCTCCTGCTGATCCTGCTCCTCGTGCCGCTGGTCGGCTCGGCGGTCGTCGCGCCGCTGGCGGCCAACCCGCGCCAGGCCAAGCTGTTCGCGCTGGCCATCTCGCTGGTCGAGCTGGTGCTGACGGCCGTCACCTGGTTCTCCTACTCCGTGGCCGCGGCCGGTCAGACCCGTTTCCAGCTGGCGTTCGTCGTCGACTGGATCCCGGCGTTCGGCACGCACTTCGCGCTCGGCGTCGACGGCATCGCGCTGGTGTTGATCGCGCTGATGGCCGTGCTCGTCCCGATCGTGATGGGCTTCTCGTGGAACGAGGACCTGCCCGACGGCCGCTCGGCCGCCGGCCTGTTCTCGCTGATCCTGGCGACGCAGGGCCTGCTCGTCGGCGTCTTCGCGGCCACCGACGTGTTCCTGTTCTACGTCCTCTTCGAGGCGATGCTCATCCCGATGTACTTCCTCATCGGGCGCTTCGGGGGCCCCCGCCGGCAGTACGCCGCGGTCAAGTTCTTCCTGTACTCGCTGCTCGGCGGCCTGATCATGCTGGCCTCGGTGATCGGGCTGTACGTCGTGTCCGGCCAGCAGCTCGGCGCCGGCACGTTCACCTGGGCCGACCTGCAGCGCATGGCGGCGGCCGTGCCCGAGTCCACGCAGGTGTGGCTGTTCCTCGGCTTCTTCGTGGCGTTCGCGATCAAGGCGCCGCTCGTGCCGTTCCACACGTGGCTGCCCGACGCCGGTGCCGAGGCGCCGATCGGGGCCGGCGTCCTGCTGGTCGGCGTGCTCGACAAGGTCGGCACGTTCGGCTTCCTGCGCTACTGCCTGCCGCTGTTCCCGGTCGCCAGCCGCGACCTCGCGCCGCTCGTGCTGACGCTGTCGGTGATCGGCATCCTGTACGGCGCGCTGCTCGCGGTCGGCCAGACCGACATGAAGCGGTTCGTCGCCTACACCTCGGTCGCCCACTTCGGCTTCATCGCGCTGGCGATCTTCTCCTTCTCCAGCCAGGCGTTCGCCGGGGCGACGCTGTACATGGTCAACCACGGCATCTCGACCGGCATGCTGTTCATCGTCGTCGGGCTCGTGATCGTCCGCGGCGGGTCGCGGCTGGTCACCGACTACGGCGGTGTCCACAAGATCGCGCCGCTGCTGGCCGGGCTGTTCCTGGTCGCGGGCCTCTCGTCGCTGGCGCTGCCGGGCACGAACTCGTTCGTCTCGGAGTTCCTGGTGCTGCTGGGCTCCTACCCGCGCGAGCCGGTGTACACGATCCTCGCCACCGTAGGGATCATCTTCGCCGCGCTGTACGTGCTGTGGACCTACCAGCGCACGATGCAGGGCCCGCTGCGCGGCACGGCCGTGCTGGGCGCGCTGGAGCGGGGGGCTGTGCCGTCTGCCGCCTCCGCGGGAGGGAGTGCGTCGGCGGGCCCGGGCACCATGCTCGACCCGGAGGTGATGGCGCGGCGACCCGGTCACGGCTTCCCGGACCTGTCCGGGCGCGAGATCGCCGTCCTGACGCCGCTGGTGGTGCTGATCCTGGTGCTCGGGTTCCTGCCCGGCCCGGTGCTGGACGTGATCACCCCGTCGGTGGTCGCCACGATGCATGAGGTCGGGATGACCGACCCGGTGGGAGGGCTCGTTCCGTGATCGCCCAGTCCGTGGTCGCCGTGCTCGCGCAGACGCCACCCCCCGCGCCGGTGCAGATCCCGGCCATCGACTACGGGGCACTGGCGCCGCTGCTGATCATCTTCGCCGCAGCGTGCGTCGCGGTGCTGGTCGAGGCGTTCCTGCCGCGCCACCAGCGTTGGCCCGCCCAGGTGGTGCTGTCGCTCGTCGCGATCGTCGCGGCCGGGCTCGCGCTCGTGCTCTACGCGGGCGCCAGCAGCCCCCAGGGCATCACGACCGCCGCGGGCGCCATCGCGGTCGACCGGCCCACGCTGTTCCTGTGGGGCACGCTGCTCGCGCTGGGCCTGGGCAGCGTGCTGCTGATCGCCGACCGGTCCGTCGAGCCGGGCGGAGCGTTCATCCCGTCCGCGATGGCGCGGGTGGCCGCGGCGGTGGGCGGCAACGGTGGGCGCGCCGGCGGGGTCGTGCCCGACTCGGAGCGGGACTACGGCGTGCCCGGCGGCCCACCCACGATGCAGACCGAGGTCTTCCCGTTGACGCTGTTCGCGCTCGGCGGGATGATGACCTTCTGCGCGGCCGACGACCTGCTGACGATGTTCGTCGCGCTCGAGGTGCTCTCGCTGCCGCTCTACCTCATGTGCGGGCTCGCGCGCCGGCGCCGGCTGCTGTCGCAGGAGTCGGCCGTCAAGTACTTCCTGCTCGGCGCGTTCACCTCGGCGTTCTTCCTCTACGGCCTGGCGCTGCTCTACGGCTACGCCGGCTCGGTCTCGCTCAAGGCCATCGCGACGACGGCGGCCAGCTCGGCGACGCCCGACACGCTCCTGCTGGGCGGGATGGCGCTGCTCGTCGTCGGCCTGCTGTTCAAGGCGTCGGTCGGCCCCTTCCACACCTGGACGCCCGACGTCTACCAGGGTGCGCCCACGCCCGTCACGGCGTTCATGGCGGCGTGCACGAAGGTCGCCGCGTTCGGCGCGCTGGCCCGGGTGCTGTTCGTCGCGTTCGGCGACACCCGCTGGGAGTGGCGGGGCGTGCTGTGGGCCATCGCGATCGTGTCGATGGTCATCGGTGCGGTGCTGGGGCTCACGCAGACCGACGTCAAGCGCATGGTCGCCTACTCCTCGGTCGCCCACGCCGGGTTCATCCTGCTCGGTGCGATGTCCATCACCCGGCAGGGCACCTCCGGCGTGCTGTTCTACCTGCTCGCGTACGGCTTCAACACGCTGGCGATCTTCGGTGTGATCAGCCTGGTCCGCGACGCCGACGGCGAGGCCACGCACCTGTCCTCGTGGGCGGGGCTGGCGAAGCGGTCGCCGGTCACGGCGGCGGTGATGACGTTCCTGCTGCTCGGCCTGGCCGGCATCCCGCTGACCAGCGGGTTCACCGCGAAGTTCGCGGTGTTCTCGGCGGCGCTGGGCGACGGGATGGCGCCGCTGGTGGTCATCGCGCTCGTGGCGAGCGCCGTGGCGGCGTTCTTCTACCTGCGCGTCATCGTGCTCATGTACTTCAGCGAACCGGCCGCGGACGGGCCCGCGGTCACCGTGCCGGGCGCCTTCACGACGATCGCCATCACCCTCGGCGTGCTCATCACGCTGCTCCTGGGCATCGTCCCGACCCTCGCCTTGGGCTGGGCGAGCTCCGGCGGCTTCGTAAGCTGAGAGGCGTGACGATACGTGAGGTGGCGGGTGTCGGGATCGAGGACCCGCAGCTGGCCGGTGCCGTCGCGGCCGGTCTGGGCGAGGTCGAGGCGCTGCTGCACCGCGAGGTGCGCAGCGACTACCCGTTCGTCGCCGAGACGTCGCTGCACCTGATCGACGCGGGGGGCAAGCGGCTGCGGCCGCTGTTCACGCTGCTGTGCGCGCACGTGGGGCCGCGGCCGAACTCGACCGACGTGGTCACCGCGGGCGCGGTCGTCGAGCTGATCCACCTGGCGACGCTCTACCACGACGACGTCATGGACTCCGCGACAATGCGCCGCGGTGCGGAGAGCGCGAACTCGCGCTGGGACAACTCCGTCGCCATCCTCACCGGCGACTTCCTGTTCGCCCACGCGTCGCGGCTGGTCGCGGGCCTGGGCCCGGACGCGGTGCGGATCATCGCGGAGACGTTCGCCGAGCTCGTGACCGGGCAGATGCGGGAGACGCGCGGCCCGGGTCCGGACGACGACCCGGTGGCGCACTACCTGACCGTCGTCGCCGAGAAGACCGGCTCGCTCATCGCCACCGCGGCCCGCTACGGCGGCATGTTCTCCGGCTGCACGCCCGAGCAGGTCGACGCGCTGCAGCGGTTCGCGGCCATGATCGGGACCGCGTTCCAGATCGCCGACGACGTGATCGACATCGCGTCGCCGTCGGCCAGCTCGGGCAAGACGCCCGGCACGGACTTGCGCGAGGGCGTGCACACGCTGCCGATGCTGTACGCGCTGCGCGACGCCGGGCCGGACGCCGACCGGCTGCGGGTGCTGCTGGCCCGCCCGATCAGCGACGACGCCGAGGTCGAGGAGGCGCTGGCGCTGCTGCGGGCGAGCCGCGGCCTGGCCCGCGCCCGCGAGGTGCTCGCCGACCAGGCCGCCGCGGCCCGGGCCGAGCTGGGCAAGCTGCCGCCCGGTCCCGCGGTCGACGCGCTGACCGAGCTGACGTCCTACGTGATCGACCGGACCGCCTGACCGGCGGCCTGCGCCGCGGGCGCCCGCCGCCGGCGTCCCGCCCGGACGAGGTCCGCGGTGAACACGACCAGCGCGACCCAGACGAGCCCGAACCCGACCCACCGGCCGGGCGGCATCGCCTCGTGGTCGACCAGCACGCCCCAGGTGAACTGCAGGACCGGGTTGAGGTACATGAGCACACCGATCGTGGACAGCGACACGCGGCGGGCGGCGATCCCGTAGAGCAGCAGCGGCGCCGTGGTCGCGGGGCCGGCCGCGAGCAGGAGCGCGACGTGGCCCGGCCCGTGCCCGGTCAGCGTGCCGGTGCCGCTCCACTGGTAGGCGACGAGCACGGCCAGCGCGAGCGGGCCCAGTACGAGCCCCTCGGCCGTGAGGCCCGGCGTGGCGGCGAGCGGGACCGTGCGCTTGATGAGGCCGTAGAGCCCGAACGAGGCGGCCAACACGAGAGCGAGCCAGGGCGGCTCCCCGCTCTCCACGGCGATGACGACGACCGCGGAGGCGCCCAGCCCGACGGCGACCCACTGCGCCGCCCGCAGCCGCTCGCGCAGCACGACGACGCCGAGCAGGACGGACACCAACGGGCTCATGAAGTAGCCGAGCGAGGCCTCGACGACCTGCCCGACGAGCACGGCCGCGATGTAGACGCCCCAGTTGACGGTGATCAGCGCGCCGCCCGCGGCGACCATCGCCCACGTCCGCGCCGGGAGGCCGCGCAGCGCGCCCCAGCCCCGGACGGCCGAGAGCACCCCGACCATGATCACCGCCGTCCACAGGATGCGGTGGGCGAGGACCTCGACCGGCGCGGCGGGCGCGAGGAGCGGCCAGAACGCGGGGGAGAGGCCCCAGAGGGCGTAGGACCCGACCGCAGCCGCGACGCCGCCGCGGTCGTGCTCCGTCGCCCCCACGAGATCCATCAGAACACGCGGGCTCGCCGCACGCGCGGGTGTTCCCGCTCACGGGCGCGGTCGCCGACGGTCCGGTGCGGGCTGGTGATGGCGACAAGGGCGGGGTCGTACCGCCGTCGTGGGGCCGGCACCGGCGCCGGGGCGGCGGTGCGGGTCGTGCGATGACGGTGCGGCCGGGACGGCGGCGTGGGAGTGGTGTCGCGCACGCCATGGCGGGATCGCTGCCAGATCACCACCGGCGCTGGGGCGCCGGTGCGGGCTCGGCACGGGCTGTGCGGTCGGGGCGGTGGCGGTGCGCCCGGCGGCGGCGCCCCGAGCCATGGGTCGCACCGCTGTCGTGGGGTCGGCACCGGCGCCCGGACGGCGGTGCGGGTCGGGTGGTGGCGGTGCGGCGGGGTGGTGGCATCTGGGGCCGAGTCGCACCCGCTGTTGTGGGGTCGCACCGCTGTCGTGGGGTCGGCACCGGCGTCGGGGTGGCGGTGTGGGTCGGGTGGTGGCGGTGCGGCGCTGGTGGTGGCAGCTGGGCCATGGGTGGCACCGCTGTTGTGGGGTCGCACCGCTGTCGTGGGGTCGGCACCGGCGTCGGGGTGGCGGTGCGGGTCGGGTGGTGGCGGTGCGGCGCCGGTCGTGGCAGCTGGGCCATGGGTGGCACCGCTGTCGTGGTGCCGGCACCGGCGTCGGGGCGGCGGTGCGCGCCCGGTAGCGGGTGTGCGCGTCGCCTGGCGGCGCGACGGTGCGCGCCCGGTGGCGGCGGTGCGGTCCGGTGGCGTCAGGGTGGGGCGACCGCGTAGCGGTGGGAGGCGCGGGCGATCGTCGCCACGACGTCGACCTCCGCCGCGTCGCGGGGTGCGGGCACCAGCACGGCGCCGGGGCTGAGCCGCAGCCCGGCCAGCGGGTGCGCCACCGCCCAGCCCTTCGCGAGCGCGTCGTAGGCCAGCTCGTCCGGCAGCACGACGTGCAGGTCGGCGCCGGGGTGCTGGTGGGCGAACTCGCCCGCGTCGGGCAGCAGGAACGCCCGGTCGGGGCCCGCGGCCTTCGCCCGGTCGACCAGCAGCGAGCGGGTGCCGGGCGGGCCGACCGCCGCCGGCGCCTCGGCCACCCCGTCGAGCGTGACCAGGCCGGCCCACAGCGCGTCGCGCAGGCCGTCGCCCGGGTACGGGTCGAGCTGCTGCTGGGGGACGCCGCAGCTCACGGACGGGGGCGCGCCCGCCCGAGGCGGCAGGCGCCGGCCCTCCCAGGCCGGCTCCTCGCCGTCGGGGAGCGGGTTCTCGCCGTGGGCGCGCAGGTGGTCGAGCCGGTCGGCGAGCCAGGTCGTCAGATGCTTGACGACCTCGCCGGCGAGCTGCGCTCCGCCGGGCCCGCGCTCGGCCCACACCGGGGCCCCGCTCTCGCGGGTCAGCCAGTCCCACGTGCGGGCCAGCTCGGCGGCCGGCGTGCGCGGGTCGTCGGTGCCGTGCGCGACGAACACCGGCATGCCGGCGAGGTGGGCCCGGGGCGGCGGCTCGTCCAGCGCCATCGCCCCGTACAGCAGCATGCCGCCGGCGAACCGGTAGGGGGCCGCCACCAGCAGCGCCCCCGCCGTCGTGACGCCCTCGCGGAAGCCCAGCAGCAGCACCGGCCGCTCCGGGTCGCCCTCCGTGTCGAGCCAGTCCAGGAGCCACGAGACGGTCTCGGCCAGCCCCGAGCCGTCCGGCTCGGACCACGCCCAGCCGCGGTCGCGCTGCACGCGCCCGCGCACCGACGCGTAGGCCACCGGCCCGTGCGGGAGCCACGGCGACATCTCGATCAGCGAGTGCTCGCTCGTCCCGGTGCCGTGCAGCAGCACGACCAGCGGCGCCGACGGGTGCTGGGAGCCCCAGCGCGCGACCATCGGCTCCACCTGGACACCGTAGGGCGCCGGGACGGCCCCGGGTGTCTCACGCTGACACGGCGGGCAGCCGACGGGACCCGCGGTCTGGGTGAACGCGCGACTCGGCCTGGTTCAGACCCCGACTCGCGGCATCAGCCGACGACCGTCCAGGTGTCGCGGCCGGCGAGCAGGGCCTGCAGGTCGGGCTCGCGGGTCGCGCGCTCGTGCTGCACCTGCGCCCGGACGGCGTCGTCGTACGTCGTGCGGGGGACGTTGCGGAAGATGCCGACCACGGTGTGCGTGAGGTCCTGGTCGGAGAGCCGCGACAGCGCGAACGCGAGGTTGTGGTCCTCCTGGTCGTGCACGACGATCTCGGACTCGTCGATCTCGATCGTCTTCGCGACGCGCAGGCCGAAGCCCTCGCGGACGACCGCGAACGTGCCCAGCCCGTCGTCGCCGGCCGGCCCGAACCGGATCGGCTCGCCGTGCGTGACCGGGATCAGCCGCTGCGGGGCGGTGTCGGGCTTGCGCAGGACGTCGAAGGAGCCGTCGTTGAAGATCGGGCAGTCCTGGAAGATCTCGACGAAGGCGGCGCCGCGGTGGCGGGCGGCGGCCTCCAGCACGGCCGTCAGGCTGCGGCGGTCGGAGTCGATCGCGCGGGCGACGAACGTGGCCTCGGCGCCCAGCGCCAGCGAGATCGTGTTGAAGGGGTGGTCGACCGAGCCGAACGGGGTCGACTTGGTGATCTTCCCTTCCTCGGACGTCGGCGAGTACTGGCCCTTCGTCAGGCCGTAGATCCGGTTGTTGAACAGCAGGATCTTCAGGTTGATGTTGCGGCGCAGCGCGTGGATCAGGTGGTTGCCGCCGATCGACAGCGCGTCGCCGTCGCCGGTCACGACCCAGACCGACAGGTCGGGGCGCGTGACGGCCAGGCCGGTCGCGATCGCGGGCGCGCGGCCGTGGATCGAGTGCATGCCGTACGTGTCGAGGTAGTACGGGAACCGCGAGCTGCAGCCGATCCCGGACACGAAGACGGTGTTCTCCCGCTTGATGCCCAGCGTCGGGAGGAACTGGCGGACGGCGGCGAGCACGGCGTAGTCGCCGCAGCCGGGGCACCAGCGCACCTCCTGGTCGGACGTGAAGTCCTTCGCGGTCTGCTTGGCGTCCGTGGTCGGGACGCCCTCGAGCCCGTTCCCGATGGTCGGCAGCCCCAGGTCCAGCGCGGTCATGCGAGCACTCCATCGATTCGGCGCAGGTGGTCGAGGAAGACGTCCTGCAGCTCCTCGGCCTTGAACGGCAGGCCGGAGACCTTCGTGTAGCTCACCGCGTCGACCAGGTAGCGGGCGCGCAGGAGCAGGGCGAGCTGCCCGAGGTTCATCTCCGGGAGCAGCACCGTGCGGTAGCGGGCGAGCACCTCGCCCAGGTTCGCGGGCAGCGGGTTGAGGTGGCGCAGGTGCACGGTCGCGACCCGCTTGCCCATGTTCCGCACCCGCCGCGCGCCCGCCCCGATCGGCCCGTACGTCGAGCCCCACCCGACGACGAGCAGCTCGGCGTCCCCCGTCGGGTCGTCGACGACGACGTCGGGCACCGGGATGTCGTCGATCTTGGCCCCCCGCAGCCGGACCATCCGGTCGTGGTTGTCCGGGTCGTAGGAGATCGACCCGCGCCCGTCGGACTTCTCCAGGCCGCCGATGCGGTGCTCGAGCCCCGGGGTGCCCGGCACGGCCCACGGGCGGGCGAGCGTGTCGGCGTCGCGCAGGTACGGCCAGAACTCGCCGGAGCCGTCGGGCGCGTTGGGCCCGGTGGCGAACGCCGGGTCGATCGCCGGCAGGCCCGCGACGTCGGGCACCCGCCACGGCTCGGAGCCGTTCGCCAGCGACCCGTCGGACAGCAGGATGACCGGCGTCCGGTAGGTGATCGCCAGGCGCGCGGCCTCGATGGCGGCGTCGAAGCAGTCGCCCGGCGAGCGCGGCGCGACGATCGGCAGCGGCGCCTCGCCGTTGCGCCCGAACATCGACTGCAGCAGGTCGGCCTGCTCGGTCTTGGTCGGCAGGCCGGTGGACGGGCCGCCGCGCTGCACGTCGATGACCAGCAGCGGCAGCTCCAGCGCCACCGCCAGGCTGATCGCCTCGGACTTGAGCGAGACGCCGGGGCCCGACGTCGTGGTGACGCCCAGCGCGCCGCCGAACGCCGCGCCGATCGCGGAGCTGACGCCCGCGATCTCGTCCTCGGCCTGGAACGTCGTGACGTCGAACGCCTTGTGCTTGGACAGCTCGTGCAGGATGTCCGAGGCCGGGGTGATCGGGTAGGAGCCCAGGAACACCGGCAGCCCGCTGACCCGGCCGGCGGCGATGATGCCGTAGGCGAGCGCGGTGTTGCCGGTGATCTGCCGGTAGGTGCCCGGCGTCAGGTGGGCGGGCGCGACCTCGTAGGTGACGGCGAACGACTCGGTGGTCTCGCCGTAGGCGTGGCCGGCCTTGAACGCGAGGATGTTGGCCTCGGCGATCTCGGGTCGGCGGGCGAACTTCTCGCGCAGGAACCGCTCGGTCGACTCGTGCGGCCGGTGGTACATCCACGACAGCAGGCCGAGCGCGAACATGTTCTTGGCCCGCTCGGCGTCCTTCTTCGACAGGCCCGTGCCCTCCAGCGCGCCGCGCGTGAGCGTGGCCATCGCGACGGGGTGCACCTGGAACTGCTCGAGCGAGCCGTCCTCGAGCGGGTTGGCCTCGTACCCGACCTTCGCGAGGTTGCGCCGCGTGAACTCGTCGGTGTTGGCGATGAGCACGGCACCCGGCGGCAGGTCGGCGATGTTCGCCTTCAGCGCGGCGGGGTTCATCGCGACCAGCACGTCGGGGCGGTCGCCCGGCGTCAGGATGTCGTAGTTGGCGAAGTGCAGCTGGAACGACGAGACGCCCGGGAGCGTGCCGGCGGGCGCGCGGATCTCGGCGGGGAAGTTCGGGAGCGTCGAGAGGTCGTTGCCGAAGGCGGCCGTCTCGGAGGTGAAGCGGTCGCCGGTGAGCTGCATGCCGTCGCCGGAGTCGCCGGCGAACCGGATCACGACCCGGTCGCGCTGCACGACCTCGGGGACGGCGGTGTCAGTGGTCACGTGTCGGGCTCGATCCGTAGGGAATGTGTCCTCAGCCGAGGTTAACTCTCGCCGCGGATCAGTGTCGCGGCGACCTGCCCGAACTCACAGGTACGCGTACCGCTGCAGCCGAACGGCTGTGTCACCGGCGGCTGATGCGTCGCTGCAGCGCGGCCAGCCGCTGCGCGAAGTCCTCCGACCGGACCGACTCCGCCTGCGCCCGCACCTCGACCTCGACGGCCTCGGCCTGCGTGGCCATGCCGGCGGTCAGCCGGAGCGTCCCCTTCGTCGTGACGGCGAGCGTGCGGTCCACCGCCGCGGCCCGCGCGGCGAGCTCGACGGCGGCCGGCACGACGTCGTCGACGACCCGGTGCACGAGCCCGATCCGGGCCGCCTCGGCCGCGTCGACGGACTCGCCGAACAGCGTCACCGCCGCCGCGCCCTGCGCGCCGAGGACCCGCTGGGCCATCCAGGTGTAGCCGCCGCCGGGGTGCAGGCCGAGCTGGAGGAAGCGGGCGTCGAACAGCGCCCGCGGCCCGGCCAGCCGCAGGTCGGCGGCCAGCGCGAGGTTCAGGCCCGCGCCGACGGCGGCGCCGTTGACCGCGGCGACCGTCGGCAGCGGGCAGTCGGCCAGCGCGAGGAAACCGGCGTAGACGGTCTTGAGCCGGGGTGGGTCGGCCGTGGCCAGCTCGGCCAGGTCGCCGCCCGCGCAGAACGCCGGCTCCTCGCCGGTGACGACGATCGCGCCGACGCCGTCGTCGGCCGCGGCGGCGCGCACCGCGTCGGCGAGCTTGGCGGACAGCTCGATGTTCAGCGCGTTGCGCCGCTCCGGGTGGGACAGGGTGAGGACCGCGACGCGGTCGGTGATCTCGGTGCGGACGTCGGTGCCCATGCCGGGCATCCTGCCGTCGGTTCTGTCTGTTCGCTCCGCAAGCCACGCTCACGGCGCGATCGTCACCGCCGTCACCCCGGAGTTCGTCGGCACGAACAGGGCCTTGCCGCTGGCCGCGGGCGTCGCGAAGTGGCTGGCGTCGCCGACCGTGACGCTCGCGCGCTGCCGGCCGGTCGCGGCGTCGAGCCCGTGCAGCGTCGGGCCCTGGACGGCCCAGACGGTCGTGCCGACGACGATCGGCGAGCCGCTGACGTCGCCGTCCTGCCAGCCGCGCTTCAGCGTGTCGTCCGCGCCGACGACCACCTGCAGCACGCCGTCGTCGCACGGGATGAACGCGACCGCGCCCCCGCTCGCCCCCGGCGTCACCGCCGTCCCGCCGTAGGACTCGCACTTGTCGAGCTTCGCGAGCTGGCCGCCGACGCCGCCGAGCTTGTCGACGTCGGCCAGGTAGATCTCGCCGCCCTTGCCCGCGGCCAGCACGCGCTTGCCGCCGGGCAGCAGCGCCGGGCCGGTCGAGCCCAGGTCGGCGTCGTCGGAGTTCTCCTGCGCCCACCCGGTCGGCGCGAAGCCGTCCTTCTGCCGGAGCTGTGGCGACAGCCGCAGGATCGAGTCGCTGGAGTCCCACGTCCCGCTGGTGGCTTCGCCGTTGCCGGTCGTGACGAGGAGGTCTCCGCCGGGCAGCGCGCTCGGGCCGGGCGGCGCCCAGATGCCGCCCTCGCGCGGCGTCGGGACGGAGTAGGCCTGCAGGGCCCCGTCGCCGGTGGTCGGCAGCCCGACGACCCGGCCCTGGTACTGGCCGCAGTCGCCCCAGTTGCCGCCGTAGGGGACGTAGACGGTGCCGCCGGTCAGCAGCAGTGCGCCGCGCTGCAGGTGGGTGGACGGGTCGCTGCCGGGCGCGTCGGCGGCGCGCCGGGAGACGATCCGGCCGGACGCGAGGTCGACGCCGAACAGCACGTGCTTGGGCCCGGTCGTCGTCGCGGCGGCGAAGACCTGGCCGCTCGCCGGGTCGTAGACGGGCGTGCCGGTGATCCCGACGGTGGGCTTGATGTTGCCGCACGGGAGGCTGGACGCGCGGACCGGATCGGCGAGGTGGGTGTGCCAGCGCTCGGTGCCGGTCACGGCGTCCAGGGCGTAGAGGGTGCCGTTCTCGGTGCCGGCGAGGACCGTGCCCTTGACGACGAGCGGGCTCGCGTAGACCTGCCCGTCGAGCTTGGCCTTCCAGGCGACGGCGGGCGATGCGGGGTCGGGACCCTTCGCCAGGTAGCCGGTGCGCGCGGTGTCGCCGTGGTAGGTGGGCCAGTCGGCGCCGACCGTCGTGGTGTCCGCGCGGCCCTCCGTGCCGCCGGTGACCTGCGCGGGCGTGGCGGGCGTCGGTGGCGTGGAGCAGGCGGCGAGCCCGGCGAGCGCCGCTGCGGCCATGGCGGCGGCGGCGCGGCGGGGGAGCGTGCGCATCGCGGACCTCCTCGATCCGGTTCGTCCGTAACGCCCCGCGCCGCGGTGGCGCGTGCCTAGCGTCGCGGCATGACCGATCTCATCGTGGACCTCGACCATCTCACGGCCCTGCGCGGCCTCCTCGCGGGAGCGGGTGAGGGCCCGGCGGCGGCGCTGGCCGCGACCGGCGCCGTCGACCCCGGCGCGTTGGGTGTCGCCGAGCTCGACGACGCCTGGGCGGCGTTCCGACGACGCAGGCGGGCCGCGCTGGGCCGGCTCGCCGGTGCCGTCGAGCGCACGGGGACCGGGCTCGCCGGCTGCGCGGCGGCGTACGCGGAGACCGAGGGGCGCGTCGTGCGGAGCCTCCGGTGACGGTCGGGGTCGGTCCGCGGCCGCCTGCCGTGGTGAGTCCCGCGTTCACGGGTGCGCCTGCGGGACCGGGCCGGCCGGATGCGGCGCCGGGTGACCCCGTCGCGGCGTCGGCGCTGGCCGAGGGGCTGTCGGCCGGCGCCGACCGGCTCGACTCCTCGCGCGCGGTGTTGCTCGCCGCCGCCGCGCCGGACCGTGGCTGGACGGGCCCGGCGGCCGTGGCGTTCGGTGACCACGTCACAGCGCTGGCGGCCGACCTGGCGGGGGAGGCGTCCGCCCTCACCGGGGCCGCGGACGCCCTGCGCGCCTGGGCGCGCGATCTCGCGAGGCTCCAGGCCCGCGCGCGGGAGCTGGCGGCGCAGGATCCCGCGGCCGTGGTTCCCGGGGCCGGCGCCGTCGCCGTCGCGGCACTGAGGGCCGAGCACGCCGCGGCGGCCGGTGCGGCCGCGGCCGCGCTCCACGAGGCCGCTGCGGGTCCGGCCGGCGCCCGCCCGGCCGCTGCGGGTCCGGGCGCCGCCCGCCCGGCCGCTGCGGGTCCGGGCGGCGCCCGCCGGGCCGGTCCCCCGAGGGCCGGCGCCGCACCCGCGGGCGGCCGCGTCGCTGATCACCTGGGCACGGTCGGCGACGTGGCGGGGACCGTGGCCGGCGTGGCCGGAGCGCTCGCCTTCGTGCCCGTGCTGACGCCGGTCGCCGCGCCGGTCGCGCTGGCCGCCGGCGCGGTCGCGCTGGCCGCGGACGTCACCGACCACACCGTCCACCACACGTGGTCCGATCCCCGTGCGGCTGGCGACGTCGCGGTCGACGCGCTGGCTCTCGTCCCCGGCGTCCGGTTCGCCCGGGGTCTCGCCGGCGCGGTGCCCGCCGCCGCAACGGCGTCGGCGGCGGCCCTCCGTGCGGCCGACGGGCTCGGGCCCGCCGTGGCGGCCGGCGCCGGCGTCCTCGCCAGGGCCGAGGTGGCCGCGTCGGCCGTGTACCGGCAACCCGGCGTGTGGTCGGTGCTGCGGGCCAGTGCGCTGGCGGCGGCCTCGCCCGCACCCGTCGACGTCGACGCGGCCGCCCGGCGGATCGAGGTCGCCTCGCGGCTCGCGCGGGCCCGCCGGCGGGCCGCCCGGCTCCCCGGCGGCACCGGAGTCACCGGCGGATGGCCGGCATAGCGGCGGAGGCGCGGCCCCGGCTCGGCAGGGCTGGTGCCGCGCGGTCCTCCGGTCGAGGTGATCGCCGGGCCGGGATGTCGGGTGCCATCCGTGGCCTCGGGGTTCCTGGCCCGGCGATCACGGCATCGCTGCTCCGACGGGCCGGCTCGCCGCCCACGGGTTTCGCGCAGTGCCCGGCAGGACACCGATCGTGTCCGTCACAGGCCGTGCGGCGTACCCTCCGTGAAACCCGCCGTCGTCTGGACCCCGACCGTCGCCCGTTCGGCCAGCTCGGCGACGGTGCGCGCCCCCACGTACGTCGCCGCGCTGCGGACCCCGGCACAGATCCCGTCCAGCAGGTCCTCGACGCCGGGTCGCTGCGGGTCGAGCAGCTGGCGCGACGCGGAGATGCCCTCCTCGAACAGCGCCTTGCGGGCCCGGTCGAACCCCCCGTCACCGCGGGTGCGCGCCGTGACCGCGCGCTTGCTGGCCATCCCGAACGACTCCTTGTAGGGCCGGCCGGCCTCGTCGCGCAGCAGGTCACCGGGCGACTCGTAGGTCCCGGCCAGCCAGGAACCGATCATCACCGCGGACGCGCCAGCGGCCAGCGCGAGCGCCACGTCGCGCGGGTGGCGCACCCCGCCGTCCGCCCAGACGTGCACCCCGGCCTCCCGGCCCGCCGCGGCGCACTCCAGCACGGCCGAGAACTGCGGGCGCCCGACCCCGGTCATCATCCGCGTGGTGCACATCGCGCCCGGCCCGACGCCGACCTTGACGATGTCCGCGCCCGCCGCGGCGAGGTCGCGTACCCCCTCTGCGGTGACGACGTTGCCCGCCACCACCGGCACGCCCGCCTCGCCGACGACGCCGCGGACCGCGGCCAGCGCGTCGAGCATCTTGTCCTGGTGACCGTGCGCAGTGTCGACGACGAGCACGTCGACGCCCGCCTCGAGCAGCGCCTTCGCCTTGACGGCCACGTCGCCGTTGATGCCGACCGCCGCGGCGGTGCGCAGCCGCCCGTCCGCGTCCAGCGTCGGCCGGTAGATGGCCGCGCGCAGCGCGCCCAGCGCCGTCAGCAGGCCCGCGAGGCGCCCCTCGCCGTCGAGGCCCAGCGCCGTGCCGCGCCCGCCGAGGCCCTCGAAGACGTCGCGGGGCGGCGTGTCCACCGGCAGCGTCGGCGTCGTGGGGTCGAGCACGTCGGCCAGGCGGGTGAAGCGGTCGACGCCGGTGCACGCGGCCTCGGTGACCGTGCCGAGCGGGCGGCCGCCCTCGTCGACCACGACGACGGCCCCGTGGGCGCGCTTGAACAGCAGCGACAGCGCCTCGGCGACGGCGTCGTCGGGGCCCAGCGTGAGCGGGGTGTCCCAGACGGTGTGGCGCGACTTGAGCCAGGCGACGATCCCGCCGACCGCCGAGGGCGCGACGTCCTGCGGCAGCACCGTGAGCGCCCCGCGGCGGGCGAGCGTCTCGGCCATCCGCCGGCCCGCGACCGAGGTCATGTTCGCCGCAACGACGGGCACGGTGGCGCCGCTGCCGTCGGGGCTGGTCAGGTCGACGTCGAACCGGGAGACCACCGACGAGCGCGCGGGGACGAGGAAGACGTCGTCGTAGGTGAGGTCGTGGACGGGGTCATGGCCAACGAGGAAGCGCACGGTGAGGGGATGCTACCCGTGCAGCAGGCCCCGCACCGTGTCGATCGTGTCGGCCTCGGCGGCGGTCTTGTCCGGGCGGTAGCGCACGACCCTGGCGAAGCGCAACGCCACGCCGCCCGGGTAGCGGGAGCTGCGCTGGGCGCCGTCGAGCGCGATCTCGACGACCAGCTCGGGGCGCAGCAGCACCGCGTGGCCGGTCTCCTCGCGGGCGTACGCCGGGAAGGTCGCGGTCTGCCAGGCCAGCAGCTCGTCGGTCATGCCCTTGAAGGTCTTGCCGACCATGACCGGCTCGCCGCCGTCCGGGTCGCGGGCGCCGAGGTGGATGTTGGACAGCGACCCGGTCCGCCGGCCGTAGCCCCACTCGGCGCCGAGCACGACCAGGTCGAGCGTGTGCACCGGCTTGACCTTGCGCCACGCCTTCCCGCGCCGGCCCGCGGCGTAGGGGGCGTCGAGATCCTTGACGACGACGCCCTCGTGGCCCGCGGCGAGCGCGGCGTCCAGGACGTCGGCGGCCTGCTCCGGGGTCGCGTTGCGGACACCGGGCATGGTCAGGGCGGGCGGCAGCAGCGGCGCCAGCGCGTCGAGGCGGGTCGCGAGCGGCTCGTCGAGGAGGTCGCGTCCGTCGAGGTGCAGCAGGTCGAAGAAGAACGGCGAGAGGGCGACCTCCCCCTCGTCGCTGCCGAAGCGGCTCATCGTGTCCTGGAACGAGCGCGGGCGCCCGTCGTCGTCGAGGGCGAGCGTCTCGCCGTCGAGCACGGCCGTGCGGCACGGCAGCGCCCGGACCGCCGCGACGATCTCCGGGACGGACGCGGTGATCTCGCGCAGCGTCCGCGTCCAGACGCGGACGCCGTCGCCGTCGCGGTGGACCTGGATCCGCGCGCCGTCCAGCTTGTACTCGACGGTCACGGCGCCGGTGACGTCCAGCGTGTCGCCGGGGGAGGCGAGCATCGGCCGGACCGGGCGGCCCACCCGCAGGTGGACGGCCTCGAGCGCCGGGGCGCCGCCGTCGAGGGCGAGCACCGCGGTGTGCGGCAGCGAGCCGGACAGCATGAACGCGCGGCGCACGGTCGCCGCCGGGACCTCCGCGGCCGCGGCGACCGCCTCCAGCATCACGCCCTCCAGCGCGCCCTGGCGCAGCTCGCCGCCCAGCAGCGCGACGAGGAACCGCCGCTCGTCGGCGGTGGCGGCGCCGAGCAGGTCGGCCAGCAGCGCCGCCCTGCGCGCGGCCGACCCCGTCCCGGAGGTGGCGGCGAGCGCGTCGAGGGCGGCGTCGACGGCGCCGACGGTGAGCGACGGGGCGGCCGCGGGACCGGCGTCGACGCCCGACAGCGTCCGCCACCCGGTCCCGATCCGGCCCTGCCGCGCCTCGCCGGCGAGCCAGGCCGTCGCGGCCGCGACCTCCTCGGGCGCGGCCGCACGCAGCACCGCGGCCAGCGCAGCAGCCTTGGCCGTGCGGGACCGGGTGGCCCCGACGGCCCGCGACGCCGCGACCACGTCCGCGAAGAGCATGCGACCTCCCCTCCTCCCGCCCCCCTCCCTCGCCATATGGATCCACGTCGCTGGTTGGGAGCGCTCTCATTCAGCCATATGTGTCCATATGGCGGGCGGGCGGGCGGGCGGGCGGGTGGGTGGGTGGGTCAGCCGCGCGCGCCGTCGAGCGCCTCGCGCAGGATGTCGGCGTGCCCGGTGTGCTGGGCCGTCTCGGCCAGCACGTGGATCAGCACCTCGCGCGCGGTCATGCGCCCGCTCGGCGGGTACCATGGCGCGTCGGGGAGCCGGTACTCCGCGTCGAGCGACGGCAGGCCGCCGACGACCTCCTCGGTCCGCCGCGCCACGGCGTCGTAGCGTTCCAGCAGGCCGGCGACCGTCTCGCCGGGACCCATCTCGAAGCTGGCGGCGTACCGGTCCAGGTCGTCGACCTTGACGCCACGGACGACGAAGTCGATCCAGCCCGACTCGCCGTAGGCGACGTGCTTGAGCAGCCCGCCGAGGGACAGCTCGCTGACGGTCGTGCGCTTGCGCGCGTCCTCCTCGCCGAGGCCGTCGAGCTTGCGCCGCAGGCCGGCCCGGTGGACGGCCAGCTTCCCGAGGATCTGGTCCTTCTCACCCATGGCTAGCCCATCGTCTTCTGGCCGTCGAGCGTCTCGCGCAGGATGTCCGCGTGGCCCGCGTGCTGCGCGGTCTCGGCGACGATGTGGACGAACACGCGCCGGGCCGAGCGGGTCGCGCCGGGCGGGAACCACGGCGCGGCCGGGGAGCGGGTGGCTGGCGTCGAGGTCGGGCAGGGTCCGGACCAGCTCGTCGGTGCGCTGGGCGACCTTCTCGTAGTCCGCGATCACCCCGGCGAGCGTCTGGTCCTCGCGCAGCACGAACCCGTCCATCCAGGCCTGCTGCTGCTCGGGGCCGGGCTGGACCGGGCCGTCGACGACGAAGTCCGCCCAGCCCGACTCGACCTGGGAGACGTGCTTGACGATGCCGCCGAGGGTGAGCTCGCTGACGGTCAGCCGCTGCCGGGCCTGCTCGTCGGTGATGCCGGCGACGGTGCGCAGGAGCAGGGCGCGGTGCGTGGTCAGGGACTCGAGGATGTCGTCGCGTTCACTCATGGGGAGGACTCTAGCGACCGCAGCGGTCACTTCCTGACCGCAATTGCGCGACACTGGACGGCGTGGCCAACACGAGCTCGCGGACCCTGCGGCTGCTGTCGCTGCTGCAGACCCACCGCTTCTGGCCCGGGGCGGAGCTGGCCGAGCGGCTGGGCGTCTCGCCGCGGACGCTGCGCCGCGACGTCGACCGCCTGCGCGAGCTCGGCTACCCGGTCGACGCCCAGCGCGGCGTGGACGGCGGCTACCAGCTCGCGGCGGGCGCCGCGCTGCCGCCGCTCGTCGTCGACGACGAGGAGGCCGTGGCGCTCGCCGTCGGGATGCAGGCCGCGGCGCAGGGCGCGGTCGCCGGCATCGAGGAGCCGGCCGTGCGCGCGCTGACCAAGGTCGTGCAGGTCATGCCGCCGCGGCTGCGCCGGCGGGTCGAGGCGCTGCGCTCGGTGACCGTCCCGACGGCCTGGAGCGCCGGCCCCGCGCTCGACCCGGACGTCCTCACGACGCTGGCCCAGGCCTGCCGCGACGACGAGCGCGTCGAGTTCGGTTACACGACGCACGCCGGGGAGCGGGCGACGCGGCTCGTCGAGCCGCACCGGCTCGTCCCGCTCGGGCGCCGCTGGTACCTCGTCGCCTACGACCTGCACCGCCACGACTGGCGCAGCTTCCGCCTCGACCGGCTGACCGGGCCCCGCCGCACGGGCGCGCGGTTCCGTCCGCGCGGGCTGCCCGCCGCCGACGCCGCCGAGTTCGTCCGCGCCGGGCTGCGCAACCTGCCGCTGCCCTACGCGGTCGAGGTGCGGATCGAGGCCCCCGCCGACGCGGTGGCGGCGCGGCTGGGCCGGTGGGCGACGGTCACGGCGGAGGGACCGGACGCGTGTGTCCTGCGGATGACGGCCGACAACCTCGACTGGGCGGCGTTCGCCCTCGGCGTGGCGGGAGCGCCGTTCGCGGTGCGCTCGCCCCCGGAGCTGGCCGCCCACGTCCGCGAATGGGGCGAGCGCTTCACGGCGGCCGGGAACGGGGGGTTGCCGACCTAACGAACGGCACTTTCGTCACATAGGTTCTCACGAAAGTGCCGTTCGTTAGGTCCGTGGACGAGGGGGCAGCCGCCGTGGGCGATGCGCGCGTGCTGGTGTTCTCCGTCGTCGCGTCGGGCGCGTTCGCCGTCGTCTCGCTCGTATGGGGCTTCCTCGCGCGCTCGCAGATGATCGTGTTCGACGGCCTGTACTCGTTCGTCGGCGTCGGGCTCTCGCTGCTCGCGACGGCCGCGCTGCGGGCGGCGCGGGTCGGGTCGGACGAGCGCTGGCCGTGGGGCCGGGAGATCCTGGAGCCGCTCGCGATCACGGTGAAGGCCGTCGCCCTCGCCGGCCTGTGCCTCTACGCCGTCGTCGGCGGCGTCGGGGAGATCCTCACCGGCGGCCGCGACATCGATGCCGGCTGGGCGCTGGCCTACGCCGTGCTGGCCACGCTCGCCGGGCTCGCGGTGGCGTACGTCCTCGGCCGGATGAGCCGCGGCCGCTCCGACCTCGTGCGCGCCGAGGCCGCCGAGTGGCGCGGCGACGCCCTGCTCGGGCTCGGGACGCTCGCCGGCTTCGTGCTCGTCGTCGTGCTGCTGGCGGTCGGGCAGGACGGGCCGGCCCGCTACGTCGACCCGGCCATGGTCGTGCTGACGTCGCTGATCTACCTGCGGATCCCGTACCGGCTCGTCGGCGAGGGCGTCCGCGAGGTGCTGACGATGGCGGCGGGCCCGGCGGTGCGCGAGGACGCGCTGGCCGCCGTCGCGGCGGTCGGGGAGGCGTGGGGCCTCTGGCCCGGGCCCGTGCGGCTGTCGAAGGTCGGGTCGCGGCTGGACGTCGACGTGACGTTCCTGGTCGAGGCCGGCTCGCGCACCCGCACGGTCGCCGACTTCGACGCGGTGCGCGGCGCGCTCGACGACGGCCTGCGGCGGACGGGGCTGGAGCCCGCGCTCTCGGTGGGCTTCACGGCGGACCGCCGCTGGCTGACCTGACGGCGGGTCCCTCGATCGGCCGACCCCGCCGTCAGCCGGTGTGAGGGCCGGTCGCCCGACGGTGCTCCGGGCCGGCCGGCGCGAGCGTGGTGGCAGGCGGGCGACCGGCCCGCCGGACCGGGAGGAAGCCGCCATGAGCAGCACGAACCACGACGACGGCACCGGGGGCGCGGGCCGCCGGGTCCTCGCCTTCGGCGTCGGCGCGATCGTCGCCGCGGGCCTCGCCGGGGGCCTCGCCATCGGCCTCGGCGGCGGCGCGGACGTCCCGGCGTCGGCGGCCCCCTCGCCGTCGCCGACGTCCGGCTCGCACGCCGTCCCCACCCCGCCAGAGGCGCCGTCGGCCGCGATCGAGACCCTGCAGCGCCAGCTCGCCTCGCTGAGCTACTACGACGGCCCGGTCACCGGCACCTTGACGCCGCAGACCGTCTCCGCGATCACGTTCCTGCAGCGCGACGCGCACCTGCCAGAGACCGGACGGATGGACGCCGCCACGACCGCGGCGCTGGCGCAGTTCCTGGCCACCGGCAACAACCAGATGGGCGGGTGAGCCGGCTACTCGACCAGGCCGCGCCGCATGCCCTCCGCCACGGCCGCGGCCCGGTCGGAGACGCCCAGCTTCTCGTAGAGCCGCTGGGTGTGCGTCTTCACCGTGCTGACCCCGAGGAACAGCTCGCCCGCCACCTGCGGCACCGACAGCCCGCGCGCGAACGCCGAGAGCACCTGCCGCTCGCGCTCCGACAGCGCGGGGCCCTGGGTCTGCGCCCGCATCCGGATCTCCCCGGCCAGGCCGGCCGCGAGCCCGGGCGGCACGACCGTCGCCCCCTTCGCGACCTCCAGGACCGCGGCGACGATCTCCGAGCGCCGGGCGTCCTTGGCCAGGTAGCCGGCCGCGCCCTCCTCGAGCGCCTGGTAGACGACCGCGCTGTCGGTGTGGGCCGACAGCAGCAGCACCCGCGCCCGCAGCCCGTCGCGCACGACCGCGCGCACGACGCCGAGGCCGTCGATGTCGGGCATCTCGTAGTCGACGAGGGCGACGTCCGGGTCGTCGCGCCGGATGATCTCCAGCGCCTCCCGGCCGTCACCGGCCTCGGCCACGACGTCGATCAGGCCGCTGTGGACCAGCCCGCGCGCGACGCCGTCGCGGAAGAAGGGATGGTCGTCGGCCACCACCACGCGCACCCGCGCGTCGGAGGACTCCACCGCGCCAGGATAGGGCCGCCGTTCCCGTAGGAGGAGATCCGCGTGACCACACCCGCGATCGGACCCGACGTCCTCGCCGTCGCGCTCGACCACGCCCGCCGCGGCGTCCGGCTGCAGGTCGCCCTGCGCTGGGTGCTCGTCGCGTTCGTCGCCGTCACCGTCTGGCAGGTGCCTCCCCCGGGCCACGTGCTCGGCTGCACGCTGATCGTCGCCGGGTACGCGCTGTGGGCCGCCTTCGTCGCGCTGTGGACCCGCCGCAGCGACGCCGTGGCCTGGGCCTGGCTCGCGCTGTTCGTCGACGTCGTCGTGCTGGGCGTGCTGACGCTGCTGACCGGCGTGGCGGTGCCGAACAGCTGGACGTCCGACGTCTTCACGACCGGGTTCCTGCTCGTGCCGGTGCTCGCGGCCACGCAGCTGCGGCCGTGGGTGTGCGCGGCGGTCGTCGGGCCGACGGCGGCCGTCTACTTCGTCGCCGGCTGGGCGACCCAGGCCGCGAACGAGGAGCCATGGGCGTCGCTGCTGCTGCGCACGCTCGTGATCGTCGGGGTCGCGGTCGGCTGCGTCGGCCTGTCGCGGATCCAGCGCTCCCGCGTCCGCACGATCGGTCGGCTCGTCGCCGACCGCGGGGCGCTGCTCGCCGAGCTCACCGACCTCGAGCAGCGCGAGCGCCGCGCGCTCTCGGAGAACCTGCACGACGGCGCGCTGCAGTACGTGCTCGCCGCCCGGCTCGACCTCGACGACGCGCGCGAGACGGGGGACGCCGCCGCGTTCGACCGGCTGGAGGAGGCCCTCGCGGAGTCGTCGCGGCTGCTGCGCTCGACCGTCGCCGAGCTGCACCCCGCCGTCCTGGCGCGGGCCGGGCTGGCGGCGGCGCTGCGCGACCTCGCGGCCGGCGCCGCGGCGCGCGGCGCGCTCACCGCGACCGTCGAAACCGACGGCTGGCCCGACGGCCCGACCGGCGCCGACGCGCTGCTCTACCGCACGGCCGGGGAGCTCCTCACCAACGTCGTCAAGCACGCCAGTGCCGCGACGGTGGCGGTGGCGCTGGAACGCGACGGTGGCACGGCCCGGCTCGTCGTCGCCGACGACGGGGTCGGGGTGGCGCCCGGCGCCGGCGGGGGAGCGCTGCGGCGCGGCCACATCGGCCTCGCCAGCCACGCCGTCCGCATCGACGCCGCCGGCGGGCGGCTGACCAGCCGAGACGCCGTCCCGCACGGCACCGTCGTCACCGTCGAGCTGCCGGTGGACGCCGGGGTCCCCCGATCGACCGACACCGCCGTCGGCCCCCGCGTCGGCCGCGCGGCCGACACCGGCGGCTCCGCGGTGGCGGGATCGTAGAGGCATCGGGGAGACACCCCGGACACGTCAGCAGAAGAAGGCGACCCGCCATGACCACCGCGACCACCACCCCCGCGTTCACCGACGCCCCCACCACCCGCTTCGTCCGGCCCACCGCCGCGCCGCGCCCCGTCCTCGACGCCGCCCGGCTGTGGACCGGCGGGCTCGCGACCGCCGTCGTCGCCGCCCTGGTCGGGCTGGTCGGCGTGCTGGTCCTGCGGGTGCTCGCGCAGACCGTCCCGCACCTGCCGGTCGCCGGCGGCCTCGGGACGAGCCAGGAGACGGTGCTGCTGTGCACGCTCGCCGCGGCCGCGGCGCTGGCCGCCACCGGCCTCGCGCACCTGCTGCTCGTCTCGACCCCGCGGCCGCTGGCCTACCTGGGCTGGATCGTCGGCCTCGCCACCGCGGCGGCCGCCGTGCTGCCGATCGCCGCGGGCGCCCCGCTGGCCGCGGGCCTGGCCGCCGGCGTGATCCACCTGGTGATCGGGCTGGCGATCGGGAGCCTGGTGGCCGGTGCCGCCTGGTCGGCGACGCGCGGCACGGCGGCCCGCTGAGCCCCCGTCCTCCGACCTAACGAACGGCACTTTCGTCACAACCTATGTGGCGAAAGTGCCGTTCGTTAGGTCGAAGGCGCCGGGGACACCGAGGACGCGCGCGATGAGCCCGGCCCACTCCGTCGCCGCCGGGCCGCCCCGCCGCAGCCGCGCGGCGAGCGGGCCGACCGCCGCGTGGCCGCCCCCGCACACCGCCACCTGCGCGGCCTGGCGGGGGCTGCCGTGCACTCCCTTGACCGGGATCGCGTGGCTGCCGAACCAGCGGCCGGGCGCGGTCCAGACCAGGGTCAGGTCCTCCGCGACCCGGCGGTGGCCGCCGACGCCGTCGATCGCCTCGATGCCCGCCGTCACGTCCGGCGGGCCGGCGACGAGCGCCGCCCCGCCGTCCGTGACCACCGGGGCGGGCAGGACCGCGGCCAGGTCGACCGGTTCGGGGACGGTCACGGCCTCCTGGTCGTGGTCGCTCACCACGATCACCAGCCAGTCGTCCCAGCACGGGGCCAGCGCGTCGAGCACCAGGCCGAGGACCGCGTCGGTCGCGCGGTACTGCGCTGTCGCCTCGGCGCTGTCCGGCCCGTGCACGTGCCCGGCGGTGTCCGGGGCGTTGAGGTGGGCGACCAGCAGGTCCGGCGCGTCCGCCACCGCCGCGCGCAGCGGGCCCAGCACGGCGTCGTCGGCGGCGTAGCCCAGCACGTCCGTGGGCGTCCCCGCGGGCAGCTCGCCCCCGGGCGGCCAGTGCGTGCCCGCGCCCGCGGCGCCCATGACGGCGACGAGATGCTGGTCGCCCAGCACGGCCGCGGTGTGGCGGCCCGCCGCCCGGCAGGCGTCGAAGAGCGTCGGCACGGCGGGCCCGACCTCCCACGCCCTGCGCGGACCGGCCGCGGCCGGCAGCGTGTTCGCGCGCAGGCCGTGGGCGTCGGGCCCGACGCCGGTCACGAACGTCGCGTGGTTCGGGTAGGTCAGGCTGGGCGCGACCGCCCGGCCGCCCGCGGGTGCCCAGCCGCCGGACGCCGCCAGCCCGCACAGCGCCGGGGTCAGCCGGCGCCCGACGTGCCGCGGCGGCAACCCGTCGAGCACCAGGAACAGGATGCTCACGGGCCTGCCCGGTCAGGCGGAACCCTGCCGGTCGGCCACCAGCACGTCGTGGCCGGGCGTCACCGACACCGCGACCGCGTCCCCGATCCCCAGCGCCGCGGCCTCGCCGCTGGGCCGGTCGACCAGCACCGAGGTCTCGTCGAGCCGGACGGTGACCCGCGTCGTCCCCCCGAGGAACGTCTTGCCGACGACGATGCCGGGCCCGTGCTCGACCGCGGAGACCGCCAGCGCCTCCGGGCGGACCAGCGCGTCGACGCGGTCGCCGCTCGACCGGCCCGTCACCTCCGCCGGGACGACCTCGCCGTCCAGCAACCGCACGCCGCCGTCGGTCACCTCGCCGGCCAGCCGGTTCATCGTGCCGACGAACTCCGCGACGAACGCGGTGGCCGGCCGCGCGTAGAGCTCGTCGGGCTCGGCGATCTGCTCGAGCCGACCGGCGCGCATGACGCCGACGCGGTCGGCCATCGACAGCGCCTCCTCCTGGTCGTGGGTGACGAACAGGGTGGTCGTGCCGAGCTGGGTCTGCAGCATCCGGATCTGCTCGCGCAGCTGCAGGCGCACCTTGGCGTCCAGCGCCGAGAGCGGCTCGTCCAGCAGCAGCACGCGCGGCTCGATGGCCAGGGCCCTCGCGAGCGCCACGCGCTGCTGCTGGCCGCCGGACATCTGGTGCGGGAACTTCGCGGCCTGGCTCGCGAGGCCGACCATGTCCAGCAGCTCGTCGGCGCGCCGGTTGCGGTCGGCGCCCTTCTGCCCGCGGACGCGCAGCCCGAACGCGACGTTGTCGCGGGCGGACAGGTTCGGGAAAAGGCTGTAGTTCTGGAACACCATGCCCATCCCGCGCTTGCGGGTCGGCACGTGCGTGATGTCCTGCCCGTCGACGACCACCTCGCCGGAGTCGGCGGTCTCCATGCCGGCGAGGACGCGCAGGGCGGTCGTCTTGCCGCAGCCCGACGGCCCCAGCAGCGCGACGAGCTCGCCCGGCGCGATCCACAGGTCCAGCCCGTCGAGCGCGAGCGTCGGTCCGAAGGCGCGGCGCAGCTCCTTGAGGTGAACGGCGGTCCCGCCGCCGTGGCCGACCGGGGCCGCGGCCTGCTTCGTGTCCGTGGACGTCATGACTCCCTCGCCCTGCGGCCGGGCCGCGTGTCGATCAGTGAGATGAGCATCAGCAGCAGCCAGGTCGCGAGCAGCACCAGCAGCGACACGCCGACCGAGACGTGGGCGTCGTCCTGGTCGAACACGACCACCCACACCGGGAACGTCTCGTACTGGTCGAGGGTGGCCATCGTGTACTCGCCCAGCACCAGCGCGACCGTCAGCACCGTCGCCGACAGCAGCGCCGAGCGCAGGTTGGGCAGCAGCACGCGCACCAGTGTGACCAGCCAGCCGCCGCCGAGCGAGCGCGACGCCTCCACGAGCGTCGTGAGCGGGATCGCGCGCAGGCCCGCGTCCAGCGAGCGGTAGGCGAACGGCATGGCCAGCACGGCGTACTCCAGCGCCAGCAGGTACGGCGAGCCCTTGAGCGAGTTGGGCGCGGCGTCGAGGACACCGACGATGAGCACGACCGGCGGGATGACGATCGGCAGGATCGTGATGCCCTCGAACAGGCGCTGCACGCGCGGCAGCCGCAGGTGCACCCACACGGCGGTGGGCACCATGAGCACGAGCGTGATCACCAGGGTGATCAGCGCGAGCGTCAGCGACAGCGTCACCGCCTCGACGAAGCCCTCCTTGCCGCCGATGCCCGTGAACACGCCGAACCCGTCGGCGCCCTGCACGGCGAAGGCGAACGCGGCGTAGAGCGGCAGCAGGAAGTAGAGCCCTGCGACGAGCAGCACGACCCGCCGCGCCCACGCGCCACCCCTGCGCCGGGACCGCCGCCGCCCCGCCGCGCGGTCCGGCACGGTCGGCGTGGAGGTCACCGCAACCATCGGGACGCCCTCCGCTGCAGCAGTGCGTAGAGGACCATCAGCACCGCGATGATCAGGATCATGCCGAGGCCCAGCGCCTTGCCCACGTTCTCCTGCCCCGACAGCACGTTCCCGTTGAGGAACGAGCCGATCTGGATGGACGTGATGGCGATGCTGCCGCTGGTCAGCGCCTGTGCGGTGGCATAGGCGGAGAACGCGGCGCCGAACAGCAGCAGCAGCGACCCGAGGAACGACGGCGCCAGCACCGGGCCGCCGACGATCCGCCAGTACTGCCACGCGCTGGCGCCGAGGTTGTCGGCGGCCTCGCGCCACGCCGGGCGCAGGCCCTCGAGCGCCGGGGTGATCACCAGGACCATGAGCGGGATCTGGAAGTACAGGTAGACGAGCGCGAGCCCGCTGAACGTGTACAGGCTGAACCCGTGCTCGTAGGGGTCGAAACCGAGGGACTTCAGCCAGGTCACGGCGAGGCCGGAGCTGCCGGCCGTCGCGATGAACAGGAACGCGAGCGGCACGCCGCCGAAGTTCGCGAACGTCCCCGACGCCGTCGACACGACGCGGCGCAGGGTCGCGCCCCCGCTCGTCTGCACGGCGTAGGCGATCAGCAGGCCGAGGATCCCCGGCACGACCGACGAGACGACCGAGAGCTCGACGCTGGAGACGAGGCCCTGCGCGTAGACGCCCGAGAACGCCAGCGCCAGGTTGTCGAGCGTGAAGGCGCCCGTCGCCGGGTCGGTGAACGCCCCGACGGCGATCGCGAGCGTCGGGACGAGCAGGAACGCGCCGGCGTACAGGCCGAAGGGCAGCAGGCCCGCGTACGGACGGGCCGCGCGCAGGGTGGCTCCCCGCGCGCGGCCCGTCCCGGCCGTGTCGGCGGTCATCAACCGGTCGCCGCGGCCCACTGCTGCGACACGACCGCCTTCGCCGCGGTCTGCTGGGCGTCGGTCGGGTACTTGACGTCGCCCTCCGGCGCCTGCGGCAGCTTGGCGTAGGCGGCCTTGTCGACGGTGCCGTCCTTCACCAGCTGGTCGAGCAGGATCGGGCGCGCCGCGCCGTCCAGCCAGAGGTTCTGGCCCTCCGGCGAGTACAGGTACTCCTCCCACAGCCGGGCGGCGGCCGGGTGCGGCGCGGTGGCGTTGATCGCCTGGGCGTAGTACGCCGCGTAGGTCGCGTCCTTCGGGATCACGACCTTCCAGCCGGGAACCTGGCTCGCGACCTCGGACTCCTGCAGGTAGTCCCACCAGATCAGGATCGGGGTCTGGCCCTGCTGCACGGTCGAGGCCGAGCCCGTGACCGGCACGAAGTTGCCCGCGGCCTTGAGCTTCTTGAAGTAGTCGATGCCGGGGCCGATGTTGTCGAACGAGCCGCCGTTGGCCAGCGCGGCCGCGTAGACCGCGGCGAACGCCGCGCCCGCCTGCGTCGGGTTGCCGTTGATGGCGACCATGTTCTTGTAGTCGGGCTTGAGCAGGTCGGCGAACGACGTCGGCGGGGTCGTGACCTTCGCCGGGTTGTAGCCGATCGAGACGAAACCGCCGTAGTCGGAGAACCAGTGGCCGTCGGCGTCCTTCGCAGCCGCGGGGATCTGGTCGAAGCTCGCGACCTTGTACGGCGCGAGCAGGCCGTCCTTGGTCGCGCCGATCGCGAAGGACTGGCCCATGTCGAGCACGTCGGGCGCACGGTTCTGGCCCTTGAGCTGCTTGACGGCGTTGATCTCGTCCTGGCTGGAGCCGTCCGGGTTGGCGCTGTTGATCTTGATGCCGTACTTGGCCGTGAACGACTTCATGATGTTGCCGTAGTTCGCCCAGTTGGCCGGCAACGTGATGACGTTCAGCTGGCCCTCGGACTTCGCGGCGGCGACGAGCGCGTCCTGCCCGCCGGCGTCGGCGGCCGAGGTGACCGTGGAGAAGTCCTTGCCGGACGAGCCGCCGGAGCTGGACCCGCCCCCTGAACCGCAGGCGGCGAGGGCCAGCGCGGACACTGCCGCGAGTGCCGCAATCGTGATCTTCCTGGACATTACCGGCGACCTCCGTCGAGCCCCGTAGTCATGGCGCGCACAACCTGACAGCGGGCCGTGAATCCGGTCAACGCCGGACTTCATCGAATCGGTGAACACCAGGTGAACCTCGGGTGAACGCTGCGCCGTACGGGGGAGTCGGCGGGCGTCACCCGGACGGACGGGCCGCGGGCTTACTCGAGCAGGGCGTCCAGGTCGAGCCGGAGCGGGCAGGGTTCGGCCAGCTCGGCGCGGCCGGTGAGCTCGCCCGTGACCGCGTAGCCCAGCTCGCCCGCGTGGTGCAGGGCGAGCAGCGACACGGGCGCGGCGAGGTCGAGCACCCAGTAGTGCGGGATGCCCGCGTCGGCGTACTCGGCGCGCTTGACGACCAGGTCGGTGCGCCGCGAGCCGGGGGAGACGACCTCGACGGCCACGACGATGTCGGCGGCGCGCAGGATGCCGCCCTCCGCGCGGATCCTCTCGCGGGCCGCGCCATGGACGACGACGAGGTCGGGGCGGCGGCAGAAGCCGGGCCCGTCCGGCGGCCCGAGCCCGAGGTCGACGTCGAGGTCGAGGACGCATAGCAGGTGGTCCGGCAGCTGGGCCTTCAGCTGGTCGCGCAGGCCGCCGGCCGCCCAGTTGTGGTCGAACCCCGCGCTCGGCACCATCTCGACTCGCCCCTCCGTGAGCTCGAGGTAGCCGGAGCGCGGTTCGCCGAGCTCGGCGTACTCGGCGACGGTCAGCAGCCGTGGTTCGGGGGCCGGCTGGGTCACCTCGGCAGCGGTCACGCTCACCTCCTCTCCATCCGACCCGGAGTGTGGCACGGGGCACCGACGGTTCAGGGCCGTTTCGAGACAGCGCCGTCGGCTCGCTCCGCAAGCTCCGCTCGGCTGCCCCGGGCCATCGCCAGTACGTCGAGCGCGGCGTCGAGCTGCTCCTCGGTCAGCCGCCCCTCCCGCACGTGCCCGCGCTCGACGACGACCTCGCGGATCGTCCGCCGCTCCGCCAGCGCCTGCTTCGCGACGGCCGCCGCCTCCTCGTAGCCCAGGTAGCGGTTGAGCGGCGTGACGATCGCCGACGAGGACTCGGCGAACTCGCGCATCCGCGCCACGTCGGCCTCGGCGCCGTCGACGACCTTGTCCGCCAGCAGCCGCGCGACCGCGGCCAGCAGGCGCGCGGACTCCAGCACGTCGCGCGCCATCACCGGCATCATCACGTTGAGCTGCAGGTTCCCCTGGGTGCCGGCGAACGCGACGCACGCGTCGTTGCCGATGACCTGCGCCGCGACCATCATCGTCGCCTCGCAGATCACCGGGTTGACCTTGCCGGGCATGATCGAGCTGCCCGGCTGGAGGTCGGGCAGGTGCAGCTCGGCCAGCCCGGTCCGCGGGCCCGACGCCAGCCAGCGCAGGTCGTTGGCGATCTTGTAGAGGGCGACGGCGACCGTGCGCAGGGCGCCGGAGGCGTCCACCAGCCCGTCGCGCGACGCCTGGGCCTCGACGTGGTCGGGCGCCTCGGACAGCACGTCGAGGCCCGTCGCCGCGCGCAGCCGCGCGACGACCCCGGCCGCGAACCCGTCCGGCGCGTTGAGCCCGGTGCCGACGGCCGTGCCGCCGATCGGCAGCTGCGCCAGCCGGGGGAGGGTGGTCGTCACCCGCTCGGCCGCGTTCTCGACCTGCGTCGCCCAGCCCCCGGCCTCCTGGCCGAGCGTGATCGGGACTGCGTCCATGAGGTGGGTCCGCCCGGCCGTGACGGCGTCGGCCCAGTCCGCGGCACGGCGGCGCAGGCTCGCGGCGAGATGCTCCAGCGCCGGGACGACATCGGTCGCGAGCGCCTCCGTCGCGGCCAGGTGGATCGTGGTCGGGAACACGTCGTTGGACGACTGCGACGCGTTGACGTGGTCGTTCGGGTGCGCGTCGACGCCGCCGCGCGCGGCCAGGGTGGCGATCACCTCGTTGGCGTTCATGTTGGAGCTGGTGCCCGAGCCGGTCTGGAAGACGTCGACGGGGAACTGGTCGTCGTGCTCGCCGGCCGCGACCTCGTCGGCCGCGGCCGCGACGGCCTCCGCCACGTCGGTCGCGAGCACGCCCAGCTCGGCGTTCGTCCGCGCGGCCGCGGCCTTGACCAGGCCCAGCGCGCGGATCTGGGCCCGCTCCAGGCCGCGGCCGGAGATCGGGAAGTTCTCGACGGCCCGCTGCGTCTGGGCGCGCCACAGCGCGTCGGCGGGCACGCGGACCTCGCCCATGGTGTCGTGCTCGATGCGGAACTCACCCATGGCGCCAGTCTCCCGCGTCCGGCGCGTCGTCGCCGTCAGAGGGCGACGTTCCCGCGCACGACGGTGACGGCCTGGCCGCCGACCCGGATCGTCCGCTCGTCCGCGGTGACGGTGATGCGCCCGTCGTGGCCGCGGTGACGGCCCTGCCGCGCGCGGTACGGCGTCGGCAGGCCGGCGAGCGCGCCGGTCGCCCGCAGGTGCGCGGCGACGGCGACGTTGCCCGAGCCGCACACGGGGTCCTCGACCAGCCCGTCCGCGGGGAAGAACGACCGCACGTGCACCACGTCGCCGTCCCCGTCGCCATCGACGGCGTACAGCGTGAGGTCCCAGCCGCACTCGGCGAACAGGGCCGGCAGCGCGGCGGGGTCCGGCGTCAGGGCGTCCAGCTCGCCGGGGTCGACCCGGGCCGTGAGCCAGCGCGGTCCGACATCCATCAGCAGCGGGTCGCGTGGCGTCGTCCCGCCCAGCGCGCCGGGCAGCCGGTCGAGGCCGCCGGGGTCGGGCACGATCTCCGTGCGCGGGGCGGTGAAGCTCACCTGCCCGTCCGCGACGGTCAGGTCCACCGGGCCCGCGGCGCACTCCTGCACGACCCGGCCGTCGGTCGGGGAGATCGCACTGGTGTCGAGCAGCGCCCAGCAGGTGCCGATCGTCGGGTGGCCGGCGAACGGCAGCTCGGTAGTCGGGGTGAAGATGCGGACGCGGTAGTCGCCGCCGGCGGTCGGGGGCAGCACGAACGTCGTCTCCGACAGGTTCGTCCATGCCGCGAAGCGGGCCATGGCCGCGGTGTCGAGGCCGTCCGCTTCGAGGACGACGGCGACGGGGTTGCCGAGCGCGGGGACGGCGGTGAAGACGTCGACCTGGGCGAAGGGGCGCATCCCGACAGCCTGGCACGGCCACCCCCCGCCCGACGCGGCCGCTGATCAGGGCTGACGGCCCGCTGGAGCACGCGGAGTAGCGGGCCGCTGCTGGACGGCGGGCCCGCGGCCGGCTGGGCCGTCGTCGGGCCGACGGCGCCGGCCGAGCGGTACGCCCGCAGCCACCGCCAGCGACCGACCTGCTGCGACGTCGACGTCGACGGCGAGCGGCGCGCGGCTGCTCGCGCACGGAGCCGTACCGAGGAGCCGGTGCACGGGCTCCTCGTGCAGCGCTTCGCCGGCCACCCGGGACCGACCGCGTCGTGCGCCGGTACCGCTGCTGCGTCGCGCGGCTGCGCGACGACTACGACGTCGCGCCCAGCGGCGAGACCGTGCGGCTGTTCCACGAGCTGACGGCGGGCGCCGTCGGCGTCGCGCCGACCCGGCGGCGCGGCCGGCCGCGGCTCAGGGCAGAGGTGGCGCCAGGTGCTCGACGGCCGCGAGCTGCTCGTCGGACAGGTCGAAGTCGACCGAGGAGTACTCGCGGAGCTTGGTCAGGCGGTGGTAGCCGTCGATCATCCGCACGGTCCCGGACTTGGACCGCATCACGATGGACTGCGTCGTGCAGCCGCCGGCCCGGTAGTGGACGCCGCGCAGCAGCTCGCCGTCGGTGATGCCGGTGGCGCAGAAGAACACGTTGTCGCCGCGGACGAGGTCGTCGGTCGCCAGTACGCGGGACAGGTCGTGCCCGGCCTCGACCGCCCTGCCGCGCTCCTCGTCGTCCCGCGGCCACAGCCGGCCCTGGATCGCGCCGCCCATGCACTTCATCGCGGCCGCCGCGATGATCCCCTCCGGGGTCCCGCCGACGCCGTAGAGCAGGTCGATGCCGGTGTTGGGCCGGGCCGCGGAGATCGCGCCCGCCACGTCGCCGTCGCCGATGAAGTGGATGCGCGCGCCGGTGCGGCGGATGTCGCGGACCAGCTCGGCGTGGCGCGGCCGGTCGAGCACGCAGACCGTGACGTCGGAGATGTCCGTGCCCTTGGCCGCCGCGACCCGGCGGATGTTCTCGGCCACCGGCGCCGTGATGTCGATGACGTCGGCCGCCTCCGGGCCGACGGCCAGCTTCTCCATGTAGAACACGGCCGACGGGTCGAACATCGTGTCACGCTCCGCGACGGCCAGCACGGCGACCGAGCCGGGCATGCCCTTGGACATGAGCGTCGTGCCGTCGATCGGGTCCACGGCGACGTCGACCCACGGGCCCTCGCCGTTGCCGACCTCCTCGCCGTTGAACAGCATCGGCGCCTCGTCCTTCTCGCCCTCGCCGATGACGACGATCCCGCGCATCGACACGCTGCCGATGAGCTGGCGCATCGCGTCGACGGCCGCGCCGTCGCCGCCGTTCTTGTCGCCGCGACCGACCCACCGGCCCGCGGCCATCGCCGCCGCCTCGGTGACGCGCACGAGCTCCATCGCGAGGTTGCGGTCGGGCGCCTCCCTGCGGCGCTCCGAGTCACCGGACGTGGCCATAGGAACCTCCCCTGTTGCCCCCGCGCGATCCTCGCAGATCGCGGGGCCCCCGGACGGGCCCTGCGATGATGGACACGTGACCTCCCCCGATCCGCTCCGCAAGCCCGACCGGACGGAGCTCGGGGTGCGCCACATGCTCGGCGCGACCGGTCTGCTGGTCGCGATCGTGCTGGGGCTGGCCCTGTTCACGCGCGGCTTCGGCTTCGCACCCGCCGGCCCGTCGGTCGACCCGGCCTCGGCGCCCGTGGTCGACGCGCCGGCGCAGCTGCGGCAGCTGGCCGCGACGACGCCCTTCCCGCTGCAGGCGCCGGCCGTGCCGCCGGGGTGGCGGTCGAACTCCGTGGGTGTCGACCGGGTCGGGGACGCCCGGGCCGTGCGGGTCGGGTACCTGACGCCGGCCGGGACCTACGTGCAGCTCCAGCAGAGCGACGCACCCGAGGCTGCCCTGCTGCAGGCGGACGCCGGCACCCGGGTCCTCGTCGCGCAGGGACCGCGGGACGTCGGCGGCCGGCAGTGGGTGGTGTACGGGACGCGGCCGGGGGAGCCGGTGTGGATCGCGGACACGGGCCGGGTCCGCTGGGCGATCACCGGCAGCGGGACCGACGCGGACTACGCGGCGCTGGCCGCCGCCCTGCACTGACGCCCCCGCCCGCCCCCTCACCGCACCCCCGCCCGCCATATGGACACATATGGCTGCTTCAGGCGCGCGATCGCCAGCCATATGTGTCCATATGGCGGTCGGGGCGGGCCCGGGCCGGGGCGGGGAGGGCAGATCGGGTGGCTCAGGGCACGTCGGGGCGGCCGTCCAGGACCTTCTGCACCCGCTCGCGGGCCCCGGCGAGCTGGTCCTCGCACCGGCGCGCCAGCGCCTCGCCGCGCTCCCACAGCGCCACGGCGTCGTCCAGTGGCAGGCCCCCGGCCTCCAGCTTCCGGACGACGTCGGTGAGCTCGTCGCGGGCCTGCTCGTAGCCCATCTGCTCGACGTCGGTCACGGCTCCACCGTAGCGGGCACGACCCCGTCGCCGACGCGGATGCGCAGGCGGTCGCCCGGCCCGACGTCGGCCGTGGAGCGCAGCACCGGCAGCACCGCGGCGCCGGTGTCGCGCTGCACGATGGCGTAGCCGCGGGCCAGCGTGGCGGCCGGGCCGAGGGCGGCCAGGCGGGCGCGGACGTGCGCGACGTCCGTCTCGCGGCGTTCCAGCCCGCGCAGGACCGACGCCCGCATCGCCGCGCGCAGCGCCTCGACCTCTCCGGTCCGCGCGTCGAGCGCCCGCAGCGGGTCGGCCAGCACCGGACGCCCGCGCAGGGCCGTCAGCAGCCGCTGCTCGCGGTCGACCCAGCCGGACAGGGCCCGCCGGGCGCGGTCGCGCAGGCCGGCGATCCGCGCGGTCTCCTCGGCGAGGTCGGGGACGAGCCGCCGGCCGGCCTCGGTCGGCGTGGAGCACCGGACGTCGGCGACGTGGTCGACCAGCGGCGTGTCGGGCTCGTGGCCGATGGCCGAGACGACGGGCGTGCGGCAGTCCGCGACGGCCCGGCACAGCGTCTCGTCGGAGAACGGCAGCAGGTCCTCGACGCTGCCGCCGCCGCGCGCGAGGACGATGACGTCGACGGCCGGGTCGCGGTCGAGCGCGCCCAGCGCGTCGACGATCTGCGGGACGGCCAGCGCACCCTGCACCGCGGTGTTCTCGATCCGGAACCGCACCGCGGGCCAGCGGGCCTGCGCGTTCGTGACGACGTCGTGCTCGGCTGCGGACCCGCGGCCCGTGACGAGCCCGATGCAGCGCGGCAGGAACGGCGGCCGGCGCTTGCGGGCGGGGTCGAACAGGCCCTCGGCGGCCAGCAGGCGGCGCAGCCGCTCGATGCGGGCCAGCAGCTCGCCGAGACCGACCGCGCGGATCTCGTCGACGCGCAGCGACAGCGTCCCGCGCCCGAGGAAGAACGACGGCTTCCCGTGCACGACGACGCGGTTGCCCTCGGCGACGGCCGGCCCGCCGTCGCGCACCAGCCCGACCGGGGCCGTGAGCTGCAAGGACACGTCCGCGGCGGGGTCGCGCAGCACGAGGAACGCCGTCCCGGTGCCCGGGCGTGCGGTGACCTGCGCGAGCTGCCCCTCGACCCACACGGCCCCGAGCCGGTCGACCCATTCGGCGATCTTGCGGGCCACCGTGCGGACCGGCCACGGCGCTTCGGGGCTGGTGGTCACCCCTTGCTGCTCACCGACGCGATCCGGTTGGTCAGCATCGAGACGTAGGACGCGCGGGCCTCGTGCCCGGTCTCCCACAGCAGCAGCGTGCGCAGGTCCTCGAGCGAGAGGAAGCGCAGGCGGCCGCGCAGCTGGGGGATCGTCAGGGTCGGGTAGATGGGCAGGACGGCCGGACCGGCGCCGTCGGGCGTGGCGGCGGGCAGGCCGTTCGCGGCCGGCGGCGTGGCGCCGTTGGTGCTGCCGTCCGCCGGGGCCTGCGGGGTGGCCGGCTCCGTGCGGGCGGGAGCACCCTGCCGGCCGGGGGCGGCGGGCGGCCGCCCGCCGGCCGCCGTCTGCTCGGCGTCGCCGGTGGGCCGGTCGCTGCCGCCGGGCCGGTCGCCGCCGGTGGCGCGGCTGTCGGCGGTGGGCCGGTCGCTCCCGGTGGACCGCTCGCCGGCTGTGTCGGGACGGCCCTGGTCGGTCGCCTGCGAGCCGGTGTCGGCGGCGGGCTGTGCGTCGGCTGCCGGCTGTGCGGCGGTTGCGGTTGGCCCGTCGGCTGCGGGCTCCGGGTTGGCTGCGGGCTGTGTGTCGGCGGTGGCGGCCGGCCGGCGCGCACCGGCCCGGGACGGGCGGGCCGCGTCCCCCGACGTGGCGCTGCCCCCGTCCTTCACTGCGGATGCGGGCGGCCGGTCGCCGGTCCCGCCGGCGGCCTTCCGGCCGGCGGCGGGCTTGCGGCCGGGCTTCGCGGTGCGGGCGCCGGGCCCGTCGCCGCCGCGGGCGGCCCGGTCGGGGGCGGGAGCGGTGGCCCCGCCGGTCGCGCGGCGCGCGGCCGTCCGGCCCGCGGGGGGCGCGGGAGCGCGGGGCGGCATCGCGACCGCGAACCCGTCCGCCGCGCCGTCGCCCGGCCCGTCCGGCGCGGGAGCGGACCGCCGCGCACCGCGAGGCGGCGGCACGGGCTCGCGCGGCGGGCGCGCGGGCCGCAGCTCGGTGACGGTGCTCGCGCCGTTGCGCGGCAGCTCGTCGTCGAACGTGGCCCAGCTCGGCCGCTCCTCGACCGGCCGCAGGGTCCCGAGGGCCCGGTCGCCCTTGATGGCGAGCTCGGTCACTTTCTGCTGCAGCCGCATCGACACCTGCAGGGCCTGGCTGACGGCCGTCACGGGCAGCTCGACGACGTGCCGCGGCAGGTCCCTGGCCTGCTCGACGGCGGTGGCGACGAGGCCGGCGGCGATCCGCACGGGCAGCGGCAACGGGCTCATGCGCCCATCCTGCCCCAGCTGCGCCCACCGCTGCCTTCCGTACCCTGGGCCCATGGGGCAGAAGCGGGTACTCGTCGCCAAGCCACGCGGTTACTGCGCGGGTGTCGACCGGGCCGTCGAGGCCGTCGAGCGCGCGCTCGAGCGGCACGGCGCTCCGGTCTACGTGCGGAAACAGATCGTGCACAACGTCCACGTCGTCGAGACCCTCGCCGCGCGGGGCGCGATCTTCGTCGACGACGCGGCCGAGGTCCCGGAGGGCGCGATCGTCGTGTTCTCGGCGCACGGCGTCTCGCCGGCGGTGCGGGCGCAGGCCGCCGCGCGCAGCCTGCACACGATCGACGCGACGTGCCCGCTGGTGACGAAGGTGCACCAGGAGGCCAAGCGGTTCGCCCGCGAGGGCTACGACATCCTGCTCGTCGGGCACGCCGGGCACGAGGAGGTCGAGGGGACCTCCGGCGAGGCGCCCGAGCACATCCGGCTCGTCGAGAACGCGGGGGACGCGGCGACCGTGCAGGTCCGCGACCCGGAGAAGGTCGTGTGGCTGTCGCAGACCACGCTGTCGGTCGACGAGACGATGGAGACCGTGCGGGCGCTGCGCGAGCGGTTCCCGGCGCTGCAGAACCCGCCCAGCGACGACATCTGCTACGCGACCCAGAACCGCCAGACCGCCGTCAAGGCGATGGCTCACCGCTGCGACCTCGTGCTGGTCGTCGGGTCGGTCAACTCGTCGAACTCGGTCCGGCTCGTGGAGGTCGCGCAGCAGAACGGCGCCGGCGCGGCCTACCTGATCGACTACGCGCCCCAGATCGACGACGGGTGGCTCGCCGGCGTCGCGACCGTGGGCGTGACGAGCGGCGCGTCGGTGCCGGAGGTGCTGGTGCGCGGCGTGCTCGACCACCTGGCCGAGCGTGGCTTCGGCGACGTCGAGGAGGTCACGACCGCCGAGGAGACCTTGACGTTCGCCCTGCCCCGCGAGCTGCGGCCGGCGCGCTCCTGACGCTCTTCCGCTCCCGCTGCGTCGCCAGGCGGAACAGGCCCAACGCGACGGCCAGCCCGGTGGTCCACGCCATGATCGGGAACCCGTTGACGAGGGGCGCGCCGATCTGCAGCAGGCGCTGCGCGATCCCCGCACCGGGCCGGGGCGAGCCGGCGGCCAGCACGACGATCGGCACGGCGGCGGCCATGAGCAGCGGCGGCACGACCATCGGCCAGAACAGGGCGTTGCGCCGCACCCAGGCCACACCCAGCACGCAGCCGGTGAGGTAGCAGACCGTGAAGATCGTGCCGAGCGTGCCGATCCGGAAGAGGTCGACGAGCACGCCGGCGGCCGTCAGCAGCGCGGCGACGCCGACCGCGACCAGCGGGTGGACGCCGAGGACTGTCGAGATCAGCGACTGCTCGCCGATCGACCAGGATCCCGGGCCGGACGGCCGGACCCGGGTCGCGTCGGATCCCCGGGCACCGTCGGTCGCGGAGCGCCCGCTCCCCGAGCCCGCCCGGTCCGCAAGGGGCACGCCGCGCCGGCCGGGGTCGCGGTCGGCCCGGCCGCGGGCCGGGTCGCGGGCGTCGCGGGGGCCGTCCTGACCGCTGCGGGTCCGGTCGGCGGCATCGCCGCCCGCGCGGTCCGCCGGGTCACCGCCCCGGCCGCGCGCGGACGGCTCGCGACCGGCCGGCCGGTCGGTCCCGCGCCCGGCGCCCGACCGGTCGCGGCCCCCGCGTCCGGCCCGCGGAGGGCCGGCCGGATCGCGATCGGCGCCGGGGCGCTCGTCGGGGGCGGCGCGGTCCGCCGGGTCGCTGCCCCGGCCGCGCGCGGACGGCTCGCGACCGTCGCGGATGCGGTCGCTCCCGGCGCGCGGACGGTCGGCGTCCGTGCGGCCGGGACGCGCACGGTCAGCGGGCTCGCGTTCGGCGCGCCCGCTGTCACGTCCGCTGCCGGTGCGGCCGGCCGGCTCGCCGCCGGCTCCGCGTCGGCCGCCGGTGCGGCCGGACACCTCGCGACCGGTGCGGTCGGGAGCCGCCCCGTCGCGCCCGGCCCGGTCGCGCCCGGCCCCCTCGCGCCCGGTCCCTTCGCGTTCCCGCTGGTCCCGCCCGGGCCAGGGCACGCGGCCGGACGCGGCGCCGCCCGGCCGCTCCGACCGGTCGGCGGCGCCGGGCCGCTCCGACCGGTCGGCGGCGCCGGGCCGCTCCGACCGGTCGGCGGCGCCGGCCGTCGCGCGCGAGACCGGCCCGCCGGCGTGACCGTCCTTGCCGCCTGCGTGACCGTCCCTGCCGGCGGCGTCACCGGACCGGCTCCCGGTGCTGCCCCGCGGGCGGCGCTCGCCCGACCGGCCCTCGCGGGACCCGGAATGTCCGGCATCGCCGGCACGGCGCTCGGGGCCCCGCCCGTCGGGCTGCCTCGGACGCCCGACAGAGCGGTCGGTCACCCGTTCACCGTAGCCCGCCCGGGCGCCTCACCGTCGTCGGATCGCCGCGCCGTCGGGGCGATTTCGTGCAGCGCCACGAGCGCGTCACCAGCCGAGGCCACCAGCTCCGGCGCCGACACCGTGCGCGGCGCGCGCTCGACCTGGCCCGGGTTCGGCAGGTCCTCGTCGGCCACCCGCAGCTCGGTCAGCTTGCGCGCCGTGACCAGCACGCGGGCCTCCAGCGACGACACCGTCCGGTTGTAGCTGTCGACGGCCGCATCGAGGCTGCGGCCGAGCTTGGCGACGTGCGTGCCCATCGTGGCCAGCCGCCCGTGCAGCTCCCGGCCGAGGCGGTGGACCTCGGCGGCGTTGCGGGCCAACGCCTCCTGCCGCCAGCCGTAGGCGACCGTGCGGAGCAGGGCGATGAGCGTCGTCGGCGTCGCGATCACGACGTTGGCGGCGAACGCGTGCTCCAGCAGCGTGGGATCGGCCTGCAGGGCCGCCTCCAGGAACGGGTCGCCCGGCACGAACAGCACGACGAACTCCGGTGACGGGGCGAACGCCTCCCAGTACGCCTTCGCGGCGAGCGAGTCGACGTGCTGGCGCAGCTGGCGCGCGTGCGCGGCGAGGCGCTCTGCGTGGCTCGCGGCGTCGCGCGACTCGACGGCCTCCAGGTACGCCGCGAACGGCACCTTCGCGTCGACGACGACCTGCTTGCCGCCGGCCAGGTGCACGACCATGTCCGGCCGCACGCCGCCCTGCTCGCCACGGCCCGTGACCTGCGTGGAGAAGTCGCAGTGCTCGACCATGCCGGCGAGCTGCACGACCCGCTCCAGCTGCAGCTCGCCCCACCGGCCGCGGACCTGCGGCGCGCGCAGCGCGTTGACCAGCTGCTTGGTTTCGTCGCGCAGCTCGTCCGAGCTCGCCCGCATCGCCCCGACCTGCTCGCGCAGCCCGGCGTACGCGGACTCGCGCTCCATCTCGACCGTCCGCAGCTGGCCCTCGACCCGCTGCAGCGCCGACGCCATCGGGTCGAGCAGGCGCCCGATCGCCGCGGCCCGCTCGGCGGTGTCGCCGTCGGCCCTCGCCGACAGCGCCGCGGTGGCCTCCTTGAGCCGGCCCTCCGCGAGCGTGACGAACTGCTCGGTGTTGCGCGCGAGCGCGTCGGCCGACAGCGCCTGGAACGCCTGCTTGAGCTCGGCGTCCCGGGCGGACAGCAGCTCCTCGCGGCGCAGGGCCGCCGAGCGCTCGGCCGTCAGCGCGGACCCCGCGGCGGCCGCCTCGGCCTGGGCCGCGCGCAGCTGCTCCAGCGCCGCGTCGTGGGCGCGCACGAGCTGCTCGACCCGCTGCGCGAGCGCGCCCCGCTCCGCCCGCGCCCCGGCCGCGTCGGCCCGCAGCATCGCCGCCGCGTCGGCCGCCACCGCCCGGGCCCGCGCGCCGGCCACGAGCCACGCCGCGGCGGCGCCCAGCACGAGGCCGAGCGCCAGGCCGAGGACGAGGACGGGCACGACGTTCACGCCATGGAGGATGCCCCGCCGGACCGACGGAACCGGGCAGGCGCGCCGAACGGATGATCGAGCCACGGGGCCGGCGACCTAACGAACGGCACTTTCGTTCAAATAGGTTTGAACGAAAGTGCCGTTCGTTGGCAACGGGAGACGTCGTCCCGTCAGGCGCGCGGCGCCTCGTGCGCCAGCAGGCTCTGCTTGACCGGCAGGCCCCAGCGGAAGCCCCCGAGCGACCCGTCCAGGCGCAGCACGCGGTGGCACGGCACGAACAGCGCGGCCGCGTTGCGCGCGCACGCCGCGGCCGCCGCGCGGACCGCCGAGGGGCGGCCTGCCTTCGCCGCGTACTCCGTGTACGTCACGGGCGCGCCGGCCGGCACCGCCCGCAGCACGTCCCAGGCGTGCTCCCGGAACGGTCCCGACCGCTGCCGCACGGGCACGGCGTCGATCGCCGAGAGCTCCCCGTCGTGGTACGCCCGCACGGCCTCGCCGACCGCGCCCGGCCGGCCGCGTTCCACGGAGGCCGGCCGCAGCGTCGGGTGGACCAGCGGCAGGAGCGTGTCGGGGGTGTCGGTCCAGCCGGAGGCCAGTACCGCGCCGTCGTCGTCCACGACCGCCGTGAACGGCCCGAACGGGGTGTCGAGGGTGGTCCAGGTGCTCATGAGTTCCTCCACAGGTGCATGGCGGCGTAGGACCGCCATGGTCGCCAGGCCGCCGCGTGCGCGGTCAGCCCGGCAGGGTCGGACGGGAGGCCGAGGTGCGCCGCTCCACGGCGGACGGCCAGGTCGGTGACGAGCAGCTCGTCGGGGTCGCCGAGCAGCCGCAGTGCGAGGTAGCCCGCCGTCCACGGCCCGACGCCCGGCAGCGCGACGAGCTCCGCGCGCAGGTCGGCGGCGTCGCGGCCGGGGTCGAGCACGAGCATGCCGTCCGCGACGGCGGCGGCGACCGCCAGCACGGTAGCCGTGCGCCGCTCCGGGCCGGTCAGGACGTCGCCGCCGTGCTCGGCGACCGTCTCCGGTTTCGGGAAGAGCAGGTCGGGGCCGTCGGCCGCGAGCCCGGGTGGCAGGCGCTCGCCGAGCGCGGCCGCGAGCCGGGACGCCGCCGTCGTCGCGCCCGCGACGGACACCTGCTGACCCAGCACCGTGCGCACGGCGGACTCCGGGCCGTCGACGGTGCCGGGCAGCCGGATCCCCGGCACCGCGGCGACGGACGGCGCCAGCCCGGGGTCGGCGGCGAGCAGCTCGTCGACGGCGACCGGGTCGGCGTCGAGGTCGAGCAGCCGCCGCACGCGGGCGACGGCCGGCCCCAGGTCGCGCGGGTCGGCAAGCCGTAGCGTGGCCGTCACGTGCCCGACGCCGGGGGCCGGCAGCGTCAGCGCGACGGTTGCCGGTCCGTGCGGCAGCCGCAGCGTCCGGGCGTACGTGTCGCCGTCCAGCCGCTCGACGTCGCGCACGGCGTGCGTGCCGAGGAACCACTGCAGCCCGGCCGTGTCGTACGGCGGCCGCAGCGGCAGGCGCAGGACGAGCGTGCCCGCGACCGCCGGGACGGAACCGGGGCGGCGCGCGGCCTCGGCCCGCAGCGTCGAGGGCGGGACGCCGTACACCTCGCGCACGGTGTCGTTGAACTGCCGCACGCTGGCGAACCCGGCGGCGAACGCGACGTCGGCGAGCCCCAGCGGCGTCGTCTCGACCAGCAGCCGGGCGGTGTGCGCGCGGTGGGCCCGCGCGAGCGCGAGCGGCCCGGCGCCCAGCTCGGCCGTCAGGACGCGGTTCAGCTGGCGCGGCGAGTAGCCCAGCCGCGCCGCGAGACCCGGCACGCCCTCGCGCTCGACGATGCCGTCGGTGATCAGGCGCATCGCGCGCCCGGCGAGGTCCGCGCGGACGTTCCACTCCGGCGAGCCGGGGACGGCGTCGGGCAGGCAGCGCCGGCACGCGCGGTAGCCGCGCTGCTGGGCCGCGCCCGCCGTCGGCAGGAACTCGACGTTGGCCCGCCGCGGCGTCGTGGCGGGGCAGGACGGGCGGCAGTAGATCCCGGTCGTCCGGACGGCGGTGATGAAGTGCCCGTCGAACCGCGCGTCGCGGGAGGCGACGGCGCGGTAGCAGCGGTCCTGGTCGAGCAGCACGGGACCGACTCTGCCACCCCTGGAGTCCGCACACTCGCGGGAATCGGACACGCAGGACGGGCCGCGCGGGGCGCGGTCGACCGACCGTGCGGCCGTGCTGGTTACGCTGGAACACCGTGTCGCTCACCCTCGGGATCGTCGGGCTGCCCAACGTCGGCAAGTCGACCCTGTTCAACGCCCTGACCCGCAACGACGTGCTCGCCGCCAACTACCCGTTCGCGACGATCGAGCCCAACGTCGGCGTCGTCCCGTTGCCCGACCCGCGCCTGGGCACGCTCGCCGAGATCTTCTCGTCCGCACGGACCGTGCCGGCGACCGTGGCGTTCGTCGACATCGCCGGCATCGTCAAGGGCGCGTCCGAGGGCGCCGGGCTGGGCAACAAGTTCCTCGCGCACATCCGCGAGAGCGACGCGATCTGCCAGGTCGTGCGCGTCTTCGACGACCCGGACGTCGTGCACGTCGACGGCCGCATCGACGCGGCGGCCGACATCGAGACGGTCGGGACGGAGCTCGTCCTCGCCGATCTCCAGACGCTCGACCGCGCCCTGCCGCGCCTGGAGAAGGAGGCCCGCACGCACAAGGACCGCCGCCCCGCGTTCGAGGCGGCGCAGGCCGCGGCGGCCGTGCTGGACGAGGGCCGGACGCTGTTCTCGGCCGGCGTCGACGCGGCCCCGCTGCGCGAGCTGTCGCTGCTGACGACGAAGCCGTTCCTGTACGTCTTCAACGCCGACGAGGCCGTGCTGACCGACCAGGGCCGGCGCAAGGAGCTGGAGGCGCTCGTCGCGCCCGCCGCGGCCGTGTTCCTCGACGCCAAGGTCGAGGCGGAGCTGCTGGAGCTGGACGAGGAGTCGTCGCGCGAGCTGCTGGAGTCGATCGGGCAGGACGAACCCGGCCTGCACGCGCTCGCCAGGGCCGGGTTCGCGACCCTCGGCCTGCAGACGTACCTGACGGCCGGCCCGAAGGAGGCCAGGGCCTGGACGATCCACCGCGGCGACACCGCGCCCAAGGCCGCCGGCGTGATCCACACCGACTTCGAGCGCGGCTTCATCAAGGCGGAGATCGTGAGCTACGACGACCTCGTCGCGGCCGGCTCGATGGCGGCGGCCAAGGCCGCCGGCAAGGTGCGCATGGAGGGCAAGGACTACGTCATGGCCGACGGCGACGTGGTGGAGTTCCGGTTCAACGTGTGACCGGGGTGCCGTCGGCGCCTACGACCCGGTCGGGCGGAACACGTCGAGCGCCGGGCCCCGCTGGCCGACGACGTAGACCAGGCCGTTCGCGGGTCCGACGGCGACGGCGACGGGCTCGTCGCCGACCGTGAAGGGCGTGCCGGCCTTCCTCGTCGCCGTGTCGACGGGGATGACCGTGTCCGCGGCGCGGCACGCCACGTAGAGGTGTGCGCCGGTGCGGTCGAGGGCCAGCGCCGCCGGCGCGGCATCGAGCTTGACGGCGGTGACGACGGACGTGCGCGCAACCGTGTCGATCACCGAGAGGGACCCGGCGCGCTGGTTGGCGACGTAGAGGAACCGGCCGTCGGCGCTCGGCGCGATCGCGACCGGGCCGTCGTCGACCCGCGCACGCCCGAGCGACACGAGCGTGCCGGTGTCGATCAACGTGACATCGTTGGACGCGTTGCCCGCGACGTAGATCAGCTTGCCGTCGGGACTGATCGCCAGCGCGGTCGGCCGCTGGCCGGCCGGCACCGGCGCGCCGACGGGCTGCGCCGCGCCCGTGTCGACGACCGTGATCGTGTTGTCGTCGGCGTTGGCCACGTAGAGGCGCCGGCCGTCGGGGCTGACCGCCAGCGCGTCGGGGGACCGGCCGGTCGGGACCGTCGCGACGACGGTGCCGGTGCCCGCGTCGAGCACCGACACCGTGGCCGCCGTGGTGTTCGCGACGTACACGCGCCTGCCGTCCGGGGCGACGACCACCGCGCTGGGACCGGCGCCGACCCGCAGCGGGGCGCCGGCCGCCTTCGCCGCGGCGGTGTCGAGGACCGACACCGTGCCGTCCCCCTGGTTGGTCACGTACGCGCGGGCGCCGTCGGGGGTGAGCGCGACCGCCGCGGGCCGGGCGCCCACGGAGACGGTGCCGGCGCTCTCGAAGGCCGGGTGTTCGACGAGCAGCAGCGGCACGAGCACCGCGACCGCGGCGATCACGACGACCCCCGCCCCGAGCAGCCACCATCCGCGGCGGGCCCGCCGCCGCGACGGCCGTGCGCGCGGCAACGCCTCCGTCTCCGCCGTGTGGCCGGCGGAGCGGGCCGCCCGCTCGGTCCGGGCGCCCTGGCGGGTCGGCGCGGGTGCGGTCCGCGCGACGGGCGTGGTCTCGGAGGTCGACGCCAGCGCGGCGACGCGCGGGACCGGCGTGGGGTGCGTCGGCGGTTGCGGCTCCGACGACCGCCCGGTCCGGCCCGCGCGGGTGGCGGGCAGCACCGTGGTGGGAGTCTCGCCGGGACGCGGCGTGATGGCGGCCGTCCGGGTGGTCGGCACGTCGGCCGGCCGGGCGGGGACGGCGGGCGACGTCGCGTCGGTCGACTCGACCGGGTGTGGCCGGTCCGCCGGGCGGCGGGCGGGTGCGGGGGTCTTCACCGTCGGCGCCTCGCCGCGGCGCGGGTTCCTCGTCGCGGCCGGGCGCGGCTTCGGCATGGCCGGGCGGGTCGCGTCGGACGCCGTCTCGGTCGTGTCGTCCGCGTAGGCCGCCGTCCTGCTGTACCAGGGCAGCGGGCCGCTCCCGGCTGCCGCGAAGCCCGACCCGGCGGCACCGTGCTCGTGGACGTCGTTCCGGACGGGATCGGGCCGGCGGGCCGCGACCGGTTCCGGCGCCGGGGACCCGGGCTGGACGGGGTGGGTCGGCTCGGCCGGGAACGCCTGCGCGCCGGCGAACTCCGACGGGGCGACGTCCGCGTGGTGCGCCGAGGCGCCGGAGCGCTCGGGCGGGCCCGCGTGCGCCGTGTCGGGTTCGGTCCGCCGCGGCGGCGGGGCGTGAGGCTCGGTGGGCTCGGGCGGGTCGGGCTCGGCCGGCCGGGTCGCCGGCGTGCGGGGCCCGGCCCGGTCGGGGCCCGCCTGGTCTGCCCCGTTCGGTTCGGGCTGGTCCGTCCAGCCCGGTTCCGCCCAGCCCCGTTCGGAGTGGTCCATCCACTCCGGTTGGGCGTAGTCGGCCCAGCCTGCTCCGGCCTGGTGGGCGTCGTCGGGTTGGGCCTGGTCCGCCCATTCCGGTTCGGCCTGGTCGGCCCAGCCTGCTCCGGCCTGGTGGGCGTCGTCGGGTTCGGTGTGGTCCGTCCAACCCGGTTCGGCTCGGCGGGACCGGTCTGCTTCCGCACTGTCGGCCCAGCCCGGTCCGGGTTGGTCCGGCCAGCCGGCTTCGGCCCGGTAGGCCTGGTCGGGTTCGGCCGGGCCCGTCCGGCCCGGGTGGGCTCGGCGGGCCGAGTCTGCTTCCGTCCGGTGGGCCAGGCTGGGCTCGGCTCGCTCCGCCTGCTCCGGTTCGGTCTGGTCCGGCCAGCCCGACGCGGCCTGGCCCGGCCGGCCCGGTTCCGCCCCGTCGGGTTCGGCCCGGTCGGGTTCGGCCCGGTCGGGTTCGGCCCGGTCCGTCCGGTTCGGTTCGCCCTGGTCCGCATCGGCTCGGTCGGCCCAGCCCGGCTCGGCCCGGTCGGCCCAGCTCGGTTCGACCGGGTCGGGCCCCGTCTGATGTGCCCGGCTCGGGTCCGCCGGGTCGGGTTCGGCCCGGTCCGTCCGGCTCGGGTCCGCCGGATCCGTCCAGCTCGGGTCCGCCGGGTCGGGCTCGGCCCGGTGCGCCCAGCCCGCGTCCGCCGGGTGCGGGTCGGCGGAGTCGGGCCGGTCCGCGTCCGCCCGGTCCGCGTCCACCCGGCCCCCGTCCGCCACGGCCGGGTCGGACCGGTCACCGTCCGCCCGGCTGGCGTCCGCCCGGCTGGCGTCCGCCCGGCTGGCGTCCGCCCGGCTCGCGTCCGCCCGGCTCGCGTCCGCCCGGTCCGGCTCCGCCTGGTCCGCGTCCGGCTCCGAGACGTCCTCGGCGGCTGGCGGCACTGCGTCCCGTGCCCTGGTCGGCGATCTCGCCGGCTCCGCCGCGACAGCCGCCTGCCCGGCCGGCGGGAGGGCGTCCGCCACCTCTCCGCCGTACGCGCCGGCATCGTCGGTCGGGACGTTCCGGTCGTCCGCCGGGTCGGCGCCGGCCGGTGCCCCACCGGGCTCGTGGTGACCGTCGTCCGCAGCGGGCGATCCGCCACTCGGGACGGCCGGCTCGGGCGGCGCACCGTGCGGCACGGGCCCGCGCCCGGCGCTGCCGGCCGGCGACGCCGCCGACGGCGCGCCGGGCTCCACCGCCTGCGCGCCGGCCTCCCCCGTCCGCCCGGACGGGCGCTCGGGCGAGGCGAGGACGATCGGCACGGCGTCCGCCGTCTCGTCGAGGACGATCATCGGCGGCCGGGTGGAGCGCTCCGCAGCGGGGTCGAGCGCCGCCCTGGCCGCCTCGGCCAGGTCACCCGCTGTCGCGTACCGGTCGGCGGGGTTCTTCGCCATTCCCCGCGCGACGACGTCGTCGAGTCCGGGTGGGATGCCGTCGCGCTGCTCCGAGGGCCGCGGCGGGGGCGTCCGCAGGTGCGCGCGCAGGGCCTGCAGCAGGTCGTCGGCGGGGAACGGCCGGTTGCCGGTGAGGCACTCGTGCAGCAGGCAGGCGAGCGAGTACACGTCGGCGCGCGAGTCCGACCGTTCGCCCGCCATCCGCTCCGGCGCCATGTATGCGACCGTGCCGACGGCGAGGCCGGGGCGGCTCAACGTCGAGCTGCCGTTGAGGGTGCTGGCGATCCCGAAGTCGGCGAGGTAGGCGAAGCCCCGGCTCGCCGACCGCTCCGGCGGCCCCACCAGCAGCACGTTCGACGGCTTCACGTCGCGGTGCACGAGGCCCTCCGCGTGGGCGGCGTCGAGGGCGTCGGCGATCTGGGAGACGACGTCGACCGTGCGCTCGGGGCCGATGCTGCGCGCCTTGAGCACGGTGGCGAGGTCGGTGCCCTCGACGAGCCGCATGTCGATGAACAGCAGGCCGTCGATCTCCCCGTAGTCGTGGATCGGGATGATGTGCGGCTCGCGCAGCGTGGCCGCGAGGGCCGACTCGCGCTGGAACCGCCCGCGGAACTCCTTGTCGGACGCGAGGTGGCGCAGCAGGCGCTTGACGGCGACGACCCGGTTGCGGCGCTCGTCCCACGCGCGCAGGACCTCGCCCATGCCCCCACGGCCGATCAGGCTGTCGAGGCGGTACGGCCCGAAGCGTTCCGGCGTCATCGGCCGCTACCCGGCGCGACCCGGCCGGTGGGCAGGGACGGGCCGCCGCGGGGCCGACCCGCCCGGCAGGTGCCGTGTCCGATCACGCATCGCCCGTCCTGTCGCCGTCGTCGCCCCACGGTACGGCCGCGCAGCAGCCCGGCGGGCCAGGGCACCGCCTCCGCCGCGGCGGCGCGGGAACGCGCCACGCGGTCGCGGCGGCGGCTCCCGCGCGGGTCCTCCCACCCTAGGGCCGGGTCGAGGGCGGGTACCAGTCCGTTTCGTCGGTTTTCGTCCGGTCCGGCCGGCCAGGACCGGCGGGCGCCCCCGGTCAGCCGCCCAGGGCGTCCAGGTCCAGTGCGGGGTTGTGCAGGACCTCCCACAGGTGGCCGTCGAGGTCCTGGAAGTACCCGGAGTAGATGCCCCACGGCCGGTCGCGCGCGGCGCCCAGGACCGTCGCGCCGGCAGCGCCCGCGCGCTCGAGGACGGCGTCGACGTCCGCCCGGCCGCCGACGGCGTGCCCGATGCTGAACCCGCCGGTCGCCGGCGGGCCGGGCGGCACCCCGGCGTCGCGGGCGAGGTCGCGGCGCGGGTAGACGGCCAGGATGAGCCCGCCCAGCAGGTCGAACGTGGCGATGGCGCCCGCCGCCCCGCTGACCTCGTCGTCGGGGAACTCGGTGCCGATCACGCCGGGCGAGTCGAGCCCGAGGCCGTCGCGGTAGAAGGCGAGCGCCCGGTCGAGGTCGTCGACGCCGAGCGTGATCACGTGGATGCGGGGTTCCATGGCGGCCTCCTTCGGCGTGCGGACACCCAGGATGGCGCGCGCGGCCGTCCCGGGTCGTGAACGGAACGGACGCGGCACTGGCCGCCGCCCGTGGCCGCGCAGCACAATCCCGCCATGGCCCAGGATCTCGCTCCCGTCGAGCTGACCGTCGTCGACACCACCACTGCCGAGTGGGTGCCCTTCCCGATCCCGGCGCTCGGTGTCGAGCTGGACTCCCTGCCGCTGGTGGACGACCCGGACACCGGAATGTCGGTGACCAAGCTCGTCTACCGCGCGGGCTGGACCAACCCATGGCACACCCACCCGTGCGCCCACGGCATCTACGTGCTGGACGGGACGCTGCACACCCACCAGGGCGACTTCGGCGCAGGCAGCTTCGTCTGGTTCCCCGAGGGCGGGCGCATGGAGCACGGGGCGACCGCGGACGGCGACTGCACGTTCCTGTTCATCACGAACAAGCCGTTCGACATCCACTACCCCGACCGCACCTGACCGACGTCAGGCTATCCTGACGTCATCCGTCAGGGTGTCCTGTCAGCGGGAGGCGGCATGGCGAAGGTCGGCGGTCCGTGGCGCGAAGGGCGTCGGGCGTGGGAGCGCCTCGCCCGCTGGTACGTCGGGCGGGGCACGACGCCGCCGGACGAGGACGACCCGCTCGCCGCGCTGAGCGACGTCGGCGTCCTGCGGCGGCTGCTCGACGAGGCCGAGCTGGAGGCCGTGCGGACCGCGCGGCGGCGCGGCCGGTCGTGGGCCGAGATCGCGACGAAGCTGGGCGTCACGCGGCAGTCGGCGTGGGAGCGCTGGCGCGACCTCGATCCGGCTGCGCCGGCCGCCGCGACTGCCGCGCCGGGGGAGGGCGGGAACGCCGGTGGCGGGGACGCCGCACTCGATGCGGCGGCCCGCGACGTCGGGTCCGCGCGGCGGTCGGCGACCATCGCCGTGCCGCGCGTCGTCGGCCTGCCGTTCGAGGACGCGGTCGTGTCGCTCGGCCGGCGGGGCCTGCTCGGGCAGCCGGACGACCCCGACGTGCTGCCGCCCGACCTGCTCGCCTTCGCGACCGTGACCGACCAGAGCCCGGAGTCGGGAGCGCGGGTGGCGCCGGGGTCGACCGTGCGGCTGTGGGTCGACCGACGCGGCGACGCGGGCGTCCGCGAGCCGCGCCGGCCCCGTCCGACGCCGCTGACCGGACGGAAGGTGTTCGACGAGCCCTCCGACGAGCTGGTGGGCTGAGCTCGGCCGTAGCCTCGCCCCCGTGCCGCCGCGGACCCGCCGTCCTCCCAAGCCCCGCCCGGACCCGCCGGACCTGCCGCCGCGCCTCGACCCTGCGCCGGCCGCGGTCGAGCCCGGCGCGTTCCTCGACGGCGTCGCGGTCGGGCCCGGCGTCGAGGTCCCGCAGCACGTCCCGGACCTGCGCTGCCACGAGACGCGCTGGACGGGCGTCGACCTGTCCGGGCGCCGGTTCACGGGCCTGCACTGCCGCGACACCGAGTTCGTGCAGTGCGACCTGTCCGGCGCGGTGCTCGACGACGCCGTGCTTACCCGCGTCACGTTCACCGACTGCCGCCTCACGGGGATCGGGCTGGCCGGCGCCGAGCTGGTCGACGTCGTCGTCAGTGCCGGGCACGCCGACCTCGCCGGCCTGCGGATGGCGCGGGCGCGGTACCTCTTCGTCGAGGACACGTCGTGCCGCGGGGCCGACCTCTACCGCTTCACCGGGTCCGACTGCGCGTTCCTGCGCTGCGACCTGGCCGAGGCCGCGTTCGACGACGCACGGCTGGAACGCGTCCGGCTGCACGGGTCACGTCTCGACGACGTCCGCGGGGCGCTGTCGCTGCGCGGCGCGCAGATCGGGCCCGACCAGGTCGTGACGCTCGGCGCGGCGCTGCTGGGCGCCGTCGGGATCGCGGTGACGGACTGACGCCGTGGCGAACCCAACGAACGGCACTTTCGTGAGCACCTATGTTCCGAAAGTGCCGTTCGTTGGGAGACGGGACCGGCGCGCCCGCCCGGCCCGGTAGCGTCCGCGCATGGACGTCGAGGAGGCGCGGGCGCTCGCACTGGCGCTGCCAGAGGCGGTCGAGCGCGACCACCACGGCTTCCCGTCCTACCGCGTCCGGGACCGGATCTTCGCGACCCGGCCGGACGCCGACACCCTGCGCGTCATGCTCGACGTCGACGCCGCCGAGGAGGCCGTCGCCGCGGCGCCGGGCTGGTGCTCGCTCCTGCGCTGGGGAGCGCGGGTGAGCGGCGTCGCCGTGCACCTGCCGGCCGCCGAGGCCGCCGCCGTGGCCGAGCTGCTCGCCGACGCCTGGCGCCGTCGTGCCCCGGCGCCGCTGCGCCGCTCCTTCGACGCCGCGGGCGCGGGCGGGTCCGGGGACGACGAGAGCCCGCCCTCCTGAGGGGAGGACGGGCTCCGTACGTGCAGCGAAGGTCAGACGACGCGAACGCCCTGGGCCTGCGGGCCCTTCTGGCCCTGGCCGATCTCGAACTCCACGCGCTGTCCCTCGTCGAGGGTGCGGAAGCCGCTGCCGTTGATCTCGGAGTAGTGGACGAAGACGTCAGCGCCGCCCCCGTCGACGGAGATGAAGCCGTAGCCCTTTTCCCCGTTGAACCACTTGACGGTTCCCTGTGCCATGCAACTGCTCCCTGCAGGTGGTGATGGGGCCCGCACCGTGCGGTCCCCGGCCGCACCGTACTCCCGGTTGGCGCCGCGGAATACCGATCGACCAGCTTCAACTCTTCCACGCCCTGCGGAACGGCCTGCACCCGCCCCCGGCGATCACCCGCGGACACCGCACGGGGACCGACCGTGGCATCACACGAACCGATGAAACGCGGCGCGGGCCGCTAGCGAATGCCGGATGGAACGCGCTGAGCAGGGTGTAGGACCTGTTCGCCGGAGGGGGACTCGAAGATGATCAGCACACGCTGCCGGTGTGGCCATGCGGCCGACGCGCACGAGCACTACCGCCAGGGCCGGGACTGCGGCGCCTGCCGGTGCGCGCGGTTCGTCGCGGCCGAGGCGGCCGTGCTGCCGGCGTCGGTCGGGGCCGCCGGGGGACCGGCGGCCGTGCCGCCGCTCGGGTCGACCTTCGGGCCGCTGCGGCGCCTCCTGGTCAGCCTGCCGCGCTGACCGCCGCGTCGACGGCCTCGTTGATCGACGCCGCCAGCGCGGTGTCGAGGCCGGTGATGCCGCCGGAGTCGTGGGTCGAGAGGCGGAACGTGAGCGTGCGCCAGCGGATGTCGATGTCGGGATGGTGGTTGCGGGACTCGGCGACCTCCGCGACGCGGTCGACGACCCCGATCGCCGCCGGGAACGACGGCAGCGACGCGGTGCGCACCAGCGCGTCGCCGTCGCGATCCCAGCCCGGGAGGTCGGCGAGGGCGGTGCGGAGGGCGTCGTCGTCGAGCAGCGGAGCGGCCATGACGCCCATCCTGCCGCGAGTCGGGGTCTGGGACAGCGCGAGTCGGGGTCTTGGACAGCGCGACCGGGCTCTCCGCCCGCGAGTCGGGGTCTGAACCAGGCCGAGTCGGGGTCTGGACCGGATCGGCCCGCCGGTGGCCCGCCGACGTCGCCTGGCTCAGCCCGCATGTCGGCCTGGCCCAGACCCCGACTCGCGGTCAGGCGTCGCGGGTCAGGACCCGGCCGACCACCACACCGCCGCCGACCGCGACGTAGCAGAGCGCGCGCACGGTGCTCGAGACCAGCCCGTCTGTCGGGAGCGGGTCGCGCAGCACGTCGGCACCCGCGCCCCAGCCGGACGTGAGCAGCCACGGCTGCAGCCAGTCCAGCGCCGGGATCGTCGACAGCACCCCGAACACGATCAGCGTGCCCAGCACGGACGCCATGACGACGAGCGGGTGCTCGGTGTACGCCGACACGGCCAGCGCGACCGCCCCGATCGCCGCGAGCTGCCCGACCGCCCACACCACGACGAGCGCGACCCGGCCCAGCGCCTCGCCCACGCTCACCGTCGTGCCCGACAGGGTCACCAGCTGCCCGTCGGCCGTCCCCACCAGGATGAGCCCGGCCAGCACCCCGAAGACCGCGATCGCGAGCACCGACAGCGTCGCCACGACCAGCACCCCGACCGCCTTCATCGCGACGAGCCGCAGCCGTGACACGGGGGCCAGCAGCAGCCCGCGCAGTGTCCCCGCCGCGCTCTCGCCCGCGATCGCGTCGGCCGACGCCATCGCGACGGCGAGCGGCAGCAACAGCGCCAGGGCCAGGATGATCGAGACGACCGGCAGCACCAGCCCGTTGCCCGCGATGTTGGCGAGCAGGCCGCCCGCCCGCCGCATCGCCACGATCACCCCGACCGCGATGAGGACCGGCATCAGCGCGAAGACCGCGAGCATCACCAGGGTCCGCGGCCGGCGCAGCACCCAGCGGACCTCGGACGCGAGCAGCCGACCCAGCGGCGCCGCGCCCCGCACCGCGCCGCTCCCGACCACCGTCGCCGTCATCTCTCCTCCGCCGGGGGCGGCGGCTCCGTGAGCCGCGCGAACAGGTCCTCCAACCGCGACCGCTGCCGGCGCGCCTCGTGCACGGCGACACCGGCCCGTACGAGGAGCGCGATGACGTCCGGGGCCGGCGGCCCGTCCGCGACGACGACGCCCGGATCGCCCTCCTCGGCCCAGTAGGCCGTCGCACCGGCCGCGCGCAGCGCCTGCAGCGCCTCGTCGACGTCGGGCGTCGTCACGACGAGGCCGGTGGCGCCCGTGTCGAGCAGCCGCGCCAGCTCGCCCGTCGCGACGAGGGCTCCCGCCTGCAGCACCGCGACGTGCGTGCATGTCGCCTCGACCTCGGTCAGCAGGTGCGAGGAGACGATGACCGTCGCCCCGTCCGCGTGCAGCTCCGCGATGATCCGCCGCACGTCGCGCGTGCCGGCGGGGTCGAGGCCGTTCGTCGGCTCGTCGAGCACGACCAGGCGGCGCGGGACCAGCAGCGCCGCCGCGAGCCCGAGGCGCTGCTTCATGCCCAGCGAGTAACCCCGGTAGCGGCGGTCGGCCGCGCCCGCGAGCCCGACGCGTTCCAGCGCGTTCCCGACGGCGGCGCGGACGTCCGCCGAGGCGAGCATGGGCTCGGCCGCCCCGACCCGGAGCAGGTTCTCCCGGCCGGACAGGAACGGGTGGAAACCCGGGCCCTCGACGAGCGCGCCGACCTGCGGCAGCGCCGTCCCGAGGCCCTCCGGGACGCCCTGGCCCAGCAGCTCCGCCGACCCGGCGGTCGGGCGGGACAGGCCCAGCAGCAGCCGGATGAGCGTCGTCTTGCCCGACCCGTTCGGGCCGAGCATGCCCAGCACCGAACCCGTCGGGACGTCCAGGTCGATCCCGTCGACGGCGACCGTCGCGCCGAACGTCTTGCGCAGCCCGACCGCCCGCGCCGCCGGCGCCGTGACGGCGGCCGGGGCCGCCGCCCGCGTCGACACCGCCGTCACTTGCCGAGTGCCTCGACCAGCACCTGCTGAGGAACGGCCCCCACGGCGATCCGCCCGTCGTCGGTGACGATCATCGTCGCGACCGCCGTGGTGACCACCCTGCCGCTGCCCCACGGGCCGTTCACGGGCGTGCCCAGTGACCTCACCTGGCCGAGGTTAGCGTTGGCCGGAGCCTTCTCGACGACGACCGTGTCCCAGCCGTCCCCGACCGTCGTGGGGGCCTGCGCTCCGGCGGGCCGCCCGCCGGCCCGCGACTGCTCCTGCTTCACGGTCGACCCGGGCGGCGGGGTGAACGTGAAGCGCGCCGCGTCCTGCGGCTCGAACGCGAGCTGGGTGAACCCGACCTGCAGGGCGGGGTCCGTCGAGCCCTGGGCCAGCACGGTCATCCGCAGCGGCACCCGCTGGTCGGCGTCGACCGCGATGCGGACCTCCCGCAGCAGCGTCCGCTCGGTCGGCTTCGGGGCCAACACCAGCTCGTACGCCGGGCGGCCCGCGACCTCCGCCGTGCCGTCGACGCTGATCGTGCTCGTCGGCTGGAGCTTGGCGATCGCCTGCGTGGCGGCGGCGGTCGGGTCGGCCGCGCCGGCGTTCGGATGTGTCCGGCCCGACTGCTCGGGGGCCTTCGTGACCGTGCGGTCCGCCGAGTTCCACGCCCAGACGGTCGTGCCGTCGGCGACGATCGTGCGCTCCGCGGTCGCGGTCGGCAGCTGCACGCGACCCTTGCCGTTGCCGCCGGACCAGATCCGGGCGGTGCTGGTGCCGTTGGCGGCCTGCGGCATGTTGGGCAGCGCAGGCAGCCCGAGCTGGTTGTCGAGCGTGACCGTGCCGTCGAACGGGCCGGGATGCGCCTTGAGGACCGACGCCAGCAGGTCCTGCGGCGTGATCGGCGGCAGCTCCGGCGCGGCGCCTGCGCCCCCGGGCAGCGCGAGCAGCCCCAGCCCGACCGCGCCGGCAACGGCGATCGCGGCCGCGGCGATGCGACCCGTCCTCTTCGTCATGGCCGCAAGCTTCGCCCACGCGAACTGAGACGCCTCTCATTGCCGGCCGGTACGTTCGGCGCGTGCCGCGCGTCCTGGTGGTCGACGACGAGTCGGGAATACGCACGGCCGTCACCCGGGGCCTCGCGGCGGAGGGGATGGAGGTCGAGTCGCGGGCCGACGGCCCGTCGGGGCTGGAGGCCGCCCTGTCCGGCCGGTTCGACGCGGTCGTGCTCGACATCATCCTGCCCGGCCTGTCCGGCTACCGGGTGCTGCAGCAGCTGCGCGCCGCCGGGCTCGACACCCCGGTGCTGGTGCTGTCCGCGAAGGACGGCGAGATCGACCAGGCCGACGGGCTCGACCTCGGTGCCGACGGCTACCTCGTCAAGCCGTTCTCGTTCGTCGTGCTGGTCGCCCAGCTGCGCGCGATGCTGCGCCGGCGGGAGGCCGCCGGCGGGGGGAACGCGGAGCGGATCCGGGTCGGTGCACTGCTGGTCGACCCGGTGGCCCGCTCGGCGAGCTGGGACGGCGAGGAGGTCGAGCTCTCGCCACGCGAGTTCGCCCTGCTGCACGCGCTCGCGATGCGCCCGGAGACGGTCGTGTCGAAGGACGAGCTGCTGCGCCTCGTGTGGGGTGACGAGCAGGCCGCGAGCCGCAACGTCGTCGAGGTCTACGTGGGGTACGTGCGGCGGAAGCTGGACGTCGTCGGGGCCGGACACGTGCTGCGGACCGTGCGGGGCTACGGATATCTCGTCGGCGCCCCGTGAGCGGGCGGTCGGAACCGGCCCGGGCCGGGGCGAGGTGAGGCGGCAGGTCGCGCGGGCGCGGTGGTGGTGGGCCGCGAGGCCGCTGCGGGTGCGGATGACGCTGGTCGTCGGGGTCGTGGCGCTGGCCGCGCTCGTCGCGCTCGCCCGGCTGGCGGTGGGCCTGTTCGCCGCGTCGCTCCTGGGTGCGGCGGATGCGGAGCTGCACGCCGACATCACGGCCGCGACCGCGCGGCTCGCCGCGGGCGTGCCGCCGGACGTGGTCGCGAACGGCGCGGTGCGCGTCGTCGACAGGTCGGGGCGCCCGGTCGACGGACGTCCCCCGCTCCCGCTCTCGGCCGACCAGATGCACGAGCTGGCGGCCGGGGAGGCGCTGGTCACGGGGCCGCCGCCGCGCCGGGTCATCGCCGGGGCCGCCGTGCTGCCGAACGGGATGACGCGCCTGGTCGTCGCCTCTGGGGACCTGCTCGGCGCCGGGACGCTGGTCGCGCGGTGGTCGGTCGTGTTCCTGGTGGGCGCGCTCGTCGCGGCGGTCGTGATCGCGGCTGCCGCGTGGGTCGGCGCCCGGGCGGCCCTGCGGCCGGTGGACCGGCTGCGGGCCGCGGCGGCCGACCTGCCGCCCGGCCGCCGGCTGCCGCTGCCGCCCGCGCCGGACGAGCTGCGCGCGCTCGCGGAGGAGCTGAACCAGTTGCTCGCCCGCCGGGACGAGGCCACCACGCGACTGGAGCGCTTCACCGGCGACGCCGCGCACGAGCTCCGCTCGCCGGTCACGGCCATCCGGGCGCAGGCCGAGGTGGCGGTCGCGCACCCGGACCCGGCGGCTGCGGCGGAGACACTGGCGTCGATCGCGCAGGAGGCGCAGCGGCTGTCGGTGCTGCTCGCGGACCTGCTCGTGCTCGCGCGGGCGGACGGGGGCGAGCGGCCGCCGGCCCAGGCCGTCGACCTGCCGGCTGCCGCGGCCGCCGCGCTGGCCCGCTGCCCGGGCGACGGGCCGGTCACCGAGCTGGTGGCGCCGGCGCCCGCGACGGTCGCCGCGACGCCGTCGGAGGTGGCGACGGTGTTGGACAACCTCCTGGGCAACGCGGCCCGGTACGCGCGCTCGCTGGTGCGGGTGGCGGTGCTGCCGGCGGGCCGCGAGGTGCGGCTGGTGGTCGAGGACGACGGGCCGGGGATCCCGGAGGCCGACCGCGACCGCGTGTTCGACCGCTTCACCCGGCTGGAGCCGCACGCGGGCGGCGGGGCCGGGCTGGGGCTGGCGCTGGTCGCGGCGCTGGTCCGCGGCCGCGGCGGCAGCGTGGTCGCCGGTGAGACCCCGACCGGGGGCGCGCGCCTGGAGGTGCGCTGGCCCGCCGCGAGTCGGGGTCTGGGCCGGGCCGAGTCGCGCGCTGGGCCAAGCCGCGAGTCGGGGTCTGGGCCGGGCTGAGTCGCGGGCCGGGCCGGGCCGGGCCGAGTCGGGCGCTGGGCCGGGCCGAGTCGGGCGCTGGGCCGGGCCGCGAGTCGGGGTCTGGGCCAGGCTGAGTCGGGCGCTGGGCCGGACGGCATTTCGGGACGTGGAGGGGCCGCGGGCGGACGGACGGGCAGGTCGGCGAGCGGGGACGGTCAGGCGCCATCCCGAGCGCGTCGGACCTCGACGCGCAGGACGTCCCGCAGATCGTCGAGGACCGCACGGTCGGCGTCCACCCAGTCCAGCCCGTCGAGCTCCGCGGACCCGACCCAGCGGATCGCGCTGTGCTCCAGCGCGCGCGGGTCCGGCGATCCCCCCGTCAACCGGGCACGGTGGACCCGCAACACCCCCGCATCGATCGGCAGGTCGGTGCCGAGCCGGCCGGTGGCGACGACGGTTGCGCCCAGCTCCTCGCGGCATTCGCGCGCCACCGCGTCACACTCCGCCTCTCCGGCCTCGACCCGGCCCCCCGGCAGCTCCCACCGACCGGCGAGCTCGGACGGGCGGGTGCGCCGGGCCGCGAGGACGCAGCCGCCCCTGACGAGCGCAGTCGCGACGACGACGGCGGCGCCGCGCACGTCCGCCACCCGGCTGTGCAGCTGCGCGGCCCGGGCGTCCAGCAACGCGGTGATCGTCCGGCGGCCGGCCGGGATCGTCCAGCGGATCTCGTCGTCGACGCGCGTCGCACTCCCGGCCTCGGTCAGCCGGACCTCGTGCCGGACGAGCCAGCGGCGCGTCGAGACGAACCCGCCGGTGCCGGCCGCCTCGACCCGGGTGACGATCGGCATCCGCACCGCGCACCGGAGTCGGATGCCGATGCGGACCTGGTCCCCGGGCACCAGCAGGCGCCGGTCGGTCCGCAGCCGGTGCCCGACATCGGCAAGCGCGGCGGCGGAGTACTCCGCGTTACGCAGGATGCCGGCGACCGTGCGGTGTCCCGCGTCGACGGTGTAGCTCACGCGGGCGACGGGCACCTCGTCATGATCGCGCGATGCCCGCGTCCGACGGGCGGCACCTGCCCGACGACGTACCGCAGCCCTTGACCGCCGAACCGGCCCAGCGCCGCGGCTCTACGCCACACCGGGGGGCGCGTCGCCCGCTCGCCGGAGCCGTGCGCGGTCCGCCGGGCACCCGGACGGGCGGTCTGGTCCAGCGCGCGACTCGGTGTGGTTCGGGCCCCGACTCGCGGTTCGGCCTCGGTTCGCGGTCTGGTCCAGCGCGCGACTCGGTCTGGCCCAGGCCCCGACTCGCGGTTGGGCACCGGCCCCGGTCCAGGCCCCGACTCGCGGTCGGGCACCGGCCCCGGCTCGCGGTCCGGCCCGTTCGCGGACGCAAACCGCTCGCGCTGCGGGGGAACCGGGGGCGCCGGCCTCCCGTCCGGTCGGCATGTCCCTCGAGACGCTCCTCGCCGGCCAGGCCGGTGTGATCGCCCGCGAGCAGGCGCTGGCCGCGGGCCTGTCCCGCGACGCGATCGACAGCATGGTCCGGACCCGGCACTGGCGGCCGCTGCACCCCCGCGTCTACCTCGCGGACGGCTACCCGCCCGGCGACGAGGCCAGGGTCCGCGCCGCGGTGCTCTGGGCCGGACCGGACGCCGTGCTGGCCGGCCTGGGTGCCGCCTGGTGGCATGGGATGATCGCCGCGCCGCCGCCGGCGCTGACCGTCGACGTCGGCCGGCGCCGCCACCCCCGCGGCCGCCCGGGCGTCTCGGTGCGGCGGCGCCGCCTCGACGCCGTCGACGTGACGGTCCGGCGCGGCCTCGCGGTCACCGGCGCCCCCCGGACGGTCCTGGACGCCGCCGTCCAGCTGGGTGACCGCGGAGGCCCGTTGCTGGACCGGGCGCTGCGCCGGTGGGTCCCCTTCCCCGACCTCTACGCGGCCTACTGCCGCCAGCTCGGCGCGCCGGGCTCGGCGTCGGCGCACCGGCTGCTCGTCGCAGCGGCGGACCGCTCCTCGATCGTCGCGGAGCGCGAGCTGGTGGCGTTGCTGCGGCGGTCGGGGACGCTCGGCTGGCGGCGCGGGACGGCGATCGGCGACGACCGGATCGCCGTCACCTTCCCCGCCTCCGGGCTCGTCGTCGAGACGAGCGGCTGGGCCTGGCACGTCGACGGTGTGCGGGCGCGCGCCGACCGTCGGCGGTTCGACGCGCTGACCGCACGCGGGTGGCGGGTGCTGCGCCCCTCGTGGCACGACCTGGTGACCCGGCCGGACGCCGTCCTCGACGCGATCGCACGCGCCCGGTCGGCCCCCGTCCCGGGCCCGCCCGCGCACCGGGCGGCGCCGTGCGCACCGGGCCGGGGACCCGCGCCGCCGGCCGCTCGCCCCGCGCGCCGCCGGCGCACCGGGGGCACAGACCCGCGCGAACGGGTCGTGCTCGACGTGATCTCGCTCACCGACGGTGACCGGGACCGGCCCCCGACCGCGCGTTCCCGCCGCTGCACAGCAGGACGGGAGGGCCAGGGCAATCGGCGACCGGCCACGCCGGGCTACCCTGAGTCGTGAGCACTTCCACCCTCGAGGTCCCTTCGGCCGCGCTGACCAAGGGTCCCGGCGGGCAGCTGCGCAACGTCGCCATCGTCGCGCACGTCGACCACGGCAAGACCACCCTCGTCGACGCCATGCTGCGGCAGTCCGGCGCGTTCGGCGAGCGGGCGACCCTCGTCGACCGCGTGATGGACTCCGGCGACCTCGAGCGGGAGAAGGGCATCACGATCCTGGCCAAGCACACCGCGGTCCAGTGGCACGGCATGACGCTCAACGTCGTCGACACGCCCGGCCACGCCGACTTCGGCGGAGAGGTCGAGCGCGGCCTGTCCATGGTCGACGGCGTGGTGCTGCTCGTCGACGCGAGCGAGGGGCCGCTCCCGCAGACCCGCTTCGTCCTGCGCAAGACGCTCTCGGCCGGCCTGCCGGTCGTGCTCGTGGTCAACAAGACCGACCGCCCCGACGCGCGCATCGCGGAGGTCGTCGACGCGAGCCTGGAGCTGCTGCTGGAGCTGGCCGACGAGCTGGAGCTCGACGAGGCCCTCACCACGCGGCTGCTCGACCTGCCGGTCGTCTACGCCTCCGGCCGGGCCGGGCGCGCCAGCCGGACCCGACCCGCCGACGGCGCGCTGCCCGACGCCCCCGGCCTGGACGCGCTGTTCGACGTCATCGCCGAGACCGTGCCCCCGCCCGCCGACGACCCGGCCGCGCCGCTGCAGGCCCACGTCACCAACCTCGACGCCTCGACGTTCCTCGGCCGCATCGCGCTCTGCCGCGTCCGGGCGGGCGTCCTGCGCCGCGGCCAGCAGGTCGGCTGGTGCCAGGCGGACGGCACCGTCACCCGCGTCAAGATCACCGAGCTGCTCCGCACGGAGGCGCTGGAGCGGGTGCCGGCCGACCAGGCCGCGGCCGGCGACCTCGTGGCCGTGGCCGGCATCGCCGAGGTCACGATCGGCGACACGCTCGCCGACCCGGACAACCCCGTCCCGCTGCCCCGCATCCACGTCGACGAGCCCGCGATCTCGCTGACCGTCGGCATCAACACCTCGCCGCTGGTGGGGCGCGACGAGCACCCCGGCACCCGGCTGACGGCCCGCCAGGTCAAGGGCCGCCTCGACGCCGAGCTGGTCGGCAACGTCAGCATCCGCGTCCTGCCCACCGCTCGCCCGGACGCCTGGGAGGTGCAGGGCCGCGGCGAGCTGGCGCTGGCCGTGCTCGTCGAGACGATGCGCCGGGAGGGCTTCGAGCTGACCGTCGGCAAGCCCGACGTCGTCAAGAAGATCGTCGACGGGCACGTCCACGAGCCGTTCGAGCGCCTGTCCGCCGACGTGCCCACCGAGCACATCGGCGCGGTCACCCAGCTGCTGGCCGCGCGCAAGGGCGAGCTGGTCGACCTCGTCCACGGCGACAGCCGCGTCCGGATGGACTACCGCGTGCCGTCCCGCGGCCTGATCGGCTTCCGCACCGAGTTCCTGACGCTCACGCGCGGCGCCGGCATCGTCAGCCACGTCTTCGACGGCTACGGCCCGTGGGTCGGCGAGATCCGGGGCCGCCAGCGCGGCTCGCTGATCGCCGACCGCGCCGGCAAGGTCACCGCATACGCCGTCGACGCGCTGGCCGACCGCGGCGTGCTCTTCATCGGTCCGGGCACGCCGGTGTACGGGGGCATGGTCATCGGCGAGTACACGCGCGCGGAGGACCTCGAGGTCAACATCGTGCGGGAGAAGAAGCTGACGAACGTCCGCAGCTCCACCGGTGACGAGCTGGTGCGCCTGACCCCGCCCACGGTGCTCGGGCTGGAGCAGAGCCTGGAGTTCTGCGCGGCCGACGAGTGCGTCGAGGTGACCCCCGACGCGGTCCGGATCCGCAAGGTCGAGCTGGACGCCCACACCCGTGCCCGGCTGCGTGCCCGGGCCCGGGCCGCCGACTGAGCCCGCCCTGGAAGGATGGCCTCCCCGGACGGCGGGAGGAGGATGTGCGGAGTGGTGCGCGTCGGGGCGGCACTGGTGGCCGCGCTGCTGATGCTGCTCGCCGGTTGCTCGAACGAGCCGGTGAGCAACCCACCCCCGCCGGCGATCCCGACGCCGCAGGCCGAGCCGACGCAGATCGTCGTCGGCGTCGGTGACTTCCCTCCCGGGTTCAACCCGCACCTGGTCGCCGACCAGTCGCCGATCACGACCGCGCTGTCGACCCTCGTGCTGCCCTCGGTCTTCCGGATCACCGCCGACGGGACCCCGCAGCTCGACCCGACGATCGCGACGAGCGCGAAGGTCACCTCGCAGAACCCGTTCACGGTCAGCTACGAGCTCAACCTCGAGGCGTCCTGGTCGGACAACGCGCCGATCGCGGCCGAGGACTTCGTGTACCTGTGGGAGCAGATGCGCGACCGGCCCGGCACGATCGACGCCGCCGGCTACCGCCTCATCACCGACGTGCGCTCGCGGGCCGGCGGCAAGGCCGTCGACGTCGTGTTCGCCCACCCGTACCCGGCCTGGCAGCGGCTGTTCTCCGGCCTCCTGCCCGCGCACCTGGTCAAGGACGCTCCGGGCTCGTGGATCGGGGCGACCGCGGGCGGCCTGCCGGCGGCCGGCGGCCCGTTCAAGCTCGCGACGGTCGACCGGGCCCGCGGCGACATCACCCTGACCCGCAACGACGCCTACTGGAGCACGCCGACCGTCCTGGACCAGCTGGTGCTCCGCCGCGAGGGCCCGACGAGCCTCGCGTCCGGCATGGCGACCGGGGACGTCCCGATCGCCCTGACCGACGCCGACCCGGTCGCGCGCTCGGCGCTGGCGGGCGTCAGCCCGGCGCCACGGGTCCAGCCGGCGCCGCAGCCGACCGTGCTGCAGCTCGCGCTGCGGGCCGACGCCGGGCCTCTGCGCGAGCTCAGCGTGCGGACCGGGGTCGCGGAGCTCATCGACCGCGAGGCGATCCGCCAGGCCACCGCGCCCGACGCGCTGGCGGCCGACGCGCTGGGGCTCGCGCCGTCCCAGCCCGGGTACGCCGCGACCATCCCGGGGACGATCCGGTCGGACCCGACCGCCGCGGCCGCCGCGCTGCAGTCCGCGGGCTGGCACCGCGACGCGGCCGGACGCTGGGTGGGCACGGACGGCAAGCCGGTGCGGCTGGTCATCGGCGCGGCCGCCGAGCGGCCCGTCGACCAGCGCGTCGCCGAGGCCGTGGCCGGCCAGCTGCAGACCGCCGGCATCGACACCGTCGTCGTCGCCCCGCCCGGCGACGCCCTCTTCGGGCAGGACACCGTGCCGCTGACGCCGCCGAGCGTGGACGCCGCGCCGGCGGCGACCGACAGCGCCACCACGGCCAGCGCGACGCCGACCCCGAGCGCCGCCCCCACCTCGGCGGCGGCCTCCGCGAACGGCGTGTCGGTCGACGTCCTGGTCGTCCCGCGGGCGGTCGGCGGCGATCCCGGCAGCGTCCTGGCCAGCGACTACGGTTGCTCCGCCGCCTCGGGTCTGGTGCCGGACGCACCGCGGCCCCCCGGCGGGTTCTGCCTCCCCGCGCTGGCGGCGCCCCTCGACAAGCTGCTCGGCCCGAACCCGCCGGCCGGCGCCGTCGCGGATGCCGAGAAGCTGCTCTGGACGCAGATCCCGGCGCTGCCGCTCTTCCAGCCCGTCACGCTCGTCGTGAGCACGACGGCCGCCGAGGCCGCGACGTCGATCCAGCCCGGTCCGCTGGTCGGGGGCCCGTTCACCGGGGCGACGCGGTGGCGCCCCGTGGCGAAGTGAGTGAACACCCTTAACAGAGACCCGACGTCCCTCGGCTAGAGCCTGTCCCGCGGATCATGGCCGATGGTATCCGTGATCCAGTCGGCTCCTGGCAAGGCGGAGGCCGGCCCTCGTACCGGGCGTACTCGGGTCGGCCGACAACGCAGCCAGGGGCCGACTGGGCGCGGAGGCCGCGGTCGTGATCCGCGGGAGACGGCCTAGTGTCTGCCCAGCGGCGAGGGCGTCCACGTGCGACGATCCGGCCGGGCTCGGCCCGGGTCACCCTTTGGTCACGATCGGAGGGCTCCGAGTGGACGCGGTCCCCGCCCCTTCCTAGCGTGCCAAGGTCGGTGCGCCCGCCCGCGCACATGGGCGGCGTCGCGGCCTACGGCGAACGGGCGACCCGACCGGGTCCGTCCAGCAGAGAGAGGTCACACACTTCCATGAAGCGATCGAGGTCCGCGGCCTGCGCCGCGGTAGCGGCGGTGTCGGCCGTCGTCCTGGCGGCCTGCGGCGGGGGCGGCGGAGGTGGCGCCACCAGCAGCGGGTCGAAGGGCCTTGCCGCCTGCGACTCGGACCCGGTCAACTGCAACGCGGCGACCGACCTGCAGCAGGGCGGGCAGATCACCTACACGATCGAGAAGAACATCGACAACTGGAACCCGATGTCCTCGGACGGTGACGTCTTCGACCTCACCGAGCCGAACGCCGGTTACCTGCCGCGCGTGTTCTACACGGCCCCCGACCTCACGCTGAAGACGAACGACGACCTCGTCGACTCGGTCACGCAGACCGGCACCAACCCGCAGACGATCGTCTACAAGATCAAGCAGAACGCGGTGTGGGACGACGGCACGCCGATCAACGCCGACGACTTCGTCTACAACTGGAAGATCCAGAACGGCAAGGACTGCCCGCCGAACCAGTGCGACGCGGCCAGCACGCAGGGCTTCGACCAGGTCAAGTCCGTGACCGGGTCGGACAACGGCAAGACCGTCACGATCGTGATGGCCAAGCCGTACGCCGACTGGAAGACGATGTACAGCGGCGGCTCGCCGCTGCTGCCGGCGCACATCGCCGCGCAGCACGGCGACATCAACACCCCGGCCGGCCTCGGGTCGTCCTGGAAGTACTTCAGCACGACGATGCCGACGTTCTCCGGCGGCCCGTACAAGATCTCGAACTTCCAGAACAACGTCGCGCTGACCGAGGTGCCGAACCCGAAGTGGTACGGCAAGACCAAGCCGCACCTCGACCGGATCATCTTCCGGATCATCACCGACGCCACGCAGGAGGCGCCGGCGCTGGCCAACAACGAGGTCCAGGTCATCTACCCGCAGCCGCAGGTCGACCTCGTCAACCAGGTCAAGAACATCCCGCAGACCAGCTACGACATCGGCCTCGGCCTGCAGTGGGAGCACTTCGACTTCAACCTGAAGAACCCGTTCCTGTCGAACCAGACGGTCCGCCAGGCGCTGTTCACCGCCGTGGACCGCAACGCGATCATCGCCAAGACCGTCGGCCAGTTCACCGACAAGGTCAAGCCGCTCAACAGCCTGGTGTTCGTCAACAACCAGCCCGGGTACCAGGACAACGTCTCCGCGACCGGGCTGGGCAGCGGTGACATGCAGAAGGCCGCGGACATGCTCAAGCAGGCCGGCTACACCAACCAGAACGGCACGCTCACCGGGCCGAGCGGGCCGGTGCCGGCGATGCGCATCCGCTACACGGCGGGCAACGCGATCCGGCAGAGCGAGTGCGAGCTGTTCGCGCAGGAGATGAAGCAGCTGGGCGTCACGTTCAACGTGGTCCCGACCGCCTCGCTGGGCGACACCACCAGCCAGGGCGACTTCGACGCGATCGTGTTCGCGTGGGTCAGCTCGCCGTTCCCGGTGGGCAACGCCCAGCAGACGTTCCTGTCCACGTCGCAGAGCAACTACGGCCACTACAACGACCCGAAGGTCGACCAGTTGCTCAACGAGGCAGCCACGCAGACCGACCAGACCGCCGAGTACCAGAAGCTCAACGACGCCGACAAGATCATCGCACAGGGCGCGTACGAGCTGCCGCTCTACCAGAAGCCGACGTTCATCGCGGCGTACGGCAACGTGGCGAACGTGCGGAACAACTCGTCGCTGGACGGGCCGACGTACAACATCGTCGACTGGGGCCTGCGCACCGGAAGCTGACCCGACACCGGGGGCGGGCCGCCGCCGCGCGCGGCGGTTCGCCCCTGGTCACGGCCTGGTTCCCGAGTACCCTTCTTCCCGAGCCGACGGCAGCGAGGACCCCAGCCCATGCTCGCGTACGTACTGCGCCGCCTGGCGATCTCGATCCCGGTCCTGATCGCGTCGACGTTCGTCGTGTTCCTGTTCTCCTCCCTCTCCGGCGACCCGCTGGAGCCGCTCAAGCTGCGCAACCCGCCCGTCCCGCCGGCCACGATCGCGGCGGAGGCCCACCGGCTGCACCTGGACCAGCCGCTGCTGCTGCGCTACGTCGACTGGCTCGGCGGCCTCCTGCACGGCGACTTCGGTCCGTCGGTCAGCACGACCCTGCAGATCGGCCCCGAGCTCGGGGCCCGGCTGCTGATCACGTTCCGGCTCATCGCGCTCGCGATGGTCGTGGCGCTGCTGCTGGCGATCGTCGTCGGCGTGCTCACGGCGGTCCGCCAGTACTCGTCGCTGGACTACACCGCGACGTTCTTCGGCTTCCTGTTCCTGTCGATGCCGGCGTTCTGGTTCGCGATCCTGCTCAAGCAGGCCGGCATCTGGATCAACAACGCCACCGGGACGCAGACCTTCTACACGATCGGCGACAAGTCGGTGTACGTCTACGGCGGCGTCGGCGCGCACATACTGGACATCCTCGGCCACATGATCCTGCCGACGATCTCGCTCGCGCTGATCTCCTACGCGTCGTGGAGCCGGTTCCAGCGCGCGTCGATGCTGGAGGTCCTCAACAGCGACTACATCCGGCTGGCCCGGGCCAAGGGCCTCTCGCGGGGGGTCGTCATGCGCCGGCACGCGCTGCGCACGGCGCTGATCCCGCTGACCACCGTCACCGCGCTGGACATCGGCGCGATCATCGGCGGCGCCGTGCTCACCGAGACCGTGTTCCAGTGGCACGGCATGGGCGACCTCGTCATCACCGCGATCCGGACCAGCGACACCTACCTGCTCCTGGGCTGGCTGCTGGTGTCGGCGGCCTTCGTCATCCTGTTCAACCTGGTGGCCGACCTGCTCTACGCCGTTCTCGACCCGAGGATCCGCTATGACTGACCGGCTCACCGACCAGCCCGCGGCGCAGGAGGCCTCGCCGGAGCCGGAGTCGCCGCGGCGCGGCACCGACCGGGAGTTCACCGTCGCCGAGGTCGGCCAGGCCCGGCTCGTGCTGCGCCGCTTCCTGCGGCACCGGGCGGCCGTCGTCAGCCTGGTCGTCCTCGTGCTCCTCCTGCTGCTGGCCTACGTCGGCGGCGGCCTGTGGCACTACAAGTACGGCACGATCACGCCGGACAACTCGGTGCCGCCCTCGCTGGCGCACCCGTTCGGCACCAACTCGGTCGGCAAGGACGAGTTCGCCGAGGTGCTGCGCGGCACGCAGATCTCCTTCCAGGTCTCGGTCGTCGTGGCCGTGCTGGCCGCGGTCGTCGGCACCATCTACGGCGCCGCGGCGGGCTACTTCCGCGGCTGGGTCGACACCGTCCTCATGCGCATCGCCGACCTCATCCTGACCGTCCCGCTGTTCGTCGTCGCCGCGGTGCTCGCTCACAACGTCGGCGGCACCTGGTGGCTCATCGCGCTCATCATCGGCGGGCTCTACATCCCCTACGTCGCCCGCGTCTCCCGCGGGGTGACGCTGTCGCTGCGCGAGAAGGAGTTCGTCGAGGCCGCGCGGGCGCTCGGGGCGGGCGACTGGCGGATCATCCTGCGCCACCTCGTGCCGAACGCGCTGGGCTCGGTGCTCGTCAACGCGACGATCCTGGTCGCGCTGGCGATCCTGCTCGAGACGTCGCTGTCGTTCCTCGGCTTCGGCGTCGCGCCGCCGGACACCTCGCTCGGCCTGCTCGTCACCGACGGCCAGACCGCCGTCGACACCCGGCCGTGGCTGTTCTACTTCCCCGGCCTGTTCATCATCCTGATCGCGCTGACCGTCAACTTCATCGGTGACGGCCTGCGCGACGCGCTCGACCCCCAGCAGACGAAGGTGCGCCAGTGACAGGGGAACGGCAGTGACAAGGAAACGGCAGTGACGGGGGAACGGCAGTGACGGGGGAACGGCAGTGACGGGGGAACGGCAGTGAGCCCGCAGGAGGAGATCGACCTGTCGCCGCCGTCGAGGACGGCCGGCCGCGTCGCCGGGGACATCGTGCTGGAGGTCGAGGGCCTCACGGTGTCCTTCCCCAGCGACGACGGCCTGGTGCGCGCCGTGCGCGGCGTCGACTACCGGCTGCGCCGCGGCGAGGTGCTGGGCATCGTCGGCGAGTCCGGCTCCGGCAAGTCGGTGACGTCGCTGGCCGTCATGGGCCTGCTGCCGCGCACCGCGCAGGTCGCGGGATCCGTCCGCTTCGAGGGCAAGGAGCTGCTCGGCGCCAGCGACGAGGAGCTGTCGAAGGTCCGGGGCGAGCAGATCTCGATGATCTTCCAGGACCCGATGACGTCGCTGAACCCGGTCTACACGATCGGCTACCAGGTCGCCGAGGCCGTGCTGGCGCATCACAAGATCACCAAGAAGGCGGCCCGTGACCGCGCGGTCGAGCTGCTGCGGACCGTCCGGATCCCGAACCCGGAGAGCCGCGTCGACTCCTACCCGCACGAGATGTCCGGCGGCATGCGCCAGCGGGTGGTGATCGCGATCGCGATGGCGAACGACCCCGACGTGATCATCGCGGACGAGCCGACGACCGCGCTGGACGTCACGGTCCAGGCCCAGGTGATGGAGGCGCTGGAGCTCGCCCAGGAGCAGACCGGCGCCGCGATGGTGCTGATCACCCACGATCTGGGCGTCATCGCGGGCCAGGCCGACCGCGTCATGGTCATGTACGCCGGGCGCCCGGTCGAGATCGGCACGGCGGAAGAGATCTTCTACACCCCGCGGATGCCGTACACGATGGGCCTGCTGGGCAGCCTGCCCCGGCTCGACCTGCGCAGCGAGCGGCTGCACCCGATCTCCGGGTCGCCCCCTTCCGTGCTCAACATGCCGCCCGGCTGCCCGTTCACGCCGCGGTGCCCGCTGGCCCACGCGGTCTGCGAGACGACGGAGCCCGAGCTCGAGGTCACGTCCGGGCCCGGGCACCTGGCCGCCTGCCACTACTCCCACGAGCTCGTCGGGGCGGACCCGAGCACCCTGTTCGGCGAGGACGAGGCCGATCCCGAGGCCCTCGCCGGGCTCGCGGCGACGATGGAGGAGACCCCGTGACGACGGGCAGCACCGCGACCAGCCCCGCCGGAACGGGTGGCGGCGCGTCCGACCCCATCCTGGCGGCGAGCCATCTCGTCAAGCACTTCCCGGTCCGCTCGACGGGTCTGCTGCGCCGCCAGATCGGCGTCGTGCACGCCGTCTGCGACGTCTCGTTCGATCTGGGCCACGGCGAGACGCTCGGGCTGGTCGGCGAGTCCGGCTGTGGCAAGTCGACGACAGCGCGCCTGGTGCTCAACCTGATCGAGCCGACGTCCGGTGAGGTCCGCTACGAGGGCCGGGAGCTGACGGCTCTGTCCCCGAAGCAGATGCGGACGCTGCGGCGCGACCTCCAGATCGTCTTCCAGGACCCGTACGCGTCGCTCGACCCGCGGATGACGGTCAACGACATCGTCGCCGAGCCGCTGCGCATCCACGGCCTGTTCGACGACGGCGGCCGCGAGCAGATCCGCGAGCTGCTGCGCACGGTCGGGCTCAAGCCCGAGCACGGCAACCGCTACCCGCACGAGTTCTCCGGCGGCCAGCGCCAGCGCATCGGCGTGGCCCGCGCGCTGGCGTTGCGGCCGAAGGTGCTGGTGCTCGACGAGCCGGTGTCGGCGCTGGACGTGTCGATCCAGGCCGGCGTGCTCAACCTGATCGACGAGCTGCAGTCCGAGCTGGGGCTGGCGTACCTGTTCGTCTCGCACGACCTGTCGGTGGTGCGGCACATCGCCGACCGCATCGCCGTCATGTACCTGGGCAAGATCGTGGAGACGGGCCCTTCCGACGCGCTGTTCACGGCCCCGGCCCACCCGTACACGCAGGCGCTGATCTCGGCGATCCCGCTGCCCGACCCGCGCAAGCAGCGGGCCAGGGAGCGGATCACGGTGGTCGGCGACGTGCCGAGCCCGTCGAACCCCCCGAGCGGCTGCCGGTTCCGCACGCGCTGCCCGAAGTTCGCCGACGAGCTGCGCGACGCCGAGCGGGCGCGGTGCACCGAGGACGAGCCGGAGCTCTCCGAGCGCGGCCAGGGCCATCCGGTGGCGTGCCACTTCGCGGCCCCCCGCGACCTGCTGTAGCCGCCGCGGTGCGGTGTGTGCGGCCGGTCCGGCCGGCCGTAGGGTCCGGCGCGTGACCCGGCGGCTGCTGTTCGTCCACGCCCATCCCGACGACGAGACCCTCACGACCGGCGGCGCGCTGGCGCACTACGCCGCGCAGCCCGACACCGCCGTCACGCTCGTCACGTGCACCCTCGGCGAGCAGGGCGAGGTGATCCTTCCGGAGCTGGCGCTCCTGGTCCCCGACGAGGCCGACCAGCTCGGCGGGTACCGGCTCGGGGAGCTGGCCGCGGCGTGCGCGGCACTCGGCGTCACCGACCACCGCCTCCTCGGCGGGGCCGGCCGCTGGCGTGACACCGGCATGGTGTTCTCCGGGCACGGGGTCCGTGCCGCCCTGCCGGCGACGCTGCACCCGCGGGCCTTCGCCGCGCCCGCGGCGTTCGACGCGCAGGTCGACGCGCTGGTCGCGGTGCTCGAGGAGGTGGCGCCGGAGGTCGTGGTCACCTACGCCGCCGACGGCGGCTACGGCCATCCCGACCACGTGCGGGCGCACGACGTCACCGCCGCCGCGGTCGAACGGGTCCCGGCCCGGCTGCTGTACGCCGTCGTCGGGCGGGCCACGCTGGACGCCGGGCTGGCGGCGATCGGTGCCGGCTGCCCGTTCCGGCTGCCGGCGCCCGACGAGCTGCCGTCGGTCGCGGACGCGATGGTCACGACCCGGCTGGACGTCACCGCACAGCGGGCCCGCCGGGTCGCCGCGATGCGCGCGCACGCGACGCAGGTCAGCGTGTGGGCGGACGGGAGGGCGTACGCGATGAGCAACGGCATCGCCCAACCGCTGCTGGACGTCGAGGAGTACGTCGCGGCGGACGGCCGGGCGACGAAGGGGCTCTTCGGCGATGGATGCTGAGAGCTCGGACTCGGCGCTTCTCGCGCTGCTGATCGTCGACGGCGTGCTGCTCGGCGCGCTGGCGGTGGCGTTCAACCCGCTCTACGTCGGGCCGGCGCCGGTCCCACTGGGAGCGGTGGCGTCGCTGCTGGTGGTGCCGTGGCTCGTGCTGCGGGCCGGGGACGTCGACCCGCGCCCGGGCTGGGCGGGGGCGCCGGCGTTCGCGTGGTTCGTGACGATCGGGGTGCTCGGCCTGACCGGACCCGGCGGGGACTTCGTCCTCGCCGGCACCTGGCAGCCGATCGTTCTGCTGGCCGCCGGCATCGGCGGGGCGGTGTGGGCGATGCGGCAGGTGGCGCGGACCCGCTGACGGCGGTGGGGCGTCGCTCCGGTGGAGGGGTGTCGCTCCGGTGGCAGGGTGTCGGGCCGGCCGGGCGGGTGTCGGGCTGGTCGGGTGGGTGTCGGGCCGGTTGGGTGGGGTGTCGGGTTGGTCGGGCCGGGATGTCGGGCCGGCCGCGCGGGGGTGTCGGGCCGGTCGGGTCGGGTGTCGGGCCGGCCGGGCGGGGCTGTCGGGCCGGCGTCGGCCGGTGGGTGATCGCCGGGTGGGGAGAACGGGGGCCGCATGTGGCCCGGGACTTCCCGGCGCGGTGATCGGGCCGGTTGCCGTGACCGCGGCGGGGACCTCGTCGGTGTCCTCCCGCGGCCGATCGCCGGGTGGGGAGGACCGGGGCCGTGGGTGGCCCGGCCCTCCCCATCCCCGTGATCGGCGCGGGCTGCAGGTGACAGCGGGTGCGGTGGCGCGCGGGGTCCTACCGGCCGGCCTCACCGATCGGTGATCGTCGATCGGGGTGGGTCCAGGCCGCATGCGGCCTCCCGTCTCCCATCCCGGTGATCGCCGCCGTCGCCGTGTCCGGCGGGGCGGGCCGGGCCCACGCCGACCGGAGCTGACCGGCCGCGGTCAGCCCTCGACCGGTGGCGGCACGAGGTACCGGTAGCCGTGGTGCTCGGTGAAGCCGAGCCGGTCGTACAGCGCCAGCGCCGCCGCGTTGTGCCGCGCGACCTGCAGCACCGCCCAGCGCGCACCCCGCTCCGCCGCCCAGCCCGCGCCCGCCTCGGTGACGGCGCGCGCGTAGCCGCGCCGGCGGGCCGCCGGCGCGACGGCCAGCAGCGACAGGTGCGCGTGGTCGTCGACGACCGCGACCCGCAACGCGGCCACGGCGTCACCGCCGTCGGCCCCGTTCGCGTACCCGGTGAGGAAGGCCACCGTCGGCGGGGCCGTGAGCACGTGCCGGGCCGCCACGCCGGTGTCGGCGCCGGTCAGCCGCCACCAGCCCGGCGTCGGGGCGTCGGTCACCTGCACGTCGGGCATCGGCGCGCCGGCAACCTGCACGTCGGGCGTCGGCGCGCCGGCAACCGGCACGTCGGGGGTCGGGGCATCGCTCACCCTCACGTCGGGCGTCGGGGCGTCGGTCACCTGCACGTCGTGCGTCGGCGTGCCGCCGGGCCGCACGCCCGGCGGCGGCGCCGCCACCCCGTCCAGCGTCCGGACCTGCACCGACACGTCCGCGCCCGCCCTGTGCCCGCTGTCGAGCACCCACCCGGCCGCGGCGATCGCACGCTCCCACGGCGTGCCCGCCGGCACGTGGACACGGGGCTCCACGCCGTGACCGGCTGCGAACGACCGGACGGCCTCGAGCGCGTCCGGCACCGGGAGACCGGGGTCACCCAGGACGAGCGCCGCGTTGGCCCGCCCGGTCCAGCCGCCGGCGGCGCGCAGGCGCCATGCGCCGAGCGGCTCGTCGACCGGCGCCGGCCAGGCGTCCGCGCACAGGTTCTCCAGCCGGACGACCGCGGCCAGCGACGCCCGTCGCGGCACCGGCGGCGGTACGGCGCGGACGGCCCGCACGGCGTCGGGCGCGATCCGGACCGCGCCCCGCCGGGTCGCCACCACCAGGGCGTCGCCGTCGCGGGACAGCTCGCCGACCGCGTCGGACAGCAGCGTCCGCCCGTCCCGCTCGCCGACGGCGTGCCGCATCGCGACACGGCGTCCGATCAGCGGGAACAGCTTCTCGAATGGATCGTTCGTCACAGCGGCCCTGGTTCCTACACGGATGACTTCCCGATACATACTGTGCACTGGAGAGACAGCCGTATGAGGAGGATGGCCGACCCGTGACGTACGTGATTGCCGAGCCCTGCGTCGACCTGCTCGACAAGGCCTGCATCGAGGAGTGTCCGGTCGACTGCATCTACGAGGGCGGCCGGATGCTCTACATCCACCCCGACGAGTGCGTCGACTGCGGCGCGTGCGAGCCGGTCTGCCCCGTCGAGGCGATCTACTACGAGGACGACGTCCCCGAGCAGTGGGCGGCCTACACCAAGGCGAACGTCGACTTCTTCGACGAGCTGGGCTCGCCGGGCGGCGCGTCGAAGGTCGGGAAGGTCAACCGGGACGTCGAGCCGGCCCTGAGCCTCCCGCCGCAGCAGCACGACGAGTGATAGCCGACCTCCCCGACTTCCCCTGGGACACCCTGGCGGAGGACCGCGCGCTCGCGGAGGCGCATTCCGACGGCATCGTCGACCTGTCCGTGGGGACGCCCGTCGACCCCGTGCCAGCCGCCGTGCGCGCGGCGCTGGCCGGGCCGGCGTCGGCCGAGCCGGGCTACCCGACGACGTACGGTCCGCCCGAGCTGCGCGCGTCCGTCGCCGGCGCGCTGGCCCGCCGGTTCGGCGTCACGGTCGACCCGGACGCCGTGCTGCCGACGATCGGCTCGAAGGAGCTCGTCGCGTGGCTGCCGACGCTGCTGGGCGTGCGCGGCGCGACCGTCGTCGGTCCGGAGCTGGCCTACCCGACGTACGAGGTCGGGGCGCTGCTGGCCGGGGCCCCGTTCGTCCGCGCCGACGGCACGGCCGCGCTTGGCCCGCAACGCGTCGCGCTGGTGTGGGTGAACTCCCCGTCCAACCCGACCGGGCGCGTCCTGCCGCCGGAGCACCTGCGGAAGGTCGTCGCGTGGGCCCGCGAGCGGGGCACCGTCGTGGCCTCCGACGAGTGTTACCTGTCGCTGGCGGGTGACACCGGCGCCGTCTCCGTGCTGCATCCGGACGTCTGCGGCGGTTCCCACGAGGGCCTGCTCGCCGTCCACTCGCTGTCGAAGTCGTCGAACCTCGCGGGCTACCGCGCGGGTTTCGTGGCCGGCGACCAGGCTCTGGTGACGGCGTTGCTCGAGGTCCGCAAGCACGCCGGCATGATCGTCCCGCGACCGGTGCAGGCCGCGATGGCCGCCGCGTGTGACGACGACGAGCACGTCGCCCTGCAGGCCGCCGTGTACGCGCGGCGCCGGGCGACGCTCCGCGCGGCGCTGGAGAAGGCGGGCCTGCGGGTCGACCACTCCGAGGCGGGGCTGTACCTGTGGGCCGGCGCCGACGAGCCGTGCCGGTTGACGGTGCGGCGGCTCGCGACGGAGGGTGTCCTGGTGGCACCGGGGGAGTTCTACGGGCCGGCGGGGGCGCGGCACGTGCGCGTCGCCCTGACCGCGACCGACGAGCGCGTCGAGGCGGCGGCCCGGCGGCTGGCGTGAGCCCGCCGGACGGGCGACCGCAGGGCACCCCGCGCTCCGGTGGGACGCCCGTCGGGCCTCCGGTGGGTCCGTGCTCCGGTGGGACGCCCGTCGGGCCAGCGGCTGCCCCGCCCTCCGGTCGGCCGGACGCGGGTCCGGCCGGCGGTGGCGTCCCGCGCGACGGGGCCGCCCCAGCGCCGGACAGCGCCGACTCCGTGCCGGGCCGGGAGCCCGCGCCCGGTGCCGACCGTCACCGGCCGGCGGCCGTCCGGCCCGGCGTCGTACTGGTCGGCGTCCTGCTGCTGGCCGCCAACCTGCGCGCCGCGCTGGCCGGCTACCCCCCGCTGCTGGAGACCGTGCGTTCCCAGCTGGGCATCTCGTCGGGGGCGGCCGGCCTCGTCCAGGCCGGCGCCGTGTTGATGATGGCGGTGGCGTCGTTCACCGGCGCGGCGTTCGGCGCCCGCTTCGGGCGAGAGCGGGCGCTGGGCGCCTCGGTCGTGATGGTGGCCGCCGGGAGCCTCCTGCGGGGCGTACCGGTGCTGGGCGCCCTCATCGCGGGGAGCCTGGTCGTGGGCCTGGGCATCGGCCTGGCCGGAGTCCTGCTGACCGCAGTGATCAAGGAACATCTCGCCGCTCGCGCCGGCGCGGCGACCGGCGGCTACGTGGTCTCGATGATGGTCGGGGCGACCGTGGCCAGCGCCACGGCCGTCCCGCTCGCGGCCGGGCTGGGCGGCTGGTCGTTCTCGCTGGCGGTCTGGGCGGTGCCGGCCGTACTGGCGGTGGCCGCGTGGACCCCGGTCGCCCGGCGCGCGGGCGCCGGAAGCGACCGGACGCCGCGGCCGCCGCTGCCGTGGCGCACCCCGTTCGCTCGCGTCGTCGCCTGCTACCAGGCCGGCACGTCCCTGATGTTCTACGGCTGGCTCACCTGGCTGCCGCCGTACTACGAGTCGCACGGCTGGTCGGCGGCGCGCGCTGGCCTGCTGCTGTCGGTGTGGAGCGTCGCGCAGATCCCGGCGGCGCTGGTCGTGCCGACGCTGGCCGAGCGCAGGCGCCGCTGGCGGTTCTGGGCAGCGGCCACGCTGGGCTGCGGGCTGGCCGGCACGATCGGCGCGCTCCTGGTGCCGCTGCCGCCGGTGGTGGGACCGTGGCCATGGGTCCTGCTCATGGGGATCGGTGTCGGCGCGGGCTTCCCGATGGGCCTCACCGTGATCGCCTGGCGGACGCACGACAGCGCGTCCAGCGCCGCGACCAGCGGTCTCGCGCTCGGCGTCGGATACACGGCGGCCGGGTTCGGGCCGCTGCTGATGGGCCTGCTCGTCGACGCCACCGGCGGGTTCGCCGCCGCGATCACCCTGCTCGTCGCGGCGGGCCTGCTGCAGGGCTGGGCGATCCGCACGATCGGCGACCGGCCCGCCTGATGACGGGGTCAGTTCGCGTGCAGCGCCTCGTTGAGCGCGACGGACTGCCCGGCCCGGGTGAGGACCTCGACCGCCCCGGTCAGCGAGTTGCGACGGAACAGCAGGCCGCTGTGGCCACCGAGGGCGCGCGCCGGGACGGTCCTGCCGTCGCGCAGCGCGACCTTCGTGCCGGCCGTCACGTACAGGCCGGCCTCGACGACGCAGTCGTCGCCGAGGGGGATGCCCAGGCCCGCGTTCGCCCCGAGCAGGCACCGCCGGCCGATCGTGATGATCTCCTTGCCGCCGCCCGACAGCGTGCCCATGATCGACGCTCCGCCGCCGACGTCGGACCCGTCCCCGACGACGACGCCCGCGGAGATCCGGCCCTCCACCATCGAGGCGCCGAGCGTGCCCGCGTTGAAGTTGACGAAGCCCTCGTGCATGACCGTCGTGCCCTCGGCGAGGTGCGCGCCGAGGCGCACCCGGTCGGCGTCGCCGATGCGTACCCCGGTCGGGACCACGTAGTCGACCATGCGGGGGAACTTGTCCACGCCGTAGACCGCGACGGTCCCGCGTCGCCGCAGGCGCGCCCTGGTCGTCTCGAACCCGGCGACGGCGCAGGGCCCGTGGCTGGTCCAGGCGACGTTGGCCAGCAGCCCGAACTGCCCGTCGAGGTTCGCCCCGTGCGGGGCGATGATGCGGTGCGAGAGCAGGTGCAGGCGCAGGTAGACGTCCGTCGCGTCGGCCGGCGGGTCGGCCAGTGACGCAATCGTGGTCCGGACCACGACGGTCCGCACCGCGCGGTCCGCGTCCGTCCCGGCGAGCGGCTCGAGATCGGCCGACACGTCCGCGGCGTCGGGACCCAGCGCGGGCGCCGGGTACCAGGTGTCGAGGACGGTCCCGTCGTCGGTGACGGTCGCCAGGCCGGTGCCGGAGGCGCCCTCGCGGCGCGGTGCGGTGCTCACCCGGTGACCGTAGCCGGACGCCGGGTGGCATCGTTCGGCCAGGTCAGCCCGGGCATGGGGGGTCGGTTTGACGCCCCGTCGAAGGGAGGCGTAACGTTGTCCCGGTCAGCGCGACGCCGGACAGAACGTCGCCTCCCTCTGGTGAGGCCCGGTCAACAGGCCCGCTGGCCGCCTCTTAGCCCCGGAGTCCACCTGGCGGTGGGTGATGGTGTGTGGGTGTCTTTTGAGAACTCAACAGTGTGTCGAGCTTGTTTTGGGGAAGCTGGTGTCTTTTGGTGGGTGCCGGTTTCTGTTTTGTTGTTGTTTGTGCCAGTTTGTTCTCTGGTTTTTGTTGGAGAGTTTGATCCTGGCTCAGGACGAACGCTGGCGGCGTGCTTAACACATGCAAGTCGAACGGTAAGGCCCTTTCGGGGGTACACGAGTGGCGAACGGGTGAGTAACACGTGGGTGACCTGCCCCTCACTCTGGGATAAGCCTGGGAAACTGGGTCTAATACCGGATGTGCACTGTCTGTTGCATGGTGGATGGTGGAAAGCTTTTGTGGTGGGGGATGGGCCCGCGGCCTATCAGCTTGTTGGTGGGGTGATGGCCTACCAAGGCTTCGACGGGTAGCCGGCCTGAGAGGGCGTCCGGCCACACTGGGACTGAGACACGGCCCAGACTCCTACGGGAGGCAGCAGTGGGGAATATTGCGCAATGGGCGGAAGCCTGACGCAGCGACGCCGCGTGGGGGATGACGGCCTTCGGGTTGTAAACCTCTTTCGACCTTGACAAAGTCTCTGTTCCTGTGATGGGGCGGGGGTGATGGTAGGGGTGGAAGAAGCACCGGCCAACTACGTGCCAGCAGCCGCGGTAACACGTAGGGTGCGAGCGTTGTCCGGAATTATTGGGCGTAAAGAGCTCGTAGGCGGTGTGTCGCGTCGGCCGTGAAAACTTGCAGCTTAACTGTGGGCGTGCGGTCGATACGGGCATCACTGGAGTTCGGCAGGGGAGACTGGAATTCCTGGTGTAGCGGTGAAATGCGCAGATATCAGGAGGAACACCGGTGGCGAAGGCGGGTCTCTGGGCCGATACTGACGCTGAGGAGCGAAAGCGTGGGGAGCGAACAGGATTAGATACCCTGGTAGTCCACGCCGTAAACGTTGGGCGCTAGGTGTGGGGGCCATTCCACGGCTTCTGTGCCGCAGCTAACGCATTAAGCGCCCCGCCTGGGGAGTACGGCCGCAAGGCTAAAACTCAAAGGAATTGACGGGGGCCCGCACAAGCGGCGGAGCATGTGGATTAATTCGATGCAACGCGAAGAACCTTACCTGGGTTTGACATGCACCAGACGCATCCAGAGATGGGTGTTCCCTTGTGGTTGGTGTGCAGGTGGTGCATGGCTGTCGTCAGCTCGTGTCGTGAGATGTTGGGTTAAGTCCCGCAACGAGCGCAACCCTCGTTCCATGTTGCCAGCGCGCGGTAGCGATACTGTGGCGGGGACTCATGGGAGACTGCCGGGGTCAACTCGGAGGAAGGTGGGGATGACGTCAAGTCATCATGCCCCTTATGTCCAGGGCTTCACACATGCTACAATGGCCTATACAGAGGGCTGCGAGACCGTGAGGTGGAGCGAATCCCTTAAAGTGGGTCTCAGTTCGGATCGGGGTCTGCAACTCGACCCCGTGAAGTTGGAGTCGCTAGTAATCGCAGATCAGCAACGCTGCGGTGAATACGTTCCCGGGCCTTGTACACACCGCCCGTCACGTCACGAAAGTTGGTAACACCCGAAGCCCATGGCCTAACCCGCTTGTCGGGGGGGAGTGGTCGAAGGTGGGACTGGCGATTGGGACGAAGTCGTAACAAGGTAGCCGTACCGGAAGGTGCGGCTGGATCACCTCCTTTCTAAGGAGCACCGTGGGTGCTCGCGCCTGTCCGGGGCTGGTTGTCGGCTGTCCGGGGGTGTGATCATGATTCGGCCCTCCGTTCACGTGGTGGGGGGTCGTCGGGTGGAACACCTGCCTGGTTGTTGGTTCCCCTGTCAAGCGTTCCCGTCTCCCCTTGGTGGGGGGTGGGTGTCGGCACACTGTTGGGTCCTGAGAAGACACCTGTGATGGGTGGGTTCTCTGGTTGCTGCTCCCTGCTTGGGGCATCTAACGCATCCCTGTTGGTCGGCCGGTGGGTCGGTGGGTGTGGTGGTGTTGTGTGTGGGTGGGGGTGTGGTGGTGTGTTGAGTGTTGGATAGTGGATGCGAGCATCTTGATTTGCTGTGGCCGAATTTTTGTTCATGGCGATGTCCTGCGCGTGTGGCTGGGCTGATCTTCGGGTTGGTGTGGTTGTGGGTGTGGGGTGTTGTGGTGAAGTTGTTGAGGGCGCATGGTGGATGTCTGGGCATCAGGGGCCGATGAAGGACGTGGGAGGCCGCGATAGTCCTCGGGGAGTTGTCAACCGAGCTGTGATCCGAGGGTGTCCGAATGGGGTAACCCGGCACGTGTGATGACGTGTCACCAACATCTGAATGCATAGGGTGTTGGGGGGAACGTGGGGAAGTGAAACATCTCAGTACCCACTGGAAGAGAAAACAATTGTGATTCCGTGAGTAGTGGCGAGCGAAAGCGGAGGAGGCTAAACCTTGTTCGTGTGAGACCCGGCAGGGGTTGCGGATGGGGTGTTGTGGGGCGTTGTCGTTGTGGGTCTGCCGGCCTGCGGGTGGTGTGTGTGGTGTTAGTGGAAGACTTCTGGGATGGGTCGCCGTAGTGGGTGAGAGCCCCGTACGCGAAAGCATTTCACACATGTCACGGATGATGTGCCCGAGTAGCAGCGCACTCGTGGAATGTGCTGTGAATCTGCCGGGACCACCCGGTAAGCCTAAATACTTCCTGGTGACCGATAGCGGATAGTACCGTGAGGGAATGATGAAAAGTACCCCGGGAGGGGAGTGAAAGAGTACCTGAAACCGTGTGCCTACAAGCCGTCAGAGCCGTGGCTGCGCTGTGCCGTGGGGGGTCTTTGGGCCTTTCGGGGTGGGGTGTGGTGGTGATGGCGTGCCTTTTGAAGAATGAGCCTGCGAGTCATGCTTCGTGGCGAGGTTAACCCGTGTGGTGGGGGAGCCGTAGCGAAAGCGAGTCCGAATAGGGCGTTGCCGTCTTGTGGCGGTGGTAGTCGCGGGGTGTGGACCCGAAGCGGAGTGATCTACCCATGGCCAGGGTGAAGCTACGGTAAGACGTGGTGGAGGCCCGTACCCACCAGGGTTGAAAACCTGGGGGATGAGTTGTGGGTAGGGGTGAAAGGCCAATCAAACTCCGTGATAGCTGGTTCTCCCCGAAATGCATTTAGGTGCAGCGTTGCGTGGTGGGTGCCGGAGGTAGAGCGCTGGATGGGCTAGGGGGCCGACAAGCTTACTGAACTCAGCCAAACTTCGAATGCCGGTATGCCGAGCGTGGCAGTGAGACTGCGGGGGATAAGCTTCGTGGTCGAGAGGGAAACAGCCCAGATCGCCGGCTAAGGCCCCTAAGCGTGTGCTAAGTGGGAAAGGATGTGGGATCGCAGAGACAACCAGGAGGTTGGCTTAGAAGCAGCCACCCTTGAAAGAGTGCGTAATAGCTCACTGGTCAAGTGGTCCTGCGCCGACAATGTAGCGGGGCTCAAGCACACCGCCGAAGCCGCGGCAGCACACTTGGTGTGTTGGGTAGGGGAGCGTCCTGCATCCGGTGAAGCGGCGAGGTGACTCAGCCGTGGAGGGTGTGGGAGTGAGAATGCAGGCATGAGTAGCGAATGCAGAGTGAGAATCTCTGCCGCCGGATGACCAAGGGTTCCTGGGCCAGGTTGTTCCGCCCAGGGTGAGCCGGGACCTAAGGCGAGGCCGTCAGGCGTAGTCGATGGACAACGGGTTGATATTCCCGTGCTCGTGGTGGTGCGTCCATGCTGGGGCCGGTGTTGCTAACCATCCGAACCTTGCTTTCCGTCCCTTCGGGGGTGGGGGTGGGGGGAGCGTGGGATCCGATCCGGTAGTAGGCAAGCGATGGGGTGACGCAGGAGGGTAGTCTCGCCAGGCGTTGGTTGTCCTGGTGCAAGCCTGTGGCCCGACACTCAGTGAAATGCGGGTGTCTGTCTTGGATGACGGGGGTGAGGGGTGATGCGTAGCCGATTGAGGCGAAGTAGGTGATCCCATGCTGTCGAGAAAAGCCTCTAGCGAGTGCTGTCACGGCCCGTACCCTAAACCGACACAGGTGGTCAGGTAGAGGATACCGAGGCGATCGAGCGAACTGTGGTTAAGGAATTCGGCAAAATACCTCCGTAACTTCGGGAGAAGGAGGGCCGCTGCTGGTGAGGCCCCGTTGCGGGTGGAGCTGGTGGTGGTCGCAGAGACCAGGCCCAAGCGACTGTTTACTAAAAACACAGGTCCGTGCGAAGTCGCAAGACGATGTATACGGACTGACGCCTGCCCGGTGCTGGAACGTTAAGAGGACCTGTTAATCCTTCGGGGTGAAGCGGAGAATTTAAGCGCCAGTAAACGGCGGTGGTAACTATAACCATCCTAAGGTAGCGAAATTCCTTGTCGGGTAAGTTCCGACCTGCACGAATGGCGTAACGACTTGGGCGCTGTCTCGACCACAGACTCGGCGAAATTGCATTACGAGTAAAGATGCTCGTTACGCGCGGCAGGACGGAAAGACCCCGGGACCTTTACTACAGCTTGGTATTGGTGCTTGGTTCGGCTTGTGTAGGATAGGTGGGAGACTGGGAAGCGTCCACGCTAGTGGGTGTGGAGTCGTTGTTGAAATACCACTCTGGTCGGACTGGGTGTCTGTAACCTCGGGCCCTGATCGGGTTCAGGGACAGTGCCTGGTGGGTAGTTTAACTGGGGCGGTTGCCTCCTAAAAGGTAACGGAGGCGCCCAAAGGTTCCCTCAGCCTGGTTGGCAATCAGGTGGTGAGTGTAAGTGCACAAGGGGGCTTGACTGTGAGACCGACGGGTCGAGCAGGGACGAAAGTCGGGACTAGTGATCCGGCATCTCCTGGTGGAAGGGGTGTCGCTCAACGGATAAAAGGTACCCCGGGGATAACAGGCTGATCTTGCCCAAGAGTCCATATCGACGGCATGGTTTGGCACCTCGATGTCGGCTCGTCGCATCCTGGGGCTGGAGTAGGTCCCAAGGGTTGGGCTGTTCGCCCATTAAAGCGGCACGCGAGCTGGGTTTAGAACGTCGTGAGACAGTTCGGTCCCTATCCGCCGCGCGCGTTGGAGACTTGTGGAAGGCTGTCCCTAGTACGAGAGGACCGGGACGGACGAACCTCTGGTGTGCCAGTTGTCCCGCCAGGGGCATGGCTGGTTGGCTATGTTCGGAAAGGATAACCGCTGAAGGCATCTAAGCGGGAAGCTTGTTCCGAGATGAGGTCTCCCACCACCTTGAGTGGGTAAGGCCCCCTAGAGACGATGGGGTTGATAGGCCGGAGATGGAAGCGCCGTGAGGTGTGGAGTTGACCGGTACTAATAGGCCGAGGGCTTACCATGACACAGATCTCGCATCCACTATCTTGACACTGAGCACACCACCACACGCGGCAGCGCGTGTGGTGATGTGGTTGGTTGATATGGTTGTCGGTGGTTTTGGCGGAGTGGGGAACGCCCGGTCCCATCCCGAACCCGGAAGCTAAGCCCTCCAGCGCCGATGGTACTGCACTCGCCAGGGTGTGGGAGAGTAGGACACCGCCGACATCAAACCCGAAATACAGCGCCCCGCCGGGACACCGGCGGGGCGCATTTCGTTTCTGTGCACGATGATCCGGTCGGCATGCGCGAGTCCCCTCGCACGATGGCAGTCGCCCCCGACGGTTCTGGCCACGGAGATCACTGCGGCGCGCACGTGTCCCCATGCCGACCGGTTGTCCACAGGCTTGGCGGCGGCACTGTCCCGCGACGCTGCCGTCCCGCCACGCTCGTTCTCAGGCAGGCACGACGCCGGCCTGATGACGAGGGAGCGCAGATGTACGGCACGACGATGACGATGGTGGGCCGGCTCGTGGACTGGCCGGCGAGGTGGGACGTCACCAGCGGTCCGAAGGCGACGTTCCGGCTCGCGAAGTCCGAGCGTCGCTACGACCGGACCGAGGAGAAGTGGGTCGACGGGCAGACGCTCTACCTCGGCGTGACGTGCTGGCGCGTGCTGGCCGAGCGGGTACTGGCCACCCTGAGCAAGGGAGACCCGGTCGTCGTCACGGGTCGCCTCCACACCCGCGAGTGGGAGAAGGACGGCAGGCGCCAGTCGGTGACCGAGCTCGAGGCGACTGCCGTCGGCCCGGACCTCGCCTACTGCTCGGCGGCGGTCATCAGGAAGCCGGCGGCGGGATCGGCCCCAGGCTCCGGTGACGGGTCGGACGCTGTCGGAGCGGATCCCGGGACCGGAGGTGCGCAGAGGACCGTTCCGGCTGCGGGAGACGACTCGTGGAACGGCGCCGAGGCGGTCGAGGATCCGTGGTCGACGGAGCCCGACCGTGTCGAGGCACCCGTCGGGACGTGAGATGCCCGCAACTACCATCGAGGTCGTGGCAGAGTTCATCTACAGCATGCAGCGGGTCCGGAAGGCCCATGGCGACAAGGTCATCCTCGACAACGTCACGCTGAACTTCCTGCCTGGTGCGAAGATCGGTGTGGTCGGCCCGAACGGGGCCGGCAAGTCGAGCGTCCTGAAGATCATGGCTGGGCTCGACCAGCCCAACAACGGGGACGCGTACCTGAAGCCCGGCGCGACCGTCGGGATCCTCGAGCAGGAGCCGGAGCTCGACGAGAGCAAGACCGTCCTCGGCAACGTCGAGGACGGGCTCGGGGAGATCAAGCACCAGCTCGACCGGTACAACGCGATCGCCGAGAAGATGGCGACCGACTACTCCGACGAGCTGATGGAGGAGATGGGTCAGCTCCAGGAGATCCTCGACCACAACGACGCGTGGGAGCTCGACTCGCAGCTCGAGCAGGCGATGGACGCACTGCGGTGCCCGCCGCCGGACTCGCCGGTCACGACGCTGTCGGGCGGGGAGCGGCGCCGGGTCGCGCTGTGCAAGCTGCTGCTCAGCAAACCGGACCTCCTGCTCCTCGACGAGCCGACCAACCACCTCGACGCCGAGAGCGTGCTGTGGCTCGAACAGCACCTCGCCGCCTACGCCGGCGCGGTGCTCGCCGTGACCCACGACCGCTACTTCCTCGACAACGTCGCCGGGTGGATCCTCGAGCTCGACCGCGGCAGGGCCTATCCGTACGAGGGCAACTACTCGACGTACCTGGAGAAGAAGGCCGAGCGGCTGGCCGTGCAGGGGCGCAAGGACGCCAAGCTGCAGAAGCGGCTCACGGAGGAGCTCGCGTGGGTCCGCTCCGGCGCCAAGGCGCGGCAGGCGAAGGGCCGGGCCCGGCTGCAGCGTTACGAGGAGATGGCGGCCGAGGCCGAGCAGCACCGCAAGCTCGACTTCGAGGAGATCCAGATCCCCTTCGGGCCGCGCCTAGGCAACGTCGTGGTGGAGGTCGACCACCTCGACAAGGGCTTCGACGACCGGATGCTGATCAAGGATCTGTCGTTCTCGCTGCCGCGCAACGGGATCGTCGGCGTCATCGGGCCGAACGGCGTGGGCAAGACGACGCTGTTCAAGACGATCGTCGGTCTCGAGAAGCCGGATTCGGGCACGGTGCGGGTGGGCGACACGGTGCAGCTTTCCTACGTCGACCAGAACCGCGCGGGCATCGACCCGAAGAAGACCGTGTGGGAGGTCGTCTCCGACGGTCTCGACCACATCAAGGTCGGCCAGACCGAGATGCCGTCAAGGGCGTACGTGGCCGCGTTCGGCTTCAAGGGCCCCGACCAGCAGAAGCCGGCAGGCGTCCTGTCTGGAGGCGAACGCAACCGCCTCAACCTGGCGATGACGCTCAAGCAGGGTGGCAACCTGATCCTGCTCGACGAGCCGACCAACGACCTGGACGTCGAGACGCTCGGCTCCCTGGAGAACGCGCTCGAGCAGTTCCCCGGATGCGCCGTCGTAATCTCGCACGACCGTTGGTTCCTCGACCGCGTGGTCACCCACATCCTCGCGTGGGAGGGCACCGACGAGAACCCGGCGGCGTGGTTCTGGTTCGAGGGCAACTTCGAGGCCTACGAGAAGAACAAGATCGATCGCCTCGGGGCGGAGGCCGCCCGGCCTCACCGGGTCACCCACCGTAAGCTCACTCGTGACTGAGAGCAACTAGCAAGCGGTTGCCGAACGCGTCCCGCCGGGGCGCCGCGGACGGAGGTCAGGTGGTGTCGGTGGGCATGGGTGACCCATGGCCGGGCGCGCGGGGCTCCGAGATGCTGGCGGCGGTGACCGGCTTGCGGTGGGGCCGCCCCGATCTCGTCGCCGACATCGCAGAACACGTCGCGGAGATCGATGCCGGCGACGATCGAGCCTGGGTGGCCGCCGCGGGTTGGCAGGTCCACGGGCGCTCGGCCATCGGCGACGGTCGGGTGGTCGCGACCGCCGCCTTGGAAGAGCTCGTCCGGCGTGGCACGGGGGTGGGCGACGATCCGGCGGCACACCGACTGCGGGTCGAGGTGGCGCTGCTCGCGGCCGCCGCCGACCGCTTGGTGGAAGCGCGCGACCTCGTCGAACCGGTGCTGGCCGGCCCGGCGACGGCCGAGGCCCGAGCGGACGCGTTCGGCGTGCTAGCGCGCTGTGCCGCAGCGGAGCAGCCGCAGTCCGTGGAGGACCCGGTCCGGCGCGCGGAGGCGGCGTGGGTCGAGGTCGGCGGGGCGCACGCCGAGATCGGGACCGCCGCGGTCGCGCACGTCGCGGCGTCGGCGCTACGGCGGACCGGCCGCTGCGAGACCGCTGCCGAGCGCGCTGCGGAGGGCCTGGCGCGCCTCGATCTCGTCCGCGGCGCGCATCCCGTGACACCGTCGCGGCATCTCGCCGCGGCATTGGCCACCGAATGGATCGGTGCCCTCGTCGACGGAGGGCGGCCCGACGATGCCCGGCAGGGTTGCGGGCCCCTGCAAGCCCGGCTCCAGGAGGCGGCTCGTGCCAGCAAGCAGGTTGCGCTGCTGCGGCTCACCGTCGTCCGGGTGCTCGGTGGAGCCGGCGCCGAGGCCGTACTGGCGGCCTTCGAGCAGGCGGCGCACGACGCCCGGGCCGTCGACGTACCCGATCTCGAGGCCGTGTGCCATTCGGCGATCGGCATCCTGCACGAGCGCGCGGGTTGGCCGGCCGCGGCGGCCGAGGCCAGGCGGCGGGCGGAAGGCGCGGGCAGACGGGACGCCGAGCGCCGTGAACGGTTCCTGGCCGCCCTGGACGCCTCCGCGCTCGCAGCGTCGAACCCGGCGACGTCGGGCGTGGCCGCGTCGCCGGTGCCATGGGGGCAGGTGGACGGCTCCTCGCCGATCGGGGACCTGCTCGGGCGGGCACTGTCGGCGCCCGACCGGCCCGATGAGGTCAGATCCGGCGTCTTCCGGCCCGAGGACACCCGGTCGACCGCCTCCCCGCCGCCCGCGTCCTGGCCGGCCGACGGCTGGCCGGCCGTTGGTCGGACTGGCTCGTCCGGGTCGGGTGACGGCGCCAGCGGCGCGGTCCGTCCGGTCGACCGCGTTACCGACGCCACCGACCACGGCGTGCAGCGTCCGCCGACTGCGATGCCGCCGACGCCCCAGAACGCGACCGGTCCCTGGTCGACCGGGACGTGGCCGACGGCCGAGGCGGCGGAGCCCGGTGACCACGGGCGGGAGCGCCCGATCACCCGGGAGCGCACCGAGGCGCCAGCGACAAGGCCGGACGACGGGGGTCGCCCTGTCGACCCTCTCGACACCGACGACACCAGCTGGCTGCAGGCCGCCATGGCGGAGCTGGATCGGGCCTGGGGGCCGATGCCGGCATCGGCGGAGCCTGCCGCGCCGCCGACCGATACCGCCGGTCCCGCCGATGCCGCGAGTCCCGCGGGTCCGGCCGGTCCCGCCGAGCGTGATCCGGCATCGGGGTGCGCCGTCGTGGTCGACGTGGTGCGGGGAGACGAGCCGGTGACGGACGGCACCGCGGCGTCGACCATGCGGCAGGTCGTCGCACGGCTCGAGAGCGTCCTGCCGCGGGGCGGACGGCTGCTCAGCGGAAGCTCTGCCGTGAGCGTCACACTGCCGGGGTGGAGCCGGTCGGTGGCGACCGACTGGCTGCACCGCACGCTCCCGGCCCTCTTCGCCGCTCTTGTTTCCGACGAACACGGTGTCCATCTCGCGGTACGCGCCTCGGTGCACGACGTCGAGGGACCCGTCGGCGCCCACCTGGTTCAGAGACTCGACCCGGCCCCGGCGCGCCGGTCGCGATCCGGCTTGCCGGGGATCGGCAGCAGCACCGCGCTCTCGACCACCCCGCTCGGGGCGGGGGAGCGCGGGAGCAGCCGGCGTTCCGGCGGCGGGACGGACCCGGAGTCTGCGTGGCCCACGACGGGAGCGTCGAGTGCGACACCGCGGCAGCCGGGCGAGCTGGAGGAGTCGGGACCCGTCCACCGCCGGCCTCCGCACGCCGCGATCGACTCCGACCGTCTGCCGCGCACGCTGCCCGGTGCTGACCCGTGGGCCGCCCTACCCCGCCGAGCCGGGCTGGCGCCGTCCGATCCGGTCGACACCTGGGCCCGCCCCGGCACAGCGCCCGCGCCGAGCTCGACCGCACCCGCTGACCGGGGTGCGACGACACCGGCCGGTGACGGCCGCCCGAGCGCGCCGGCACGCAACGGGCGGAGCCGTCATGCTCGACCTGACCCCGAGACGAACGCCGGTCCCGACAGCCCGGCGGCCCTCGACGCTGCGCTGCCTCGCGTCGACGGTGGCACCGTGGGCGGGCGGGAAGACCGGGTCGACAGCCACCTGACCGGGGTCGGGCCGCCCGGGAGGGGCGAGGCGTGGCGCCGGCAACCGGACAGCCGGCCGCCGGCGGTCCGCACTGGACGACCTGACCCCGGCGGCCAGTTCGACGGCCTCCAGCACGCGGCTCGCCTCGGCGAGGGCGGCCGCGTCGGTGACGGCGCCCGCGCGCGCAACGCCGACCCCGGCGATCGGTCGCGCCGACCGGAGCGGCCGGCTCGCGGCGGCGACCGCTCCGGCGGCGATGACTGGTCCGGCGGCCTCTACTGGTCCAGCGGCCACGACCGGTCCGGCGGCCACGACCGATCCGGGAGCCATGACTGGTCCGGCGGCTTCTCCTGGTCCGGCGGGATGGGCGAGCCGGTCAGCGGCGATCGCGCCGGCCGCTCCGATCGGCCCGGTCTCGACGAGGCAAGCGCATCCGTCGACTCCGACGGCCACGACGACACCACCGGCGGCGGTCGCGACGGTCGCTCGGAACGGCTCGGCCCCGGCCAGCCGGGTGAACCTGGCCGTGACCGGCCCGCGGACCAGCACGTTCCGCCTGGCCAAGCCGACCGACACGGCCTCGGGCAGCCCGGCCGCGACGACGAGCTCGGCCGTGACCGGACCGGCGGCCGCAACGAGCCCGGCCGTGACCGGACCGGCCGCTACGACCAGCTCGGTCACCGCGACCGGCTCGGCCGTGACCGTCCCGGCCACCACGCCGGGCTCGACCGCGATCCGCCCGACCCCGACCGGTCCGGTCTTGGCGCCGAGCGCGGCTACGGCCGGTCCGGCCGCGACTGGCCCGGCCAGCACGCCGAGCCCGGTCACCATGCCGAGCCCAGCCACGACCGGCTCGGCCACGACTGGCCCGGTCACCACGCCGAGCCCGGCCAGGACCGGCTCGGCCACGACTGGCCCGGTCACCATGCCGAGCCCGGCCAGGATCGGCTCGGCCACGACTGGCCCGGCTATCACGCCGAGCCCGGCCACGACCGGCTCGGCCACGACCGGCCAGGCCACCACGCCGAGCCCGGCTACCACGCCGAGCTCGGTCGCGACCGCCCCGGCCACCGGGCCGCGCTCGACCGCGCGCCGTTCGACCGCGACCTGCTCGGCTGCGACCCGCTCGGCGATCGCGACCCGTTCGACCGCCACCCGTTCGACCGCCACCCGTTCGACCGCCACCCGTTCGACCGTGGCCGCCCCGGCCACCACACCGAGCCCGGCCACAGCCGGTCCGGCCGTGACCCGCTCGACCACCGCGATCACCTCCGACGCGATGACCGCGGCCACGACCAGCCCGGCCGCGACCAGCCCGGCCGCGACCAGCCCGGCCGCGACCAGCCCGGCCGCGACCAGCCCGGCCGCGACCAGCCCGGCTACGAGCAGCAGCCGGCCGACACCCCGCCGGACCTGTGGACCGCCTGGCCGACGGGCACTCCCGTCCGGGACGACCGCTCGGCTCCGAGCCCGGACGGTGCCCAGCCGCCCCGGACCGACCGAGCGGACGCCCCAGTCGCCGAACCGGCCCCCGTCGATACCGAGGGCCTCGGGTTCGCCGACCTGCTCGCCGGAGCACTCGCGGAGTACCGGTCCATCTGACGGGGTCCAACGGTCGGTCCGGCGGCGGGTCGGCGAGCGGCGTTAGGGTGGTCAGCGTCGCGAATGCAAGAGGTGATCACCGTCGATACCCGGAGGCGTACGTGACGAGCGGCACCGTCCCCACATCCGTCGACCCGGCGCTCGTCGGCCTTTACGCGCGGCACGCCCCCGACCTCGACGGCGCCGCCGACGGGGCGGCGACCCTCGCGGACGCCGCCCGCTCGCACCTCGCCTTCGCCGCTCGGCGGCGCCCGGGGGAGGTCCTGGTGCGCGTGCAGCCCGGCACCGGGGACGCCGGGCCGGTGGCGGAGATCGTGACCGACGACATGCCGTTCCTCGTCGTCGCGTTGCTGGCCGGGGCCACCCGGGCCGGTGCCGAGGTCCGGCGCGTCCTGCACCCGATCGTCGTCGTCCGCCGCGGCCCCGAAGGGGAGCTGACCGACGTCCTGCCCCGCGCGGACGTCGACGCGCCACCGCCGGATGCCGCGGCCGAGTCCTGGATCCACCTCGATCTCGCCCCGCTGACGATCCCCGCCGCCGCGCTGGAGGCGGAGCTGCAGTCGGTGCTGCACGAGGTCGACGTGATCGTCGACGACGCCGAGCCGATGCGGCGGCGCGCGTTGGCGCTCGCCGACGAGCTCGCGGCGGCGCCTCCGTCACCGCCCCGCTCCACCCCGCCCGGTGAAGTCGCCCTGCTGCTGCGGTGGCTCGCCGACGGCCACCTGACGTTCCTCGGCTACCGCCGGCGCGTCGTCGACGCGGACGGCGAGCTCGTGCTAGACGTCGAGTCGGGCCTGGGCATGTTGCGGTCCGGCTCGAGGACCGCTTCGTCCGTGGCGCCGAAGGGACCGGTGCCCGACGACGGGCACGACATCCTCGTCGTCACGCGGGCCAGCGCGCCGAGCCCGCTGCGTGCCGCGCACCCCTACTACCTGGCCGTCACCACCGTCGACGGCGAGGGCCGGGTGACGGGCGAGCACCGCTTCGTCGGGAGCCTGACCGTGCCCGCCGTCTTCGAGAGCGTGCTCGACATCCCGGTCGTCGAGCGCCGCGTGCGCGAGGCGATCCACCGGGCCGGGTTCCCTCTGGAGTCGTACTCGGGCCAGCAGATGCTGGAGGTGATCTCCGGCCTGCCGCGCGAGGAGCTGTTCTCCGCCTCGGAGGAGCGCCTGCACGACACCGCGATCGGGGTGCTGGGGCTGACGGGCCAGCGCGGCGTGCGCCTGTTCCTGCGCCCCGACCCGTACCGGCGCTTCCTCTCCTGCCTGGTCTACCTGCCGCGGGACCGCTACACGACCTCGTCGCGGCTGGCGATGGCCGACGTCCTGCGGACGCGCCTCGGCGGGGACGCGGTCGAGTACACCGCACGCGTCACCGAGAACAGGCTCGCCCAGGTCCACTTCACCGTCGCCACCGGGCCGGACGCCGTGGGGTACGCGGGCGTCGACGTCGCCGGCCTGCAGGACGAGCTGGCCGACGCCGTCCGGACCTGGGACGACCGGCTGCTGTCGGTGCCGGGTGGCGCCGAGGTCGCCGGGCTCGTCACCGGGGTGCCGGAGGCGTACAAGGCCGTCGCGGACCCGGAGCAGGCGGTCGCCGACCTGACGCACGTCGCGGCGCTCGCCGGGCCGGTCGACTTCGCCGTCCGGCTCTGCCCCGCGCCGGCACCGGCCGACCGCCGGTTCACGCTCTACCTCGGCGGCACCCCGGCGACCCTGACCGACATCCTCCCGTTGCTGCAACAGCTCGGCCTGGAGGTGCTCGACGAGCGCCCGTTCGAGCTCACGCGCGCCGACGGGCTGCGCGTGTACGTCTACGACTTCGGCCTGCGCCTCGATGCGGCGACCCGCGCCGCGCTCGCCCGCCGCCCGGAGGCGGACGTCGAGCGGGAGTTCTGCGCGGCGTTCGGGGCGGCGTGGCGCGGTGACGCGGAGACCGACCGGTTCTCCGCGCTGGTCCTGCGGGCCGGGCTGCCGTGGCGCGAGGTGGCGGTCCTGCGCGCGTACGCCCGGTACGCACGCCAGCTCGGCAGCCCGTACGGCGTCGCGTACATGGCCGACACCCTGCTCGCCCAGCCCGACGTCGCCCGCGGCCTGGTCGAGCTGTTCCGGGCCAGGTTCGACCCGACGGTCGCCGAGCGGGACAAGGCGACCGACGACGTCCTGGCCGACCTGCGACCGCGCATCGACGCCGTCACCGGGCTGGACGCCGACCGCATCCTGCGCGGCTACCTGGCCATGATCACCGCCACGCTCCGGACGAACTGGTTCCGCGACCGCGCCTTCCTCTCGTTCAAGATCAATCCGGCGCAGGTGCCGGACATGCCCGCCCCGCGGCCGAAGTTCGAGATCTTCGTGTACTCGCCGCGGGTCGAGGGCGTGCACCTGCGGTTCGGCCCGGTGGCGCGGGGTGGCCTGCGGTGGTCCGACCGACCGCAGGACTACCGCACCGAGATCCTCGGGCTGGTCAAGGCCCAGGCCGTCAAGAACGCGGTGATCGTCCCGGTCGGCGCGAAGGGCGGCTTCGTCGTGCGCGCGGGCTCGCCCGACCCGGCCGAGGTCGAGGCGTGCTACCGCATGTTCATCTCGGGCCTGCTCGACGTCACCGACAACCTCGTCGCGCGGGATGACGGCACGGCCGTGACGGTGCCGCCGCCGGACGTCGTCCGGCACGACGGCGACGACGCCTACCTGGTGGTCGCGGCCGACAAGGGCACAGCGCGGTTCTCCGACACGGCGAACGACGTCGCCGCGTCCTACGGCTTCTGGCTCGGTGACGCGTTCGCCTCCGGGGGATCGGTCGGCTACGACCACAAGGCGATGGGGATCACCGCCAAGGGTGCGTGGGAGAGCGTCAAGCGGCACTTCCGGGAGCTGGGCGTCGACACCCAGTCCGAGGAGTTCACCGCCGTCGGCATCGGCGACATGTCCGGTGACGTGTTCGGCAACGGCATGCTGCTGTCCCGGCACATCCGGCTGGTCGCGGCGTTCGACCACCGGCACGTGTTCGTCGACCCGGACCCCGACGCCGCGACGAGCTTCGCCGAGCGCGCCCGCCTGTTCGCGCTGCCCCGCTCGTCGTGGGACGACTACGACAGCTCGCTGATCAGCGAGGGCGGCGGGGTCTGGCCCCGCACGGCGAAGTCGGTGCCGGTCGGGCCGCAGATGCGCGCGGCGCTCGGGCTGGCCGACGACATCGTCCGGCTCAGCCCGCCCGAGGTCGTCGCGGCGATCCTGCGCGCCCCCGCCGACCTGCTGTGGAACGGCGGCATCGGCACCTACGTGAAGGCGTCCGAGGAGTCGCAGGCCGACGCGGGCGACAAGGCCAACGACGGCGTGCGCGCCGACGGTCGGGAGCTGCGCGTCAAGGTCGTCGGCGAGGGCGGCAACCTCGGGCTGACCCAGCGGGGCCGGATCGAGTACGCGCGGGCCGGCGGGAAGATCAACACCGACGCGATCGACAACTCGGCCGGGGTCGACTGCTCCGACCACGAGGTCAACATCAAGATCCTGCTCGACCGGCTCGTGGCGTCGGGCGACCTGCACCGCGACGACCGCAACACGCTGCTCGCCGAGATGACCGACGAGGTCGGCGAGCTCGTGCTGGACGACAACCGCGCCCAGAACGTCGTGCTGGGGATCGGGCGGGCGCACGCGTCGGACATGACGAACGTGCACGGCCGGCAGGTGGCCGACCTCGCCGCCCGCCACCAGCTGGACCGAGAGCTCGACGTGCTGCCGAGCGCCGAGGGCTTCGCCGAGCTGGAGGCGGCCGGGCAGGGACTGTCCAGCCCGGAGCTGTCCACGCTGCTCGCGCACACCAAGCTCGACCTGACCGCGCAGGTGCTGGCCTCGGACCTGCCCGACCAGCCGGCGTTCTCCGGTCGGCTGCCGGAGTACTTCCCGCGCCCGCTGCGGGAGCGGTTCCCGACGGCGATCGCGGGCCACCCGCTGCGCCGGGAGATCGTCGTGACGATGCTGGTCAACGAGATGGTCGACGGGGCCGGGCTCAGCTACGCGTTCCGGCTGGGGGAGGAGCTGTCGGCGACCGCGCCGGACGCGGTGCGGGCCTACGCGGTGACCACCGCCGTCTTCAACCTCCGGGCCTTGTGGGCGAAGCTGCGCGACCCGGCCATCCCCACGGCGGTCTCGGACGCGGTCGCGCTCGAGACCCGGCGCCTGCTGGACCGCGCGTCGCGGTGGTTCCTGACCAACCGGCCCCAGCCGCTGGCCGTCGGGTCCGCGGTGACGCGGTTCGAGGCGACCGTCCGCGACCTCATGCCGGTGCTGCCGGAGCTGCTGCGCGGGCGGGAGCGGCAGACCGTACTGGACAAGGCCGTCGCGCTGCGGGAGGCCGGCGTCGCCGACCCGTGGGCGCTGAAGGCGGCCGCGCTGGTGTACGGCTACGGCCTGCTCGACGTCGTCGAGCTCGTCGAGCTGTCCGAGCGCGACCGGGAGCCACGGGAGCCGGTCGAGGTCGCGGCGCTCTACTACGGGCTGTCCGAGCACCTCGGCATCGACCTCGCGCTGACGTCGGTGAGCGCGCTGGAACGCGGCGACCGCTGGCATGCGCTCGCCCGGCTCGCGCTGCGCGACGACCTGTACGGGTCCCTGCGCGCGATCACCCTGGACGCGCTGCGCGAGGCGAACCCCGGCACGCCGGTCGACGACGCCATCGGCCAGTGGGAGAAGGCCAACGCGTCCCGGCTGGTGCGGGCCCGCGCCGCGCTCCACGAGGTCGGCACCGCGGGCCAGCTGGACCTCGCGACGCTGTCGGTGGTCAGCCGGCAGCTGCGCAGCCTGGCCCGCTGACGCGTGCTGTGAGCCCTGGTCCGGAGCGCGACTCGGCCTGGTCGAGACCCCGACTCGCGGCGGGGTGAGCGCGCGTCCCGGACTGGTCCAGGCCCCGACTCGGCATGGCGCACACCCCGACTCGCGGTGGGGTGGGCGGGTGAGAGGGTGGGCGCGTGGCTCGATTCGTGACGCAGGTGCCGCTGCGCTGGACCGACCAGGACGCCTACCGGCACCTCAACCACGCCCGTGCCGTCACCGTCCTGGAGGAGGCGCGCATCGACCTGTTCTTCGACCGCGCCGCTGCCGACGGGATGCGTGGCTTCGCCACCGGCCTGCTGGTCGCCGAGCTGAACGTGGCCTACCGCCGGCAGGTGGGCTACCGGCCCGAACCGCTGCGCGTCACGATGACCGTCGACGAGGTCCGGGCCGCCTCGTTCCGCATCTGCTACGCCCTGCACACCGGCCCCGACGAGACCGACCCGGTCGCGATCGACGCCTTCACCCGCATGGCGATCTACGACCTCGGGGCGGACCGGCCGCGCCGGCTCGACCCGGCCGAGCGGGCCTTCCTGCAGAGGTGGGCCCCGTGACCGCCCCGGCGACCGCGCTCACCGTCGCCGACGCGGACGACCGCTCCGACCTCGGCGCGTTCGTCGCCAGGGTCGTCCGCCTCGACCCCGCCGCGACGGTCCGGTTACGCGCCGGCGCGGGCACCGTGACGGCCTGGGCCGCGACCCCGTTCGACGTGCTCGCCACCCGCACGGTGCACGCCACGCTGGAGCCAGCGGACGTCTCGGCGCCGGCGTCGGCGCTGCTGGCAGCGCTGGCGGTCGAGCGCGCGACGACCGTCGACCCCGGGCCGGGCGGCACCTGGGTCGGGGAGCTTCCGCCCGACGACGGCTGGACCGCGCTGGACGCGGTCCCGGCCGCCGAGATCGAGGCGCTGACCGAGCGGGGGCTGGCGGTCGCCCGCGAGCACGCCGGGCCGCTCGGGCCGCCGCCGTCGCTGCTGGACCAGACCGTGCTGACGGTCTCCGGGGAGAGCGGCCCCGCGGTCAAGGTCCCGATGCGCTGCCTGTTCGCGCTGTCCGGGATGGGCTTCGTCGGCTCCGACGACCCCGCCCCGGTCCGGGTCCTCGCCCAGGCCGGCTGGCTGCGGCTGGACGCCCGCTTCGGCGCCGTCGTCCGCCACCGCCGGGTCGCGCTCCCGCTGCTGGCCTGAGTCTCAGGCGAGCCAGACCGCGGTGTCGGGCGGCAGCAGGTCGTCGTCCAGCTCACCGCTGACGAGCAGGACGTCCCCCGGTGGCAGCGGCACGGCGGCGTCGGACGCGTTGAGCGCGCACACGAGCGTCGACGCCGACCGGCGGAAGGCCAGGCAGCCCTCCGGGGCGCCGAACCACTCGACGGTGTCGCCGGCGAAGCCGGGATGCCCGTGCCGCAGCTCCAGCGCGCGCCGGTACAGCGAGAGCGTCGAGGTCCGGTCCTCCAGCTGCGCCTCGACGGCGAGCTCTCCGTACCCCGGCGGGATCGCCAGCCACGGCTTGCCCGTGGTGAACCCGTAGCCGGGCGGGCCGCACTCCCACGGGACCGGCACCCGGAACCCGTCGCGGCCGCGCGCCGTGCGCCGCGACCCCGCGACCCAGGGATCCCGCCGCTGCGCCTCCGGCACGTCGACGTCCGGCAGGCCCAGCTCCTCGCCCTGGTACAGGTACGGGCTGCCGGGCAGCGCCAGCTGCACCATCGCCATCGCCCTGGCCCTGGCCAGCCCGAGCGCGCCGCCGCCGTAGCGCGTCACCGCCCGGGACACGTCGTGACCGCCCAGCGCCCAGGCCGGGCTCGCGCCGGCCTCGATGACCATGGCCAGGGTGCCCTCGACGGCGGCCCGCACCGCGTCGGCGTCGAAGGGCGCGTCCCGCAGCGCCGACGCCAGCGTCAGGTGCAGCTGGTCTCCGCGCAGGTAGGAGGCCAGCCGCTGCGGGTCGCGGACCTGGACCTCGCCGACGACGACCCGGTCGGGCCGGTGGTCGAGCACGGCACGCACGAGCCGGTGCACCTCGTGCACGCCGTCGTCGTCGAACCGCAGGTCGGGCCCGCCCGTCGTCGCGTCCGGCAGCTCGGCCGGCTTGCTCATCGCGTCCGCGCCGTCGATGCGGAACCCGTCGACGCCGCGGTCGAGCCAGAAGCGCAACGTCGCCTCCAGGTCGGCCCACACCTCCGGGTTCGTCCAGTTCAGGTCCGGCTGCTGGGGGGCGAACAGGTGCAGGTACCACTCGTCGGTGTCGCCGACGCGGGTCCACGCCGGGCCGCCGAACACGCTGCGCCAGTTGTTGGGCGGCCGGTCCCCCCGACCCGTGCGGAAGTGGTAGCGCGCCCGCGCAGAGCTCCCCGGCGCGGCCTCGAGCGCTGCGGTGAACCACTCGTGGCGGTCGGAGGTGTGGTTGGGCACGACGCCGAGCACGAGCCTCATGCGGTGCTCGTGCACCGACCGCAGGAGCTCGTCGAACGCGTCGAGGTCGCCGTAGACCGGGTCGACGGCCCGCGGGTCGGACACGTCGTAGCCGCCGTCGACCATCGGGGACGGGAAGACGGGCGTCAGGCAGATGCCGTCGACGCCGAGGAGCTCCAGGTAGCCCAGCCGGTCACGCAGGCCGGCGAGGTCGCCCACGCCGTCGCCGTCGGCGTCGCCGAAGCTGCGGACGTACACCTCGTAGACGACAGCCTCCCGCCACCAGAGCACGGCGGGCATCCTGCCATCGCGCCCTGCGGGGCGCGGTCAGAACTCCGAGTTCATCATGCTCATCGCCGCATACTGCAGGTACTGCCACAGCTGGGCCCGGTGCTCCGCCGAGAGGCCGGCCTCGTCCACGGCGACCCGCATGCAGCGCAGCCACGCGTCGCGCTCGAGCGGCCCGATCCGGAAGGGCATGTGCCGCATCCGCAGGCGGGGGTGGCCGCGCTGGTCGGAGTAGGTCCGCGGGCCGCCCCAGTACTGCTCGAGGAACATCCGAAGCCGCTCCTCGGCGGGCCCGAGGTCCTGGTCGGGGTAGAGCGGGCGCAGCACCTCGTCGGCGGCGACCTGCTCGTAGAACCGGGCGACGATCTTGTGGAACACCGGGGCGCCGCCGACCTCGGCGTAGAAGTTCGCGGGATCGGTCACGCCACCATCATCCCTCGCCGCCGGCGGCGGGCCCCGGGGCGTCCGGCCCCCGCATGAGCTGCCCGAGGAGCGCCTGGCCGGGCCGCATGACCCCGGCGGCGTCCAAGGCCTCGGTGATGGCCGTGTAGAGCGCGCGCTGCACCGCCCACTGGCGGCCCGGCTTGACGCGGACGGTGAGCCGGAAGCGCATCCCCTCGTTGGCGATCTCCTCGAGGCCCAGTACGTCGACGTCCCCGAGCGCGTCGCCGTGGAGGTCGTCTCGCTCCAGCCGCTCCCGGGCGACCCGGCCGGCCAGCTCCGTCACCTCCGTGACCGGGGCCGAGTGCCCGAGCAGCAGGTCGACGACCGCGACGGCGAAGCCCTGGCTCTTGTTGCCGACGCGCTGGATCTCGCCGTTGCGGACGTACCAGACGGTGCCGTTGATGTCGCGCACGGTCGTGATCCGCAGGCCGACGGCCTCGACCGTGCCGCTCGCCGGACCGACGTCGACGATGTCGCCGACGCCGTACTGGTCCTCGAGCAGCATGAAGATGCCGGACAGGAAGTCGCGCACGAGGTTCTGGGCGCCGAACCCGACCGCGACCCCCACGATGCCGGCGGACGCGAGGACCGGCGCGAGGTCGACCCCGAACTCGGCCATGACCATGATCGCGGCGACGCTGAGGACGACGGTCGAGCTGATCGAGCGCAGCACGGAGCCGATCGTGCGGGCCCGCTGGCCGTGCCGGGCCGACGACCGGGCGCGCGCTGCGCCCTCGACGGTGCGGGTGATGAGGCGGCGCATCGCCCAGCGCGCCACCACCGCGAGCAGCACGATGAACAGGATGTGGCCGGCCGTCGCGGCGAACGCGTCGGCCCAGCGCGCCAGGACGTTGCTGTCCGTCCACTGGTAGATGGTCGCGCACCAGGAGCCGGGGTCCTTGGTGCACGCGGGCTGGAAGGGGAGCAGGGAGTTGGTCATGCCGAGTTCTCCTCGGCCGGGCGGGCGGCGGGAACGAGGGTCGTGATGGTGGCCGGCGGGGTCATGCGAGTGTTCTCCTCGGCCGGGCGGGCGGCGGGAACGAGGGTCGTGATGGTGGCCGGCGGGGTCATGGAGTGTTCTCCTCGGCCGGGCGGGCGGCGGGAACGAGGGTCGTGATGGTGGCCGGCGGGGTCATGCCGAGTTCTCCTCGGCCGGGCGGGCGGCGGGAACGAGGGTCGTGATGGTGGCCGGCGGGGTCATGGAGTGTCCTCCTCGGCCGGGCGGGCGGCGGGAACAAGGGTCGTGATGGTGGTCGGCGCGGTCGTCACGGCAGCTCCAGACCGGTGTGGGCGCCGAGGAACGCGAGCTGGTCGACCGCGAGGCCGACCGTGCGCGACACCGACCGGGCCCCGTGGCCGACGTCGGTCTCGCGGCGCAGCAGGATCGGCCGGGTCGCCGGGTCGCCCGCGGTGGCGTGCTGGAGCGCGGCGCACATCTTGCGGGCGTGCAGCGGGTCGACGCGGGTGTCGGAGTCGAAGACGGTGAACAGGACGGCCGGGTAGGTCGTGCCGTCGACGACGTGGTGGTAGGGCGAGTAGGACAGCAGCCACGCCAGCTCCCTGGGGTCGGCCGCCGTGCCGTACTCGTCGTTCCACGTCCGGCCGAGCGCGAACTCCTCGTAGCGGACCATGTCCAGCAGGGGCGCGGAGCAGACGACCGCGCGGTAGCGCTCGGGGTGCTGGGTGAGGGCTGCCCCGACGAGCAGGCCGCCGTTGGAGCCGCCGACGAGCGCGAGCCGGTCGGCGCTCGTGTCGCCCGCGGCGACCAGCGCAGCGGCCGCGGCGTGCAGGTCGTCGAAGACGTTCTGCTTGTTGCCGCGGTTGCCGGCGCGGTGCCAGGCCTCGCCCTCCTCGCCGCCGCCGCGCAGGGACACGACGACGTAGCGGCCGCCGCGCTCGACCCAGGCCAGCGCGGACGGGGTGTAGGCCGGCTCGCGGGAAAGGCCGAAGCCGCCGTACCCGGTGACGAGCGTGGGGAGCGCGCCGTCCGCCCCGGCCGGGGAGAGGACGAACATCCGGACGGTCGTGCCGTCGGCCGAGGCGAACGTGCGCTGCTCGCTGCGGACCGCGGGCACGGCCACCTCACCGGGCGCGGACTCCTCGAGGACGGACGCGCCGGCCTCGTAGCGGTGGACCTGGGTCGGGGTGACGAAGTCCGTCCAGCCGAACCACAGCCTGCCGTGCTGCTCGGGGGTCTTGCGGTCGGCCACGGACAGGCCCGTCAGCGAGCCGGGGCCCGGCAGCGGGACCGTGCCGCGCGGCGTGCCGTCGAGGTCGTGCAGCGCGAGCTCGGCGACCGCGTGGCGGCTGCGGGCGAGCACGAGCTGCGGCGGCGAGGTCGCCAGGAACCGCACCGCGTCCAGGACGGACTCCGGGTCCTCTGCCACCAGCTCGCGCCAGTGGTCGCGGCCCGGCGCGCCGGGGTCGGTGACGGCGAGCCGCCAGCGCGGAGCCCCGTCGGTCGTGCGCAGGTAGAGCCGGCCGTCGCGCTCGACCCACGCGACGCACTGGACGTCGTCGGCCTGGGTGAGGATCGGCACGAGCGTGCCGTCGCCGTGCAGGTCGGCGATCCAGACGCTGTCGCGGCGGGCGGTGCCGACGTTGCCGGTGACCACGAGCCACCGACCGTCCCGGCTTGCCTGGACGTCGTAGTAGGTGTGGTCGGTGTACAGGCCGGGGCCCTCGACGAGGGTGTCGCCGCCCCCGACCCGGTGGCGCCAGATGCGCCGGTGGAAGGCCTGCTCGCCCTCCGGCGCCTCGTCCGCGGCGACCATCCGGACGTAGAAGAACTCCTCCCCGCCGGGCAGCCACGCGATGGCCGAGTAGCGGCAGCGGTCGAGCGGTGGTTCGGCCTGCTCACCGGTCGCGACGTCGAGGACGTGCAGGACCGAGTGCTCGTCGCCGCCTGCGGAGAGCTGGTAGGCGACGCGGCGGCCCTCGAGGTCGGGCAGCCACGCGTCGAGGGTCGTGCTGCCGGACGGGTCGATCGCCATCGGGTCGATCAGCGGCACGCCGTCGCACAGCACGACGGCGTGCTCCTGGCCGGGCTCGCGGCGCGCGGTGAACCGGTGGCCGGAGCGCCAGACGGGCACGTTGACCGAGCCGGCGTCCAGCAGCGTGCGCAGCCGCGCGGCCAGCGCGGCGCGGCCGGGCAGGGCCGACAGGTGCGCGGTGGCCAGCGCGTCCTGCGCGGCCGACCAGGTCCGCGTGCGGGGATCGTCGGGGTCCTCGAGCCACCGGTACGGGTCGGCGACGCGGTGACCGTGGAGCGTCTCGACGAGGTCCAGGCGGGGAGCGTCGGGGTAGGTCACGCGGAGCGAGGCTAGCAACCCCGCGAACCCGGTCGCGGGCCCCTCCACGGTCTGGCGGAGCGCGCAACTCAGGCTGGTGCAGACCCCGACTCGCGGTCAGGGCGGCCGCTGACGTGCGGCGGGACCGGGACCGACGACCCGAGGTCGGGTGCGGGCTCCGGTTCGCCGAACGTCGTCGTGACCGGGACGACGCCGGCCCACCGGCCGCCCGACGTGACGTCCGCCTCGTCGTCGGCCGGCGGCCCGGTCCGGACCTTGACGCTCGCCTCGGCGAGGTCCAGGGCGATCACCGCCGTCGCCGCGAGCTCCCGTGACGTGGGACGGCGGGCGTGGTCCCACGACCCCGGCGCCAGGTGCTCGACGATCACCCGCAGCCCGTGCTCGTGCTCCGTGTCGTCGGTCACGAGCCGGGCGGCCCCGAACACGACCGCGCTGCGGTAGTTCATCGAGTGGGAGAACACCGAGCGGGCGTAGACGATGCCGTCGAGGTGCGTGACCGTCAGGCACAGCGGGGTGCCGTCGGGGATGCGCAGCCAGCCGGCTCCGGTCGATCCGTGCAGGTAGACGACGTCGCCGTCGCGTCCGAAGCCGGTCGGGAGGACGACCGGGCCGCCGTCGCGGACCAGGCCGACGTGGGCGACCAGCCCTGCGTCGAGGACGGCGTGCAGGTCGGCCGGGTCGGTCCGGCCGCGCTCGCGGTGGCGGGTGATCGACGTGCGAGTGCTCACCCGACCAGCATCGCCGACGCCGGTGGTCTCGTCACAGGTCCACTTCGAGGAAACTGCGGATGGCCAATCGGAGACCGGTCCCGTCGAGGCCGTGCAGCCGGTCGTGATCGGCGCGGGTGCCGTAGCGCCGCAGCTCGTCGCGGCCGACGCCGAGCGCGAGCGTGCGGTGCCGGACACCGGCCAGCGCCGCGGCGACCTCGGCGCTCGACGTGCCGCGCAGGTACGGCTCGACGAGCACGACGTCGGGCGCCTCGAGCGTCGACCGCAGCGTCGCGGCGTCGAACGGGCGGACCGTCGCCGCGTACAGCACGGTGACGTCGAGGCCCTCGGTGGCCGCCAGCGTCCGGTCGGCCAGCGGCCCGACGGCGACGACCGTGCCGCGCCTGCCTCGGCGCAGGACGGTCATCCCGTCCCCGACCGGCCGGGCGGCCGCGTTGCTGTCGAACGCCAGGCGCAGGTAGACCCGGTCGTCGCCGGCCACGGCCGCCCGCAGCAGCCCCTCCGCCTCGTCGGGATGGCCGGGCACGTGCACGGTCCACCCGTGCAGCGTGTCGAGCAGCGCGACGTCGCGGTGGCCGAAGTGCGTCTCGCCGCCCTGCGGCCAGTCGTAGGACCCGCCGGCGGCGACGAGGACCGCGCCGACCCCCTGGTGGCCGAGGTCCAGCTTGACCTGCTCGAACGGCCGCTCGACGAGGAACGGCGCGAACGTGTGCACGACCGGGCGCTGCCCGGCGAGCGCGAGGCCGCCCGCGACCCCGACGAGCAGCTGCTCGCGGATGCCGAGGTTGACGACCCGCTCGGCGACGGGCGCGACCGCGGCCGGGTCGAGGTAGCCCGCGCCGACCTCGGCGAGCACCGCGACGACGCGCTCGTCGTCGGCGAGGAGCTTCGGCAGGACGTCGTAGAAGCGTTCCCTCTGGTCGAGTGTCTGATCCATCACGCTTCCTTCCGCTCGACGTGGGCGACCACCGCGTGCGGCGTCGTGCCGTCCCCGGCGGCGAACGCCTGCTCCAGGGCGTCGTGGTCGCGGCCGTCGACGTCGACGGCGGTCCAGCCCTCGATCGCGAACCGGGCCGCGAGGCCGCCGGGCCAGCCCAGCGAGGCCGAGTCGTTGTCGACCGCGACCGCGGTGAGGGCGCCGAGCCCGGCGCGACCCGCGTAGGCGATCGCCTCCGCGTTCGAGCCCTCCTCCAGCTCGGCGTCGCCGGTCAGGACGACGACGCGGGCGCGGCGGCGCTGCTGGCGCAGGCCCAGCGCCGTGCCGACGGCCAGCCCGAGGCCGTGCCCGAGCGAGCCGGCCGAGATCTCCACTCCGGGCACGCGGGTGCGGTCGGGATGGAAGCCCAGCGGCGAGTCGAGCCCGCCGAAGCCCGCGAGGTCCGCACGGCTCAGGAAGCCCTTCGCGGCGAGCACGGCGTAGTAGGCCATCGGACCGTGCCCCTTGGACAGCAGGAACCGGTCGCGGTCCGGGTCGTCGGGCCGGGCGGGGTCGACACGCAGCACGCGGTCGTAGAGGACCCACAGCACGTCGAGCGTGGACGTCGCGCTCGGCCCGTGCTTCTCGTCCCCCGTCATGAGGGTCATCAGCTCGTTCAGCTCTGCGTTCACCGGACCACGTTCGCAGCTGAACCTGACTTCAGGTCAAGTGCCGCAGGCGAGCCGCTCGAGCACGTCCATGGCCGCGGCGAGGACCGTCAGCTCGGCGGGGGAGAGGCCGGCGATGCGGTCGGCGATGAGGCCGGTGCCGCGCTCGCGCAGCGCGGTCAGCCGCGCGGCGCCGGCCGCCGAGAGGCGCACCTGCGTGGCGCGGTGGTCGTCGGGGTCGGGCACGCGCTCGACGAGCCCCTTCTCGCCGAGGCACTCGACGAGCCGGGACGTGGTCGGCGCGCTGATCGCCATCCGGTCGGCCAGCTCCCCCATGCGCTGCGGGCCGTGCACCGCCAGCACCGAGATCGCGGCGATGCGGCTGGGCGTCATGCCGTCGGCCTGGGTCTGGGCCGACCCGTCGCGCGCGATCCGGCCGGCGGCGATGCGCAGCCGGCCCGCGAGCTCCGCCACCGAGCAGCCGGAACGGTCCGGGCCGGTGACGGCGCCCGCGGGCGCGGTGGTGGTCGCCGCCGTGGTGGTCGGCGCGGTGGTGGTTGGCGCGGTGGTGGTCGGCGCGGTCGTGGTCATGGCCGACTACTCGTGCGCGGCGTGTGCCGGGCGGCGCTCCCGGACCGGCAGGCCCAGCTGCAGGTCCACCTGAGCGGTGTTCCCCGCCGGCAGCTCGACCTGCACGGCCGCGGGCGCGTGGGTCGTCGCGACGACCGTGTAGCGCCCCGGCGCGAGGTCGGCCAGCCGGTACGCCCCGTCGGGACCCGACACCGTGGACGCGACGACCTCGCCGTGGGCGTCGGCGGCGGTGACGGTCGCACCGGCCTGCACGGCTCCGTCCGGCGCCGTGACCCGGCCTGCCAGCTCGGCCCGCGCGAGCGGGACGGTCAGCCGCAGCGGGACCCCGCCGTCGGGCGCGACGGTCACGCCGACCGCGGCGGGCCAGTACCCCGGCTTGCTCGCGGTGACGGTCGCCGGGCCCAGCGGCAGCCCGGTCAGCGCGAAGGCGCCGGCGCCGTCCGTCGCGGTCCGGCCCACGACGCGCCCGGTGGCGTCCGTGGCCAGCACCACGGCCTCCGCGAGCGGACCCCGGCCGTCGTCGACGTGGCCCGCCACGCCGGCGTGCCCGTCGAGGGCGAAGTCGTGGGTGGCGCCCCGCCCGTTCAGCATCACCGCGGTCACGTCCGGGCGGAACCCCGGCGAGATGGCCACGGCCGTGTACTGGCCCGGCTGCAGGCCCGCCACGGTGTAGTGCCCGTCGGCGGCCGCCGTCGTGCGCGCGACCTGGTGGCCGTGCGCGTCGGTGACGGTGACGACCGAGTCGCCCACGACCGTGCCGGACCGGGTCCGGACCGCGCCGAACAGCTCGCCGGAGCGGGGGTCGAGGACACGGGCGCTGCGGTCGGGCCCGACCAGCTCGGCCGGCCCGGCGCCGCCCTCGGAGGCGACGGCGGCGAGCTCGCCGCCCACCGACGGCCCGTCGGCAGCGGGGCGCCTGCGCCGCAGCGGCCCGCCGCACAGCCAGGACGCGACCGCGGCGACCAGGCACGCGATGATCGCGAACCAGAACGCCTCGGCGAGGCCGTCGGCGAACGGGCCGGAGATCAGCTGCGGGAAGAAGCTGCGGCCGGTGAGGAACGTGGCCTGGTCGGCCGGCAGGTTCGCCAGCACCGGGCCCAGCAGCTCCTGGATCGGGTTGTAGCCCAGGAAGGCCGCGAACAGCACGCCGACCGGAGGCAGGTGCGCGACACCCGCGGCCGCCTGTGCCGGCACCCCGTGGGCGAGCAGGCCCTGCTCCATCACCGACGGCAGGTTGCGCGACAGGCCGGCGATCATCAGCGAGAAGAAGAACCCGATCGACAGCACCATCGCCGAGTTCTGGAACGTCGCGTTCATGCCGGCGCCCGCGCCCCGCGCGTCGGCCGGGAGGCTGTTCATGACCTCGGCCCGGTTGGGCGAGGAGAACAGGCCCATGCCGATGCCGTTGAACAGCAGGACCGCCGCGAACGCCCAGTAGTCGAAGTTGATCGGGAGCACCAGCAGCAGGACGAACGTGACGCCGGTGAGGACCATTCCGCCGGTGGAGAACCAGCGGGCGCCGAACCGGTCGGACAGCAGGCCCGACGTCGGGGCCGAGACCAGGAACCCGATGGTCAGCGGCAGCATGTAGATGCCGGCCCACAGCGGGGTCTCGGCGAACGAGTAGCCGTGCTGGGGCAGCCAGATCCCCTGCAGCCAGATGATGAGGATGAACTGCAGGCCGCCGCGGCCGAGCGAGGCGAGCAGGTTCGCGAGGTTGCCCAGGGTGTAGCGGCGGATCTTGAACAGGGACAGGGTGAACAGCGGGTTGGCGACCCTGGTCTCGATCCAGCCGAACAGCGCCAGCACGGCGATGCCGCCGATGACGCAGCTCAGCACGAGCGGGCTGCCCCAGCCCATGACCGAGTCACCGTATGGCTGGATGCCGTAGGTGATGCCGACCAGCAGCGCGATGAGGCCGACCGCGAAGGTCACGTTGCCCCACCAGTCCATCTTCGCGGGCTTGCGCTCGCCGGTGTCGTGCAGCTTGAGGTACGCCCAGATCGTGCCGAACACGCCGAACGGCACCGACACGAGGAAGATCAGCTTCCAGTCGACGGGCCCGAGCAGGCCGCCGATGATCAGGCCGAGGAACGAGCCCGCGATGGCCGCGACGCCGTTGATGCCCAGCGCCGTGCCGCGCTGCCGCACCGGGAACGCGTCGGTGAGGATCGCGCTGGAGTTGGCCATGAGGAACGCGCCGCCGACGCCCTGCACGATCCGCCAGCCGATCAGCCACAGCGCGGCGGCCGGGCCCGTCTGCCAGGTCAGCGCGAGCAGGATCGACGCGACCGTGAAGATCACGAAGCCGAGGTTGTACATCTTGACGCGGCCGTACATGTCGCCCAGTCGGCCGAAGCCGACGACCAGCACCGCGGTGACGACCAGGAAGCCCATGATCATCCACAGCAGGTAGCTGGTGTTGCCCGGCGCGAGCGGGTTGATCCCGATGCCGCGGAAGATGTCGGGCAGCGCGATGAGCACGATCGAGGAGTTGATCGTGGCCATCAGCAGGCCGAGCGTGGTGTTCGACAGCGCTATCCACTTGTAGTTCTTGCCCGGGGCGCCCTGCCTGCCCCGCTTCGAGGGCGCCTCCCCGTCCACGATCGTCATCGCGGCGTGCTCCTTCCGAAATACTTAGTTGCTTTATGCTAAGCACTCCGGGTGAACGTTGGCAAACCCGTGGGTCGCACGCCACACTCCCGGCCATGGGGGGCGGCGGGGACGGCGAGCGCGTCGAGCCGGGCTCGGTGGACGCATGGCGGACGTGGCTCGCGGACCACCACGGCCGCGGCGCGGGCGTGTGGCTGGTGACGCTGCGCGACGGCGGGGACGTGTCCTACGAGGAGGCGGTCGAGCAGGCGCTGTGCTTCGGCTGGGTCGACAGCACCGCGCGGCGCCTCGACGAGCGGCGCACGATGCTGTGGTTCGCCCCGCGGCGCGCCCGCAGCGGGTGGGCGCGCACGAACAAGCGGCGGGTCGAGCGGCTCCTAGCCGCCGGCGTCATGGCGCCCGCCGGCCTGGCCGTCGTCGAGGCGGCGCGGGCCGACGGCTCGTGGACGGTCCTGGACGCCGTCGAGGATCTCGTCGTGCCCGACGACCTGGCCGCGGCGTTCGCCGCGCACCCGCCGGCCGCGCGGCACTGGGAGGCGTTCCCGCGCTCCGCACGGCGGGCGGCGCTGGAGTGGATCGTGCAGGCCCGGCGGCCGGAGACGCGCGCCCGCCGGGTCGCCGAGACCGCCCGCAAGTCGCAGGCGAACGAGCGCCCACGCCCCTGACCCACCCCCACCCACCCGCCGCCCCACCCGCCATATGGAGACACATCGCTGTTCCAGGGCCATGAGTACCCGCCGTATGTCTCCATATGGCGCTGTAGGTCGGGGGCGGGGCGGGGTGGGGCGGGGCGGGGCGGGGGGTCAGCCCTGGTGGGGGTAGCCGACCGCGGTCGGGGCGACGAACGTCTCCTTGATGACGCGCGGGCTCGTCCAGCGCAGGAGGTTGTAGACCGAGCCCGCCTTGTCGTTGGTCCCGCTCGCGCGCCCGCCGCCGAACGGCTGCTGCCCGACGACCGCGCCCGTCGGCTTGTCGTTGACGTAGAAGTTGCCCGCCGCGAAGCGCAGCGCCGCCCCCGCCCGCTCGACGACGGCGCGGTCGCGGGCGACCACCGAGCCGGTCAGGGCGTACGGCGCCGTCTCGTCGACGCGCCGCAGCACGGCCTCGAAGTCGCCGTCGTCGTAGACGTGCACGGCGAGCAGCGGGCCGAAGTACTCGGTCGAGAACACCGCGTGCGTCGGGTCGGAGCCGACCGCGACCGTCGGCCGCACGAACCACCCCACCTCGTCGGACGCCGTGCCGCCCGCGATCACGTCGAGCTCGGCGGCGGCCATGGCCTGGGCCGCGGTGACCTTGTCGTAGGCCCGCCGATCGATGACCGCGCCGAGGAAGTTGCCGAAGTCGGCCACATCGCCCATGGCCAGGGCCTCGGTCTCGGCGACGAGGTCGTCGCGCATGCGGGCCCACACCGACGCCGGCACGTACGCCCGCGAGGCGGCCGAGCACTTCTGGCCGCCGTACTCGAAGGCGCCCCGGACCAGCGCCGTGCGCAGGACGTCGACGTCGGCCGAGGGGTGGGCGAGCACGAAGTCCTTCCCGCCGGTCTCGCCGACGAGCCGCGGGTAGGCCGCGTAGCCGGCGATGTTGGCCCCGACCTGCTGCCACAGGTGCTGGAACGTCGCGGTGCTCCCGGTGAAGTGGATGCCGGCGAGCGCGCGGTCGGCCAGCAGCACTTCGGAGACCTCGCGGCCGTCGCCGGTCAGGAGGTTGACGACGCCCGGCGGCAGCCCGGCCTCCTCCAGCAGTTGCAGCGTGTACCAGGCGGCGAGCGTCTGGGTCGGGGACGGCTTCCAGATGACCGTGTTGCCCATCAGGGCGGGCGCGGTCGGCAGGTTGCCCGCGATGGCCGTGAAGTTGAACGGCGTGATCGCGTAGACGAAGCCCTCGAGCGGTCGGTGGTCCATCCGGTTCCACACGCCCGCGGCGCTCGCCGGCTGGCCGGCCATGATCTCCCGGGCGAACCCGACGTTGAAGCGCCAGAAGTCGGCCAGCTCGCACGCGGCGTCGATCTCGGCCTGGTAGCAGGTCTTGGACTGGCCCAGCATCGTCGCGGCGTTGAGCCGGTCGCGCCACGGGCCGCAGAGCAGGTCGGCCGCGCGCAGCAGGACCGCGGCGCGCTCGTCGAAGGGCAGGTCCCGCCAGGCCGGCGCGGCGCGCAGCGCGGCCTCGGCGGCGGCCTTGGCGTCCTCGCGCGTCGCGGTGCCGGCCGTGCCCAGGACGTGGGCGTGGTCGTGCGGGGCCACGACGTCGAACGGCGGGCCGCCCGCGACGTGCCGGTCGCCGCCGATCGTGACCGTCAGCTCGTGGTGCGTCGCGCCCATGCGGGCCAGCTCGGCCTGCAGGCTCGCCCGTTCCGGGCTGCCCGGCGCGTAGGTGCGGACCGGCTCGTTGCGCGCCGGTGGGGTGGAGGTCACGGCGTCCATGGGGCCAGCGTAGAAGGCTTCGACCGGCTCGGAGCCCTACCGTGGGAGCATGCTGCGCGCCACGCTGCTCGCCGCCGCCCGCTCGCCGCGGGTGCGCGCGCTGGTCGAGTCGGGCCCGTTCGACCCGCTGGTCGGCCGCTACGTCGCGGGAGCGACCGACGGCGACGCGCTCGCCGTGGCCCGCGAGCTCGCCGCCGACCGGCTCGTCACGCTCGACCACCTCGGCGAGGACACCCTCGACCGGGACCGGGCGGACGGGGCCGCGGCCGCGTACGAGCGCATCCTCGAGCTGCTGGCCGCCGAGGGGCTGGCCGAGCGGGTCGAGGTCTCGGTGAAGCTGTCCGCGCTCGGCCAGAGCCTGCCGCGCGACGCGGACAAGATCGCGCTGGAGAACGCCCGCCGCATCTGCGCGGCCGCGGCGGGCGCCGGCACGACCGTCACCGTCGACATGGAGGACCACACGACGACCGACCGGACCCTGCAGACCGTCCGCGACCTGCGCGTCGACTTCCCCTGGACCGGCGCGGTCCTGCAGTCGCAGCTGCGCCGCACCGAGGCCGACTGCCGGGAGCTGGCGGGCCCCGGGTCGCGCGTGCGGCTCTGCAAGGGCGCCTACGACGAGCCGGAGTCGGCGGCGTTCCGCGACCGCGGCCAGGTCGACCGGTCGTTCGCGCGCTGCCTGGGCGTCCTCATGGCGGGGGAGGGCGTGCCGATGGTGGCCACCCACGACCCGCGGCTGGTCGCGCTGGCCCGGCGGCTGGGGCGGGCGCGGCCCTACGAGCTGCAGATGCTGCACGGCGTGCGCCCGGCGGAGCAGCGGGCGCTGGCCGCCGAGGGGGAGGCGGTGCGCGTCTACGTCCCGTACGGGACGGAGTGGTTCGGCTACTTCATGCGCCGCCTGGCCGAGCGCCCGGCCAACCTCGCGTTCTTCGCGCGCTCGCTGCTCAGCCGCGGCTGAGCGGGCCCCGGTGCGCCAGGGCCCGCACTGATGCTAACGAACGGCACTTTCGTCACATAGGTGCTCACGAAAGTGCCGTTCGTTGGCTTCGGGAGGGGGCGGCGGCGGGGGCGCGGGGGGTGTCAGGCGTTGCCGTAGACCTTCGTCGGCGTGACGAGGACGGCGACGCGGCCTTCCTCCCGCATGACCCGGTCGTAGCTGTCCCAGTCGTCGTGCGTGCCCCCGCACGCGCTGAAGACGTCGCGCAGCAGGAGCCGCAGGGACTCGGTGTCGGTTTCGCCCGGCCCGATGATCTCGCTCGGGCCGTCGACGCCCGCCCACTGCCAGCCCGCCCGCCACAGCACCGAGGTCGCCGGCCGCACCCGCAGGTTCGCCAGCTTGACCTTGCCGTAGGTGACGTAGCCGACCACCGGCGTGCCCGTCGTCGGGTGGTCGAGCACGCCGGCGTTGACCAGCGAGATGTGCGGCGTGCCGTCCGCGCGGACGACGGCGATGCTGGCGAGTCCGTGGTCCCGCGCGACGATCCGGCGGACCGGGTCGAGATCGACGGTCGTGGTGTCCATGCGCGCGAGTCTGGCAGGGATGGCGGGGCGAGGGCTCAGCGCAGCGGCGCGCCCCAGTCCGTGCCCTCCCGCAGCGCGCGCTTGAGGATCTTGCCGCCGGGGTTGCGCGGCAGCGGCTCGCTCCGCACGGCGAGGTACTGCGGGATCTTGAAGTCGGCCAGCTGCGTGCGCAGGTGCTCGACCATGAGGCCGGCGGAGAACGCGCTGCCGGGCAGCGGCACGACGACCACGCCGACCTTCTCGCCGAGCACGTCGTCGGGCACGCCGACCACCGCGGCCTCGGCGACGCCCGGCGCCCCGGCCAGCGCGTTCTCCACCTCGACGCAGTAGACGTTCTCGCCGCCCCTGTTGATCATGTCTTTGGCGCGGTCGACGACACGCACGAGCCCGTCGTCGACGCGGGCGAGGTCGCCCGTGTGCAGCCAGCCGTCGACGAAGGCGGCCGCGGTCGCGTCGGGCTTGTTCCAGTAGCCGCCGACGACGTTGGGCCCGCGGACGAGCAGCTCGCCGACGCCGGCGCCGTCGGCGACGTCGAGCGCGAGGTCGACGACGGGCGCGGCGAAGCCGACGGAGTCGGCATGCTCGGCCGCCCACTCGTGGGGCAGGAACGTCGCGATCGAGCTCGTCTCGGTCAGCCCGAACCCGTTGCCGACCCGCGCGTCCGGGAACGCCTCCTGGATGCGCGCGACGAGCGCCGGGGCGATCGGCGCGCCGCCGTAGGCGATGCGGCGCACGGCCGACAGATCGTGGTCGGCGAAGTCCGGCCGGGCCAGCGCCAGCGCGTAGATCGCCGGAACGGAGGTGAGCAGGTCGATCCGCTCGTCACTCGCCGCCCGCAGGAACGCGCCGACCTCGAAGGCCGGCAGCACGACGGTCGTGCCGGCCAGGCCGATCTGGACGAGCAGCTGGCTGTTGCATCCGGTGACGTGGAACAGCGGCACCGAGACGAGGTTGCGCGTCGCCGGCCCGTCCACCCGGTCGATGCCGATGACCCGCAGCGCGGTCTCGACATTGGACAGGAAGTTCTCGTGGCTGGTCATCGCCCCCTTGGGGAAGCCGGTCGTGCCGCTCGTGTAGAAGATCGCCGCCAGGTCGTCGCGGCGCAGGTCGTCGACCGCCAGCGGCGGGCCGTCGGGGAGCGGCTCGCCCGGCCGCAGCACCGCGTCCGACCCGGAGTCGGCCAGGACGTAGTCGATCTCCGGCGCGGCGAAGCGGGTGTTGACCGGCACGGCGACGGCCCCGGCGAGCTGGGCGCCGAGGAAGCCGAGCACCCACTCGACGCCGGCCGGCAGCAGGATCGCGACGCGGTCGCCGCGCTGCACGCCCCCCGCCGCGAGGCCGCCGGCGACGCGCGCCGCGCGGTCCCAGAGCTGCCGGTAGGTCAGCCGGTCGCCGCCGACCTCGACCAGCGCCTCGCCGCCGGGGTTGGCCTCGACCGCCGTCCGCAGCAGCGCGACCAGCGAGTCGGGCAGGGCGGTGTAGCGGGCGACGCCGCGGTCGTCGCGCACGATCCCCTTCGCGTCGAAGGGGTCGGCCCCCCGCGGCAGTGGCGCGGTCACGAGAAGTACCGCCGCGGGTTGTCGACCAGCATGGTGGTGATCTGCTCGTCGCTGACGCCCGCGGTGCGCAGCGCGGGCAGCACGTCGTCGGGGATGTGCTGGAAGTGCCAGTTCGGCGCGGCCGCCGCCAGCGCGGCCTGGCCGGACTCTCCGGAGAAGAAGTCCATGTAGCAGGCGGCGTCGTGGGAGAGCACGATGCGGTCGGTGTACCCGGCGGCGCAGAGCGTCGCGATCGTCGCGACCCGGTCGGCCGTCGGGTTGTACAGGTCGAGCCCGAAGCGGTCGCAGCCGATCGTGGCTCCCTGGTCCATGATCCAGCGCAGGTAGTCGAGGTCGTTGGTGTCGCCGGAGTGCCCGACGACGACCTTGGTCAGGTCCACGCCCTCCCGGGCGTAGAGCTCGAGCGCGGCGCGGCCGGTCTGGTGGGCGGCGTTGGTGTGCACGGTGATGGGCACGCCGGTCTCGCGGTGGGCCGCGGCGATCGCCAGCTGGACCCGGGTCTGGTCGGGCGTCAGCCCGCGCTCCTCGACGACTCCTTTGAGGAAGGCCGCCTTGACGCCGGTCTCGCCGACGCCGTCGCGGATGTCGCCGACGAACATCTCCGTCATCAGCTCGGGCCCGCCGAGGATCGTGCCCGGGCCGCGGTAGTGGAAGAAGTGGGGGATCTCGTCGAACGTGTAGAGCCCGGTCGCGACGACGATGTTGAGGTCCACCTCGGCGTTGATGCGGACGACGCGGGCGACGTCGCGGCCGAGTCCGACGACGGTGGGATCGACGATCGTGTCGAAGCCCGCTGCCCTGACCGCCCGCAGCTTCGCGATCGCGTCGGTGACGCGCTCCTCCTCGTCCCACCACTGCGACCCGTAGTTCGTCATCACGTCCGGGGTGAGGACGAAGACGTGCTCGTGCATGAGGGTCCGCCCCAGCGCGTCCACCTCGACCGGGCCCCGGACCGTCTCGACCGTCGTCATCTCCCCGATCGTGGTGCGCGTCACAGCCGCGGTCAACCTGCTCGGTGACCTCACCCCGATCCGGCGCGGGCCCGGCTCGGATCGATGGCGTAGATCCGTGCCGTGGCATTGCGGTAGACGAGCCGGAGCGAGGTGACGGCGTCGAGGTTCCGGAGGCCGGGTGCGTGGTCCGTCGCGGGTGGGATGAGCCCGTTGTCGATGATCACATACTGGAGTCCGAGCTCCCGTACCGTCTGTTGCACGGCGACGTCGGTGTCGAGACGGTTGAACGAGGTGAAGAGGAGCCTGCGGTCCGGGTCCATCGTCGGGAGGTCCTGTGGCGTGATGACCGGGGAGGCGAACACCGGCCGGATGTCGTCCAGGGCCCACATCATCGACGTGCCGTCGTACGGGTCGTTCATCGCGAGACCGCCCGGCGCCACCAGCTGGGCCAGGCGGTCGAAGGCGAGCCGCTCGTCGGAGCTGACGGCCGGGCCGTCGGTGAAGGCCTGCGCCAGCCTGACCTCGTTCCGGTCGGCGTAGAGGCCGCCGGTGAGGACGGCCAGCACGACCGCGGTCGCGGCCAGCACGGCGGCCGACGCGGTGACCCGGAGGCGCTCAGCGGCGCCCCGCAGCGGTGGCAGCAGGCGCCTGAGCACGACCATGGCGCCGTCCAGCACACCGGTCATGCCCGTGGCCGCGAGGATCACCGCGGCGAGCGTCCACATCCCGGCGAAGCGCCACCGGTCGTTCCACCAGGGTCGGGTGAGGTCGGCCACGAGGGTGCCCTCGTAGCTGGCGGCCAGGACGAAGAGGACCGCGAACACGACCCCGACGACCACGAACCAGAGCAGCGGTTCGAGGGCGCGTCGCCGGAACAGGCCCACGATCATGAGCGCGACCAGCCAGTACTGGGGGAACGGCTGCTGGTGGCCGAGGAACAGCACCTCGCCCATCGCGTCCGCGGGCGCGAGCGTGGCCGGCCAGTCGTAGCCGGGTCCGGACGCGGCGGCGAACGAGGCGCGCAGCAGCGGCGCCCCGAACACCGCGGCCGTCGCGACCGTCGCGCCGAGCGCTCGGGCGTCGGCCCACCGGGGGCGTCGCCGGACGTAGGTCTGTGCCAGCAGCGCGACCGCGAACAGGGTCGCCGCCACCGCGCCGCTCGGATGCAGGGCCAGGAGGCCCAGTCCGCCGACACCGACGGCGACCGGCAGCGCCCCTGCGCGTCCGGCCGGCGGGTCGAGCACGGTCGCGAGCAGCGCCAGGAACGCGGGGACCAGCGCGACGGACATGATGAACGGCAGCAGCGTGCCCCACGGAAGGAGGTCGTAGGGGAACGCGGTGAAGGCACACGAGAGCAGGGCACCAGCGGCGGCCAGCGCCGGGCGCCCGCCGCAGGCCCGGACGAGCGCGACGACGCCGACGGCGAGGAAGGCCGGGAACAGGGCCACGCTGGCGTCGATGACCGCCGGGACCGCCGAGCCCGTGGCCATGATGACCGTGGCCATGGCGACGTGATAGGCGTTCGGATAGTAGTAGTCGCTGGTCATCGTGTCGTTGAGGTTGCGAAGCTGCGCCGGGTCCGAGAAGCCGGTGTCCGCGATGTAGCGGATGGCGTTCGCATGGAACATCGCGTCCCAGATCTGGGGGATCGTCGTGAACCCGCGGGTCGCCGCCACGGTGACACCGAGCCCGACGGCGGCGCAGGAGAGGACGGCCAGCCCGGTCCCGGCGTGCTGAACGCGTCCCCAGCGCGCGATCGGCGCCGGTGCCGGTGCGGTCACGCCGGGCCGGGACCGGCGGGCAACCGCCACCCTCGTCGCGGCGACGACGGCCGCCAGCAGCACCGTCGTCGCGGCGAACGTGAGTGGCGACCACCGGACGTCCAGCAGCGGCAGGGCCGACGCCGCGCTCCCGACGATGCCGAACGACAGCAGGGGCGCGGTCGCGAGCAACAACCAGCTCCGCAGGCCGAGAGCCACCCCGAGCGCCAGGCCGGGCAGCATCGTGACCACGACGGCGACGGACAACGCCGGGTCGAGCGCCGATGCGACCATGCCCGCTCTCCTCGATGCCCTCCGGGCCGTCCAGGCGGTTTCCAGGTGGGGACGGTGTCGCAAGGATGACACCCGGGCGGGCGCGGCCCGCCACGACGTCCCGTGCCACCGGATCGGGACAGCTCGACCGGCGGCGGCCGGTCCCCGAACGGCCAGGCGAACGGGACCTGTGCGTCCGCCGGACCGGCGGCCGGGTCTAATGGGCCTTTCGAGGCCTACCGGCGCGCGGACACCGGGCGGGAGTGGTGCGTGCGAACCACGGACGGAGCAGGTCCCGCGCGGGCGCGGGGCGGCGACGTGCGGCTGCTGACCGCCGCGGTCGCCGTCGCCGTCGCGGCCTTCGCCCTCATCGGGATCGGCGGACCGTTGGTCGGGCACGGGGTGTTCGCGGCCACGGACGCGCTCGTGCAGTCCAGCCCGTACCGCGACGCGGGCCTCGCCGGGCCGGTCCAGACCACGCACCAGAACGACACCTACGACACGTTCCTCCCCGACACGCTGCTCTTCGCCGACGCGCTGCGGTCCGGCCAGGTCGCGGCGTGGAACCCCTACATCCTCGGCGGGGTGCCGCTTGGTGCGACGCCGAACTTCGCGGTGGCCTCCCCGATGACCCTCCCGTACTACCTGCTGCCCGGCTGGCTCGCCCCCGCCTGGACGAAGCTGCTCGAGATCGCCGTGACCGTCGGCGGGTGCTTCCTCTTCGGGCGCCGCGTGGGTCTGGGCCGGCCGGCCGCGCTCGTCGGGGGGCTCGTGTTCGCCAGCAGCGCGTTCCTCATCGCCTGGACGGGCTGGCCGCAGACCCGCACCGCGGCGGTGATCGGGTTCGTGTTCTGGTCGGTGGAGCGCCTGGTGCAGCGCCGCCGTGCGCTCGACGCCGCGCTGCTGGCCGGGTCCGTCGCGGCGATGCTGTTCGGCGGGTTCCCCGCGGTCACGGGCTACACGCTGCTGTTCGCCGGGCTCTACCTGCTGGTCAGGGTCGTCGCCGAGCACCGGCCGGGACGCTTCGGGGTGGACGTCCGGGTGCTCGCGGGGGCCGGCGCCGGGGTGGTCGGCGGCGTCGCGCTGGCGGCGGTGCAGCTGCTGCCGTTCGTGTCGTTCATGTCGCACGCGCTGGTGACCGGCCGCGACCAGTCCCCGCAGGACCACCTCCCGGTCGAGGCGCTCCTCACCGCGCTGGCCCCGGAGGCGCTGGGCACCGTCAACCCCGCCCGGCCCCCGCCGTTCCTGCTGGACCCGAACTTCGTCGAGGCGCTGTCCTACGTCGGAGCGGCCGCGATCGTGCTGCTGGTGGCGGCCGTCGCCTCCCCGGTCCGCGCGCGCACCCTGCTGCCGCGGGGCGTCTGGCTCTACCTGCTGGCCGCGGTCGGGCTCGCGGTCGCCATGACCTACGGCGGCGGCCCCCTGCTCGCCGCGGCCCAGCGGCTGCCCGTGCTCTTCTCCCAGAACTACGTGGGACGCCTGCGCAGCGTCCTCGGGTTCCTCGTCGCCGTCCTCGCCGCCACCGGGTTCGAGGTCGTGCTGCGGGGCCATGGCGACCGTGCGCGATGGCCGCTCCGGCTCTACGGCGCGGCGGTGTGGGCGTCCGCCGCGGCAGGCACCGTCTGGGTCTGGTCGCAGGCCCGCACCGTCGCGCGGGCGGCCGACACCGCGGCAGGCGACGACCTCGCCCGGCTCTACCGGCTCGACCGCGCGGTACTCGCCGCGCTCGCGCTCGTGGCGGTGGCGGTGGCCGCAGCGGCGGTGCTGCGCTGGGTGGGTGCCGGCCGGATGCCGCGCGGCCTGCGTGTGGGCGTCGCCGCGCTGCTGCCGGCCCTGGTCGCCGTGCAGGGTCTGGGGCTCGTGCGCGACTACTGGCCGCGCAGCGACCGCGACACCTTCTTCCCGGTCACCGAGGCCCAGCGGTTCCTCGAGCAGAACCTGGGCCACGAGCGCTACGCGTTCAGCCTCGACGGGATGGGCACCGGCGCCGACATCCCGCTGCGCCTGCGCGCGCTGGACGGGCACATCTTCGTCAACGGCCGCATGGCCGACCTGATCGAGGCGCTGCCCGGCAGCCAGTTCGGTTATCCACCGACGTTTCCGCTGATCACCCCGGATTCCGGCGGTGGCGGCCAGCCCCGTCCTCGACCGGCTCGGCGTCCGCTACTTCGTGACGTCGCCCGCCCAGCCGCTGTTCGGCGACCTCCAGGTCGACGCCGGGGACGGCGGCACGACCGCGCTGGTCCCCGGGCGGACCGTCGCCGTGCCGGTCGCGCCCGGCGCGGCCCTGCGCGGGCTGGGGGTGACGACCGAGTCGACGCCCGCCGTTCCGGGGTCGACGCGGATCGAGGTCGTCCTGCGCGCGGCGGACGGGTCGGTGGTGGCCCGCAACTCCCGCATCGACATCGGCATGACGGCCGGGCAGCCCTTCGTCGTCCCGTTCGCCGAGCCGCCCGCGTCCGCGGTCACCGCGGACATCACGGTGGACGGGCCGGAGCCCGTCACGGTGGCGACCAGGACCGGGGTCCCTGCGGTGTCGACGGTCCGCGCCCGGGACGACGGGCTGCGACTGGTCGACGCCGAGACCTCGGTGATCTACCAACGGCTCACGGCCCTGCCCCGGATCCGCTGGGCGTCGCAGACGGTGGTGGAGCCCGATCCGCAGCGCCAGGTCGACCTCGTCGCCGGTGGCGGGCTGCGGCCGGACCAGGTCGTGCTGGACGCGCCGGGTCCGGCGGCCGAGCCCGGCCCCGCGACCCTCGCCGTGTCCGACGACGGGCTCGACGACATCGACGTCACCGTCGACGCGTCCGCGGACGGCTACCTCGTCGTCGCCGACGCCCTGCAGGTCGGCTGGACCGTGGAGGTGGACGGCCGGCCCGCGACGCTGCGGCCCGCCGACCATGCGGCGCGTCGCCGTGTCCGTCCCCGCGGGCACGCACGTCGTGCACTGGGAGTACCGGTCGGCGACCGCCACGGCCGGGGCGGGGATCAGTGCCCTCGCCGCGCTGGGGCTCGTGGCCGTTGGCGCCGCGACCCTCCGACGGAGAGGCCGCGACCAGGGCCTGCGCGACCTCCATTACGCTCGGCGCGCGAGGCGAGGTCGGTCAGGAGTCCGTCGACCTCGGCATGCGCGCGTGGACTCGTTGAGGTCATGACACCTGACATGTCGCCGGCGCCCGATGCGCGCCACCCGTCGCTGGTCGCCGACGACTCCGGACGTCTCGTCCCCTTCCGCGGCGACCGCGGCCAGGTGGACGTCACCGTGGTCCTGCCCTGCTACAACGAGCAGGACCACGTCCTGGACGAGGTCGAGCGCATCACCAAGGCGCTCGACAACAGCTCGCTGTCCTACGAGCTGCTGGTGATCGACGACAAGTCCACCGACGACACGCTCGCGGTGCTGCGGGAGTCCCTGCCGCGGTTCCCCCGGATGCGCCTGATGCCCTTCCGGCGCAACGGCGGCTCCGGTACCGCGCGGCGGATCGGGACGGCGGAGGCGTCGGGTGACATCGTCGTCTGGACCGACGCCGACATGACCTACCCGAACGAGCGCATCCCCGAGTTCGTGCACTACCTGACGGTGCACCCCGACGTCGACCAGGTCGTGGGGGCCCGCACGTCGGAGCAGGGCACGCACCGGTTCCTGCGGGTACCCGCGAAGTGGGTGATCCGGCGGATCGCCGAGTTCCTCTCGGACACGCGCATCCCCGATCTCAACTCCGGCCTGCGGGCCTTCCGCCGCGAGGTGGCGCTGCCGTACCTGCGGCTGCTGCCACCGGGTTTCTCCTGCGTCACGACCATCACGATGTCGTTCCTCTCGAACCAGCACACGGTGGACTACCTGCCGATCGACTACGCGCAGCGGGCCGGGACGTCGAAGTTCCACTTCGTGCGCGACGCCTACCGCTACGTCCTGCAGGTGCTGCGGATGGTCATGTACTTCAACCCGCTCAAGGTGCTGATGCCGCTCGCGCTCACGCTGCTGGCGCTCGGGGTCGTCAAGGGAGCGACCGACCTGTTCCGCTACGACCTGCGGATCACGACCAACGCCACGCTGCTGTTCCTGACCGGCCTGATCATCGCCTCGGTGGGGCTGCTGGCGGACCTCATCGTGCGGTCGCGCGGGGACACCTGACCGTGGGCCGGTGGCGGACGCCGGTCCGCGTGCTGGTCGTGGCCGCCTTCCCCGTCGCGGCCCTGTGGGTGCTGGCGAGCCGGTGGCAGGAGGTCCAGCCGCTGCTGGGCCGGCTGTCGGCCTGGTCGGTGTCGGCGGCGCTCCTCGCGGTCCTCGTCGGCATCTTCGCCACGTTCCTGTGCTGGCGGGCGCTGCTCGCCGACCTCGGGTCGCCGCTGCCGGTGGCCGGCGCGATGCGCGTGTTCTTCGTCGGCCAGCTCGGGAAGTACCTGCCCGGGTCGCTGTGGCCGGTGCTCGCGCAGATGGAGCTCGGCCGCGACTACAAGGTGCCCCCCCGCGCGGCCGGCGCGGCCGTCGCCGCGTTCCTCGTGGTCGTCGTGGGCACGGGGCTGCTCGTCGCGGTCCCGTCGCTGCCGCTGCTCGTCGCCGGGTCGATGCGGGACTACTGGTGGACGCTTGCTGCGCTGCCGGTCGCGGTCGTGGTGGCCGCGCCGCCCGTCCTCAACCGGCTGCTCGGCGCCGCGTTGCGGCTGGCGCGACGGCCCGCGCTGCCGCGGTCGCTGACGCTGGGCGGGATCGCCCGCGGGGCGGGCTGGGCGCTGCTGTCGTGGATGGCCTACGGCGTGCACGTCTGGGTGCTGGCGCTGCAGCTGGGGGCCGTGCCGACCGCTCGGTTGCTGGTCGTCGGCACCGGTGCGTTCGCGGCGGCGTGGACCATCGGGTTCCTCGTCGTGATCGCGCCAGCAGGCGCGGGCGTCCGCGATGCGGTGCTGGTCCTGGTGCTCGGCGGCGTGCTCGCGGCCCCGCAGGCCACCGTCGTCGCCGCGCTGTCGCGGCTGATGTTCACCGTCGGGGACCTGGCCTGGTGCCTGCCGGCGGTGGTCGGGCGTCGGCGCCACGGCCGAGCAGACGGCCTCAGCGCAGCGTCGCCCACACCGTCGTCCACGGGAACGGGGTCGTCACCCGGCGCACGTCGGCGACCGTGGAGACGAACCTGACGAAGCTCCGCGTCGACCAGTGGTTGAGGTGTCCCGGCGTGTTGCCGAGGTCCTTGACGTAGCGGCCCGCGACGAGGTTGCAGCCCCGGAAGATCGGCTCGCGCGGCACGGACAGCACCACGTGCCTGCTGCCCACGCGCGCGATCTCACGCAGGCCGGCCCCGGGGTCGCGCAGGTGCTCCAGTACCTCGACCGCCACGACGACCTCGAACGCGCTGTCGGGGAAGGGCAGGTGCTCGGCGTCGGCGTGCAGGAAGTGGGGCGCGGGATAGGCCGTCCAGTCGCGTCGCAACCCCGAGTCGGGCAGGTCGAGCCCGACCACGGTTCCCCAGCTCCGCGACAGCCGGTCGGCGATCACCCCCTCGCCGCAGCCGACCTCGAGCGCCCGGTCGGACACCAGTGCCGGGTCGGCCCGGATCCGGTCGAGCTGGTCGGCGAGGTTGGCCACCCACCGCTGCGTGAGCCACCGGATCGCCGGGTTCCGGGCGGTGTACTTGGCGGTGTGGTTGCCGATCACGACGTCCGGCGTCTCGAACGCCGCGCTCTGCTCCTGCACGCACCGACCTCCTGGCGAGCCGCGGCGGGGAGTGTCCCACCGCGCCGAAGACGGTAGTGGCCGCGCCGGCGTGATCCGAGGCAGGTGGTCGTCGTCGGGCGTCACCGCCGCGGTCGACCGGCCAGCCGCTCCCGCGCCTCCGCCAGCCCGACGACGTCGGCGTACTTCGCGTCGAGGTCGCGCAGGTTCTGCTCGTGCAGCGCGGCCGTGCGGTCGGCACAGCCCTCGGCGACGACCATGGGCGCCAGGCCGTGGCCGAGCGCGTCGGTCGCGCTGGCCCGCACGCAGCCCGACGTCGAGACGCCGGTGACGACGACCGTGTCGACGCCGGCCGCGTGCAACGTGGCCGCCAGCGACGTCCCGAAGAACGCGCTCGCGTACTGCTTGACGACGACGGGCTCGCCGCGGGCCGGGTCGAGCGCGAGCGCGCCCCAGTCCCCGTCGGCGTCCTGCGCGAACGCGGCCAGCGCGGGCACCTTGCGGACGAACAGGCCGCCGTCGGCGAGGCCAGCGGCGTAGCGCACGACCGTCCAGACGACCGGCCGGCCGCCCGCCCGCGCTGCCTCGACCAGGTCGGAGACGGCCGCGACCGGCGGCTCGGGCAGCGCGAACGGGCCGTCCGGCTCGGTGTAGGCCCGCACGAGGTCGACCACCAGCAGCGCGGGGGAGCGGCCCCAGCCGACCCGCGCCCCGAACGCCGAGCCGTGCGGCCCGCTCACCTCAGCTCCACACGGGCCGTCGGGGCGCCGGCAGCCCGGTCTCCGCCTCGCAGTTCGCCAGTATCTCGTCGAGCGGCGGGCCCATGTCGAACACGGGCAGCTCCGCGGGGCGCTGCGCGCGCAGCTCGGCCCGCAGGGCCTCGGTCGCCGCCGGGTCCCCGACGACGACGCCGTACCGCCGCGCCCCGTCCTCCGTGACGAGCCCGCGCCGCACCTCCTTCTCCACCAGCGCGGGGTCGCGGTCCAGCGGGTCGCCCCAGCCGCCGCCGCCCCAGGTCACGAAGTGCAGCACGTCGCCGGGGAAGACCTTGACGTCGTGGCACTTGCTCGGCAGCACCTCGTGCGTCCCGTCGGCGCGGTCGATCCACTTGCGCCCGCGCGCGCCGGGCGTCCCGCCGTTGACGCCCCACGGGTAGGTGAGCCAGCGGTCGTCGTGGATCGCGATCTCGCCCGGCTCCTCGAAGAAGTAGGCGACGTCGACGCCGTTGCCGCCACGGTGCAGGCCCGCACCGCCGGTGTCGGCGACCGTCTCCCACTTCTCGATCCGCAGCGGGTAGTACGGACTCGAGGTACTCGCAGGGGATGTTGACGAAGCTGGGCCACAGCGAGTGCCCGTCCGGCCCGTCGCCGAGCGGCCGGCCGGGGATGCCGCCGAAGCCGATCGAGTAGAGCTGGAACCACTCGCCCGCCCGGTCGCCCGAGGTGTAGTGGCCGGAGTACATGAAGTGCGGCGACGAGGAGAACCCGGCCGCGTTGAGCAGCGCGGGGTTCGTCTGCCCCAGCAGGCCCCCGAACAGGTCGAACACGCGCCCGATGCCGTGGTTGCGCCCGTTCAGCGACTGCGGGTGGCGCGGCTTCCAGTACGAGCCGTCCGGGATCGTGACGTCGACCAGCGGGTAGAACCCGTCGTTCCAGAGGATCTGCGGGTCCGCGACGGTGATCATGTAGATCCCGAAGAACCTGCATCTGGTTTTTTTTTTTTTGGGGGGGGGGGGGAAAAAAAAAAAGAGAGAGAGAGAGAGAGAGAGAGAGAGCTGGTCTGCTCCACACTACACCTCGGCGACCGGGGCGGGCGAGTGGTTCCAGCTCTACTCAATCAGCTTCGGCAGCATGCCGGGCCGGCCGCTCGGTGACGGGCCGGACGGGCACTCGCTGTGGCCCAGCTTCGTCAACATCCCCTGCGACCCTCGAGTCCGTACTACCCGCTGGGATCGAGAAGTGGGAGACGGTCGCCGACACCGGCGGCGCGGGCCTGCACCGTGGCGGCAACGGCGTCGACGTCGCCTACTTCTTCGAGGAGCCGGGCGAGATCGCGATCCACGACGACCGCTGGCTCACCTACCCGTGGGGCGTCAACGGCGGGACGCCCGGCGCGCGCGGGCGCAAGTGGATCGACCGCGCCAACGGGACGCACCAGGTGCTGCCGAGCAAGTGCCACGACGTCAAGGCCTTCCCGGCGACGTACTGCACTTCGTGACCTGGGGCGGCGCGGCTGGGGCGACCCGCTGGACCGCGACCCCGCGCTGGTGGAGAAGGAGGTGCGGCGCGGGCTCGTCACGGAGGACGGGGCGCGGCGGTACGGCGTCGTCGTCGGGGACCCGGCGGCGACGGAGGCCCTGCGGGCCCAGCTGCGCGCGCAGCGCCCCGCGGAGCTGCCCGTGTTCGACATGGGCCCGCCGCTCGACGAGATACTGGCGAACTGCGAGGCCGAGACCGGGCTGCCGGCGCCCCGACGGCCCGTGTGGAGCTGAGGTGAGCGGGCCGCACGGCTCGGCGTTCGGGGCGCGGGTCGGCTGGGGCCGCTCCCCCGCGCTGCTGGTGGTCGACCTCGTGCGGGCCTACACCGAGCCGGACGGCCCGTTCGCGCTGCCCGAGCCGCCGGTCGCGGCCGTCTCCGACCTGGTCGAGGCAGCGCGGGCGGGCGGCCGGCCGGTCGTCTGGACGGTAGTGCGCTACGCCGGCTGGCCTCGCCGACGGCGGCCTGTTTCGTCCGCAAGGTGCCCGCGCTGGCCGCGTTCGCGCAGGACGCCAACAGGGAGCTGGGGCGCACTCGCGCCTGGCGAGCCCGGTCGTGGTCAAGCAGTACGCGAGCGCGTTCTTCGGGACGTCGCTGGCGGCCACGTTGCTTCTCTTGTGTGTGCTTGGTTCCGTTAGTCTTGCTAGCGGATCCTTGTGAGGGAGGCCAATAACGTGAAATCCATTTCCGCGGGGAACAGAGTCGTCAAGGTCACGCAGTACGTGGTCGCCCTTATCGTGCTGTTTGTCGTCGCCGTTCCACTCTATATTTCGGTTACGGGGGGCCTTAAGTCGGTTGGCCAACTCCGGGCCCAGCCGGTGGCACTCCCAGCACACCCTGCTGTCTGGAGTCAGTATGCCGACATGCTGACCGGCGTCCGCGGGAGTTTTTTGGCTCGAATTGTGGAACAGCCTTGTCGTTGGACTTGGCACTGTTGCAGTCGTACTTGTCAGCG
>CAVSJZ010000058.1:0-11547 GCA_963728105.1 uncultured Actinomycetota bacterium | reverse complement strand
GGCCGCGCCGAGGCGTCGCGCGTGGCCGAGGGCGCGCGGCGGGCCGTCGTCGAGGGCCGGTTCAGCATCGACGCGCCCGTGCTCGCCGTGGCCGACGAGGTCGGGGCCGAGCCGGACGACGACGGGTCGCTCATCGCCGTGCGGTCGGTGTCGGCCGATGGCCGTTCGCGGGCGCACCTTGGCGGCCGGGCCGTTCCCGTCGGCGTGCTGGGCCGGCTCGCCGAGGCCACGCTGACCGTGCACGGCCAGAACGACCAGCTGCGGCTCGCCCGCCCCGCCGAGCAGCGTGCCCTCGTCGACCGGTTCGCCGGCGACGCCGTCGCCGTGCCGCTGGAGCGCTACCGCAAGGTCCGGGCGGACTGGCTCGCCGTCGCCGCGGAGCTGGCCGAGCGCCACGACGGGGCGCGGCGGCTCGCGCAGGAGGCCGACCTGCTCCGGCACGGGCTCGCGGAGATCAGCGCGGTCGACCCGCAGCCGGGCGAGGACACCGACCTCGTCGAGCAGGCCCGGCGGCTCGCCGCGGCCGACGACCTGCGCGCCGTCGCCGCCACCGCGCAGGCGGCGCTGGTCGGCAGCGACGAGGCGCTCGACACGCCGCACGCCCTCGCCCTCGTCGGCGACGCCCGGCACCGCCTCGCCGGGTCCGGTGACCCGGAGCTCGCCGCGCTCGAGGCCCGCCTGGCCGAGGCGCTCGCCCTGCTCGGCGACGCCGGCGCCGAGCTGGCCGGCTACCTCGACCGGCTCGACGCCGACCCGGAACGGCTCGCGGCCGTCCTGTCGCGGCAGGCCGAGCTGAAGGCACTGACCCGCAAGTACGCCGCCGACGTCGACGGGGTCCTGGAGTGGGCGGCCCGCGCCCGCGACCGCCTCGGGTCGCTCGACACGTCCGACGAGGCGCTGGCGGCGCTCGCCGCGCGGCGCGACGAGCTGGCCGGCGAGCTCGCCGAGCACGCCGCCGCCGTGTCCGCCGCCCGGGCGGCCGCCGCCACCCGGCTGGCCGCCGACACGACCGCCGAGCTGGGTGGGCTCGCGATGCCCGACGCGCGGCTCACCGCGTCCGTCACGCAGCGCGACGCCGCTGCGGGCGCGCCGGACGCCGTGCAGGTCGGCGGCCGGTGGCACACGCCAGGCGTCGACGGCGTCGACGACGTCGAGCTGCAGCTCGTCGCGCACGCAGGTGCCACGCCGCAGCCCCTGCACAAGGGCGCGTCCGGCGGCGAGCTCTCGCGGGTGATGCTGGCCCTCGAGGTGGCGCTGGCGGGGGCCGACCCGGTCCCGACGATGGTGTTCGACGAGGTCGACGCGGGTGTGGGTGGGCGCGCGGCCGTCGAGATCGGGCGCAGGCTGGCCCGGCTGGCGGCCTCGCACCAGGTCATCGTCGTGACGCACCTGCCGCAGGTCGCGGCCTACGCCGACCGCCATCTGGTCGTCGACAAGGGGCAGCGCGCGGGTGGCGCGGTCCGCAGCGTGGTGCGGACCCTGCGGGAGGACGAGCGGATCGTCGAGCTGGCGCGGATGCTGGCCGGTCTCGACGACACCGACACCGGCCGCGCCCACGCCGAGGAGCTGCTCGCAGCCGCGCGTACCCACCGCGACACCGACCGTCACATCCACCGGAACGGGGCAGGTCGCAGGTCCCCCTGACGCGCGACCCACCGGCGTGCCTGCGAGGCCTGCGGCGGAGCCGGTGTCACAGTGCGGGGCATGAAGATCTCGGTCCTGCCCCGCCGCTCGCGGCCCGTGCTCCCGGGGCTGGCCGGGGTCGCCCGCGTCGACCGCCGCACGGACCGGCTGCTGCGGCGGCTGAAGGCCGGCGAGATCGCGGTGCTCGACGAGATCGACCTCGACCGCGCCACGGCGGACGCCCTCGTGGCCGCCGGCGTCGCGGCAGTGGTCAACGTCTCCCCGTCGATCTCCGGACGCTTCCCCAACCTCGGCCCGGAGATCCTGCTCGACCACGGGGTCACGCTCGTCGACGGCGTCGGGGACAAGGCACTGACCGTCGTCAAGGACGGCGCCAAGATCCGCCTGCACGAAGGTGTCGTCTACGCGGGCGAGCTGCGGCTCGCCGAGGGTGTCCACCAGGACACGGAGTCGGTCGCCGACGCGCTGGTCGAGGCGAAGACCGGGCTGACGCACCAGCTCGAGGCGTTCGCCGCCAACACGATCGAGTTCATGCAGCACGAGCGCGACCTGCTGCTCGACGGCTCGGGCGTCCCGCCCATCGACGTGGAGCTGGCCAACCGCCAGGTGCTGGTCGTCGGGGCCGGGTACGACCACGCCGGGCAGCTGCGGCGGCTGCGCGACTACGTCAAGGAGTACCGGCCGGTGCTGGTCGGGGTCGGCGGCGGGGCGGACGCGCTGCTCAAGGCGGGCCACCGGCCGGACCTGGTCCTCGGCGACCCCACCGACATGTCGGTCGAGTCGCTGACGTGCGGGGCCGAGCTCGTCGTGCCGGCCTTCGCCGACGGCCACGCGCCGGGCCTGCACCGGGTCCAGGACCTGGGCGTGCGGGCCGTCACGTTCCCCAGCACGGCCAACCCCGAGGACCTCGCCCTGCTGCTCGCGGCGCACGAGAACGCCGCGATGGTCGTCACCGTCGGGCTCTCGGCGACCATGGCCGAGTTCCTGGACAGGGGCCGCTCCGGGAGCAACGCCTCGACGTTCCTCACCCGCCTGCAGCTCGGCGGCGCGCTGGTCGACGGCCGGGTCATCGCGACGCTCTACCGCAGCCGGATCTCGCGCGGCGCGGTCCTGCTGCTCGTGTGCGCGGTGCTCGCCGCCGTCGTCGCGGCGTTGCTGGTGTCCGCGGCCGGGGACGCCGTGCTCGCCGCCGCCGTCCAGCTCTGGCAGGGTGCGGTCGCGGCGGTCGGGGGCTGGCTGCAGTGATCTCCCTGCGGTACCACGCGGTGTCGATCGCCGCGGTGTTCCTCGCCCTCGCGGTCGGCGTGGTGCTCGGCGCCAGCGGCGTGTCCGACCGGCTGCTGGGTGCGGTGGTGTCGCGGGCGGACGACCTGTCCGGCCAGGTCCGGACGCTGTCCGCGCAGCGGGACCAGCTCGCCGCCGCGCAGCGGGCCGGTGACGAGTTCGCCCGCCGCGTCGGGCCGGCCGCGGTTCACGGGCTCCTGACCGGTCACTCGGTCGCCCTGGTGACCGCGGGCACCGACGACGCGACGCGCGACGGGGTCGTCGCCCTGCTCAAGGCGTCCGGCGCGACGGTGACCGGCACGGTGGCGCTCACCCCGGCCGTCACCGACCCGGCCCGCGCCGACCAGCTGCGGCAGCTGGCCGCGCAGCTGCTCCCGGCGGGGGCCCAGCTGCCGGCGGCCTCCGACACCGGCAGCATCACCGGCGGCCTGCTCGGTGCGGTCCTGACCGGGCCGGGCGGCAAGGCGCAGGCCACCGGCGCCCAGGCGGCGGGCGTCTACGCCGGGCTGGCCTCGGCCGGCTTCGTCGCGCCGGGAGCCGCGCCCGCACCCGCCGACCTGGTCGTGGTGCTCACCGGCGGGGCGTTGACGGGCGTCGACGCCGGCGACGGCGCGGCGACACTCGCGCGGATGGCCGTCCAGCTCGACCACGCGGGCGGCGGGGCGGTCCTCGCCGGGGCGTCCGGGTCCGCCGAGCCGACCGGCGCCGTCGGCGTCGCGCGGGCCGACCCGGCCGTCACCGCGGCGCTGTCCACCGTCGACGACGTCCAGGCCGGATCCGGCCAGGTCACGACCGTGCTGGCGCTGGCGGAGCAGGCGGCCGGCCGGTCCGGCCGGTACGGCACGGCCGACTCGGCCGCCGACGGGTCCGCCCCGCGCGACGTCTGACGCCGCTGCGGGGGCCTGGCTCAGGCCGCGACTCGGACCGGCGCAGAGCCCGACTCGCGGGCGGGTATGTCCCGGTTCGCGGGCGGGTCGGACGGCTCGGGACTGATCGCGCCTGTACGCTGGGGGTCCGTGCAGCCTCGCGCGACTCGTCATCTGTTCGTCACCGGCGGGGTCGCGTCCTCGCTCGGCAAGGGTCTGACGGCGTCCAGCCTCGGCCAGCTGCTCACCTCGCGCGGCTTGCGGGTGACCATGCAGAAGCTCGACCCGTACCTCAACGTCGACCCGGGCACGATGAACCCCTTCCAGCACGGCGAGGTGTTCGTCACCGAGGACGGCGCCGAGACCGACCTCGACATCGGCCACTACGAGCGGTTCCTCGACCGCGACCTGCACGGCAACGCCAACGTCACCACCGGCCAGGTCTACTCCTCGGTGATCGCCAAGGAGCGCCGGGGCGAGTACCTCGGCGACACCGTGCAGGTCATCCCGCACATCACCAACGAGATCAAGGACCGGATCCTCGCCATGGGCGAGCCGGACGCCGACGGCGTCACCCCCGACGTCGTGATCACCGAGGTGGGCGGCACCGTCGGCGACATCGAGTCGCTGCCGTTCCTGGAGGCCGCCCGCCAGGTCCGCCACGACGTGGGCCGCGACAACTGCTTCTTCCTGCACGTCTCGCTCGTGCCCTACCTCGCCCCGTCCGGCGAGCTGAAGACGAAGCCGACGCAGCACTCGGTCGCGGCGCTGCGCAACATCGGCATCCAGCCAGACGGCCTGGTCCTGCGGGCCGACCGGGACATCCCCGACGACATGAAGCGCAAGATCAGCCTCATGTGCGACGTCGAGACGGACGGCGTCGTCGCCGCGCCCGACGCCCCGTCGATCTACGACATCCCGCGCGTGCTGCACCGCGAGGGCCTCGACGCCTACGTCGTGCGGCGACTGCAGCTGCCCTTCCGCGACGTCGACTGGACGGTGTGGGGCGACCTGCTCGACCGGGTCCACCACCCGCGGGAGACGGTGACGGTCGCGCTGGTCGGCAAGTACGTCGACCTGCCCGACGCCTACCTGTCGGTGACCGAGGCCCTGCGGGCGGGCGGGTTCGCCCACCGGGCCCGCGTCGAGGTCCGCTGGGTGGCGTCCGACCAGTGCCGCACGCCGGCGGGCGCGGCCGCCGTACTGGACGGCGTCGACGGGGTCCTGGTGCCCGGCGGGTTCGGCGTGCGCGGCATCGAGGGCAAGCTCGGCGCGATCCGGCACGCCCGCACCCGCGGCGTCCCGACGCTGGGCCTGTGCCTCGGCCTGCAGTGCATGGTGATCGAGGCCGCGCGCGACCTGGCCGGCCTGGACGACGCGAACTCGACGGAGTTCGACGAGCGCACGCCGCACCCGGTGATCTCCACGATGGCCGACCAGCGCGACGTGGTGGCGGGGGAGCGGGACATGGGCGGGACGATGCGGCTGGGGGCCTACCCCGCCACGCTGCTGGCCGGCTCGGTCGTCGCGGCCGCGTACGGCACCCGCGAGGTCTCCGAACGGCACCGCCACCGCTACGAGGTCAACAACTCCTACCGCGGGCGGCTGGAGGAGGCCGGGCTGGTGTTCGGGGGCACGTCCCCGGACGGCACGCTCGTGGAGTTCGTCGAGCTGCCGCGGGGGACCCACCCGTTCTACGTGGGCACGCAGGCCCATCCGGAGCTGAAGAGCCGCCCGACGCGGCCGCACCCGCTGTTCGCCGCGTTCGTCGAGGCCGCGCTGCGCTACCGCGCCGAGGACCGGCTCCCTTTCGATGAGTCGGCGCGCGAGCCCGTGTCGGTGTCGGTGTCGTCGTGAGCAGCCCGAGCCGCCACGACTTCCCCGTCGAGTCGAGCGAGGACATCTACGTCGGGCGGGTGCTGGCCCTGCGCTCCGACCAGGTCGTGATGCCCGGCGGGCGTGTCGCCACCCGGGAGATCCTGGAGCATCCGGGCGCGGTCGCCGTCGTGGCCCTCGACGCCGACGACCGGCTCATGATGATCTACCAGTACCGCCACGCCGTCGGGCGGCGGCTGTGGGAGCTGCCCGCGGGGCTGCTGGACGTCGCGGGTGAGGACCCCGTCGAGGCGGCCCGCCGCGAGCTGCGCGAGGAGGCGGGCGTGGAGGCCACGGAGTGGTCGACGCTCATCGACGTCGTGCCGTCGCCGGGGTTCTCCGACGAGTCGGTGCGCGTCTTCCTCGCCCGCGGTGTCACCGAGGTCGAGCGGCCGCACCTCGGCGACGACGAGGAGGCCGACCTGCGGACGCGGTGGGTGACGCTGTCGGTCGCGGTGCGGATGGTGCTGGCCGGCACGATCGTCAACGGCGTGACGGCGGCCGCCGTCCTCGCCGCTCATGCACTGGCCGGCTCGCCGGCCTCGGCCCGCTCGGCCGACGCCCCGTGGGTCGACCGGCCGACCCGCTTCGCCACGCGCGGGACCTGAGCGCCGGGCGGCCCGGCCGGGCGCGTCCTAGGCTCCGACCATGCGCTTCGGACTGTTCGTGCCCCAGGGCTGGCGGCTGGACCTCGTCGGGATCGACCCTGCCGACCAGTGGGAGGCGATGAAGGGTTTCGCCCGGTACGCCGAGGACGGCCCGTGGGAGTCGGTCTGGGTCTACGACCACTTCCACACCGTCCCGGCCCCGACCGACGAGGCCGTGCACGAGGCCTGGACGCTCATGGCCGCGCTCGGCGCCGTCACCCACCGCGTGCGGCTGGGCCAGATGTGCACCTGCATGAGCTACCGCAACCCCGCCTACCTCGCCAAGGTCGCCGCGACCTGCGACATCGTCTCCGGCGGCCGGGTCGAGATGGGCATCGGCGGCGGCTGGTACGAGCAGGAGTGGCGGGCCTACGGCTACGGCTTCCCGCCGGCGCGCGAGCGGCTCGGCCGGCTCGAGGAGGGCGTCCAGATCATGAAGCAGGCCTGGGAGCGGGGCCGGGCCAGCCTGGCCGGCCGCTACTACCAGGTCGACGACGCGATCGTGGCCCCGCGGCCGCTGCAGGACGGCGGCATCCCGCTGTGGATCGCCGGCGGGGGCGAGAAGGTGACGCTGCGGATCGCCGCCCGGTACGCGCGGTACACCAACTTCGACGGCACGCCCGACGGCTTCGCGCGCAAGTCGGCGCTGCTGCGTGAGCACTGCGCGGACGTGGGCACCGACTTCGACGCGATCGTCCGGTCGGCCAACTACAACGTCGCGATCGGTCGGGACGAGGCCGAGGTGGCCGACCGGCTCGCGCGGACGAAGGACCGGATGGTGCCCTACGTCGGCGAGCGGAGGGCGGAGGCGCAGCTGGGCGGCTTCCGCGGCATGCCGGCGTGCGGCACCCCGGAGCAGATCGTGGAGAACCTGCGCGGCCTGGAGAAGGCGGGCATGACCTACGCGGTCTGCTACTTCCCCGAGGCCGCCTACGACCGGTCGGGGATCGAGCTGTTCGCGAGCGAGGTCGTCCCGGCCCTGAGCTGATCCCCGGGGCTCCGGGGTCGGGATCAGTGGTTTCCCGGATGGCCGGCGCCCGCACGCCGGGCAGGCTCGCCGCATGCGCATCGCCATCGCGGGAGCCGGTCCGACCGGCCTGTTCACGGCGCTCGCCCTCGCCCGGCGCGGGCACGCCGTCACCGTCGTCGACCGGGACGCCGGCCCGGACCCGGACGGGTCGTGGGACCGGGCGGGGGTCATGCAGTTCCACCACCCGCACGGGTTCCGGCCACAGGTCGTCGACGCGCTGGGCGCCGAGCGGCCCGACGTCCTCGACGCGCTGGCCGCGGCGGGCGCGCAGCTGCTGTACCCGCCCGGGGACGCCACGCGGGCGATGGGCATGCGCTGCCGGCGCCTGACGTTCGAGCGCGTGCTGCGGGCCGCCGCGGCGGCGGAGCCGGGTGTGGACCTGGTCCGCGGGCACGTCGACGACGTCGTCGCGGAGCACGGTCGGGCCGCCGGCCTGCGCGTGGACGGGCGGGTGCTCGCCGCCGACCTGGTGCTCGCGGCGACCGGCCGGTCCGGGCGGCTGGGCCGCGGCCTGCGCGGACCCGGCGAGGGCGCCGACTCCGGCCAGGCGTACGTGTCGCGCCAGTACCGGCTGCGACCGGGCGCCGAGCCGGGCCCGATGAGCTCGCCCATCGCCGCGTTCGCGGGCTACCCGGGCTACCTGACGATCGTGTTCCCGCACGACGCGGGCGTGTTCTCCGTGCTGCTCGTCCGCTCGGCCGCCGACACCGCGCTGGCCGGGCTGCGGGAGCGGCCGGCGTTCGAGGCCGCCGCGGCCGCGATCCCGATGCTCGCCGCGTGGACCGACCCGGACCGCGCCACGCCGCTGACCGGAGTCCTGCCGGGCGGCCGGCTGCGCAACGCGTACCACGGCCAGCTCGACGCCGGGGGCCGCCTGGCGCTGCCGGGCCTCGTCTTCCTCGGCGACGCCGTCTGCTCGACGACGCCGTCGGCCGGCCGGGGCGTCGCGCTCGCGTTCGAGCAGGTCGTCGCGTTCCTGCGGCTCCTGGACGGCAGCCGCCACCTGTCCGCCGTCGCCGACGTCACCCGCGCGTTCGACGCCTGGTGCACCGAGTGGATCCGGCCATGGTTCGTCGACCACGCCGTCTGCGACGCGGCGCTCGTGCGGCGCTGGGCGGGCGAGGACGTGGCGGCGGCCCTCGACGGCGGCGACCCGCTGCCGTCGGACGTGGTCTGCGCCGCGGCGCAGGTCGACCCGGCGCTGGGGCCCGCGGTCGGGGCGTACCAGACGATGCAGGCGCTGCCGGCGAGCCTCGCGGCCGTCGAGCCGCGGGCCCGCGAGATCTACGCGGCGGGCTGGCGGCCGCCCGTGCCGAGCGGACCGGACCGGGACGAGCTGGCCGAGCTCGTGGCGCGCCACGCGACCGCCGCGGCCGCGTAGCGCCACAATGCCGGCGTGCGGGTCGGAGCGGGGGTCGAGGCGTACCTGCACCATCTCGCCGTCGAGCGCGGCAGCTCGGCCAACACGCTCCGGTCCTACGCCGCCGACCTGCGCCGCTACGTCGAGCACCTGGGCGATGTCGACCTCGACGAGGTCCGCGAGTCCGACGTCCGCGGCTTCGTGGTCGCGCTGCGGGAGGCGCAGCCCCCGCTCGCGGCGTCGTCGGCGGCGCGGGCGCTCGCGGCCGTCCGCGGGCTGCACCGGTTCGCGGCGCGCGACGGGATCGTGGTCGAGGACGTCGCCCGCGCCGTCACCCCGCCCGCACTGCCGGTCCGGCTGCCGCGCGCGCTCACGATCGACGAGGTCGACCAGCTCCTCGCCGGCTGCGTCGGCGACGGGCCGCTCGCGCTGCGGGACCGGGCCCTGCTGGAGCTGCTGTACTCCACCGGCGCCCGGATCTCCGAGGCCGTCGGGCTCGACGTCGACGACCTCGACACCGACCACCGCACCGTGCGGCTGTCCGGCAAGGGCGGCAAGGACCGCATCGTGCCGGTCGGGCGACCGGCCCTCGCGGCCGTCGACGCCTACCGCGTCCGGTCCCGGCCGGCGCTCGCGACCCGCGGGCGGGGGAGCGCGGCGCTCCTGCTCAACGCCAAGGGGGCCCGGCTGTCGCGGCAGAGTGCCTGGCACGTCCTGCGCGGCGCCGCCGACGCGGCCGGGCTGACCGCCGTGGTCTCCCCGCACACGCTGCGGCACTGCTTCGCGACGCACCTGCTGGCGGGCGGAGCCGACGTCCGCGTCGTCCAGGAGCTGCTCGGGCACGCCTCGGTGACGACGACGCAGGTCTACACGCACGTGACCGTCGACACGCTCCGCGAGGTGTACGCCACGAGCCACCCGCGGGCGCGCGGGTGACGCGCACGCCGGCCGGTCCGGGCCGCGGCGGGGCCGCACTGGCGGGCCGCTAGACTTCCGGAAAATCGGAGGGCTGTCGCACGGCGGGGCGCGTTGCCGGTGGTCCGCAGCCCTCCTACTCTGCGCGGAAGGCCTGTGACCAGGGGCCCCGCGAGAGACCGGAGCGGAGTATGCACACACCGCGGCCCTTCGTCCCCCGCCCGGAGCCACTCGACGAGGAGGAGCCGGCCAACCCCGGCGCCTCCGTGGGGAGACACCGTTTGAAGGTGCCCGAACCCAAGCCGCTGACCGAACACGGCCCGGCGCGCGTCATCGCCGTCGCGAACCAGAAGGGCGGCGTCGGCAAGACCACGTCGACGATCAACCTCGGCGCGGCGCTGGCCGAGTACGGCCGCCGCGTCCTGCTGGTGGACTTCGACCCGCAGGGCGCGCTGTCGGTCGGCCTCGGCGTGCCGGCCCACGAGCTGGACTCCACCATCTACAACCTGCTCATGGACCGTGGCGTCGAGATCGACGACGTCATCCGCCCGACGACCGTCGAGGGCATGCACCTCCTGCCGTCGAACATCGACCTGTCCGCCGCCGAGGTGCAGCTCGTCACCGAGGTCGGCCGCGAGCAGGCCCTCGGCCGCGCGCTCAAGCCGGCGCTCGACCGCTACGACGTCATCCTCATCGACTGCCAGCCGTCGCTGGGCCTGCTCACGATCAACGCGCTGGCCTGCGCCGACGCCATCCTCATCCCGCTGGCCTGCGAGTTCTTCTCGCTGCGGGGCGTCGCACTGCTCATGGACACGATCGAGAAGGTGCAGGACCGGATCAACCCGGACCTGAAGATCCTCGGCATCCTCGCCACGATGTTCGACCCGCGCACGCTGCACACGCGCGAGGTGCGCCAGCGCGTCGTCGAGGCGTTCGGCGACCTCGTGTTCGACGCCGTGATCAACCGCACGGTCCGGTTCCCGGAGACGACCGTGGCCGGCGAGCCGATCACGACCTGGGCCCCGCAGTCGGGAGGGGCCGCGTCGTACCGGCTGCTGGCGCGTGAGGTCATCGCCCGGTGAGCGGAGCTCGCGGAGCGATCATCGGCACCGCCGCCGCCGACGAGCGGGCCGCCGAGGCCCCCGCTGCCCGGTTCACCGTCCGGCTGGAGAACTTCGAGGGCCCCTTCGACCTGCTCCTGCAGCTCATCGGCAAGCACGAGCTGGACGTCACCGAGCTGGCGTTGCACCGCGTCACGGACGACTTCATCGCGCACCTGCGCCTGCTCGGCGACGACGCCAGCCTCGACGAGACGACGGAGTTCCTCGTCGTCGCCGCGACCCTGCTCGACCTCAAGGCCGCCCGCCTGCTGCCCGACGCCGAGGTGGAGGACGATGACGACCTCGCGCTGCTGGAGGCGCGGGACCTGCTCTTCGCCCGGCTGCTGCAGTACCGCGCGTACAAGCAGGTCGCGTCGCTGTTCGTCGAGCTGGAGGCCGGCGCCGCGCGGCGCTTCCCGCGGTCGGTGGCCCTGGAGGAGCGGTTCTCGGCCCTGTTGCCCGAGGTGCTGCTCGGCGTCGACCCGGACGCGTTCGCCCAGCTCGCCGCGTCGGTGTTCCGGCCGAAGCCGCCGCCGACGGTCGGCATCGACCACCTGCACGCGCCGCAGGTCTCCGTCGTGGAGCACACCGAGATCCTGCGGGCCCGGCTCGCGGAGCTGGGCCGGGCGAGCTTCGCGGCGTTGACTGCGGACTGCGTGGGCCCGCTGGAGGTCGTCGCGCGCTTCCTCGGTGTGCTCGACCTCTACCACACCGCAGCGGTCGACCTGGACCAACCCGAGCCGTTCGGAGAGCTGACGGTCACATGGATGCCCTGACGGACGACACCGTCGAGAGCTGACACGTAACTGAACCAGTAGAGGACATG
>CAVSJZ010000057.1:0-37833 GCA_963728105.1 uncultured Actinomycetota bacterium | reverse complement strand
GCGAGGGACGCGCGGTAGTCCTCGGCCCGCCGGTCCTGCTTGTCGCGCAGCCCGTCGCGCCAGGCGCCGAGCGGGCCGGCCGGCGGCTCGTCGCGCAGGGCCGCGGCCAGCGCGTGCAGGGCCAGGGGCGGATCGGCGAGCAGCTCCACGGCGCCCCGGCGGTTGTCGATCAGCTCGCCGCCGTGGTCGGCGATGCGCACGAAGCGCGCGTGCCGGAAGACGGCGGGGGAGCCGTATGCGACCTGGTAGTCCAGCTGCCGCCCGACGGTGACGACGAGGTCGGCGTCGCGCATGAGGGCCCCGCGCAACGCGCCGAGCGCGGCCGGGTGGACCGGCGACACGAGCCCCCGGCTCTCCTGGGTGTCGAGGTAGGCCGCGCCGGACGCGTCCAGGAAGGCAACGAGGGCGTCCTGCGCGCCGTGCGCACCGCGCCCGGAGATCAGCAGCGGGCGCTCGGCCGCACGCACGAGCTCCGCCGCGGCGGCCACGTCGTCGGGGTGGGGGAGCCTGCGCCGGCGCGGTCCCGGCCTCAGGTGCTCGTCCAGCACGAGCCTCGGCGGGACGGTCTCGCGGAGCACGTCCGTCGGGATCTCGACGTAGACCGGGCCCGGCTCGCCGCCGTCGCCCTCGGCGTGCGCCCACGCCTCGGCCAGCTCGCGCAGCACCTCGTCGGCGACGCGCAGGGTGCGGCTGCGGCGCGTGACCGGGCGCAGGATCTCGGTGTGCGGCACGTCCTGCAGCGGGTGCTTGTTGACCTGCGCGCGCGGCGGGCAGCCGCCGACGAGCAGCACGGGGATGCGCGAGACGGACGCGTTGGCCATCGCCGTGACCGTGTTGGTGACGCCCGGGCCGGCCGTGGCCAGCGCGACCCCGACCTCGCCGGTCAGCTCCGCGTGCGCGTGCGCCATGTGCACCGCGGCGGACTCGTCGCGCACGTCGACGATCTGCACGCCGAGGCGGGCCAGCTGGTCCCAGATCGGCTGGATGTGGCCGCCCTGGAGCCCGAAGACCCGGCGCACGCCGTGTTCGGCCAGCAGCCGGGCGACGAGGGTAGAGACCTGGTCGGGCATCGCGGTCACGGCGGGCCTCCTGTCGTCGACGTCGACGCGTCCCACTATCCCGGGACCGCGCTGCCGACGCCGTCCCGCGTCGAGCAGGTCTCGGTGATCGCGGAGTTCGGGACGTGCGGTGTGCCAGCTCAGGCCACGTCCCGGATTCGGCGATCACGGCCGCCGCTGTCGAGCGCCGGCCGGGGGCGGCAGACTGGCGGTCGTGACCGGGTCGACGCTGGCGGAGCTGCTGGACGGCCTGTGCGCCGAGCACGGGGAGCGGGTCGCGCTGGTCGAGAGCGGTGGCGGCCGCGCGCTCACGTTCGACGGGTTGCGCGGAGCCGCCGGCGCGCTGGCGGCCGACCTCGCCCGCCGCGGCGTCGGCCGCGGTGACGTGGTGGCGCTGTGGCTGCCCAACGTCCTGGAGTACCTCGTCTGCGAGCTCGCGCTGGCCGCGCTCGGCGCCGCCGGGCTGGGCGTCAACACCCGCTACCACGAGCACGACGTCGCGCCCCTGCTGGAGCGGGCCGCACCCGTCGGGGTCGTGGTGCCGCGGGAGTTCCTCGGGCTCGACCTCGCCGCCCGCGTCGCGGGCGCTGCCGGCGCGGCGGCGCTGCCCCGCACACCGTGGGTCGCGGTCGTCGGGGCCGGCGACGGCGAGCCGAGGGACGGGGACCTCGACGCGTTCGACCTGGGCGCCGGCGCGTTCGCCGTGGCCGACCCGGTGGCTGTCGCATCGCGCCCACTGCCGCGCGACGGGCAGCCCGACGACCCCGTCGCCTACTTCACGACGTCCGGCTCGACGGGGGTGCCGAAGCTGCCGGGGCACCCGCAGAGCGCCGTCGCCGAGCACGGCCGCCGGGTCGCCGCCGCGTTCGACATGCGGCCGGGCGACGTCGCGCACCTCGCGCTGCCGCTGTGCGGCGTGTTCGGGTTCAGCGCCGCGCTGGGCATGCTCGCGGCGGGGGGCACGTGCGTGCTGCAGCCCGTCTTCGACGCCGACGGGATGGCCCGCGACGTCGTCGAGCGCGGGGTGACCCACCTCGTCGGCGGTGACGACATGCTCGGCCGGCTGATGGCGAGCTGGGAGGCCGCCCCGGCGCCGTGGCCCGCGTGCCGGCGCGGCGCGATCGCCGACTTCGGCGGGCGGGCCGCGGACGTCGCGCGCTGGGCACAGGAACGGGTCGGCGTCGCGCTGTCCGGCGTGTACGGGGCGTCGGAGCTGTTCGCGCTGATCTCGACGTGGCCGGCCGACCTGCCGCTGGCCGAGCGCGTCACGGCGGGCGGCGTGCCGGTGTCGCCGCAGATCGAGGTGCGGGCGGTCGACCAGGAGTCGGGCACGGTCTGCCCCGCCGGGACCACCGGCGAGCTGCAGTTCCGCGGCTACCCGGTGACCACCTGCTACCTCGGCGGACCCGCGGTCCCGGTCGACGCGGACGGCTGGTTCTCCTCCGGCGACCTCGGCGCGACCGCGGAGGACGGCGGGTTCCGCTACCTGTGCCGGGCGGGCGACGCGCTGCGCCTGCGGGGGTTCCTCGTCGAGCCGGCGGAGATCGAGTCGTTCCTCATGGAACAGGAGGGCGTCGACACGGCGAGGGTCGTCGGCGCGCGCGGCGCGGACGGCACGGTCGCGGTCGCGTTCGTCACGCTGCGACCCGGTGCCTCGGTGACGGGCGAGGAGCTGCGGGAGCGGTGCCGGGGCGCGCTGGCGGCGTTCAAGGTGCCGGCGCGGGTCGAGGTGCTCGCCGAGTTCCCGGTCACGACGGGCACGAACGGCACGAAGATCCGCGCGGGCGAGCTGCGGGAACGGGCGGAGCGGCTGCTGACGACCTGACCGCGAGTCGGGGTCTGGGCCAGGCCGAGTCGCGCGCTGAGCAGGACCGTCGATCCCCGGCGGGGTGCGGGCGCGGGCGGCGCCGACCTACTGTGACCGCATGACCGATCTTCCGGGGTCCGGCTCCGCCCTGCGCCGGGCGCTGCGCCGCGTCCGCGACGGCGCCACGCTCGACGCCACCGAGGCCGCCGTCCTGCTCGGCGCGCGCGGCGACCAGCTCGACGAGCTGCTGGCCGCCGCCTCGCGCGTCCGCGACGCCGGCCTGGTCGCGGCGGGCCGGCCGGGGGTCGTCACGTACTCCCGCAAGGTCTTCATCCCGCTGACCCGGCTCTGCCGCGACCGCTGCCACTACTGCACGTTCGCGACCGTCCCGCACCGGCTGCCCGCCGCGTTCCTCGAACGCGAGGAGGTGCTGGACATCGCCCGAGCGGGCGCGGCGCAGGGCTGCAAGGAAGCGCTGTTCACCCTCGGTGACCGCCCCGAGGAGCGCTGGCCGGCCGCGCGCGAGTGGCTGGAGGCCCGCGGCTACCACTCCACGCTGGAGTACGTGCGGGCCTGCGCCGTCGCGGTCCTGGAGGAGACGGGGCTCCTGCCGCACCTCAACCCGGGCGTGCTGAGCTGGGAGGAGCTGACGCGGCTCAAGCCGGTCGCGCCGTCGATGGGGATGATGCTGGAGACGACGGCCACGCGGCTGTGGAGCGAGCCGGGCGGCCCGCACTACGGCAGCCCCGACAAGGAGCCCGCCGTCCGGCTGCGGACGCTCACCGACGCCGGGCGCGTCGGCGTCCCGTTCACCACGGGCATCCTCATCGGGATCGGCGAGACCCGACTGGAACGGGCCGAGTCGCTGTTCGCGATCCGCGCCGCCGCCCGCGCGCACGGGCACGTGCAGGAGGTCATCGTCCAGAACTTCCGGGCCAAGCCCGATACCGCGATGGCGAACGACCCCGACGCCGACCTCGACGACCTCGCGGCCACGATCGCGACGGCGAGGCTCGTGCTCGGGCCGAAGATGCACGTGCAGGCCCCGCCCAACCTCGTCGGCGACGAGTTCGCGCTCATGCTCCGGGCCGGCATCGACGACTGGGGCGGCGTCTCCCCGGTGACGGCCGACCACGTCAACCCCGAGCGGCCCTGGCCGGCGATCGACGAGCTCGCGGCCCGGTCGGCGGAGGCCGGGTTCACGCTGCGCGAGCGCCTGACCGCCTACCCGCGCTACGTCCTCGCCGGCGCGCCGTGGATCGACACGCGGCTGTCCGCGCACGTCACGGCGCTGGCCGGCCCCGAAGGACTGGCCGACGAGACCGCGCAGCCGGTCGGGCGACCCTGGCAGGAACCCGACGGCGGGTTCGCCTCGTCCGGCCGCACCGACCTGCACGCGTCGATCGACACGACCGGCCGGACCGGCGACCGGCGCGGCGACTTCGCGTCGGTCTACGGCGACTGGGACGCGTTGCGCGAGGAGCTGGACGCCACCCGCCAGCGGGTGCCGCAGCGGCTGGACGCGGACGTCCGTGCGGGCCTGGCGCTCGCCGCGTCGGATCCCGCCGCCCTGCTCGACCCCGCCCACCACGACGCGGCGCTGGCCCTGATCCTGGCCGAGGGCCCCGCGCTCGAGGAGCTGGCGCGCCTGGCCGACGACGTCCGCCGGGACGTCAACGGCGACGCCGTCACCTACGTCGTCAACCGGAACATCAACTTCTCGAACGTCTGCTACGTCGGCTGCCGGTTCTGCGCGTTCGCCCAGCGTGAGCGCGACGCCGACGCGTACCGGCTCTCGCTCGACGAGGTCGCGGCCCGTGCCGCCGAGGCCGCGGCGGCGGGCGCGACCGAGGTGTGCATGCAGGGCGGCATCGACCCGCAGCTGCCGGTCACCTACTACGCCGACCTCGTCCGCGCCGTGCACGCCGCGGTCCCGGGCATGCACGTGCACGCGTTCTCGCCGATGGAGATCGTCTCCGCGGCGGCGAAGGCGGGGGCGTCGATCGAGGAGTGGCTCACGGAGCTGAAGGCGGCCGGGCTGGGCTCGATCCCGGGCACGGCCGCGGAGATCCTCGACGACGAGGTCCGCTGGGTGCTGACCAAGGGCAAGCTGCCGGCCGCGCAGTGGCTCGAGGTCGTCGGGACCGCGCACCGGCTCGGCATCCCCTCGTCGTCGACGATGATGTACGGCCACGTCGACGAGCCGCGCCACTGGCTCGGCCACCTGCGCACGCTCGCGGCGCTGCAGGACGAGACCGGCGGCTTCACCGAGTTCGTCCCGCTGCCGTTCGTCCACACCAACGCGCCGATCTACCTGGCAGGGCTCGCGCGGCCGGGGCCGACCGAGCGGGACAACCGGGCGGTGCACGCCTTCGCGCGGCTGGCCCTGCACGGGCGGATCGACCACGTCCAGGTGTCCTGGGTGAAGCTCGGCGACCGGCTCGCGGCCGACGTCCTGCGCGGCGGCGCGGACGACATGGGCGGCACGCTGATGGAGGAGACGATCAGCCGCATGGCCGGGTCGGAGAACGGCTCGGCACGGACGGTGGTGGAGCTGACGGGGATCGCGGCGGCCGCGGGTCGGCCCGTCCGGCAGCGCACGACGACCTACCGGGGCGAGCCGGCCAGGCTGGAGCCCGCCGCCGGTCCCGGGCCGCGGCTGCTCCCGCTCACGCCGGCCTGACGGCGCCGGCCCGCTGCGCGCGTAGCGTGGCCGGCATGGGCGTGCTCGGCGAGATGTTCCCCGGTCCGAAGATCACGGACGAGACCGGCGAGGCCGGCGACGGCGAGCCGTGGCGGCTCGACGTGAGCGACCTCGGCCGTGGCGTCGTGCTGTACCGGCGGCCGGACCCGCAGGCCGAGGAGCCCGAGTCGCGCGAGGCCTGAGACCCCGACTCGCGCAGGCTCAGGCCCCGACTCGCGCAGGCTCAGGCCCCGACTCGCGTCAGGGCTCGACCGGCTGCAGCACGAAGTCGTAGCGCGCCGAGAGCCACGGCACGTCCGACGTCCCGCCGTCCGGCGTCGGGCCCGGCTCGCGCTCCTCGAACGCCACGACCAGCGTCTCCTTGACGCCGAACACGACGTCGCTGTCGAGGTACCGCGTGCCCTCCCGGAACAGGTGCGTGACCAGCGGGGCGTACCCCTCGTTGGTGATCATGAAGTGCACATGCGCCGGCCGGAAGTGCGAGATGGCCGTCCGCGAGATCAGCTCGCCAACCGGGCCGTCCATCGGGATCGCGTAGCCCAGCGGGGCGATCGTCCGCACGCAGTAGGCCCCGTCCTCCCGCGCGTGGTACTTCGCCCGCAGCCGCGCCTCTTCGACGTCGAGCTGGGCCTCGTAGGCCCCCTCCGCGTCGGCCTGCCACACGTCCAGCAGCGCGCCGCCCACCGCCTTGCCGGCGACGTCGCGGACGGTCCCGTGCACGTACAGCGGGGTGCCGGGGACGCCGTCGGACATGTCGACGCCGAACCCCAGCTCCGGCGAGCCGTCGATGTGGAACGGGCCGAGCACCGTCGCCGGCGTCGCTTCCGGGCCGAAGCGGTTGTTCATCTGCACGACGAGCATCGAAAGGCCCAGCACGTCGGAGGTCAGGATGAACTCCTCGCGCTTCTCGTCGCTGATCTGCCCGGTGCGGTTGAGCCAGCCGATCGCGGCCAGCCACTCCGCCTCGGTCAGCCGGACCTCGCGGGCGAACGCGTGCAGGTGGCGGACCAGCGCCGACAGCAGCTGCGCCTCCCGCCCGTCATGTGCGGTACCCCACCGGGCCGCGGCCAGCTCGGTGATCGTCTCCTCGGTCACGCTCCGCACGGCGCTGCTCGCCACGTCCGTCATCGGGACTCCTCACGTCTCGGCGCGCAGCAGGGCCGCGGCGTCGGCCAACGCGCGCATCTTGCCGTCCGCGGACGCCCGCGGCAGGTACTTCAGCCCGCAGTCCGGCGCGATGACGATCCGCTCCGGCGGCAGGTAGGGGTACGCCCGGCGCACCCGGTCGGCGACCGTCGCGGCCGTCTCGACCTCGGCGCTCGACAGGTCGAGGGCACCCAGGATGATCGTCTTGTCGGCGAGGTCGGCCAGCACGCCGAGGTCGAGCCCCGACTGCGCGGTCTCGATCGAGATCATGTCGGCGGGGCAGCCGGCCAGCTCGGGCAGGAACGAGTAGCCCGACGGCCGCTCGTGGATGATCGCGGCGTAGCCGAAGCACAGGTGGACGGCGGTGGGCCCGGTGACGCCGTCGAGCGCGGCGTTCAGCGCCGCGAGCCCGTAGGCGCGGGCGGCGTCCGGGCGGGCCTGCAGGTAGGGCTCGTCGAGCTGCACGACGTCGGCCCCGGCCGCGAACAGGTCCTTGACCTCGGCGTTGACGGCGGCCGCGTACGCCATCGCGGCGGCCTCCAGGTCGGGGTAGTGGTCGTTCTGCGCCTGCTGGGCCATCGTGAACGGCCCGGGCACCGTCATCTTGACCGGGCGGTCGGTCTGCGCCAGCAGGAACTGCAGGTCGCGCACCTGGACGGGATGCCGGCGCGCGATGTCGCCGACGATGCGCGGCACCGGGTTGGGATGGCCCGAGCGGTCCAGCGCGCTGCCGGGATGGTCGATGTCGACGCCGTCCAGCGCCGTCGCGAAGTGGTTGGAGTAGCTCTCGCGGCGGACCTCGCCGTCGGTCAGCAGGTCCAGCCCCGCCCGCTCCTGCGCGCGCACCGCCAGCTCCGTCGCGTCGTCCTGGGCCTGGGCGAGGTACTCGGGCTCGACCCGCCACAGCTCCTTCGCCCGCACCCGCGGCGGGAACCGGCCGGCGAGCTTCGCACGGTCGATGAGCCACTCGGGCTGGGCGTAGCTCCCGACGAGGGACGTCGGGAGCATCGGCAGGCCGGCTACCAGCGGGAAGTCGGGCATCAGGGCCTCCACGGCTCCGGGGGGACCGAGCGGTTGTGCCGGTCGACCGACAGGAAGATCGCGTTGCCGACCGGGTGGCGCAGCTCCTCGGCGAGCTGGCCGATCAGCCCTGCGGTGCGGGCGAGCAGCGCGAACCCGCGCAGCAGCGGCAGCGGCAGGCCCAGGTCGGCCAGCGCCGCGCCGCAGACGCCCGCGCCGTTGAGCGGCAGCCGCTTGCCGAGCACCTGCGGGTGGACGCGCCCGATCGCCGCGAAGAGCTCCAGGTGCGGCCCGAACTCGCCCTCCTCGCGGGCGATCTGCATCAGCCGCGCGGTGCGCGGGTCGCCGTCCTTGTGGACGTGGTGGCCGAGGCCCGGGACGAACGCGCCGGCCGCCCGCTGCTCCTCGACGGTCGCGAGCGCGAGCGCGTCCCAGCCGGCCTCGTCGACGGGCAGCTCGGTCCGGGACAGGACGTCGGCGAGGAACCGCCCGCAGTCCTCGGTGACGCCGAGGAACCGCGACCCGCCACCGAGCAGCCCCGCGGCCAGCGCCCCCTGCACGGAGTCCGGCGCCGAGAGCCAGGTCAGGCGCGTGACGATCGCGGTCGGGGTGAACCCGTGGTCGGCCAGCGCGGCGAGCACCGCCTCGAAGACGCGGACCTGGCCGGGGCTCGGCCGCTCCTGGGTGGCCAGCCAGAACGCCAGCTCGCCGAACCCGACCGAGCCCATGACGTCGCGCGCGAGGTCGTGCCCGAGCAGCGTGATCGTGTCGCGGGTCGAGGCGCCGAGCGCGGTCTCGTAGCCGGGCTCACGCTGCGCTCCCGGTTCGCTCGCAAGCTCGCTCATTGCGCGGCCAGCCATTTCCGCAGCTCGTCGCCGTGCTCGTCCAGCTCCGGCGGGGGTAGCCGGTACGCGGCCGGCGTGGCCGAGAGGGTGATCGGGTGCCGCGCCATGGGCAGCGCGCGCCCGCCCTCGCCGACCTCGACGACCGGGTCCAGCTCGAACCGCGCCGCGGCCTCGAACCCGCCGTCGATCGTGTTGATCGGCCCGCACGGCACCCCGGCGTCGACGAGCAGCTCGAACCACTCGGTGGCGCCCTTCGCCGCCAGCAGGTCGATGAGGATCGGCTTGAGCACCTCGCGGTTCGCGGTCCGGTCGGCGTTGCGCACGAAGCGGGGGTCGTCGGCGAGCTCCGGCGCGCCCAGCACCGCGACGAGCTTGCGGAACTGCCGGTCGTTCGCCGCAGCGATGATCATTTCCCGGTCCGCGGTGGGCAGCGGCTCGTAGGGCACGACGGACGGGTGCGCGTTGCCCATCCGGTAGGGGACGACGCCGCCCGCGACCCATGCCGAGCTGTGGTTGACCAGGCCCGACAGCGCCGAGGACAGCAGCTCGATCTCGACCTCCTGGCCCTCGCCGGTCGCGTCGCGGTGGCGCAGCGCGGCCAGGATGCCGATCGCGGCGTCCTTGCCGGCCATCACGTCGAAGACCGAGATCCCGGCCCGGTACGGCTCGCCTTCGGCCTCCCCGGTGAGGCTCATCAGCCCGGACATGGCCTGGACCATGAGGTCGTAGCCCGGCACCTTCGCGCCCGCCTTCCGGCCGAACCCGCTGATCGAGCAGTAGACGACGCGCGGGTTCGCCGCCCGGACGGAGGCGGCGTCCAGGCCGTACTGCGCCAGTCCGCCCGGCTTGAAGTTCTGGATCATGACGTCGGCGCGGCGGGCCAGCTCGCGGGCGAGCTCCAGGTCGCCGGGGTCGCGCAGGTCGAGCGCGACGGAGCGCTTGCCGCGGTTGATGCCCAGGTAGTAGGTGGAGACGCCGTCGCGGACGGGTGGCATCCAGGTGCGGGTCTCGTCCCCGTCCGGGGACTCGACCTTGACGACGTCGGCACCGAGGTCGGCGAGCAGCATCGTGGCGTACGGGCCGGCGAGCACCCGCGAGAAGTCCGCCACCAGCACGCCGTCGAGCGGCCCCGCCATCCCGTCTCCATTCACTGGTCGGACACCTGTCCGCGATCGTGGCACACGGCCGCTCAGAGTGCGACCGTCTCGTGCGGCACGGTCGCCAGCCGCGCGAAGTCGGCGCTGATCTCCCCGGCCGTCGCGAGCAGGCGCGGGAGGTGCTCGGCGAGCAGGCGCTCGGTGGGGGTCTCGGCCGCGTGCGTGTTGACGTTGACGGCCGCGATCACCCGGCCCGCGCCGTCCCGCAGCGGGGCGGCCACCGAGCGGATGCCCAGCGTCAGCTCCTGGTCGGTCAGCGCCCAGCCGCGCGCACGGACCTCCCGCAGGCTCGCGTCGCGCTCGGCGCGGGTGGGACAGTGGCGGGGAACCAGGCCCGAGCGGGTCGGCTCGGCCAGCACCCGCTCCAGCTCGGTGGGCGGCAGGGCCGCGAGCAGGACCTTGCCCAGCGAGGTGACCAGGGCCGGGAACCGCGTCCCGATCTGCACGGACAGACCGACGATCTTGGGAACGGCAACGCGCGCCACGTAGACGATGTCGGAGCCGTCGAGCTGCGCGATCGAGCACGACTCGTGGGTCTGCGCGCAGAGGGCCTCCAGGTGCGGGCGCGCGACGTCCCACAGCCCCTGCGAGCGGACGTAGGCGACGCCCAGGTCCAGCACCCGGGGCGTCAGCGCGTAGCCGCCGCCGTCGACGCGGACGTAGCCGAGCTCGGCGAGGGTGAGCAGGATCCGCCGGGCCGTGGGCCGGGCGAGGCCGGTCGCGGCGGCGACGTCGGTGAGCGTCATGGCCGGCCGGCCGGGCCGGAACGCGGCGATGACGTCGAGCCCGCGCGCGAGCGCCTCGATGAAGTCGGGGCCGGTCCCCTCGCGCGGCATGGCCGGCAGGTTAGCGCATCTTGACACGCCCGACGGGATGCGCGACCGTCCAGCGGACAGCCGTCCGTCAAGGCGACGTCACTGGGTCGACGTCACTGTGGACGCGGGAAATGTGGACGCGGGCAACGTGGACGCGGGAATGTGGAGGTGCCGGCGATGGCCGAGAGCGTCGTGCTGCGCGGGGGCACGGTCCTGACGATGGACGGCCGCGACGGTCGGGCCCACCGCGTCCTGCCCGGCGCCGACGTGCTGGTCACCGGCGACCGGATCGCCGCCGTCGGCGAACGCCTCGACGTGCCGGCCGGGACGCGGGAGATCGACGCGACCGGGGGCGTCGTCATGCCCGGCATGATCGACACCCACCGGCACATGTGGCAGACGGCCATGCGCGGCTACGGCGCCGACTGGACGCTCACGCAGTACTTCGTCTGGTACTACCTGGAGTCGGGGCGGCACTTCCGCCCGCAGGACGTCCGCGCCGGCAACCTGCTCGCCGCAGCCGAGGCGCTCGACGCCGGCGTCACCACGGTCGTCGACTGGTCGCACGGGCTGCAGACGGTCGGGCACGCCGAGGCCGCCGTCGACGCCCTGCGCTCGGTGCCGGGCCGCAACGTCCTCGCGTACGGCAACATCCAGCAGGCGCCATGGGAGTGGTCGACGTCGGCGGACTTCCGCGCGTTCGCCCGGCGGATGATCGACGCAGCCGACGACATGCTGGGCTTCCAGATGGCGTTCGACGTGACGGGCGACCCGGCGTTCCCGGAGAAGGCGGCCTACGAGGCGGCGCGGGAGCTGGGCGTCCCCGTGACGACGCACGCGGGCGTCTGGGGCGCGACGAACGACGACGGCATCAAGCTCGCGCACGAGGCCGGCTTCCTCGAAGAGACCAGCGTGTTCGTGCACGCGGCGACGCTGTCGGCCGACTCGTACCACCGCATCGCGGCGACCGGCGGGTCGGTGTCGGTGTCGACCGAGAGCGAGCAGTCCGCGGGCCAGGGCTACCCGCCCACCTGGGCGCTGCGGGCGCACGGCATCCCGGTGTCGCTGTCGATGGACACCAGCGTGTGGTGGAGCGGCGACCTGTTCTCGGCGATGCGGACGACGCTGGGCGCCGACCGCTCGCGTGAGCACTTCGAGGCCCACCAGAAGGGCGAGACGGTCACCCACGCGTCGTTGCGCGCCGAGCACGTCGTCGACTGGGCGACCCGCGGTGGCGCCAGGGCGCTGGGCCGCGACGGCGAGCTGGGCAGCCTGGAGCCCGGGCGCAAGGCCGACGTCGTACTGATCAAGAACGACGCCTCGCCGGTGTCGTTCCCGCTGCTCAACCCCTATGGACACGTGGCCTTCCAGGCCCAGCGCGGCGACGTGCACACGGTGCTGGTGGACGGGCGGGTCGTGAAGTCGGACGGCCGGCTCGTCGGGGTGGACCTCGACGCGATCCGCCGGGAGATCGACGCGACGGTCGGGCACCTGCGCTCGACACTCGGCGAGGAGGCCTGGCAGCGGGGGATGAACCCGGACGTGCCCGAGACGAAGGTGCTGGACAACCCCTACACCTACACCGACTACGCGAGCGGCTCGACACACGGCGGCTGACGCGAGTCGGGGTCTGAGCCAGGCCGAGTCGCGCGCTGAGCCAGACCGCGAGTCGGGGTCTGAGCCAGGCCGAGTCGGGACCTGAGCCAGGTGCCGCCGTCGTCCCGGCCGGCCGTCGCCGCTCAGCCGTCCGAGCGTGGGCGGAGCACGGGCTTGAGGTCCAGCACCGGCGTGCCGTCGACCGCCTCGAGCGGTGTGACGTGCACGCGGGTGCCCTCGACGGCGAGGACGCGCACCCGGTGCAGCCCGATCGGGTTCGGCCGGGCAGGGGACCGGGTGGCGAACACGCCCTTGCGGGGCCGCCCGTCGCGCGCCTCGCGGACGAGCACGTCCCGGCCGGCCAGGTGCAGCCAGGTGAGGACGACGAGCTCCCCGCCCGGTCCGACGCCCTCCAGCGCGGGCGCGAGGCGCGGGTCGAGGTCGAGCCACGCGTCGGGGGCGCCCCGGTCGCCCTGGCGGGGCGCGTCGCGCCGGTCGGTCAGCGGCGACGCGACGCGGCCGACGGGGTGCAGGACCGGCGCGGTGTCGCAGGCCGGACCGAGCACGGCGTCGACGATCCGGGTTGCCTCGGCCGCGTCCACCGGCCGACCCGTGAGCAGCCGCCGGTGGAACAGCGGTCCGAGGACGAGGTCGGCCGCGGTGTCGGGGTCGAGGTCCGCTCGCGCCTGCCCGGCCGCGGCGGCGCCCGCGATGACGGCCGACAGCTCGGCGCGCCGGTCGGCGGTGAACGCGTGCAGGGCGCCCCGGAGCCGCTCGTCGTGGGCGGCACCCTCGACGAGGGCGCGGACGCACGCCGAGATCGTCGGGTCGGCCAGGATCGCCGCGACGTGGACCGCCAGGTCCGTCACGGCCGCGCGCGGCGCCTCGGCCCGGGACGGAGGCGCCAGGCGTGCGTGGTCGGCGCCCAGCGCGTCGAGGATGAGGGCGACCCGGTCGGGCCAGTGCCGGTAGACGGTCGACTTCCCGACGCCGGCGCGCGCGGCGACGGCCTCGATGGTGAAGCGGCCGTATCCGCTGGCGGCCAGCTCCGCGACGGCGGCCGCGCGGATCCGGGCGCGCGAGGCCGCGATGCGGGGGTCCGTCCGGGACACCGGCCGAGCCTAACCCCACTGCGAGACGTTGCCGTACCGCAGCGAGACGGCTACGTTCCAGAGTGCTCGTGACGAGCCTCTTCGGTGAGGGAGGTCCGATGGCCACCGTCAGCGTCCGCTACATCGTCGACGACGTCGACGCCGCGATCGCGTTCTACCGCGACCGCCTCGGATTCACCGAGCGGATGCACCCCGCGCCGACGTTCGCCATGCTGACCCGGGGCGACCTGCGGCTCGTGCTCAGCGCACCCGGCGGAGGCCCGGGCGGCGGGGCGGCACTGCCGGACGGCACGCTGCCCTGCCCGGGCGGCTGGAACCGGTTCGCGCTGGAGGTCGCCGACCTCGACGGGGAGGTCGACCGGCTGCGCGCCGCAGGTGCCCGGTTCCGCGGCGAGGTCGTCGCGGGGGTCGGAGGCCGTCAGGTGCTCGTCGAGGACCCGGCGGGCAATCCCGTCGAGCTGTTCGAGCCGTCCCGGCCCGAGGCCGCCCTCGACAGCCGTTAGTCGGATGCAACGAACGGCACTTTCGTTCAACCCTATTGAACGAAAGTGCCGTTCGTTGGGTTCGGCGGTGGGGTGAGCCGGGCGCGCAGCTCGCGCTTGAGGACCTTGCCGAGGGCGTTGCGGGGGAGCGCGTCGACGAGCTTCAGGTGCTCGGGCAGCTTGTAGCTGGCGATGCGCCGCTCGCGCAGGAACGCGACCAGCTCGTCCAGCGTGGGCGCAGCGACGCCGGACGCCGGGACGACGGCGGCGGCCGCGCGCTCGCCCAGCCGCGCGTCCGGGACGCCCACGACCGCGACCTCGGCGACGGCCGGGTGCGTCCCGAGGAGGGCCTCGAGCTCGGCGGGCGCGATGTTCATGCCGCCGCGGATGACGAGGTCGCGTGCGCGGTCGACGTAGCGCAGCAGCCGTGGGTCGTCCTCGTCGATCGCGAAGAGGTCGCCGCTGCGGTACCAGCCGTGCTCGTCGAACGGGTCGCCGCCGCCGCCCCAGTAGCCCGCGAAGATCGTCGGCCCGGTCACGCGCAGCTCGCCCGGCCGGCCCGGCGTGGTGACGTCCTCGCCGGTGACGGGGTCGACCAACCGGGACGCGACGCCGGCGGAGGCCGGGTTGGACCAGGTCAGGCCGGGTCCGCCGAACCAGGGGAAGCACACGGCGCGCCGGTCGGGATCGGGGACGTCACCGGCGTCGGCGACCAGCGGCACGCCCTCGTTGGAGCCGAAGAAGTTCGTGACCTCGACGCCGCGGTCGGCCCAGCCGTGGATCAGCTCGCCGGAGAGCGGTGCCGACCCGGACCCGATCGTGCGCAGCGACGACAGGTCGGCCGCGTCCAGCACGCCAGGCGCGGCGAGCATGCCCGACAGCAGCGCGGGCGGCGCGAGCGTGTAGCTGACCCGCTCGTCCGCGATCTGGCCGAGGTAGGTGGGCAGGTCGAACGGGTGGTGCTGCACGAGCCGCGCCCCGGTGAGCAGCCACGGGACGAGGATCCCTCCGAAGCCTGCCATGTTGACCAGCGGGAACGGGCTCAAGATGACGTCGTCGGCGGTGAGCCGGGGCGCGGCGACGCAGCCCTGCCCGATCGTCGTCCAGCCGTTCGCGCAGCGGGGCACGCCCTTGGGCGTCGCCTCGGTGCCCGACGTCCAGCACAGCGTGACGGCGTCGGCCGGGTCGCCCGCCCGCACCCGGACGGAGGCCCCGCCCGGTGGGTCCGCGCCCGCGTCGTCCACCCCGTCGGGGCGGTCGTCGCCCCAGGCCAGGACGGGGACGCCGGGGTCGAGCCGGCGAGCGACCGCCGCGACCTCGGCGGCGTGGGCCCGCGACCCGACCCGGCCGACCGTGACCCACGCGGCGGGCCGGGCGATCGCGCCCAGCTGGGCCAGCTCGTGCTCGCGGTAGGCCGTCGGGAACGGCGACGCCACGGCGCCCAGCCGCGCGCAGGCCAGGTAGGCGACGACGAGCTCGACGGTGTTCGGCAGCTGCGTGGCGACGACGGCCTCCGGGCCGACCCCGCGCGCGGCCATGAGCGCCGCGAGCCGGTCGACGTCGGCGTCCAGCTCGGGCCAGGTCAGCCTGCGGGGCGGCGTGCCGAGCAACGCCTCGCGGTTGGCCGGGTCGACGACGGCGACGGCGTCACCGCGCTCGGCGACGCGGGCGCGGAAGAGGCCGTCCCACGTCCAGGACGGGTCGTCGTGCCACCAGCCGGCCGCGACGTAGCTGCGGACGCGGTCGGGAGGATGGAGCCTCACCTGGCCGCGCGCAGCTGGTCGGACCGCACCCAGGTGGCGTGGAAACCCAGCGGCACCCGCTGGGGCAGGCGGACCCTGGCGACGGGCCCGGCCGCGAGGTCGGCGGCGTCGAGGATCTCCACCTCGGACCGGCCGTCGCGCTCGTCGGTGACGAAGCTGACGAGGTAGCCGTCGTCCTCGGCCGTGCCGCCGTCGCGCGGCGCGAACGGGGCCTCGCTGCCGAAGCGGCCGGGCCCGAACAGGTGCTCCTGCCGCTCGCCCTTCGTCCGGTCGTAGCGCAGGAGGCCGTCGAACTTGACGGTCTCGGCGTCGGCGATCCGCACGGTGTAGGCGTAGCGGCTCGGCGCGCCGCAGGCGCGGGCGTCGATCGACGGGAACTCGGTGTTGGCGTCGTCGAGCTGCCGCTCGGTCGTGGCGCCGGTGGCGAGGTCGAACTCGTAGCGGTGCAGCCGGGCGTCGAGGCGCAGGTAGCCCAGGAGCTTGCCGAGCGGGCCCGGCCGGGTGGGGCGCGGCTCGGGCCGGGTCACGCGGCAGACGTCCATGACGATCGTCGTGCCGGACTCCCAGGCGTTGACGACGTGGTAGATGTAGCACGGCTCGGCGGTGAACCAGCGGACGTCGGTGCCGCGGCGGGGGAGCACGGCGAACCGCGCGGGCGTCCCCCGGTCGAAGACGATCTTGTGACGGCCGTGGCGGGCGGCCTCGGCGTCCTGGACGAGCGGCAGGTCCATGAGGATCGAGTAGTTCTCGGTGATCGCCATGTCGTGCGGCAGCCGCGGTCCGGGCAGCTCGACCGGCGTCTCGTGCTCGATCGCGCCGGACGCCCCGACGACGCCGTAGCGCAGGAGCGGGTCACGGGCGCCGTAGTCGAACCACATCAGCTCGCCGGTGCGCTCGTCGACCTTGGGGTGGGCCATCACGTCGCCGTGCAGGGTGCCGAGGAACGTCTCGGCGCCGAGGGTCTCCAGCGACAGCGGGTCGAGCGCCATCGGCTGGCCGCACAGGTACCAGGTGGCGAGGACCTTCCCGCGGTGGTGGACGAGGTCGGTGTTCGCGCTGTCCTTGACCGGCAGGCCACGGGCCGTGCCGACCGGGTTGCCGCGCGGGTCCTCGATGACGCCGCGCCACAGGGCGTGGCCGGCGGCCTCCTCGCGGGTGAGCGCGGCGGTGCGGACGTAGCGGTTGCGGTAGCGGGCGCGGCCGTTCTCGAAGGCGAGGGCGTGGACCATCCCGTCGCCGTCGAACCAGTGGTAGCGGCCGGTGACGGGGTGGCGAGGGTTGGGCCCGTTGCGCAGGTAGACGCCGTTGAGGTCGCGGGGGATGGCGCCGACGACCTCCAGGTCGTCGGCGTCGATCTCGTCGCGGACCGGGGCGTAGATCCCGAGGAGGTAGGGGTTCTCCTCGGTGCCGTCGGTCCCGGTGGTCTCGGCCAGCAGCACCGCGTCGGTCATGGGGGCGACGCTACCCCGTGACGGGCATCACGAACTCCGCCGCGAGTCGGGGTCTGGGCCGGCGCGAGTCGGGGTCTGGGCCGGCGCGAGTCGGGGTCTGGGCCGGCGGGAGTCGGGGTCTGGGCCGGCACCGGATCGACGGCTCCGAGTCTGTTCAGCCCGTCAGCGACCACTCGACGCCGTCGAGGCCGTCCCTGACCTCGACGCCCGCCGCGGCGAGCCGGTCGCGCAGCGCGTCGGCCGCGCTCCAGTCGCGGGCTGCCCGCGCCGCCGTCCGCTGCTCGATCAGTGCGTCCACCAGCGGGCCGATCCGGTCCCGCGGGTCGGCGAGGCCATCGCGCGCGGCGCCTGCCAGCTCGAGCACCATGCCGCGCAGCACACGCCGGGCGTGGTCGGTGTCGTCGGACTGCAGCGTGTCGGCGGTCCAGTCGGTGATCGCCTGTTCCAGTTCGAGCACGGCGGACGCGGCCGCCTCGGCGTCACGGACGGCGAGCGCGGCGTCGAAGGCCGCCCGGGCCCGGTCGGCCGCCTCCCGTACCGAGGCGGCCGGCAGGTCGGCCGGCCCGGCGCCCGACTCGCCCTGGTCGAGACCCCGACTCGCGCTGGTCGAGACCCCGACTCGCGCAGGCCCAGACCCCGACTCGCGGATGTCGGACCCCGACTCGCCGGGCCCAGACCCCGACTCGCGGCGCGCCAGGTCCGCCAGCGGCACCTCCGTTCCCGACGGCAGCACGCGGGAGCAGCCGTCGTGCCGGATCGTCACACCGCCGCGGCCCAACACGCTCGCCGTCCCCGCGGCGAGGTCCATCACCAGCGCCGTGTGCTCGTCGACGCCGATGACGTGCGCACCCTCGGGCAGCTCGCCCTCCAGCAGCCGCAGCCGCCGCTCGCCGAGGTAGCAGAAGCGCGTCGAGTGCGTCCCGCCCTCGGTGTTGTCGTAGTGCGGGATCAGCGCCGCCCGCAGCCCCGTCAGGCGTTCGAGCAGGTTGGTCCCCTGCACCCACGCCGGGACGGCGCCGCTCTTGTAGATCTCGTAGACCGGCACCGTGACGACCCCGATCGTCAGTGCGGCCGCGCTCGCGAACGTCACCGTCCCGCCGGACGCCGCGACGGCCGCGACCGCGTCGTCGAACCCGGAACCGGCCCACACCCGCAGCGCGTACGTCGGCGAGCCCGGCCCGGCGAAGACCGACCGCGCGGTCCGCACGGCCGTCAGCGTCCGGTCCAGCGCGGTGCCCTCCTGCCGGTGCCGCCAACCCACCGCCGTGACGGTCCGCCCCACGCTGCGGGCGAAGTACGCGACCGCCTTCTCGGTGATGTCGTCGGCGTTCTCCTGGAACCCGTACGGCGTGTCGAGCAGCAGCGACGTCCCCTCGCCCGCGGCCTTCAGCGTCGCCCGGTGGATCTCCACCATCGTCGGCGCGGTCTCGCCCGAACCCATGATCACCAGTCGGCCGTTCATCGCGCGATCTCCTCGATCAGCCCGGCGACGTGGGCCGGCTGCTGGGCGTGCAGGTCGTGGTCGCCGCCGGGGAACGCGACGACCCTGGCGTCCTTGAGCGCCGCGGCCGCCTCCGTCACGAGCGGGCCCCCGTCGCCGGCGGCCATGAGGACGACCGGGCAGCGCACGAGCGGGTACAGCTCGCGCGGCCGCTGCGCGAGCATGCTGGCGACGATCTGCCGGTGCCGCTCCCGCGCGAGCCACGGCGTCACCGTGCCGTCGGCGTGCTCCTGCAGGTTGGCGGCGGTCGCCTCGATCGCGGCGTCCGACCAGGCCGGGTGACCGGTGCGCAGCCGCGCGCGCAGGGCGGGCGCGGTCAGGCCGGCGAACACCGGCGGGGCGAGGACCGCCCACGCGTCGTCGAGCGAGGCGAACCGGTCGGACAGGTGCAGCCAGCCGCCGTCGACGAGGGCGAGGCCGTGCACGAGGTCGGGATGGTCGGCAGCCAGCTGCAGCACGACGTTCCCGCCCCACGACTGCCCGGCGACCGCCGGCTCCGTCCACCCCAGACCGGCACAGACGGCGGAGAGATCGTCGGCGGCCTGGCGGGTCGGGTCGGCGGGGCCCGCGTCGACGGCGGCGGAACGGCCGTGTCCCCGCAGGTCGACGGCCACGACGGGGTGCCCGGCGCGGGCCAGGTCCTCCGCGACCTGGTCCCACAGGCGTGCGTTCGACGACAGCCCGTGCACGAGCAGCACCGGCCGGCCCGTGCCGCCGGGGAAGGAGCGGGCGCCCAGCGCGACGGAGCCGGCGTCAACGGAGATGACGTCCACGGATCGAGCCTATGGGCGGCAGCCGGTAACCGCCTGCGGACGGGTGAAAGAATCGGACCATGACCGCCTCCACCGACCGCAGGCTGCGGGTGCTGTCCGGCATCCAGCCGACCGCGGACTCGTTCCACCTGGGCAACTACCTCGGTGCGGTGCGGCAGTGGGTGGGCCTGCAGGACGGCTACGACGCGTTCTACTTCGTCCCCGACATGCACGCGATCACGCTCGAGCACGATCCCGCGACGCTCGCGTGGCGCACCCGCAACGCCGTCGCCCAGCTGCTCGCGCTCGGGCTCGACCCGGCGCGCTGCACCCTGTTCGTCCAGTCGCACGTGCCCGAGCACGCCGAGCTGACGTGGGTGCTGCAGTGCCTGACGGGCTTCGGCGAGGCCAGCCGGATGACGCAGTTCAAGGACAAGTCGGCGCGCCAGGGCGCCGACCGGGTCTCCGTCGGCCTGTTCACCTATCCGATGCTGATGGCGGCCGACGTCCTGCTCTACCAGGCCGACCGGGTCCCGGTCGGCGAGGACCAGCGCCAGCACCTCGAGCTGACCCGCGACCTCGCACGGCGGTTCAACACCCGCTTCGGCGCGCACGTGCTGACCGTCCCCGAGCCCTACATCCTGGCCGGCGCGGCGAAGATCCAGGACCTGCAGGACCCGTCGGTCAAGATGAGCAAGTCGGCGTCGACGCCGGCGGGGATCGTCAACCTGCTCGACGACCCCAAGGCCAGCGCCAAGAAGATCAGGTCGGCGGTCACGGACGCGGAGCGGGAGATCCGGTACGACCCGGAGGCCAAGCCCGGCGTCTCCAACCTGCTGACGATCTACTCGGCGCTCACCGACCGCAAGATCAGTGAGCTCGAGGCCGACTACGCCGGCCGGGGCTACGGCGACCTCAAGAAGGACCTCGCCGAGGTCGTCGCGGACTTCACGACGCCGCTGGCCGCACGGGTCCGCGGTTACCTCGACGACCCGGCCGAGCTGGACGCCGTGCTGGCCGTCGGCGCAGCGCGGGCCCGGGACGTCGCCTCGGTGACGCTCCGTGACGTCTACGAGAAGGTCGGGTTCCTCCGGCCGGGCTGACGTCGGGTCCGGGGGCTCGACGCGCGCGTCACGGCGGGCGCGTCGGCCGCCGAGACGGCAGGATCGCGGCGTGGCCAGCGAGGTCGAGCAGCAGGAGAAGCCGTCCCGGTTCGCCCAGCTCCGGGCGCGGTACGAGTGGCTGGACCATCTCGTGCGCGCCGGGACGCGCTACACCGAGCGGCACGGGGACCACTACGCCGCGGCGATCACCTACTTCAGCGTGCTGTCGCTGGTGCCGCTGATCCTGGTCGGGTTCGCGATCGCGGGCTACGTGCTGTTCTTCAACCCGTCACTGCTGACCGAGCTGCAGAAGGGGATCTCCGAGAACCTCCCCGCCGGGCTCGGCGCGCTGATCGACCCGGTGATCGAGAGCGCGATCCGCAACCGCGGCACGATCGGCATCATCGGTCTCGTCGGCGGCCTGTACTCCGGCGTCGGGTGGATGTCGAACCTGCGCGAGGCGCTCTCGGAGCAATGGGCCCAGGTGCCGGCGACCCCGCCGATGCTGCGCAGGCTGCTGGTCGACCTGCTGACGCTGGTCGGCCTCGGGGTCGCGCTCGTCGGGTCGTTCGCGATCACCGGGGTCGCGAACGGCTTCACGCGGGCCGTCCTGGACCTGCTCGGGCTCTCGGGGCAGGGCTGGGCCGAGGTGCTGCTGGCCGTCGTCGGCGTCCTGCTGGGCCTCTTCGCCAACTGGCTGATCTTCCTATGGGTCATCGCCCGGCTCCCGCGCTCGCACGTGACGCTGCGCAGCGCGCTGCGCGCCGCCCTGCTGGGCGCCGTCGGGTTCGAGGTGCTCAAGCAGGTCATGACGGTCTACCTGGGCATAGTCACGAACTCCCCGGCCGGCGCGCTGCTCGGGCCGTTCATCGGCCTGCTCGTCTTCGTGTTCTTCGCGTCGCGGTTCGTGCTGTTCGTGACGGCCTGGGCGGCGACGGCGCGGGAGAACGAGCAGGAGTCGGAGGTGGCGGTCCCGGGACCGGCGACGATCCGGTCGGAGCTCGTGGTGCACTCCGGCCCCAGCCGCGGTGCCGCGGCCGGGCTGCTGGGGGCGGGGGCGCTGACCGGCGTGGTGGGGGCCGCGCTGCTGCTCGGCAGGCGGCGCTGAACCGGGGCCGCTGACGGCGACGCTCAGCCGTCCGGTCAGCGGCGGACCCAGCGGAGCAGCGCGGTCGCCGCGAGGGCGACCAGCACGAGCGCGGCCGCGCCGGCCGCGACGCCGAGCGGCGTCCGCACGACGGTGGGGACGGCGGCGGCGCCGACCGCCGAGACCGGCGTCGGCGTCGGGCCCGGGGTCGCGGGGTGCGTCTCCACGAGCGTGCCGACGGGGGCGGCGGGCGCGGCGAACGCCTGGTCCAGCAGCCTCGCGGCCTGCGTCGTCATCCGGACGGGCTGCTGCTCGCCGTGCATGAGGACGACGACGAGGCGCCGGCCGCCGCGCTGCCCGGCGGCGATCAGCGTGTGGCGGGCGGCGTCGGTGAACCCGGACTTGGACGCGATCGCGTCGGCGTAGGTGAACGGGAACTGCTCGGTCGTGGCGAGCGTGAAGCCGGGCTTGTCGCCGTAGCCAGGGAACGGGACGGAGTGCGTGCTCACGATCTTGGCGAACAGCGGCTGGCGCATGGCGAGCCGGAACAGCAGGGCGATGTCGTAGGCCGAGGACGCCATGCCCGGCCCGTCGAGCCCCGAGGGCGTCGCCGGCCGGGTGTCGAGCGCGCCGTGCGCGCGGGCCGTCTCGGTCATGTCCGCGAGCGTCGCGGCGTCACCACCGAGGGCGCGGGCGAGCGCCTCGGCGGTGTCGTTGCCCGAGTCGAGCAGGAGGCCGTCCAGCAGCTGCTCGACGGTGTAGTGGCCGCCGGGCCCGATCCCGGCCTTGCTGCCGTCCACCGCCAGGTCTGACGCCACCCCGTCGACGACGGTGTCGGGACGCAGGCGATCCAGGACGACCAGCGCGAGCAGGACCTTCAGCGTCGACGCCGGACGCTCGCGGGCGTGCGGGTCGCGGGCTGCGAGCACCGCGCCCGAGTCGAGGTCGGCGACGACGTAGGAGACGGCGTCGATCCCGGCCGGCGCGGCCGGGCCGGCGGTGCCGCACGTGCCCATGGCGTCCCCGCCGACCGGCGCGTCGGGCCAGGGGAGCGGAGCGACCGGCGGCCCCTTCTCCTCCACGGCGGCGGGCGGTGGCGGCGCCTGTTGTCCGGGGCAGCCCGCCCAGGCCACCGGGGCCGCGGCCGGTCCGGCGACGAGCCCGGCGACGGCGGCGACGGCGACGAGCGCGGCCCACACGACGCCGCACGTTAGCGCGCGACTCGGCCTGGCGCATACCCCGACTCGCGCAGGCTGAGACCCCGACTCGCGGTCAGCCCTTGACGTACGGCTGGCCGTCCGCGGCGGGCGCCGACACCCGCCCGACGAGGCCCGCGACGGCGAACAGCGTCGCCAGGTACGGCAGCATCAGCAGGAAGTTGGACGGGATCGGCACCGGCGTCCCGGCCACCGACAGCAGGCTCTGCAGCGCGTCCGCGAAGCCGAAGAGCAGCGCCGCCCCGATCGCCCCGCGCGGGCTCCACTTCCCGAAGATCACCGCCGCGAGGGCGATGAACCCCTTGCCCGACGAGATGTCCTTGGTGAACCCGCCGATGGAGCCGATGGTCAGGAACGCGCCGCCGAGCCCGGCGACGACCCCGCCGAGTATGACGTTGCGGTACCGCGTCCGGTTGACCTTGATCCCGACCGTGTCGGCGGCCTTCGGGTGCTCCCCGACAGCGCGGGTGCGCAGGCCCCAGCGGGTCCGGAACAGCGCCACGTCGATCACGATGATCAGCACGTACGTCAGGTAGACGATGATGTTGACGTTGAAGAACACCGGGCCGACCACGGGGATCGCCGACAGGCCCGGTATCGCGATCGGCGCGAAGAACCCCGGCTCGTTGTACGTCGCGGCGTCCTGGGCCATCAGGGCGTCGAAGCCGAACCCGGTGATCCCCAGCGCGAACGCGTTGATCACGACGCCCAGCACGACCTGGTTGACGAGGAACCGGATCGCGAACACTGCGAGCATCGCGCCCATCAGACCGCCCGCGACCAGCGCGAACACGATGCCCAGCCCCAGGCTCTTGGTGACCGACGCGCCGAGCGCGCCGGCGAACGCGCCGGCGAGGAACTGGCCCTCGATGGCGACGTTGATGACGCCGGTGCGCTCGCAGAGGATCCCGGCCAGCGCACCGAGCACGAGCGGCGTGGCGAGCAGGATCGTGTTCTGCAGCAGGCCGGGCAGGTTCAGCGGGTTGCCGGGGCTGCCCGTGCTCGCCCAGCACAGGAACGCCAGCACGAAGCACAGCAGCACCGCGCCGAGGACCCACCGCATGCGGGGGCGGGAGAAGCCGCGCGCCGCATGCCAGGCCCCCAGCCCGACGACGATGACGCCCAGCGCGATCGCCGCCGGCGTGGCGGGCAGCCTGACCACGGGCAGCGCGACGCTGTCGGCGATCGAGCTGAGGGCGAAGTCCGCGTCGCCGGGCCGCGCACCCAGGCCCCACGCGAGGATGCACACGAGCCCGGCCAGCACGATCGTGCCGCCCGCGACGAGCCGCGTGCGCAGCGGCACGCCGCGCTCGACGACCGTCCGGTGGACGACCAGCTCCTCCTCCGGGTCGGCGGCCGGCGGGGGCGGCGGGGCGGCGGTCGTCATCCGTTCCATCCCTTCGCCAGCGCGGTGACCCCGCCGCCGCCGGACGCGCGCAGCCGGAAGACCGCGCGGATCAGCGCGGGCGCGGCGATGAACAGCACGATCAGGGACTGGATGACCTGCACGATCTCGGTCGGGACGCCGGTCTGCGACTGCATCCGCACGGCTCCGGCCCGCAGCGCGCCGAACAGGATGCCGGCCAGGACCGTCCCGCCGGGGGAGGCCCGCCCCAGCAGGGCGACCGTGATGGCGTCGAACCCGATGCCCGCGTCGACGTCCCCGGTCAGGGCCACGTTGTTGCCGCCGAGGATCTGCGCGCACCCCGCGAGCCCCGACAGCGCCCCCGCGATGACCATCACGACCACGTAGCTGCCGGTCACGCTCATGCCGGCGGTGCGGGCGGCGAACTGGTTGGCGCCGACCGCGCGCAGCTGGAAGCCGAGCGTCGAGCGCGTCAGGAGCCACCAGCAACCCAGAGCCGCGAGCAGTGCCACGATCAGCGAGCCGTTCACCGACAGGCCGCTGCCGAGCAGCTTCGGCAGCCGCGAGGTCTCCAGCACCGGCCGGGAGATCGCCTGGTTGGAGCCCTCGGCCTGGAACCCGCGCACGGACAGCAGGAAGAACAGCAGGTAGAGCGCGACGTAGTTGAGCATGATCGTCGAGATGACCTCGTGCGCGCCGGTGCGCGCCTTCAGCCAGCCGGCGAGCCCGCCCCAGAACGCCCCGCCGACGATGCCCGCGACCAGCGCGGCGAGCACGTGCAGGACCGGTGGCAACGGCCAGGCGAACCCGACCCAGCCGGCGGCGATCGCGCCCGCGATGAGCTGGCCCTGCCCGCCGATGTTGAACAGCCCGGCGCGGAAGGCGACCCCGACCGAGAGGCCGCCGAGGATGAGCGGGGCCGCGTTGAACAGGGTGTCGGCGATCGGCCCCAGCACCGGGACGGGGCTGTCGGGCGACAGCGAGCCGGGGTCGAAGACCGAGCCCTGGAACAGCGCCGCGTAGCTGCCCGACACCGCCTTCCAGGCGGCGGCGAGGGTGTCGGGCGGGTAGGCGAAGAAGTAGCCGGCCGCCGCGCGGACGTCCTGGTCGGCCACGACGATCAGCAACGCGCCGACGACGACCGCGAGCACGAACGCCAGCACGGTGATCACCAGCGTGTCGGCGTCCGCGATCCGCCGCCACGCCGACGGCCGCTGCGGCTCCTCGGTCGGAGGCGGCGGAGAGGGCGGGGTCCCGGTGTCGTCGGCACGGGTGGGGGTCATTCGTGGCTCCCGGCCATCAGCAGCCCGATCTCCTCCGCGCCGGTCCCGCCGGGCACCTCCCCGGCGATCCGGCCCCGGTACATGACGCCGATCCGGTCGGCGAGGCCCAGCACCTCGTCGAGCTCGGTCGAGATCAGGACGACGGCCGCCCCGCGGTCGCGCTCCTCGACGATCCGGCGGTGGACGAACTCCATCGACCCGACGTCGAGCCCGCGGGTCGGCTGGGCGACGATCAGCAGCTTGAGGTCCCGCGACATCTCCCTGGCCAGGACGACCTTCTGCTGGTTGCCGCCCGACAGCGTGCTCGCGGCCGCCGTCGTCGACGGGGTGCGCACGTCGAACTCCTCGACGCGCCGCTGCGCGTTGGCCTCGATCTCGCGCAGGTTCATCGCCGGGCCCGAGGCGAACGGCGGCTTGTCGAACAGGTCCAGCACGAGGTTCTCGGCGACGGAGAAGGGCCCGACGAGCCCGTCGTGCAGCCGGTCCTCTGGGACGTAGCCCACGCCGAGGTCGAGGACGTCGTCGGTGGACAGCGTCGTCACGTCCTTCGCGCCGATGGCGATCCGCCCGGACGTCGGCGTGGTGAGCCCGACGAGCGCCTCGGTGATCTCGGTCTGGCCGTTGCCCTGCACGCCGGCCAGCGCGTAGATCTCCCCGCTCCTGACCTCGAACGACACGTCGTCGACGAGCACGACGCCGTCGTCGTCGAGCACGGTGACGCCCGCGACGTCGAGCACGACGTCGCCCGGCCGGGCGGGTTCCTTCTCGACGGTGAGCCGGACCGGCCGGCCGACCATGAGGGACGCCAGCTCGTTCGTCGACGCGCTCGGCTCGGCGGAGCCCACGACCTTGCCGCGGCGGATGACCGTGATCCGGTCGGCGACCTCGCGCACCTCGCGCAGCTTGTGGGTGATGAACACGATCGATGTGCCGCCGTCGCGCAGCGCCCGCATGACGCGGATGAGGTCGTCGGTCTCCTGCGGCGTGAGCACGGCGGTGGGCTCGTCGAGGATGAGCACGTGGGCGTCGCGGCTCAGCGCCTTGATGATCTCGACGCGCTGCTGGACGCCGACGGGGAGGTCGGCCACCAGCGCGTCGGCGGGGACGTCGAGCCGGTACTCCCGGGAGATCTTCTCGACGTCGCGGCGCGCGCGGCGCCGGTCGAGGAAGCCGACCCGGCGCGTCTCCTCGTGACCCAGCATGACGTTCTCGGCCACCGTGAACACCGGGATCAGCATGAAGTGCTGGTGCACCATGCCGATGCCGGCGGCCATCGCGTCGCCGGGCCCGCGGAACGTCACCGGCTCGTCGTCGACCAGGATCTGGCCCTCGTCCGGCTCGTAGAGGCCGTAGAGGACGTTCATGAGCGTGCTCTTGCCGGCCCCGTTCTCCCCGAGCAGGGCGTGGATCTCGCCGGGCTCGACGACGAGGTCCACCGCGTCGTTCGCGGTCAGCGCCCCGAACCGCTTGGTGATCCCGCGGAGCTCGAGCTTCACGGGCCGGTCAGCTGGAGGGCTGGCTCGGCGACTTGATGGTGATCTTGCCGCTGATGATGTCGGCCTTGGCCCGGTCCAGCTCGCTCTTGAGGTCGGCCGGGACCTTCGAGTCGAACTGGTTGAACGGCGCGAGGCCCGTGCCGTCGTTCTTCAACGTGCCGATGTACGAGCCGGTCGGGACGTTGCCGCCGGCCGCCGCCGTCACGTACTCCTGGACCGCGCCCGCGAGGTTCTTCGTCACGCTGGAGATGAAGTACTGGCAGAACTGCGACGCCGAGACGCAGCCGTCGGTGTCGACCCAGATCAGGTTCACCTTGCCGCCGGCGGCCTGCGCGGCGGCACCGGCGCCCAGGCCCGCCCCGCCCGCGACCGGGAAGATCACGTCGGCGCCCTGCTGGATGAACGTCTGGCTGATCTGCAGGCCCTTGTTCTGGTCGGTGAACGAACCGGCGAACGTGCCGCCCTTCTGGTCGGCCTCGTTCCAGCCCAGCACCTGGACGTTCTTGCCCTTCTGCTGGTTGTAGTACTGGACGCCCTCGTAGAAGCCGTCCATGTAGATCGACACCGGCGGGATGTTGAGGCCGCCCCACGTGGCGACCTTGCCCGTCTTCGACATGCCGGCCGCGAGGTAGCCGCCCAGGAAGCCGCCCTGTGCGGTGTTGAACTGCATGCCGTAGACGTTAGGTCCGCTGGAGGGCGCGTCGACCTCGGCGAAGTGCAGCGACGGGTTCGCGGCCGCGACGGCCTTGACGTTGTCGGACATGAGGCCGCCGACCGCGATGGTCGTGCCGCACTTCTTGTTGGCCTCGGCCGTGAGGTTCGGCGTGTAGTCGTTGGCCGTGTTGGACGGCACGTACGAGGTCTTGATGTTCGGGTTCGCCTTGGCGGCGGCCTGCAGGCCGGCCCACGACGACTGGTTGAAGGACTTGTCGTCGACGCCGCCGGTGTCGAGCACCATGCAGGCGGTGAACTCGCTGCCGCCTCCGCCGCCCGACGACGAGCCGGAGCCGGTGGTGTCCGTCGGCCGGCTGCCGCAGCCGGCGAGGACCAGCGCGCTCGCGGCGGCCAGGACGCCGATCGTCACTCCACGTGAAGCGGCCAACGCCGTCACTCCTTCGACACGGGCGATGTGGGGGGCGGGCCACGCTAACCCGTGGCGTCCGGGGTCGGCGACCCCCGTCATCTGATCGTTGCGTGATATACCCGGTGCTGATGGGTGAGATCGACTGGCCGGGCCTGCGGGAGGCGGCGGTGGCCGCGGCCGCGCTGGCCTGGGCGCCGTACTCGGGTCTGCGGGTCGGGGCGGCTGCGGTGCGTGACGACGGGCGCGTGCTGACCGGGTGCAACGTCGAGAACGCCTCGTACGGCCTGGGCGTGTGCGCCGAGGTGACGCTGGCGGGGCAGCTGCGCCTGTCCGGGGGCGGGCGGCTGGTCGCGCTGGCCTGCCGGTCGGGCGAGGGCGGCCTGCTGACGCCGTGCGGACGCTGCCGGCAGGTGCTCTACGAGTTCGGCGGCCCGGGGTGCCTGATCGACTCGGCGGGCGGGCCGCGGCCGCTGGGCGAGCTGCTGCCGGACGCGTTCGGCCCCGACGACCTGCCCGGCCCCCGAGCCGGGCGCTGAGCCCGCGAGTCGGGGTCTGAGCCTGCGCGAGTCGGGGTCTGGACCAGGCCGAGCCGCGCGCTGAGCCAGCCCGCGAGTCGGGGTCTGAACCAGGGCGAGTCGCGCGCTGGGCCAGGTCGCGCGCCCGGGCCGCGGCGTCGCCGACGCCGGCGGGTGGACGCGCGAGCTACGGTCGCCCGGTGAGCGGGCCAGCGACCTTCAGCGCCGTCGACGTCGTCATCGCCAAGCGGGACGGCGGACGGCTCTCCGCCGAACAGATCGACTGGGTCGTCGACGCCTACACCCGCGGGGTCGTCGCCGACGAGCAGATGGCCGCGCTGGCGATGGCGATCCTGCTCAACGGCATGGACGCGGGCGAGATCGCCCGCTGGACCCAGGCGATGATCGACTCCGGTGACGTGCTGACGTTCGGGGACGTCGGGCGCCCGCTGGTCGACAAGCACTCGACGGGCGGGGTCGGCGACAAGATCACGCTGCCGCTCGCTCCGCTCGTCGCGGCCTGCGGCGCTGCGGTGCCCCAGCTGTCCGGCCGGGGGCTCGGGCACACCGGCGGCACGCTGGACAAGCTCGAGTCGATCCCGGGCTGGCGGGCGTCGCTGTCGACCGGGGAGATCGCCGCGCAGCTGGCCGACGTCGGCGCCGTCGTGTGCGCGACGACGCCGACCTTGGCACCGGCCGACCGCAAGCTCTACGCACTGCGCGACGTCACCGGCACGGTCGAGTCGATCCCGCTCATCGCGAGCTCGATCATGAGCAAGAAGATCGCCGAGGGGACGGGCGGGCTGGTGCTGGACGTCAAGGTCGGCTCGGGGGCGTTCATGAAGACGCCCGAGCGGGCCCGCCGGCTGGCGGAGACGATGGTGCGGCTGGGCGCCGACCACGGGCTGGCGACGACCGCGCTGCTGACCGAGATGTCCGTGCCGCTGGGGCGGGCGGTCGGCAACGCGCTGGAGGTCGCGGAGTCGGTCGAGGTGCTGCGCGGGGGCGGTCCGGCCGACGTCGTCGAGCTGACCGTCGCGCTGGCGACGGAGATGCTGGCGCTCGCGAAGATCGACGCCGACCCGGCCGCGGTGCTGGCCTCGGGGGAGGCCTACCCGGTCTGGGAGCGGATGATCGGCGCGCAGGGCGGCGACCCGACCGCGCCGCTCCCGCGGGCGCTGCACGTCGAGGAGGTGCGGTCGCCGCGGGCCGGGCACGTCCGGTTCGACGCGCTGGCGGTCGGGACGGCCGCCTGGCGGCTGGGCGCCGGCCGGGCCCGCAAGGAGGATCCGGTGCAGGCGGGCGCCGGCGTGCGGTTGCTCGTGGCGCCGGGCGAGGCCGTCGAGGAGGGCCGGCCGGTCCTGGAGCTGCACACCGACACGCCCGCCGCGGTCGCCGGGGCCCGGGCAGCCCTCGCGGGCGGGCTGACCGTGACCGACGAGCCGCCGGACGTCCGCCCGCTGGTCCTCGCACGGATCGAGGCCTGAGCGCGGCCTGGGTGAGCGCGCGACTCGCGCCTGGCTCAGGCCCCGACTCGCGGCCTGGGTGAGCGCGCGACTCGGCCTGGCTCAGGCCCCGACTCGCGTCAGTCGTCCGGGTCGTCGGTCACCGTGTCCGCGGCGCTCGCCCCGTTCGACGACTTGACGGTCACCTTCCGGCTCCGGCGCGCCGCCGGGCGGGGCGGGGGCGGGGGGCTCTGCACCTGCGGCCCCCGGCCGAGGATCAGCTCCGCGAACGTCGCCATGGCCTCGTCGAGCTGGCCCGCGTTGCGCCGCTCCTGCTCCTCGTTCGCCCGCGCGACCAGCCGGCCCACCGCGGCCGTGTCCGGGCGCTCGACCACCGCGCCCTCCAGGGCGCCGAAGCGCTCGCCCAGCCCCGTCTCGAGCTTGTCCAGCCGCGCGCTGACGGTCTCCAGCCGCTGCATCAGCCCGTCGAGCTGCTCCGTCGGGTCGACGGCAGGGCGCCCGGCAAGGTCCTCCAGCCGCTTGTGCAGGCCGACGCTGGTGTCGCCCAGCATGTTGCGCAGGCCCTCTCCGGTCTCGTCGAACGCCCGGTTGGCGGCCGCCAGCTGCTCGCGCACCTGCCGCTCGACCCCTTCGACGCGCTCCTTGATCGGCGTGCCCACCGACGTCGGCATCGCGTCGAGGCGCATCTCGTGCCGGTCGAGGCGGTTGTCCAGGTCGTCGAGGCGCTTGTGCAGGCCGCCGAGCCGGTCGTCGAGCCCGTCCATGCGCCCGGAGATGCCCTCCATGCGCCCGGCCATGCCGTCGAGGCGCCCGTCCAGCTGCGCGAACGGCTTGGCCAGCCGGTCGGGCAGCGACTCGACGGCGCGGGCCAGCGAGGCGAGGACGGCGTCCTGGGCGTCGAGCTTCGCGACGGTCTCGTCGAGCCGCTCGGCGAGGACGCTGACCTCGGTCCGGTCGGGCAGCTCGGTGAGGCGCTTGCGCATGTTGCCCAGCGCGTCCAGCGCGGCCAGCCGCGCGTGGATCTCGTCGAGCGAGTCGAAGATCTGCTGTTGCTCGCTGTCACGGATCTCGGCGGCCCGCACGAGCATGCCGCGCATGCGGTCGAACGAGAGGGTGGAGTCGTTGCTCATGGCGCGGGGAGCTTCCTGAGAAGGCGACGGGGAGTGCCGAGGGTATCGGGACCCGTCGCCGCGTCCGCCGCGGGCTACGTGCTCTAGCGTTCGACGGGTGCTCGTCCCGCTGAACGCCGACACGGTGCGTGACGCACCCAAGGTCCTGCTGCACGACCACCTCGACGGCGGGCTGCGCCCGTCGACCGTCGTGGAGCTGGCCGACGAGATCGGCTACGACGCCCTGCCGACGACCGACCCGGCGGCGCTCGCCGCATCGTTCCTCGCGGCGTCGCACTCGGGCTCGCTCGTGCGCTACCTGGAGACCTTCGGGCACACCGTCGCGGTCATGCAGAGCGCCGACGCGCTCGTCCGGGTCGCCGCCGAGTGCGCCGAGGACCTCGCGGACGACGGGATCGTCTACGCCGAGGTCCGCTTCGCCCCCGAGCTGCACGTCGAGGGCGGCCTGGAGCCGGACGCGGTCGTCGAGGCCGTGCTGGAGGGGTTCCGCGTCGGCGCGGCGCGGGCCGCGGGCCGCGGCCGCCGGATCCGGGTCGGGTGCCTGCTCACCGCCATGCGCCACGCCGCGCGCTCCCGCGAGATCGCCGAGCTGGCGATCCGGTTCCGCGACGTCGGGGTCGTCGGGTTCGACATCGCAGGCGCCGAGGCCGGCTTCCCGCCCACCCGCCACCTCGACGCGTTCGAGTACGTCCGCCAGCAGAACGGGCACGTCACGATCCATGCCGGCGAGGCGTTCGGGCTGCCCTCGATCTGGGAGGCGCTGCAGTGGTGCGGCGCCGACCGGCTCGGGCACGGCGTCCGGATCGTCGACGACATCGCGGTCGCCGACGACGGCTCGGTCAAGCTGGGCCGGCTGGCCGCGCTCGTGCGCGACAAGCGCATCCCGCTCGAGATGTGCCCGACGTCCAACGTCCACACCGGGGCCGCGCCCTCGCTCGCCCAGCACCCCCTCGGCCTGCTGGCGCGGCTGCGGTTCCGGGTCACGGTCAACACCGACAACCGGCTCATGTCGGCGGTGACGCTGAGCGACGAGCTGGCGGGCCTCGCCGAGACGTTCGGCTACGGCTGGGCCGACCTGCGCTGGTTCGCCGTCAACGCGATGAAGTCGGCGTTCCTCGGCTTCGACGAGCGGCTCGCCCTGATCGAGGACGTGATCAAGCCGGGCTACGCCGCCCTGCTCGCCTGAGCTCGCCATGGCCCCGGCTGGCGGCTGACCCGGCCGATCCCCGCGTGCGACCGCTCAGTGCGCGCGCAGGCGGTCCTCCAGCGCGACGACCAGCTCCCGCCACGCGGCGGCCTCCGCGTCGAACGGCGCGCTGGGCGCCAGGCGCGTCGGGTCCGGCTTGACGATGAACGACACCAGCCAACCCAGCGGCTGAGCCTCGGCGAGCGCGGCCCGCGGCCCGTCGTCGCCCGCCCACTCGCCGACGTCGAGCAGCAGCTCGGTCGCCAGCTCCAGCTGCGCGGGGTCGACGGCGGTGGTGCCGGCGGCGAGGTCGTCGTCGAGGCCGTCGAGTACGTAGCCGTTCAGCTCGTCGACGGTGACCTCCAGGTCGCCGACCCCGGCCCGCTCCAAATTGAGCCATTTACCTTAGAAGTCAGTATAATGTCATCGCGACTATCAGCAATACACTTTCCTAATATTTCTTCAGCAAGTCCATCATTGTACACATTTGCACAATCAAAAAAGTTAATCCCAACATCCTACAACGATTAAACATCTCTAGTGATATTTGCTCATCTGCGATACCTCCAAATGACATCGTCCCAAAACAAAGATTAGATACTTGAATGCCTGTCTTCCCTAATGTACGATATTCCAATTAACATCTTCCTTCCACATTCAGTTATCAAAGTATTAAGATTACTCATTCTCTTCCATTGTATTATAATTTCTAAATTCGTGCATTCATCTAGTTTTTTTCTATTTGAAGATTTGGGATCGATGGTAATTGTGACTCTATATGAATACAGTTTTTGATTAATTCAAGATCCGTTCCTCTCGGAGAAGCAAACATGACACCGATCGGTAGACCATTTTGATCAACACTTGTAGGAATAATAGCTGAGAGGAAACCCGGCTACTGTCCATGGTGTCGTAAATTTAGGATTGCCGGTTGTATCATGCCCTTTCGGCGCAGTTGAGTCCGTTGGAGGAGCTAGTAAAAGATCATACCCTTGAGCAAATTCCTGCATTTCTTTTCTATACGTTTCCAGAGTCTGTATCGCTACTTCATACTCTTTTTCCGAAATTTCTTTACCATATTTAATAAGATCGCAAAACTTCTTCCCAAGTTCTGGTTCATGTTCCGCGACTAATTCCTTATGTTCCTGCGCCGCTTCATAAGCCATGATAAAATTTTGCGTCTCAATCATGTCAGAAAATGAACACGGAGGAGTGACTTCCTTGAAGATTATGTTTCGCTTCGGTTAATTTTGTTTTAACTCCATCTAATACGCTCTGGATTGCTCCCGATGCCTCGGAATAGATTCGGTATATGACGATTCCAATATGAAGTGGGCGATCATGAGCGTAGTCAAAATCTAGCACCGGATCAATCGTATCATCCATCGTTAAATACCCTAAAGCTGCATCGCTGAACTTTTTCCCCGAAAAATCCGATACTATCAAATGACCTTGAAAAAACAAGAGTACCGTCTAGTGATAGTATATTAATTGTCGGTCTAAAACCCCCAACCCCGTTATAAGCGGCCGGTCTTGCAACAGATGCATTCGTTTGTGTACCAACGGAAAATAGCGCCATGTTTGCCGCGATTGCTGCAGCTGATCCACTACTTGAGCCACCAGGAGAATACGCGAGATTATGCGGATTACCTAGTCGGAGAAGGATCAAAATAAGCTAGCTCAGCAGTATGTGTTTTCCCTAAAATAACCGCTCCCAACTCTCGTAATTTAGTAACTATCGGTGCATCCTCCTTAGCTACAGAGTGCATCTGCCCAAACTTTACAGCCATATCGTGTCGGTAAACCTTTTACATCAATAATGTCCTTCACTCCAATTGGAATTCCATGAAGAACGCTTCTAATGTGACCATTTTTAGCTTCTTGTGTCAATTCTTCAGCTGCTCTTAAGGCTGACTCCTTATCAAGTATTTCCCACGCGATGACTCGATCATCAATTTGCTCAATTTGCTTAAAACATTCGTTGACTAAATCAATAGGTGTAAGCTCACCGTTTTTTACTTTTTGTGCTACTTCAAGAATTGGTTGATTTGTTATTTTTTGCACCGGTCATGACCTCCAATATTTTAGTTGAAATAATAATAACCACATGTAAAGTCCTCGGAAAAAGGTGATAACAATCAATGCTATAATACTAGCAATGGCAAAAGGTACGACTGTTTTTGAAATCTCTTCTAAAGACACGCCACCTAATCGACAAGCTACAGGTAGATTTATGCCAACTGGAGGAGTTGTTGTACCAATTGCCATACTTACGTCATCACTACCCCAAAAACAACAGGATCCATACCTATGCCGACGACAATTGGTAACAAAATAGGCACAAGAATAAAATAAAGTGATGTAGAATCATAAGTGTGCCCTGCTTGCTAATAGTAATACGAGTATTGCCAATATTATAAGTATACCATTACTTGTGAATGATAATGTGAATTCATTTACACTAGGGGAATGAATATCCCGATTCCCACCATCCGCATATACCAGTGCTGAAGAAAAGTCTTTTCGTTGACCATAGCCAATCATAATTGGGATAAATAACGTTTCAACAGCAGCAACCGTTGCATGACCTGATTCAGCTACATCAGCTAACTTTTGTTTTATATTCACTATTTCTTTAAGTATTATTCTAAACGTTAATAGAAGATTCCCATAACTAGATACAATCATTCTTATTAGATTTCCCGAATCCGCAATGTCATTTCAGATAATAATTTCATACAAATAAAAACGCGCTTCTCACAAATTGAGAAAGCGCATCTATTTCGTATACATTTTTACAATATTGCTAAATCATCCTCTTAATCATTCACTTGAAAAATTATAAGGTACTCTTCAATCGCGTGTACAAGAGCTTCTACTAGCTGGTCTTGAGTATGTTCTTCAGTCATGATTAACAGGTCCTTTTGGTTACTAAGATACCCCATTTCAACAATAATGGAAGGCATATCAAGATGTTGCATTAAATAATAAGGATCCCCTTTAATCGCTTTTTTCTTTTAATCCATAAAATTCATTCAAGTGAGACTGGACGACATGAGCAAATGTAAAACTCGCTTCACTTGCTTGATAAATAACGACAGGCCCTCTTTGTTTGTTATTCTTTGACCAATTTACATGGATACTAATAAATGTCTTCGGTTTTAGTGAATCCGCAATTAATTTCCGTTGTTTGAGAATGAATTTAATGCCGGCTTCGGGCATGCGACTCGCGACTATCTTCACTTAGCGCATAATCCCGAATCCTAGTTATTCCTATATGATACGATTTACTTTTTAACGCTTCATATAATTTTATTCCAATGGCTAGATTTATATCTTTTTCTAAAAACTCGTTAAACGATGTCCCCCCATCTATTCCTCCATGTCCGACATCGATAATGGCGTCATATGTTTCATCTAAACTAGGCTTTGCTCCAACATTTAAAGGATTCACCAAAAAGGCGCAGTGAATTAGTACGATACGAATAGAAGTAGATACGGCTTATTCATAAACCATTCATCACCACTCTCATTCTAATAACCCTAATCGGTTATATTCTCTTTGACTAATACGTCCAGTGATCGGAATTTCTTCATCTTTTCGAAATTCTTTAATCGCTTGTTCCATATTCACATCAAAAATTCCATTAACGTTCCCGTTATAATACTGAGCTGCTTTTAATCTCATTTGCACAATGTAAACAAGAATTCCTTTCGATCCTTTACTTAATCTTTTGTATTCAGCCTCTCCAACACCCATGATTGGACCATCAATGTGCACACGTGTATGTAACGGAACAAGATTGTACAACCTTTCAACATCCTCATTTTTCATTCGAATACACCCACTACTTACACTTCTTCCTAATAACCAAGGCTTATTCGTTCCATGGATTTCCCATACATACCCCAAGGAACATCTAGACCTTGACCCACCTCGTTCCAAAACCGCTACCCCAATTTTTAGATTTTTTAACAATGTTAAACTCTCCAATTGGCGTTTGATTTTCCTCCGTCCCTTGTGAAATTATAAATGTCTCAACTACGATTCCCATCTTTCATTAAATACAGTTCGTTTTTCCATAGATCTACATAAATGTAGATATTTTCATCATTATCTGAGCATGAACTTGAATAGTTGATGTGATCATGTTACTTATTATGAAAAATATTAGTATGATACCCGCCTTTTTCATTTTTAACACCTTCTTTTCCACAATGAATACTTTTAACAAATCATTTATTAAATAACGTCTATTATTAGTCTAACTATTTCCCCTAAAAGTTATTTTACTTTCATCACATTAACTACTATTACATCTGTTCATACATAATATTTATTCCTTTTACAATACTATGATTAAGTTTGATCATATAGAGTAGGGAGGAAGTAACACGTTATGATGGAAGAATCCTTTGTTGTCATTGTTCGTACTTTTATTTCTTTTTTTACTCTATTGCTTTATACACGTCTTTTAGGGAAACAACAGATGGGGAATCTAACGTATTTTGATTATATAAATGGAATTACGATAGGCTCTATGGCAGGAAACGTTACGCGACTGATCTTTCTTCAAAAGCATGGGCACACTCGTTAGGGCTTACTGTCTATGTCGTAATTGCTTTCTTAATCCAATACTTTGATTTAAAAAGTCGCTTTTTTTCTAAAGTCGTTGATGGGAGGAGTTCTACGGTGGTTATGCAAAACACAAAAATGTTGGAACATATGCTAAAAAAGGTAAAACTAACGAAAGACGAATTGTTGATGATGTTACGGGAAAAAGACATTTTTGATCCGACCCAAGTGAATATGCCATTATAAACCAGACGGCGCCCTTTCTGTCCTTCTGAAATCTGAGTATCAACCGGCAACTCCTAATGATCTCAATATCCCTGTTCCCCCTGCTGGACTAACGACTGAATTAATTATGGATGGCATCTTGATTGAAGAGAACTTGAAACAAAGAAAGAAAGACAAGCAGTGGCTGAATATGCAGCTGCTTGTTCATGGAATTAGCGATGTAAAAGAGATCTCATTTGCTGCAATCTTACCAAATGGTCAATTATATGTAGATAAATTTGAAGATCATATTCATAAAATCTGACATGAGTGATTACGGGGGACCATTTTAATCGAGGTGAAAAAAGATGAAAAAGAAAATGTGGATTATTTATTTGATTCCTATCGTTTTCCTTCTATTTAGTATTATACTGATGAATAGTGCAAGTTTTTTGAAGAAACCTACTTAGGTGAAGATGATCGTCTTTTAGAATCTGTTAAAACGATAGAATCTAATGTGAAGAAAAAAGAGTGGAAGCAGGCAAACAGCGAGATTCTATATGCGGCAAAAGCATGGAAGAAAGATCGTTAATCGTATTCAATACAGTGTCGAACGTGAATATATGTATCAAGTTAGTGAAACGTTAGCGCGTATTGAAGGCGGGATCAAAGTTGAGGATGACAAAGCGATCATGGGAGAAATCTATTTTTTTTATGACTTGTGGGAAGGAGTTAGGTAAGTAATCGACCAATGCTAATTGTAACAAGACGTGTGTCTAATTTATCACTCCAACATAAGATGTCAGTGATAACTTATAGGAGGGATTATAATGCAATTGCTAAACGAAATGAACCAGAGTGATATCTTATTGAAGTTAATTACCGAAGCGATTCAAGGCGAGCAATACATA
>CAVSJZ010000056.1:0-216605 GCA_963728105.1 uncultured Actinomycetota bacterium | reverse complement strand
CGACGCCGACACGATCGACCCGTCGATCCCCACGCCCCAGAGCACGGTCCCCTCGACCGCGCACTCGACGTAGGCCGCGGCGCGGGCGTCGTCCCCGGCGCTCATCGCGTGCTCGTGGTAGTCGAGCACCCGGACGTCGAAGCCGATCCCGGCCAGCGCGTCGACGAACGCCGCGATCGGGCCGTTGCCGCTGCCGGTGATCTCGTGCAGCTCGTTCTCCACGCGCACGGTGGCGACGATCTCATCGGTGCCCTCCCCGTCGCTGGTCAGCCGGTGGCGGATCAGCTTGAGCGGGGTGACGCGCTCGAGGTACTCGCCGTCGAAGACGTCGCGCATCTCCTTGGGCGAGACCTCGCCGCCCTCGGAGTCGGTGACCTCCTGGACGACGCGGGAGAACTCGATCTGCAGCCGCCGGGGCAGGTCGAGCTGGTGCTCGGCCTTCATGATGTAGGCGACGCCGCCCTTGCCCGACTGCGAGTTGACCCGGATCACGGCCTCGTACGTGCGCCCGATGTCCTTCGGGTCGACCGGCAGGTACGGGACCTCCCAGCGGTACTGGTCGACCTCGACCCCGGCCGCGGCGGCGTCCACGCGCATCGCGTCGAAGCCCTTGTTGATCGCGTCCTGGTGGCTGCCGGAGAACGCGGTGTAGACCAGGTCGCCGCCCCACGGGTGGCGCTCGTGCACGGGCAGCTGGTTGCAGTACTCGACGGTCCGGCGGATCGCGTCGATGTCGGAGAAGTCGATCTGCGGGTCGACGCCCTGGGTGAACAGGTTCATGCCCAGCGTGACCAGGTCGACGTTGCCGGTGCGCTCGCCGTTGCCGAACAGGCAGCCCTCGATGCGGTCGGCGCCGGCCTGATAGCCCAGCTCGGCGGCGGCGACGGCGGTGCCGCGGTCGTTGTGCGGGTGCAGCGACAGGACGATCGCGTCGCGGCGCTCCAGGTGGCGGTGCATCCACTCGATGGAGTCCGCGTAGACGTTCGGCGTGGCCATCTCGACGGTCGCCGGCAGGTTGACGATCATCGGCGACTCGGGTGTCGGCTGCCAGATCGCGCTGACCGCGTTGCAGACGTCGACGGCGTACTGCAGCTCCGTCCCCGTGTACGACTCGGGCGAGTACTCGAAGCGCCAGTCGGTGTGCGGGTACTTCTCGGAGAACCGCAGCACGTCCTCCGCGCCGTCGGTCGCGATCTTGCTGATGCCCGCGGTGTCGGACCGGAACACGACGCGCCGCTGCAGGATCGACGTCGAGTTGTACAGGTGCACGACCGCGCGCGGGGCGCCCTCGCAGGCCTCGTAGGTGCGCTCGATCAGCTCGGTGCGGGCCTGGGTCAGCACCTGGATCGTGACGTCGTCGGGGATGGCGTCCTGCTCGATGATCTCGCGGACGAAGTCGAAGTCGGTCTGGCTCGCGGCGGGGAACCCGACCTCGATCTCCTTGTAGCCCATGCGGACGAGCAGGTCGAACATGCGCCGCTTGCGGGCCGGGCTCATCGGGTCGATCAGCGCCTGGTTGCCGTCGCGCAGGTCGACCGCGCACCACAGCGGGGCCTTCGTGATCCGCTTGTCGGGCCAGGTGCGGTCGGGCAGCGCTACGGGCTCGACGAGCTCGTGGAACGGGCGGTAGCGGCCGACGGGCATGTGCGAGCCGCGCTGGGTGTTCCAGGCGGGCTGCCCGTCGGGTGCGGGGCGGTCGGGCGTGCGCAGCCGTCCGGCCGAGGCGGACGTGAACGCGTCGGGCGAGGTCATGAGGGGCTCCAGTGCCGGTCAGGGTGTCGTGACCGGCGCACGCGCCATCCCGCGACGAGGGGCCGGTCGGTCAGACCCCGCCGCGGCGACGAAGGAGCAGGCGTGCCACGTCGTCGAGGTTAGCCCCGCGACCCCGGGACCGGTCAACCGGGTCGTCACCCGACCGGAGGATACCGATCGGTAGCTACCCGGACACCGGACGTGGGACGATGGCGGCATGGCAGCGGGGACGGGGGTACGGCGGGGCGCCGGTGCGCTGGCGAGCCTGCTCAACATCATCGGCCTGCTGATCGTGCTCGTGCTGGTGCTCTACGTCGCACTCACGCTGCTGAACGCGAACTTCGCCAACTCCTTCGCGGCCGCGATCAAGAACCTCGCCGACACGTTCGACCTCGGGATGTCGAACCTGTTCCTGCCGGCCGACCCGAAGGTGAGGGTCGCGCTGAACTACGGCGTCGCCGCCGTCGTCTGGTTCGTCATCACGGCCGTCGTGACGCGGCTGGTGCGCCGGCTGTCCTGACTCCCCCGCGCCGCGCGACCCACGGCTGGGGGGCGCGGACGTGATCCGCGTCCGATCGCGGAAATCCGCTGCGCGCCGCCGGTAGGGTGGCTGACCGAGCGGACAGCGAAGATCAGGAGGTCGGGGTGGCCCTCGTCGTGCAGAAGTACGGCGGCTCGTCGGTCCAGGACGCGTCGCGCGTCCGCAAGGTGGCCGAACGGATCGTTCGGACGCACAAGGAGGGTCACGACGTCGTCGTCGTCGCGTCCGCCATGGGCGACACGACCGACGACCTGCTCGACCTCGCCGAGCAGGTCTCGCCGTCCCCGCCGCCGCGCGAGCTGGACATGCTGCTGACCGCGGGCGAGCGGATCTCCAACGCGCTGCTCGCCATGGCCATCCACCGGCTCGGCGTCGAGGCGCGCTCGTTCACCGGCTCGCAGGCCGGCATGGTGACGACGTCGAAGCACGGGGACGCGCGCATCCTGCAGGTCAACCCGCAACGGCTGCGCGACGCGCTCGACCTGGGTTCGATCGTGCTGGTCGCGGGCTTCCAGGGGGTCAGCCAGGACTCCAAGGACGTGACGACGCTGGGCCGCGGCGGGTCCGACACCACCGCCGTCGCGCTCGCCGCCGCACTGGGCGCCGACGTCTGCGAGATCTACACCGACGTCGACGGCATCTTCACCGCCGACCCGCGCATCGTGCCCGACGCGCAGCTGCTGTCGCAGATCGCCTACGAGGAGATGCTGGAGATGGCCGCGTGCGGGGCGAAGGTCCTGCACCTGCGCGCCGTCGAGTACGCGCGCCGCTACTCCGTCCCGCTGCGGGTGCGCAGCAGCTACACCGAGAAGCCGGGCTCGCTCGTCACCGGCACGATCGAGGAGATCCCCTTGGAGAACGCGATCATCACCGGGGTCGCGCACGACCGCTCGGAGGCCAAGATCACCGTGACGGACGTGCCGGACACGCCCGGTATGGCCGCGCGGATCTTCCGGACGGTCGCCGACGCCGACATCAACATCGACATGGTGCTGCAGAACATCTCGCGCACGTCGATCGGCAGGACCGACATCACGTTCACGCTGTCGCGCGCGGACGGCCCCCGGGCCGTCGCCGCGCTCACCGCGGTCCAGGGCGACGTCGGCTACTCCGAGATCGTCCACGACCGGGAGGTCGGCAAGGTCTCCCTGATCGGGGCCGGGATGCGCAACCACCCGGGCGTCACCGCGACGTTCTGCGAGGCGCTTTCCAAGGCCGGCATCAACATCGAGACGATGAACACGTCCGAGATCCGGATCTCGGTCATCTGCCGGGTCGAGCAGCTCGACGACGCCGTGCGGGCGCTGCACGAGGCGTTCGAGCTGGGCGGCGACGAGGAGGCCGTGGTGCACGCGGGGACCGGGCGATGACCGGCCCGGTCCTCGCGATCGTCGGCGCCACCGGGGCCGTCGGCTCCACGATGATCGACATCATCGACGCGCGCGCGTCCGTGCCGTGGTCGCAGATCCGGCTCGTCGCGTCGCCGCGCTCGGCCGGGCGCGTCCTGCGCGTCCGGGGGGAGGACGTGACCGTGCAGGCGCTCGCGCCGGAGGTCTTCGACGGCGTCGACATCGCGCTGTTCGACGTCCCGGACGAGGTCTCGGCGCAGTGGGCGCCGGTCGCGGCCGCCCGCGGGGCGGTCGCCGTCGACAACTCCGGCGCGTTCCGGATGGACCCTGACGTGCCGCTCGTCGTGCCCGAGGTCAACGCCGACGCCGCCGCGCTCCGGCCGAAGGGGATCATCGCCAACCCCAACTGCACGACGCTGTCGATGATGGCCGCGATGGGCGCGCTGCACCGCGAGTTCGGGCTCGAGGCGCTGGTCGTGGCGTCCTACCAGGCCGCGTCCGGCGCCGGGCAGCCCGGCATCGACCGGCTGCGGGCCGAGCTGGCCGCGGTCGCCGGCAAGGACGTGGGCGTCCGGGGCGGGGACGTCGCCGAGGCGCTGGCCGACCTGCCGGCGGACTCGCCGTTCCCGGCCCCGCTCGCGCTGAACGTCGTGCCGTGGGCGGGCTCGCTCAAGGACGACGGGTGGAGCTCCGAGGAGCTGAAGGTCCGCAACGAGTCGCGCAAGATCCTCGGGATCCCGGACCTGAAGGTGTCGGCGACGTGCGTGCGCGTCCCGGTGGTCACGACGCACGCGCTGGCGGTGCACGCGACCTTCGCCCGCGAGGTGACGGTCGAGGCGGCGCACAAGGTGCTGGAGGCCCAGCCGACGGTCGTGCTGCGCGACGACCCGGCGGCCGGCGCGTGGCCGACGCCCGCCGACGCCGTGGGCGGCGACCCGACCTGGGTGGGGCGCATCCGCCAGGCGCTGGACTTCCCGAACACGCTGGAGCTGTTCGTCTGCGGGGACAACCTGCGCAAGGGCGCGGCGCTGAACACGTACGAGATCGCCGAGACCGTCGCGGCGGCCGGCTGATGGCGTACGAGGAGCTGCTGCAGCGCTACGAGGACGGCGGCGGGCACCTCGCCGCCGCCCGCGCGGAGGGCCTCGCGGTCCCGCCTGCGCTGCACACGGTCGTGTTGACGTGCATGGACTCGCGGATCGACGTGTTCGCCCTCTTCGGGCTGAACCTCGGCGAGGTGCACGTGCTGCGCAACGCGGGCGGGGTCGTGACCGACGACTCCGTCCGCTCGCTGACGATCAGCCAGCGCAAGCTCGGCACCCGCGACGTGCTGCTCGTCCAGCACACCGGCTGCGGCCTGCTGACGTTCACCGACGACGAGTTCAGCGAGGAGCTGGCCCGCGAGGTCGGCATGCGCCCGTCGTGGCGCACGCACGCGTTCCGTGACCCGGCGGTCAGCGTGCGGCGGGACATGGCGCAGCTGCGGCACGACCCGTTCCTGCTGCCGGAGACCCGGGTGCGGGGGTTCGTGCTCGACATCGTCACGTTCGACCTCGAGGAGATCTTCGTCGAGGACGGCCCCGCCGCCGCCGCCTCCTGACCTGCCGGTGTCGGGCCCGGTCCGCGAGTCGGGGTCTGCGCCAGGCCGAGTCGCGCGCTGAGCCAGACCGCGTGCGGCTCAGCGCAGCGTGGCGAACGCCTCGGTGACGACGTGGTCGAAGCCGGCGGGCGCCCGCTCGTCGCCCGGCCCGATCCGGCGCGTCCACTCGTCGTCCAGGACCAGTCGCACCGCCGCGTAGCGGGCGGCGAAGAGCCGGTCGCGCCAGTCCGGCTCCCGGTCCCCGGCCAGCGCCGCGACCAGGCGTTGCTGCATCACCGCGGCGTTGTGCGCCCGGCGGGCCCGCAGCGCGGGTGACGCCTCGATCGTGGCCATGAACCGGGCGGACGTCGGGAGGTAGCCCCGCGCGCTCCGCCGGTCGAGCCCGGACCGGTACTCCCGCTCCAGCACGGTGCCGGGCGGCTCGCCTGGCGCGGCCCGGACGGCGTCGCCGGGCCCGGTCACCCACGACACGTCGTCGAAGAACAGGTCTTCCTTCGTGGGGAAGTGGTTGAAGACCGTCTGGACGGCGACGTCCGCCGCCGCCGCGATCTCGGCGACCGTCACCGCGTCGAAGCCGCGCTCCAGGAACAGCCGGGTCGCGACGTCGGAGATGGCCTGGCGGGTGAGCTGCTTCTTGCGCTCCCGCCGGCCCGGCGGAGCGGTCACGGCTCCAGGGTAGCGATGCGCGTGTATCTGACCTAATCTTGTAGTTAATACAAGTTTGGGGAGGATCTCATGACGGTGCTGGTGACCGGCGGACGCGGCGCGATCGCGCGTGGGGTCGTCGCGGGGCTGGAGGCGGCGGGCGAGGACGTCCGGGTCGGGGGGCGCGAGCCCGCGGCGCTCGGGACGGGCGCGGTCCTGGTCGACCTCGGCCGGCCCGAGACGCTGCCGGCCGCGCTCGACGGCGTCGACCGGGTGCTGCTCTACGCGCACCCCGAGGGCGTCGCCGGGTTCGTGGCGGCGGCGCAGGCGGCGGGCGTGCGGCAGGTGGTCGTCGTGTCGTCGCTGACGGTCGCGGCGCCCCGCGGCGGCGGGATCGCCGACCGGCACCGGCTCGTCGAGGAGGCCGTCGCGGCCGGCGGGTTCGCCACCACGTTCCTGCGCCCCGGCACGTTCGCCGGCAACGCCAGGCAGTACCTGCCGGGGATCGCCTCGGGGGAGGTGCGGCTGCCGTACCCGGACGCCGGGACGGCGCCGATCGACGAGCGCGACATCGCCGACGTCGCGGTGGTCGTCCTGCGGGCCGGGCCCGCCTCCGCCCACGACGGCACCGCGCCGGCGCTGACCGGCCCGGCGTCGCTGACGCGCCGCGAGGAGGTGGAGCAGCTCGCGGCCGCGCTGCGCCGGGAGGTGCGGATCGTGCCGATCGACGCCGCCGCCGCGCGCGACGAGCTGGCCGGGCGCATGCCCGCGCACGTCGTCGAGTCGTTGCTGGACCTGTGGGCCGAGGCCGACGGGCGGCCCGCGGCGGTGTCGGACGCCGTCGAGCGGATCACCGGACGGCCCGGCCGGACGTTCGCGACGTGGGCCGAGGAGGTGGCGGTCCCGCTGGCGGTGCGTTGAGCGCCTGGCCGCCGGGACAGCACGGCGCCGCCTCCGGAGAGCTGACCCCGCCGGCCCACGGCGGTCCCGGCCGTCCGACGCGAGAGGGTGCGACCCCGGTCGTCCACCCTTGACCTCGAGCCGGGTTCAGCTCCTAGCGTCGGCGGCCGTGACGGTTCTCGTGACGGGCGTGACGGGTCGGGTCGGCGGGCAGGTCGCGGCGCAGCTCGCCGCGCGGGGCGTGCGGGTGCGGGCGCTGGCCCGCGACCCCGCGCACGTGGCCGGGTTCGGTGCCGTGGGCGGCGACCTCACCCGGCCCGAGACGCTCGGGCCCGCCCTGACCGGCGTCGACGCCGCCTTCCTCGTGTTCCCGTCCGTGTCGGGCGACGGCGCGGCGAACGACCTCGTCGCCGCGCTGGCCGCGGCCGTCCCCCGGGTCGTCTACCTCTCGGCGCACGGCGTCCCCGACGACCCGGACCCGGCCGCGACGCCGGACGGCACGATCCTGGGCTCCCATGCGCACGTCGAGGGCCTGCTGGCCGGCTCAGGGACGGCGTGGACCTTCCTGCGGTCGAGCGGGTTCGCCGCCAACACCCTGGGCTGGGCCGCCGCGCTCCGCCGCGGTGACGTCCTGCGCTGGTTCCATCCCGGTGCGCGGCGCGCGCTCGTCCACGAGGCCGACCTCGCCGCGGTGGCCGTGCGGGCGCTGCTCGACGACGGGGACGCCGGCGCCCGGCACCACCTCACCGGCCCGGAGCAGCTCGACCAGGTGCAGCAGCTCGACGCGATCGGCGCGGCGCTGGGCCGGCCGCTGCGGTTCGACGCGATGTCCGCCGACGAGGCCGTCCGGGAGCTCGCCGGGGCGTTCCCCCCGGGCCTGGCCGAGATCATCGTCGCGGGCCAGGCGGCGTTCGTCGCGGAGCCCGAGCCGATGACGCGCGAGGTCGAGCGGATCACGGGCCGCCCCGCGCGCACGTTCGCGCAGTGGGCGCGCGACCATGTCGCCGACTTCCGGTGAGAGGGGGACCGGTCCGCCCGCCGGTCAGGCGCCGTCCAGGATCCCGGTCGGCACCTGCAGGGTCGTGAGGATCGCCCGGTGGTCGCTGCCGGGCAGGTCGACGACCTGGAACGCCGATGCGGCGATTCCGCGGTTCGCGACGACGTGGTCGATCTGCGGCCCGACGGTGTGCCGGAGCGAGTCGGTGGGACCCCAGGTCGGGATCAGCCCGTCCCCGCGCTGGGCCGCGGCGTCGGAACAGCCGGCCGTGTCGGCCCGGAACGCCGAGTGGTCCAGCGTCGCGTTGAAGTCGCCCGCGACGATCGCGGGTCCCGGCCCGGCGCACCACTGTGGCAGCAGCGCCAGGTCGTGCCGCCAGAACGGCGTGGCGCGCAGCGTCGGCGCGACCGTGTGGAACGCCACGAACGTGAGCGACCCGAGCTTGCCGCCCGTCACCACGAGGTAGGGGAACGCGGTGGTGTCGTTGCGGATGTCGATCGTCACGGCGCCGAGCCGCGCCGCCACGGCCGTGGTCACACCGTCGACGTTCTGCTCGCGGCGGCTCACCGACGCCTTGAGCGTGTAGCCCAGCGGCTCGATGAGCGGGGCGAGCTTCGCGCGGAACCGGTCGCCCGCCTCCGGCAGCGACACGAGGTCGGGACGGACCGTCGCGATCTCCCGGGCCAGCCCGTTCACGTCGGCGTGGCCCTCGTAGGTGTTGAACGACAGGACCGTCAACGGCGTGCCCCCGGCCGGCATCGGCCCCGGGACGGCGCGGGGCAGCACCAGCGTGGAGCCGACGACGAGCACGGCGAGCGTCCCGGCCGCGAACGGCCAGAGCGCCCGGAACCGCACCGTCACGGCGACCAGGACGAGCAGGAGCACGGCCACCCCGATCAGCTCCCACTGCCGGAAGGCCTGCATCTGGGCGAACGGCGTGTGCCCGTCGAGCCCGAACACGAGATCCGGCAGCACGACCACGACGAGCAGCACCGTGAACGCCGCCGCGAGGAGGTAGCGGGTGGGCGACCGCCGCCGGCGCGGGGCGGGCGGCCGCGGCTCGTGCACCGCGGCCTCGGGGTCGCCGGTCACCGCGCGGTCCGCCGGACGGTCGGGTGAGCGAGCACGATCGAGTGGCGGCCACGGGGGATGGTCACGCGTCAAGTCTGCCCGCCCGCGTTTGAGAGCGGGCTGAGGGGCGGGCCGGGCGGCGGCGGGAGGTGGCGGTGGCACGGGGTCAGGATGGCGCGCTGCACCGACAGTTCCGCGCGGATCGGTCGTATCACCGCGCGGGTCTCACCGCTCTCCTCTTCCGGCCGGACGCCTCGGGGGGAGCACCTGCGAGGGGAGGCCGGGGGAGGATGCGATGACGACGGACGACCTGTCGGCAGGCCCGGTGGCCGGCCGGGCCCACTGGCGCCCGGAGCCCGGCCAGCCGATCCGCGAGACCACGGTGGGCGGCGTCCTGCGGGAGGCGGCGGCCGCCGCGCCCGGCGCGCCGGCCATGGTCGCCGGTGTGGCCGACCCCGCGGACCGCAGGCGCTGGACGTTCGCCGAGCTCCTCGGCGACGCCGAGGCGGCCGCCCGCGCGCTCGCCGCGCGGTTCCGCCCCGGCGAGCGCGTCGCGGTGTGGGCGCCGAACCTGCCCGAGTGGGTCGTACTGGAGTTCGGCGCGGCGCTGGCGGGTGTCACGCTGGTCACGGTCAACCCCGCCTTCCGGCCCGCGGAGCTGCGGTACGTCCTCGACCGGTCCCGGGCGGCCGGGATCTTCCTCGTGCCGCAGTTCCGCAGCCCGATGGCGGCGTACCTGGACGAGGTCCGGGCCGATCTGCCGGCGCTGCGGGACGTCGTGTGGTTCACGGAGTGGGACGCGTTCCTCGCCTCCGGTGACCCCGCGACGGCGCTGCCCGAGGTGACGCCCGACGACATCGCCCAGATCCAGTACACGTCCGGGACGACCGGTTTCGCCAAGGGCGCGCTGCTCACCCACCGCGGCCTGACCAACAACGCGCGCCTCTACGCCGAGGCCATCGGGCTCGGCCCGGGCGACGTCTACGTCGACCCGATGCCGATGTTCCACACCGCCGGCTGTGCGCTGGGCGTGCTCGGCGCCGCGCAGGCGCTGGCCGTCCACGTGCCAGTCCTCGCCTTCGACCCGGCCCTCGTGCTCGAGCTGATGGAGACCGAGCGGGCGACGGCGCTGCTCGGGGTGCCGACCATGCTGATCGCGCTGCTGGAGCATCCCGACCTGGCCCGTCGCGACCTGTCCGCCGTGCGCTGCGTCGTGAGCGGCGGCGCGACCGTCCCCGCGGAGCTCGTCCGCCGGGTCGAGGAGCGGCTGGGCGTGCCGTTCTGCATCGTCTACGGCACCACCGAATGCTCCCCGCTGGTCAGCCAGACCCGCTTCGACGACGCGGCGGAGGACCGGGCCACCACGCTGGGTCGCCCGGTTCCCCACACGGAGGTCGCGGTCGTCGACCCGGCGACGGGGGAGGTCGTCGAACTGGGCCGGGTGGGTGAGCTGCGCGTCCGCGGGCCCCACGTGATGGCCGGCTACGACGCCGCGCCGGACGCCACGGCCGCCGCCGTCGACCCCGACGGCTGGTACTACACCGGCGATCTCGCGTCGATGGACGATCGTGGCTACCTCCGCATCGAGGGCCGGCTGACGGACATGATCGTCCGGGGCGGGGAGAACGTGTACCCAAGGGAGATCGAGGAGCTGCTGTTCGCCCATCCCGGCGTCGCCGACGTGGCGGTCGTCGGCCTGCCCGACGACCGCTGGGGCGAGGTCGTCGTCGCCTTCGTCCGGCCGTGCGAGCCGGCCCCGGGCGAGAACGAGCTGCGGGCCTTCTGCCGCGAGCACCTCGCTCCGTTCAAGACGCCGCAGCAGTGGATCTTCGTGGACGCCTTCCCGCTCACCGCGTCCGGCAAGGTCCAGAAGTACAAGCTGCGGGCGTCGCTCGCGCCCTGACCTGCGCCGGCGGGAAACCGTCGGACCCCTGCGGCATCCTCGGCGCCATGGACCGACCCTTCCGCTTCGGCGTCAACCCTCGTCCCCGCGCGCGCCGGTCCCGACCTCGCCGAGCGCTTCCGCGCGGCCGAGCAGCTCGGGTTCGACGCCGTGCTGATCCCCGACCACCCCGGGATCGCCGCGGCGTTCCCCGCGCCGGCCACCGGCGCTGCGGCCACGGCCCGCGCCCGGCTCGGCACGTTCGTCCGCAACGCCGCGTTCTGGAACCCGGTGGAGCCGTTCATGGCCGCGCCGGCCCCGGTCGTCGCCCGGCTCTCCGGCACGTGAGGATGGCGACATGACAGTGCGCTGGGGTGTGGTCGGGCCGGGCCGGATCGCGGACAAGGTGGTGGCCGACGCGCCGCACGTGCCGGGTGCGGAGTTCGTGGCCGTCGCGTCGCGCTCCACGGAGCGGGCCGAGGCGTTCGCCCGCAGGCACGGCATCCCCCGCGTCCACACCGGCTACCGGGCGGTCGTCGACGACCCCGACATCGACGTCCTCTACATCGCGACCCCGCATCCCCAGCACCGGGCCGTCGCGCTGGCCGCGCTGCGGGCCGGCAAGGGCGTGCTGGTGGAGAAGGCGTTCACGGTCACCCCGGCGGCCACCCGCGAGATCGCCGACGTCGCCCGCTCGACGGGCTCGTTCGCCATGGAGGCGATGTGGACGCGCTTCCAGCCGGCCGTCGTGCGGCTGCGCGCGCTGCTGGCGGAGAGCGCGATCGGAGAGGTGCGCGGCCTGCAGGTCGACCTGGGGGTGACGGCGCCGACCGACCCTGCCGACCGGTTCTACAACCCGGACATCGGCGGCGGCGCGGTCTTCGACCTGACCGTCTACCCGGTCTCGTTCGCGCAGATGGTGCTGGGCACGCCGGACACCGTCGACGCCCGCGGGGTGCTCGGCCCGACCGGCGTGGACGTCGAGGAGGCGGTGCTGCTGGGCTGGGCCGACGGGCGCACCGCGGAGGTGTTCTGCTCCCTGCGCTGCCCGTCGCCCGGCAGCGCGCGGATCTACGGCACGCGGGGTTGGATCGAGGTCCCCCCGCGCTTCCACCACCCGAGCGCCCTCGTACTCCACCGCGCGGGCGCCGAGCCGGAGACGATCGCGGCGCTGGCGACCGGCGACGGGTACTGCCACGAGCTGATCGAGGTCACCGAGTGCGTCGCCGCCGGCCGGACCGAGAGCGCCGTGATGCCGCTCGCCGACACCGTCGCGGTCCAGGACGTCCTCGGGCAGGTCACGGACCAGCTCGGCGTCGAGGTCCGGGAGGGGCCGGTGGACCTGGCCGGGTAGCCGTCAGGACTGGTACGGGTTCTCGGGCCCGGCGACGCGGTTGGACCACATCAGCTGCAGTGGCGCTGGCGTCCCGTCGGCCAGCTTGACCTCGACCATGACCTTCTCGAGGCTGCGTCCGGCGAGGTTCAGCGGGATGTCGCCGATCTCGCCGCCGATGCGCGGGACGTCGTTGTAGAAGCCGAGGAGCGCCTCGGCCGACCGTGCCGTCGTGACGTCCCCGACGTCCGGGTCGGTCCGGTACTCGTTGAGCTCGTGGTAGAAGGTCGCGACGACGTTCTTCCACGGCTCGTCCCAGAACGGGATCCCGTTGCGGTCGGCGGAGTAGACGCCGACCGCGTAGTACACGGGCGCACCGTTGACGTGCACCGACTGGTGGTAGCCGCCGAGCCCGACCGTCGAGTCGACCTCCTCGTCCGTGTCGAACCGCCGCTGCTCGCCCGCGGTCGGTCCCTCCAGGACGGTCCCGCGCGGCAGCAGCACGTTGATGATCGTGTCGGCCTGCTGCGCATCGCCGAGGACGCCGCCGGCGTGCAGCCGCTTGACGACCCCCTCCACGAAGCCGGTGTCGACCCGCGCGGGCACGTCCCCGTCCACCACGTCCGAGGGGAGCATGCGGCTGCTGATCGGGTCGGGGTAGTACTGCTGGAGGACGTCCTGCAGCGCCGGGTCGGTCATGACCGCCTCGAGCCCGGCGTCGATCGCGGCCCGGTCGTCGGCGGACCAGGCGTGGGCGCCGCCGAGGTAGCGGTTGACGAACACGAGGTCGGTGACGATGCGGCCGTGCCGGCGCACGAGGTTCAGGTCCGGCCGCGGCTGGAAGCCGTGCGCGATGACGGCCCGCGGCGCGGGAGCGGCGGCCGGCGCGGCCGCCAGTGCGGTCGCGGCGGGGGATCCCGGGTGCAGCACGACGTTGAGCGGGCGGCGGTACGACGAGGTCATGGGTCGCTCCTGACGGGAGGCCGCGCGGGGTAGGGTGGCGCTATGTCAAGGAGGCCGACGGCACGGACGTGATACGCCGCGCCGGTCCGCCGGCACCGGCGGGCAGGCGGGGCACGCGGGTCGTGGGCGCGGGTCGCGGCCGGCGGGCCACGCCCCGCTGCCCGCCCAGGTCAGGACGCGGCGGAGCGCGGCCCGGACGCCAGGCCGGGCGCGCTGCAGGCCAGGTCGGCGGCCGGCAGCAGCAGGGCGGGTGCCGAACCGCAGCGCAGCCGGGCGTACTCGGTCCCGTCGGCGACGAAGCGTTCGAGCTCCTCCGCGGGGCGGCCGCAGTCGGGGCACGGGACGATCGACATGAGGGGCTCCTCGCTTCTCTTCGGGTGCGGCGGGGCGTACTCGGCCTCCGCACCGTCGGAGAGGTCAGCGCCGTGACGCATTCTCCAACGCTCCATCCGCCCCGGGGAGGCGGGGCGCGGCCCGCGTCCGGGTGACGGGTGTCGCCCGGTGGCGGCCCGGCGCCGGGCACCGTCCGTCGTCACCCGGTCGTGGACGCCCGACCGCGCCCGCCCGCTAGGGTCGCGGCCATCGCCCCGCCCGCCGTCTCCCCGCGTCGGGCCGCCCCCCTGCTGGCGGCGGCCGTCCTGGCGCTCGCCGCCTGCGGGGCGCCCGTGCCGCCCACCGACCCGGTCGCGGCGACCGGGACGCCCGCGACCGCGCCGACGTCCGCCCCGCCGACCCCGGCCCCGACGTCGCCCGCCTGCCACCCGACGCCATGGCCGTGCGACCAGCAGCAGCGCTTCGCCGCGGCGGCGGCCTACGCGCGGCGTGTCGTCGGTCCGCACGGCTACCTCGCCGTCTCGTTCACCGACCGGACCACCGGAGCGACCTGGCGCACGGGCGACACCGCGCATCCCGGCTGGACCGCCTCGACGATCAAGCTCGCGATCGCCGCCGACCTGCTGGCCCGCGACCGGTCCGGGGCCGTCCACCTCTCCGCGGCCGACCACCACGACATCGCGACGATGCTGAACTTCTCCGACGAGGCCGCGACCGACCGGCTCTGGAAGGCCTACGGCGACGACGCCATGCTCGCCCGGTTCCGCAGCCGGCTGGGGATGACGGGGCTGCGGTTCGTGCCGGGCTTCACGGCGTCGACGTACTGGGGTTTCGTCAAGTGCACGACAGACGACCTCGCCGCGCTCGTCCACCACGTCCTGACCACCACCGACCCGGCCGACCGCGCGACGCTCGTCGCGGCGCTGCGCGGGGTCGCGCCCAACCAGCGGTGGGGCGTGTGGGCCGCCGGGGCCGCCGAGCGGCCGGGCAACAAGGACGGCTGGTCGTTCGAGTCGGACGCCTACGGCAGGCACTGGGTCACCGACACCGTCGGGTTCGCAGGGCCCGACGAGCGGTACGCCGTCGCCGTGATGTACCAGGTCGACCCGGCCGGCTCGCTCGCGGGCGGGGTCCACGCGGTCAGTGACGTCGTCGCGCTGCTGTTCGGCCGGCCGACCCCGGCGGCGATCACGGTCCCCGCCCCGGACGGCTGAGAGACTGGCCCCGTGGCGGACACGGGCGTGGCGGTGGTGACCGGGGCGGGATCGGGGATCGGCCGGGTGGTGGCGCGGGCGCTGCTCGACGCGGGGTGGCGCGTCGGGCTCGCCGGGCGCCGGGCCGGGCCGCTCGAGGAGACCGCGGGCGGGCGCCCTTACGCGCTCGCGGTCCCGACCGACGTGGCCGACGCCGCTGCCGTCGACGCCCTGTTCGCGGCCGTGGTCGACCGCTTCGGCCGCGTCGACCTGCTCTTCAACAACGCGGGCGCGTTCGGGCCAGCCGGCCTGCCCGACGAGATCGACGTCGACGCCTGGCGGGCGACCGTCGACGTCAACCTGACCGGCGCGTTCCTGTGCGCGCGAGCCGCGTTCGCCGCGATGCGCGCCCAGGACCCACAGGGCGGCCGGATCGTCAACAACGGCTCGATCTCGGCGCACGTGCCGCGGCCCGGCAGCGCCGCCTACACGGCGACCAAACACGCAATGACGGGCCTGACGCGCTCGTTCGCGCTGGACGGGCGCCGGTTCGGGATCGCGTGCGGCCAGATCGACATCGGCAACGCCGCCACGGAGATGACCGCCGGCATCGCCCAGGGCGCCCGGCAGGCCGACGGCAGCATGCGCCCGGAGCCGACCTTCGACGCCGTGCACGTCGCCGAGGCCGTCCGGTGGATGGCGGGCCTGCCGCTGTCGGCCAACGTCCCGTTCCTGACGATCGCCGCCACCGGGATGCCCTTCCTCGGCCGCGGCTGACGTGGGCCCGGCCGTTCGCCACTCGCGAACTTCGCCCGTTCGTACGGTTACCGCTGGGCCGCCGGGCCCCGTACGCTCGTCCGCTCACACCAGGAGGGGTGAGGTGGTGGCGGAGACCCCCCGACGATTCCAGGTCGCCACGCGCGATCCCGAGCAGGCCCACGCGTTCCTGCGCGCCGCCTACGCCGACCACACCGTGACGCTGTCCGGCCCGCCAGAGCGGTTCCGGTTCACGCACGCGGTGGCCGACTGCGGCCCGTTCAAGGTCGGGCTGTGCCGGCACTCGATGAACCTGCGCGGCGAGTGGTCGCCGCTCGAGGACCAGATGCTCTTCAGCCACCTCGTCGAGGGCCGGTTCACCATCGCGTGCCGGCAGTCCGAGGTCGCGGCCGGCCCCGGCGACGTGTTCACCTACGACCCCGACGTCTCCACCGCAGTCGAGTGGTCCGACATCACCATGGCGCAGATCCGGATGGACCGGACGGCCGTGGAGCGGGTCGCCGCCGAGCTGAGCGAGGACGGGGCGGTCGTCCCCGTGGGGTTCGACCTCGCCCGGCCGGTCAGTGCGGCGGCCGGGCGGCGCTGGGTCCGGATGATGCAGTACGTCGGCAGCGACGTCATGGTCGAGCCCGATCCCACCGCCAGCCCGCTCGTGCTGCGCGAGATGTTCCGCTTCCTCGTGGTCACGGCGCTGGACACGTTCCCGAACACGGTGCGCGGGCCGGCGCTGCGGACCGGCGACACCGGGCACGCCTCGGCCGCGGCGGTGCGGCGGGCGATCTCCTTCGTCGAGGAGCACGCGGGCGACGACCTCGACCTGCTGGCGATCGCCGAGGCGGCCCGGGTCGGGCCGCGGGCGCTGCAGCGGGCGTTCCGCCGCACGCTGGACCGGACGCCGCTGGAGTACTTGCGCGAGGTGCGGCTCGACCGTGCGCACGACGAGCTGCGGCTGGCCGACCCGGCGGCCGGGACGACCGTGGCGGGCGTCGCGGCGCGGTGGGGGTTCGGCCACCCCGGCCGGTTCGCGGCCGCCTACCGGCAGCGGTTCGGCCGGTCACCCGTCACGACGTTGCGCGACTGACGAAACTGTCGGTGGGTCCCCCTATGGTGGCCCCATGACCGACGTCGTCAGCGAGACCCGCCTCCGGCTGGAGCCGGAGCTGGAGCGGTTCCGCACCGAGCTCACCGGCTACAGCTACCGCATGCTCGGGTCCAGCCACGACGCCGAGGACGCGGTGCAGGAGACGATGGTGCGCGCGTGGCGCAACATCGACAAGTTCGAAGGCCGCTCCTCGCTGCGCTCGTGGCTGTACCGGATCGCCACGAACGTGTGCCTGACCATGCTGGAGGGCCGCGGCCGGCGCGCGCGCCCGATGGACTTCGGCTCGCCGAGCACGCCAGAGCCGTCCTCGCTCGGCGAGCCGACGGGCGAGGCGACGTGGCTGCAGCCCGTCCCGGACGCGCTGGTGGTGCCGGCCGACGGCGACCCGGCCGAGCTGGCGGTGGCCCGTGAGACGATCAAGCTCGCCTTCGTGGCCGCGCTGCAGCACCTGCCGCCGCGCCAGCGGGCGGTGCTCATCCTGCGCGAGGTCCTGCAGTGGAGCGCCGCGGAGGCGGCCGCGCTGCTGGACACCAGCGTGGCGTCGGTCAACAGCGCCCTGCAGCGGGCCCGTGCCACGCTCGGCTCGCACGCCGACGCCCTCGACACCGTCCGGCCCGAGATGGACGCGTCCGAGCAGGAGCTCGTCGACCGCTACGCCGACGCGTTCACCCGCTACGACATGGACGCGCTGGTCGCGCTGCTGCACGAGGACGCGGTGATGTCGATGCCGCCGTTCGCGCTGTGGCTGCGCGGGCCGCAGGACATCGCCGCCTGGCACGTCGGCCCGGGCTACGCGTGCCGCGGTTCGCGGCTGGTGCCGGTGCGGGTGAACGGCCAGCCCGGGTTCGGCCAGTACAAGCCCGACCCGGAGCAGGGCGGGTTCGCGGCGTGGGCGCTGCAGGTGCCGGAGATCGCCGACGGGCGGATCGTGCGGCTCAACGCGTTCCTGGACTGCCCGGACCTGTTCCCGCTCTTCGGCCTGCCATTGCGCCTCGACGAGGAGGCGGCGCCTACCGGTTGAACCAGATCATCGGGTTGCGACGGGTACCGCGGGCCCCTACCAGGCCCAGCTCGGAGCGCACGGCCTCGAGCGCCGCGAGGGCGTCCGGCGCGCGGTGGCGTGCCGCGGTGAACCACGGCGTGCCGTCGCGGCGCAGCTGGCGGAGGACGGTGGCGCCCTCGGTGCCGGGGCGGGCCCAGCGGAGGTGGAAGACGTCGTGCACGCTGACCGGCGTCCCCGCGGGGACGAGCGGGAACAGGTGCTCGAGGTACCAGCGCGCGAAGCGCCGGCCGTGGTCGGCGTCGACGAACAGGTAGCCGATGCCGGACGGCACCGCGTGCAGGTTGTGCCGGACGTCGCCGGGCACGAAGGTCCACCGGCCGCGCGCGAGCTCGGGCGGCACGGCGTCCAGGACGTGGTCGACGCGGTCGAACGAATGGAGCCGGCCGCCGCTGTCGTCGCCGCTGCCGTCCTCGTCGCCGTCGTTGTGACTGTCGTTGTCGTGACTGTCGTTGTCGTGACTGTCGTTGTCGCGCAGCGCGGAGAGGATCCAGGTCGTCGACCAGCCGTGGAAGGTGCCCAGCTCCATGACGGTGGCCGGGCGGCCCGCGCGCAGGTACAGGTAGGTCAGCTCGGCCTCGACGTCGTCGAGCTGCGGGACGAGGCCGGGGCGCCCGGCAAGGAGCGCGCGCTGCCGGTCGATCACCGCGGCGAGATCGTCGGCGTAGGTCCGGTAGAGCTCGACGGCCCGTTCCAGCTCGGTGGTGGTCGCCGGGCTGACCGTTCCCGTCACGCGGCGAGACTACCCGTGGGGTCCGGCCGTCCTGCCGCCGCGCGGAGCGGTCGGGTGCGCGGGCGGGCCGTCGCTCAGGCCGGCCGCAGCCACAGCTCGACCGCCAGCGCGACGCCGATGGGCCCCGTCACCGCCCCCTTACTACCGCGAGTCGGGGCGTGAGCCAGCCCGAGTTGCGTGCTGGGCCATGCCGCGAGTCGGAGCGTCGGGCGGGCCCGGGCCGTACGGCCGGTGGGAGGCTCACCGCGAAGCGGCTGGCTGCGGGTCGCCCCGCGTCGCCGCGGCCGGCAACGAAGGTCTCGGTTTGAGACGTGCAACCGGTGCGGCGCGGGTCACACTGCCGGGATGCTGACCATGCGTGTGCTGCGCCTCGTCGTCCACGCCCGGTCGCGGCAGCCGGTGCTCGTGCTGCGGGAAGCGGACGGTGACCGCTGCCTGCCTGTGTTCCTGCGCCAGCCGCACGCCGACGCCATCGCGCTCGGCCCGCGCGGACCGCAGGATCCGCTGCTGCCGCAGGACGTGCTGGTCCCGGTGTTGCGCGGGCTGGACCGCAGGGTCGAGGGCGTCGCGATCACCCGTCTCGTCGAGGGGGTGTTCAACGCCGAGCTGGTCCTCGACGGGGGCACCCACATCGAGGTGCTGCCGAGCGACGCGCTGGCGGTCGCCGTGCGCGAGAGCCTGCCGATCGAAGTCGCCGACGAGGTGCTCGACGCCGTCGGCCAGCCGGTCGGGGAGATCTTCCCGGACGGGACCGACGCGCCGGCCGAGCAGCAAGTCGAGGACTTCCGCAGCTTCCTGGACGAGGTCTCGCCCGAGGACTTCGGATCGCCGGAAGGGTCGTCCGACTGACCTTGTCGGCGCCGCAACCGCCTGCACCGGGTCCCGGACCGCGCTGGTGGAGAACGCGACTCGCGCTGGCTCACACCCCGACTCGCGGCCCGGCCCAGCACCCGACTCGCGCTGGCTGACACCCCGACTCGCGCTGGTTCAGGCCCCGACTCGCGGCTTCAGGGGGCGATCGGGGCCGGGTGGCGGCGGGCGGCGAGCCGGCGCGTCACGACCGCGCCGCCGGCCGCCGCGACCAGGCACGCGACGGCGCCCAGCAGCAACCCCGCCCGGGCACCGAAGGCCTGCACGACCGCACCCGCGAGCGGGCCGCCGATCGGCGTCGAGCCGAGGAACGCGACCGCCCACAGCGCCATGACGCGCCCGCGCATCTGGGGGTCCGACGCGAGCTGCAGCGTCGAGTTGCCCGTCGAAAGGAACGCCACGCTGAACGCCCCGACCAGGCCCATGCCGATCAGCGCCAGCCACAGCACGGGCGCGAGGGCCGTCAGCAGCATCGCGGTGCCGAACAGCGTCGACGCGACGACCAGCGCGCCCAGCCCCGTCCGCCCGCGCCCCGCGACCCACAGCCCGCCGACGACCGCGCCGGCCCCCATCGCGGCGGTGAGGAACCCGTAGGTCCGGGCGTCGCCGGCGAACGTCTGCTCCGCGACCACCGGCAGCACCACCTGGAACTCGTAGGCCAGGCAGCCCACCAGCGCCATCATCAGCAGCGGCACGGCGAGCGCCGGCGTGCGCCGGACGTAGGCCAGCCCCTCGCGCAGCTGGCCCGGCGCGCGCGGCGTCGGGATCGAGCGGGCCAGCGTCGACGTGTCGAGCCGCACGAGCGACACCACGACGGCGACGAAGCTCGCCGCATTGAGCAGGAAGCACATCCCGATGCCCCCGGCGGCGATGACCAGCCCGGCGACGGCGGGCCCGACGGCGCGGGCCACGTTGACCAGGACGGAGTTGAGCGACACCGCGTTCCGCAGGTCCCCGGGTCCCACCATCTCCAGCACGAACGCCTGCCGGGCGGGGTTCTCGAAGCAGTTGTTGAGACCCAGCAGCAGCGCCAGCGCGTAGACCTGCCAGAGCGTGACGGCCCCGCTGATCGTCAGCAGGCCGAGGGCCAGCGCCAGCACGCCCATCCCGGACTGCAGGCCGATCATGAGTCGGCGCTTGTCGATCCGGTCGGCGACGACGCCGGCGTACGGGCCGAGCAGCAGCGTCGGCAGGGTCTGCAGCGCGATCACGGTGCCGAGTGCCGTGGCCGACCCGGTCAGCTGCAGCACGAGCCAGGACTGCGCGATCGACTGCATCCAGGTGCCGACGAGCGAGATCGACTGGCCGGTCGTCCAGCGCCGGTAGTTGGCGTTGGCCAGCGCGGCGAACGTCCGGCGGGGAAGCGGCGGGGTCGGGATCCTGCGGAGCGGGTGCGGTAGCTGGTGCGTGACGGACCTGACCGACACCCGACCTCCTTATTAGTTGTGTACAAACAACTATATCTCCCCGTCCGCCATACGGCGCGCGTGGGTGACCAAGGCATCAGTGCCGCAGCCGGTGTGCTGTTCCTCGACGAGGACGGGCACGTGCTCATCGTGGAGCCGCTCGACCGCGGCACCTGGGAGATCCCCGGCGGCCGCCTCGCGCCGGGCGAGACGCCACGGGCCGCGTGCGCTCGCGAGCTGCGGGCCCAGCTGGGCCTCGACCTGCCGTTGGGGCGGCTGCTGGTCGTCGACTGGTTCCGCCGCTACGGGGAGGACCGCGTCCGGTTCGTCTTCGACGGCGGCGTGCTCGACGACGACCGCCTCGACGCCATCGAGCTGCCGCCGCAGGACCTGGAGTCGTGGGCGTGCGTGCCGCCGGAGGGGCTGTTCGTGATGCTGGACGGGCCGCTGTCGCGGCGCCTGAACGCCGCGCTGGAGGCGCGCGCCGGCGCCGGGACCTGCTACCTCGAGCAGGGCGAGCTGATCGGCTGACGCCGGGGCCGTCAGTGCCCGATCAGCACCCGGTGCGCGGGGCAGAAGCTGTCGACGGCCGAGCCCACGACGGCCGCGGCGTCCCGGCCGCTCCAGCCCGCGGTGCCGGTCAGCGCGGTGAACACGCCCAGCAGGCCGAACCGGGTCGGGTGCGTGTCCAGAGCGGTGCAGACGGCCCGCCCGGCCGTCACCAGCTCGGCGTCGGACGCGTCGGTGCTGGTCAGGTCGGAGGTCTGGCGCACGGACGCGACGTAGGTCGCCTCGGCGGCGTGGTCGTGTGCCGCGACGCCGGACGCCACGAGCGCGACCGTGCCCAGCACGACCACGACGACGAACGCGCCGAGCCAGACCCAGGTCGCACGCGTCAGTCCGCGCTCGGGCGCCGGCAGCGGCGGGACCCACGGGCCCAGGCCGGCGGGCGGCTCGGCGGGGTCCGCGAACGGGTGGGCCGTGCGCTGCGCCGGCACGACGGGCGCGCCGTACCCGGGCCCGGCCGCGGGCGCCCCGTGCATCTGGGCGGGCGCCACGGCGGGGCCGGACCCCCGGGCGTGCGCCGCCCCCTGGCCGCCGGCCGGGCCGGACCCCCGGGCGGGCGGCGCCCCGGTGCCGCCGAACGCGGCGGACGCCGGGCCGTCCCCGCCCACCGGTGTGGGGCCGGCCGGCCGCGCGTGGCGGGGCCCGCCGGCGGGACGGGAACCCACCGGCGTGACCGCGGCGGCGGGCGGCTCGGACCCGGCGGCCGACGGCGCAGTCCGGGCGTGCCGGGGTCCGGCGGGGCGGGCGTCGGTGACGGTCATGCCCCCGTATCGCCGTTCGGCGGTCCCTTTGCTACGCCGAACGGCGGAAATCCCTAGATCTGATGAAGGTGCTCACGGAGCGTCATCAGTACCGCCAGCGGAGGCTGGTCAGTACCTCGTCCAGGTCACGGTCGGCGGCAGCCGTGGCGTCGGAGCGACGCACGGCGAGGAAGGCGCCGAGCAGCTCGGGCCCGAGCACGTCCGCGACCCGCGACCCCACCAGCGCCTCCTCCAGCGCCTCCGGCGTCGAGGGCAGCGCGTCGATGCCACGCTCGGCGCGCGCGTCCTCGCTCAACGCGCCGGGGTCCTCCTGCACCGGCGGGGGCAGCTCGGCCTTGTCGGCCAGGCCGGCGGCGCCGGCGGCCAGGACGGCGGCCAGCGCGAGGTACGGGTTCGCCGACGCGTCCGACGTCTTGAGCTCGACGTTCGCGTGGCCGGACCCGAGCAGCGACGACCCCGGGACGTACCGCAGCGGCGCCTCCCGGTTCTCGACGCCCCAGCACGCGAACGCCCCGGCGAAGAACCCGGGCCGCAGGCGGGCCAGCGAGCCGGTGCTCGGCGCCGTCAGGGCGGCGACGGCCGGCAGGTCGCGCAGGAGCCCGGCGACATAGGCGGCGCCCTCCGGACCCGGCCCTTCGGGGGTGCCGGCGAGCAGGTTGACGCCGTCCCGCCACACGGAGCTGTGGATGTGCCAGCCGTTGCCGGCGACGGTCGTGGCCGGCAGCGGCGCGAACGACACCGCCAGGCCGTGCTTGGCCGCGGCGCCGCGCAGGGTCTGGCGGGCGAGCAGCTGCCGGTCGGCTGCGGTGACCGGGTCGGTGGCGGCGAGCGAGAGCTCCAGCTGCGCCGGCCCGTACTCCGCGTGGAGCTGTCCCAGCTCCAGCCCGTTCGCCGCGCAGTCGCGCAGGACGTCGGCCACGAACGCGTCGATCGGCACCAGGGCGTGCGGGCTGTAGGCGGGCCCGGGGTGGGCCGGCTCGAAGACGCCGGTGGTGACCGTGAACTCCATCTCGTAGCCGATCTTCACCGTGAGGCCCTGCTCCGCGAGCGCGGTGACCTGCCGCTCCAGCACCGAGCGCTGGTCGTAGGGCCACGGGCGACCGTCCGCGGCGACCTGGCGGCCCGGGACCCACGCGAGCGCTGGCTGCCCGGCGAGCCGCGTCAGCCGGTCCAGCACCGGGACGAGCCGGATGTCGCCGGACGGCGTCGAGAGGCCCTCGTGGGCGAAGGTGATGGCGTCGTGGGAGTCGAAGACGGCGAACAGGGTCGTGATCCCGACGCCGACGGCCGCGACGTGCGGCAGCGCCGCGACCGGCACCGTGCGCGAGCGCGGGATGCCGTTGTTGTCGGCCCAGTGGATCACGATGCCGGCGACGCCGTGGTCGCGCAGGCGCTGGGTGAGACCCTCGACGTCAGTCATGCGGGCGAGTCTTCCGCAGATCGGCGGTGCGGTGTAGGCGTCAGTCGGCCCGGGCGCCCGGCGCCGGCCGGGCATCGGGCGCGTGGCGACGCTCGGTTCCCGCCGCGGCGCGCCCGCCGGGTTACGGTCCGGGGCATGCTCGTGCACCGGATGCGGCCCTACACCTCGACCATCTTCGCCGAGATGTCGGCGCTCGCGCTGCGGGCGGGCGCGATCAACCTCGGCCAGGGCTTCCCGGACACCGACGGGCCGCCCTCGCTGCTCGCCGACGCCGCCGCGAACGTCACGGGCGGGGTGAACCAGTACCCGCCGGGCATCGGCGTCCCGGCCCTGCGGACCGCGGTGGCCGAGCACCAGCGCCGCTTCTACGGCCTCGACGTCGACCCGGCCGACGTCCTGGTCACCACCGGCGCCACCGAGGCCATCGCCGCCGCGGTGCTCGCGCTGTGCGAGCCGGGCGACGAGGTGGTCGCTTTCGAGCCGTTCTACGACTCGTACGCCGCGACGGTCGCGCTGGCCGGGGCCGTCCTGAAGCCCGTGCCGCTGCGTCCGCCGGACTTCGGCTACGACCCTGCGGAGCTGCGTGCCGCGTTCTCGCCGCGGACCCGGATGGTGCTGCTCAACACCCCGCACAACCCGACGGGCGCGGTGTTCGACGCCGCCGCGCTCACCGAGATCGGGACGCTCGCTGCCGAGGCGGGCGCTGTGGTCGTCACGGACGAGGTCTACGAGCACATGCTCTACGACGGGCGCCGGCACGTGCCGATGGCGACGCTGCCCGGCATGGCCGAGCGGACGCTGACGATCTCCTCGGCGGGCAAGACGTTCTCCGTCACGGGCTGGAAGGTCGGCTGGGTGAGCGGGCCGGGCGCGCTCGTCGCGGACGTGAAGGCGGCCAAGCAGTTCCTGACCTACGTGTCCGGGGCGCCGTTCCAGCCGGCGATCGCGACCGCGCTGGCGCTGCCCGACACGTTCTACGCCGAGCTGTCCGGGTCCCTGCAGCGCAAGCGCGACCTGCTCTCGGACGGGCTGCGTGCGGCCGGGTTCACCGTCTTCCCGACGGCGGGGACGTACTTCGTCGTCACCGACGCGACGCCGCTGGGGGTGACGGACGGGGCGCAGTTCTGCTGGCGGCTGCCGGAGCTCGTGGGGGTGGCCGCGGTGCCGGTCTCGGTGTTCTGCGTGGACCCCGACCTCGGCCGGACGCTCATCCGGTTCGCGTTCTGCAAGCGCGACGAGGTGCTGGCCGAGGCCGTGTCCCGGCTGGCGGGCCTGCGGGCGGCGGTCGCATGACGACGGGTGGCGTGCGGGCGGTCGGGAAGGGTGCGGTTGCGGACGTGAAGGGGATGGGTCGGTGAGGGCGTACGGGTTCCACGCGATCGGCGGGCCGGAGCAGGAGGCGTTCCTCGACGTGCCCGAGCCGGCGGCCGGTCCGGACGAGATCGTCGTCCGGGTCCGGGCGGCCGCGGTCAACCCCGGGGACTGGCGCCTGCGCGAGGGGTCCTACGGCGACGTCGCTCCGGCCGTGCTGGGCCGCGAGGTAGCGGGCACCGTGGCCGCGCTCGGGCCGGACGTGGCCGGTCTCACCGTCGGCGACGAGGTGTTCGGCGGGTGCCCGGACATGGTCGGCGGCTTCGCCCCGCTCGCCGTCGTGACCGCGTCGTTCGCCGCGCACCGGCCGCCGACCGTCACGCCGGAGGACGCCGCCGCGCTGCCCGTCGCCGCCGGGACGGCCTGGGACGCGCTGAACGGGCTGGACCTCCCGGCCGGTGCCACCCTGCTCGTCAACGGCGCGGGCGGGGGCGTCGGCGTCGCCACCGTCCAGCTCGCGCGGGCCCGCGGGCTGCGGGTGGTCGGCGTCGCGAGCGCGGGCAAGCACGAGCTACTGGCCGGGCTCGGCGCGGAGCCGGTCCTGCCCGGTGCTGCGAGCGAGGCGGTGGACGCGGTGTTCGACCTCGTCGGCGGTGACGCCCTCCGCGCGGTGGCCCGGCTCTGCCCGCCGGGGCGGCTGCGCTCGGTCGCCGACAAGCCGCTGGTCAAGGCGCTGGGCGGGGACGAGGTCGTCCGCGACCGCTCGACGGCCGTCCTCGACGCCCTCGCCGCGCTCGTCGCGAAGGGCGAGCTCGACCCGCTCGTCGGCGAGGTGCTGCCGTTCGAGCAGGCGGCGGAGGCGATGCGGGCCGTCGAGAGCGGCCACGCGCGGGGCAAGATCGTCCTGCGGCTGCCGTGACGGCCGCGCCGCCCGGCGCGCCCGTCAGCCCGATTGGGCGACCGCGTCGGTCCCCGGGGCCGGGTGCTGGACGTCGTCGAGCAGGACGTCCAGCGACAGGCCGAGCACGCGGGCCAGCGTTGTGACCGTGAAGAACGCCGGGGTCGGTATCCGCCCGGTCTCGATCTTGCGGAGCGTCTCGGCCGAGATCCCCGCCGTCAGGGCCACCTCGGTGATGTTCCGCTCACCCCGCGCGGCGCGCAGCAGCGCGCCGAGGCGCTCGCCGCGGGCGCGTTCGGCCGGAGTGAGGGGGAGGCGGACCATGACATCGATGATAATACCGGTATAGTTATCGTGTGATCGAGTTGAAGACGTCCGGTGAGATCGACGCCATCGCCGCGGCCGGGCAGGTCGTGGCCCGCGTGCTCGCGACGCTGCGGGCGAAGGCCGCGCCGGGCCTGACGCCGGTCGGGCTCGACGACATCGCCTCGGACATGATCGCCGACGCCGGCGCGGTGTCGAGCTTCCGCGGCTACCACCCGCGGTGGGCGCCCGGGCCTTACCCGGGGGTCACGTGCATCAGCGTCAACGACGCCGTCGTGCACGGCGTCCCGAACCTGGTGCCGCTGGAGCCGGGGGACCTGCTGTCGGTCGACTTCGCGGTGCACCTCGACGGCTGGTGTGCCGACGCGGCGTTCAGCACCGTCGTCGGGGATCCGGCCGACCCGGCCGACCTCGCGCTGATCGAGACGACCGAGCGGTCGCTCGCCGCGGGGATCGACGCGGTGCGGCCGGGTGGGCGGCTGGGCGACGTCGGGTACGCGATCGGGCGGGTCGCGCGCGCCGCGAAGTACGGGATGCTGGCCGACCACGGCGGGCACGGCGTCGGCCGGTCGATGCACGAGGACCCGCACGTGCCCAACGAGGGCAAGCGGCGCAAGGGCTTCCCGATGCAGCCGGGCCTGGTCATCGCGATCGAGCCGATGCTGCTCGCGGGCGGGCGTGACGACTACCGCCACGACGCCGACGGCTGGACGATCCGCACGGCCGACGGCTCGCGGGCCGCGCACGCGGAGCACACCGTGGCCGTCACGGAGGCCGGGGTGCGGGTCCTGACCAGCGCCTGACCGCGAGTCGGGGCCTGGCCCACCGCGAGTCGGGGTCTCCGCCAGGCCGAGTTGCGCGCTCAGCCATGCCGCGAGTCGGGGTCTGGGACAGGGCGAGTTGCGGGCTCGGCCAGCTCGTCACCCATCGTCCGGCGTCGGGAGGTGGCCGAGCCCCGACCGTCAGACGTGGGTGTGCCGGCGGGGGGCCGCGCGTGCCGGCCGGGAAGCGCGGCGTGGTCTGGTGGAGAGCGCGACTCGGGCTGGTTCAGACCCCGACTCGCGGGCTGGTTCAGGCGCAACGTGGTCTGGTCCAGGGCGCGACTCGGGCTGGTTCAGGCCCCGACTCGCGTCATGCCCCGCAGCAGCCACGCCAGGGAGCGGTCGAAGTCCGCGCGGGTCGTCGCCGCCGGCACCGGGTTGTCGCCGTCCGCCGCACCCGCCGCGAACGCCGCCGACCCGATCGCGTGCACGATCAGCGACCGGCGCGCGGACGGCACGGCGTCGGCCGGCACCCCCGCCCGCGCGAGCAGCGCGTCCATCCGCACGCCGAGCGCCACGGCGTTCGGGCCCCGCGAGCCCTGCCGCGCGAGGGCGACGGGCACCAGGTCGGGCCGGGTCAGCAGCACCTCGTAGCTCGAGCGCATGATCGTCGCGATCCCCTCGACCGGGTCCGCCACGTCCGGCGGGGGAGCCTCGACCGTCGCCAGCAGGTCGTCGAGCAGCGCGTCGACCAGGTCCGTCTTCGTCGGCACGTAGCTGTAGACCGCGTTCGGGGCGACACCCAGCCGCCGGGCCAGCGCCCGCATCGTCAGCCCCCCGAGCCCCTCGGACGCCAGCAGGTCGCGTGCCGCGTCCAGGACGGCGGGGCGGGTCAGCCCGGCGCGCTGGCCGGGCCCGCGGGTCGCCACGTTGCCAACTGTACACCGTCCAACTAAGCTGTACGGTGTGCAAATCATCGACGCGCCCCTCGACGGCACCACCACCGCAGGCGTCCCGTTCACCGCCCTCCCGCCGCTCACCCCGCGACCGGACACGCCCGTCGTCGCCGCCTGGCACCTCGCCGACCCGCCACGGACGAACGAGGGCCTCGCCGCCGCCCTGCCGCTCACCGGCCTCGACGCCTGGCGCATCTACCTCGGCCTGCCCCTGCACGGCGCGCGCAGCCCCGGCCAGGAGGAGTACTTCCGCCGCGGCGCCCAGGACGCCGTCAACCTGCTCTTCGGCCCGGTCACCGAGCAGGCCGTCGCCGAGTTCCCGGACGCATACGCCGAGCTGGCGCGGCGGTTCGGGTTCGGCGACGGCCCGCTCGCGGTCCTTGGCGGGTCGCACGGCTCGGCCGTGGCCCAGGAGGTCGCGATCGCCCGCCCGGACGTCGTCGCCGCGGTCCTGGCCAGCCCGCTCACCCAGCTGCGCGCGATCGTCGCCGTCAACGAGCGCCGCTTCGGCATGGCCTACCCGTGGAACGCCGCCGCGGAGCGGGTCGCCGACCGGATGGACTACGTCGCCCGCGCCGCGGAGACGGCCGAGCGCGCACCCGCGGTCCGGATCGTCGTCGGCGAGGACGACGACGAGCGGGGCGTCCGCGCGCCGGCGGCCGCCCTGCGGGACGCGCTGGCCGCGCGCTACGCCGACCCGGCCCGCGTCGACCTCGTCACCGTCCCCGGCATGGGGCACGCCCTCGCCGACGACGCGGAACGGCCGCTGCCGTGCGCCGCCGACGTCGACCGCCTGGCCGTCGCGTGGTTGCGGACGCACCTGTCCTGACCAGATGATCGACGCGTGTTCAGCGCCGACACCGCCGCCGCGATCGCCCGGGCCCGCCAGCACGCGATCGGGGACCTGCTGCGCCGCACCGCGCAGCGCGTCCCCGCCAAGCTCGCGGTCGTGTACGGCGAGGACCGCTACACCTACGCCGAGTTCGACACGGCCGTCAACCGCGCCGCCGCCGCGCTGGGCGCCCGCGGACTGGCCAAGGGCGACCGGCTCGCGCTGCTCGCGCGCAACTCGTGGACCTTCGCCGTGCTGGCGTTCGCCACGGCCCGCCTCGGCGTCGTCCTCGTGCCGGTCAACTTCATGTTGAACGCCGAAGAGATCGCGTTCATCCTGAGCCACTCCGGCGCGACGGCGATGGTCGCCGACAACGCGCTCGCCGACACGGCGGAGCGGGCGATGGCCGGCACGGCGATCGCGGTCAAGGGCTGCATCGGCGACGCCCGCGACGGCTGGGAGGACGTACACGGCTGGTGGTCGGCCGGCCCGACCGACGACCCCGAGGTCGCCGTCGCCGACGACGACCCGCTGCGGCTGATGTACACCTCCGGCACCGAGTCGCGGCCAAAGGGTGTCCTGCTCGGCTCCCGCTCGCTGATCAGCCAGTACGTCTCGTGCGTGATCGACGGCGGGATGACGGCGGACGACGTCGAGGTCCACTCCCTGCCGATGTACCACTGCGCGCAGCTGGACTGCTTCTTCTCCGTCGACGTCTACCTCGGCGCGACCAGCATCATCCTGCCCGCGCCCGACCCGGCCGCCCTGCTCGCGACCGTCGAGCGCGAGCGGGCCACGAAGCTGTTCGCCCCGCCGACGGTCTGGATCTCGCTGCTGCGCCATCCCGACTTCGACACCCGCGACCTCTCCTCGCTCCGCAAGGGCTACTACGGCGCGTCACCCATGCCCGTCGAGGTGCTCAAGGAGCTGCAGCGGCGGCTGCCCGACGTCCGGTTCTGGAACTTCTACGGCCAGACCGAGATGTCCCCCCTCGCGACGATCCTGCGCCCGGAGGAGCAGCTGCCGCACGCGGGCTCCGCCGGGCGCGCGGCGATCAACGTCGAGACGCTGCTCGTCGACGACGACGGCAACCCGGTCCCGCCCGGGACCGTCGGCGAGATCGTCCACCGGTCCCCGCACGCCGCGCTGGGCTACTACGAGAACGAGGAGAAGACGGCCGAGGCGTTCGCGGGCGGCTGGTTCCACTCCGGCGACCTGGGCGTCATGACCGAGGACGGGTACCTCTCCGTCGTCGACCGCAAGAAGGACATGATCAAGACCGGCGGCGAGAACGTCGCGTCCCGCGAGGTCGAGGAGGCGATCTACCAGCTCGACGGCGTCGCCGAGGTCGCCGTGTTCGGCATCTCCCACCCGACCTGGATCGAGGCCGTCACCGCCGTCGTCGTCCCGAAGGCGGGCACGGACCTGACCGAGGACGTGGTGCACGCGCACGCGCGCGAGAAGCTCGCCGGGTTCAAGCGGCCCAAGTACGTCGTGCTCGCCGACGCCCTGCCCAAGAACCCCAGCGGCAAGATCCTCAAGCGGGACCTGCGCGCGCAGCACGCCGGCCTCGCGACCGACTGATCGGGCTACGACAGGGCGGCGGCGACCAGCTCCCGCAGCGGCGTGACGGGGCGGCCCAGCAGCTTCTCCAGGTCGGGCGCGGGCTCGGCGAACAGGCCCGACGCGATGAGCTCGTGGACGAACGCGGCCGGGCCCAGCTCGTCGGCGTTGACGGCCCGGTAGGCGACCGGCCGGCCGGAGACCTCGGCGACGGTCGCCGCCAGCTCGGCGAGCGTGAACAGCGGCCCGCGCAGCTCGTAGGTCGCGCCGACGTGTCCGTCGCCGGTCAGCACGGTCGACGCGGCCAGCGCCAGCTCGCGGATCGGCGCGAAGTTGACGGCAACGCCGCCGTCGGCGCCGCGCAGCTCGCCGGCCGCGACGGCGTCGCGCAGGCCCGGGTTGACGACGGCCTCGGTGTAGAACGTGTTGCGCAGCAGCGTGTGCGGGACACCGGACGCCGCGAGCAGGTCCTCGGTCTCGCCGTGGTCGGCGAGGAAGCCGGGGCCGCCCTGCGCGCCGAGCGCGCTGGTGTAGACAATCCGACCGACGCCGGCGGCCTTCGCCGCGTCGATCGCGGTGCCGTGCTGGCGCGGCCGGGTGCCCGATGTCGTGTCGGGGGAGGAGACGAGCAGCAGGACGTCGGTGCCGGCGAAGGCGGCGCGCAGGGAGTCGGGGTCGTCGTAGTCGCCGGCGACGACGCGGACGCCGCGCTCGGCGAGGTCGGTGGCCTTGGCCGGGGTGTGCGCGGCGACGGTCAGCCCGTCGGCCGGGACGCGGGTGAGCAAGTCCTCGACGACGACGCGGCCCAGCCGGCCGGTCGCGCCCGTAACAGTGATCATGCTGGCCACCGTACGCCGCAGAGCTTACGATTCGTAAGTACGTACCTGAAGGTGAGGAGCTGAGGTGCGCGGCGACGTGTTCAGCAGCACGTGCCCGAGCCGTTCGGTGCTCGCGCATGTGACCGGTAAGTGGGCGGTGCTCGTTCTGGCGGCGCTGCAGGGCCGGGACCTGCGGTTCAGCGCGCTGCGCCGGGAGATCGACGGTGTGAGCGAGAAGATGCTCAGCCAGACCCTGCGCACTCTGGAGGTCGACGGGTTCGTCGTGCGCGAGGTGGCTCCGACCTCCCCGCCGCAGGTGACCTACCGGCTCTCGGCGCTCGGCCGCGGCGTCACGGACCGGCTCGTCGGGCTGCTCGACTGGATCGAGACGAGCCTGCCCTCGATCATCGACGCCCAGGAGGCGGCAGCGGGTCGGGCCTGACCGAGCCCGTGATCGGCGACCCGGTCGGCCGCTATGGGTGCCGTCGCACCGCGGTGTGTGCCGTCGCGGGGCTCAGCGCGGGGTGAGCGCGAGGTGGACGGGCTGGCCGGGGCGCAGCTGAGCGGCCCGGTCGACGTCGGCGTCGAGCACCACGGCGACCACCGGATAGCCCCCCGTGACAGGGTGGTCGGCCAGCAGGATGACGGGCTCACCGCCCGGCGGCAGCTGCACCGCGCCGCGCACCATGCCGGCGCTCGGCAGCTCGCCGTCGCGGCGGGCCGGGGGCTCCCCGGCCAGCCGCAGGCCGACGCGGTCGCTCTCGCTGGACACGGTCCAGGACGTGCCCGCCAGCGCGTCCGGGTCGGTGAGCCAGCTGGCCTGTGGGCCGGGGCGCGCGCGCAGCGTGACCGTCCCGCCCGGCGGCGGCGCGACGGGCGCGACGTCGACGAGCGGCCAGCCGTCGGGCTCCGGGCCGACCGGCAGCAAGTCGCCCGCGCGGAGCGGGTCGGGGCCCAGGCCGGAGAGGGTGTCGGTCGCGCGCGAGCCGAGGGTCGCCACGGCGGCGAGCCCGCCCCGGACGGCCAGGTACGTCCGCAGCCCGGCGTCCGGGACGCCGAGCTTCAGCGTCTGGCCCGGCCGCAGCGTGAGGACGGCGTGGTGGCCGACCGGGGTGCCGTCGACGGCGGCGGGTGCCGCCGCCCCGGCGAGCGCGACCGTCAGGAGCCGGCGGGCGCGCACGACCAACCCGCCGAGCAGCACCTCGATGCCGGCCGCGTCCTCGGCGTTCGCGACGAGCCGGTTGGCCAGGCGCAGGGCGGCGCGGTCGGCTGCGCCGGAACGCGGCACCCCGACCGCGGCGTGGCCGGGCCGGCCGAGGTCCTGCACGAGCGCGAGCGATCCGACGGCGACGATCTCGACCGCCCCGTCCTCCGCGCCATGTGGACACATCTGGTCGGCAGCGGGCGCCCCCCGGCCGCCATCTGTGTCCACATGGCGGGCGGGGGCGTGATCGGTGGGGGCGGGTGCAGCGGGGTCGGCGGAAGCCCGGCGGAAGCGGACGCGGGCGCCCGGTCCCAGCAGGGCGGGCGGGTCCCGGTCGGCGTCCCACAGCACGGTGTCGGTGTGGCCGAGGAGCTGCCAGCCGCCGGGGCTCGCCCGCGGGTAGACGCCGCTGAACGACCCGGCCAGCCCGACCGCGCCGGCGGGCACGCGCGTGCGCGGCTCGTCCCGGCGGGGGACCTGAAGCCTCGGGTCGCCGTCGACCAGGTAGCCGAATCCCGGAGCGAAGCCGGCGAACGCGACACGCCATGGCGTCCCCGTGTGGGCGTCGATCACCTCCTCGACGGACAGGCCGGTGAGCTCGGCGACCCGGTCGAGGTCGGGCCCGTCGTAGCGGACCGGGATCGCGACCTCGGCGGCGTCCGACCCGGCTGCGGCCGGGTCCGGGTCCAGCTCGGCGAGGGCGCGGGTGAGGGCGCCGAGGTCCGTTCCCGCCTCGACCGTGACCAGGACCGTCTCCGCGCCGGGGACGACGTCCACGACGTCGGGCAGGCCGCGCGCCGCCTCCGCGAGCGCCCAGATCGAGGGCAGGTCGTCGACCTCGACGAGCAGCGCGGCGTCGCCCAGCGGCCGGACCGGCCACCGCCGCGTCGTCCCCCGCCCGCCCCCGAGCCCTCGGCCACGCCGCCGCTCTCGGCCCGGTCGCCGCCGCTCTCGGCCCGGTCGCCGCCCGGCACCGGGCCCGCTCCCTGCCCCGCGCCGGGCCGCCCCGTCACGCGAAGGCGCCGATCCCGATGCCGGCCTCCCGCAGCGCCTCCCGGACCGCCCGGGCCATGTCGACCGCGCCGGGGGAGTCGCCGTGCACGCACACCGAGTCGGCGTCCATCGGCACCTCCGTGCCGTCGATCGCCGCCACGACCCCGTCGGTCGCCATCCGGACGACACGCGCCGCGACCGCCGGGACGTCCTGCAGCACCGCGCCCTCGACGGAGCGCGGCACCAGCGTTCCTTCGGGCGTGTACGCGCGGTCGGCGAAGAACTCCGGCACCGCCCGCAGCCCCGCGTCCTGCGCCGCGGCCAGCAGCCGCGAGCCGGGCAGCCCGAGGACCGGCAGCGTCGCGTCGTAGTCCCGCACGGCGGCCACGACCGCCGCGGCCTGGGCCTCGTGGTGGATGGCCGCGTTGTAGAGCGCCCCGTGCGGCTTGACGTAGGCGACGCGCGAGTCGGTGACGCGGCAGAGCCCGTCGAGCGCGCCGAGCTGGTAGAGCACGTCGTCGGCCAGCTCGACCGGGCTCATCTCGATGAAGCGTCGCCCGAACCCGGCGAGGTCCCGGTAGGACACCTGCGCGCCGACGACGACGCCCGCGCCCGCGGCCCGCGCGCACGTCCGGCGCAGCGTCGTGGCGTCACCGGCGTGGAAGCCGCACGCCACGTTGGCCGAGCTGACGACGTCGAGCATCGCGTCGTCGTCCCCGAGGGTCCACCGGCCGAACGACTCTCCGACGTCGGCGTTGAGGTCGAGGAGGTTCACGGTCGCCTCCGGCTCGTGCTCTGGTTCGTGCCCCGGTTCGTGCCCCGGTTCGTGTAGGCCTCGACGAGCTGCTGCTCGGCGTCGGTCAGGTACTCCCGCAGCTGCTCGGCCGCGCCGGGCCCGTCGCCGGCCGCCAGCGCGTCGACGATGCGCTCGTTCCGCGGCAGGCACGGCTCGTGGTACCAGCGCGGGTTGTCCATGACCTGGACGACGAGCCGCAGCTCGGCGAGCAGGCCGCGCATCAGCTCGTCGAGCCGGGGGCTGTCCGCCAGCGCGACGAGCGCCTGGTGGAAGTCGACGTCGGCGGTGCCCAGCGCCCGGCCGTCGCGCTCCGCGAGGGCGCGGCGGCCGGCGTCGACGGCGGCCGTGATCGGCGCCAGCAGCGGGGGCCCGGGCGGGGCGGCGACGCCGGCGACGACGGCGCACTCGATCGTGCGGCGGACGCGGTAGAGGTCGACGACGTCGGCCGGCGCCGGCACGCGGACGAACGAGCCGCGGTTGAGCTCCTGCACCAGCAGCCGCTCGTGGCCGAGCAGGCGGAACGCCTCGCGCAGCGTGTTGCGGGAGACCCGGAGCGTTTCGGCGATCTCGTGTTCGGGAAGCCGGTCACCGGGTCGGAACCAGCCCGCGGCGATGCGCGCCCGCAGCACGGCCGCGACCTGCTCGGCCCGGCTCGTCCGGCCGATCAGGACGCGGTCGGCCGCCAGCTCCTGAACCGCCACGGCCGCAGCCTAGTTGAGAGGATTGTTGAACGAAACAGTGAAGGATTGTTCAACCAGATGTGCGCCCCGACGGCCGGCGCGGCTTCGGGGCACGGCCCGGGAGCACTCATGCAGGAGCACGGAAGCAGAGGAACGGACACCGACCGCGGGAAGGCCGAGATGACCGGAACCGAGCACACCCCCGCACCCCGCCGCGTGATCGTCGCGAGCCTGATCGGGACGTCGCTGGAGTGGTACGACTTCTTCCTGTACGGCACGGCGTCCGCGCTCGTCTTCAACAAGCTGTTCTTCCCGACGTTCGACCCGCTCGTCGGCACGCTGCTGGCCTTCGCCACCTACGCCGTCGGGTTCGCCGCGCGCCCGCTGGGCGGCATCGTGTTCGGCCACCTCGGCGACCGTGGGGGCCGCAAGCGGGTCCTCGTCGCCACCTTGATGATCATGGGGGCCGCGACGTTCCTCGTCGGCTGCCTCCCGACGTACGACGCGGTCGGGGTCCTCGCGCCGATCCTGCTCGTCGTGCTGCGGTTCCTGCAGGGGTTCGGCCTGGGCGGCGAGTGGGGCGGCGCCGTCCTCATGGCGCTGGAGCACGGCGACGCCCGCCGGCGCGGCCTCAACGCCAGCTGGCCGCAGGTCGGCGTCCCGGCGGGCAACCTGCTGGCCGCCGGCGTGCTGGGCGTGCTCTCGGTGGCGCTGCCGTCCGGCGCGTTCCTCGCGTGGGGCTGGCGGGTCGCGTTCCTGCTGTCGGGACTGCTGGTGCTCGTCGGCCTGTGGGTCCGCACCACGATCGCGGAGAGCCCGCTGTTCGCCGAGGTCGAGGAGGCCGGGGAGCAGCGGCGGATGCCGCTGGTCGAGGTGGTCCGGCGGCACCCGCGCGGCCTGCTGGTCGCGATGGGCGCGCGCGTCGGGACCGACGTCGCCTTCTACACCTTCACGCTCTACATCCTCACCTACGTCACGACGAACCTGGGGCTGCCGCGGGCCGTCGCGCTCGACGCGGTGCTGGTCGCGTCGGCGTGCCAGCTCGTGCTGGTGCCGCTGTTCGGGGCGCTGTCGGACCGGTACGGCCGCCGGCCCGTCTACGCGGTCGGCGCCGCCGCGGCGGGTGTGTGGGCGTTCGCGTTCTTCCCGCTGCTGGCGACGCGCAGCACGCTCGTGATCGTGCTGACGACGGTCGTCGCGCTCGTGACGCACGCGGCGATGTACGGCCCGCAGGCGGCGTTCATCGCCGAGCTGTTCTCCACCGAGCTGCGCTACAGCGGCGCGTCGATGGGGTACCAGATCGCGGGCGTGCTCGGGGGCGGCATCGCGCCGCTGGTGTCGATCGCGCTGGCCGCGGCGACCGGGACGCCGTTCGCCGTCGCGTGGTACGTGCTGGCGATGGTCGTCGTGACGCTGGTGGCGCTGTGGTTCGCGCCCGAGACGGCACACGCGGACCTGCGGGAGCCGGCGAGGACCTGACCGGACCCAACGAACGGCACTTTCGTGAGCACCTATGTGACGAAAGTGCCGTTCGTCAGCTTCGGGGCTGAGGTGCTCGACCCGCCCCGCCCGGCCTCAGCCCGTGTTGCGCAGGCCCGCCGCGATGCCGTTGATCGTCAGCAGCAGCGCCCGGTGCAGGTCCGGGTCGGTCCCGCCCGCCCGCCGCTGCGCCAGCAGCTCCACCTGCAGGTGGTGCAGCGGCTCCAGGTAGGCGTTGCGCACCGACAGCGTGTTGCGCAGCACCGGATGGTGGTCCAGCAGCTGCCGCGAGCCGGTCAGCGCGAGCACCTCGGACCGCGTCAGCGCGTGCTCGGCCCGGATCGCGTCGAAGATCCCGTGCAGTGCCGGGTCGACGAGCGCCGAGACGTAGTGCTCGGCGATCCGCAGGTCGGTCTTGGCCAGCGTCATCTCGACGTTGCCGAGCAGGTTCGTGAAGAACGCCCACTCGCGCATCTCGTCGAGCTGACCCGAAAGCCCGGCCTCGCGCGCCGCCCGCAGCCCGCTGCCCAGCCCGAACCAGCCCGGCACGACCATCCGCGTCTGCGTCCAGCCGAACACCCAGGGGATCGCGCGCAGGTCGTCCAGCGTCGCCGCCCCCTGGCCCGGCCGCCGGGACGGCCGGGAGCCGACGTTCAGCTCGCCCAGCTCGTCGACCGGGGTCGCCGACGAGAAGAACTCCGGCAGCCCCGGGTGCTCCACCAGGCTCCGGTAGGCCGCGCGCGCCGCCCCGCTGACGACGTCCATCGTCGCGTCCCAGCGTTCCAGGGTCGCGTCGTCCCAGCGCGACGACTGGTGCAGCAGCGTCGCCTCCAGCACCGCGGCGAGCAGCAGCTCCAGGTTGTCGTGCGCGAGTGCGGGCAGCGAGTACTTGTCGGAGACGACCTCGCCCTGCTCGGTCAGCTTCATCGTCGCGTCGACGGTCCCGAACGGCGCCGACATGACGGCCTGCGCCGCCGGTCCGCCGCCGCGCCCGACCGAGCCGCCGCGGCCGTGGAACAGGCGCAGGTGGACGCCGTGCTTGGCGCCGATGTCGCGCAGCTGCCGCTGCGCGCGGTGGATCTCCCACTGCGACGTCGTGATCCCGGCGCCCTTGTTGGAGTCGGAGTAGCCGAGCATGACCTCCTGCAGGTCGCCGCGGTTGGCGACCTGGCGGCGGTAGCCGGGGACCGACAGCAGCTCGTCGAGCAGCACTCCGGCCTGCGACAGCTCCTCGACGGTCTCGAACAGCGGCACGAGGTCGATCGAGCTGCGCGGGTCGTTGCGCAGCTCGACCATGAACGCCTCGCGGGCGAGCACGGTGACGGCCAGGAGGTCGTCGACGCCCTGGCACATCGACACGATGTAGGTCTGCGCGACCTCGCGGCCGAACTCGTGCTGGACCTCGTGCAGCAGGTCGAACGTGGCCAGCACGTCCCGCGCGCCCTCTGGCAGGCCGTAGTGGCGGCGGATCAGCGGCCGGCCGCCGTCGAGCTCGCCGGCCAGCAGCTCCGTCCGCTCGGCGCGCGTCAGCTGCGCGTACGGCTTGTCGAGCTCGCCGAGCGCGTCGTACACGGCGCCCAGCGCGGCGTGGTGACGCGCGGAGTGCTCGCGCAGGTCCAGCTCGGCCAGGTGCAGCCCCAGCGCGCGGGCGGTGCGCAGGGCGCGGGCGAGCAGGCCGTCGGCGATCCGCTCGCCCAGGTGCGCGCGCAGCGAGCGGTCCAGCACGGCCAGGTCCTCGACGTAGGTGTCCGGGCCGAGGTAGTCGCGCTCGGGGTCGTGCGGCCGGCCGGTGCTGATCCGCTCGCGGGTGTTGGCGAGCTTCGCCTGGACGTAGCAGAGCTTGAACCGGTACGGCTCGTTCCCGTTGAGCCGGACGAACCGCTCGTGGACGCCGGGCAGCGCGCGCCGGTCGCGCGCCAGCGAGGCGCGCAGCTCCTCGGAGACGCCGATGACCCGGGTGGAGATCGACAGCTCCTGGACGAGGTCCTCGACCAGGCCCTCGTGGATGCGCAGCGCGCGGTCGGCGTACAGCTCCAGCACCTCGCGCGTGACGGCCGGGGTGACGTTCGGGTTGCCGTCGCGGTCACCCCCGACCCAGCTGCCCAGCACCAGCGGCCGGGCGCCTGTCGGCACGGTGAACCCGGCTGCGGCGACCTCGCGCTCGAACTCGCCGAGCAGGTCGGGCACGGCGCCCCGGCCCAGCTGCTCCAGGTACCAGCCGATCGCCTTCGCCTCGTCGACGACCGTCGGCTTGCCCGGTCGCAGCTCGTCGGTCTGCCACAGCAGCTCGACGAGCGCGCCGAGCCGGTCGTCCCCGGCCTCCTCGTCCAGCGCGACGGCGACCTTGCGCAGGATCGCGAGCACCGACTGGCGCGACGACTCGGTGGGGTGCGCGGTGAACACCGGGCGCAGCTCCAGCCGTTCCAGCACGGCCTGGACCTCGGCGTGGTCGAGCTCGCGCAGCTCGGTCAGGACGCGGTGCAGCGGCGCGCGGCCGCGCAGCTCGCGGGCGCGGTGGCGCTGCTCCGCGATGTTGGCCAGCTGGAAGTACTGGGAGAACGCCCTGGCGAGCGAGACGGCCGTGCCGGCGTCGAGGCCGGAGAGCTCCTTGCCGATCGCCGTGTCGTCCCCGGTCTCGACGGCCGCGCGGCTCGTCCGCCGGACGCGCTCGACCAGCTCGAGCAGCGTCGGCCCGCCGTGGTGGGCGAGGGTCTGCCCGAGCAGGGTGGAGAGGCGGCGGATGTCGGCGCGCAGGGCGCCGTGCCGCTCGGGGGAGACGAGGCCGGAGCTGGCGGCGACGGATTCGACGGTCACGGGGCCTCCGGGGACGAGGTCGGGGCCCGCACGCGCCGCTGGGACGGGGCTCCATCGTCGCACGTCGCGGGCGGCCGGGTCAGCAAGGCCACCTTCCTGCCATCTGCGGTCCTGAAGGTGGCTTTCCTGACCTCGGGCAGGCTAGGGGGACGACGCCAGCAGCTCCAGCAGCGCGGTGTGGACCGCCCCGTTCGTGGCGACGACGTCGGTGACGGCGCTGGTCACGGGCATACCGGCGAAGTCGGTCACCCGCCCGCCCGCCTCCTCGAGGATCACCCGCCCGGCGCTGATGTCCCACGGCGGCATCGCGCGCTCGACATAGGCGTCGTAGTGGCCGGCCGCGATGTGGGAGAGGATCAGGGCGGGCGCGCCCGGCGAGCGCACCCCGGCCGTCGCGAGCAGGAGCGTCTCGACCAGCCGCGCGTGCCGGGCGATCCGGGCCGGGTCGGCGGACTGGATCTGGGTGACGACAACGGCCCTGGCCGGCTCGGCCGTCGCGGCGACGCGCAGCGGCCTGGCCGGGCCGTCCCCGACGGTGACGGTCGCGCCGCGCCCCCTGGCGGCGCGGAACAGCTCGCCGTGCACCGGGTCGTGCACGGCGCCCGCGACGACGTCGTCGTACCCGGGACCGGAGCAGTGCAGCGCGACGGCCACCGCGTACCAGGGCAGGCCGTGGGTGAAGTTGCTCGTGCCGTCCAGGCCGTCGACGTACCAGACGTGCCGCGCGTCCGTCCCCGGCTCGGTGCCCTCCTCTCCCACGATCACGTGGTCGGGGAACGCGGAGCGCAGGACCGCGACGACGGCCGCCTGGGACGCGGTGTCGGCCGAGGTCGTGACGTCGACGCGGGCGTCCTTGTAGGTGACGTCGACGCGGGTGCGGTCCGTCGCGGCCAGGACCGCCCCGCCGGCCCGCGCGGCCGCCTCCGTGACGGAGAGGGCCCGGTCGGCGAGGGCACACCCGGTCCCGGCCGCGCAGGTCGGTGCGGCGGCGGCGGTCCGGTCGCCGGGCGTGGCGGCTGCCGCGACCCGGTCGTCGGGGGCCGGCCCGTCGTCGGGCCAGACCGCCTTCACCGCGCGGCCCCGGTCGATGCGGCCCCGGTCGACGCGGCCCCGGTCAACAGAGCTCCAGCAGCGCGGTGAGCGCCATCCGGCGCAGCAGCGCGGCGGCCTCGGCGGAGCGCCCGGTGTGCGGGGTCGAGTTGAGCAGGCCGAACGCGCCGTGCGCGGCGACGCGCGCCGCCGACGCGGTCAGCCCCGGGTGCAGCCGGCGCAGCGTGTCGACCCAGATCTCGACGTAGGTCCGCTGCAGCTGGCGGACCTTCCGGCGGGCCAGGTCGGGCAGGTTGGCCAGGTCGCGGTCCTGCACGACGATCAGCTCGGGCTCGCGGAGCGCGAAGTCGGAGTGGAACTCGACGAGCGCCTCCAGCACGTCGCGGGGCTCGCCGCCGGTGCGGGCCCGGCCGCCGGCCAGCAGGTGCTCGCTGATGCCGACGAGCATCTCCGACAGCAGCGCCTCCTTGCCGGGGAAGTGCCGGTACAGCGCCGGCCCGCTGACGCCCACGGCCGCGCCCAGCTCGGCGATGCTCACGCCGTGGAAGCCGCGCTCGGCGAACAGCTGCGCGGCGACGGCGAGGATCTGCTCGCGCCGGCCGGAGCCGGACCTCGTCGCCGGAGCCGCCACGCCGTCCAGCGTAAGGTCCGGGAGCCCGGCGGCACGAGCCGCCACAGGCTCGCCACAGGTGTCGCTGGCTACTCTCGACGGATGGCCCTGGCTCCGCGGTGGCTGCGCGCCCGCATCGGCGTGCGCGTGGCGTCCGCGCTGGCGGCGGCGGCCGTCGTCGCGATCGCGCTGCTCGTCGGCGGGGCGGCGCTGGTGCTGCTCGTCGACCGGTCGCTGACCCACTCGGTGCAGGACGACGCCGTCCAGCGGGCCGAGGCCATCGCCGACCGGATGCACGGCAACTACGGCAGGCGCGTCGACCCGGACGGTGACGGTGGACGCCCGGTGTACACCCCGAAGGAGAACGCCGTCGAGGCGCTCGACGCGCTGGCGCGCGGCGACGACCAGATCGCCCAGATCCTCGTCGACTACACCCGGCACGACACCGGCGTCTACACGTTGACGCGCACGAGCTCGGCGGCCACCGACGCCGTGATGTCGTCGCTGCGGCCCCGGCCGGGGCAGGTCATGGTCGACGACAGCGTCCTCGTCAAGGGTGAGGACGGCTGGACCCACCACGCCGTCGTCGCGGCCGTCGGCGGCACGACCACCACCTCGCCGTCGGCGAACTACGTCGTCCTCTACGCCGGGTTGCTCCGCCCGGTGGACGCGGCGCGCGACACCGTGCTCAAGGGCCTGCTGCTGGGCGTGCCGATGCTCATCCTCATCGCGGGAGCGGCGACGTACGTGTTCGCGGGGCGGGCGCTGCGCCCGGTCGAGGCGATGCGGACGCGGGTGTCGGAGATGAGCGAGAAGGACCTGTCCCAGCGGGTGCCCGTGCCGCCGACGCGCGACGAGATCGGGCGGCTCGCCGAGACGATGAACGGCATGATCGCGCGGCTGGAGCACGCCCAGGGCCAGCAGCGGCGCTTCGTCGCCGATGCCAGCCACGAGCTGCGCAGCCCGCTGGCGACGATCCGGGCGGGGCTGGAGCTGATGCACGCGGGCGGCGCCGACGACGCCTCGACGCTGGGGGCGCTGCAGCGGGAGACCGAGCGGATCGGCCGGCTGGTCGACGACCTGCTGCTGCTCGCGCGGGCCGACGAGCGGGGGATGCGGCCGCGCCGGGACGAGGTCGACCTCGACGACGTCGCCGAGGCCGAGCGGTCGCGCCCGACCGACGGCTCCGTCGCGACCGAGGTGCACGCCGAGCCGGTCCGGATCATCGGGGACCGCAGCCAGCTCGTCCGGGTGCTGCGCAACCTCGTCGACAACGCCCGCCGGCACGCGCGCTCCCGGGTTCTCGTCACGGTGACGCGGGAGCACGACGTGGCGGTCCTCTCGGTGGCCGACGACGGGCCGGGCGTGCCGGCGGCCGATCGCGAGCGGGTCTTCGAGCGGTTCGTGCGGCTCGACGACGCCCGCGCCCGCACCGACGGTGGTTCGGGCCTGGGGCTGGCGATCGTGTCCGAGGTCGTCGCGGCGCACGGCGGGGCGGTCACGGTCGGGGACGCCCCGGGTGGTGGCGCGCTGTTCCAGGTGCGCCTGCCGGCGGTGGTGCTGCCGCCGCTCGACGAGCTGCCGGAGGACGAGCTGCCGGAGGACGAGGCGGCGGTCGACGGGGTGCGGGTCGACGGGGTGCGGGTCAGCGGAGCGGCGGCGCGGGTCGACGGGGTGCGGGTCAACGGAGCGGGGGCACGGGCGAACGGGGCGCGGGTCGACGGGGCGCAGGTCGATGGGGCGCAGGTCGATGGGGCGCAGGTCGATGGGGCGCAGGTCGACGGGGTGCGGGTCGACGGGGCGCGGGTGGACGAGACGCCGGTCGGCGGAGCGGAGGTCGGCGCAGCGCCGGTCGGCGGAGCGGAGGTCGGCGGAGCGCAGGTCGGCGAGGTGCCGGGCGGCGAGGTGCCGGGCGCGGCCGAGGCCGGTCACGCAGGTGCGTCGACCGGCGGGGTTCCGCTGGAGTCCGCCGGCCGGAACGGGTCGGTGCGCGGCGCGGGCCGGAACGGGGGCCGGGTGTCGAACGGCCGGGTGTCGAACGGCGGGCGCGTCCGGAACGGGGTGCCCGCGGCCAGGACGCCGGTCGAGGGGGATCGCCCCGGCGCGGCGCGGACCCCGGGCGCGCCGACGGCGGACCGGTCGGGCGCGGTCGAGGTTCCGGCGGGTCGGACGCCCACGCCGGCGGGCGGCTTGCCGTACGGCGGGAAAGCGGCGGTCGAGGCCGGCTCGGGTCCGGATCGCGCCGGTGCCGCCGGCCGCACCGGGGAACCGTCCGCGGGCGGCGATCCGGCCGATGTCCCGCCGACGCTGCGGCTCCCCGTCGTCGGCCCCCGTGGTGTGGACGTGGTCGGGGGCGGGGCCGGGTCCGGTGTCGTCGGTTCCGCCACGGCCGGGTCGGGCGCGGTGAGGGCCGATGCGGCCGGGTCCGGCTCTGTCGGTTCCCCGGCCGGGTCCGCCAGCGCTGCGGGCGGCGACGACCCGGCCCGCGACGACCCGGCCCGCGACGACCCGGCCCGCGACGACCCGGCCCGCGACGACCCGGCCCGCGACGACCCGGCCCGCGACGACCCGGCCCGCGACGACCCGGCCCGCGACGACCCGGCCCGTGACGACCCGGCCCATGACGACCCGGGCGGCGACGACCCGGCCCGTGACGACCCGGCCCATGACGACCCGGGCGGCGACGACCCGCACGGCTCCGGCGCGAGCACCGTCCCGCCCGTCCCGGCACGCCGGTCCACCACCGACCGGCCCCGGCCGGCCCCGGTCACCGACGTCGAAGCCCGTCGCGACCCCCTCACGACGCCGTGGGGGTTCCCCCGGGTCGAGCAGGGGGCTCAGTCCGGGTCGACCATCCGGTAGCCGACCCCGCGCAGCGTCTCGATGCTGCGCGTGCCGAACGGCACGTCGATCTTGCGCCGCAGATAGCCGACGTAGACCTCGACGACGTTGACCTCGCCCTCGAAGTGCGCGTCCCAGACCGCCCGCAGGATGTCGGTCTTCGTCACGACCTCGCCCGCGTGCCGCATGAGGTGCTCGAGGACGCCGAACTCGCGCGGCGTCAGGGTGATCTCCGTGCCGGCCCGCTCGACGCGGTGGCGGGCCGGGTCGAGGGTCAGGTCGCCGACCGTCAGCACCGCCGGGCGCGCCTCGCCCGAGCGGCGCAGCAGAGCCCGGAGCCGGGCCAGGAGCACGACGAACGAGAAGGGCTTGACGAGGTAGTCGTCCGCCCCGAGGTCGAACGCGTCGGCCTCGTCGTACTCGCCGTCCTTGGCCGTCAGCATCAGCACGGGCGTCCACACCTGGGCGGCGCGGAGCCGCTCGAGGATCCGGTAGCCGGACAACCCGGGCAGCATGATGTCCAGCACCACGACGTCGTGCTGGGCGGTGCTCGCGGCCTCCAGGCCGCGGATGCCGTCGTGCACGACGTCGACCGAGTGGCCCTCTGCCGCGAGGCCGCGGCGGACCATCTCGGCCAGCGGCACCTCGTCCTCGACCAGCAGCACCCGCACGCGTCAACGGTAGCGGCCCCGCGCCCACGCCTCCCGCCCCGCCACATGGACACATATCGCTGTCTCGCCGCGCTGGGAGACAGCCATATGTGTCCACGTGGCGCAATCCGGCGGCGGCGCTCGTTGCGCGCGATGTTAACGGACGTTAACATCGTCGCATGACCGCCGCACCCGTCGCGACCGGCGCCGACGTCCACCGGGCCCTGGTCGCCGACCTGCGTGAGCAGCTCGCTACGGCGGCCCGGGGCGGTTCCGAGCGGGCCAGGGCCCGGCACGTCGAGCGCGGGAAACTGCTGCCCCGCGAGCGGGTCGACCGGCTGCTCGACCCCTCGTCCCCGTTCCTGGAGCTGTCCCCACTGGCCGCGCACGGCCTCTACGGCGGCGACGCCCCCGGCGCCGGGATGATCACCGGCATCGGGCGGATCCGCGGCCGCGAATGCGTCGTGGTCGCCAACGACGCGACGGTCAAGGGTGGCACGTACTACCCGATGACGGTCAAGAAGCACCTCCGCGCCCAGGAGGTGGCCCTGTCCAACCGGCTGCCGTGCGTCTACCTCGTCGACTCCGGCGGCGCGTTCCTGCCCGCGCAGGACGAGGTCTTCCCCGACCGCGAGCACTTCGGGCGGATCTTCTACAACCAGGCCACGATGTCCGCACAGGGCATCCCGCAGATCGCGGCCGTGCTGGGCTCGTGCACCGCGGGCGGGGCGTACGTGCCGGCGATGAGCGACGAGGCCGTGATCGTCCGCAACCAGGGGACGATCTTCCTTGGCGGCCCGCCGCTGGTGAAGGCGGCCACCGGCGAGGTCGTCACCGCCGAGGAGCTCGGCGGCGGCGACCTGCACGCGCGCGTCTCCGGCGTCACCGACCACCTCGCCCGCGACGACGCCGACGCCCTGCGGATCGTGCGCGAGATCGTCGCCACGCTGGGCCCGCGCCCGCCCCGGCCCTGGGCCGTCGCGCCGACCGAGGACCCGCTCGCCGACCCCGCCGAGCTCTACGACGTGGTGCCGACCGACCCGCGCATCCCGTACGACGTCCGTGAGGTGATCAGCAGGGTCGTCGACGGCTCGCGGTACCACGAGTTCAAGGCGGAGTACGGGACGACGCTGGTCACGGCGTTCGCCCGCATCCACGGCCATCCCGTCGGCATCGTCGCCAACAACGGCGTCCTGTTCTCCGAGTCGGCGATGAAGGGCGCGCACTTCATCGAGCTGTGCGACCAGCGCGGCGTCCCGCTGGTGTTCCTGCAGAACATCTCGGGGTTCATGGTCGGGCGCGAGTACGAGGCGGGCGGGATCGCCAAGCACGGCGCGAAGATGGTGACGGCCGTCGCGACCACCCGCGTCCCCAAGCTCACCGTGATCATCGGTGGCTCGTTCGGGGCGGGGAACTACTCGATGTGCGGGCGGGCGTACTCGCCGCGGCTGCTGTTCATGTGGCCCAACGCCCGGATCTCGGTGATGGGCGGCGAGCAGGCCGCGACGGTGCTCGGCACCGTCGGTTCCGGCGCCGGGACGGGTGGTTCGGACGGCGCTGCGATCCGGGCCCAGTACGAGCGGCAGGGCCACCCGTACTACTCGACGGCCCGGCTGTGGGACGACGGTGTCATCGACCCCCGCGACACCCGCACGGTACTGGGCCTCGCCCTGTCCGCCGCCGCGAACGCCCCGCTGGCCGAGCGCGGCTTCGGCGTCTTCCGGATGTGAGGCCGATGTCTTTCCCACCCGCGCCGCCCCGTCCCGCCGCCACCGGCCCCCGTGCCCACCCTCACCCAGGAGGCCGCCGTGTTTGACACCGTCCTCGTCGCCAACCGCGGCGAGATCGCCGTCCGGGTGCTGCGCACGCTGCGCCGGCTGGGGATCCGCTCCGTCGCGGTCTACACCGACCCGGACGCCGACGCCCCGCACGTGCGCGCCGCCGACCTGGCCGTCCATCTCGGGCCGGCGCCGGCGTACCTGTCCGTCGAGGCCGTCGTCGACGCCGCGCGACGCTCCGGCGCGCAGGCGGTCCACCCCGGCTACGGCTTCCTCTCGGAGAACACGGCGTTCGCCGCCGCCTGCGAGGCGGCCGGCATCGGCTTCGTCGGGCCGCCGTCGTCGGCGATCGACGCCATGGGCGACAAGATCCGCGCGAAGCAGACCGTGGCCAAGGCCGGCGTGCCGGTCGTTCCCGGGTCGGACGGCGCGGGCCTCGACGACGAGGCGCTGGCCGGGGCCGTCGCGGAGATCGGCTACCCGGTCCTGCTCAAGCCGAGCGCTGGCGGCGGCGGCAAGGGGATGCGCGAGGTGCACCGGGCGGCCGAGCTCGCCGACGCGATCGCGAGTGCCCGCCGCGAGGCCCGCGGGAGCTTCGGCGACGACACGCTGCTCGTCGAGCGGCTCGTCACCAACCCGCGGCACATCGAGATCCAGGTCATGGCCGACGCCCACGGCAACGCGATCCACCTCGGCGAGCGCGAGTGCTCGCTGCAGCGGCGGCACCAGAAGATCGTCGAGGAGGCGCCGTCGCCGCTGCTGACCGCGGAGCAGCGGGAGGCGATGGGCGCCGCGGCCGTCGAGGCGGCACGCGCGGTCGGCTACCGGGGGGCCGGCACCGTCGAGTTCATCGTCGGCGCGGACGACCCTGACCGCTTCTACTTCATGGAGATGAACACCCGGCTGCAGGTCGAGCACCCGGTCACGGAGCTCGTGTACGGCGTCGACCTGGTCGAGATGCAGCTGCGGGTCGCGGCCGGGGAGGTCGCGCCGTGGCCCGCGACGCTCACGCCGCTCGGGCACGCCGTCGAGGCGCGCGTCTACGCCGAGGACCCCGCGGCGGGGTTCCTCCCGACCGGCGGGCGGATCCTGGGCCTGCGCTGGCCCGAGGACGTCCGTGTCGACGCCGGCGTCGACGCGGGCGGTGTCGTCGGCAGCGCATACGACCCGATGCTGGCGAAGGTCATCGCCCACGGCGCCGACCGGGACGAGGCGCTGGCCCGGCTGGACGCGGCGCTGGCCGGCACCGTGCTGCTCGGGCTGGGCACCAACGTCGGGTTCCTCCGGGCGCTGCTCGCCGACCCCGACGTCCGCGCCGGCCGGCTGGACACCGGCCTCGTCGGACGTCGCCTCGACGACCTGGTCGCGGTGCCGCTGCCGGCCGACGTCCTGCCCGTCGCGGCCGTGCTGGAGCTGGCGGCGCTGGAGCCGCGCGGCCCCGTCGTCGACCCGTTCGACGTGCCGGGCGGCTGGCGCGTCGGCGAGCCGGCGTGGACGGCGTGGCGGATGGCCGTGGACGGCGGCGAGGCCGTCGAGGTGCGGGCCCGCGGCCGGGCGTCCGACGCGCTCGTGACGGTCGGCGACGCCGACCCGGTTCCCGTGCGACATGGCGGAGGCCCCGACTCGCGCTGGCCCAGACCCCGACTCGCGGCAGGGCTGCCCGCGAGTCGGGGTCTCAGCCAGTCCGAGTCGGGGGATCGCCAGCCGGACCGCCGCCACCGTCACCGTGGACGGGGTCACCCGCACCTACGCCGTCGCCCGCGACGGGGACACCGTCTGGCTCTCCCGCGACGGGTGGGCCTGGGCGGTCCGCGAGGGCACGGTCCTCGACGCCGCCGAGGCGGACGCGGCCGGGGACGGCGGGCCCGTGCGCTCGCCGATGCCCGGCACCGTCACCGTCGTCGAGGTCGCCGACGGGGACGCCGTCACCGCAGGTCAACGCCTCGTCGTCGTCGAGGCCATGAAGATGGAGCACGTGCTCACCGCCCCCGTGGACGGGACGATCAGGAGCGTGCGCGCCAAGGCCGGCGCGACCGTCGGGCGCGGGGACGTGCTGCTGACCGTCGACGCCACCGGCGAGGCGGACGTCACCGGGAAGGCGGAGAGCTGATGGACCTGACCCTGTCCGAGGAGCACGCGGCGCTGCGCGCGACCGTCGAGGAGTTCGCGCACAAGGAGGTCGCGCCCGTCATCGGCGAGCTCTACGAGCGCGAGGAGTTCCCCTACGAGATCGTCGCCAAGATGGGCGCGATGGGCCTGTTCGGCCTGCCGATCGCCGAGGAGTACGGCGGCATGGGCGGCGACTACACGGCGCTGTGCGTCGCGCTGGAGGAGCTCGCCCGCGTCGACTCGTCCGTCGCGATCACGCTCGAGGCCGGCGTCTCGCTCGGCGCGATGCCGATCTACCGGTTCGGCACCGACGAGCAGAAGGAGCGCTGGCTCCCGGCCCTCGCGGCCGGCGAGCGGCTCGGCGCGTTCGGCCTCACCGAGCCCGGCGGCGGGTCGGACGCCGGCGCGACCCGCACCACTGCCCGGCTCGACGGCGACGAGTGGGTGATCAACGGCTCGAAGTCGTTCATCACGAACTCCGGAACGGACATCACGTCGCTGGTGACTGTCACCGCGCTGACCGGCCACCGCGAGATCTCGTCCATCCTCGTCCCGGCCGGCACCCCCGGCTTCACGGTCGCGCCGCCGTACTCGAAGGTCGGCTGGTGCGCGTCCGACACCCGGGAGCTGCACTTCGACGACGTGCGCGTGCCCGCGAGGAACCTCGTCGGCGAGCGCGGCCGCGGCTACGCGCAGTTCCTGTCGATCCTGGACGAGGGACGCATCGCGATCGCGGCCCTGGCCACCGGGCTCGCCCAGGGCTGCGTCGACGAGAGCGTGCGCTACGCCCGCGAGCGCGAGGCGTTCGGGCACGCGATCGGCAGCTACCAGGCGGTCCAGTTCGCGATCGCCGACATGGAGGTCCGCGCCCACACGGCGCGGCTGGCCTGGTGGGCGGCCGCGGCGCGGATGCAGGCCGGGCAGCCGTTCAAGAAGGAGGCGGCGATCGCGAAGCTCGTCGGGTCCAACGCGGCGATGGACAACGCCCGCGCAGCGACCCAGGTCTTCGGCGGCTACGGGTTCATGAACGAGTCCGCCGTCGGCCGGTTCTACCGCGACGCCAAGATCCTCGAGATCGGCGAGGGGACGTCCGAGGTCCAGCGCATGCTCATCGCCCGCCACCTCGGCCTGTAGCCGGGTCGCGGTACGGTCCGCGCGGACCGGGAGGGTGTTGTGGCTACTTGGGACGAGCTGATCTCGTACGTGCGCGTGCGGTACGAGATCATGCGGCAGCTGGACGGCGAGCTGTGGTTCAACCTGCCGACGACGGGCGACCGCAGCCAGATCGTCGTCGTCCGCCTGGTGACGGGCGAGGACGGCCACCCGTGGGCGCAGCTCACCTCGGCCGTCGGGAAGGTCGCCGAGCTGGACCTGCCGCGCCTCCTCGAGCGCGCGGCCGAGCCGGTGACCGGCGGCGTCGTCGCCGAGCACGGGCTGGTGCTGTTCCGCCACTCGATCCCGCTCGGCGACACCGCGCTGGACGGCTTCGAGCGCCCGTTCCGGCTGGTCGTCGAGGTGGCCGACCGGCTGGAGCAGGAGCTGACCGGCGACGACAGGCACTGACCCCGCGGCTCAGCCGTAGTGCGGCGACGCCTCCAGGGCCTGGTCGACCACCACCCGCAACCGCGAAAGCAGCAGCTCGGCCTCGCCCGGGGTCAGCGCGCCACACCGGACGCCGGCCCGTAGCTCCTCGGCGACCGTCCGCGTGAACCGCGCCCGCCAGTCGGTCTTGGTCTGATCGTCGGGCATCGCGTGATGATGCCCCTGCGGCCCGGTCACAGCAGCGCCGGGTCCAGGACGCCGGGGCGGTCGGTCACCGTCGCCAGCCGGGTCAGCGTCGGATGGCCCGCCGCGAGGAGGGCGACGTCGGTCCCCGAGTCGGCGGCGACGGGGAGCATCGAGCCGGACGGGCGCAGCAGCACCTCCTCGCCGTCCCCGTCGGCCTGCACCACGAGCCTCGCCGGGCCGAAGGGCACGAGGCGCGCCTCGCGCAGCGTCTCCATCTCGGTGACGGGCCGGTCGGGGACGTTGAGCGAGAGCACCGTGCCGTCCTCGGAGCCCAGCAGGATGTCGAGAACGGCGGGCAGGACGGCCGCCACGGCGTCCCAGTGCGGGTCCGGCGGCAGGGCCGCGCCGCAGTCCAGCGAGACGGCCAGGGCGCGCAGGCCGTGCAGACCGGCCGCGAGCGCCGCGCCGACCGTGCCGGAGTGGATCACCGAGCGGCCGACGTTCGCCCCGGCGTTCACCCCGGAGAGCACGACGTCCGGCGCCGGCTCCAGCCAGCCGCGCAGCGCCGAGTGGACGACGAAGGCCGGGTGCCCCTCGACCGCCCAGGCGGGCGTGCCGTCCAGCTCCGGCAGCGCGCGCCGCGACGCCCGGACGGCCCCGCCGTCGCGTACCGCGAGCACCGACGCCCCGACCCCGCTCGAGTCCCGGTGCGGCGCGGCCACGGTGACGTCGAAGCCCGCGTCGCGGGCCAGCCCGGCCAGTACGGCCAGCCCGGGGGCGTGGATGCCGTCGTCGTTGGTGATGAGCGCGCGCAGACGTCGTGAGGAGGACACGTCCTCACCGTAGGCGCGCCAGATGACCAGGACGTGGCTTCGGGAGGACGGTCACGTCGGCCACGTTGGTCGTAGGGTGCTCGGCGTGCGGGTACCGATGCCCCCGACGGGCGAGCAGTTCGAGATCAGCTCCTCCTCGACCGTCGCGGTCGTGACGGAGGTCGGTGCGGGGCTGCGGTCGCTGACCGTGGGCGGGCGGGCCCTCGTGGAGACGTTCGACGAGGGGGTGCGGCCGCCGCGCGGCATGGGCAACGTCCTGGTGCCGTGGCCCAACCGGACGCGGGCAGGGCGCTGGAGCTGGAACGGCGCCGACCAGCAGCTCGCGCTCACCGAGCCGCCCGCGGGCAACGCGATCCACGGCCTGCTGCGCCACGTCTGCTACCGGCCCGGCGAGCGGACGGCCGACAGCATCGCGCTGCACGCCGTCGTCACCGTCCAACCGGGCTGGCCGGTGCCCCTGGACACCGCGGTCATCTACGCCGTCGGGGCCGACGGGCTGACCGTCACCCACACGGTCCGCAACGTCGGGACCGACGCCGTCCCGTTCGGCGTGGGCGCGCACCCGTACCTGCGCGCCGGCGACGCCGCCACCGACGACTGCGTGCTGACGCTGGCCGCGGCCACCTCCGTCCCGCTCGACGGCGGGCTGCCGACCGGCCCCGCTGTCCCGGTCGAGGGGCAGCTGGACCTGCGCGGCGGGCGCAAGGTCGGCGAGCTCGACCTCGACAACGCCTTCGGCGGCTGCGCGCCCGCGGCCGACGACACCGTGGTCCGCCACCGCCTCGCCGCCCCCGACGGCGGCGTCACCGAGCTGTGGGCCGACCCGGTCTTCTGCTACGCGCAGGTGTTCACGCCGCCGACGCTCGTCGGGCGCGGCCGCGCGGTCGCCGTCGAGCCGATGACGTGCCCGCCCGACGCCCTCAACACCGGCGACGGCCTGATCACGCTCGGGCCGGGCGAGGAGTGGTCCGCCACTTGGGGCATCCGCTCCGTGTGACGAGCGGTTAGGGTCGGTCTCCATGCGGATCTTCAACGGCGTGGACGAGCTCAAGGCGGCCGCGGGCACCGAGGTGGGAGCGAGCGACTGGGTGACGGTCGACCAGCACCAGGTCGACCTGTTCGCCGACGCCACCGACGACCACCAGTGGATCCACGTCGACCCGGAACGGGCCAAGGCCGGCCCGTTCGGCACGACGATCGCGCACGGCTTCCTGACGCTGTCGCTGCTGCCGTCGCTGATCTCGCAGGTCTACCGCGTCGACGGCGTCAAGATGGGCATCAACTACGGGCTGAACAAGGTGCGGTTCACCGCCCCGCTTCCGGTGGGCAGCAAGATCCGCGCGGTCGTCCGGCTCGGGGACGTCGGCGACGCCGGGGGCGGAGCCGTCCAGGTCACGACGAACGTGACGGTCGAGGTGGAGGGCCAGGAACGGCCCGCGCTCGTCGCCGAGTGGCTGACGCGGCAGTACGCCTGATGGCTGCCCGCGAGGCGGTCGTCTGCGAGCCGCTGCGGACGCCGGTCGGCGGGTTCGGCGGCAGCCTGCGCGGGGTGCCGGCGCACGAGCTCGCATCCACCGTCATCGCCGCGCTCGTGGAGCGCACCGGCCTGGACCCGGCCGCCGTCGACGACGTCGTGCTCGGCCACTGCTACCCGACGATGGACGCGCCCGCGATCGGCCGCGTCGCCGCGCTCGACGCCGGCCTGCCCGAGACCGTGACGGGGCTGCAGCTCGACCGCCGCTGCGGGTCGGGGCTGCAGGCGGTGCTGTACGCCGCGATGCAGGTCCAGGCGGGCGTGTCGGACCTGCTGGTCGCGGGCGGGGCGGAGTCGATGTCGAACGCCGCGTTCTACTCGACCGCCATGCGCTGGGGTGCCAAGGGCGGGCCCGGCGTGATGCTGCACGACGCCCTCGCCCGCGGCCGGGTGACGGCCGGGGGCAAGCGCTTCCCGGTCCCCGGCGGGATGATCGAGACGGCCGAGAACCTGCGGCGGGAGTACGCGATCCCGCGCGAGGAGCAGGACGCCTACGCCGTGCGCAGCCACCGCCGCGCTGCCGCCGCGCGCGACGCGGGCCGGTTCGCCGACGAGATCGTGCCGGTCACCGTCCCGGCCGGGCGGGGTCGGACCGAGACGGTCGACGCCGACGAGCACATCCGGCCCGGCACGACCGTCGAGAAGCTGGCGACGCTGCGTCCGATCATGGGACGCGACGACCCCGACGCGACCGTGACCGCCGGCAACGCGTCCGGGCAGAACGACGGGGCCGCCGCCTGCGTCGTCACGCACCCGGACAAGGCCGCCGAGCTGGGGCTGCGGCCGCTCGCGCGGCTCGTGTCGTGGGGGCTGGGCGGGGTCGCGCCAGCGCGGATGGGGATCGGGCCGGTGCCCGCCACCGCGACCGCGCTGGACGCCGCCGGCCTCACCCTCGCCGACATCGACCTGATCGAGCTGAACGAGGCGTTCGCGGCCCAGGTGCTGGCCGTGACGCGGGAGTGGAAGCTCACCGACGCCGACTTCGACCGGGTCAACGTCAACGGCTCGGGCATCTCGCTTGGCCATCCCGTCGGGGCGACGGGCGGGCGCATCCTGGCCACGCTCCTGCGCGAGATGGACCGCCGCGGGGCGAGGTACGGGCTGGAGACGATGTGTATCGGGGGCGGCCAGGGCTTAGCGGCCGTCTTCGAGCGCCTGTCCTGACCGATCATGCTCGGCACGCATCGCCGCCGGCCAGGGACTAGCGGCCGTCTTCGAGCGCCTGTCCTGACCGAGGTTGCTCGGCACGCATCGCCGCCGGCCAGGGACTAGCCGCCGTCTTCGAGCGCCTGCCCTGACCGGTCATGCCCTTGTGAGGAGAAACACTCGGCCCCCCTCCGACGAAGACTCCTGTGGGACTTCCCGGAGGGGGCGAAGGCGATGTCGGGCGAGGGTGTCCATCCGCTGAACGGTCGAGACCGCGCGGTGCTGCGCGCGATCGGGGCCGGCCGCTGCCAGCTCGGCGCGGGCTGCGAGCCGGTGCTGCTGGTGGACGGGCTGTTGTGCGCGGACCTTGGCGTCGGCGCCCGCCTCGTCGCGGACGGGCTCATCCGCCCACCCGACGCCGCGCGTCCCCTTGGGCCGGCCCGGCTGACGCGCGCCGGCGTCGAGGCGCTGCGGAGCACGCTCGTCTGATCGAACCGGTCCTTGCCCGCGCGGTCCGGGCACGCGATCCTGGCGCGCGACAGCGCGTGCCGCCGGCACGCCGGAGCGAGGAGTGCCCGTGCCGTCGCCGGAGGAGCTCGCCGCCGCCGATGCGGTGAGCATCCAGCTCGTCCGGCTGGTCCGGCTCATCGAGCGACGCCGCGCGGAGTACCAGAGCCGGCACCCCGACGCCGTCGACCGCGCCACGTACCTGCTGCTCGTCCACCTCGTCAAGGACGGGCCGCGACGCGCCGGCGCGCTGGCCGGGGCCGTGCACGCCGACCCGTCAACGATCAGCCGCCAGGTCAACCACCTGGTCAAGCTCGGTTACGTCGAGCGGACCGCCGACCCCGTCGACGGGCGCGCCACGCTGCTCGGCGCGACGGCGGAGGGGGAGCGGGTGTTCGCGGAGAACCGCAGGCTGCGCACCGAGATGTTCGCCGAGATGCTCGCCCACTGGACGCCGGATGACCGGGCCGTGCTGACGACCCTGCTCACCCGCCTCACCGACGACCTCGAGGCGTTCCCGACCGGCGCGACGTCCTGACCCGCCAAGGAGCCGACGAACGGCACGCGCGCGGTCAGTGCTCGGGGGGAGCCTCCTGCGCCCGCCGGCGGGACGCCATGATCTCCCGCTCGGCGTCGGCGCGGCCCACCCACGTCGCGCCCTCGACGCTCTTGCCCGGTTCCAGCGTCTTGTAGATCTCGAAGAAGTGCTGGATCTCCGCGCGGTCGAACTCGGGGAGGTGGTGGATGTCACGCAGGTGTTCCTGGCGCGGGTCGTCGCTGGGCACGCAGAGGACCTTGTCGTCGCCGCCCTTCTCGTCCTTCATCCGGAACATCCCGATCGCCCGGGAGCGGATCAGGCAGCCGGGGAACGTCGGTTCCTGGACGAGCACCAACGCGTCGAGCGGGTCGCCGTCCTCACCGAGCGTGTCCTCGATGAACCCGTAGTCCGCTGGGTACTGCGTTGCGGTGAACAGCGTCCGGTCCAGTCGAATACGCCCCGTGACGTGGTCGACCTCGTACTTGTTGCGCCCGCCCTTGGGGATCTCGATGGTGACGTCGAAGTCCACTGGTCGCTCCCACCCGTCCTCAGCCCGTCGCCTGCTGCCCCTAGTCTGGTACACCGCGTCGGGGGAGAGGAGTCCGCGGGGTGGGAATCGGCCACGCCATGCGCGTGCCGGGCCGGGGCGCGCGGCGGGTGCTGGTCGTGCTCGTGGTGCTCATGCTCGCCGCCGCGACCGGTGGCGCGGTCGCGCTGACCGCCCCGGCCCTGCTGGACGCCGTCAGGGCCCGGACGGCGCCCGCCCCGGTCCCCCCGTTGCCGCCGCGGGCCATCGGACCGCTGCCGGCGACCGCGCCGGCGCCGACCACGGCCGGGCTGACGGCGGCGCTGGGCACCCAGGTCGGCGCGACGCCGGGGACGCTCACCGGCGTTGTCGTCGACCCCGACTCGGGCCGGACGCTGTGGCAGGAGACCCCGACGACCGCGCTGGTGCCCGGCTCCACCGGCAAGCTCGTCACCACGGCGGGCGCGCTGCTGACGCTCAACCCGACGACCAGCCTGGTGACGCGCGTCGTGGCCGGGCCCGACCCGTCCACGGTGGTGCTCGTCGGCGGCGGCGACCCGACGCTGACGGCGCTGCCCGCCCCGAAGGTCGGCGTCTACCCCGCGCCCGCCCGGCTGACGGACCTGGCCGCGCAGGTCCGCAAGGCCGTGCCGAGCGGCATCACCCGGGTCCTGGTCGACACCACCCGCTACACCGGCGCCACGATGGCCGACGGCTGGGACGACGCCGACGTCGCGGGCGGTGACATCGCGCCGATCGAGTCGCTCATGCTCGACGGCGGGCGCGTCGACCCGACCCTGCAGGACGGCCCGCGGGTCTCCGACCCGTCCCAGGTCGCGGGGGTCGCGTTCGCGAAGCTGCTCGGGCTGCCGGCGTCCGCGGTGGAGTCCGGCACCGCCGCGCCGGACGCCAAGGAGCTCGGGGCGGTGTCGTCCGCGTCGGTCACGGACCTGGTGGAGACGCTGCTGCAGCGCTCCGACAACGTGTCCGCGGAGATACTGGCGCGGGAGACGGCCATCGCCCGCGGCCAGCCGCCGACGTTCGCCGGCGGCGTGGCGGCCGTCCGCGCCGCCCTGATGCAGGCCGGGATCGACCCGGCCGGCACGACGATGCTCGACGGCAGCGGCCTTTCGACCGGCGACCGCGTCACCGCGAAACTGCTCGGCTCGCTGCTCGCGGCGGCCGCGGCGCCCGCCCAGGGCCCCGACGACGTCGTCTACCTGCGCCCGATCCTGTCCGGTCTGCCCGTCGCCGGCGGCGACGGCACGCTCGACGACCGCTTCGCCCCCGGCGGGCTCGCCGCCGCGGGACGCGGGGTCGTGCGCGCCAAGACCGGCACGCTGACCAGCGCGAGCAGCCTCGCCGGGGTCGTCACCGACACCGACGGCAAGCTGCTCGTGTTCGCGTTCATGTCCAACGGCGTGCTCCCGGCGACGATCCGGCCGCGCCTCGACCGGCTCGCCGCGACCCTGAGCGGGTGCGGCTGTCGCTGAGGGGCACGTAGCGTGGGACCGTGCCCGCCCCGCAAGACACCGCGACCGGCCTGCCCGTCGACTGGGACCTCGCCGCCCGCACCGCCGCCCGGCTCGTCCCTCCCGGCCCGCAGGTCACGCGGGAGGAGGCGCACGAGCTCGTCGCGCGGCTGCGGGCCGACGCCATCACCGCGGAGGGCCACGTCCGGGACGTGACGGGGCTGGGCCACGGCCTGCCGCTGCTGCCCGCCGACGTCGTCGACCGGCCGGCGTGGGCGTCGGCGGCCCTGTCCGGCATGGCGGCGCTGACGGCGGGGGCCCGGCTGCCGGAGGTCGGGAAGGCCGCGAAGGCCGTCACCGCGCGGGCCGCCGGCCTGCAGCTCGGCGGCGTGCTGGCGTACCTGGGCGGGCGGGTGCTGGGCCAGTACGACCCGTTCGGCGGGCCGTCGGGCGACGGGCGGCTGCTGCTGGTGGCGCCGAACGTGCACGCCGCGCAGCAGGCGCTGGACGTGCCGTCGGCCGACTTCGGGCTGTGGGTCTGCCTGCACGAGGCGACACACCGGCTGCAGTTCACCGCCGTGCCGTGGCTGCGGGGCTACTTCGCCGAGGAGGTGTCGTCGCTGCTGTCGCTGTCCGAGCGCAACCGGCTCGACATCGAGAAGCTGCCGGAGGTGATCCGCCTGCTGCGGGAGAGCCGGGGCGACTCGCTGGCCGTCGTCGAGTTCCTGCAGGGACCGGCGCAGCGGGCGGTGCTGGACAGGCTGCTCGCGCTCACGACGCTGCTGGAGGGGCACGCCGACCACGTGATGGACGCCGTGGGGCCGGAGGTGGTGCCGGCGGTGACGACGATCCGGGAGCGGTTCACGATCCGCCGCCGGGGTGGGGGTCTGGTGGACCGGCTGCTGCGGGCGCTGCTGGGCGTCGAGGCGAAGATGCGGCAGTACGCGGTGGGGTCGGCGTTCACGAAGCACGTGGTGCTCGCCGCGGGGATGGACGGGTTCAACCGGGTGTGGGAGAGCCCCGAGACGGTCCCGACGCGGGCGGAGCTGGCCGACCCGGGAGCGTGGATCCGCCGGGTCCTCTGACCGGTCCGACGCCGGGGCCGGTGTGGCCCCCGCGAGTCGGGGTCTGGGCCAGGCCGAGTTGCGCGCTGAGCCCTGCCGCGAGTCGGGCGCTGAACCAGGCCGAGTTGCGCGCTGAGCCCGGCCGCGAGTCGGGGTCTGGGCCAGGCCGAGTTGCCTGGTGAGGCAGCCCGCGAGTCGAGATCCCTGGTCGGGGCGGTCAACCACGCCCGGCGGACGCCGCGGCGCGGCCCCGTTGCCTCCGGCGCGTCAGGCGGATGCGCGGATATCGGGTCCTACGCGCTGCCCGAACGCGGCCCCCGCGGTGCGCCGATCGAGAATGATCGACAACCTGACGGGGACTCGGGACTCCTCCGGGCCGCGACTCCGGCGGTCTGGGCGAGGGCGCGACTCGGCCTGGCCCAGGCCCCGACTCGCGGGTCTCAGACCCCGACTCGCGGGTATCGGACCCCGACTCGCGGGGGTGCCGGGGACCGCGGGACCGGCGTGGGACCGTGGTCGGGTGGCCACGGCGTTCGAGCAGGTACGGACCGTCGTGCGGGCTGCGCTCGCCGACCGTCCGCCGGGCGCCGTGCTGGTCGCCGTCTCCGGGGGCGCCGACTCGCTGGCCCTCGCCGCTGCCGCGGCCACCGCTCGCCCGGGCCTCGTCAGTGGCGCGGTCGTCGACCACGGCCTGCAGCCCGGCTCGGCCGAGCGGGCGCGGGAGACGGTCGCGCTGCTCGCGGGCCTGGACGTCCCGGCCGCCGTGTCGTCCGTCGCCGTCACCGGGCCGGGGGGCACGGAGGCCGCCGCCCGTCGCGCCCGCTACGCCGCTCTGCGTGCCGCTCGTCCCGGCCCGGACGTCCCGGTCCTGCTCGGCCACACGCTCGACGACCAGGCCGAGACCGTCCTGCTCGGCCTCGGCCGCGGCTCCGGCGGCCGGTCGCTCGCCGGCATGCGGGCCTGGGACGACCCGTGGCTGCGCCCCCTGCTGAGGGTCCGGCGCGCCACGACCCGCGCGGCGTGTGCCGAGCTCGGCCTGCCCGCCTGGGACGACCCGCACAACGTCGACCCGCGCTTCACCCGCCCCCGCCTGCGCCACGAGGTCCTGCCGCTGCTGGAGGACGTCCTCGCGGGCGGCGTCGCCGAGGCGCTGGCCCGCACGGCCGACCAGCTCCGCGAGGACGCCGACACCCTCGACGCCCTCGCCGCCGGGATCCTCGCCGCCGCCCGCCTCGGTTCGGACGACCCCGCGTCGGCGGATCCTGCCGAGGGGCGGCGTCCGGACGCGGCCGGCTCCGATCGATGCGGGCCAGCGCGCGACTCGGCCCGGCCCAGACCCCGACTCGCGGATCCCGCACCAGCGCGCGACTCGGCCCGGCCCAGACCCCGACTCGCGGATCCCGCACCCCGCACCGAGCTCGACCTGGCGGCCCTCCGCGACGTCCCGCCTGCCCTGCGCCGCCGCGTCCTTCGCGCGTGGCTCGCCGAGCGCGGAGTGACCGGGCTCACGGACGCCCACCTGCGCGCCGCCGACGAGTACGCAGCTCACGGGCCCGACCGCGCCGGCCTCGCCCTTCCGGGCGGGTTGGAGCTGGTGCGCGCGCATGGGAGGCTCGGCGTCCGGCTGATCCGCTGGCCGGCCTAGCTCCCGCGCCGAAGGGGAAGCCGCGTGTACGACGGCGACATCGCGAAGACGCTCGTCACCGAGAACGAGATCCGCGCCAAGACCGCGGAGCTCGCCGAGCAGATCGGCCGCGACCACCCCGAAGGTCCGACCGACCTGCTGCTGGTCGGCGTCCTCAAGGGCGCGGTGATGTTCATGACGGACCTGGCGCGCGCCCTGCCGGTCCCGGTCCAGCTCGAGTTCATGGCCGTAAGCTCGTACGGCTCGGCCACGACGTCCTCCGGTGTGGTCCGCATCCTCATGGACCTCGACCGCGACATCGCCGGCCGCGACGTCCTCATCGTCGAGGACATCATCGACTCCGGCCTGACGCTGTCGTGGCTCCTGAACAACCTCGCCTCGCGCCGCCCCCGCTCGCTGGAGGTCTGCACGCTGCTGCGCAAGCCGGACGCGGTCAAGGTCGACGTCCCGGTGCGCTACGTCGGGTTCGACATCCCCAACGAGTTCGTCGTCGGCTACGGGCTCGACTACGCCGAGCGCTACCGCGACCTGCCGTTCATCGGCACCCTCGACCCCAAGGTCTACGCCTGAGCCCGGTCAGGCCGCCCCGGTGAACGGTTCCGTCCCGGGCACCAGCGCGACCGGGCCCAGGCCGCCGTGGGCGTCGGCGTACGCCAGCGCGTGGGCGAGGTCGGCCACCCCGTTGCCCGCCTGCGCCAGGTCCAGCGTCGCCAGCACGCCCAGCGCCGCCCCGCCCGACGTGAGGTAGCCGCACCCGGAGTCGCCGGGGACGCCCGGCTGCAGCGACCCGACGAGGTGGTTGCGGCCGCCGCCGCGCTCGGCCCGGACCCTCCCCGTCCGGGGCACCAGCCCCGCGAGCCCCGCGCCGCCGCAGCCGTAGACGGTCTCGCCGACGGCCGCGCCCCGCGTCGCCAGGCCCGTCGGCCCGCCGAGGGACGGCACGCTGGGGTTGGCGTCGCCGGCGTCCGCCGGATCGAGCTCGACCAGCGCGAAGTCGTTGTACGCGCAGGTCGCGGCGTCGGTCTCGCGCACCTGCTGCATCGCGACCCACGAGCTGTACGCCAGGGTCCCGGTGCGCGTGCCGCCGTCGGCCGCGGTGATCGTGACCGGGGTGCCGAGGCCGACCGTCGGCGCCGTGCAGCCGTCGGTCACCGTCTCCGGGCCGGTCCCGCCGCAGTGCGCGGCCTGGCCGAGGTAGGTCCGCGGCGTGCCGCCGACGACCGCGCTGAACAGGAAGTCCGCCGTGCAGGTGCCACCGCCCGCCGTGACGGTGTGCACACCCGGCCGGATCGCCGCCGTCGCCGCGGGCGCCCAGCCGGGCCCCGCCGGCCGCGCGGGGGCGGCGTCGGCCACCGGCGCGGAGACCGCCCCGACGACCACGACCGCGCCGACCAGGCCGCCCCACTTGCCGACTCCCACCGCCGCCTCCCCGCCCGATCCGCGCAGATCGGCGTCGATCGGCGTCGGAGGCGTCAACGAGCGGGCTGCCGTGCCGGTTACCGGCACGGCCGGGTGCCGGACCGTCCGGGTGACGACCGGGGAACACAGCCGTCGCGTCGCCCGTTGTCCCTAGTACACGCACGGGGGCGGCTGGCCCGCCGGACCGCTATCCTGGCAGATCGAACACGCCGACCCGGGCCCCGAGCCGCCGGGCTGCACGCCAGGGAGGGTGAAGGCCGCTAGGCCGAATCTTGATGGACCGCAAGCGCCTGCTCCGCAACCCGCTGGTCTGGATACTGGCCGCGGTCGTCGCGTTCTTCCTCGTCAGCACGCTGTTCGACGACACGCGCGGCTACACGCCGGTCGACACCTCGGTCGCCATCGCCCAGATCAACGAGGGCCACGTCAAGAGCGCGGTCGTCGAGGACCGCGAGCAGCGGCTGCGCCTGACGCTCACCACGCCCTACAACGGCGCCACCCAGATCATCACGCAGTACCCGGCCGACACGAGCGGCACGATCGTCCAGGACCTGGAGAACGCCTCCAACAAGCCCAGCTTCAACACGATCGTCCACCAGGACTCGTTCCTGACCCAGATGCTGATCTTCATCGTGCCGCTGGGGATCGTGCTGCTGATCCTGTTCTGGATGATGAACAACGCCCAGGGCGGCAACCGGGTGATGAGCTTCGGCAAGTCCCGGGCGAAGCAGCTCAACAAGGACATGCCCAAGACCACCTTCGCCGACGTCGCGGGCGCCGACGAGGCGGTCGAGGAGCTCTACGAGATCAAGGACTTCCTCCAGAACCCCGGCCGCTACCAGGCGCTCGGCGCGAAGATCCCCAAGGGCGTCCTGCTCTACGGTCCGCCGGGAACGGGCAAGACGCTGCTCGCGCGGGCGGTCGCCGGCGAGGCGGGCGTGCCGTTCTACACGATCTCCGGCTCGGACTTCGTCGAGATGTTCGTCGGCGTCGGCGCCTCGCGCGTGCGCGACCTGTTCGAGCAGGCCAAGCAGAACTCGCCGTGCATCATCTTCGTCGACGAGATCGACGCGGTCGGCCGCCAGCGCGGCGCCGGCCTCGGCGGGGGGCACGACGAGCGCGAGCAGACGCTGAACCAGCTGCTCGTCGAGATGGACGGGTTCGACGCCCGGACGAACGTCATCCTCATCGCGGCCACCAACCGGCCCGACATCCTCGACCCGGCCCTGCTGCGTCCCGGCCGCTTCGACCGCCAGATCCCGGTCGGCGCGCCCGACCTGGCCGGGCGCCGCGCGGTGCTGCAGGTGCACTCGAAGGGCAAGCCGTTCGCGCCGGACGTCGACTTCGACGGGCTGGCCAAGCGCACCGTCGGCATGTCCGGCGCCGACCTGGCCAACGTCATCAACGAGGCGGCGCTGCTCACCGCGCGCGAGAACGCCACCCTCATCACGGGCGCGGCGCTCGAGGAGTCGGTCGACCGCGTCGTCGGCGGCCCACGGCGCAAAGGCAAGATCATCTCCGAGCAGGAGAAGAAGATCACCGCCTACCACGAGGGCGGGCACGCGCTCGCCGCGTGGGCGATGCCCGACCTGGAGCCGGTCTACAAGCTCACGATCCTGCCGCGCGGGCGCACCGGCGGGCACGCGCTCGTCGTCCCCGAGGACGACAAGGGCCTCATGACCCGCTCGGAGATGATCGGCCGGCTGGTCTTCGCCATGGGCGGGCGCAGCGCCGAGGAGCTGGTCTTCCACGAGCCGACGACCGGGGCCTCCTCCGACATCGACCAGGCCACGAAGATCGCGCGGGCCATGGTGACGGAGTACGGGATGAGCGCGCGCCTCGGCGCGGTCCGCTACGGCCGCGAGCAGGGCGACCCGTTCCTCGGCCGCTCGATGGGCAACCAGCCGGACTACTCGCTCGAGGTCGCCCACGAGATCGACGAGGAGGTGCGCAAGCTCATCGAGGCCGCGCACACCGAGGCGTGGGAGATCCTCAACACCTACCGCGACGTGCTCGACGACCTGGTCTTCGAGCTGCTGGAGAAGGAGACGCTCACCCGCAAGGACCTGGAGCGGATCTTCGACCAGGTCGAGAAGCGCCCGCGGATCACGGTGTTCAACGACTTCGGCGGCCGCACGCCGTCGGACAAGCCGCCGATCCAGACGCCCGCCGAGCTGGCCAAGGAGCGCGGCGAGCCGTGGCCGCCGGTCAGCGAGCGCGAGCCGACGCCGGTCGGGTCGTACCCGACGAGCAACGGCGGCCCGGCCGTCAACCCGAACGGCGGGCCGGTCAACCCCAACGGCGTCCCGAACGGCACGCCGGGGCCCTACGGCCAGAACCCCGCTCCGGCCGGTGCCCCCGCCGGCCGCCCCGGTCCGTCGTGGATGCCCGGCGGCGGGCCGCCGCCCAGCGGGGTGCCGCACAACTACGGCGCCCCGCCCGGCTGGCGTCCGGCCACCACGCCGTCCGGCCAGTCGTGGCCGCCGCCCGGCAACTGGCAGCAGCCGGGGCAGGCGCCATGGCCCGGGCCCGAGCACCAGCAGCCGTGGGGCGTCCCGGACCGGCCGCCGCCCGCCTCGGACGGCAACGGCCAGCGCCCGGACCCCGGGCCCGACGGTGCCCCCGACACGGACGGTTCCCGCTGACCGCCGAGGGCCTCGCCTCGCCCAACGGCACGCGTCCCCGGCCCGGCGGGGTCGACCACGCGCGGGCCGAGGCGGCGGTGCGCGAGCTGCTGCTGGCGGTCGGAGAGGACCCGGATCGCGAGGGCCTGCGCGAGACGCCAGCACGCGTGGCGAGGGCGTACGAGGAGATCTTCGCGGGGCTGTACGTCGACCCGGACTCGGTGCTGGACAAGACGTTCGACGAGCACCACCAGGAGCTGATACTGGTCAAGGACATCCCGCTGTTCAGCCAGTGCGAGCACCACCTGGTGCCGTTCCACGGCGTCGCGCACGTCGGCTACATCCCCGGCGTCGGCGGCCAGGTCACCGGCCTGTCGAAGCTCGCGCGCCTGGTCGACCTCTACGCCCGCCGCCCGCAGGTCCAGGAGCGGCTGACCGCCCAGGTCGCCAACGCGATCGTCCGCAAGCTGGCCCCGCGCGGCGTCATCGTGGTGATCGAGGCCGAGCACCTCTGCATGGGGATGCGCGGCGTCCGCAAGCCGGGCGCCCGGACGACGACGTCCGCCGTGCGGGGGATCTTCCAGTCCTCGCCCAGCTCCCGGGCGGAGGCGCTGTCCCTCATCAGAGGCACGTGAGGCGGCCGTGACCGCGGGCCGGCTGCCGCGACCCGGGCGCTGCGTCGTGCTCGGGATCCTCAACGTGACCCCCGACTCCTTCTCCGACGGCGGGCTGCACCTCGACCCGGACGACGCGATCCGCCACGGCATCGCGCTGCGGGCCGCCGGCGCCGACCTGGTGGACGTCGGCGGCGAGTCGACCCGCCCCGGCGCGCAGCGCATCGACGCGCCCACGGAGGCCGCGCGGGTGCTGCCGGTGCTCCGCGGGCTGGCCGCCGAGGGCGTCCCGGTCAGCATCGACACCACCCGGGCCGCGGTCGCCGAGGCCGCGCTGGAGGCCGGGGCGGCCGTCGTCAACGACGTGTCGGGCGGGACGGCCGACCCGCGCATGGCGGCGGTCGTCGCGACGGCCAGGGTGCCGTGGATCCTCATGCACTCCCGCGGGCCGGCCGATGCGCAGGCCGGGTACGAGGACGTCATCGGCGAGGTCCGGGCCGAGCTCGTGGCGCGGGCGGACGCCGCGGTGCTGGCCGGCGTCGACCCGGCGCTGCTCGTCATCGACCCCGGGCTGGGCTTCGCCAAGACCGCCGCGCACAACTGGGCGCTGCTGCGGCGCCTGGACGTACTGGTCGCGCTGGGGTTCCCGGTGCTGGTGGGCGCCTCGCGCAAGCGGTTCCTCGGGCACCTGCTCGCGGAGGCGGACGGTACGGTGCGCCCGCCGGCGGCCCGCGACGTCGCGACGACGGTGATCACCGGACTGGCCGCGCACGCGGGCGCGTGGGGTGTGCGGGTGCACGACGTGGCGGCGTCGATGGACGCGGTGGCGGTCGCGACGGCCTGGAACCTCGGCGCGTCGCGGGCTCGCAGCGAGGAGGGCCGGTGACCGACCGGATCGAGCTGCGCGGGCTGCGCGTCCGGGGGAACCACGGCGTGCTCGCGCACGAACGGCGCGACGGGCAGGACTTCCTCGTCGACGTCACGCTGTGGCTGGACCTCGCCCCGGCGGCGGCCAGCGACGACCTCGCCGACACCGTCGACTACGGCGAGCTCGCGACGCGCGCGGCCGCGATCGTCGGCGGCGAGCCGTGCGACCTGATCGAGACGGTGGCCGGCCGGGTCGCGGAGATGGTCATGGCCGACCCCCGGGTGCACGCGACCGAGGTGGTGCTGCACAAGCCGCAGGCCCCGATCCCGCTGGAGTTCGCCGACGTCGCGGTGGTCGCGCGGCGGTCGCGCCGCGGTGGCGCGGGGGCGGCCCCGTGAGCCCGGCCGCGACCCGCCATGTGGACACATATTGCGGTTCGGGCGCCCGTCTCAGCCGCCATGTGGACACATATGGCGGAGCAGGGGCGGCAGGTGGCGGGCGACGCGGAGCGGGGGCGCGCGCGTGAGTCGGGCCGTGCTCTCGCTCGGGTCCAACCTCGGCGACCGGCTCGCCCACCTGCGGTCCGCGGTCGCCGGGTTCGCCGGCGCGCTCGTCGCCGCCTCGCCGGTCTACGAGACCGCGCCGTGGGGCGGCGTCGAGCAGGACGACTTCCTCAACGCCGTGCTGGTCGTCGACGACCCCGCCCTCGACGCCTGGGGCTGGCTGCGGCGCGGGCAGGAGCTGGAGAACGCGTCCGGTCGGGTCCGCGAGGTCCGCTGGGGCCCGCGCACGCTGGACGTCGACGTCGTCACCGTCGAGTGCGTGACCAGCGACGACCCCGAGCTGCTGCTGCCGCACCCCGGGACGCCCGAGCGCGCGACCGTGCTGGCGCCGTGGCTCGACGTCGACCCGGACGCCGTGCTCCCCGGGCACGGCCGCGTCGCCGACCTGCTCGCCGCCCTCGGCCCGGACGCCGGTGCGGGGATGCGCCGGCGCGACGACCTGTCCCTGATCGCCCGGCCCGGCGACCGAGCGCCCGAGGGCCCCCGTGGAGCCGGGCCGTGACCGCGACCCGCCCCCGCGACCTGCTCGCTGTCGCGCTCGTCGTCGCCGTGCTCGCCAACGTCGCCGTGCGGCTGACCTACGCGGGGCTGCCCGGGTTCCCGTTGCTCGGCGGCGTCACGCTCGGCGTGCTCGGGATCGCGGAGGCGATCGGCGGCCGCGCGCTGCGGGCCCGGATCCGCCGCGAGCCCGGCACGACGCCGGTCCAGCCGCTGGTCGCCGCGCGCGCCGTCCTGCTGGCCAAGGCGTCCTCGCTGGGCGGCGCCGTCGTCGCCGGCGCGTGGATCGGCCTTGGCGTCTACGTCGCGCCGCAGGCCGCCGCCGTCACCGCGGCCGCGGGCGACCTGGCCTCGGCGGCGGTCGGCCTGGCCAGCGCGCTGGTACTGGTCGGCGGCGCCCTGTGGCTCGAGTTCTGCTGCCGCACACCGGACGACCCGGACGAGCAGCCGAAGCCGTAGGCTCACCCGCCATGACCCAGGCGACGGGCCGGTGGATGGCGGGGGGCGCCACCGCCGCGCTGCCGACGGGCCCGCGCCAGCGCCGCGGCGTGCTCGGCCCCGTGCTCGGCCTCGTCTTCCTCGGCCTGTGCGGGCTCGTGGTGATCGGGCTCGTCGGGAGCAGCATCGGCGTCGGGCCGGTCGTACTCGGCGCGCTGTGCGCCCTGCTGCCCGTCGGCCCGGTCGTGGCGACGTTCCTGTGGATCGACCGCTGGGAGCCGGAGCCGACGCGCCTCCTGCTCGTCGCCTTCCTGTGGGGCGCCTGCTTCGCCGCCCTGTCCGCGCTGCTGATCAACTCATCGGCCGCGATCGTCGTCGACCACCTGCTCGGCCGCGGCAGCGGTGACGTACTGGGCACGGTCGCGATCGCCCCGCTCGTCGAGGAGGGGCTCAAGGGACTGTTCCTCGTCGGGCTGCTGGTCTTCCGGCGCCGCGAGTTCGACGGCGTCATCGACGGCATCGTGTACGCCGGCCTCGTCGCGGCCGGGTTCGCCTTCACCGAGAACATCCTCTACTTCGGGCGCGCGTTCGCCGAGGACGCGGCCGGGACCCTCAGCGGGACGGTCCTCACCACGCTCATCCTCCGCGGTCTGCTGTCGCCCTTCGCGCACCCGCTGTTCACGGCGATGACGGGCATCGGGGCCGGGATCGCGGCGAACGTCCGCAGCCCGGCGCTGCGCCCGCTGCCGGTGCTCGGCGGCTACCTGCTGGCCGTGTGCCTGCACGCGCTGTGGAACAGCGCCGCGACCCTGTTCGGCGGCATCGGGTTCATCGTCGTCTACATCGTGATCATGGCGCCGGCGTTCGGCGGGATGATCGCGGTGGTGGTCGTCCAGCGCCGCCGCGAGCAGCGGGTGATCGCCGAGCAGCTGCCCGGCTTCGCGCAGGCCGGCTGGATCGCGCCGAGCGAGATCCCGCTGCTGTCGAGCCTGGCCGGCCGGCGCGGCTGGCGGGCCGCGGTCCGGCGCCGGTCGGGGCGGCAGGTCGAGAAGGCGGTCACGGAGTACCAGGCCGCCGTCACGGAGCTCGCGTTCCTGCGTGCCCGCCTCGCCAGGGGCGCTGCCGGCCCGATGGGTCCACAGTGGCATCAGGAGGCGCTCCAGGCGCTGTTCCGCGCGCGGGTGGCGGCGGTCGGCCACCCCGAGGCGCTGACCGTCGCCATGCGCCACGGCGGCCCGGCGCGGGGGTGGAGCCCGCCGCCGCCGGGCCCGCCGCCGCGGCCACAGCCGATGCCCCCCGGCCAGCCGCCCCAGAGCTGGCCGTACTGACCCCAGGGACCCAACGAACGGCACTTTCGTTCAAACCTACTGAACGAAAGTGCCGTTCGTTGGGACGGTGCGGGGAGTGGCGCTTCTTACGTCCCCGGCCCGGTCTTGCCGCCGCCCGCTAGCCTGGCCGCGTCCGGTACCCCACCCGGGACTGGAACATCAGGGAGCTGACCTATGGCATCGAGGCCTGCGCGCCTTTCCGTCGGCGTCGTGTCCGCCGGCCGCGTCGGCTCGGTCCTCGGCGCGTCGTGGGCCGCCGCCGGCCACCACGTCGTCGCGACCTCCGGGGTGTCGCGCGCTTCTGTCCGGCGGGCCGAGGCCCTCCTGCCCGGCGTGCCCCTGCTGCCGCCCGACGAGGTGGCCGCCCGCGCCGACCTCGTGCTGCTCGCCGTCCCCGACGACGTGCTGCCCGGGCTGGTCAGGGGCCTCGCCGCGGCCGGGGCGTTCCGCGCGGGCCAGATCCTCGTGCACACCGCGGGCGCGCACGGCGTCGACGTACTCGCCCCCGCCGCCGAGCACGGCGTCCTGCCGCTGGCGCTGCACCCCGTCATGACGTTCACCGGGCGCGCCGAGGACGTGGCCCGCCTCACGGGCGCGTGCGTCGGCGTCACCGCGGCCGACGGCGACGAGGCGGCCTGGAGCGTCGGCGAGGCGCTGGTCGTCGAGCTGGGCGCGGAGCCGGTCCGGGTCGTCGAGTCGGTCCGCCCGCTCTACCACGCCGCGCTCGCCCACGGCGCGAACCACCTGGTCACGCTCGTGCGGGACTGCGTCGACCTCCTCGGGCGCGCCGGCGTCGGGCCGGCCGAGCGGGTCGTCGCGCCGCTGCTGTCGGCGGCGCTGGACAACGCGCTGCGCCACGGCGACCGGGCGCTCACCGGCCCGGTCGCGCGCGGCGACGCCGGGACGGTCCGGACGCACCTGGCCGAGCTCGAGGCCGTCGACCCCGACCTCGCCGAGACCTACCGCGTCCTCGCCCGCCGCACCGCCCACCGCGCGGCCGCCGCCGGCCTGCTGGCCGACCACGCGGCCACGGACGTCCTCGAGACGCTGGAGGAGAGTTGACCGCCGGTACGGCCGGCGGGTACGCCGCCGGCACCCTCACCGTGCACAGCTCGCCCGCCGCGATCGCGCCGGTCAGCCGGGCCCTGCGGGCCGCGGGCCGGCGCGTCGTGCTCGTGCCGACGATGGGCGCGCTGCACGAGGGCCACCGCGAGCTCATCCGGCACGCGCGCCGGGTTCCCGGGGCCGGCGTCGTCGCCGTGTCGATCTTCGTGAACCCGCTCCAGTTCGGCGCGGGCGAGGACCTCGACCGCTATCCCCGCCCGCTCGAGGACGACCTGGAGACCTGCCGCGAGGAGGGCGTCGAGCTGGTGTTCACCCCGGGCGTTGCGGACATGTACCCGCCCGGGTCGCAGACGACGGTGCACGCCGGGCCGCTCGCGTCGCAGCTGGAGGGTGCGGCCCGGCCGACGCACTTCGCCGGCGTGCTGACGGTGGTCTCGAAGCTCTTCCACATCGTCGCGCCCGATCTCGCGTTCTTCGGCCAGAAGGACTACCAGCAGCTCGTGCTCGTCACGAACATGGTCCGCGACCTGGACTTCCCGCTCTCGGTCGTCGGCGTGCCGATCGTCCGCGAGCCGGACGGCCTCGCGCTCTCCTCGCGCAACGCGTTCCTCTCGCCGCGGGACCGCGCCCGCGCCACCGTGCTCAACCGGGCGCTGCGGGCGGGCGCGTCCGCCTCCGCCCTCGGCGCCGACGCCGTGCTGGACGCCGCCCGCGCGGTGCTCGCCGAGGAGCCGGAGGTCGACGTCGACTACCTGGAGCTGCGCGACCCCCAGCTCGGGCCGGCCCCGGCCGTCGGCCGCGCGCGGCTGCTCGTCGCCGCCCGCTTCGGCACGACCCGCCTGCTCGACAACTGCGCCGTGCAGCTCGTGAGCTGACCGTGCTGCTCTGCGTCGACATCGGCAACACCCAGATCGCGCTGGGTCTCTACCCCGACGGCGACCCCGACGACCCGCGGCCGCCGCTCGTGCGCGACTGGCGGCTGCGCACCGACCCGCGGATGACCGCCGACGAGCTGGAGGTCGCGGTCGGCTCGCTGCTGCGCGACCGGGCGCGGGAGGTCACCGGCGTCGCCGCCCTTTCGACCGTGCCGACGCTGCTGCGCGAGCTGCGGCTGCTCGTGGAGCGGCACGAGCAGCCCTCGGTCGTCGTGGGCCCCGGCGTGCGCACCGGCGTGCCGCTGCTGGTCGACAACCCGCGCGAGGTCGGGGCCGACCGCGTCGTCAACACGCTCGCGGCACACCGGCTCTTCGACACCGCCTGCGTCGTCGTCGACTTCGGCACCTCCACGAACATCGACGTCGTCAGCGCGGCGGGGGAGTTCCTCGGCGGCGCGCTCGCGCCGGGCATCGAGATCTCGATGGAGGCGCTCGCGACCCGGGCGGCGGCGCTGCGCAGCGTCGAGCTCGTGCGGCCGCGGTCGGTGATCGGCAAGAACACCGTCGAGTGCCTGCAGTCCGGCGTGCTCTACGGGTTCGCCGGCCAGGTGGACGGCCTGGTCCGGCGGATCGTCGCGGAGCTGCCGCCGCGCCCGGTCACCGTGCTGGGCACGGGCGGGCTCGCCCCGCTGATGGACGGCGTCTCGGAGACGATCACCGAGTACGTCCCGGACCTGACGCTGCTCGGCCTGCGGCTGGCCTACCTGCGCAACGTGCGCACGACGGTCGTGACGAGCGGCAACACGAAGGACCCGCTGGACGTCTCCGGCCGCTCGGCGAGGTAGGCGCGCAGCCGGTCGAACACGGCGTCGCGGTCGGTCGGGTCGGCCACCAGCGCCCAGGAGTGGGTGGCCGTCGCGTCGACGAGCCCTTCGACCGTCGTCGACACCGGGTTGGGGAAGCGCTGCCGCGCGGGCGGCGCGAACGACGCTCCCCGCGGGTGGTCCGCGGGAGCGTCGTAGCTAACGGGATGGTGCGTCACGTCCAGCACCTCGTGCAGCCCGGCCACCCACCCGACGCCGGTGTCCTCGGTGTTCCACACGATCGCGACGACCCCGCCGGGCCGCAGCACGCGGGCGATCTCGTCGGCGGCTGCGGCGTGGTCGAACCAGTGCCAGGCCTGGCCGACGACGACCGCGTCCACGTCGGCGTCGGGCAGCGGGATCCGCTCGGCCGTGCCCAGCCGGGCGTCGACGTGCGGGAAGCGCATCCGCAGCTGCGCGAGCATGGCCGGGTCCGGCTCGACGGCGGTGACGGTCCGGCCCGGCTGCGCGCGGACGGCCTCGGTGAGCTTCCCCGTCCCGGCGCCCAGGTCGAGCACGACCGGGCCCGGCGCGGGGGCCAGCGCCCAGTCGATCGCCGGGGCCGGGTAGCCGGGCCGGTACCGGTCGTACGCGGCGGCGACGGCCCCGAACGAGCGGGCTCGATCGGTCACCCCGTCCACGCTATGCCGTGTACCGCGGATCAGCGAGCGTCGTCTGCGCGCCGGGTGGCGACGCCGCGTGCGGGTGCCCGGGCCGGCGAGCGCCGTGGCCGACCGCTCGTGACGGGGCACCGGACCGCGGCCGGGCCGCGCGCGGGGCGTTACTACCCTGGTCCGGTGAGCAACCCACCCCCCGCCGCCCCCGACGACCTGCCCGAGCAGATGCAGGTGCGGCGCGCCAAGCGGGCGGACATGCTCGCCGCCGGTCACGACCCGTACCCCGTCGAGCTGGCGCGGACCCGCACGTTGGCCCAGGTCCGGGCCGCACACGCCGACCTGCCGCCGGACACGACGACCGGCGACATCGTCGGCGTCGCCGGTCGAGTGATCTTCCTCCGCAACACCGGAAAGCTGTGCTTCGCCACGCTGCGTGACGGCGACGGCGTCGAGCTGCAGGCGATGCTCTCGCTCGCGTCCGTCGGGGAGGAGGAGCTCGCCCGCTGGAAGTCCACTGTGGATCTCGGCGACCACGTGTTCGTCCACGGCGAGGTGATCACCTCCCGGCGCGGCGAGCTGTCGGTGATGGCCGACTCCTGGGCGATGGCGGCGAAGGCCCTCCGCCCGCTGCCCAACGTCCACTCGGCGCTGTCGGAGGAGACGCGCGTCCGGCAGCGCTACGTCGACCTGATCGTCCGGCCGCAGGCGCGCGAGATGGTGCGCCACCGGGCGGCCGTCGTGCGCGCGCTGCGCGACACCCTGCACGAGCGCGGTTACGTCGAGATCGAGACGCCGGTGCTGCAGCTGCTGCACGGCGGGGCGACCGCACGCCCGTTCGTCACCCGGGCCAATGCCCTCGACCAGCAGCTGTACCTGCGCATTGCGCTGGAGCTGTATCTGAAGCGTGCCGTCGTGGGCGGCGTGGAACGCGTCTTCGAGATCAACCGGGTGTTTCGGAACGAGGGCATCGACTCCTCGCACTCGCCGGAGTTCACGATGGTGGAGGCCTATCAGACGTACGCGACCTACGACGACATCGCCGAGGTGACGAAGGCGATGGTGCAAGCGGCGGCGGTCGCGGTGTTCGGTTCCACGACGGTCACGCACGCCGACGGGACGACCCACGATCTGGGTGGCGAGTGGCGTTCGGTCACATTGCACCAGGCCCTGTCGGACGCGATCGACACCAATGTGACTGCGGACACCACGATCGAGGAACTGCGGCGCATCGCCGACAAGCACGATGTCGAGCTCGCGGAAGGCCTGACCGCGGGCGAGGCGGTGCTCGAGCTGTTCGAGAAGACGGCAGAGCATGCGCTCGTCTCGCCCACGTTCGTCCGCGACTATCCGGTGGAGACGCGGCCGCTGACCCGCCAGCACCGCTCCGACCCGCGCCTGGCCGAGGCCTGGGACCTCTACGTCTTCGGGACCGAGCTGGCGACCGGCTATTCGGAGCTGGTCGACCCCGTGGTACAAAGGGAACGGCTCACCGCGCAGTCGCTGCGCGCCGCGGCGGGCGATCCCGAGGCCATGCAGCTCGACGAGGACTTCATTCGCGCGCTCGAGTACGGAATGCCGCCGGCGGGCGGTATGGGCATGGGCGTGGACCGGCTTCTCATGACGCTCACAGGTTTGGGTATCCGGGACACGATTCTGTTCCCGCTCGTGCGTTCCGAGTAACACAACTTGCCCCCGTGCCGCTTCCTCGTTTATTGTTCGCGGTGAACCCCTTTATTCCTGCAGAGCGCGAAGATGGAGGCTGCGGCGGTGGCCCAGATCCGTGAGGTCCGGCTGGTCGACGACATCGACGGCAAGGAGGCCGACGAGACTGTCGAGTTCGGAATCGACGGCAAGAGCTACGAGATCGACCTGTCGACGGCCAATGCCGGAAAGCTGCGGGAGGCGCTCGCGGAGTTCGTCGCCGCCGCCCGCCGGATGGGCGGTCGCGGCCGGCGCAGCGCGGGGGCCGCGACGTCGGCCGCCGCCACGGCCGCTCCGCGGCGCGGCTCCGTCGACCGGGAGCAGAACCAGGCCATCCGCGAGTGGGCCCGCAAGCACGACTACAAGGTCTCCGACCGCGGGCGGATCCCGAGCGAGGTGCTCGAGGCCTACCACCAGGCCAACTAGCAACCTCCTGTGACGGGGTCGGCAGGGGCGCCGACCCCGTCCTCCGGGTTAGGGTGGCCTAACCGGATGACTGGAGGTTCGCCATGCCCCGCAGGACGACCGCGCTGCGGGTCCGCCGCACGCGGCGGCTGAGCCCGCACATGGTCCGTGTCGTCCTCGGCGGCGCGGACCTCAGCGCATTTCCCGAGACACCGTTCACGGACCGTTACGTCAAGCTGCAGTTCCCGCGGCCCGGGGTGGTCTATCCCGAGCCGTTCGACGCGACGCTGGCGCGCGAGCTGCCGCGCGACCAGTGGCCGGTGGTGCGGACCTACACGGTCCGCGCGTTCGACCCCGCTGCGGGCGAGCTGACGATCGACTTCGTCGTCCACGGCGACGAGGGCGTCGCCGGCCCGTGGGCGGCCGCGGTCCAGCCCGGCGACCCGCTGCAGCTGATGGGCCCCGGCGGCGCCTACGCCCCGGACCCGGACGCGGACTGGTACCTGTTCGTCGGCGACGAGAGCGCCCTGCCGGCCATCGGCGCCGCGTGCGAGCGGCTGCCCGGTGGGCGGCCCGCCGTGGCGTTCCTCGAGGTGGGTGACGCGGCCGAGCACCAGCCGCTCGCCGGCGCCGTCGACGTCACGTGGCTGCACCGCGACCCCGCGCGGCCGGACCAGCTCGCCCGGGCGGTGCGCGCGGCGGCGTTCCCGCCCGGGCGGGTCGACGCGTTCGTCCACGGGGAGGCGGGCTTCGTCCGCGACGTCCGCCGGCACCTGCTCGACGAGCGCGGCGTGCCGCGGGCGGCGCTGTCCGTCTCGGGCTACTGGCGGCGAGGCCGTGACGAGGACGGCTGGCGGGAGGACAAGCGGGCCGAGCGCGAGGCGGAGCAGGCCCGGAGCGGCGACGCGGTACCCCAGCCGGCGTCAGCAAGGCCACCTTCAGGACGCCTGACGTCCTGAAGGTGGCCTTGCTGACACGAGCCCGCCCCGACCCGCAACCCGCCGCGACGACGGGAATGCGGGCCCGCCGAACGGGCGTTCCGGTCCTGACCGGCCACGCACCACAGGCGTCCACCCCGCAGCAGCCGATACCATGGTGAGTGGCGTCCGCGACGCAGCGCGTCGCCTATTGCCCGCGCACGTGTGCGCACCAGGCGAGGAGATCGAATGTTCGAGAGGTTCACCGACCGAGCGAGGCGTGTTGTCGTGCTGGCCCAGGAAGAGGCCCGCATGCTCAACCACAACTACATCGGCACCGAGCACATCCTCCTCGGCCTCATCCACGAGGGCGAGGGCGTGGCCGCCAAGGCCCTGGAGTCCCTCGGGATCGCCCTTGAGGGCGTCCGCCAGCAGGTCGAGGAGATCATCGGCCAGGGCCAGCAGGCCCCGAGCGGGCACATCCCGTTCACCCCCCGGGCGAAGAAGGTGCTGGAGCTGTCGCTGCGCGAGGCGCTGCAGCTCGGCCACAACTACATCGGCACCGAGCACATCCTGCTCGGCCTGATCCGCGAGGGCGAGGGCGTCGCGGCGCAGGTCCTGGTCAAGCTGGGAGCCGACCTCAACCGCGTCCGCCAGCAGGTCCTGCAGCTGCTGTCGGGCTACCAGGGCAAGGAGCCGGCCGAGGGCGCCTCGGGCGGCCGCGGCGAGGGCACCCCGTCGTCCTCGCTCGTGCTCGACCAGTTCGGCCGCAACCTCACCCAGTCCGCCCGCGAGGGCAAGCTCGACCCGGTGATCGGCCGCGAGAAGGAGATCGAGCGGGTCATGCAGGTCCTCTCCAGGAGGACCAAGAACAACCCGGTGCTCATCGGCGAGCCGGGCGTCGGCAAGACGGCCGTCGTCGAGGGGCTGGCGCAGGGCATCGTCAAGGGCGAGGTCCCCGAGACGCTCAAGGACAAGCAGCTCTACACGCTCGACCTGGGCTCGCTGGTCGCCGGCAGCCGCTACCGCGGTGACTTCGAGGAGCGCCTCAAGAAGGTGCTCAAGGAGATCCGCACGCGCGGCGACATCATCCTGTTCATCGACGAGCTGCACACGCTGGTCGGTGCCGGCGCGGCCGAGGGCGCGATCGACGCCGCGTCGATCCTCAAGCCGATGCTGGCCCGCGGCGAGCTGCAGACGATCGGCGCGACGACGCTCGACGAGTACCGCAAGTACGTCGAGAAGGACCCGGCGCTGGAGCGGCGCTTCCAGCCGATCCAGGTCGGCGAGCCGTCCGTGCAGCACACCATCGAGATCCTCAAGGGCCTGCGCGACCGGTACGAGGCGCACCACCGCGTCACGATCACCGACCCGGCGCTGGTCGCGGCGGCCACGCTCGCCGACCGCTACATCTCCGACCGGTTCCTGCCGGACAAGGCGATCGACCTCATCGACGAGGCCGGCGCGCGCATGCGCATCCGCCGGATGACCGCGCCGCCGGACCTGCGCGAGTTCGACGAGAAGATCGCCGCGGTCCGCCGCGACAAGGAGTCGGCGATCGACGCGCAGGACTTCGAGCGCGCGGCGCACCTGCGCGACTCGGAGAAGCAGCTGCTCGCGCAGAAGGGCGAGCGGGAGAAGCAGTGGAAGTCCGGTGACCTGGACGTCGTCGCGGAGGTCGACGACGAGCAGATCGCCGAGGTGCTCGCGAACTGGACCGGCATCCCCGTCTTCAAGCTGACGGAGGAGGAGACCAGCCGCCTGCTCCGCATGGAGGACGAGCTGCACAAGCGGATCATCGGCCAGGAGGACGCCGTCAAGGCCGTCTCCCAGGCGATCCGCCGCACCCGCGCCGGCCTGAAGGACCCGAAGCGCCCGTCGGGCTCGTTCATCTTCGCCGGCCCGTCCGGCGTCGGGAAGACGGAGCTGTCCAAGGCGCTCGCGAACTTCCTGTTCGGCGAGGACGACGCGCTCATCCAGATCGACATGGGCGAGTTCCACGACCGCTACACGGCCTCGCGGCTGTTCGGCGCCCCTCCCGGGTACGTCGGCTACGAGGAGGGTGGCCAGCTGACCGAGAAGGTGCGGCGCAAGCCGTTCTCGGTCGTGCTGTTCGACGAGATCGAGAAGGCCCACCAGGAGGTCTACAACACCCTCCTGCAGGTGCTGGAGGACGGCCGCCTCACCGACGGCCAGGGCCGGACGGTGGACTTCAAGAACACCGTCATCATCTTCACGTCGAACCTGGGCACCCAGGACATCTCCAAGCCCGTGGGGCTGGGCTTCGCGTCGGGCAACGACGAGGGGTCGAACTACGAGCGGATGAAGAACAAGGTCAACGACGAGCTGAAGAAGCACTTCCGGCCGGAGTTCCTCAACCGCATCGACGACATCGTGGTGTTCCACCAGCTCACCGAGCCGCAGATCATCACGATGGTCGACCTCATGATCACCCGCGTGGAGAAGGCGCTGGCCAACAAGGACATGGCCATCGAGCTCACGCCGGCCGCGAAGGGCCTGCTGGCCCGCCGCGGCTTCGACCCGGTGCTGGGCGCGCGGCCGCTGCGCCGCACGATCCAGCGCGAGATCGAGGACCAGCTCTCTGAGAAGATCCTCTTCGGCGAGGTGGAGCCCGGTCAGATCGTGATCGTCGACGTCGAGGGCCTCGACCCCGAGGCCCCCGAGGGCTCGCGGGCGGCCGACGACAAGGCCAAGTTCACCTTCCGCGGTGAGCCGAAGCCGTCGCTGGTGCCCGACACGCCGCCGATGGACATGGCGCAGGGCGAGTAAGGCAGCCCGACCCGGCCGACGCCCGTCCGGACCACGCGGTCCGGGCGGGCGTCCGCCGTTCACGGTTGAATGCGCCATGGCCTCCGTGCGTCCGGTGCCCGAGACGGGCCTGATGTCCGGCGAGGAGCTCTCCGCCGAGGACGCCTGGCCGACGGCGAGGGGACACGGCCTGCGCCGCCTCGCGGCCGCGTCGTTCGTCCGCTTCCGCTACGGCGACGGCTTCAGCCACGCCCGGGCGTTCGGCCTGCAGCTCGCGCTGGCCGCCGTGCCGCTGGTCATCGCGGGCGCCGGGCTCGCCACGGCGATCGGCGTGCCGTCGCTGGGCGAGGTCGTGGCCCGCACCGTCGTCGCGATCTCCCCTGGCCGCAGCGACGCGCTCGTCTCGGACGTCGTGCGCAACTCCGGCGAAGGAGCGGGCGAGCGCGGCGAGGTGATCGTCTGGCTGGGGCTGGTGACCGCCTTCGTCGCAGCGACCTCGGCGTTCGCGCAGCTGGAGCGCGGCGCCAACCGCATCTACGGCACGGACCGCGACCGCCCGGCGCTGCGCAAGTACGCCCGCGCGTCCGTGCTCACCGCGACGGCCGGTGTCGCGCTGGCCACCGGGCTGCTGCTCATCGTCGCGGGGGAGCCGTTCGGGGCCGCGCTGGAGGCCGTCTACCACTGGGGCGACGCCGCCGAGAACGTCTGGGACGTCGTGCGCTGGCCGATCGGGCTGGCGCTGCTCGTCGTCGCGGTGACGCTGCTGTTCCGGTTCGCGCCGCGCCGCCGGCAGCCCGGCTCCTCGTGGCTGGCGGTCGGCGCGGGCGTCACCGTGCTGCTGTGGCTGGCCGGGTCGGGCCTGCTCGCGCTGTACGTCGTGGCGGCGGGCGGGTTCGGGGAGACCTACGGCCCGCTGACGGCCGTGATGGCGCTGCTGCTGTGGGCGAACGTGACGGGCGTTGCGCTGCTGGCCGGCTTCGCGCTGGCCGCGCAGCTGGAGGCGGTGCGCAGCGGTCGGACGGACCCGCTGCTCCCCGACCGCGACGACGACGGCATCCCGGACGAGCTGGACGAGCAGCCGGGCTCCCCGGCGCGCTGACCCCTTACCCCCTACCTAACGAACGGCACTTTCGTGAGCACCTATGTGGCGAAAGTGCCGTTCGTTGGGTCCGGGGCGGGGCGGGGGAGATCCCCGCACGCGATCAACAGGTCGGCCCGGTCCCGGGTCGACTCCACCAGCCGGGCGTTGGGCTCGTCGGTCGCCAGCACCCACCGCCGTGCCGCGTCGGGGGCCTTCCCGAACTCGACGTGCCGGGCGACCAGCCGGTCCAGCCGCCGCCCTTCGTCGGCCTCGACGAACCAGACGGCGTCGAGCGCGGCGCGGGTCGCCCGCCAGAGCGGTTCGTCCACGAGCAGGTAGTTCCCCTCCGTGACGACCAGCCGGCACGCCGGGTGCACCGGGATCGACCCGGCGACGGGCTGCTCGATGTCGCGGTCGAACGCCGGCGCGTACACGATCCCGTCGGGAACGCCGCGCAGCCGCAGCAGCAGGGCGGCGTACCCGGCCGGGTCGAACGTGTCCGGGGCGCCCTTGCTGTCGCGCCGGCCGAGCCGGTCGAGCTCGACGTCGGCGAGATGGAACCCGTCCATCGGGACGTGTCCGACCCAACCGGCGTCCAGGCCGTCCGGCGGGTCCGCCGCGAGCGCGCGGACCAGCGCGAGCGCCAGCGTGGTCTTGCCCGAACCGGGGCTGCCCGCGATGCCCAGCAGCGTGCGTCGCCGACCGGCCGCGAGGTCGCGTGCCCGCGCCACCAGGTCGGCAAAGACGGCGACCCGCTCGGGTCCCTCCACCCTCGTCACCCGACTGGTGTATCGGATGTCCGACAACAGGGGAAGGGGCTCGAGCGGGTCATGTCGGGCCGCGCTCAGCCCGGCTGGCGCATCTGCACCGGGTTCGGCCCGGCCGGGACGGTGACGCTCACCGGAGGACGGGACGACGTCGCTCCCGACGTGGCGCCCGACACCCAGACGAAGCCACTGATCAGCATCGCGATCAGCAGCGCGACCAGCACCAGCAGCGTGAGCCGCCAAAAGACGATCATGACTGCCGCGATCAGCGCGATGGCGAGGAACGAGCCTGACATGACGACCTCCTCCCAGGTGGACCAGCGGTGCGAGGACAACCCCGAGCGTAATCAGACAACAGACGTCTGTACAGTTATATAAGTCATCTGACGACTGAAGTTCATGAGAGGTTGCCTGATGTCCGCTCGCGAGGTAACGTCAAGCAGCCTGATGTCGAGACCCGACGGTCGGCTTGGGAACCGGCGCCGATCCCATGGCGTCGTACGGGAGACGTACGGGGACCGCATGGATCACGAGATCGACACAGATTCTCGGTTCGACCTGCGCAAGGACGCAGGTCGACCGCTTCCCGAGGTGATCGCCGACAAGGTGCAGGAGCTGATCGGCGACGGGGTCTACCAGCCCGGCCGGCGGATCCACGCCGAGGCCGACCTCACCCGCCGGTGGAAGGTCGCGCGCAGCTCGCTGCGGACGGCGTTGCAGCGGCTCGAGACGCTGGGCGTCCTGGAGTCGAAGCACGGGCGCGGCTGGTTCGTCCGCCGCGGCGCGCCGCAGTCCGGCCGGGAGCTGTCCGACGCGTTCGGCGGCGACCACGACATCGCCGACCTGCTCGAGGTGCGCATCGGCCTGGAGGGCCTGGCCGCGAGCCTGGCGGCCGTCCGCGCGACCGAGGGCGAGATCGAGGACATCGCCAAGCTGAGCCGCCAGCACGAGGAGGCGGCCGCCGACCGCGAGGTGCTGCTGGCCACGGACCGGGCCTTCCACGACGCGATCGTGCGCGCTGCGCGCAACCGCTTGCTCGTCGAGGCGTACGAGCAGGTCGTCGACCAGATCGCCGAGTGGCGGTTCCGCAGCTTCGCCGACCCGAAGGTCCCCCGCCAGTCGGCACGCGAGCACCACAAGGTCGTCCGGTATCTCCGCAACCGCGACCCTGGCGGCGCCCGCGCCGCCATGAACGGCCACCTCCAGCGGCTCTACGACGGGCTCGACGACATCGCGGAGGAACCGCTGGACCTCACCGACAGCGGCTCCGACCACGAGCCCGAGTGGCGCCGGAGCGTGACCGGGGTGTAGCGCTTCCACCCGTCACTGTGGTGATGTAGACGCCCAGGATCCATGGGTGGGGTGGGTGCATGGCGGTCGTCCTCGCGGTGGCCGCTGCCGTTCTGGTCGTCGTGCTCGTCGTGGTGGGGCTGCTGACCGGGTCGCTCGCCGTCGTGGTCCTCGGTGTGGTCGAGCCGGCACTGGTCGTCGTCGGGCTGGTCGCGGTGGGCTGGCTGGCCCGGCGGCGCGTCCTCGACTGGGCCGAACGCCGGCTCTCGGCCATCGCCGGGCCCGCCATCGTGAAGTCGATCTCGCCGCGGGAGACCGTCCAGGCGCTGCTCGACCACGTCTTCGGGGGCGACCTGCCGCACGCGGAGATCACCACCGCCCTGCTCGGCGGTGGCGGCCACGACATCTCCGGCCGCGACGTCGTCGTCAGCAGGGCGACGACCGTGCGGATGACGCTCACCCGCATCGACGAGCGCATGTGCCAGCAGGAGCTGCTGTGGTCGCACGAGTTCGCCGGCGTGCGGGACAACCACCGGCTGGTCATGTTCGCGACGACGAACCGCGACATCTTCCGGCTCCTGACGAGCAACCGCGTCTACCCGCTCTTCGAGAGCTGGTTCCTGCACAACGACGAGCAGCTGGAGGACTTCGAACGCAACGCCCTCGACGATCTCGAGGTCGGCATCACCTACCGCGACGAGAACGGCGCGCTGCACACGGTCGAGCCGACGGGCGGAGAGGGGGAGCGCGTCGAGCTCGCCGACTACGACCGGTTCGTGCGCCTGCGGGGCCGGTTCAACCGGCAGGAGCTGGTGATCTTCCAGCTGCACCTCTACGACCTCGCCCATCCCGACCACGTCGTCGAGGCCGTCGAGCGGCTGACCCTGCGGGTGTCGACGCAGAGCGCCTTCGAGGAGGGCTTCATCACCTGGTCGGCCCCCCATCCGTGCTTCGTCGAGTCGGTCGTGTTCGACGTCAGGGACCTGCCACAGCCGCACGAGAAGCTGAACTACCAGGTGCTCATCCACACCGTGCACGCGTCGTACTCCGAGGATCCCGTCCCCGGCGTGTGGGGGCACGTCCCCGAGGGCATCGAGGTCACGCCGCACTCGTGGATGCTGCCCGGCCACGGCGTGACGCTACTGTGGCGCCACATCGACGGAGCGGGGTCACTGCATGGGTCCGAGCACCATTGACCTGGTCCGCCTGCACGCGCAGGTCAGTCCGGTGGCGGAGCTCGTGGACCGGCGCAGGGCGACCTACCGCGCCGCCGCGAGCCTGGCCGCCGGCGACGGGGCCGCCGGCGACCTCGCACCGGAGGTCGTCGACAACCCCATGGTCCGCGGCCATCTCGGCGAGGTCATCTCGGGGACGGCCGACCTCGACCCTGCGGCGCTGTACAGCGTCGACGCGATGGTCACGCCCGCCGGCGCGGTCCCGGTCGCCGGCCGCCGCGTCCGGATCGCGTCGGCCGCCGCCGCCCCGTCGAGCCTGTCGCCCGCGGTCGCGCGCATCGGGGCCGAGCTGAGCCGCCACGGGGAGCCGGGCCTGGACACGACGGTCCTCACCGGCGCGACGCCGGGTTGGCCGTCCGCCGCGGCCGCGCTCCGCGACGGTCTCGCCATGGCCCACCGCGTCGCGCCGGCGCTGGTCGCCGACCTCCTGCCGCACGTTGCGCTGTTCGCGCTGCTGGACAGGGCGCGCGCCGGCCGGCTGGGCTCGGCATCGGCCAGGGAGTACCCCGGGCTGATCGTCGTGCCGACGCCGGACCGGCCGGTCGAGGCGGCCGAGGCCTTCGTCCACGAGGCGGCCCACCAGAAGCTCTTCGACCTGGCGATCGTCGGGTCGATCTTCGCCGACGACTACCGGTACGCCCCGTCGTTCACGCCGCCATGGGCGGACGGGCAGTCGGCGCCGTGGCCATTCGAGCAGGTGGTCGCCGCGTGTCACGCCTATGCCTGCCTGGCCGCATTCTGGTCGGTCGCCGCAGGCGCGGCAGGTGACCTGCATCCGTTCTCGTTGATGCCGGCCGCGGCCGACCGGAAGGCCATTCTGGCCGATTGGCTCGTCGACCGGGCGCGGTTTCTCGGTCGGGACGGGCGACTGCTCGTCGGCGGGCTGGCCGGCGCCGAGATCCCGGTCGAACCGCTCGCGAGCCCGCCGCGACCCGAGCCGTCGGCGAACGGGGCCCGGGTCGCGGTCGAGGTCCGGCGGTGCGGGTCGTGGAAGCTCGTCATGCGGTGGACGAGGCCGGCGGAGATCACGTGGCAGCGGGCGTGAGCGGCGACAACCGCCCGTCCGGGTAGCTCGTGGGTCCTTGCCTCGATCGACCGGGCGAGGCAGTATACGCGCTGACGCGGCAGTCCCTCAACGGCCGTGCTGCTTGACCCCGCAAGCGGCGCTGTAACCTTCGACGCCTCTGCGTTGCTGCACGTCGGAATGCTCATCAGGAGGAAGTCGAATGATGCCCCAAGCAGGTCGCGAAGAGTCAGAGGACCTGCCGGGGTATCGGATCTCCTGGTTTGCTCCGGATCGGCCCGTGAATGGGACGGTCTACGTCCGCCCGGCGTCCGACCCGGTCGACGACGCAACGCAGAGCGCCTTCGCGGAGTAGTCCCGCGATTGCCCGTCGTCGCGAAGTCGGTGGGCAATGCAGCCCGCGATTGTGACGATTCCGTCTCCCGCGAGAGCGTCACGCGGGTTCGTGCCCGACCGGCCGATCGGGGGCACGGTCCACCGGGCCGCCGGCCGGGACGAGCGCGGCGCCGGGGCGGACCATGACTGGTAGCTCGGCAGGGCGCGCTAGCGTGCCGGGATGACGTTCCTGCTCGTCCCCGGCGCCGGCGGCCAGGCCTGGTACTGGCACCGGGTCGTGCCGGAGCTGCTGGCCCGCGGCCACGAGGCCCGTGCCGTGGACCTGCCGTCCGCCGACGAGCGCGCCACGTTCTCCGACTACGCCGACGTCGTCGCCGACGCCGGACGCGGGCTCGGCGACGTGGTCGTCGTGGCGCAGTCGCTCGGCGGGTTCACCGCCCCGCTTGTCTGTGAGCGGCTCCCGGTGCGGATGCTCGTCCTGCTCAACGCGATGACGCCGCGGCCGGGCGAGAGCGCGGGCGAGTGGTGGGGCGCGACCGGCCTGCGCGCGGCGCGCGCCGCCCAGGCCGAGCGGGACGGGCGCCGGCTCGAGGACGACCCGGACCTGTCCGACGCGTTCTTCCACGACGTATCCGACGAGGTGAAGGCCGCGGCCTTCGCGGCGGGTGAGCCGCAGCAGGCGGGCGGTGTGATGGAGGGGCCGTGGCCGCTCCCGCGCTGGCCGGACGTGCCGACGCGGTTCCTCGCCGCCCGGGACGACCGCTTCTTCCCGATCGAGTTCCAGCGCAGGGTCGTGGCCGAGCGCCTCGGCGTGCCGGTGGACGAGATGCCGGGCGGCCATCTGGTCGCGCTCAGCCGGCCGGGCGAGCTGGCCGAGCGGCTCGTGGCCTACGCCGACCGGCCCGGGGAGCGATGAGCGCGGCGGCTCCGGCCGGTCCACCCTGCATGCGCACACTCGCGATCACCCAGAACATCACCGTCGACGGGGCGATCGAGATGCTCGGGGACTGGTTCGACCCGCAGACCCAGTCCGGTGACCTGCTCGCCGAGCTGCTCCGGCAGGACGAGACCGCCGACGCGTTCCTCGTCGGCCGCCGGACGTTCGAGGACCTGCGTGGCTACTGGCGCGGCCGCACGGACGACCCGACCGGCATCGCGGCGTACCTCGACACCGTGCAGAAGTACGTCGTCTCCTCCACGCTGACCGACCCAGGGTGGGACCGCACCACCGTCCTGAAGGGCGGTCCGGTCGACGAGGTCCGGCGGCTGAAGGAGCAGCCGGGCCGGGACATCGTCGTGACCGGCAGCGTCACGCTCACCCACGCGCTCGTCGAGGCCGGCCTCGTCGACGAGTACCGCCTGTTCACCTACCCCACGGTGCAGGGCGGCGGGCGCCGGCTCTTCCCGGACGGCTTCGCGGCGCTTCGGATGCGGCTCGTCGAGGCGCGGGCGTTCGACGGCGGGGTCACGTTCACCCGCTACGCCACGGCCTGATTCCGGCCGGCTCGCGGCCTGGCTGAGCGCGCGACTCGGTCCGGTCCAGGCCCCGACTCGCGGTCTGGTCGAGCGCGCGATCAGCCCGAGGCGACCGACCGTTGCACGACCTCGAACTCCAGCACGGCCGAGCCGGTGCCCACCGGCCGCGCCCGCTCGCCCGAGTGCGCGGCCATCCCGGAGCCCTTCATCCAGTTCTGGAACGACTCCTCGTCGTCCCAGTGCGTGACGACGAAGTAGCGGGTCTCGCCGGCCACCGGGCGCAGGAGCTCGAACGACTGGAAGCCGGGCTGGTCGTCGACCGCGTGCAGCCGGTTCGCGAACCGCCGCTCCAGCTCGGGCCCCGCGCCCTCCGGCACCTCAATCGCGTTGATCTTGACGACGGTCATGGTCCTAGGCTAGCCGCCGTGCGCGCGAGCGACGGGCGGGAGCTGCGCCTCACCGTGCTCGGCGGCGAGGGTCGGCCCGTCGTGCTGCTGCACGGGCTGATGGGTCGGGGGAGCACGTGGTGGGCGGTCGCGCGGTGGCTGGGCCGCCACGGCCGGGTCGTCGCCCCGGACGCCCGCGGCCACGGCCGGTCGGGGCCCGGCGGGCCGTGGACGACCGACCGGCTGGCCGCCGACGTCGTCGAGATCCTGGAGGCGACCGGGCCGGCGGTCGTCGTCGGGCACTCGATGGGCGGCCTGCACGGGCTCGTCGCCGCAGCCCGGCGACCCGACCTGGTGACGGCCCTCGTCGTCGAGGACATGGCTGTCGACTTCACCGGGGTCGGCCCCGCGCACGTCGCCGCGATGCGGGACTGGTTCGGGGCGATGCCGCGGGACTGGCCGTCACCGGCCGCGGTCCGGGAGGCGTTCGGCGGCGGGGTCGACGGGGACTACCTGGCCGAGTGCGTCGAGGAGCGCGACGGCCGGTGGCGGCTCCTCACCGACGTCGCCGACGCGTGGGAGATCGCCGCCGAGTGGGCGCGGGTCGCCTGGTGGGACGTCCTGGGCGCGGTCGCGTGCCCGGCCCTGCTGCTGGAGGCGCAGCGGAGCGTCACCCCGCTGGGGCAGATGGCGGAGATGGCGTGGCGGATGCCGCAGGCCCGCCACGCCGTCGTGCCGGGGAGCGGGCATCTCGTGCACGCCGCGCCCGGCTACCGCCCGCTGGTGGAGGAGTTCCTGGCCGGACTCCCCGGCTGAGGCGCCCCGCGGTCCGGCGCGCGGTCGAGCTGCTCGCATGTGGTGGGGCAGCTCGCGTGCGGTCGGGCAGCTCGCGTGTGGTGGGGCAGCTCGCGTGCGGTCGACGGCGAGCGCGCGGCACGTCGGCACGCGAGCACCTGGGCGGGAGCGCGACTCGCCCTGGTGGAGACCCCGACTCGCGCACCGCTCCGCGAGTCGGGGTCTCCACCGGACCGAGTTGGGGGCTGAGCCAGGTGCCCCGTCAGTCCACGCACACCCCGACGACCTCGGCCCGCACCGGCTCCACCGGGTGCAGCACCGCGAACGCCTCCGCCGGCCGCCCGGTCGCCAGCACGCAGTGCGGCAGCCACGCCCCCGGGAGGTAGGCCGCGACCGGGCCGCGGACGCGTCCGGCCAACGCGTCGTGCACGGCGGCGTGCACGGCCAGCAGCTCCGCGTCGACGACCGCGGCGAGCACCAGCTCCTCCGGCCGCCCCACGACCGTGCCGAGCGTGGCCAGCCACAGCGACGGGAGGGCGAGCAGCGCCAGCTCGGCGTCGAGCGCGGCGCGGGCGCCCGCGGGGATCGCCGCGGCGGCCGCGACGACCACGCGCGGCGACCCGTCCGCGACCGGCAGCACCCGCTCGGCGAGCCGGGACCGCAGCACCTCGACCGCGGCGACGGCGGCGGGGTCCAGCACGAAGCTGACGCGCTGCGTCACGGGACCGGCGCCATCGGGTCGGGGTCGTCGGGTCGGCGCAGTCGGGTCGGTCTCATCGCGGCAGGGCGTACCGGTCGTCCGGCAGCTGCTCGGCCAACCCGTCCTCGAGCAGCGAGAACAGGCAGCGGTCGCGCTGCGCCGGGTCGGGCCACGCGGCGTCGAGGACGGCCCGGGGGACGGGCGCCTCGGCCGCGCGCAGGACGTCCAGCAGCTGCCCCCGGACCTGCCGGTCGGTGCCCGCGTAGGTCTGCACCGGCTTCTGGGGGCCCGCGTAGGCCGGCCGGCCAGCGGCGTCCCACGCGCACACCGGGCGGACCGGACACGCTCCGCACCGGGGCGCCCGCGCCGTGCAGACGACCGCGCCCAGCTCCATCAGCCCGGCCGACACCACGGCCGCGGGACGGTCGGCGGCCGGCAGCAGCGCCTCGACGTCGGCGAGGTCGGCCCGCACCCGCGCCGGACCGGCGTCGCCCGCCCCGTGCACCGCCCGCGCGACGACCCGGCGGACGTTCGTGTCGACCACCGCCGCGCGCCGCCCGTACCCGAACGCGACGACCGCCCGCGCGGTGTACGCGCCGACGCCGGGCAGCGCCTCCAGCGCGGCCACGTCGGCAGGGACGGCGTCGGCGTGCTCGTCGCGGATCGCGGTGGCCGCGGCGTGCAGGCGCAGCGCCCGCCGCGGGTAGCCGAGCTTGCCCCAGGCCCGCAGCACTTCGGCGCGCGACGCCCCGGCCAGCGCGGACGGCGTCGGCCACGTGGCCATCCACGCCGTCCACACCGGCTCGACGCGCGCGACCGGCGTCTGCTGGAGCATGAACTCGCTGACCATGACGCCCCACGGCGTCGTGCCGGGCCGCCGCCACGGCAGGTCCCGTGCGGCGTCGAGGAACCAGTCGTGCACGAGGTCGGCGAGCGCCACGCCCCGAGATGGTGTCAGGAAAGCCACCTTCCTGCCCTCAGGGGTCGTGAAGGTGGCCTTCCTGACGCCCGCGTCAGGTGACCTCGTTCAGCTTGCCGGTGGCCACGTCGAACACGAAGCCGCGCACCGACTCCTTGTGCGGTATGAACGGGCTGGCCTGGATGCGGGCGATCGACTGCCGCACATCGGCGTCCACGTCGGGGAACGCCTCTGCGGCCCACGCCGGGCGGATGCCGGTGTCCTCCGCGATGGACGCCTTGAACGCGTCGTCGGTGAAGGTGAGCATGCCGCAGTCGGTGTGGTGGATGAGGATGATCTCGGTGGTGCCGAGCAGGCGCTGGCTGATGGCGAGCGAGCGGATCTCGTCTTCGGTGACGACGCCGCCGGCGTTGCGGATGACGTGTGCTTCGCCGTCGGCGAGGCCGAGGGCGCGGTAGACGTCAAGGCGCGCGTCCATGCAGGCGAGGACGGCGACGTGCTTCGAGGGGGGCAGCGGGAGCGGGCCGGAGAAGGTCTCGGCGTAACGGGCGTTGTTGGCGAGCAGGTCGTCGGTGACGGACACGGGTGGTCTCCTGAGGTGGCGGGCGTCGCGGACGGGTACCCGCGACGGCGGGGGCACTCATCGGCCGCGTAGCGGCGCGGGGCGCCGGCTACGCGGCCCGGCGCAGAGCCCGTCGAACGCGTCCAGGCGACGGCTCGGCCAGAAGGCCTCCAGCACCCGGGACAACACGCCGCCAGTCTGGCCCGGCCGGTCGGACCGGACAAGGGTGGTGACACGCCGCTCCGCCGCCGGATCGCAACTCTACGTCAATAGTCCGATACCCTGCGTCACATGTGGGAGCCCGTCGGGCCGCTTCCCGCCGCGGTGTACCGACGCCGGCGCCGGGTCGCCGCGGCCGTCTGTGGGCTGGTGGTCCTGCTGGTCACCCTCCTGGTGATGCTGGTGGTCGGCTCCGGCGGCCCGGGCACCACCGTGCGGGCCGCGCACAGCGCCCTGACCGAGGCGGACCCACCGCCGTCCGCCGAAGGCACCGCGGACACCGCACTCACCACCCCCACCGACCCACCTGCGACGCCGCTCGTCGAGGGCGGCCCGGCGACCACGTCCGAGGAGCTGCAGCCGGACCGGACGCCGCGCAGCTCGGTCCCCGTTCCCTCACCGCTGCCGGTGCCGCCGACCGGGCCCGTCCCGTGCACCAACGCCATGATCAAGGTAACGGCGGAGATCGACGCCCCGACCCACCGCGTCGGCGACCATCCCGTCCTGCGGCTGGTCATCACCGACGTCGGCGGGCAGCCGTGTGTGCGCGACCTCGACTCGTCGCGGCAGGAGATCGTCGTGTGGAGCGGCGACGGGAGGACCCGGCTGTGGTCGAGCAACGACTGCGGCAACCCCGGCGCGCCGGACCTGCGCACGCTGGTGCCGCAGCAGCCCGTCGTCTCGGCTGTGACGTGGGCGGGGCGGACGTCGACGCCCGGCTGCGCGCTGCCGCGCCGCACGATCCCGGCCGGCGCCTACCGCGTCATGTCGCGGCTGGACAACATCATCAGCGCGCCCACGCCGTTCCTGCTGACCTGAAACGGCTTGCCACGGCGTCCTAGCGTCAACGGGGTGGAGGTGACGTTCGTCCGCAGGGCCCGCCGCTACGAGGTCGCGATCCGCCGCGAGCACGGCGCCGCGCTCGTCCCCCGCACCGCGCCGGGGTTCGACGAGCGGATGCCGCACGACCTCGCGCATTACCTCGTCGAGGAGCAGCTCGGGCTGGAGCTCGCGGTGTTCGGACAGCTGGCCGCGGGCGGCGAGGGCGTCTTCGTGCCGGCGCCCGCCGACCGCAGCGTGACGAGCAGGCGCACCGCGGCCCGGCTCGCCGCCGCGGGTCGGGACGACATGCGTCGCTCGGAGGCGGCGGTCGGGGAGTGCGTCGCGGCCTGGTCGGGACGTCCGGGAGCACGGCCGGCGGGGCTCACGGCGGCCGAGCGCGCGCGGGTGGTGCGCCGGCTCGACGAGGTCGCCGCGCAGTGGTCGACTCTGCCGGACGGTGGGTCGCTGACGTTCGTCTGGCCGCACCGGCCGCGGCCCGGCGCCGGCCGCCGGGTCCGTCGCCGGCGCGGGCGCGATCCGGGTCGCCGTGCCGGCGGGGCACGCTGAGGCCAGGGCCTCCGCCAGCCCGAGGAGCGCCCCGCCGCACCGCGAGTCGGGGTCTCGGCCGGCCCGAGTCGCGCCCCCCGCCAGCCCGAGACGCGCCCCGCCGCACCGCGAGTCGGGGCCTCGGCCAGCCCGAGTCGCGCCCCTCGCCAGAGCGAGTTAGGCCCGCCGCCACCGCGAGTCGGGGTCCAGGCCGGGCCGACTCGCGCGCCCGCCAGGTCACGACCAGCGAGCGAGCTGCACCTGGCTCCATATGGGCAGCAGGGCCCGCGGGCCGTCACGGCGTCCTCCCCCGGACCTCGCGGCGTGGCTAGGTGCGAGACTCGGGCCTGCGTCCTGGTCGGGAGCGCGACTCGGGCTGGCTCAGACCCCGACTCGCGGTCCGGTTGGGAGCGCGACTCGGGCTGGTCCAGACCCCGACTCGGGCTGGCCCAGGCCCCGACTCGCGGCGTCAGCGGAACGCCCTCAGGACGGACGCCACGTCGGGGGCCTCCGTCAGCGCCATCCCGGGCGGCGCGACCCCCGCGTCCGGCGGCACCAACGCACGGGTGAAGCCCAGCCGCGCGGCCTCGGCGAGGCGCCGGTCCAGCCCGGCCACCCGCCGCACCTCGCCCGCCAGCCCGATCTCGCCGAGCACGACGAGGTCGGCCGGCACCGCGACGTCCTGCCGGGACGAGGTGATCGCCAGCGCCAGCGCGAGGTCCGCCGCGGGCTCGACGACGCGCATGCCGCCGACCGTCGCCGCGTAGACCTCCGCGTCGTGCAGCTTCACGCCGCCGCGCTTCTCCAGCACCGCGAGGATCATCGCGACCCGCGCGTTGTCGAGGCCGCTGACCGCACGCCGCGGGCTGGGGATCTCCTTGCCCGCCACGAGCGCCTGCACCTCGGCCGGCAGCGGACGCCGCCCGTCCAGCACGACCGTGACGGCGGTGCCGGGCACCGGCGGCCCGCCGAAGCGCGCGAGGAACAGCCCCGACGGGTCGGGCATCCCGACGATCCCGGCGTCGCGCAGCTCGAAGCAGCCCACCTCGTCCGCGGGTCCGAAGCGGTTCTTCACGCCGCGGACCATGCGCAGCGTCGAGTGCTTGTCGCCCTCGAACGCGAGCACGACGTCCACCAGGTGCTCGAGCACCCGCGGCCCGGCGATCCCGCCGTCCTTCGTCACGTGTCCGACGAGCAGCACCGGCAGGCCGCGGTCCTTGGCGAGCCCGGTGAGCCCGACCGTCACCGCGCGGGTCTGCGTCACCCCGCCCGGCGCACCGTCGGCGTCGGCCGTGGCCATCGTCTGGATCGAGTCGACGATCAGCAGGTCCGGCGCCAGCTCGTCCAGGTGCGCCACGATCGCGCCGAGATCGGACTCGGCGGCCAGGTACAGCTCGTCGCGCAGGGCGCCGGTCCGCTCGGCCCGCAGCCGGACCTGGCCGGCCGACTCCTCGCCCGTGACGTACAGGACGCGCCCGCCCGCGCGGGCGGCGACCTCCAGGAGCAGCGTCGACTTGCCGACGCCCGGTTCGCCGGCGAGCAGCACGACCGCGCCGGGCACGAGGCCGCCGCCGAGCACCCGGTCGAGCTCGGGGACACCGGTCGGGCGGGCGCGGGCCGCGTCGAGCGCGACGTCGGCGATGCGGCGGGCCGGGGTCGCTGGCGCACCGGCGGCGACCCGCCCGCGCAGCGGGACCGGGGCCGCCGCGACCGGTTCGAGCGTGCTCCATGCCTGGCAGCCGGGGCAGCGCCCGACCCACTGGGCCGTGCGGTGCTCGCACGCCGAGCAGACGTAGCCGCCCCCGCGCGCCGTGCGGGCCCGGCCGCTCACCCGGCCGTGGACGGGCGCGGCGAGCTCGGGTTCGCCACGGGGACTTCCACGGTCACGGTGCCGGCCTTGGCGAACGTGAGCTGGACGGGGTAGGTGAGGCCGGCCTGGACGTCCTTGGTGAGCCCGGTCAGCACGATCGACGCGGTGGTCTGGCCCTGCTCGTTCGGCGTCGGGATGACGGCGGTGGCCGCGCCGCCGGACGTCGGGGTGGCGCTCGCGGGCCGCGACGTCGGGCGGGCGGGCGTCGTCGCGCCGGCCGCGGCGCTGCTGGTCGGCGACGCGCTCGTGCTCGGCGCGGCCCCTCCGGTCGTGGGCGCGGCGCTCGCCGAGCCCGAGGCCTGCGACCCGGACCCGGACGTGGCGGCGCCGCCCGAGATGAGCAGGGCGCGCCCGGCCGCGACGGTCGGGTTGCCGGTGATGTCCACCGAAGAGGCGGCCGGGCTGGACGCCGATACCAGCCGGTCGTCCGACGCGCCGGAGTTCACGATCGTGGCCTGCAGCGGCGCGGAGCCGCCCTGCGGGTAGACGGCCGCGCCGGTGGCGGAGCCGAAGGCGATCGTCGCGTCCCGGACGGCGATCTGGCCGATCGTCCCCGACCCGCCGTCCACACTGGCCACCTGCGAGCTGGTCTGCGTGACCTGGCCTGCGCCGCACCCGGCGAGCGCGAGGGACCCGGCGATCGCAGCGCCGAGGGCTGCGTACTTGAGCGAGGGGATGCTGCGGCTCACGGCGTGCGCGTCCTTCCGGGTCCGGTGCGTGCCCGATGAGCCTAGTGGGGCGGTCACCTCGCCGGGGCGTCGACCTTGCGAGGCACGTTTCGGCCCTGTTGTCAAGCCCCTGACCTGCGGTGACGAGCCGGGTCGCGCGGCGGACGGTCGACAGGGCGTGTTAACCTGGTAGCAGCGAAAGGGGCTAGGGACACATGGTTTTCAAGGTCGGAGAGACCGTTGTCTACCCGCACCACGGTGCCGCTCTCATCGAGGCGATCGAAACCCGGACGATCAAAGGAGAGGCGCGCGAGTACCTCGTCCTGAAGGTCGCGCAGGGTGATCTCACCGTCAAGGTGCCCGCCGAGAACGCCGAAGTCGTCGGCGTTCGCGATGTCGTGGGCCAGGAAGGGCTCGACCGCGTCTTCGAGGTGTTGCGCGCGCCGCACACCGAGGAACCCACGAACTGGTCGCGCCGGTACAAGGCCAACCTCGAGAAGCTCGCCTCCGGCGATGTGAACAAGGTGGCCGAGGTCGTCCGTGACCTGTGGCGTCGCGAGAAGGACCGCGGGCTGTCCGCCGGCGAGAAGCGCATGCTCGCCAAGGCTCGGCAGATCCTCGTCAGCGAGCTGGCGCTGGCCGAGGGCACCGACGAGGGCCGCGCCGAGGTGCTGCTCGACAAGGTGCTCGCCACCGCCTCCGCCTGAGCTCTCCCGGTGCGCGTCGCGGCAACGGTCGCGGCCGACGCGCGAGGTGTCTCCGTCCTGACCCCAATCGGCGGCGTACCCATGCTGGTGCGCGCCGTCCGGGCCGTTCTGGACGCGGGCGTCGCCGAGCGGGTCACGCTGGACGTTCCGGAGCCCGATGCGGCCGTGCTCGGCGCGTGCACGGGCCTGCCGGTCGACCTGGCTCGTCGACGGCCGGTCGGCGCAGGGGGGACACACCGGTATCAACGAGCCACATCGGGTGATGATTCGGTCACGCTCTCCGATCCGTTACCTCCGGTCCTGCTCGTCCACGACGCCCGCCGCCCGCTGACGCCGCAGGCGCTCGTGGCCGCGGTCGTCGCAGCGGTCGAGGCTGGGCACGATGCCGCCGTGCCCGTGCTGCCCCTGACCGACACCGTGAAGTCCGTCGACGCGGACGGCCGCGTGCGGGGGACGCCCGACCGGACCGGTCTGCGGGTCGTGCAGGCGCCCCGCGCGTGGCGGGCGGGCGCCGCGGAGCCCGCTGTGACGCATGCCGTCGCCGGGGACCCGCACGCGCTGTGCGTGCGGACGGAGTGGGACGTGCAGGTCGCGGAGCTGCTGGCGTGAGGGTCGGGATCGGCACCGACGTGCATCCCGTCCGGGCCGGGCGGCCGTGCTGGCTCGCCGGGCTGCTGTGGCCGGGTGTCGACGGGTGCGCCGGGCACTCCGACGGCGACGTCGCCGCGCACGCGCTCTGCGACGCGCTGCTGTCCGCGGCCGGGCTGGGCGACGTCGGCGCGGTGTTCGGCACCAGCCGCCCGGAGTGGGCAGGCGCGAGCGGGGTGGCGCTGCTCGGCGAGGTGCGCCGGCTCGTCGCGGCCGGGGGCTGGACCGTCGCCAACGCGGCCGTGCAGGTGATCGGCAACGCGCCGCGGATCGGGCCGCGCCGGGCCGAGGCGCAGCGGGCGCTTTCCGACGCGGTCGGCGGTCCGGTCAGCGTCTCGGGAACGACGACGGACGGCCTGGGCCTGACCGGGCGCGGTGAGGGCCTGGCCGCGGTCGCGACGGCGCTGCTGCTGCCGACCTGACCGCGGCTCCGCCAGCCACGTGGACGCATATGGCTGTCAGGCGGCGCGCCCAGCCGCCACGAGCGTCCACCTGGCACGGGGGTTCGGCGGCGTCAGGTCAGGTGCTTCGCCACCATCCACTGGTGACCCCACGGGTCACGCAGCCGCCCCGCCCGGTCGCCGTAGTCGTGGTCGGCCACCGGGAAGACCACCTCGGCCCCGCCGTCGACCATCGCCGCGGCGACGGCGTCCGGGTCGTCCACATAAAGCGCCATGATCACCGACTGCCCGTCGCCGCTCGGGGCCGGATCCCCGTCGCCGGCGTCCTTCACCGCGATCCGGGCCTCGCCGGCGACGACCATCGCGTGCACGACGCGCCCCGCGGGGTCGTCGTAGCGCTCGGTGACCTCCCCGCCGAACGCCTTGGCGTAGAACGCCAGCGCGGCGTCCGCGCCCTCGACCACCAACCGGGGGTAACACTGCTCGATGCGGGTCATGACCGAGAGCCTCGCGCGGATCGGCCCGTGCGTCATGGACAAACGGGAACTCCGTACCCTGGACGCGTGACCCTGCGCCTGTTCGACACCGCCACGAGGGAGCAGCGTGACTTCGTCCCGCTGCGGTCCGGGGCTGCGTCGATCTACGTCTGCGGGGCGACCGTGCAGGGCCTCCCGCACATCGGGCACGTCCGCTCCGGGCTGAACTACGACGTCCTGCGCCGCTGGCTCGCCCACGGCGGGCTCGACGTCGGCCTCGTCCGCAACGTCACCGACATCGACGACAAGATCCTCAGCAAGGCCGCGGCCGCGCACCGCCCCTGGTGGGAGTGGGCGGCCACGCACGAGCGCGCGTTCGTCGCTGCCTACGACGCGCTGGGGTGCCTCCCCGCGTCGGTCGAGCCGCGGGCCACCGGCCACGTCCCGCAGATGATCGAGCTCATGGAGCGGCTCGTCGAGCGCGGCCACGCCTACGCCGCGGGCGGCGACGTCTACTTCGCCGTGCGGTCGTGGCCCGACTACGGCTCCCTGTCGGGCCAGAAGGTCGACGACACCGTGCAGGGCGAGAGCGAGGCCGCCGGCAAGCGCGACCCGCTGGACTTCACGCTGTGGAAGGCCGCCAAGCCCGGCGAGCCGTCGTGGCCGACGCCGTGGGGCCGCGGCCGCCCGGGCTGGCACCTGGAGTGCTCGGCGATGTCCACGTTCTACCTCGGCCCGGAGTTCGACGTCCACGGCGGCGGCATCGACCTGATCTTCCCCCACCACGAGAACGAGCAGGCGCAGTCGCACGCCGCAGGCGACGCGTTCGCGCGCTACTGGCTGCACAACGCCTGGGTGACGATGGGCGGCGAGAAGATGTCCAAGTCGCTGGGCAACACGCTGTCGATCGAGGCCCTGCTACGGCGGGTCCGCGGCGTCGAGCTGCGGTACTACCTGGTCGGGCCGCACTACCGGTCGGCGATCGAGTTCTCCGACGGCGCGCTCGAGGAGTCCGTTTCCGCGTACCGGCGGATCGAGTCGTTCGTGCACCGCGTCCGCGAGCGGCTGGGCGCGCCCGAGCCGGGCGTGCTCTGCGCGGAGTTCACCGCCGCGATGGACGACGACCTGGGCACCCCGGGCGCGCTCGCCGCGATCCACGGTGTCGTGCGCGAGGGCAACACCGCGCTCGACGCCGCCGACCACCGCGCCGCGCTCGGCGCCGCGGCGTCCGTGCGCGCCATGACCGGCGTGCTCGGCCTCGACCCGCTCGACGCCCGGTGGGCGCGCGGGGGCGGAGCGGGCGACGCGGCGTCCAGCGCCCTGTCCACACTGGTCGACGACCTGCTCGCGCAACGGCAGGAGGCGAGGGCCCGGCGGGACTTCGCGGCCGCCGACGAGCTGCGCGGCCGGCTCACCGCCGCAGGGATCGCCGTCGAGGACTCGCCCGACGGCCCGGCCTGGTCACTGAAGGACGCGTAGGACATGGCGGGCAACTCCCGGCGCCGCGGCGCCGTGCGCAAGACCGGCACGAAGAAGGGCATGGTCGTCGGCTCCGGCGGCCAGCGTCGGCGCGGGCTGGAGGGCAAGGGCCCGACCCCGCCCGCCGAGCGCAGGCCCCACCACCCCAAGGGGAAGGCGGCCGCGCGCGCCGCGGTCGCGACGACCCGGCCCCGCCCGGCCGGCCGGCCGCGCTCCGACGGCGACACGCCGGAGACCGTGCTGGGCCGCAACCCGGTCGTCGAGTGCCTGCGCGCGAGCGTGCCGGCGACGGCGCTGACCATCACGATCGGGGCGACGTCCGACGAGCGCGTCGCCGAGGCCGTGCACCTCGCGGCCACGGCCGGCATCGCGATCCTCGAGGTGCCGAGGGGCGAGCTCGACAAGATCTCCGGCGGGGCGCTGCACCAGGGCGTGGCCCTGACCGTCCCGCCCTACGAGTACGCCCACCCCGACGACCTGCTCGAGACGGCGCTGGACGCCGCGGCGCCCGGCCTGGTCGTCGCGCTGGACGGGGTCACCGACCCGCGGAACCTGGGTGCGGTCGTCCGCTCGGTCGGCGCCTTCGGCGGGCACGGCGTGCTCATCCCGCAGCGGCGCACCGCGAGCATGACGGCCGTGGCGTGGCGGGCGTCGGCCGGCGTCGCCGCGCGGCTGCCGGTGGCCCGCGCGACGAACCTGACCCGGACGCTGCGCGGGTACGCCGCGGCCGGGTTCATGGTCGCGGGGCTGGACACGGAGGGCTCGGTCCCGCTCGACGGGTTCGACATGGCGCTCGACCCGCTGCTGCTCGTCGTCGGCTCCGAGGGCAAGGGCCTGTCCCGGCTGGTGCGCCAGACCTGCGACGTGACGGTGTCGATCCCGATGGCCGGGCCGGTGGAGTCGCTCAACGCCTCGGTCGCGGCGGGCGTCGTCCTCGCGGAGGTCGCGCGCCTCCGCCGCGCCGCGTCCTGACCCCCCGCCCCACCCGCGCCATATGGACACATATGGCTGCTGTTGCGCCCGCCGAAGCAGCCATATGTGTCCATATGGCGGCAAAGGGGCGGAGGCGGGGGCCGCGCGTCAGGCCGTCGCCGCGCGGACGCGCCCGCGCAGCCGGCCCACCAGCCGCGAGCCGAGGTAGCACAGGAACGCGATCGTCGCGACGTAGCCCGAGACCGGCAGCCCCGGCGCCAGCGACAGCACCGTGCCCCCGACGAGCGCGAGCTCGGCGAACGCGACGGCCAGCACGGTCGCCAGCAGCGGGCTGGCGGTGACCCGCGCGGCGGCCGCGCCGGGGATGACCGTCACGGCCAGCACGATGATCGCCCCGACGATGGGGACGGCCAGCGCGGTCGTCAGCGCGATCAGCACGGCGAACAGCGGGGACAGCAGCCGCACCGGCACCCCGCGCGCGACGGCCACCTCGGGGTCGGTGCTCGCGAACAGCAGCGGCCGGTAGACGACCGCGAGCACCGCCAGCACGACGACGGCGACCGATCCCAGCACCCACAGGTTCGTCGAGTCCACCGACACGATCGAGCCGGTGAGCAGGCCGAACTTGTTGGCGGTCCGGCCGGGGTAGAGGGCGATCATGAGCACGCCCAGGCCCAGCCCGAACGCGAGCACGACGCCGATCACCGAGTCGCGTTCGCGGGCCCGCAGCCCCAGCAGCCCGAACACGAGGCCGGCCGCGACCGCGCCGGTGACCGCGCCGAGGCTCACGCCGACGCCGAGCAGCAGCGCCGCGGCCCCGCCGGTGAACGCGAGCTCGGCCGTCCCGTGCACGGCGAACGCCATGCCGCGCGCGACGATCAGCGGCGCGAGCACCCCGGCGACCAGGCCCAGCACGGCGGCGGCCAGCAGCGCGCTCTGCACGAACGGCTGCTGGAGCAGGAACAGCGTCCCGTCGAAGGTGAGGATCCGGTTCACGGGTGGTCCCCGTGGCAGTGGCCCGGGTCGGCCGGGGCGTCGGCGCCCACGACGACGAGCCGGTTGCGGACCCGCAGGACGTCGACGTCGGTGCGGTAGAGCGCCGAGAGCGCCTCGGACGTCATGACCTCGCCCGGGGTGCCGACGTGGAAGCGCCCTTCCACGAGGTAGAGCACGCGGTCGACCAGCGGCAGCACCGGGTTGATCTCGTGGGTGACGAAGACGACCGCGGTGCCGGCCGCGCGTCGCCGCCGGTCGATCAGCGTGGAGACGATCTGCTGGTGGGCGAGGTCGAGCGAGAGCAGCGGCTCGTCGCACAGCAGGACGGACGGGTCGCCGACCAGCGCCTGCGCCACCCGCAGCCGCTGCTGCTCGCCGCCGGACAGCCGCCCGACCGGGGAGCCCGCGTAGTCGGTCGCCCCGACCGCGGACAGCGCTGCGCGCACCCGCCGGGCGCGCTCGGCCCGGCCGCGCAGCCCGAGCCCCCAGCGGTGCCCGTCCAGCCCGAGCCCGACCAGGTCGCGCGCGCGCAGCGGCAGGTCCTCGGCCAGCGCCTTCTGCTGCGGGATGTACCCGATGTCGCGCCCGCCGCGGGCCGGCGGCTTCCCGTCGACGAGCACGCTGCCCGCGGTCAGCGGCTGCAGGCCGAGCAGCACCCGCAGGAGGGTGGTCTTGCCCGAGCCGTTGGGCCCGAGCACGGCGACGAACTCGCCGGGCGCGATGTCGAGGTCGAGGCCGGCCCAGAGCGTCCGGGCCCCGAACCGCAGCGACGCGCCGCGCAGGGAGACGGCGGGGGCTTGGCGCTGGCCGGGATGTGGCTCATGGCGCGACTCGGACTGGCTCAGGCCCCGACTCGCGGCGGGTGGCGTGCCCCGGCCCGCGCCGGTGAGCTCGAGACCGTGCGGGGCCACCGCGCCCACCTCCTCCGGTAACGACAACGATTTTCGTTCACTCTATCAGGGCCATCAACCGGGCGATCCGGGCCGCCGCTCGCTTTTCCTCCTGGCATCTGAACCGTTACGGTTCGGGGATGTCCGGGCATCCGAACGTCCGACGTCCCGCGACGCTCGCCTCGCTCGCCGCCGAGTTGGGCGTCTCACGGACGACGGTGTCGAACGCGTACAACCGTCCCGACCAGCTGTCCGCGCCGCTGCGCGCCCGGGTGCTCGAGGCGGCGAGGCGGCTGGGATACCCCGGGCCCGACCCCGTCGCGCGCTCGTTGCGGACCCGCAAGGCCGGCGCCGTCGGCCTGCTGCTCACCGAGGCACTGTCCTACGCCTTCCGGGACCCGGCCGCGATCGGCTTCCTCGAGGGGCTGGCGCTGGCCTGCGAGGAAGCGGGTCAGGGGCTGCTGCTCGTCCCGGTCAGCCCGGAGACCCCGGACGTCGCCGCCGTGCACCAGGCGGGCGTGGACGGCTTCGTCGTCTACTCGGTGCGCGAGGACGACCCGCACTTCCTGGCCGTGCTGGAGCGGCCGCTGCCGGTCGTCGTGTGCGACCAGCCGACCGGCGTCGAGGGCGTCGACCGGGTCGGCGTCGACGACCGCGCGGGCATGCTCGCGCTGGCCCGGCACCTGACCGGCCTGGGCCACCGCCGCGTCGGCGTGCTCTGCATGCGCCTGGGCGAGGGCCACCACGACGGCCCGGCCGACCTGGACCGGCAGGCGAAGGCGACCTACCCCGTCCAGCGCGACCGGCTCGCCGGCCTGCGCGACGGGCTGGCCGAGGTCGGCGTGGACTGGGCCGACGTGCCCCTCGTCGAGCGGTTCGACCACAGCGTCGAGGCGGGCGAGAGCGGCGCCGCCGAGCTGTTCGCCGCGCACCCGGACCTCACGGCCGTCGCCTGCACGTCCGACGTGCTGGCGCTCGGGGCCCTGCGCCACGCCGCCGAGCGCGGACTCTCGGTGCCCGAGGAGCTGACCGTCACCGGGTTCGACGGCGTGGCGGAGGCCGAGCGGGCCGGGCTGACGACCGTGCGCCAGCCGTTCCTGGAGAAGGGCCGCGTCGCCGGCCAGCTGCTGCTGCAGCGCGGGGACCGGCACCGGCCGCGGCGGGTCGTCCTGCCGACCGAGCTGCGGGTGGGGGAGACCAGCGCTCAGCCGCGGGGGACGGAGCGGTTCTTCTCCGGCTGGTGATCCACCAGGACGGCCAGCACGGCGGCCAGCGCCTGCGGGTCCGCGACGCGGTACGCCGCGGCCGTCTCGCCGTCGCCGACCTTCACCCCGACGTCGCCGGGACGCAGGCGCGCGAACACCGTCTCGTCGGTGACGTCGTCGCCCGCGAAGAACACCGCGTCGACGCCGAGCCGTTCGCGCAGGTCCTCGACGGCGGTCCCCTTCGTCACCTCGCGGACGGCGAGGTCGAGCACCTGCTTGCCGGGGGTCACGGTGACGTCGGAGCGGGCGCCGGGCCCGGACCGCACCGCGGACAGGACGCGGTCGCGGTCGTCGGGCGCGGCGGCCCGCACGTGGACGGCCGTGCCGCCGGGTTTGCCCTCCAGCCGCACGCCGTCGGTGTCGCCGACGATCGTCACCAGCTCCTCGTTGAGCTCCGCGAGCCGCGCCCGCTCGGTGTCGTCGAGCGCCACGCCGCCGTCGTCGGTCTCGAAGCCGTGGCTGCCGACCAGCCGCACGGGCGGACCGAGGCCGGACACGGTCGCGAGGTCGGAGCGGCCGCGGCCGGAGACGAGCACGACCGTCGTGCCGGGCCGCGTGGCCAGCGCCTCGACGGCCGCGGCGGCCTCGCGGAGCGGCCGAGCGGTCGAGGGGACCTGCACGATCGGCGAGAGCGTCCCGTCGAAGTCCAGCGCGACGAGCAGCCGCGACACCCCGGCGAGCCGTTCCAGGTCGGCGCGGAGCCGCTCGTCAGGCATCGGGCAAGCCCAGTGCCTGCAGGAACGACCGCGCCCACCGGTCGACGTCGTGGGTCAGGACCTGCCGGCGCAGCGACCGCATCCGCTTGCGCCCCTCGGCCTCGCCCATCGTCAGCGCGTGGTGCAGCGCGTCCTTGACGCCGTCGATGTCGTGCGGGTTGACGAGCAGCGCGTCCTTCAGCTCCTGCGCCGCGCCGGTGAACTCCGAGAGCACGAGCACGCCGCCCAGGTCCGGCCGGCAGGCGACGAACTCCTTCGCGACCAGGTTCATCCCGTCCCGCAGCGGCGTGACGAGCATGACGTCGGCGGCGGCGAAGAAGGCCGTCAGCTCGTTGCGGGGCAGGGACTGGTGCAGGTAGTGCAGGACCGGGCGCCCGACGCTGGAGTGCGTGCCGTTGATCCGCCCGACGGCCTGCTCGATCTCGGCCCGCAGCCGCTGGTAGTGCTCGACGCGCTCGCGGCTCGGCGTCGCTATCTGGATCATGACGGTGTCCTCGGCGCCGTCCTCGTCCAGCATCTCCTCGTAGGCGCGCAGCCGGACGTCGATGCCCTTGGTGTAGTCGAGCCGGTCGACGCCGAGGATCACCCGCGCGGGGTCGCCGAGTTCCTGGCGGATCTCCTTGGCGCGCCGCCGCACCTCGTCGGTGCCGGCCAGCTTGTCGAGCGCGTGGGAGTCGATGGAGATCGGGAACGCGCCGGTGCCCACCGTCCGCCCCTCGTAGGTCAGGGCGTTGCGCTGCTGGGTCGCGCCGGCGTAGCGGGTGGCGAGCACCCGGAAGTTGCGGGCCCCGCCCGCGGTGTGGAAGCCGACGAGGTCGGCGCCGAGCAGCCCCTCGACGATCCGCCGCCGCCAGGGCAGCTGGCCGAACAGTTCCGTCGGGGGGAACGGGATGTGCAGGAAGAAGCCGATGCGCAGGTCGGGGCGCCGCTTGCGCAGGGCGGCCGGGAGCAGCTGCAGCTGGTAGTCCTGCACCCAGACCGTCGCCCCCTCGCTCGCGACCTCGGCCGCGGCGTCGGCGAAGCGCTCGTTGACCCGGACGTAGGCCTGCCACCAGTGCCGGTGGAACTCCGGCGGCGCGACGACGTCGTGGTAGAGCGGCCAGAGCGTCGCGTTGGAGAAGCCCTCGTAGTAGTTCTCGACGTCGGCCGCGGACAGCGCGACGGGGTGCAGGTGCAGCCCGTCGTCGGTGAACGGCTCCGGGTCGGCGTCGGCGACGCCGGGCCAGCCCACCCAGGCGCCCTCCCGTGCGCGCAGCATCGGCGCGAGGGCCGTGACCAGCCCGCCGGGGCTCGCCTTCCAGCGCTCAGTTCCGTCGGGAAGGGTTTCCAGATCCACCGGCAGCCGGTTGGCCACCACCACGAAGTCGGCCATCGGCGCCGATCCTACGGGCTGGAGCGCCGTCGCGGGCGGGTCAGGAAGTCGCCGAGGGCGACGCCGGCGGCCAGCGCGAGGCCGATGCCCAGCGCGAGCGTGATCGTGACCAGGCCGTTCGCGACGCCCTCGACGGCGAGCTGGTAGAAGCCGCGGTACGCGGCCAGCCCCGGCAGCAGCGGCGCGATCCCGGCCAGGGTGACGACCAGTGGCGGGATCGTCCGGCTGCGCCTCAGCAGGCCCGCCGCCGCGCCGACGACGACCGCGGCGGCCCCGGTCGCGGCGACCGGGCCGACCCGCAGCGCGTCGGTCAGCGCGCCGTACGTGCCCCAGCCCGCGGCGCCGGCCAGGCCCGCGAGGACGAGGGCGCGCGGGCGCGCGTACCCGGCCAGCGCGAACGCCGCCGACGAGACGCCGGCCGCGACCACCGAGAGGGTGAACCGGCCCAGGTCGGCCGGCAGCGCGTCGGCGACCGTCATGTGCAGGCCGACCTGCGCGCCGAGCTTGAGCCCGAGCACGACGCCGGCGAGCAGCCCCGACGACAGCAGCAGGACCTCCGCGCCGCGGCCCGCCGCGGTGACGTAGAAGCCGGAGATGGCGTCCTGCACCGAGCCGACGACGGACAGCCCCGACAGCAGCACGGTGATCCCGGCCGCGACGACCAGCGCGGGCCGGTTGCCGAGCGGGATGACGCCGGCGGCGAACAGGGCGAGCGTCGAGCCGGTGGCCAGCAGGCCGCCGACGAGCTGCTGGAAGAACGCGGGGAGGCCGAAGCGGTTGAGCAGCCGGCCGGCGCGGTCGATGAGGGCCGTGATGACGAACGCGGCCAGCGCCGTGATCGGCGCCCCGCCGAGGATGACCGCGACCGCGGCGGCGAGGCTCGCCCAGCCGGCAGTCGCGGCCCAGCGCGGGTACGGGTGCGGCGCCGAGACCGCCTGCGCCAGGCGCGAGGACGCGGCCGCGACGTCCAGCCGGCCGCGCTCGGCGTCCACCGCGATCGCCTCGACCTCGGCGAGCCGGGTCAGGTCCAGCGCGCGGTAGCGAACCAGCCGCATCGTCGTCACCGGAGCCGCGGTCATCCCGCGATGGCAGCACATCGTGATCGAGGTGAACGTCACGTCGACGTCCACAGTGGACAGCCCGGCGGCCTGCGCCACCCGCAGCATCGTCTGCGTCGTCTCGTCGGCGCTCTCGCCGGACGACAGGAGGACCTCCCCGATCCGCATGCAGAGGTCGAGGACCTCCTGGACGTGCGCGTCGGCCGGCACCTGCGGCCCGACCGGGCCCATCAGGCGCAGCGAAGGCGGCCCGGGGTCGAGCAGCTCCCGCGCCTCGCGGCGCAGCGCCGACCGGAGGCGGCGGGACAGGCGTCGCTGGTCGGTCACACCGTCAGGGTAGGTCCCGGGTCGGTGCCGCCGGTCCTCCGGTGCCGTCCTCCCACTCCTGCGGGGCCGGGGACGCGCCGGCCGGGTCAGGTGTCGGCGAGCCGACCCACCAGGGCGTCCAGCCGCGCGGTGCGCGCCTCCGGACGCAGCCTGCCGGCCCGCGCGAGCGTCGCCATGCCGTGCAGCGCGGCCCAGCCGACCTCGGTGAACGTGCCGGGGTCGGCGGCGCCCGCGGCCGGTCCGAGCACCTCCTCGAGCGCGGCGAACGCGTCCTTCAGCGGCTGCGGCGTCGCGTCGTCGGCGAAGGGCAGGTCGGTGCGCAGGGTGAACATCGCGTCGTAGACGGCCGGGTGGGCGGCGGCGAAGTCGAGGTACGCGGCGGCGAGCGCGGCGAGCGCGTCCCGCGACGACGCCCCGCGCGGGACAGCGGCGCGCACGGCCGCGGCGAGCTCCGCGAACCCCTCGACTGCGACCGCACCGACGATCGCGTCCTTGCCGCCGGGGAAGTGGCCGTAGAGCACCGGCTGGCTGTACTCGATGCGGTCGGCGAGCCGGCGGGTCGTCACGGCGTCCCAGCCGTCGGCCTCGGCCAGCTCCCGGGCGGCCGCGACGATCAGCCGCTCGCGCTGCGCCCGCTCCCGCTCCCTGCGGTCCTGTGCACCCACGGCCGCGAATCTATCAGTGCTAGACATCCGAGCGTCAGCAGTGTTAGCGTCGACCGCATTCCTAGCAACACTAGAATGAGGAGGATGCAGTGCTGGCTGTCCTGGGTGTCTTCGTTGTCGTGCTGGTGGGCCTGATGGTGGGCGTCGAGCTCGCCGTGGCCGCGTTCGTGAACCCGATGCTGGCCCGGTTGCCGGCCGACGGCGGCCTGCTGGCCCGCAGCGACGGGGCGCGCGTGCTCGGTCGCGTCATGCCGTTCTGGTACGTCGGGTCGATGGCGCTGGCGGCGGTGTGGGCCGTCGCCGCGTGGGGTCACGCGCTGACGTGGGCCGTGGTGCTGGCGGCCGGGCTGCTGGCCCTGAGCGTCGTGATGTCGGTGACGCTGCTGGTGCCGATCAACTCGCGCGTGGCGCGGTGGTCGGCCGGAGGGGCGCCCGCGGACTGGCGGGAGCAGCTCGGGCGCTGGGACCGGTTCCACGTCCTGCGCGTCGCGGTCATCGTCGCGGCCTTCGCGCTGCTGGCGGTCGCGAGCGCGGGGTGAGGCCGCCGTACGATCGACGGGCGCCGGTGTAGCTCAGTGGTAGAGCAACCGCCTTGTAAGCGGTAGGTCGTCGGTTCGATCCCGACCACCGGCTCAACGTTTGACCTGCGACGACCACGGTAGCAAGATCATATTGAAGATCAATTCGAGCATTTCTAGGCGGTTGCTCAAGCACTGAGCTGTCTCGCTTGCAGGGCCAGCCGGACTGCCGTATCGGGCGTGAAACCGTCAGCCGGCGCGCGGGTACCTCGAGGATCATGGATCGACCACTTTCTCCGCGCTGAGGCGAAAGATGCCTAGACGGTCAGGGCGACTACGTCGATCTGTGCGAAGCGTCTAAGAACCGGAGCGGCTGGAGATCAGGAGCAGCGCGATGGCCGGCGAGAGCTGAGGGTGGATGAGGGGCGGGTGCCCCGGCCGTGCTGGTTCTGGTGGACGACGCGAGCGCAGTCGGTCCGTTCGGCCGGGGCTGCGGTGACCCGCAGGCCTCGCGAGGGGTCATTCGGACGTGCAACGCGCGGCTGCGGCCGTCCAGCTGCCGACTGCGCCGCGGACGGTACGGGAGCGTGCTGGCTTGCAGGCGGGCGTGATGCGATCTGGCTCAAGAGTTGACTGATGAGTCGAGTCGGTGTTTGCTGTGACCAGCACTTCACTGGCGTGAAGACGCAAGGATGTCGCAGCAGCACAAAAGTTCTCGATCGGTGGATCGAACTTTTCAGCGGCGGGCGAGTCCTAGCTGAGATGCGCTCCTGTCGTGCTGATGGTGGCGCGATCCAGTCCTTCGTGGCGCCCGACGGGCAGCCTCGAGCTCCGAGGAGGAGACGGATGTCAACGCAGACAACGGACACCGACAAGGCCGACAGCGCGACCGACTTCGACGCTGTGGTGGTCGGAGCCGGGTTCTCCGGGCTACGCATGCTCATCGAGCTGCGCAGGCTCGGGCTGTCCGCTGTCGCCATCGAAGCCGGAACCGACGTCGGGGGCACCTGGTACTGGAACCGGTACCCGGGCGCGCGGACCGACAGCGAGAGCTGGTCCTACTGCTTCTCGTCCTTCCCAGAACTCCTCGAGGAGTGGACGTGGAAGGAGCGGTACCCGAAGCAGCAGGAAGTGCTCGACTACCAGCGGTTCGTGGCCGACAAGTTCGACCTCCGCAAGGACATCCGCTTCAGCACGCGTGTCGAGTCGGCGTCCTACGACGCCACGTCGAACACCTGGAGCGTCCGCACCGACACCGGTGACACCGTCAGGTGCACCTACTTCATCACCGGGCTGGGCCACCTGTCCGTGCCCCACAAGCCGAAGTTCGCGGGCATCGACACCTTCGCCGGCGACGTGTACGTGACCGGCAACTGGCCGAAGGAAACGGTGGACTTCGCCGGGAAGCGCGTCGGAATCATCGGTGCGGGTGCCAGCGCGGTACAGGCCATCCCCGTCATCGCCGAACAGGCGGCGCACCTGACCGTCTTCCAGCGGACACCCAACTTCGTCGTCCCCGCGCAGAACCACCCGCTGAGCGAGGAGCAGGTCGCAGAGATCAAGGCCGACTACCCCGCGATCTGGAAGAAGGCGCAGTCGCACGTCTTCGGTTTCCCGATGAGCCCTGCAGGTCGGCTCTACGACGATGTCACCGACGAGGAGCGCGAGCAGGTCTTCGAGCGGGGCTGGCGCGATGGTGGATTCCACTACGTGTTCGAGACCTTCGACGACATCCTCATCGACCAGCGCTCCAACGACGCCGCCTCCGAGTTCATCCGCCGCAAGATCCGGGAGACGGTCAAGGACCCGGTCACGGCCGAGCTGCTCTGCCCGAAGGGCTACCCCTACGTCGCGAAGCGCCCGCCGGCAGGCCACGGCTACTACGAAACCTACAACCGCGACGACGTCACGCTCGTCGACGTACTGTCCGACCCGATCGCCGAGATCACGCCCGAGGGTGTGCGTACCGTCGCCGGCGAGGACCACCAGGTTGACGTGTTGGTGTTCGCGACCGGGTTCGACGCCGTGACCGGCGCCCTGGAGAAGATCGACATCGCAGGTGAGGGCGGTCGCAGGCTGACCGACGAATGGCGCGAGGGGCCGCAGACCTACCTCGGCATCTCCAATCCCGGCTTTCCGAACCTTCTCTTCATCTGCGGACCGCAGAGCGCCTACGCGAACATCCCGGTAGTCGTGGAGAAGGTCGTGTGGACGCTCGGACAGGCGCTCGAGCGGATGGGTGAACAGGGCCTGGACCGGATCGAGGCGACGCCGGAGGCGGCCGCGGGGTGGAAGGCGCACCTCGACGAGGTACTCCACATGACGCTCATCCCGCACGGTGAGAAGGTGGGCAGCTGGTACCTGGGGGCGAACATCCCCGGCAAGCCCCGCAGCCCGTTGTTCTACTTCGGTGGGGCCGGTGCCTACGCACAATGGCTCGACGGCGTCGTCGCGAAGGACTTCGACGGTTTCGTGCTGTCGAGGACCGCCGCCCCCGCACCGGTCGGTTGAGGGGCGCTGCAATGGCGGGCGAGCCTTCCGGGGGTGGTGAATCGACCCTCGCTGATGCCCTCGCGGAGGCGTGTCGGGACCGTTCATCGGCTCCGTTCCTCCTGGGTGAGGAGAAGGCCACCGATTCGACGTACGGCGACGTGCACGGCCGCAGTGACCAGTTGGCGGCGGGGTTGCTGGCCGCCGGCATACGTGCCGGCGACCGGATCGCCATCGCTGCACCGAACTCGCCCGAGTGGGTCGTCACGTGGTTCGCCGCGGCGAAGATCGGCGCAGTCCTGGTCACGCTGAACGTGGCGTACCGGGACCGCGAGTTCGAGTACATGCTCAACCAGTCGGCCACGACGATGCTGGTGTGCGTCGACCAGCACCGAGACTTCGACTTCGTCGAGTTCCTCGAGGGACTGCGCGACCGACTACCGACGGTTCGCCACTTCGTCACCCTGGGCCGACGGACGCTCGAGGGCGGCGTCGGCTGGAGTGACTTCCAGGCGGAAGAGCCGGACGTCGAGCCGATCCGGCGAGCGTCGGACGCGGTCCAGCCCGACGATCCAGCAGTGCTGCTGTACACGTCAGGGACCACCGGCGACCCCAAGGGTGCCGTGCTGACGCATCGCAGCATCCTCGCCTCCGCGGCGGCGCAGGTCGCCCATCTGGACCAACGCGCCGACGACGTCGCGATCGGGCACATGCCGCTGAACCACGTCGGTGGCATGACCTGCACCGTCGCTGCCGCCATGGTTGCCGGAGGGAGCGTCGCCCTGCTTGCCGGCTACCACCCCCGCACGGCACTGCAGACCACCGTGGAGCGGCGCGTCACGCTCTTCGTCGGAGTTCCGACGATGTACGCGATGATGTTGGGGCTGCCGGAGTTCGCCGAGGCAGACACGTCGTCCGTGCGTACCTGCGTCATCGGCGGATCGAACGTCGAACCGGAACTGGGCAAGCGGATCCTTGACGTCTTCTCCGGTGCCCGTCTCGCCAACCTCTACGGCCTGTCCGAGACCTCGGGCGGCTGCGTCATCTCGGCATCCGACGACGACCTCGACACCCTGATCTCCACGATCGGTGTCCCCATCGGGCCGTTCGCGACGCGGGTCGTCGACGACGAGGGGTCGGTGGTCGAGCCGGGGACGGAGGGGGAGCTGCAGATCAGCGGCGCATGCGTGGCCGCCGGCTACTGGGAACGTCCGGAGGAGACGAAATCGACGTTCGTTCCCGGAGGGTGGCTCGCCACCGGCGACATGGCGGTGCTCCGGCCGGACGGCCGGGTGGCACTGCGCGGGCGGAAGAAGGAGATGTACGTGCGCGGGGGGTACAACGTCTACCCCGCCGAGATCGAGAACGTGCTGGCGGCAGACGACAGCGTTGCCATGAGTGCCGTTATCGGTGTGCCGCACCCGATATTCGGTGAGGTGGGCCGGGCTTACGTCGTCCCGGTTCCCGATGCGCTCGTCGACACGGATGCGCTCATCGAGAGGTGTCGCCAGCAGCTCGCCGAGTACAAGGTGCCAGGCGAGATCGTCGTCGTCGAAGCGCTGCCACTCACTCCGTCCGGGAAGATCAAGAAGGTCGCGCTCCGTGATCACCAGCCTTGATGGGTCGTGACGGGATTCAGAGACGTTCCCGATCCCGGCAGAGTTGATTCTCGAGAAGTAGCGCCCGTACCGACAGGCTTCCGCATGACGTGGTTCATCCGGGAGTTCTGGTCCGGCCTGCGCGCGATCAGTGACGTCCGCACAACACGGTGTCCGTCCAAGGAGGAGTCATATGTCCGCAGAAGCGAACAAGGAGCTGGTTCAACGCGCCTGCTCGTACATCGACAAGCGGGAGTTCGACGCGCTCATGGACGTTCTCGCAGAGGACGCGACGTGGGAGCTGCCCAACCGCAAGGACCGGTTCGAGTACGGCGGTCCCAACGACAAGGAGGGGACGTACAAGCTGCTGACCGGTTTCCTCACGCCGTTCGACGAGTTCTCCTTCACCGTGAAGAGCCTGACCGCCGAAGGCGACCGGGTGGCGGTGGAGGCGAACTCGCACGGGGTCGGTCCGGGATCCGCGGAGTACATCAACAACTACCAGATGATGTGGACCATCAAGGACGGCAAGGTGGTCAGCGTGAAGGAGGCGCTGGACCCGTTCCAGGTGCTCGCCTACGTCGAGCAGGTCCAGGCGCAGTAGCGACAATCACACGCTGAGACTGGCGGCCGGCTCCCACGAATCGATTGTGGGCAGCCGGCCGCCGCTCTGTGCAACCTCCTGTGTACGCCGCTGATCAGCGAAGAGTCGCTCGAGTGCGTCCCGCGGTCCCATGCCGATCAGCGGCAAGTCGCGGAGATGGCCGATGGCGTTGACGCGCACTGCAACCAGAGGGTGCACAACGCCAAGTGGACGAGTCCCCAGAACGGAGACTCGTCCACCGAGGCCGTGTTCGATCACATCGGCACTCTTACGTCCGGCCCTTCCTCCAGAGCGGGGTGAACCGCTCCCTCTCGACAGGTCAGCCGAGTCCGAGCTTGCCGCGCGCCCACGAGCCAGCGGCGCTCACCGTGTCGTCGGCCTCCTGGGCGCGGCCGACCATGAAGGGGTAGACGTGCTGCTGCCCGGGCGAGATCGAGAACTCCACCTCGACGTCGTGGTCCCGGGCTCGGTCGGCCAGGCGCTGCGAGTCGTCGAGCAGGCATTCCGCACCACCCGCTGCGACGAAGATCGGCGGCAGCCCGGCGAGGTCGGCGTGCAGCGGGTTGGCCAGTGGATCGGTGGGCGAACCGCTGTCGCCGAGGTACATCGCTCCCATCATCTCGACGATGGGTCGCTGGACCAGCGCGTCCGTCTCGGCATTGGTGTCGAGGGTCTTGCCGAGGTGCTCCATGTCCACCCACGGGGAGAAGGCGACGATTCCGGCGGGCAGCGGTTCGCCGAGCTCGCGCAGCTTGACCACCAGTGACACCGCGAGGTTGCCTCCCGCGGAGTCGCCCGCGGTGACGATGTGTCCGGCCTCGATCCCCTGCCCGCGCAGGTACCGGTACGCCGCGAGCGCGTCGTCGAGCGCGGCGGGGAACGGGTGCTCGGGGGCGAGCCGGTAGTCGGGCATGAACGCGCGGGTACCCGTCGCCGTGGCCAGATGGGCGGCGAGCTTCCGGTGGCTCGCGATGCTGTTGGCCACGAACCCACCGCCGTGCGTGTAGAGCACGACGCGGTCCTGAGCTGCATCGGCAGGTGTGCACCAGAGGCCGCGGACGCCATCCGCGTCGACCTCGGAGTAGGTGACGTTCTCCGGCTCGGCACCACGATCACCGAGCTCGTTCATCATCGCGCGGAGGGTGAGCAGGTCCATCCCGGGGTTGGCCGCCAACCGGTCACTCATCGACTGGAAATGCGCGCGTAGGGCGTCTGACTCGATGCTGGGCACGACTGCGTCCTCCTTGACGTCAACTCGGATCGCCTCGATCAGGGCCGTGCGGAGGCGCCATGACGCAGCGAACACCATCTCGATTCATCAGTCAACTTTCTGCGGGAACGGGTCGGTCGCGACGCAGCCGTGTAGGTACGTGACATCGCTGCTCAGGTCCGCCCTCGTCGTCAGATCGCACTGGAATGCGTCCGGCGGTGATGCACCCTTGGTCCTGCAGGACTTGATTGATGAGTCGAATACTGGTTCCATCTAGTGGTGACCCTGCCCGGTGGCCGGGGTGAGCGACGGCCTGGCTAGGGCGTGAAGGCCGGACGAGATGGGATGGCGGGACACCATGGCTGTGCTGGGAACCTCCCTGGACCCTGCGTCGGATCAGTTCGCCCGGGATCGACAGGCGATGCTGGACTCGTTGCGCCCGTTCTCGGAACTCGCCCAGCAGGTCCTCGCAGCAGGTGGCGAGCGTGCTACGGGTCGGCACCACTCCCGCGGGCGTCTGCTGGCGCGGGAACGCGTGGACCTGTTGCTGGACGAGGACGCGCCGTTCCTGGAGCTGTCGTGCTACGCCGGCGCTCACGAACCGGACAGCCAGCCGGGTGGCCGGCTGATCACGGGGGTCGGCGCGGTCGCGGGCACCGAATGCATGATCATCGCGAACCAGTCGACGGTGAAGGGCGGATCGCTGAACCAGGCAGCGGTCGACAAGCAGTTGCGGGCGCTCGACATCGCGCATCGCAACCGGCTCCCGGTGATCACGCTGGTGGAGTCCGGGGGTGCGGACCTGCCCAGCCAGGCCGACATCTTCGTACCGGGCGGTCGCACGTTCCGAGAGCTGACCCGGCTCTCGGGCGCCGGGATCCCTACCGTCTCGCTGGTGTTCGGCAGCTCGACCGCGGGTGGGGCCTACGTGCCGGGTCTGAGCGAGTACACGGTGCTGGTCAAGGAGGCCGCGACGGTCTACCTCGGCGGCCCGCCACTGGTGAAGATGGCCATCAGCGAGGACGTCGACGACGAGTCGCTCGGCGGCGCGGAGATGCACGCGCGTGTGTCCGGTTTGGCCGATTACCTCGCCGAGGACGAGCGTGACGCGATCCGCATCGGCCGGCAGATCGTCGCTGATCTGCGGTGGCAGCGCGCAGGTCCCGGCCCGTCCCTGCCCGCGGATCCGCCGGTGCACGGCGCGGAGGAGTTGCTGGGTTGCGCGGCGTCGGACCCCAAGCGGGCGGTCGAGGTCCGGGAGATCCTGGCGCGTGTACTGGACGGTTCGCGGTTCTCGGAGTTCAAGCCGCTCTACGGTAGCCAGCTGGTCTGCGGGTGGGGATCGATCGCCGGCTTCCCGGTCGGGGTGCTCGCCAACAACGGGATCCTCTTCTCCGAGGAGTCCAACAAAGGCGCGCATTTCATCCAGCTCGCCAACGCCCGCGACACCCCGTTGCTGTTCGTGCAGAACATCACGGGCTTCATGGTCGGCAGCGCCGCTGAGCGCGGCGGCATCATCAAGGACGGGGCGAAGTTGATCAACGCCGTGTCCAACTCGGCGGTGCCCCACCTGACGCTGATGGTGGGCGCGTCCTACGGCGCGGGGAACTACGCGATGTCCGGGCGGGCCTACGACCCGCGGTTCGTCTTCACCTGGCCCAGCCACCGGATCGCGGTCATGGGCGGAACCCAGCTCGCCGGCGTGATGTCGATCGTTCAGCAGCGCGCCGCCGAACGCGCGGGCCGGCCCTACGACGAGGCCACCGACGCCCGGGTACGCCGGGAGACCGAAGAGATGATCGAGGCCCAGTCGGGTGCGGTCTACGCCACGGGCCGCCTCTGGGACGACGGAGTGATCGACCCACGTCACACGCGCACGGTGCTCGGCCTGGCCCTGTCGGCGACGCACTCCGCGCCCATCGCCGGGGCGGACAACTTCGCCCCGTTCCGGATGTGAGGACGACCGTGACCCGGATCAGCACGCTCCTGGTGGCCAACCGTGGCGAGATCGCCCGACGGATCATCCGCACCGCCCGCGCGATGGGCATCCGCACGATCGCCGTCTACTCCGAACCCGATGCCCGCTCCCCGCACGTCCTGGACGCCGATGCCGCCGTGGCCATCGGCGGCACGACGAGCACCCAGTCCTACCTCGACGGCAGGAAGATCATCGACGCTGCTCGTCGCAGCGGCGCCCACGCACTGCACCCGGGCTACGGGTTCCTTTCCGAGAACGCCGAGTTCGCGGAGGCGTGCGCCCACGCCGGGGTGCTGTTCGTCGGGCCGACGCCGGAGTCGATGCGCGACATGGGGCTCAAGGACAGGGCGAAGGAGATCGCCCGCAAGGCCGGGGTCCCGGTCCTGCCCGACGCCCGACTGATCGGCGACGACCAGCAGGAGTGGCGGGCCGAGGCGGCGGGCGTCGGGTTCCCGCTGCTGGTGAAGGCCGTCGCCGGAGGTGGCGGCAAGGGGATGCGGCTGGTCCGCACCGCCGACGAACTCGTCGACGCCGTCGCGGGAGCACGCCGCGAGGCCGGGAACTCCTTCGGCAACTCCACGGTCTTCCTGGAGCGCTACCTCGACGCGGCGCGGCACGTCGAGATCCAAGTGTTCGGGGACACGCACGGGAACGCGATCCATCTGGGCGAGCGTGAGTGCTCGGTGCAGCGGCGCCACCAGAAGGTGCTCGAGGAGGCGCCGTCACCGGTCGTGGGCCCGCAGTTGCGAGAGCGCATGGGGATGACGTCGGTGTCCCTCGTCCGCGAGCTGGGCTACCTCGGGGCAGGCACCGTCGAGTACCTGCTCGACGACCGCAGCGGCGAGTTCTACTTCCTGGAGATGAACACGCGTCTGCAGGTTGAGCACCCCGTGACGGAGGAGGTCACCGGTCTCGACCTGGTCGCCCTGCAGCTGCGGGTCGCGCAGGGCGAGGCCCTCGGGATCGGGCAGGCGGACGTCGCGCCACGCGGACACGCCATCGAGGTGCGGCTCTACGCCGAGGACCCGGCGCGGGACTACCTGCCCACGCCCGGCACCCTGCACCGCTACACCCATCCACACCGGCCGGGTCTGCGGTTCGAGGACGGTGTCGCCGCGTCCGGCGAGGTTTCGGCGTTCTACGACCCGATGCTCGCTAAGGTCATCGCCCGCGGCGACACCCGGGCGGAGGCCGCTGGGCAGCTCGCCGCGGCACTCGATGCCACCCAGGTGCACGGCATCGCGACCAACCGCGACTTCCTCACCGCCCTCCTGCGCGATCCCGACTTCCTCGCCGGGCAGACCCGCACCGACTTCCTCGACCGGCACCCACACCTGCTCGATCCCCCGCCCGCGACCCCGCCCGTGGTGCACTTGGCCGCTGCGATCGCGGTGTCCGTGGCCCGCCGGCGCGCCGACGACCTGATCGGCCGCTGCGCGCCACCCGGGTTCCGGCCGTTGATAGCCGAGCTGCTGACCACGGCGGAATGGACGACCGAGGGCGGCGAGCCCGTACGCGTGGGGTACCGGCTCGGGAGCGGGCACGGTGACACCGATCTGGTCGTCGAGGTGGACGGAGTGCGACACGAGTTCGCGCTGGTCGATCTCGGCCCGGACGCCGTGCGGATCCGCTATGACGGTGTGGACATCCCGTGCACGGTTGCGACCCATCCCGACGGCTCGGCGTGGGTCAACGATCCCGCCGCGCAGTCGGGCTGGCACCCACGACCGCGACTCCCCGACGGTGGTGCCGGTGGGGCCGCGGCGTCCGGTCCGGTCAGCGCGATGCCGGGCACGGTCGTCGCCGTGCAGATCGCGGTGGGAGAGCGCGTGACGGCGGGGCAGACACTCGTGGTGGTGGAGGCCATGAAGATGGAGCATCCCGCGGTCGCCGCCGTCGACGGCATCATCGACGAGATCCACGTCGAGGTCGGCCAGTTCGTCCAGGCCAACACGTTGCTCGTCGCCATCTCGGTCACGGAGACCACGGCATGACCGAGATTCGCGCACTGCGGATCGCCAACTGCTCCGGGTTCTTCGGTGACCGGTTCTCGGCCGCGCGGGAGATGGTTGACGGCGGACCGATCGACGTTCTGACCGGTGACTGGCTGGCCGAGCTGACGATGGGCGTGCTGGTCAAACAGCGCCGCCGCGACCCGGATACCGGGTTTGCACGAACCTTCGTGAGTCAGATGGCCGACGTGCTCGGGGACTGCCTCGACCGGGGAGTCAAGGTGGTCTCCAACGCCGGGGGACTCAATCCACACGGGTGCGCGGCCCAGGTGGTTGCTGTTGCCGAACGCCTTGGCCGCACCGTGCGGGTCGCGGTCGTCGACGGCGACGACGCCACCGAGGCGTTCGGGCAGGAACGGGCCGCCGGGTGGACCGCACCGCACCTCGACACCGGCCGGCCCTTCGCCACGGCGGGTCGTGATCCCGACGTGGTCAGCGCCTACCTGGGCGGATGGGGGATCGCGGAGGCCCTCGCGGGGGGTGCGGACATCGTGGTCACCGGCCGGGTCACCGACGCTGCGATCATCATCGGCCCCGCGGCGTGGCATTTCGGGTGGGCCCGGAACGACTGGGACGCGTTGGCCGGCGCGGTCGCCGCAGGTCACGTCATCGAGTGCGGGGCCCAGGCGACCGGGGGGAACTTCTCGTTCTTCCGGGAGACTCCCGACATGGTCCGGGCCGGTTTCCCGATCGCGGAGATCGCCGCCGACGGGTCAGCGGTGATCACCAAGCATCCGGGTACGGGCGGCGCGGTGACCGTCGAGACGGTCACGGCCCAGTTGCTCTACGAGATCGCGGGAGCGCGCTACCTGAACCCCGACGTGGTCACCCGGCTCGACACTGCGCGGCTGGAACAGGTGGGGCGGGACCGGGTCCGCATCAGCGGGGTCCGCGGCGAACCCGCGCCGCCGACGGTCAAGGTCGGGGCTCTGCTGAGCGGCGGCTGGCGCAACGAGACGACGTTCGTGCTCACGGGCACGGACATCGAGGCCAAGGCCGAGCTGGCCCTGGCGGCGCTATGGGACGCGGTGCCCGGCGGTGAGAAGTCGTTCGACGACGTCACCGTCCGCCTGTTGCGGGCGGACCGGCCCGATCCGGCCACCATCGCCGAGGCCGTCGCGCTGCTGACCGTCACCGTGGTCGGTTCGGACCGCAGTCGTGTGGCGTCGTTCTCCCGTCACGCCGTCGAGCTCGGTCTCGCTACCTACCCGGGCCTGTACTTCACCGGTCCCCCCGGACCGGGCACCGAGATCAGCGTGTTCTGGCCGACGCTCCTGCCCGCCGAGCGCCTCACGCAGCGGGTCACACTCGGTGCGGAGAGCTGGGAGATCGCACCATCCCTGGCGGACCCGCCGCCGCAGCTGACCGTCCCCGACGCGCAGGCACCCCCTGCCGCGGTGCCCCAGGGCCCGACGACCCGCGTCCCGCTCGGCACCGTGCTCGGGTCCCGCTCGGGGGACAAGGCCGGCAACGCGACCCTCGGCGTCTGGGCCCGCGACGACGCGACCCACGCGTGGCTGCGGTCGTGGTGGGGCGAGGATCGGCTGCGCACGCTGATCCCCGAGACCGCAGGCTGTGAGCTGCTCCTGTGGGAGCTTCCGTTGTTGCGCGCGTGCGGCGTCACGATCGTCGGTCTGCTCGGCCGAGGCGTCGCGGCGAACCCGCACCTGGACGCCCAGGGGAAAGGGCTGGGCGAGTACTTGCGCGCCAAGCACTTCGACATCCCGGCGGCGCTGCTGCGTGCGGGCGACGAGTGAACGGCCTCGATCTCGGACGAGCCCCGTGAATCGTGCTGATGGACGTCAACCGGGCAGGGATGCGACCGCCTGCGTGGGTGTCCGCGCGGGAGGACTCGCCCATCGCGCCGAGGCCGAATGCTGACTTCCGGACGCACAGGAAGGTGGCGGGATGATCGTCGAGCACGCGGTCTTCCGGACGGACGGAGCTGAACTGCCAAAACCCGGTCGACGAACGCCGGCGAGCATCCTCAGCCTTCGGCGGCGGGCGGCATGCGGAGACCGATGGCCTGGGCCCACAGCCTCGACAACGTTTCGACGGCGACGTCCTCGTCGTACTCGATGCCGTGCACGAACCACAGCATGGTGAAGTTCTCGATCATTCCGCCGAGCATCGACGCGGCGACGACCGCATCCAGCGCCGGGTCTGCCAAGCCACGCTTCTGGAGACTGCGGATGCCGGCCTCGTTGCGGCGCAGGAACGGCGCCCGGATCCGGAGCTTGAGCTCGCGGAACCGCGAGTCGCGGTACGCCAGCTCCTCGATCATGGCGATCAGCCGGGCGTTGCGTGCCGCGACCAGGAGGTACTCGCGATTGGCTGCGCGGATCTTGTCCACCGGGTCGGTGGCCTGGCTCGTGGCCGCCTGGGACGCGTTGTACATCTCGCCGGTGACGGCGGTGAACAGCTCGTCGAGGATCGACTCCTTTGACTCGAAGTAGTGGTAGAAGACCCCGTAGGACGTGCCGGCCCGCGCCGCGATGTCGGAGAGGCGGGCGTCTCTGTACCCGAGCTCTTCGAACACCTCCCGTGCCGCGGTGACCAGTGCGGCGCGCGTCTTGCGTCCGCGTACCGTCGCCGGGCCGCTGTTGGCAGCCGCTGTGAGCGGACTCTTCGATGCGTCGGCTGGTCGTGACGCACCGCCGCGCCGACGGGCGGGAGCACTCGGATTGCGAGCCACGCAACCTCCTCTGACGGTCCGGCCCATCGTATAGAACACCGTGAGACCTGATACTGGCGATATCCCGATCGTCGAGTCGACTCACGTCGTGTACAACCTGGTGGTGAGGATGTCGAATGGCCGTTGTCAGCACATCTTAGTTGATTCGCCAGTCGATGGTGTTGTCGATGCGAGCGGAGGATCGTCGACCGCAGCTACGCGGGCATGGTGGAAGTCGCCCGCCTCCGGTGAGGACCCGTGGGCCGATCGTGAGAGGCGGTGTGAGCCCCTTCGCCAGCACGCCTCCGTGGCCGGTGGTGGTTTCGGTACGTGGTATTTGCCGCGCCGCCTGGCAGGATGTGCGGGTCCGCCGTGGCCGCCGCGGTGTATACGGGCTCTTCGATCTTGACCGGGCAACCTGAGGTTTGAGCTCGTGCGGCGCGCCTGAACGTGGGCGGCCCGCGACTCGGTGATCCTCGCTGTGTTCTGGAGCAGCGAGAGGAGAGCCGCGGGCCGTGGTTGACCGTAGCGATGATGCGTCGTGCTTGTTGGGCTTGGCCGGGTTGGCGGTGGAGCGTGTCGTGCTCGCGCCGTCCGGGGTGAAGATCGTGCAGCTGGTCACCGACGACCCGGACGCGGCCCGCTGCCCGGCGTGCGGGGCGGTGTCGACCTCAGGGAAGGACTGGGTGCTGACCCGTCCGCGGGAGCTGCCCTGCGGTGGGGAACTGGCGCAGGTGTTGTGGCGTAAGCGGCGCTGGCGCTGTCGTAGCGAGGGGTGTCCGCGCGCGTCGTTCACCGAGCAGGTCGCCCAGGTGCCGGCCGGGATGCGCACCACCACCCGGCTACGGGCGGCGCTGGCGGGGGCGGTCGAGGACGGCCGCGACCAGTCCGAGGTCGCCGCCGCGCATGGGGTGTCGTGGCCGACGGTGCAGCGCGCGGTGGTGGCCCGGGGGGTGGCCGAGCTGGCCGAGCCCGAGCCGGTGGCGGTGCTGGGGATGGACGAGACCCGGTTCGGGCGGCCGCGCTGGCTGCCCGACGGCACGCACGATGACGGCTGGATCCGCTGGACGCGCACCGATCCGCCGGATCCCGACGGCCCGCCTGGTCAGTCACCCCGAGATCGCGAGGGCCGCAGTGGAACAGACCGCTGCCGGCTACCTGCGGGTGTGGAGTGGGTTCTTCCCCGGCCAGATCGCCGAGCACCCGGCGGTTCCCGTGCCGACGGTCGGCGAGGAACTGGCGGTCGGTCCCGCGACCGTGCGCGTGGTGCCGGTCGGCCGCAGCGATGTCGAGGCGTCCACCGTCGTGCACGTCGGCGAGCTCGACGTCGTGATCGCCGGCGACGTCGCCTACAACGGGATTCACATGTGGCTGGCCGGATCGACTCCACAGACCCGGTCCCGCTGGCTCGACGCACTGGACGCGATCGACAGGCTGGCCCCGCGCACCGTCATCGCGGGGCACAAGGACCCGGGCCGCCCCCGATGACGACGCCACCCGGATCCTCGACGGGTCCCGGCAGTACGTGCATGACTTCGGAACCGCGGCCGCGTCGAGCGGCAGCCCCGAGGAGCTGATCAGAACGATGCTGGCGCGGCACGGCGGGCTGGGCAACCCCTACCCGCTGTGGATCGCGGCGCACAGCCAGTTCGGCTCCTGAGCTAACGCCGCCCCGGTCGGGGCCCGTCGGCGGAGAGGCGTACCAGCTGCACCCGCGACCGGACGTCCATCTTCAGGAAGACGGACCGCAGGTGCGTGGCGACGGTGTTCACCGAGACCCCGAGTGTCTCTGCTGCCGACCGGTTCGTGTGCCCGTCGCCGACCAGGCCGGCGACCCGGGCCTCGGCGTCGGTCAGCGCCCCCCACCCGGTGACGGAGCGGGCGACCCGGGACCGGGCAGCGTGGCCGCCGAGCAGCTCCTGGACCTGCGCACGCGCGGTACTGGCCCGCAGCCCGTCGAAGATCGACCAGGCCTCCTCGAGCCGACGCACCCCCGGGCTGTGCAACCCCGCCCGCTGCAGCGCGGCGCCGTGATCGGTGAGGGCCTGGGCCAGCACGAAAGCGCGCGGCGAGCGGCGGAGCAGCTCCACCGCGGCTCCGAGCGCGCGATGATCACCGGTCACATATCCGCGGACCTGCAGGGCTACTCCCTCGAAGCTGGGCACCCCCGGGTTGAGCCGTGCGGCCGCGGCCGCACGCTCGACCGTGTCCTGGGCGAACTGCCGGTCACCGGCTGCGACGGCGATACCTGCGCCGAGGCGCATCTGGTCGGGCAGCCGCGGCCAGTAGCGGTGGGCGGAATCGACGGCCAGCAACGGTTTGAGAAGCCGGGCACCCTCGTCGAAGTCGAGTTCGGCGGCGGCGATGCGCGCCCGGGCGAGTGCCAGGCCCGGCGCTTGTACGGCGTCGTGGGTCGTCAGCTCGTTCTCGGCCTGGGTCACCAGCTCGCGCGCCCGCTCCAGGTCTCCGTGCACCACGGCGACCGTGCTCATCACCACGCGGGCATCGAGGCGGTGGACGCGCCTGCGCTTCGGTGAAGCGGTCGACGAACTGCAGCGAGGTGATCTCGTCGGCGAGGAACCCCCGGCCGAACGCCGTCCGTAACCGGTGGAACACCTCGTAGGCGACGACGTGGCGGCCCTCGTTCTTCGCCACCTCCCCGAGTGCGTGCAAGGCCAGGATCTCGGTCGGTCGGTCCTGCAGCTCGCGTCCCCGCTCCAGGGCGGCCTCGGCGGCGGTCGACGCGGCCCGGCCGGGGTCGATCCGGCTCAGCGCGAGCGACCGCGAGGCCTCGAGCCGGGCCCGCAGCGGACCGGTGACCGTCGAGGACGACAGCTCCCGGCCGATCCGCACGGCTAGGCCGTGTCCCGTGGATCAGCGAACGCGGTATTCGCGCCCAGATGGCCGCTCGCTGCGTTGTCGGACGGCTCGAGTACGCCCGGTACGAGAGCCGCCCTCCGCCTTGCGAGCAGCCATCTGGATCACGAATCCCGTCGCCCGTGATCCACGGGACACGGCCTGAGCGTCGGCCGATCCGGTCAACCACAGCGCGTGCGCCGCCAGCACCTGGAGCCGGGCGCGCTGCTCCGGGGAGACGGTGCCGGCGAGCATCCCGTCGATCACCGTGACCGCGTCGGCGCCCCGCTGTGCCCGGGTGAGCAGCTCGGCGCACTGCTCGCCCACCTCGAACCACAGCGGGTCGTCCCGGGGGATGCCGGCGAACGCCTCCCGGATCAGCTGTGCCGCGCTCTGGGGCATCGAGTCGATGCTTTCCAGGGCGGCCCGGCGCAGGATCTCGACGGCATCCCGGTCCCCCCGGCGGACCGCCTCGCGGGCATGCGGCGCCGCCTCGATCGCGCTGCGCCCGAGCGCGACCAGGTGGGTCGCGCACAACCCGTGCAGGCGGGTGCGGTCCGTGCCCGACAGGCTGCCGTAGACCAGCTCGCGGAGCAGATCGTGCCGGAACTCGATCGGATCGGTCGGCTCGTGCACCAACCCCAGCCCGGCCGCCCCGGCCAGCGCCCGCCCCAGAGCCAGGGGATCAGCGTCGAGCATCAGGGCTGCGTCGGCCACGTCCAACGCCCGGCTCCACACCGCTGCCAGTGCCAGCGCCGCCCGCGCGCCGGCGCCCAGCATGCCCGTGCGGGTGCGCAGCTGCGCCGACAAGGTGGTCGGCAGCGCCTCGCTGGGACGGCCCAGGGCCCGATCCAGGGCCATACCCTCGGCCAGCTGCACGGTGAGCAGCGGGTTGCCGCCGACCATGCGCAGCCAGTCCTCGCCCCGTCCCGACGGTGGACGGCCGAGGATGTCCGAGGCCAGCGCCAGCACATCCTCGTCGGTCAGCGGGGACAACTCCACGTGCTCGACGACGGCCCCCTCGAAGTCCCGTACCGCGTCGAAGTCCGCGAACACCTGCTCCACCCGCCCGCGCCCGGCCAACAGCCACACGACCGGCGAGGACACGAGGCGGCCCGACAGCACCCGTAGCGCGAACCTGCTCAACGGGTCCGCCCACTGCAGATCGTCGACGACGAACAGCAACGGCACCCGCTGGGCGTGCGACTCGAGCAGGTCGGCGATCGCCTCGGCCAGCCACAACGGCTTCTCGTACAGGTCGGCGAGACCGCGGTACGCCGTGTCGTCCAGCAACGGGCGTGGTCCTGACCTCAATGCGTGCAGCATCGGGGCCCCCGGGGCGATCTGCCTGACTTCGTCGGCCTTGCCGTAGCCGACCGCGAAACCCCGCTCCGCGGCATCCCGGTGCACAGCCCGCAGAAACGCCGTCTTCCCGATGCCCGGATCTCCGGCGACCAGCAGCATCGAACCCTGACCGCCATCGGCTGCTCGCCGCAGTGCTGCGGCCGCCTGTCCCGTCTCGCGAGCCCGGCCACGCAGGACCAGCTCAGCCATACAGCTTCACGGACGCTCCAACCGCCAGAGCGCGATTATCGTCCGCGGTGGCGACCCGAGGGGAGCATCCCGGGGTCGACGTTCCCGGGCCCACGTCGCAGCCGGCTACGGCACGTCGGGCCGAGCGGGAGCGCGTCCGTCCCCGCTCGGCCCGACCGTTCAGGTGCACCCAGGCGTCGGTCATTCGACCGAGGAGCGCTTCAGGGGGCCGGCTCCTCCTTGAGGAAAAGACCCAACGTCGCATAGTCGATCACTGCCTGATGACAGCGCAGGACATCCTGCCCGATGACAGCGCGGATCGGGTCGAACCCCCTCATCGTCAGTCTCTGGTTGGTGTGGGTCATGTCAATCGCGAATATGCCGTCGGACCGGACGGGCAGACCTTCGAGAGTCAGCCGAACCTCGCCCAGTGTGAATACGTTGGAGACGGTGCTACTTCCCGCTCCGGCCGCGGGAACTCCCGACTGCCCGGTGTCGATCACGGCAATTCCTTCGGCTCGACAATAGCTCAGCTCGACGAAGGTCTTGCCCGCCCCGGTATCGAGCACGATGTCGATCGGCCGGTCGTCGAGGTGCCCGGCCAGCGACAGGTGTCCCACTCCGGTCCGAGACATCATGAAGCGGCGGAACCCGTGACGTGAGAGCAACTCCGCGATCTCCGATGTGTAATCCATCCTGAACTCTCCTGCTCGGTCGCGTCCCGGGTTCGGTGTGATGACCACGGCTTCGGCTCCAGGTTCGTGACGCTACGCGACGGCTGCGACAGTTCCCGGGACGTCGTCAGGGTTGTCGATATCGACTCGTGCCCATCCCGCCGGACCAGCCGTAACAGATATCGGCCCTCGTCTGGGCTGAGGCGACGGGCTCTGACACATGCGATCTCGGCTGCGAGCGGCCGGGTGCGGTGGCCGAGCCGCAACCGACGGCGCCACCTGCGCGGGAACGATTCCGCTCGATGGTGGCTCGGCCGGTCGGAAGCCGCCGGACGCGGAGTGGGTCCTCGCCGATGACGGCGATGCGGCCGGACGGTGCGGCGGTCCCGGGACCCTTGACCGGGCACAATAGCTCAGCAAGAATTGACTCAATGAAACTTGAGGTGGATGCCGGTCTGCGTCGTCGGGCGGCCCGGCACGCCGCGTTGGGCGACCCGGGGCGGCTGGCGATCGTGGACGCCCTCACCTGGGGTGAGGCCTCGCCCGGCGAGCTGGAGCAGCGGCTCGGGCTGAGCAGCAACCTGCTCGCCCACCACCTGCGGGTGCTGCAGGACGCCGGGCTGGTGCGCCGGCACCGCTCCGAAGGCGACCGGCGCCGCAGCTACGTCGCGCTCGTCCGGGACGTCCCGGAGGAGCTGCGCCCGGTGGTCCCGGGCTGGTCGGCGGGACGGGTGGTGTTCGTGTGCACCCGGAACTCGGCCCGCTCGCAGCTGGCGGCCTCGCTGTGGAACGACGCCGCTCCGGTCCCCGCGACCTCCGCCGGCACCCACCCCGCTCCCCGGGTGCACCCGGGCGCGATCGAGGTCGCCCGCCGCCGCCACCTCTCCCTGGTTCCCACCCCGCCGCGACACCTCGACGACGTGATCGCCACCGACGATCTCGTCGTCACGGTCTGCGACAGCGCGCACGAGGAGCTCGCCGCGCGCCCGGCCCGACCCGGCGGCGACGTGCACTGGTCGATCCCCGACCCGGTCCGGTCCGGCGCCGCGTCGACGTTCGACCGCGTCGTGGACGAGCTGGCGAACCGGATCGCCCCCTCGCGCCGGCCGTCCACCCGCACGCACCAGCCGAGGATCGGAGACACGCTCGCGACCCACCGTCGATCAGCAGCTCGCGCTGAAGACGGCGGCCACCAACCTGCAGCGGCGAGCTTCGAGGGCGTGTTCGGCACGGAGACCATCGAACGGTTCCTGCACTGCTCCTACGACGAGTTCGCCGGCCGCGCGGTCGTGCCTCAACTTCCTGCCGTTGCTGGCCGAGCGGTTCGCCCGGCAACGCCTGCCAGGCCCTGGCCCGCGTCGAGGGCGAGCACGACGACGGCCTGCCCGGTCGTGCTGTTCCTGTGCACCCACAACGCCGGCCGCTCGCAGATGGCGCTGGGGTTCTTCACCGCACCTCGCCGGCGACGCGCGCGATCGCCTGGTCCGGCGGGCTCCGAGCCCGGCCGATCGAGATCAACCCCGCCGCCGTCGCGGCGATGGCCGAACGCGGCATCGACATCGCCGGCGAGTTCCCCAAGCCCTGGACCGACGAGGTCGTCCGCGCCGCCGACGTGGTGATCACCATGGGCTGCGGTGACGCCTGCCCCGTCTTCCCCGGCCACCGCTACCTCGACTGGCCCGTCGCCGACCCCGCCGGGCTCGACCTGGCCGACGTCGCCCGATCCGCGACGACGTCGAACGCCGCGTCCGCGCCCTCCTCGACGGGACGGACATCGCCACCCATGCCTGACCCCACCCCGCCCCCGCCGGCACCGGCCGTCGCGCCGTGGGGGCGTCGGCTGCTCGCGGAGTTCCTCGGCACCGGGCTGCTCGTCGCGGTCGTCATCGGCTCCGGCATCGCCGCCCAACGGCTGTCCCCGGCCGACACCGGCCTGCAGCTGCTGCAGAACTCGCTGACCACCGTGTTCGGGCTCGGCGTGCTGATCCTGCTGTTCGGGCCCGTCTCAGGGGCCCACTTCAACCCCGTCGTCTCCGCCGTCGACTGGGCCGTCGGCCGCCGTGCCGGCACCGGCCTGCCCGCCCGCGAGCTCGCCGGCTACGCGCTGGCCCAGACCCTCGGCGGCATCGCCGGCGCGGCGCTGGCCAACCTCATGTTCGGGCTGCCCGCCGTGCAGATCAGCACCCACGCGCGCGCGACCCCGGGGCTGTGGCTGGGCGAGACCGTGGCCACCGCCGGCCTGGTCGCGATCATCCTCACCCTCGCCCGCACCGGCCGCGCCACCCAGTCCGCCGCCGCGGTCGCGGCGTGGATCGGCGCGGCGTACTGGTTCACCTCGTCCACGTCGTTCGCCAACCCGGCCGTCACGATCGCCCGCATGTTCAGCGACACCTTCGCCGGCATCACCCCCGCCTCCGTGCCGCTGTTCGTGCTGTCCCAGATCCTCGGGGCCGGCCTCGGCGCCGGACTGGTCCTCTGTCTCTACCCCGACACCCCCCGGACCGCCGACGCCGTCGCCGTCCCCCACGCGACCACCGACGACCACGGCCGCCTCGGCGAAAGGACCACCGCCCGATGACCACCACCGCTGACGGCCCCGGCGTCGCCCGGCCGAGCGTGCTGTTCGTCTGCGTCCACAACGCCGGCCGCTCCCAGATGGCCGCCGCGCTGTTGGCCCACCACGCCCACGGCACCGTCGAGGTCCGCTCCGCCGGCTCCGCCCCGGCCGACGAGATCAACCCCGCCGTCCGCGCGGTCCTCGCCGAGGTCGGCATCGACCTCGACGCAGCCCACCCGAAGCTCCTGACCACCGACGCCGTGCAGGCCTCCGACGTCGTCGTCACCATGGGCTGCGGCGATGCCTGCCCGGTCTTCCCCGGCAAGCGCTACCTCGACTGGAACCTCCCCGACCCCGCAGGCCAGACCGTCGAGCGCGTCCGTCCCATCCGCGACGACATCGACCGCCGCGTGCGAGCGCTGCTGGGGGAGCTGACGCCGCCGCCCGCCCGCTGACGGCACAGCGGGAGGCCGCCCGAGGACCCGTCACGCCCCTCGGGGTGACTCCGGATCGACCCCGCGGCCTCGCCGCCACCCCGGCCGAGAGGTCGTTCTGCTGTCGGGCTCCCCGGCCCTGGACCGATCGGTCGTCGGCGTGCGGGCGGACGCAGTCGCGGGAATCGTGCATTTGCCCCGGGAGATTGGCACACTCCCATTTGCCACGAACCTCCGCCGAGGGAGTCCGCGATGACCCAGCCGCCCCCGCGCGGACCGAACGGGTCCTACCCGCCGCCGCCCGGGGGCTACGGTCCGCCCGGAGGCGGCTACGGTCCGCCCGGAGGCGGCTACGGCCCGCCGCCGGGCGGTTTCAACCCGCCGCCGGGTGGCTACGGCCCGCCGCCGGGTGGCCACGGGCCGCCGCCGGGTCCGTCCCTGGGGCGGCCGCCAGGTCCGCCCCCGGGGCCCCACCAGGGGCGACGGCCCGCTCCGCCGCCGCCGGGACCGCCGCCCGCGCACTCCTTCCCGCCGCCCTCGCCGGCGCCTCCGCCGCCGAGGAAGGGCTCGGGAGGCAAGATCGTCGCGATCGTCGCGATCGTCGTCGTCGCGCTGGTCGTGCTGGGGGTCGGCGGCTTCGCGCTGTGGAGGACGTTCGGCGGCCAGGGCCCCGCTGCGGCTCCGACGGCCGGGTCGAGCGGCCCGGCCGGGTCGGGCGACCAGGCCGGGTCGGGTGACCAGGCCGGCTCGACGGCCGCTGCCGGCTCGCCGTCGTCCTGCCGGCTGGTGGCCACCGAGGACGTCGCCGCGGTGCTCGGCGGCGAGGGGTGGACGGTCGGCGACGGCGGCCCGGTCGTGACGCGGGCCTACGACTCGCGGGTGCTGGCGGGCGTCCCGACGTCCTGCATCGGAACCGACTCCCTCGGCGAGAAGCTGGTGCGGATCGGCCAGTACCAGGGCGGCGACGCGGCCGCCCGGTTCGCGCAGGAGAAGCAGAAGGCGTCGAATGGCGGCGCCGGCGGGCCCTACCTGGGCAAGGACGTCCAGGCGGGTGACGAGGCGTTCTGCACGACCGGCAGCAAGACGATCACGGCGGGGAGCTCGGCCGGGGCGCTGGTGCGCCGCGGCGACACCCTAGTCTACGTCTCGACGAACGCGGCGGGCGCGGACGCCGGCGCGAACTGCGACCTGTCGGTCAAGCTCCTGGAGAAGGTGCACGCACCCTGATCGGCCGGCGGGCCGTTCCGACAGGTGGGCCGATCTCCGGCCGCACCGCCGTCGTGGAGGTCGCACCGTCGTCGGGGCGGTGGTGCGGTCGGTGCGCGGGCGGTGCGGGCCGAGGTCGGCGGTGCGGTCGCGAGGTGTGGCGGCGTGGTGAGGCGACCGCACCGCCGTCATTGTGGCCGCACCGTCGTCGGGGCGGTGGTGCGGTCGGTGCGCGGGCGGTGCGGGCCGAGGTCGGCGGTGCGGTCGCGACGGGTGGCGGCGTGGCGAGGCGACCGCACCGCCGTCCTTGTGGCCGCACCGTGGCCGTGGCGCGCCCGGCCAGGGCCGGCGCCGGATGCGCCCGCAGCCCGGCGCGCTCCGCGACGGCCCTTCGGCGCCGAACCCCGTCACCCGACCGGGCCTGTCCCTGCTCCACCGAGCGTCAGCACACCCCCGGGCAGGTGGCGTCATATGTGCCTTTCGAGACCATTCTGCAATGACGCCCCGGCGGTGACCGCTACAGTCCGCGACCGTGACGGGCATCGTCGGGGCGACGGGTCGGCTCGGTCCGGCCGGTCTGGCCGCCGACCGCGACCGGGCGTCCGCGCGCCTGTCCGGGTCGCTCGTCCTGCTCGTCGTCGCGGTCCTGACCTGCCTGGCGTCGTGGTGCTGCTGCTGCGACGACGGTCCGGCGCAGCAGACCGCCACGACAGCGGTCGCGGCGGGCGTCACCCCGGGCGCGGTGCACGCCACGGCCGGCGCGGTGTCCGCATGGGGCGCCTGCTCCGGCGGCCCGCGCACCGAACCGGCCATCCGGCCGCCGTCGGTCTCGCGGCAGGTCATGGCCAGGGCCGGGACGCCGGCCCCGGCCGCCGTCGCCTTCCCGTCGGGCGTGCCGGCCGGGCACGCCCGCCTGGACGCCGTCGACGCCGGGCCGCCCCGCGCAGGGCTGGTCCGGGCGCTGCTGTGCGTGTGGCGGACATAGACCGTCACCGCTGACCACCTCACCACCCCGGGTGACGGCCTCGCAGGCCGGCGTCCGGTCGGGCTCGCGCCCGCCGTCTCCACCGCTCCCCTCATCGCCGTCCCACGGCCCCATCCTCCGGAGTCTCCCCGTGCTCGCGCTCCCCATCGCAGGCCCGTCCGCCGAACCCGACCCACCCCCCGCCGCCCCGGCCCGCACCGCACCGCCCGCACCGATGACCAGTCCGTCAACCCGAGATGAACGTTCGAGGATCCCGGCCCCGGCGCCGGCCGGGCGGGGAAAGGTGGTGGCGTGATGGAGGTGACGCGGCTGCGCTCCGTCGAGGAGGTCGAGAAGGTCCGCTCCGAGTGGGCCGAGCTGCAGGACGCCAGCGGCAGCGCCAACCCGTTCCTCGGCCCCGAGTGGACCCTGCGCTGGTTGGAGCTGCTCCAGCCGGACGGCGACGAGGTCTGGGTGCTGACCGCCCGCGAGGACGGGCGGCTCGTCGGGGTCGCCCCGCTGCGGCTGCACACCCGCCTGCCCGGCATCCGGCAGCTGCAGCCGATCGGCTCGAGCCCGCCGTGGGTGGCCCCGTTCGAGTCCCCGGCCCTCCTGGCGACCGACGAGCACGGCCGGCGGGTCGGGCGGGCGGTGCTGAGCTACCTCACCGAGCACCGCGCGGCCTGGCACCTGCTGACCATCTGCCTCGGCGAGACCAACGACTGGCTCGAGCCGAGCTGGGTGGAGGCCGAGCAGTTCACCGTCGTCGCGGCCAAGGCCGTCCCCTACCCGGTGCTGGGGCTGCCGATGGAGTCGCGCGGCCCCGGCGAGAGCCGGCGCAACCTGCGCGAGGCGATCCGCCGCGCCCGCAACCGCCTGACCAAGGCCTATGGGGCCGACGGGTGGGAGGTCGAGGCCGTCACCGACCCGGGTCCGATCGAGGAGGCCATGCGCGACGTCGTGCGGCTCCACCGGGCTCGGGCCGCGTACACCGACCGCGGCGAGCGGCACGGCGACATGCTCGCCGACGCCGGGGTCCGCCGGTGGCTCTCCGCGGTCGTCGCCGACCTGGCCGACCGCGGGCTCGTCACCGTCTACCGGCTGCGCGCCGGCGACCGCGTCCTCGCCGCCCAGCTCGTCCTGCGCACGCGCACGGCCGACTTCCTGTCCGTCTCGGGCTTCGAGCCGGACGCCTGGGAGTTCTCCCCGACGAACTTCCTGCAGTCCGTTGCGGTCGCCGACGCCACCGAGCGGGGCGACGTCGAGATCAACTTCTCGGCCTGGCCGACCGAGGCGAAGCTGCGCTGGACCCGGGCCGTGCGCTGCAGCCAGGAGTTCCTCGTCGTCGGTCCGTCGCGGTACGCCAAGCTGGTCGCCGCTCCGCTGTTCCTGTCCGCGTCGGCGCTCAACGGCTACCGGCGCGAGCTGCGCATCGACAACCTGCGGCGGCTGGTGCGCCGCGCGGCCGCACCGGGCCAGGCCGTCTGAGGATGACCGGGACCGAGACCCGGCCGCGCCGCCTCCCGCGGTGGCGGCTGCCCGGGCTGCCCAGCCTCGAGCTCAACGCCGTCGCGCTCATGAGCTCCACCCTGATCACCGGTGCGGTCGGGGTGGCGTTCTGGGCGGTCGCGGCCCGGCTGCCACCGGCCGACGTGGGGCGGGCGTCGGCCGTCATCTCGACGGCGACGGTGCTGTCGCAGCTGTCCAGCGCCAACATCGGCATCCTGTTCGGCCGCGTGCTGCCCGTCGCCGGTCCGCGGTCGCGCCGGCTCGTCCTGCGCGGGTACGGGATCGCCGTGCTCCTCAGCGTGGTGCTCGGGGCGGGCTTCGTGCTCGTCGTCCGCAGTCCGATCCTGGTCGGCGGCTGGGAGCGGGCCTCGTTCCCGCTGGTGGTGGCGTTCTTCTCGTTGTTCGCCGTCCAGGACTGGGTCCTGACCGGCATCCGGCGGTCGGTCTGGGTGCCGGTCGAGCAGCTCGTCTTCTCCGTCGCGAAGCTCGCCCTGCTGGCCGCGGCCATCGCCATCGGCCTGCACGACGGGATCCTGCTGTCCTGGGTCGTCCCGCTGGTCGGGGCGGTGGTCGTCGTGAACGCGGTCCTGCTGGGGCCCCCGCTCGCCCGGCGCGAGGTGCCCGCGGGCGCGGCCCCGATGCCGACCCGCAGCGAGCTGCGCCGGCTCTACCTGGCCGAGTACGCGACGGGCGCGGTCGGCAACGCGATCCCGCTGACGCTGCCGCTGCTCGTGGTGGCGATCCTCGGGCTGGAGGCCAACGCCTACTACGCGGTCCCGTGGCTGATCGGCGAGTCGATCAGCCTGCTCATCTGGAACATCGGCTCGTCGTACCTCGTCGAGTCCGCCAACGACGAGGCCCGGATCGCCGCGCTGATGGGCCGGACGGTGCGGCTCATGGCGCTCGTCGGCGGCCTGGCCCTCGTCGTCGTCCTCGTCGGGGCGCCGTGGATCCTGGCGATCTTCGGACCGGCCTACGCCGCGCACGGCTCGACCGTGCTGCGCCTGATGGTGCTGGCCATCCCGTTCACGATCGTCGTGCTGCTGTACACGACGGTGTGCCGGCTGACGCTGCAGCTGCGCCGGATCGTCGCCATGGAGGCGCTGACCGCCGTCCTCGTGATCGGGCTGACCACCCTCCTCCTGCGGCCGCTTGGCATCGACGGAGCCGGCTGGGGCCTGCTGGTCGCCGAGGCCGTCGTGGCGGGCGTCGCCGTCGTGCCCCTCGTGCGGTTCCTGCGCGCCCACCGGACGGCCGGCGGGGCCGACCCGGCGTGACCGGTCAGACGGCGTGCACCGTGGTGCCGACCGGCTTGCCGCCCATCGCGTCGGTCAGCGCACCCGCCGTCCGGCCGTTGACGACGCGGATCTCGCGGACGTGCCGCGCCCGGTCGAGGAGGTCGAGCACGAGCGGCTCCACCGGCGACCCGCCGCGCTCGCGCAGCTCGGCGGTGCCGATCCGGGCGGGCAGGCCGTCGGCGGCGTCGTCCTTGACGTAGACGAGCCGGGCGGCGCCGAAGGCGTCGGCGAGCAGGAGCGCGCCGGCGTCGGAGCGGTGGACCGGCAGCTTGCCGGCCGCCGGCGGGAACTCGTGGACGCCGTAGGGCGGGTAGGCGCTGGAGACGACGGCGCGGGACGCTGCGAGATGCACCGCGAGCTGGTGGGCCGTGCTGTCGCGCGGCAGGTACGACACGCCGTCGGCGGCGAGCAGCGCGGCGACGAGGTGGCCGTTCTGCTCGGACTCGACGCCCGCGAGGGTGGCGAGGACGCCCGTCGGCAGGCCGAGGTCCAGCCCGACGCCGAGCACGTGACGCGCGCGGACGCCGGCACCGGTGAGGATGAGCATGCGGTGGTCGGCCATGAGCCCGCGCAGCTCGTCCAGCAGCGGGAGCAGCACGGCGCGCCCGCGGTCGAGCACCGCCCGGCCACCCAGCACGACGACGTCCAGCCACGGCAGGATCCGCACGACGTCGCTCGGCTCGACCGGCCGGACCAGGTCGCGGTCCAGGAGGGTCTGGCGCATCAGCGTGCTCGGGACGTCCCTGGCGACGCCTGCCGGATCCGGGGTGGGGCTCACGAGCCGCTCCTGATGATCGTGCCGACGTGCTCGCCCGCGACCGCGCGCCGCAGGTGGCCGGGCTTGAGGCCGTTGACGACCTGGATCTCCCGGACGTGCCGGGCGTGGCGCATGAGCTCCAGGAGCGGCCGCTCGACGACGAGGTCGGGCAGGTCGCGCGCCAGCAGCTCGTCGACGGTGATCTCGGGGATGAACGTCGCGGACGGGTCGGTCTTCGGGTTGGCCGTGTAGAGGCCGTCCTCGTCCTTGACGAAGATCATGGCGCGGCAGCCGTAGGTCTCGGCGACCAGGTAGCAGCCCGCGTCCGTGCGGTAGGGCGGGATGACGCCGGTGTCGGGCACCGGCTGCCACATGTCGTAGGGCGGCATGCCGGGGAAGATCGCCGCGCCGGAGTCGCGCAGGTACAGGGCGAGCGCGCTGAACGCGTCGGCCCCCACGACCGGGACGCCGTGGCGGGCCAGCAGGTAGCCCAGCATGGACGCGTTCTGGCCGGCGACCGCCGCCCCGACCTGCGACAGGACCCCCGTCGGCAGGCCCAGCTCTGCGGCGAGCGCGTAGACGTGGCGAGCGCGGGTGCCGCCGCCGGTGCCGATGAGCAGCCGGTGGGTGCGGATGAGCTCGACGATCTCGTCGACGACCGGGAACACGGCCGCGCGGCCGCGGTCCATGAGGCTCTGGCCGCCGATCTTCAGCACGGTGACGTCGGGCAGGATCGGGCGGTCGGGGACGGCGTCCGACGCGGCGGCTAGCGCCGCGTCGTCGAGCGGTCGCTCCAGGAGGAGCGCGGCGATCGACTCCGCGGACGCGGACTCTGCTGTGGCTGTCATCGTGCCCTTCCTGGCCGGTTCACGGGCGACCCTAACCGCCGTTCGGAACGGGTGGAGCGCGCGTGGGGCCGGGTCCGGCCCCGGGCTGGGCTGGTTATCCGATCCTGAAACGCGACGGGGAACGTCAGTAGCCCGCACGATGCGCGTCCTAGGCCGTGTCCCGTGGATCAGCAAACGCGGTATTCGCGCCCAGATGGCCGCTCGCTGCGTTGTCGGACGGCTCGAGTACGCCCGGTACGAGAGCCGCCCTCCGCCTTGCGAGCAGCCATCTGGATCACGAATCCCGTCGCCCGTGATCCACGGGACACGGCCTAGTCGGGTAGGGCGTTGCCGTCCGGGACGACGAGGGCGAACAGGTCCGCCACCGCCGCCAGGCTCGCCGCCTGCAACGACGCTGCCGACACCTCGACCCCGTCCGCACCGGGCAGCGCGCGGGTCGCGGTCGCCGCCGCCACCACCGTCGGCGCGTAGCCGAGGTTGAACGCCCCGCGGGCGGTCGAGTTGACGCACATGTGGGTCATGAACCCGGCCAGCAGCAGGTTCCGCGGCCCGGTCGCCAGCCGCTCGTGCAGGTCGGTCTGCACGAAAGCGTTCGGGAAGTGCTTGACGACCACCGGCTCGTCGCCGCGTGGCGCGACCCGGTCGACGATCGCGCCGGTCTCGGCCCGCACGTCGTACGGGGAGCCCTCGCCCGCGTCGTGCTGGATGTGGACGACCGGGACGCCGGCGTGGCGGGCCCGGTCGAGCAGCTCGGCGGCGGCGTCCAGCGCGTGCTGGACGTTCTCCAGCTCCATGACGCCGCGGGTGTACGTGTTCTGACAGTCGATCATGATGAGCACGGACTCGGACAGCGCGGCCGGCTCGTCCGGCAGTCCGCTGAGCGCGCGCAGGGTGGTGAGCTGGGACATAACCGTCTCCTCTTCTCGGCCCGTGGCGGCGGGGCGGGCTCGCAGTGAACCCACCCCGCCGCGCCGGGCTCAACCGCCGTTCAGCGCAGCCCACTCCTCGTCGGTGAACAGCCGCGAGCGGATCAGGAACCGGACGCCCTCGGGCGCCTCGACCGAGAACCCGCTGCCGCGGCCCTCCACCACGTCCACCGTGAGGTGGGTGTGCTTCCAGTACTCGAACTGCGACTCCGACATGTGGAACCCGATCGGCGCGTCCAGGCCCGGCACGGTCAGGTCGCCAAGGTGGACGTCCGACCCGCCGAGCTTGAAGTCGCCGTCGGGGTAGCACATCGGGGCGCTCCCGTCGCAGCAGCCGCCGGACTGGTGGAACATCAGCGGGCCGTGCATCCCCGTCAGCTTCACGAGGAGGTCCGCCGCGGCCGGCGTCAGCGCCACGCGCTCGGCGCCCGACTGCGGCACCTCCGGGACCGGAGCCTCCGGCTGCGCCGTCTCCCCGGTCGTCATCAGAAGCAGCCCAGGGCGTTGGGTGAGTAGCTGACCAGCGTGTTCTTGGTCTGCTGGTAGTGGCCGTCGGCCAGTTCCCCGCCCAGGGTGTCGGGCGCGGCGTAGCGGGTCATGGATGTCCTCCACATCGTCGGGACGTGACGAGGGACGTTAAGCCGGAGCGGGTTGCGACGAGGTTGCACGCATCCGCGGACCAGCCGCGACGACGCGGAGCTCGCCGAGGCGCTGCTGCGCGCGCTGCCGGCCGGCGACCCGCGCTGCCCGCCGCTCAGGGGCTGCCCGGCGGGACCGGGTCGCCGGTGCCGAAGGCGGCTGCCCAGGCGCGGTAGCCGCCGTCCAGGTCGGTCGCGTTGCGCAGGCCGAGGTCCTGCAGCGACGCCGCGGCGAGGCTCGACGAGTAGCCCTCCGAGCACACGACGATCCACGTGACGTCGTGGTCGGTGGCCTCGGGGACGCGCGCGGCGGACGCCGGGTCGAGCCGCCACTCGAGGTGGTTGCGCTCGATGACCAGCGCGCCGGGCAGCTCGCCCTCCTGGTCGCGCTGCCAGGCCGGCCGGGTGTCGACGAGGCGGGCGCCGGCCTCGACCATGGCCCGGGCACGCTGCGGGCCGGGGCGGTCGAGGCGGGCCCTGGCGCGGGCGAGCAGGTCGTCGATCGTGGTCACGCCCCGATCATCCCGCCCGGCTGCCGCTCGCGGGGCCTCCGCCCTTGCCGAACGGTGAGAAAACCCTGCCGGTGCGCGGCGCTCTCCTGGCCGTCGGGGAGATCGCGTCGGGTCCGCCGTCGGGCCGACCATCGAGCCACCCAGGACCGTGCGGTGCAGGCGGGAAGTCGCGAGATGGTGACGGATCAGGCCGAGCTCGTGCTCATGGCGCAGCTCTACGAGCAGTACGGCTCCGGCCTGTACGGCTACGCGCTCAGCTACACCGGCGACCGCGACCGGGCGGCCGAGGTCGTACAGGACGTGATGGTCCGGGCCTGGTCGAACCCGGACAAGGTGCACCCGCACGCCGGGTCGCCGAAGGCGTGGCTGTTCACGGTGGCACGGCGGCTGTGCATCGACGACCACCGGCGGCGCCGCGCGCGCCACGAGACACCGGTCGACGACATGACGCTGTCGGCGGCGGCCGCGCGCGCCCGCCAGTACGACGACGTCTTCGACCGGATGATCGAGGCCTGGCACATGGAGACGGCGCTGGGGCGGCTCTCGCCGGAGCACCGGGCGGTGCTCGACGAGCTCTACTACCGGGGTCACTCGGTCAACGAGGCCGCGGCGCGCCTCGGGATCCGGACGGGAACGGTCAAGTCGCGCGCCTTCTACGCCGTCCGTGCCCTGCGGGCCGTCCTGGAGGACATGGGGGTGCCGACGTGACGGATGACGGGGGCACCGCGCCCGAGCCCGGCCTGGCGCACCCGGAGCTGGCCGACGTCACCCTGTACGCCCTTGGCGCGTGCGCGGGCGCGAGCCGCAACCGCGTGCGCGTCCACATCGCCGGCTGCGCGCTGTGCCGTGACGAGCTGGTGCGGATCACCGGGGTGCGCACCCTGCTGGGTCGCCTGGCGGCGCCGGGCACGCCGGGCCCGGTCGCGTTCGTGCCGCCGACGGCGACGCCGCCACCGGTCCTGCGGGAGCAGGTCCTGAACCAGGTGCTGGCGCAGCGCCGGGTGCAGGCACGGCGTCGCCGGCGGGCCGCGGCGCTCGCGGCAGCGGCCGCGCTGGCCGTCGCCGCGGTGCCGACGACGATGCTCGTCACGGGCGCGCGGCACGCCGACCGGCCGGTCTCCGTGGCGGCGGCGCCGGCACCGGACGCGGCCCTCGTCTACACGCCGATGCAGATGGCCGCCGGGATGGCTCCCACGGCGGCGGCGCGGGCCGCCGTCACGGCCCATCCGTGGGGGACGGGGATCTCGGTGGAGGCGACCGACTTCGTCGAGGGCACGGTCGTCAACCTCTTCGTGGTGCCGAAGGAGGGCAGCGCGGAGGAGGTGGGCAGCTGGCAGTCGGCGCCCGGCACGGTCACCTGCACGGCGACGACCTGGTACCCGCGCTCCGAGCTCAGCCGCGTCGAGGCCCGCAAGGACGACGGCACGGTCGTCGCGAGCCGGAGCCTCTGAAACGTACGGCCTCTGAAGAAAGTCGGCCGGCGGTTGAACCGATCGGCCCTCCCGTCCGTGTCAGAGCCCCGTCGAACCCAGCAGGACTGACGAGGGGGCGGGCCACGTGACGGACATGCCCATCGACCTGCCGACGTTGCGGCTCATGCGGCGCGGGCACGACCTCGCGACGCCGCCCGGCGCGACGCTGCTGGCCGGGCGGTACGCGCTGGCCGACGGCCACGTCCTCGACCCCGCGGCGACGGTGCTCGTCGACGGGACCGACGTCCTGCTGAACCGGCCCGTGACCGTGCTCGCGCTGCCGGCGACCACCGCGCGGTTCCGCAGGTTCCGGCAGTGTCGCACCGCGGCGCGGTTCCCCGGCGGCGGCACGGGCCTCGTCGACGTCCGCGACGTCGTCGACGACGGCCGGCGCGTCCACCTCGTCCTCCCCGCGGGGTACGGCGAGCTGCTCGGCGAGCGGCTCCGCCGGGGCCCGCTGCCGCGCCACGCCGCGGCGCGGATCGCGGCGGACGTGCTCGCGGCGCGCGCCCGCCTCCGGGAACAGGGCAGCCCGGGAGCGGCCGCCATCGACCCGTACGGGGTGGTCGTCGGGGCCGAGAACGCGGCACGGCTCGTCCCGCTGCCGTGTGACGGCGTGCCCGGCGGGGACGACGTCGGCCCGGTCCGCGAGCTCTTCGCGACGATGACCGGGGGTGAGGAGAGCCTCCGCGACGCCGGGACGGCCGACGCCCTGCGCGCCGCCCTCGACCGGCTGGCGTCGCCGCAGGCGGCCCCGGACGCCCCGACGACCGGTCCGGTGCCGGCCGACCCCGACGGGAGGGGCGAGCCGGCCGGGTGCGAGACGGTCGAGGTCGGCGGGCCGGGGCGGTCCCCAGAGGGGTGGGACGGTCCCGGGCCGGCGGGCCGCGGCGAGCCGGGCGGGGCCTTCGAGCCGTGGGGCGGCCCGGCCGGGTCCGCGGCGGCCGGCGGGTTCCCGACCGACCCGTCGTGGGACGGGCCTGGGGTCGCCGGGTCGGGCGGGTTCCCGCCCGACCCGGCGTGGGGCGGTCCGGAGCCTGCCGGCTTCGGCGGGTCGGGCGGGTTCCCGACGGACCCGTCGTGGGACGGGCCGGGGGTCGCCGGGTCGGGCGGGTTCCCGGCGGACCCGGCGTGGGGCGGTCCGGAGCCTGGCGGGTTCGGCGAGCCGGGCGAGTTCCGCGGCCCGGCCGACGAGGGGTGGTCCGGTCCGACCGTGCCGGGCTTCGACCGGCCCGCCGGGTTCCCGCCGCCTGTGGACGCTCCGTGGGACGGTTCGGCGACCGTCCGGGTGAACGCGCCCGGGCTGCCCGGCTACCCGTCTGACAACCGGCTGGGGGACACCGCCGGGCGGTCCCGCCCGCGCACCCGGACCGTCCTGCTCGTGCTCGTCACCGCGCTGAACCTGCTGCTCGCGGGCGCGACGGCGGCCGTGTGGCTGCACACGCAGTCGACCCCGGCGCCGGCGCCCGCTCCGATCCCGATCCCGATCCCGGCACCGGCGCCCCGGCCCGCGCCGCCGACGACCGTTCCCGGCCTGCTGGCCGCCGTCACGGCGAACCCGCCCGCGGCCGGTGTCGACTCGGCGCTCCTGCGCGACGACCTCGCGGCCGTCGCGTCCAGCACCGGCGAGGCGCGCCGGCAGAACGCGCTGCGCGTGCTGACCCTGGCCGGCAGCGGGCACCTCGTCCCGGAGTACGCCCACGCCGCGACCACGGCCGTCACGCCGTTCACGGTCCTGAACGCGCCGGTGGACGTCATCGCCGACCTCTCGCCGGACCCGGCCGCCGCGGGCCCGAACGCCCATTTCGTCCTCAACTGCATGCTGGAGTTCCAGGGCAAGCCGCAGGCCGTACAGCGCGCCGAGGCGACCGAGCTACTGGAGAAGATCCAGGGCTGGGCGCAGGGCGGCGGGATCCGGGCCGACCTCGTGACGGCGGTGATCCGCATCGTGACCCCGGTCGCGCAGGGCACCGAGACCTTCACCGACGCCCAGACCGGGTTCCACCCGGGAAAGCCCCAGCCCCCCGCCGCGCCCGCTGACGGGACCTGAGCCCGCGACGTGCCGCCAGCGGAAGTCCACGTGTCCTTCGAGGGGAGGCGACGTGCCGGTCATCTCGGCGCCCCATGAGTTCAACGAGGAACGGCTGTTCGTCGACCTCCGCCCGGTCGTCGGCCACGCGCTGTACCTGAAGTGCGAGGGCTTCAACTTCGCCGGGTCGATCAAGCTCAAGGCCGCGTCCGCCATGGTCGACGCGGCCGAGCGGGCCGGCCGGCTGGGGCCGGACTCGCTGCTCGTGGAGTCCTCGTCGGGCAACCTGGGCGTCGCGCTGAGCATGATCGCGGCCAACCGGGGCTACCGGTTCCTGTGCGTCACCGACTCCCGCAGCAACCCCGCCACGCGCCGGCTCATGGAGGCGTTCGGCGCGCAGGTCCACGTCGTCACCGGGCCGGACGGCGGCGGGCTCCTGGGTGCGCGGCTCGCGCACGTCCGCGCCCTGTGCGCGGCGGACCCGCAGGCGGTCTGGCTCGACCAGTACGCGAACCCGGACAACTGGCGCGCCCACGTGCAGACCACCGCGCCGGCGATCGCCGCGCAGTTCCCCGAGCTCGACGTCCTGTTCGTCGGGACGGGCACGACCGGCACGCTGATGGGGTGCGCCCGCTGGTTCCGGGCGCACCGGCCCGACGTCTGGATCGTCGCGATCGACGCTGCCGGCTCGGTGACGTTCGGCGGCGCGCCGGCACCGCGCCACATCCCGGGGCTGGGGATGGGGGTGCGCCCGCCGCTCCTCGACGAGTCCGTCGTGGACGAGGTGCTGCACGTGTCCGAGCCCGACGCCGTCGACGCCTGCCACCGGCTCGCCGCCCGCGGCTTCCTGTTCGGCGGCTCGACCGGCACCGTCGTCAGCGGGGCCGCCCGCTGGCTGGACGGCAACGACGCCGGCGGCCTCGTCGCGGTGACGATCGCGCCCGACCTCGGCGAGCGCTACCTCGACACCGTGTACCGGCCCGGCTGGGCCCGGGAGGCCCTCGGTCCGGCGCCGGAGCGCGTGCCCGACGCGGAGCGCGTGCCGGCCGCGGAGCGTGTGCCGGCCGCTGAGGCCGTGCCCGCGGAGCCCGCCCCGGCGGACGGCGCGACCGTGCCGGGCCGCCGGGCGATCCTGGCGTCCGAGCGGCTCACCGAGGTGCTCGTCGCGCCCCCGGACCCGGGCACGGCCGCGCAGGTCGCGCGGCTGTTGGCGCAGAACGCGCGGTTGCGGGCCGAGCTCGAGCGCCTCCGGTCGGGGGTGGGCCCGACCCGGCCGGAACGCATCCCGCCCTGCGGGGGCGCGCGCCGCAGCGGGCCGGCCGCGCGGCGCGCCGGGACCGGGCCGCCCGCCGGCCGCCGGGGCCCGGCGGGGCCCGGACCGGCGCCCGACCGGTCCGGCCCGGCGGGCCCCGTCCCGGCTCCTGCGGGGACCGCCCGCCCGCCCGCCGGGCGCGGTCCGGGGCCGGGGTCGCCGTCGACCGGCCGTGGTCCCGGGTCGGGGTCGCCGTCGACCGGCCGTCGTCCGGGGTCGGGGTCGCCGTCGACCGGCCGTGGTCCGGGGTCGGGGTCGCCGTCGGGTCGCCGTCGACCCGCCGCGGCGCGGGTGCCGTGCCGCCGTCGACCCGGCGCGGTCCGGGTGCGGCCCCGGCGACCCGCCCCGGCCCCGCGGCGTCCGGGCCGCCCGCCCGAGGGACCGCGCCCGCCCCCCGGCCGGCGTCCCCGCGCCGGCCCGCGCGGGCCGAGCCGGCCCCGCCGCCGGGGGCGACCGGGCCGGTGCGCTCTGCGGAGCCCGGGGCGATGCTGGCGGCCCGGTTCGCCCGGGTGCTGGCCGGCGTCCTGCAGGTCGAGCGGGTCCACCCGGACGAGGACGTCTTCACCGCCTACGGCGTGGACTCCCTGACCGTCGCGAAGTTCTGCAAGCGGGTGACGGACAGCCGCGACCTGCCGCCGGTGTCGATCAAGGACGTCTACGCGAACCGGACCATGCTCGACCTCGCCAGTGTGCTCGCCGAGCCGGCGACCGAGCGGCCGCCCGTGCAGGTGGCGCCTCCGCCGCGGCCGGCGAGCACGGCGGCGTACCTGCTCTGCGGGTTCCTGCAGACGCTGACGTTCCTCGGCTACGCGGCCCTGCTGGGCGTGGCCACCGACCAGGCCTACGTCGTCATCTCCGCCGGCACCGGGGTGCTGGACGGCTACCTGCGTGCGGTGGCCGTCGGCGCGGTGGTGTTCGCGGCGGCGGCGCTGCTGCCGGTGCTGGGCAAGTGGCTGCTGGTCGGGCGGTGGACGGAACGGGAGATCCGGGCGTGGAGCCTGGGCTACTTCCGGTTCTGGCTGGTGCGGACGCTGGTGCGGGCCAACCCGCTGGTGCCGCTGGTGGTGGGCACGCCGCTGTACCCGCTGTACCTGCGGGCGTTGGGGGCGAAGGTCGGGCGCGGGGTGGTGATCCTGAGCAGGCAGGTCCCCGTGGCGACCGACCTGGTCACGATCGGGGCGGGCTCGGTGGTCCGCAAGGACGTCCATTTCAGCGGGGCGGCGGCGGTGGCGGGGACGGTCCGGCTGGGTCGGGTCACGCTGGGCCGCGACGTGGTGGTCGGAGAGAAGAGCGTCCTTGACGTCGACACCGCGATGGGTGACGGTGCCCAGCTGGGGCACGCCTCGGCGCTGCACGCGGGGCAGACGGTCCCGTCCGGCGCCCGGTTCCACGGCTCGCCTGCGGTTGCGACCGGGGTCGACCACCGGCGGGTCCCGCCGGTGCCGGTCCGGCCGGCTCGCGCGGTCGGCTACGGCCTGCTGCAGCTGGTGAAGATCCTGGGTGTCTACCTGCCGCTGGCGTTCGGCGGGCTGATCATGCTGCTGGCCGAAGCGCCGAAGCTGCGCGGCCTGGTCGACCCGGGCCCGGTGGCGCTGAACCAGCCGCTGCTGTACCTCGACGCGCTGGCGGGTGGGGCGATCGTGGTGTTCGGCGGACTGCTGGTCGCGTTCGTGCTGGTGACGACGCTGCCCCGGCTGCTGGGCCGCGCCGTGCGGCCCGACGCCGTCCATCCCGTCTACGGCGCGCAGTACGCCCTGTTCCGCACGGTCGCGCGGCTGACCAACGTCAGGACGCTCGTCGGGCTGTTCGGCGACAGCTCGTTCATCGTCGGCTACCTGCGCGCGCTGGGCTACGACCTGGGCCGGGTCGTGCAGACCGGCTCGAACTTCGGCTCGGCCGTCTCCCACGACACCCCGTACCTGTCGACGATCGGGGCGGGGACGATGGTCGCCGACGGCCTGTCGATCGTCAACGCGGACGTCACGGCGACCTCGTTCCGGGTCGGCCGGGTGGCCATCGGGGCCGGGAGCTTCCTGGGCAACCACATCGCCTACCTCGCGGGCGCGCGGGTAGGCGACGACTGCCTGCTCGCGACGAAGGTCGCGGTGCCGCTCGACGGCCGCGTGCGCGCCCACGTGGGTCTGCTGGGATCACCGGCCTTCGCGATCCCGCGGATGCGGCGCCGGGACCAGGAGCTCGAGGTCACCCCCGCGGAGCTGCCGGCGCGGCTGCGCCGCAAGAACCGCCACAACCTGGTGACGCTGCTGCTGGCGCTGCTGGTTCGCTGGGTGGACGTGGCGGCGCTGCTGTTCATGGCGCTGTTCGCGGTCGACACCTACCCGGTGTTCGGGTTCCTGTCGTTCGGGGTGGAGATCGTCGCGTCGCTGGTGTTCACCGTGCTGTTCTTCGTCCTGGTCGAGCGGCTGGGCGGCGGGTTCCGGCGGCGGCGCCCGCAGTCGTGCTCGATCTACGACCGGACGTTCTGGCGCCACGAGCGCTACTGGAAGCTGGTCATGCCGGCGGGGACCGACCGGATACTGGCCGGGACGCCGTGGAAGAACCTGGTCACGCGCCTGCTCGGCGCGAAGATCGGCCGCCGGGTGCTGGACATGGGCGCGGCGATGACCGAGCGGACGCTGCTGACGATCGGTGACGACGTGACCCTGGACGAGGGCAGCATCCTGCAGTGCCACTCGCAGGAGGACGGCGCGTTCAAGTCCGACCACACCGAGCTGGGGGCCGGGGCCTCGGTCGGCTCGGGTGCGCTCGTCCACTACGGCGTCACCGTCGGCGCCGCCGCGCGTCGTCGCCCCCGACACCTTCCTGACCAAGGGCGCCGAGGTCCCGCCCGGGGCGATCTGGGGCGGCAACCCGGCGTACGACCTGTCGCTGCCCGTGCGGTCCGCCGCCGGGCGGGCGGGCCGCCGGGACCTGGCCCCGGCCGGCCCCGCCCGGCCCGGGCCGCGGGCGGGCGTGCGCCCGGTGGCCTGACCCGCGGGCCGGGCCCGCGGCGGCGTCAGCTGCGGGCGAGGTCGGCGGGCGGCAGGAACTCCCGGGACACGTCGGCGTGGGTCTGGCTGGTGGCGCCGACCCGGCGGATGACGTCGGCCACCGCGACACCGCGGACGCCGGCGAGCGTGATCCGCCCGTCGTGCTTGGTGGTGATGCAGCGCACGACCCGGGCCGGGTGGACCGCGGCGCACGTCCGGGCCAGCTCGGCGGCCGCGGCGCGGAAGGCGTCCGACGCGGTGAACCGGGCGAACGCCTCCGCGTCCGGCACGACGACCTCGACCATCGCCTGGTACTGCCGGTCCAGCGGCTTGGTCATGGTCACGCCCGGGTGGTCGAGCGTGATGTCGAGCTCCTCGAACAGGTGGCGGCGCAGCTTGGCGACCTCCGGCGCGCCCGCCAGCCCCGGCACGAGCGTGGCGTCGACCCAGGCCCGGAACCCCTCGACGCCCACGTCCGGGCGCTTGCGCAGGAAGACCAGGTGCCGGACGTGGCCGTCGGTGCCGTCGGGCGCCGGGTCGGTCGTGTCGCGGACGGTCGCGCTGTTGCCGCCCAGCGCGGCGTAGCCGATCTCCTGGGACAGGAAGTTGATCCCGTCCTCCATCTGGACGCGGGAGGCGCCGATGGACGCCTGCAGGTCGTCCATGGTCGGGAACGTCGCCTCTGGCACGCCGTCGAAGGTGTCCTCCTCGTCGGGACGCATCGAGACGCCGTCCACGTCCGGCCACAGCGAGTCCGCGAGCGAGGTCTTGTGCAGCCACACCGAGCTGATGCCGGGGAAGCGGGGCGGCAGCGTGACGTGGGCGCTGAGCCAGTAGTCGTAGAAGTCCGCGAGTGGCATCCCTTCCTTGGCCTTCAGCGGGATGACCAGCGTCATCGCGTCCGGCTGTCGGGTGGCGGCTTCGCTGCGTCCGGTGGTGGGCGCCGGCGCTGCTGCGGTCATGGCGGGTCTCCTTCGACGGCCGCGGTGACGCGGGGGGAATGCCGTCGAGGGTCGGCCGGGCGCCGGACCGGGGTCAACGCGGCGTACCGCTGAGCGGGACCGGCCCCGCGACCGGCTCCCACGGGAACGGGCGGGTCGAGAGCGCCCAGTCCCCGAAGACGCGCCGGCGCAGCGGCGGGGCGGCGCTGCACAGGCGCAGGAACGCGCGGCTCGCGACCGTGCGGGCCACGCCTGCGGCGAGCATGCGGTCGCGCGTGGCGAGCGTCTCGCGGACCGCGGCCTCGCCCTGCGCGCGCAGGCCGCGCTCGTAGTCGGCGAGCGCGTCGAGCAGCGGGCGCTCGCCGCGGGCGGCCGCGGCGAGCCGGTCGGCGAGCAGGCGCGCGTCGCGCAGTGCGGTGTTGCCACCGAGCCCGCCCGTGGCCGGCATCGTGTGGAGGGCGTCGCCCAGCACCGTCACGCGCGTCGTCGGCCACGGCGGCGTCGGGACGGACACGCGGAACTCCACGCCGCCCCGGGTCGCCGGGTCGGCGTCGTCGAGCAGCCGGCGCAGCGTCGGGTGCCAGCCGGCGAGCAGGCCGTCGAGGGTGGGCCGCAGCGCGTCGGGGTCGCCGTCGGCGAGAGCGGCCGGCAGCCGGTCCGGCGTCGTGACCAGCGCGCACAGCAGGTAGGGCTGCGGGTGGACGTCCGGCTGCGGGCCCGCGACCGCCTCCAGCGCCGCCCGCGCGCCCGCCGGCGGGCGGAAGGCCGAGGTGAACAGCGAGACCGACCGGCCGCCGGTGACCATGTTCATGCCGGACCGCAGCCGGGCCGGGACCCAGCCCGCGGTGTCCGGGGTCAGCGGCAGCTTGACGGCGAGGCCGCCGACCCCGGCGTCGACGGCGCGGGCGTGCGGCAGGTACTGGCGGCGCACGCGCGACCCGCTCCCGTCCGCGCCCACGAGGACGTCGCCGGTGGCGCTGCTGCCGTCGGCGAACACGGCGCGGACGCGTCCGCCGGGGGCCTGCTCGTACCGCTCGAACCGGGACCCGAACCGGACGGCGTCGTCGAGCCCGGTGAGCAGCAGGCGGCGCAGCGTCGCGCGGTCGACGGCGTAGTGGTCGGCCGTCGGGTCGGTGGCCCCTCCCGGGTACAGCAGCGACTCGTCCAGCACGAGGAGCTCCCCGAGCCGCTCGGTGAGGAAGCCGAACGCTCCGCCGGGCCCCGACGTCGCGAGGAACGCCCGCCACAGCCGGTCGGGCAGACACGCGTGCAGCGAGCGCGCCCCGGCGGGGTTGATGTGGATGCGGTAGCCCTCCCAGCGGCTGCCGGGGGACGTGTCGCGCTCGAAGACCCGGACGGGGACGCCGGCGCGGCGCAGGCCCTGGGCGAGGCACAGGCCGCCGATGCCGCCGCCGACGACGAGGACCTCGGGCGGGGCGGGCCGGGTCACGACGGGTCCTGCCGGTTGCGCCCGGACGCCGCGGACTGCCGCTCCCGGAAGTCGGCGACGATCTTGGGCAGGCGGTCGAGCAGCTCCTCGTGCCAGGCCACCTCGGCGGCGAGCCGGGTGAGGGCGTGCGCCATGGCCGTCCGCTCGGCCTCGGTGAGCCAGGTGTCGGCGGCCTCGACCTGGTGGCGCAGGGCGCTCTGCCGCACGGCCAGCGCGTCGCGCCGGTCGGTGACGACGTGGGCGAGCTCCCGCTCGTCCAGCGAGCCGGCGTGGACGAGCGCGAGGTCGAACGGGTCCGGGGGGAACGCGACGGTGCGCAGCGCCTCGCCGTGGACGGCGGCGAGCGCCTCGTGGCCGCGCGCGGTGATCTCGTACACCGTGCGCTCCGGGCGGTTGCCGACGCGCTCGCTGCGGACCTCGGCGATGAGCCCCTCGCCGGCCAGTCTCTTCAGCGCGCCGTAGAGGGCCCCGACCTTGACGTCGGTCCACATCTCGGCCCGGTCGCTCTGGGCCTGGTGGCGGATCTGGTGGCCGTGCATCGGGCCGTGCTCGGCGAGCGTGCTGAGGACGAACAAGCGAATTGCCGACACGCGACTACTCTCGCACGAGTAGTCGCGTGTCGGCAACCTGCGGTCAGCTCACCGGTGCCGGCGGTACCAGTCGCGCCAGATGAGCCGGTGCAGCGGGACCAGCCGGGGGATCGAGCGCACCCCCGGGATGAACGGGACGAGCAGCAGCCCGAGCGTCAGCACCATCATCAGGCCCCAGACCCACGCGTCGGCGTTGTCCGACGAGCTGAACGGCGGCACCTGGTACCAGAACGTGTAGAGCCACATCCACGGCTGACCGGGGTAGTTCCCGGTCTCGTTCATCATCCCCCACTGGTCGCCGCCGAGGTTCTGGGCGCGCGCCTGGTCCTCGAGGTAGGCGCCGTCGGACAGCAGCAGCAGCGAGCGGGTCGCGTCGGAGCCGTAGAACGTCCCGGACGAGGTCAGCGCGCCCTCCAGGCCACCCGAGGCGGCCAGCCGCAGGAAGCGGTCGGCCAGCAGCGGCACGGGCCCGTAGTCGCCGGGCGTGACCTTGGCGGGGTCGCCGTCGGGCGCGGCCGCCAGCGCCTTGCCGTACGCGGTGGCCCACGCCGTCTGCTGGTCGGCGCTCGCGCCGCCCCAGACCTTGAGCGCGACGGTGAGCGCGGGGTCGCCGGTCAGCCGCCCGAGCGGGGCCAGCACGAGGTCCTGGGCGCTGTCGACGGGCAGCCGGACCCCGGCCCACTTCTGCAGCGGAAGCGGGCCGAGGGACTGCCCGTCGCTCGCCGTGTTGTAGGGCGGCCCGTAGCCCGCGCTCGTCGTGGTCCCGGCCAGCTCGCCGGTGGCGGTCGCGACGACGTCGGCCGGGGCGGCCGCCGCCCAGCCGGCCATGGTGACGGGCTGCTCGTCGGGCGAGGAGAACGCCCAGGCCAGCCCGATCGTCAGCACGACCACGCCGATCAGCGCGAACGTGAACTCCTTGACCAGGTCGTACGGCCGGGTCGGGAAGGCGTGGCTGTCGGGCGTCCGCTCGGCTCTGCGGCGCTCCGGCTTCCGCTCCGCATGGCGGGTCGCGGTGGTGGTCATCGGTCCTCTCCCGGTTCCGGCAGCGCGGCGGCGGCGGGGGCCTGGGCGTCGATCGGTGGGACGACGCCGTGCCGGCGCACCAGCACGACGTGCCACACCGCGAGGACCCCGACGACGAACGGCAGCAGCACGATGTGCCACATGAGCATCTGGGCGGGGTTGAGCACGTTGAACCAGGCGCCGATGCCGACGGCGTTGAGCCCGTCCTTGGCCTGCGTGCTGATCCACTGCGAGTCGAAGTTGGTCTGGGAGAGGTAGCCGGTGAACGCGGTGCCGATCGACCCGGCGAACGCGACGACGCCCGTCATCCAGGTCAGCCCGCGGCGGCCCCGCCAGGCCGCCATGAAGAACTTGCCCCACAGGTGGACGACCATGGCGGCGAAGAAGATCTCGGTGCTCCACAGGTGCAGCGAGTTGACGAAGTGGCCGAGCGCCGACACGTGCCACCAGGTCGCGCCGCCGACCGCGAGCAGGCCGCCCGTCGCGAGGACGACGAGGAACGCCGCCATCGTGATCACGCCGAACACGTAGATCCAGGACGAGACGTAGGCGGGCTGGCGGTCCGGCAGGGCCTGCCCTGGCGGGACGAGGTGGGTGATCCGGGTGCGCAGCCGGGCGGTCCAGCTCCGCTCCGGCGCCCCGGTGGTGGCGGGCGCGCTCATCCTCGGCCGTCCTCGTCGTCGCCGGCGTGGTGGCGCATCGGCACCACGAGCGCCAGCGCGAACACGACCAGCATCGCGAGGATGATCGACAGGTTCGTCGTCGAGATGTGGACGACGCCCCAGTCCAGGTACTGGCCGGGCTCGACGCCGGCTCCGAGCAGGATGGTGGCCATGGGCGAGAGGGTGGGCGCCGCCGGCTCACCCGCCTAGGGGCCAACGGCCCGCTCCCGCGCCCGTCAGCTGGGACGATGGCACCGAGACCGGCGTTCGGGCGCGAACCGCCCGAACCGGCGGATCAGGCGGCCAGCGCCGGGGCGAGCCGGCGGACCGCCGCGCAGAGCAGCCGGTTCTCCTCCGGCGTTCGCACCGCGAGGCGCCAGTACGCGCGGCCGTCGCCGAACTTCGCCGAGACGTCCTTGACGAGGATCCCGTCGCGGTCGACGAGCTCGTCCGCGAGCCGGGACGCCTCGTCCCGGTCGACGGTGAGCCGGGCGAGGAGGAAGTTGGCCCCGCTGTCGTACACGTGCTCGACGGTGGACAGCGCGCCCAGCCCGGCCGCGAGCTCCTCCCGGTCGGCCACGGTCCGGGACAGCGAGTCCGCGAGGTCGTCGCGGTACTTGAGCACGATCTCCAGGAAGTACTCGGCCAGCGAGTTGGAGTTCCACACGGGCAGGTCGCCGCGGACCTTCGCGCGCAGGTCGGCGTCCAGGGTGAAGAGGTAACCCAGGCGCAGGCCCGGCACGCCGAGGCTCTTGCTGAGGCTCTTCACGACGAGCACGTTGGCCGCGCCCTCCTGCGCGGCCCAGCCCGCGATCGAGGGCTGGCCGGAGAACTCGATGAACGACTCGTCGACGAGGAACCGCGTGCCGGGGAACCGGGCGGCGAGCGCCGCGATGTCGGCGGTGCGGACCGTCGTCCCGGTGGGGTTGTTGGGGTTGACGACCACCACGACGTCGGCGTCGGCGGCCTTGGCGGCCAGGTCGTCCAGGTCGATGGTGCCGTCGTCGGAGTAGGTCACGGCGTCGGGGAACAGCCGCCGGTACTCGCCGAAGGTCGGGGTCGGGAGCACGGCGCGCACCGCGCCCAGGTGGTCGCGCAGGGCCGGCGTCAGTATCTGCGAGGCCCCGTTGAGCAGCTCGACGTGCTCGGGGTCGCAGCGCAGGTAGTGCGCGAGCTTCTCGTCGAGCACCGACTGCGTCGAGCCGTAGTTGACGACGAGCTCGGGCAGCGACGCGCGCAGCTGCGACAGCATCGACGGCGTCGGGAAGTACATGTTGCGGATGAACGCGAAGTCGGTGACCGGCGTGTTCCAGTACCCGCCCCAGGTCGACTCGAGCTGCTGGCGGCGGCCGGCCGGCTCGAACAGGTGGTTCGCCGCCCGCAGGTCGTTGGGGTCGTCGATCTCGGCCCAGGTCTCGCCGTCGAGGACCTCGGCGTGGACCTGCACCTGCCGCATGTAGATCAGGACGCCGAGGATCAGCTCGTAGTAGCAGTTGTCGTCGATGATCCGGGCGTAGTAGGAGAGCAGCTCGCGGAACGTCGTCCGGCAGAACTCGGCGGAGAACCGGTAGATGTTGAGCGTCTTGTACTTGTCGGAGAAGTCGAAGTCGGCGGGCTGGCGGGCCCCGGGGATCACCCGGTCGACGACGCCGTCGGGGCCCGACAGCGCGACGACCGTCCCGTCCATGCCGGTGCGGTAGGTGTCGACGAGCGCGACGTTCGCGTGCCGCGACCGCAGCACCCGCTGGATCACCGCGGGCTCGAACACGAGGTCGGACTCGATGAGCAGGATGTCGTCGTCGATGTCGACCGACTCCAGTGCCATCGCCATCGAGACGATGTTGTTGGTGGTCGCGTACTTCTCGTTCCGCACGAACTGGGCCTTGACCTGCGGGAAGTTCTCGCGCACGAAGGTCTCGACCTCGTCGGCGCGGTAGCCGGTCACGAGGCAGACGTCGTCGATGCCGTTCTCCAGCAGCCCGGTCAGCAGCCGGCCCAGCACGGTCGTGCCCCCGACCTCGAGGAGGGTCTTGTGGCGGTTCGCCGTCAACAGACCCATCCGCCGACCGACGCCGGCCGCGAGAACGATCGCCTTCACCTGATGACCTCCGGAGCGGGTGGACTCGACCCGCGAACGCGTGAACCGGGTGCCGGCGCATGCGTGACGGCCGCCGTTGCGTCGACGGCCGCCGTCCGTTTCCCGAACGGACGGCACCCGTTCACCGACGGTAGCTGCCGCGGGCGGGTCCCGCCGTCCGCTCTCAACGTCCGCTCAGGAGCGGGCGAGCAGCTCGACCGTGCCGCGCTCGCCGTCCACCCGGATCCGGTCGCCGTCGCGCAGCCGCATGGTGGCGTTCCCGGTGCCGACGACGGCGGGAACTCCCAGCTCACGGGCGACGATCGAGGCGTGCGACAGCGGCGCGCCGACGTCGGTGACGACCGCGGCCGCCCGCGGGAACAGCGGCGTCCACCCGACGTTCGTCACGGTCGTGACGAGGATCTCGCCCGGCGGCAGCCGACCACGTCACCGGCGTCATGACGTCCGGGATGGCCTCGCCGAGGTTGCCTGCCGTCCAGCGGTACTCGCCCTGAGGCTGTCGTCACACACCTCGACCGGCGGCGCGAGCCCGGTCGATCCGGTCGCGGAAGGGCGCGACGAACGCGCGGTACGCCTCGGTCGTGACGTGGAACCCGGCCGGCACCGGCAGCCCCGCCCGGGCCAGCCGGGCCAGCGACGCGCCCTTCCCCCTACGGTGGCGAGGTCGGCGCGGGCGTCGTCGAGGGGGACGACGAGCGGCATGGGTGGCTCCTGCCGGCGGGTGCGGGCTGGTGGGCGGGACAGGGTAGCGGGATCCCGGGGTGTGTCGTGTACGCGACGGGCGCGGGATGTCGACCGGCCGCGCCGATAACGAAATCACCTGATTATCGGCCACTTCTCGAACATATCTTCCGGTACGATAAGGACATGCCGGACAGCCCGCTCGACACCGCGCACCGCCTGCTCACCCAGGCGGTCGACGCGCTGCGCGCGGCCACCGGCCCCACCGCGAGCGACGCCGACCTGCTCTCCGTACTGACCCTCGCCGAGGGCACGGGCCGTCGGCTCGACCAGATCACCGTCACCGCCCTGGCCGATCTGCAGCGCCGCGGCAGCTTCGCTGACCACGGCTACCGCTCCCCCGCCACCGCCCTGACCGACCTGCTCGGCTGCGACCGCGCCGACGCCGCCCGCCTCGTCACCGCCGCCGACCACGTCCGCCCCCGCACCGGCCTCGACGCCACACCCCTGCCACCCCGCCTGCCCGCCACCGCCGCCGCGTTCGACACCGGCGCGGCCAGCCTGCACCACGTCGAGGCCATCGCCCGCGTCCTCGGTTCCGACGCCGCCGCCCGCCTCGACCCCGACACCTGGGCCGGCGCCGAGGAGCAGCTCGCCGCCTGGATCCCCGACTGCGCCCCCACCGAGCTGACCCGGCGCGGCGCCCAACTGGTCGACGCACTCGACGCCGACGGCCCCGAACCCGACCACCGCGAACCGCTGTGTGTCAACGAGCTGCAGCTGCGTCGCCACCGCTCCGGCGGCGGCGGGCGGCTGACCGGGCGCTTCGACGACCCGGCGATGTTCGATGCCATCGCCACCGTCATCGACGCCCACGCGGCACCCCGCACCGCCGACGACCAGCGGACACCGGCGCAGCGCCAGGCCGCCGCGCTGGCCGACGCCTGCGGCTACGTGCTCGACCACGCCGACTCCACCACGCTGCCCTCGTGCGGTGGCCGGCGCCCGCACCTGAGCGTGGTCATCCGGCTGGAGGACCTGGAGGCCCGCGCCCGCGCGGCCTGCCTCGACCTCGGCGACACCCTGTCCCCGGACGCGTTGCGGATGCTGGCCTGCGACGCCGCCGTCATCCCCGTCGTCCTCAACGGCGCCGGGCAACCGCTGGACGTCGGGCGCGCCACCCGCACCATCCCCGACGGCCTACGCCGCGCGGTCACCGTCCGCGACGGCGGCTGCGCCCGCTGCGGCCGGCCACCGTCGTGGTGCGAGGCCCACCACATCGTGCCGTGGGAGCACGGCGGAGCGACCGCGATCACCAACCTGGTCCTGCTGTGCCGCGCCTGCCACCGCCTGGTCCACCACGGCGGCTGGGACGTCCAGCTGGTCGGCGGCACCGCGCAGTTCCGGCCGCCCTCCTGGATCGACCCCACACGACGACCACGCAGACGACCACCACCACTCGCCGTCCCCGCCTGACCGGGCTGCGGTTCCCGTCACATCGTCAGCGCCTTCTCACCGTCGCCTCAGCTTCCCGCGGGCAGCGTGGGGCGGGTGTGCGCGCACGGAGGAGGGGCCCGGTGACCGGTCGGCGTCGGGCGGTCGGTCGGCTGGCCATCGGTACGGTGCTCTCGGGTCTGCTCCTGGCGGTCCTGCTCGCCCCGGCCACGGTCGTGGCCGGTCTGGCGGCGAACGCGGTGAGCACGACCGCCGACCCGGTGACCGCGCAGCTCGCCGGCCGCTCCCTCGCCGACACCCCGACGCCATACGCCACGCGCGTCCTCGACCGCTCGGGCGGCACGATCGCCCTGCTCTACGACCAGTACCGGGTCCCGGTGAGCTACGCGCAGATCGCGCCGGCGATGACGGCGGCCGTCGTCGCCGTCGAGGACCGGCGCTTCTTCGACAACCCCGGCATCGACCTGCGCTCCGTCGTGCGGGCGCTGCTGCACGACACCTCGGGCGGCGACCTGCAGGGCGCGTCCACGATCACCCAGCAGTACGTCAAGAACTACCTGGTCGACGTCGTCGACCGCACCGACCCGGCGGCGCAGCAGGCCGACCAGGCCGACACCCTGACCCGCAAGATCCGCGACGCCGAGATCGCGCTGCAGGTCGCCTCGCACACGTCCAAGACCGACGTCCTCGCCGGCTACCTCGACCTCGTGGAGTTCACCGGCAACATCTACGGCGTCGGCGCGGCCGCGCACGCCTACTTCGACACCACCCCGGACAAGCTCACCGTCCCGCAGGCGGCGCTGCTGGCCGGCATGGTCAACAACCCCACCCTCGACGACCCCTACGCCCATCCCGATGCGGCCCTCGCGCGGCGCGACGTCGTGATCGACGCGATGGTGGCGAACGGGTCCCTGCAGCCGGGCCAGGCGGCCGCGGCGAAGGCGGCGCCGCTGGGGGTCGTCCCCGGCGGCCCGCTGGTCCCCGGCGGCAGCTGCCTGGCCGCGGCGCCCGACGCCGGGTTCTTCTGCGACTACGTGCTGTCCTACCTGCAGCAGTCGGGCCTGTCCGTCGACCGGCTCGTGACCGGCGGCTACACCGTCAAGACGACCATGGACCCGGCCGCGGCGGCGGCCGTGAAGCGCGCCGTCGACGCGAACGTCCCGCCCGACCAGCCGGGGGTCGCGAACGCGTTCGCGCTCGTCGCACCCGGCACCACCGACCATCAGGTGCTCGCGATGGTCGCCAACCGCAGCCTCGGCAACGACCCGTCCGCCGGCGAGACGGCGACGAACATCGTCGCCGACCCGAGCAACGTGTTCGGCGGCGGCTCCACGTTCAAGATCTTCACGACGGCCGCAGCGCTGGAGGCGGGCACGATCGGGTACGACTCGCCGCTGCCCGACCCCACCAGCACCTGCTACACCCCGCCGGTCACCAACCGCTACACCGGGTGCTACCCGGTCTCCAACGACGGGCCGGGCTACCCGAACCCCATCAGCCTCCAGGACGCGCTGGCGACCTCGCCGAACGTCCCGTTCGTCGGGCTGGAGGCCAAGGTGGGCATGCCCGCCGTGCTGCAGATGGCGCAGCGGCTCGGCCTGCGCGCGACGCTGGCCGCCAACGACGCGGGCGGCGCCCCCGTCACCGCTCCCGCGAACCCGCTCTCGCAGGACCCGCAGTACAGCGAGCCGCAGGCGCAGTACTTCCGGGACAAGCTCTCGTTCACCCTCGGCGTCAGCCCGGTCAGCCCGCTGGAGATGGCCAACGTCGCGGCCACGCTCACGAGCGGCGGCGTCTGGTGCCCGCCCGACCCGATCCTGTCGGTCACCGACCGCCGCGGCGCCGCGGTGTCGCTGCCCGACCACGCGCCGTGCCAGCAGGTCGTCTCCCGCGGCATCGCCGACACGCTGCGGGCCGGGCTGAGCCAGGACACCCGCGTCGGGACGTCCGCCGCGGCCGCGCACGCCGCCGGCTGGAACCACCCCGACCTGGGCAAGACCGGCACGACCGAGCAGAGCGAGTCGGCGACGTTCGTCGGAGCGGTCGACGGCTACGCGGCCGCGTCGATGGTCTTCGCCGACGGCGCGAACCCCCAGGAGCTGTGCCCCGGCCCGCCGGTGCACCTGGGCAGCTGCGGCGCCGGGGCGTTCGGCGGGACGGTCGCGGCCCCGCCGTACTTCGCGGCGATGTCGCAGCTGCTCGCCGGGCGGCCGGACCAGCCCGTCCCGCCGCCCGACCCGGCCTACCTGCAGCCGGGTCAGCGAGGGCCGACCGTGCCCTACGCCGTCGGGCAGCCGCAGGCGGCGGCCCGACAGGCGGTGACCGCGGCCGGCTTCCCGGTCACGGTCCGCACGCTGCCGGGCGCGACGGCGCCGGTCGGCCGGGTCGTCGCCGAGTCGCCGCAGGGCAACGCGGCGGCGGGCACGCCCGTCACGCTCTGGGTCAGCGCGCCGGCCGTGCCCTGACGCGCAGGGCAGGCTCGACGGCCGCGCGGGCGGCGGGCCGGAGCGCCCTGGACGCGAACGCCGCGACGAGCAGCGCGCCGATGACGACCTGGTGCCAGACGGGGTCGCCGACGGCCAGGTGGGAGGCCGCGGCCCCGGTGAGGTCGAACATCACCCCCGCGTACGCCCACTCGCGCAGCCGGTCGAACCCGGGGACGAGCAGGGCGGGCACCGCGAGCAGCTTCCAGGCGCCCAGGATCGTCACGACGTAGGCCGGGTAGCCCAGCGCGGTCACGCCGGCGACCGCGAAGTCCGCCCGCAGGAGGTAGGCGAGGCCGCCGGACAGCAGCATGAAGACGGTGACACCGGTAGCGAGCCAGTAGCCGAGGGTGCGCGTGGACATGGGTGTACTCCGATCCGGGAAGGCGGGCGCCCGCCGGCGGCGGGCTCGGGATGCGGGGCCGCGGCCGGCCCCTCGCCTCCCTGACGGAGCGCGTCCCGCCGATGTGACCGGCTGCCGCTACCCCCGCGGCGGGATGCCCTGCTGCGCGGCCAGCTCGGTGATGCGCCGGCCGAACGCCGCGTCGGCCGACGCGGGGGGTCGGGCGGCCGTGAAGACCACCACGTGGCCGTCCGGGTCGACGGTCGTGACGTCGCGGGTGTTCCAGGGCGTGTCGACCGGCCCTTCGACGCGGCCGCCGCCGTGCGACCGGGCCCGCGCGGCGAGCGCGTCGATCTCCCCGTGGACGGCGGCGAAGCTGACCGACGTCCCGGGCGAAGCCGTGACCGGGCCCGCGGCGGGACGCACGAGGAGGTCCTGGAACTGCCAGCGGCGCAGGTGCACGAGCAGCGGGCCGGCCGGTCCCGGCAGCGTGAACAGGTCGACGAAGCCCAGGCCGTCGAGGTACCAGGACAGCGTGGCGTCGAGGTCGGCGACCGTCAGGGTCACGAACATCGGCATGCCGTAGATCGCCCGGCTGACCCCCGGCGACGCGGCGTCGCCGGCCGGGTCGGGCACCGGCGAGACGAGATCGGCCATGACCCGCATGCTGCCGCCACCGGCCCCGCGCCGCGACCGCTGTCGATCGCCGGTCCGGACGTGCGTGCGTGCGTGCGTGCGTGCCGAGGCTGCGGCCGCCCACCCAGGGTCGCTCAGGTGAGGGCGGCGAGCATCCCGCCGGCCACGACGCCGCCGACCATCACGACGCCCGTGGTCGCCGCCGTGACCCGCCAGCCGAAGGCCCGCACGACCATGGCGATGCCCGGCAGGCTCACCGCGGGCAGGGTGGGGAGCAGCGCGCCGACGGGCCCGGCGGCCAGGCCGGCGACCGCGAGGCCCTGCAGGATGGGGATCTCGCCTGCGGTGGGGATGACGACGAGCGTGCCGACGGCGGCGGCGAGCAGGACGACGAGGAACCCGGCGCCCGGGGCACCGATCGGGAACAGCCAGCCGCGGAACGCGCCGACCAGCATCACGACGACGAGGTACTCCGGGACGAGGGTGAGGGTCAGCCGCAGCAGCGCGCGCCCGTACACCACGGCGGTTCGCGCGGCCCAGGCCCCGCCGGCGGCCCGTGTCCCCGGCGCGGCGCCGCCGGTCTCCTCGCTGCGGGTCGCGTCGCCGCCGGGCCGGTCGGCCACCGCGGCGGCGGCCGCGTCCGTGCGCGCGTCGCGGGTGAGCCAGGCGACCAGCGCGCCGCCGCCGACGACGAGCAGCAGCCCCATCACGAACCGGGTCACCGTCCACTGCCAGGGCGCGACGACGGCCAGGAACGCCAGCACGGCGGGGTTGAGCAGCGGGTTCCCGAGCCAGTACGCCACCACGGCCGCGGTCCGGATCCCGCCCCGCGCAACGTCGCCGCCACGGGCGCGGTGCAGCAGGTGCACATCATGCTGGGCGTCGCGACGAGCCCGCCCGCGAGCGCGGCGCCGAGCCGGTGCGGCCGGTCGAGCAGGCCCAGGAGCCAGCGGCGCGGCACGAGCACCTGCAGCGCCGCGCTCAGCAGCAGCGCGGCGACGAGGGCCTTCCACACCGCGAGCCCGTAGGTCACCGTGAAGCTGGTCGCGGCGTGCCAGCTCGGCAGGTCGCCGGGCCGGACGCCGCCGGCAGCGAGGATGTCCGAGCCCGGGTACGTCCCGGACGCCGCGACGGCGCCCAGGCGCGACGCGTACGGCATCCACTTCGACCACGACAGGCCCGCAACGGCGATCAGCAGGGCGACGCCGACGCCGGCCACGACCGGCGCGCGGGCCACGGCGTGGGACGGCGGCAGGAACCCGTCCCGGGTGGTCATGCGGGGCGGGGGAGCGGTCGGCGGCAGAAGGCGTCGGGCACGGGCGTCACGGTCGGTCGGCGGGGCCGGCTCCGCGACGCGGGACGCTGCCGGTCTGCCGCCGATCCGGGCTCGCGTTCGCCCCTCCGGCTGATCGCCCGGCGGGCCCCCCGGCCGATTCCCGCCAGAACCACCGCGGCGCCGGGACCATGCTGGAGCAGGAAAGGAGCGTGCGATGACCTCGAAGACCGGTACCGAACCAGGCGTGACCGGCCCGGGCCTGTCCGACCCCGGCCTGTCCGACCCGGCCGAGGCCGAGGCGGCCGTGGCCGCGGTACAACGACACCTGGACTGGGCCGCGCTCGCGGACCGGCTCGACACCGACGGGTTCGCCGTGACCCCGCCCCTGCTCACGCCGGGGCAGTGTGCCGCGGTGAGCGGATGGTTCGACGACGAGGCGCTGTTCCGCTCGACCGTCGTCATGGCCCGCCACGCCTACGGCGAGGGCCGCTACCGCTACTTCGCCGACCCCCTGCCGCCGCTCGTGCGGGCCCTGCGGACGCAGGCCTACCCGCCGCTGGCGCGCATCGCGAACACGTGGGCGTCCCGGCTGGGCGAGCCGTCGTTCCCCGACACCCACGAGGGCCTGCTCGCCGCGTGTGCCGCGGCCGGCCAGACCCGGCCGACGCCGCTCGTGCTGCGCTACGGCCCCGGCGGCTACAACTGCCTGCACCAGGACGTCTACGGGGACCTGACGTTCCCGTTGCAGCTCCTGGTCATGCTGAGCCGGCCGGACATCGACTTCACCGGCGGCGAGAGCGTGTTCGTCGAGCAGCGGCCGCGCCAGCAGTCCCGGGCGATGGTCGCGCGCCCGGCGCAGGGCCAGGCGGTGATCTTCACCGTCCGGCAGCGGCCGCGCCTCGGCGCCCGCGGCCACCACCGCGCGCAGATGCGCCACGGGGTCAGCGAGGTCCACAGCGGCCGGCGGGACGTGCTGGGCGTCATCTTCCACGACGCGCGGTGACGCGTCGGTCGGTCAGCAGGTGTCGACGGCGCTGCAGCGCAGCGAGCAGTGCATGGTGAGCGTCGTCCCGTCGGGCCCCGTGTCGAGCTGCTTGTCGTCGACGAACGCGTCGATCAGCGTGAAGCCGCGGCCCCGGGTCGTCGGCTCGTCCGGCGGCGGTCGCCACCGGCCGTGGTCGGTGACGACGACGTGGACGGTGTGCGGCCCCTGGCAGGGCAGGTCCCGGCGCGGGCCGTCCGCCGTGGCGTGGGCGCGGAGGCTGACGATCGCGTCCGGCTCGCCGTCGGCGTGGTCGGGGTAGGCGTGGTCGGCGGCATTGCTGACGGCCTCGCTCACCGCGTAGATCAACTCCTCCGTGGTGTCGCGCAGGACCCGGGATGCGCAGATCCGCTGCAGCCACGCGCGCAGGGCCGCCCGTGCCCGCGACGGGGCCGACGCGTCCGCAGGCAACTCCACGTCCAGGTCCACCACACCAGCCTGTACCCGCCCGGAGCGTCCGCTGAACGCGGAGCGTTGGCGCGATCGGGTTACGCGCTGCACCCGAACGGGGTTGCGCTACCGGGCGGGCGAGGGCTCCTGCATCCAGGAGGAGGGGTCGATCTGGTCGTAGGCCTGGGCCACCTCGCGCAGGAACGCGAGCACCGCTGCGCGCTCACCCGGCCCCAGGCCGCGCACGGCGCGCGCGGTCGCCTCCCCGGTGAAGGAGAACATGACCTCCAGCCGGGCGGCGGCCGGCGGGGTCAGCTCGACCACGATCCGGCGCCGGTCGCTCGGGTGCGGGCTGCGCGCGACGTGCCCGGCCCGCTCGAGCCGGTCCAGTAGCGACGTGGTCGACGCCGACGTGATCGACAGGAACTGCGCGAGGTCACCGGGGCTGCTCGGCCCGAACGCGTACAGCTCGGCGAGGGCCATCATCTCGGTCGCGCCGACGTCGAAGGTCGCCCGGGCGGCCCGCAGCCGGAAGTTCTGCACCGCGAGGGTCACCGCGCGCAGGCCCAGCGTCAAAGCGCGGCCCTCGTCGACGTCCGCCCCGGAGGCGTCGGTGGAGGCGTCCTGTACCGCCATTTCGCAAGGTTACCAAGTAGCACGGTCCACGTGCGGTTCGACACCCGAACTCGTGGACCGGCGCCCGCGGCGCCACCCGTCCAGGGGAGCATCCCACCGCGGACGCCACTCGTTCACCCGATGACGCCCACCGCGGATCGGGGGGTCGGGGGACGGAAGAAACATCCGCGGTGGGCGTCGTCCATGCCCGTTGCGCGGCTCAGCGCGGCGCGCGACGGCGCATCGCGCCGAAGATGCCCGTGGCGATGAACAGCACGATGCCGACGATGGCCAGCCACAGCAGCGACTTCACCGCGAAGCCGACGACCGCCAGCACGACCCAGAGCACGAGCAGAGCAATGATCAGTCCCATGGTGCGCCACCCCGTCGTCCGGACCCCGCGCCGCCGTGGCCCGGGCACGCCGGGGGTACCCGCACCGTCGCACGCTCAACCGCCGGCCATCGCCGTACGCTGCGGCGGGTGGAGCGCGAGCGTGATCTCGAACGCCTGCTGACCTTCGTCGACGCCGTCGTCGCCATCGCGATCACGCTGCTGATCCTGCCGCTGGCCGAGGCCGGCGGCGAGGTCGGCCGCGTGGGCACCGGCGAGCTGCTGCGCGAGCACACGAACGACATGCTCGGCTTCGTCATCAGCTTCGTGGTCATCGCCAGGCTGTGGGTGGGCCAGCACCGGATCGTGAGCAGCCTGGAGCGGCAGAACGGCCTGGTCATCTGGCTGATGCTCGCCTGGTCGTTCACGATCGTGGTGCTGCCGTTCCCGACGCGCCTGATCACGGCAACGGGCGACGACACGGTCGCAAGGGCGTTCTACATCGGCACGATGACGGTCAGCTCGGCGCTGCTGGCCGGGCTCGCGCTCGTGCTGGCCCGCCGGCCGCAGCTGCACGGGCGCGACGCCCGCCCCGACCCGCGACCGGCGATCACGAACACGGTGATGTTCGTGGTGGCGATGGCCATCTCGCTCGCCGTCGCGGCCACGACGTACTGGCCGCTGCTGTTGCTCGCCCTCGCCGACCCGCTGGCCCGCCTGCTCCCGCGCCGGCTCGTCAAGGCCTGAGCCCGGCCGCCGTCAGTACTCGCCCATCCCGAGCCCGACGAGCTCGGTGCGCCAGTCCTCGTAGGCGCGCTCGCGCTCGGGCGAGCGGGCCGGCGGCTCCTCCACGGCCCCGCCCCGCCCGGTGACGGCCAGCTCGGCGATCTCCTTCGGCGTGCTGCCGTGGTCGAGCACCTGCACCCGGGTGTCCGCCGGAAGGCGGTCGGCCTGCACGGCGTGCGCGAGCACGTCCATCAGCGCGACGCGCGCGCTGTGGTTGTCGGGCAGGTGCCGGTCGGCGGGCGTGTGGCCCCCGACGAGCAGGACCGACGCGTCGGCGGCCAGCGCCGGCAGCGCGGCCTCGGCGAGCGTGAAGCGGGTGAGCAGGCCCTGCTCCAGGAACGAGTGCACGCGGGCGACCACCGTGTCGCCCGCGGGGACCACGGTCACGGGCAGCTGCACGTAGCAGGACACCGAGCCGGGTTCGAGCCCGCGCAGCTGGTCGACCAGCCCGGCGTCGTCGGTGTAGGGCAGGGCCTCCGCGCCGGCGGCCCGGATCTCCGTCACGAGGGGCTCGACCGCCTGGGCCGAGCCGGTGACCAGAATCGTGTGCATCCTCCGATCCTCTCCTCCGCGGCGCCTCGCCGTCATCGGGCGTTTGGCCCTTGCGTCCACCGGGAATCTCCAGCGACGTCGAGAGGAGTGATCAGTCGTGGTCACGTTCGTCATCGTCGGGTTCGTCGGGCTGTTCGCGCTGGCGGCTGTCGTCGCCGTGACGGATGCGCTGTTCGCACCGAGCCACCGCCGGCTCGCCGCCGACCGGCGGCGCCGGTGGGAGCTGCACCGTGGCCCCGGGATCGCTCCGCGACGCTGGCCGGCCGCCGCCGGGCGGGCGCGTCTCAGCGGGCTGGGCTAGCCGGGCGGGCTGGGCTGGACGGGCGCGGCGTCACCCCGCTGCCGCGTCGGCGTGCGCGACGGCGCCGAGCGCGCGCCAGATCAGCGCGAGCGTGAGGCCGGAGCCGGCGAAGCCGAACCAGAACGGCGCGGTCAGCCCGCCGTGCTCCGCGATCACCCCGCCGAGCGCCTGACCGGCGACGATGCCGCCGAACAGGCCCACCATGTAGACCGCGCCGACCCGCCCCTGCAGCGCGGCGGGCACGGCCCGCTGCCGCACGGACTGCGAGACGGTGCCCCACACGAAGGCGTACGCACCGAACCCGAACATGATCGCGAAGGCGACCCACGGCGAGCGGTTCAGCGCGAACGCCAGGTGCATGAGGACCTCCAGCAGCAGGCAGCCGCGCATGAGCGTCGCCAGCCGCACGCGCTGCTCCAGCCGGCCGTAGCACGACGTCGAGAGCAGTCCACCGGCTGCCGCCATCGTGGTGAGCAGGCCGAACCCGACCGGGCTCATGCCCAACAGCTGGGTGGCGTACAGGACGAGGACCGACCAGGCCGCCCCGTACGTCACGTTGAAGGTGACGATCGTGAGCGCCAGCGTCCGCACGGGCGGGTGGTGCGCCAGCCAGCGCACGCCCTCGACGACGTCGCGCCACACGCGGGCGTCCCGGGCGTCGCGGACGGCTCCCGCCGGCGTCCCGATCCGGGCGACGAGCACGACGCCCAGCACGGCGGCCACGGCCTGGGAGCCGAACGGCCACGCGCTGCCGGCCGCGAACAGGAACGCGCCGAGCGGCGGCCCGGCGAGCTGGTTCACCGTGATGAAGCCCGCCTGCAGCCGGGCGTTGGCCACGCCCAGGTCGCGCCGGTGTACCAGCATCGGCAGCAGCGTGCTCGTCGTGACGTCGGCGAAGACCTCGGTGATCCCGATCAGGAGCATCGCGACCAGCACGGTCGGCACGTTCACCCGGCCGGTCACGATCACCGCAGCGAGGACGGCGAGCACGGCCGCGCGCAGCAGGTCGGAGACCATGACGACGAGCCGCCGGTCGAGCCGGTCGGCCAGCGCGCCGGCGTAGAGGCCCAGCACCAGCCACGGCAGCCGCTGCAGCGCCGCCGCCAGCGCGACCAGCCCCGGCGCCCGGGTCTGCGAGGCGACCAGGAGCGGGCCCGCCGCGAGCGCGATGCCGTCGCCGAGGTTGCTGACCCACGACGACGCGAGCAGCCACCGGAAGCCCCCGCCGAGCCGGGCGGGCACCGCTGCCTCCACGATCCGGCCCCCGACACCCCGCACGACCCGCGACGCTAGCCAGCCCGGGACGGCGCCGCCTCCCGATTGCGCCCGGCTCAGGTGACCTGGATGAGGTTGACGGTGTTGCCGTCCGGGTCGGTGGTCACCGACTTCGTGCCGGCGGTGCCGACCGGCGCGGGCTCGCCGGGGGCCAGCCCGCGCGAGCGGAGCCCGGCGAGGGTGGCGCCGAGGTCGGCCACGGCGAGGGTGACGAGCGCGTGCCCGGCCCGGTCGGGGTCGCGGAGCAGGTAGACCCAGCCGTCGCCGACGGCGCGCCACATCACCTCGTCGGCGTTGACGGGGATGTCCGGCGGCCGGCCCAGCAGGCGCCCGTACCAGTCGACCGCGGCTGGGTGGCCGCGGCGGTCTGACCACACTGAAAGACGCACGCCGCCATGACGCACATGCCGGACTTGCTGGCGCTGGCGAAGTTTCCCAACGTGGCGGTGAAGGCCACCGGCGCGCCGGGCTATTCCAGCGAGGCCTATCCGTTCCCGGCGATGCACACCTATCTGCGGCAGATCTACGACGCGTTCGGTCCGCACCGCATGTTCTGGGGCACCGACATCACGAAGATGCCGTGTTCCTGGCGCCAATGCGTGACGATGTTCACCGAGGAACTGCCGTGGCTCAGCGAGCACGGACAAGCGGCTGATCATGGGCGAAGCGCTGTGCGCCTGGTGGGGCTGGAACCGCACCGCCTGACCGCTCATCACGCAACAACAACACAGGGAAGCGTCTTCGCATGAGCCAGGATCGCAACACGCGAACGGCAAGCCGGTCGCCGTGGTGGTCGGCGCCACCTCGAAATGGCAATCCGACGGCCGCAACACGCTGCTGGCGCACGGCAGGGCGCTGGACGACAGCGACTGCCGGTCGGCGCCCGCTGGGGCGTCGGCGGCGCCATCGCGCAGAAGTTCGCCCGGGAAGGTTTCTTCGTGGTGCTGACCACCCGCACCGACGCCAATGCCGCGGGCTCTGGCGGCGCGATCCGCGAGCAGGGCGGCGCAGTGCATGATCGTCGAGCTGGACCTGTCGTCGCAGGACTCCATCGCGACGGCGTTCGCCACGATCCGGCGCGATGCCGGCGATCCGGACGTGCTGGTCTACAACGCCGGCTATCTGGAAGGCCGCGACCTGCCGCCGGAGAAGGAGTTGCTGGAATACATCCCGGTCGAGATGTTCGACACCGCGCAGCACATCGCCAGCCGCGGGCCGTTCCTGGTCGCCAAGGAAGTGCTGCCGGCGATGCGCCAGAAGGGCGCGGGTTCGTTCTTCTTTTCCAACAATTCCAAGTCGCTGCGCGGACGCAAGCGGATGACCGGCGAGTCGCTGTATTATCCGCGGGTGATGATGCGCGCGCTGGCGCAGGTGCTGACCGAGGAATACTCCGAACTCGGCGTGCACGTCGCCAACGTGGTGATCGACGGCACGATCGATTCGCCCGGCACGCGCGCGCTGCCGAAGATCCAGAACCGGCCGGAACTGGTGATCAATCCGGCGAAGATCGCCGAGGCGTTCTGGTACCTGCACACCCAGGATCGTTCGTGCTGGACGCACGAACTTCAGCTGACGCCGTTCGCCACGCCGCCGAGCTTTTGATCAGCCAACTTGCCCGCTCTGGCCGTCAGTGGCGGAAATGCGGGATCACCTGCTCGCACATCAGTCTGCAGCGAGTTGGTCACCAGGCGGTTGGGAATCCGCATGCCGCAATTCATCTCGGCCAGGATGCCGTCCAGCCCGAGTTCCTCCTGCAGCTGCGCCAGCCGGTCGGCCACCATCGCCGGCGTGCCGACGATGATCTTGCTGCGCAGCACTTCGTCATAGGTGATGCTCTGCAGCCGCTGCGCCGCGTTCGGCGCGGTTCTCCACCGCGCGGGCGCCTTCCTGCGTGGCGGACTGCTTCGATGCGCTCGCCCAGGTAGCGGTAGAAGTGCATGACGCTTTCCTGCGGCTCCTCCAGCGCCTGCTTCTCGGTTGCCGCGACATAGACCGGCACGCGCAGGAACACCTTGCCGCGTGCCGGGATGGCCCGCGGCGGCCCACGCCTCCTGATAGGCACGGATGTTCGGCACCAGTTCGCTCAGATCGCCCAGGCGGGTGGCGACGAAGATCGGGTAGCCCTGCGCGCCGATCGCCGGATAGGTGTCGGCGCTGGTCGCCGCGACGCGCAATTCCGGATAGGGCTGGGTGTACGGTTTCGGCACCAGGTAAACGTCGTCGAAATCGTAGATACTTGCCGTGGAACGAGAAGCGCTCCTGCGTCCAGGACGCGCTTCAGGATCTCCAGCACCTCGGCAAAGCGTTCGCGGCTTTCGGCGTAGGAGATGCCGTAGGCCTGGTACACCCGGGGAAACCCGCTGCGGCCGACGCCCATGATCAGCCTGCCGTGGCTGATGTGATCCACCGTGCAGGCTTCCTCGGCCAGGCGCAGCGGATGGCACAGCGGCAGCACCTGCACGGCGATGCCGACCTTCATGCGCTGCGTGCGCGCGGCGATGGCGCTGGCGATGGTCAGCGGCGCGGCCAGCACCGACCGCTCCGGCGCGGTATGCAGTTCCGCCAGCCACATCACGTCGAGGCCGGCTGCGTTCCGCCGCGTCCACCTGCTCGAACGACACGGTCGAAAGCCTCGGCCTCGGTCTGCCCGGGCATCCGCTGAAATTCGTGGAACATACCGAATTCCATCGGTGAACCTCCCAATCCCTGGGTGTCGAGCGTTGACCGGTTTGGCAGGGGGTGCAAGGGGCAGCGTCGCGCGGGGGGATCCTCCGGCACAGCATCGCGCCCCCCCTGGAAACATCGCGCCATGAAGGGCACTATCCCGCCAAGGAGTGCCCCATGCACATCGACAGCGAACCCACCCAGCACCTGCAACGTGCCGCACAGGCGGCGCGCGCGGCGTCGCACGTGCTCGCCCGCAGCAGCACGCAGCAGCGCAACGACGCGCTGCGCGCGATGGCCGCCGCGCTGCGCCACGCCGCACCGCAGATCCTGGACGCCAACGCCGCCGACGTGGCGCACAGCACCGCCACCGCCGCGTTCCGCGACCGGCTGACGCTGACGCCGGCCCGCGTCGACGCCATGGCCGCGGGTCTGGAGGACGTCGCCGCCCTGCCCGATCCGCTCGGCCGCATCCTGGCCGACTGGACGCGGCCGAACGGGCTGCGCATCCAGCGCGTCGCCACGCCGATCGGCGTCATCGGCATGATCTACGAAAGCCGCCCGAATGTCGGCGCCGACGCCGCCGCGCTGTGCCTGAAGTCGGGCAACGCGGTGATCCTGCGCGGCGGCTCGGAAAGCCTGCACAGCGCGCAGGCGATCCACGCCGCCCTGGCCGCAGGGCCTGCGCGCAGTCCGGACTGCCGGAAGCCTGCGTGCAGATCCCGCCCAGCGCCGACCGCGCCTATGTGGCGGCGATGCTGGCGGCGGCCGGGCTGATCGACCTGATCATCCCGCGCGGCGGCAAGTCGCTGGTCGAGCGCGTGCAGCGCGAGGCGCGCGTGCCCGTGCTGGCGCACGCCGAGGGCCTCTGCCACACCTACGTCCACGCGGCCGCCGATCCGGAGATGGCGCGCGGGATCGTGGCCAACGCCAAGATGCGCCGCACCGGCATCTGCGGCGCCACCGAGACGCTGCTGATCGACCGCGCCATCGCCCCTGCCCTGCTGCCGCCGATCGTCGCCGACCTGCGCGCACTGGGCTGCGATTTCCGCGCCGATGCCGCGGCGCGCGACATCGTCCCCGACCTGCCGCCCGCGACCGAGGCGGATTTCGATACCGAATGGCTGGACGCGGTCCTGTCGGTCGCGGTGGTCGATGGCGTGGACGCCGCGCTGGCGCATATCGCACGGCACGGCAGCGAGCACACCGACGCCATCGTCACCGACGACGCCGCGGCGGCGGAGCGCTTCCTCGCCGGCTTGGACAGCGCGGTGGCGCTGTGGAACGCCTCCACCCAGTTCTGCGACGGCGGAGAATTCGGCTTCGGCGCGGAGATCGGCATCGCCACCGGCCGCATCCATGCCCGCGGCCCGGTCGGACTGGAGCAGCTGACCACCTACCGCTATCTGGTGCGCGGCACCGGGCAGGTGCGCCCCTGAACGCGCCGCTGACCCTCGACCCGATCCCCCGCTTCGGCGACCGCCGCCGCACGCGCGTCGGGCTGCTCGGCGGCTCGTTCAATCCGGCGCATGCCGGCCACCGGCAGATCGCCGCGCTGGCACGCAAGCGGCTGCGGCTGGACCAGGTCTGGCTGCTGGTCTCGCCCGGCAATCCGCTGAAGCCGCGCGCGCGGCATGGCGCCGTTGGCGCAACGCTGGCCAGCGCGCGCGCCATCGCCGACGGCAGGCGCATCGTCGCCACCGCGATCGAGGCCAGGCTGGGCACCCGCTTCACCGCCGACACGCTGCGCCTGCTGCTGCGCCGCTTCCCGCGCGTACGGTTCGTCTGGCTGATGGGCGCCGATCATTCTGGCGCAATTGCCGCGCTGGCGGCGCTGGCGGGAGATCCTGCGCAACGTGGCCTTCGCAGTCCTGCCGCGACCCGGCTACAACCGCGCCGCGCTGAAGGGTCAGGCGGCGCAGGCGATGCGCCACCACCGCCGGCGCGAACGGCGCCGCCGCGTGCGTGCCGGGTAACCCGCCCGCCTGGGTCTTCCTGCACGTGCCGCAGACGCCTATCTCCGCCACCGCGATCCGCGCCTCCGGCAAAGGAGCCGTGCCATAGTCAAGACCGCGCCGCCGCCTTCCCCCGCCCGGCACAAGCCGGCGCCGCGCAAGCGGGTGAAGCCGCCGCTGCCGGTGGCCGACAAGACTCCCGGCACGCCGCGCAAGAAGACCATCGCCGCCGGGCCCCAGGCGGCGACGCCGAAGCCGCGCCGCAAGCAGGTGGAGCCGTCCACGCTGGACAAGCTGCAATCGGTGATCGTCGGCAGCCTGGAAGACGACAAGGCCGAGGACGTCGTCACGCTGGACCTGGAAGGCAAGGCGACGTTCTGCGACCGCATGGTGATCGCCACCGGCCTGGCCGACCGGCAGATCACCGCGATGGCGCAGCACCTGACCGAGAAGCTGCACGGCGCCGGATTGAAGCGCGTGCAGGTGGAAGGCGCCGGCGGTTCGGAATGGGTGCTGATCGATGCCGGCGACATCGTCGTGCACCTGTTCAAGCCGGAAGCACGCACGACCTACGGGCTGGAGAAGATGTGGGGCGCCGACCTCGACGAGGCCGGCTGATGCATGGCACCCCGCGGCAGGAGGTGGTCGCGGTGTATCGCGAGCTGGCGCGGCGTGGGATGAATGCCGGCAGTTCCGGCAATGTCAGCCTGCGCAGCGCAGGCGGCATGCTGATCACGCCATCCGGCTGTTCGGCGGACACGCTGGATGCGGACGCGGTGGTGTCGATGACCCTGGCCGGGGCGGTGGATGGCGCGGGCACGCCGTCGTCCGAGTGGGCGATGCATGCGGCGATCTACCTGGATTTTCCGCAGGCGGGCTGCATCGTGCACACCCACGCCGACGCCTGCACCGCGTTGGCGTGCCTGAACGAGGCGTTGCCGGCGTTCCACTACATGGTGGTGCGGTTCGGCGGCGACGACGTGCGCTGCGCGCCGTATGTCACGTTCGGCACGCCGGACCTGGCGCGGCTGGCGGTGCAGACGCTGGCCGGGCGCAGCGCCTGCCTGCTGGCGAACCATGGGATGATCGTGCACGGGCCGGACGCGGAGCAGGCTCTTACGAGCGCCGTGCTGCTGGAGACGCTGTGCCGGCAATACCTGCTGGCCCGCAGCGCCGGCCCGGTGCGGCTGCTGACCGCGGCGGAGATGCAGGCGGCGGTGGAGCGGTTCACGACATATGGCGGCCGGGCGGGCCGGTAAAATCCGGCTGGCTGGGTGCCTGCTCGCGAGGCCGGAGCGGTTCGGTCTGCTGCAAGATTTCAACACGGAGAACCACGGAGTCGCACGGAGCGGCCTTCCTGGTAAGCCGCGCTGCGGGGAACATCCCGGATCAGCATTAAATGTCTTTTGTCTTCCGTGCCGTAGCGAACTTCCCTGGGTTGCCTCGGACGCAGGTGCGGACAGGGCTCCGTGGTTCTCCGTGCGCTCCGTGTTAAAGGCTCAACAGCAGAACGAGCCGCACGGACTGCCGTTCAATCCCCGGAAAGGAGCCCGCACCCATGGAACTGCACCCTGACCTGACCTGCCCACGTCGCCCTGGTGACCGGCGGCTCGCGCGGCATCGGACGCGCGGTGGCGGTGGCGCTGGCGGAAGCGGGCGCCGCGGTCGCGGTGAACTACGTGGCACGCGCGCGCGCAGGCACAGGCGGTGGCGGAACAAATCGCCGGCGCGGGCGGCCGAGCGGTGGCGGTTGGCGCGGACGTGGCCGACGCCGCGGCGGTGGACGCCATGCTGGCGCGCATCGCCGCGCAGTTCGGCCCGGTCGATGTCCTGGTGAACAACGCCGGCATCGCCATCCCGCGCGGCCTGGACGACCTGACCGAGGAAGACTTCGACCGCACCATCGCGGTGAACCTGAAATCCGCCTTCCTGTGCACCCGCGCCGTGCTGCCGCACATGCGTGCGCAACGCTGGGGGCGCGTCGTCAACATCACCTCCGGAGCGGCGCGCGGCGCCGGCGGGGTGGGCGTGCACTACAACGCCTCCAAGGCCGGCATGGAGGGGCTGACCCGCGGCTATGCCGCGCGGCTGGTGAAGGACGGGATCACGGTGAACGCCGTCGCGCCCTCGCTGATCGAGACCGACATGCTGCACGGCTGGGCCGACGAGGCGGCGAAGCGCATCCCGATGGGCCGCCTGGGCGCGCCGGAGGAAGTCGCCCAGGCAGTGCTGCTGGTGCTGGGCAACGCGTACATGACCGGCCAGACGGTGATCCTGAACGGCGGGATGAGTTTCATCTGAAACGGATTGGCGGACGATGGCCGCGATTGGCTCCGTGGCGCGCGTGTCAGGTCATGGCGGGCAGCAAAATCGTGGATGGCGGGCCTTCGCAGGCCATGCCGTTCGGACAATGCCAGGCGCCCCACCGGAGCACTGATTCCGCGTCAGGACCTTAGCCGCCTGCACGCCACCGACCATGGCGCAGCGCTGGTGCCTGAATGCAGCACGCCCGCCCCGCCGGTCCGATGATCGGATTAGCGCTATGTCCGACCGCTCAGGCTGCGGGCGCTGCTTCGCAATTGCCCGTTGGGCGTGGTCTGCCAGGCTGGCAGACACGGCGCCATTACCCGCCGCATCAAGGTCAAGTCGTCGCCCTTCTACAGCAGGTCGGTCCCACCGTTGCTGACGACCTTCCCGCCATCCGAGTGCGACGGAACACCAGGCGGGCCGCTGTTCTCCGTGGCAGGACAGGCGGCTTTCTCCGACAGATCCCGCACGGTGAGTGCCGATTCCGCCATCAGGCTGCGCAAGTGCTGTATCCTTTGGAAGCCTTTCCGCGTGCGACGAATCACCACGCTGCGGCGGTCACGCGGATCCACCTGTCGCCTGGTCAATCCGGCCTCGCCCAACCGGTCCAGGGCGCGGGAGATCGCCGGGCGGGAAATGCGCAGCGAGTTCGCCAGACCGCGTACCGTTGGCGCATCCTCATCCGAGTAGGTGATCATCATCACCGCCAACTGTCGCATGGTCAGATCGTCATGATGCTGCCGCACGCTGTTGACGAACGTTGCTTGCAGCCACCGCAACAGCGGCTCGGCTGAATTGGATGCACGCATGAGCATTCCTGCACTCTGAAAAGGCACCGTGACGGCGGGTGAAGCACGAGCACTGCGAGGCGAAATTATATTATCGGCATCGCGGAACAACTGTGATTCTTGCCAGTAGAGGCGCTTGCGATGGAATGCTTGAGTGCGACGTGAACGCAAGTAGGTGGATCGGGTTATGTCGGTTGATGACGGTCAGGCATTGGCATTACCCCAAGAGCGGGTGGGCCCCCCAACGGACGAAGCGGATCGGTTGAAGCTGATCAACGTTGGCCCGAGTGCCGACGGCAGGCACGTGGATCTGCACTTCCTGACAATGGCCAACAGGGTTACAAGTGTAAGCCTGGATATGACTGTTGCCACGGGGCTTTACAATTTGCTGGGCAGCGCCATCGGCCGAATCAAGGCCGACCTGCCGCGACTTCGGCCGACGCAGTTGAACTGATCGCCGCCGCCGCGATGCTCAATGGCGAGACCGATCCGGGGCTGATGGGTGTGGCTGGGATGGGTGTGGCTGGGATGGGTGTGGCTGGGATGGGTGTGGCTGGGATGGGTGTGGCTGGGATGGGTGTGGCTGAACTGGCTCGTTTTGCGCAAGCAAACCTCGGCGCAACGCGAACTCCATGAGCTGTGCATTGTCTTTCAGGCCCAGCGTTTCCATGGCCTTGTATTTGTGGAACGCCACTGTGCGGGCGGTTATGCCGAGCCTGCGGGCGACCGTCTTCATCGGCAGGCCGCTGACCAGAAGTGCCACCACCTCCCGCTCGCGGGCCGAGATCTGCGCCAGCGGTTCGTTCCGCCGCATCGCCAGCAACCGGTCAATATCGCCTTCGGCAATGCTGCGGGCGAGATAACGCCCGCCTGCGGCTACGCTGCGGATCGCGTCAAGGAACTCGCTGGCGGGAGCGGCTTTCAGCAGGAACGCCGCGGCTCCCATACCAAAGGCCTCCGCCGCCAGGCCGGCGTCCTGCTCCATGGTGAGAAAGATCAGACGAATCGTCGGATCCAGCCGCAGGATCCGACGGCCGGCTTCAATCCCACTGCAGCCAGGCATCCGAATGTCTGCAAGGACCATTTCCGGCCGCAGTGCAACGGCGAGATCGACCAACTGCAATCCGTCGCGGGCCGTGCCGACCACGGCAAACTCCCCCTGCAGCAGGTTACGCAGCATATCCAACAAAATCGCGTGGTCATCGCCGATCAGGATGCGGAAGGGAGGGCGCGCGCCGGCGCGACGGCCCTCCGGCAGATCAGTGGACATCGCAAATCGATCGTCTCCCTTGTCTACAATTTGATCCGAAACGCATACCCGCGGATTTTTCCTGCGTTTCGGATAGCAGTGCTTGAAATTAGGACCATTTCGTCGTAAATCAAGTGCGCCGTCGAAAAAAGACGTGCAGCACCGTGGAACGGTTCTTGCTGCCGTTCCCTGGCTCGCACAAGGCTCAGGTGATGAAGCTGTCTCCGGCACTTCTGTCTGTTCGGACGGTGCTCGTGGTCATCCTACTGCTGGTTCTGCTGCCGATACTCGGAGCCGTGGGGCTCATGCTGATCAGTAACGCGCACCTGCAGCAACAGGCAATTGAAGCCAGCCTGAAAGGACGCGCCCGGTCGCTGGCGGCCGAAGTCGACGTCCGGTTCGAGGAGCTGGCGGCGAGGCTGGAGGGCGTCATGCCCGCCCACCCGATCACCCCCGAGCAGCTGGATGGGGCTCGCCGCGCGGCAGAGCGTCGGCTGGCCGAGCGCGCCGACTGGCAGGCAATTGCTCTGCTGAACCCCGAGTACCAACAGCTCATGCTCGCCGGCGTTCCCCCTGCCGAGGGCATCGAACGGCTCTCCCGGCAGCTTCGCGGGGCTGCCAATTCGCATCGTATCAACATGCTCACCGCCGCCGCGCCAGGCGGTCGGGTCATCACGGGAATCGCCGTCTCGGCGCGACAGGGCACGACCCTGACGGCGATTGCACTGGGCATCCCCCGCCCCGCGACCCTGCTTCCCCGGCTGAACAGGTTCGACCGGAGCGAAGGCGCGCTGACCGGTCTCATCGCTCCTGGCAGCGAGCTGATCGCGACAAGCAGTCCGACGATGGCCGGCACGGGCTGGCCCGATCCGCAAATCCGCCTGACCTCCGAAGCCGCATCCGGAAAGACCGCGAAAATCTCGATCGCAGGCCGTCCGAGCTATGTTGCAACGGCACGGTTACATCTGGCTCCCTGGTTCATCGTCTATGCCGTGCCGGCCGACGTGATCGAGGCGCCGCTGCGGGTGTCGGGGCGCCTGATCGGCGGCCTCGCCCTGCTGGTCACGGTGCCTTTGCTCCTGGTTCTGCTCCTTGGTCATTTCCTGGCAGAGCAAATTCGGGCACTCACCCTGACCACGGACGCACTGGCGCACGAACAGTCGCCGTCCGCGGTTCGGCCGAGCCCGATACGGGAGGTCGCTGCCGTGCAGCAGGCGCTACAGCAGGCAGCCGAGATGACGCAGGAACGTACCCAGGCACGGGAACGGCTGCGCGCTGCCGAACTCAACCTGGCACGGCTTCAGCGGCTGGATACCGTCGGGCAACTCGCGGCGGGCATCGCGCACGATTTCGGCAATTACCTGTTCACCATTCGCGGCAATCTGGACCTGGTCCGAGCGGCCACCGCCGAAAATCAGCCGGCACAGGAACGCATAATCCCAACGATCGCCCTGGCACAGGAGGCACTTCAGCTGGTACAGCAGCTGTCCGCCCTCGCCCGGCGCCGGTCGATCGGAGCCTGTCAGATCAAGGTGGACGAGGTATTGCAGGAAATCCGCGAATTGCTGCGCCACGTCGCCGGACGGGGGATCCGCCTGGAATTCAACGTCGCACCGCGGCTGTGGGACTGTCAGTTCGACCCCCTGCGGCTGCACTCGGTATTGGTCAACCTGGTGACCAATGCACGCGACGCCATGCCGGAGGGCGGGACCATACGAATCCGCGCCCGCAACCTGACGCTCGGCCCGGAACGCGCCGCCCTGCTTGGCACCCCGACAGGACGCTTCGTCGAGTTAGCGGTGTCGGATACCGGCGTCGGCATGTCACCGGAAACAGTGGCTCATGTCTTCGAACCCTTCTTCACCAGCAAGCCAGCGGACCAGGGCAACGGCGGCATAGGACTGAGTATTTTGTATGGCTGGGTAACCGCCGCGGGCGGCAAAGTCCTGGTGGAATCGGCTCTGAACATTGGGACGACCTTCACCATCCTGTTGCCGGAGCACAAGATACCTTCGCCGGTTCGCGCCGCGAAACCATAAACCGCGGGACGGCCGACTGTTAATAATGACGGTAGCGGTGCGTTTGCGTGTAGGTGCAAACTCAAATGGCACCGCACCAGACAAGCGGCATCCTGCGTGTCGGTGATCCCTTCCACGCTTCAGTGAAATGGAGCAGCGCACTTGAGCTCCGCATCGCGCTATCCGAGTCGCACCAAACGGCCCGGAAAACCGTCGGCGGACGATGGCAATGATGACGCGCTGGCTAGCTGCAAGGGCATTCTGCTCGGCGGATTGCTTGGGGCGCTTTGCTGGCTGCTGTTAGCAACGCTTCTCTGGCATATTGTCGGCAGTGTTGGCTGGCTCAACTAAGCATCCAAACGAGGTATGCCAATTCGACCTCTCACGCACGCCACATCGTTCTCCGGGCTCCGCCCCTCGGTTAACTGCAAATCGAAGCATGCGGACCGACCGCACCCGCATGTTCCCGGGGTTCGCGAGCCCCGGCATGCACGTATGCAAGGATATCGAGCCCTGACAGAGCCTAACTCCTGCAGCCCGGCACCATGTCATCCCGCTGCCATACGAACGTACGTATCGCGGCAGTGCAGGTGTACCTGTCAAGTCTGCCAGTAGCTATTCGTTAACGGTTGCCACACACTCGCTATCGAATGGTTAACGCCAGCACGCGAACGTCGGCCGCGAAGGCCGGTGCAACCAGACAGTCCGGGAAACAAGAACTCCCCGCCACCTGCAACCCACTGCATCAGGTCGTCGAGACGGACCATGTTTCAAAATCTCCCTGTCAGTCAGCCTAGCGCTTCGAGTGTATGCTCGTATGCGCAGCCAACCGGCTCTGCCGTCTCTGGTGTCGGAGACGCGCGGATCATGTCCTTCATGATTGGTAACAGTCCAGCAGTGCAGGAAGTATTCGAGCAAATACGACGCTACGCCACCTGCGACGCACCTGTACCTGCTTACCGGGGAAAGCGGAACCGGCAAGGAGTTGGTCGCGCGCGCGATCCATGAGCACTCCTGCCGCTCGGCGGAAGCCTTCATTGCCCTCAATTGCGCTGCGGTGCCAGCCACCCTGATTGCCTCGGAACTGTTCGGCTACGAAAAGGGCGCGTTCACCGGCGCCTCGGCGCGCAAACGGGGCCTGATCGAACATGCACACCGCGGAACCCTGCTTCTGGATGAGATCGGCGATATGCCATTCGACCTGCAAGGCCACCTGCTACGATTCCTGCAGGAGGGCGAAATTGTCCGTGTCGGTGGGCACGAGCCCATCAAGGTCGACGTTCGCGTTATCGCAGCCACCAACGTCCGGCTGCGCGAAGCGATCTCCGCCGGTAAGCTGCGTGAGGACCTTTATTATCGCCTGAACATCCTGAATCTTCACCTGCCGCCACTACGCGATAGGGGCGGCGACATTGAACTTCTGGCGACGTTCTTCCTGCGCCAAATCACGCAGCACCTGACCAGGGATATCAGCGGGTTCACGGCCGAGGCAATTGACGCGATGCAAACCTATCCCTGGCCGGGGAACGTACGGGAACTGATCGCAGTCATCCGCCGAGCGGTGGTGCTTAGCAACGGTCCGCGGATCGATGCAACCGACCTGAGACTGCCCTCCCCCTTGGATTCCGTCACCGCGCCAAGCCAACCGACCCGCCCGCCACCCGGCACCAATGCCGAACGCGAATTGCTTCTGCAAGCGCTCCGTCGGTTCCGCTTCAATATTACCCGTACCGCGAATGAGCTGAAGGTATCACGGGTGACCTTGTACCGAATGATGCAGCGCAACCGCTTAAGCTTGCGACAGGAATGCGTTGTGCACGATATGGAGCCTCTCGATGCAGGACGCCACGCCCACCCCTGATCGGGTCGGAGCGGGTCGGAAACGACCCATTGTTCCTGAATCGGGACGGACTCGCGCCGGTGGCGTTTGGCGGGGTGCATCAGCCCTCCAGGGCCATTGGTTCCTGAACGGATACCAGGACATGGGCGCGCAAAAATGAAGAAGCTCCTTCTCTGGAGCGTCTGCGCAATCTCCGTTTTACCGATGGCAGTTGCCAAGGATGTCCAGCGGAATATCCCGCCTGGGACTACCTGGTATTGGCAACTGTCTGGAACGCCGGACATGACCCGTCGCGGTGCGAAGCTGTATGACATTGACCTGGAGGAAACCCCGGCAACCCAGATCGCCGAGCTGCGGGACGCCGGACATTTGGTGATTTGCTATTTCTCCGCCGGTAGCTACGAGCCGTGGCGCCGCGATGCGTCGGACTTCCCCCACTCGGCCATCGGCAACCAGCTTCAGGATTGGCCGGAATACTATCTCGATATTCGAGATCCGGCGGTCCGGCACATCATGCAGGCACGCATGGATCGCGCGAAGCGCAAGGGATGCGAGGGTTTCGAGCCGGATGTGCTGGACGCATTCGCCAATGCTTCCGGGTTCCGCATAACGAAGCGGGACGAAATCAGCTATATTCAATGGTTGGCCGACGAAGGCCATCGGCGAGGTTTGCTGGTTGCATTGAAGAACAACCCGGATCTGGTGTCCGACGTCGTCGACTCTACCGACTTCGTTATCGCCGAGCAGTGCTTCCAATACGGGGACTGTGGGTTTTATCGTCCGTTTGTCGAGCACGGCAAGGCGGTACTTCTGGCCGAGTACCACGAGATTTTCTGCGGATCAGTGTGCTCAAGCAAAGTCCCTGAGGTTTTCTCTAGCATTCTATGACCTGGATCTAAGCGGACGCAGATATCAGCCTTGCGACTGACGAAGCGACGCAGCGCTCCGGTTGCCTTACGGGGCGTATCTGGTGCCGGATACAAATCTCCCAACCCTTCAAGGTGCCAGGTCACGAGCACAAGGCTACTCGGCAAACTGCCACGGCAGCACATGCCGGGCGGCAATATCCCACTACATTCCGTGGCGACCGCGTGCACCGCGAAGGCCCATTGCGCGTCGGTTTCCGAGGTGACCGGCCGCTCTGCGCTCCGCGGAGCGGCCGGAACGGTTGTCACTCAACAAAGGGAGTTACGTCTGTTAACTGCAATTCTTGCCAGTAGTTCCTGACTGCTAATTCATGATCAATATGTGCACCGCATCGGTTGCCATTCCGCGTCCTGGATGCCGGCAATCGGGCCACATTAGGGAGCCAGCCAGTGCCCACCGTCACAAAGAAGCCGTTCACCATCACCGTCGACGGCAATCTGTCGGAATGGGACGCGACCCAGACGATTTATACCCCCGCCAATTACGTGCCGGGCTATAACTTGTATGGCACGGTCGCGAACGACACGTACTACATAGCCATCCAGGCCACCCTGGCAACAGACCCCGTTATCGGTGGCGGCACTACCATATGGCTCAACACGGATCAGAACAATTCGACGGGATACACCCCGTTTGATAGTATAGGTGCGGACTATAACGTCACTTATATCGGTGGCAGCTTCTACCTGTATACCGGCGCTGCGGCACAAAATCTCGTGAGTTACACGCCGCTTACCGCCGCCTTGTCGCCCGACGGTCAGAGCATGGAAATCGCCATCCCGCGGAGCCTGCTGACGCCGGATGGCGGAACGGCGCCAACCAACATCAATATCGATGCGCAGATCGACACCGGAACCCCGCAGGCGGTTTATCTTCCCGGCGACTACAACAACCCTGAATATACCATTACCGACCCGGCCACGCTGCAGAACGTCACACCGACCCACAAGGTGGCGATCGTCTATTCGGATACCACAGCCAGTCGCTATTTCAATAATACCGCATACTCGGACCTGTTCATGGCTGCGCAGAACCAGGCGCGCATGGCCGGCGTTTCATACGACGTCATCGACGAATCGCAACTGACCAACATTAACAATCTCCTCGGCTATGACGCGCTCATCTTTCCGTCGATGTCGGACGTAAACACGGCGCAACTGCCGGCGATCATGTCGACGCTGACCAGCGCCGTCTACGACTACCACATCGGCATCATCACTTCGGGCGACTTCCTGACCAACGACCAGACCGGTGCACCGCTACCCGGCAATTCCTACGCCAATATGGAGACGTTGCTGGGCCTCAACCGCTATACCGGTGGCAACGACGGGAACGTCACCGTCACGGCCAACGACGTCAGCAACCCGATCATGAAGAGTTATACGGCCGGGCAGACGATTCAAACCTACACGAATCAGGGCTACGCCGCCTATCAGGGCGTCAATACACCGACCGATGTGCTCGTCAATCAGGACGTGCAGAATGTCGGCACCCTGCCCGGTGTCATCGAGACGACCACCGGCGGAACCAACGTACACTTCGCCACCACTGCCCTGCTGGGCGACAGTAACCTGCTGTCGAACGCAATCCAGGCAACCGTGCTCGGCAACCAGCCAGGTGTCGCTCTGGACCTGTCTCGCGATGCCGGCGTGGTCGCGGTGCGTATGGACATGGACCAGTCGCAGTTCCCGGCCGACGTATCGCCAGCAGGCGGTGGGCCCGGCATCTATGACGTTCTCGTCCCGATCCTGCAGCAGTGGAACCAGGCCTACGACTTTGTCGGTTCGTTCTACGTCAATATCGGCGACAACCCGGCGGGCCCAGACGCCTCGTGGACGAACTGGGCACAGAGCCTGCCATACTACCAAGCCATCCAGTCGATGGGGAGCGAGATCGGCACTCACTCCTACACGCACCTCATCAACCCCCCGACGGTAACATTCACCGCGCAGACCGTCGGTGACACGCCCGCCGGTTCGACCCAGATCATGCTGGACTCGGTGCCGTCCTTCGCCGGCACCACGATCGGCCTGCAAGTGACCGGCCCCGACATCGGCACCAACACACCGCTGCCCGGCACGGCCGGCGAGGGCGGGTCTATCGCCAATACCCAGATAACGGGACTCTCGGGCAATACCATCGACATCAGTTACATTCCTGATGGATACGGCGGCCTCAACGACGGCACGCTCGGTGACATACCAGCCGGCACAACGCTGACCTTCTCGATTCCAGCTGAAAACATCAATTTCCTGCAGACCGGCACCGGCACAGTTCCCAGCGGGGACGGCCAGCCCTTCACTTACGACTACGAGTTCAATCAGTCGAAAGCGCTCCTTGAGGCGCAACTTGGCACCACCGTGTATGGTGCCGCGGTCCCCGGCGCCAACGAGACCTTCGCGACGGCCCAGAACATTCTGCCGTACTTTCAATCCGTTGCACCAAGCGGATCCACACCGGGATACACCGGCTACCTGACCGGTGGCTGGACTGGCATCGGTTCCGGCTATCCCAGCGCAATCGGCTACATGAGCCCGAACGCGATGTCCCAGAATGCGGTGTACATCGCGCCGAACATGACGTTCGACTTCACCGAGATCCAGTACCAGGGCAAGACAATCCAGCAGGCGGAAGCCGATTGGAACGCGCAGTTTGCCAGCCTCTCGGCGAACGCCGCAGGGACGCCGGTCGTCGTTCTGCCAGTCCACGACTACGGTGTCGCCCAGTGGAATACGACAACGGACACCGCCACGGGCTCGCCCTATACGACCCAGATGTATACCGATTTCATTGCGATGGCGGCCGCGAAAGGCTATGAGTTCGTCACGCTCGAAGACCTCGCTTCGCGCATCCAGGCGCAAGAACGGGCGAACGTCGACTACACCACATCGGGCAACACCATCACCGCGACCGTTACCCCAGATCCCGCCGCGCCCGATGTCGGCGAGATGTCGCTCAATGTCATCAATGGCGGCTCTCAAGTCATCCAGAACGTCACGAACTGGTACGCCTACAGTTCGACCGAGCTGTTCCTTCCCAGGGACGGGGAACATTCACAGTCAATCTGGGCGCCACCCCTGACCAGGTAACCCATATCAGCTCGCTGCCAATGCGTGCGGATCTGCTGTCGGTCAGCGGCGATGGCACCAATCTCAACTTCTCGATGATCGGCAGCGGCCAGGTGGTGGTGAACCTGCAGAAGACCGGGACACCGACGGTAACCGGGGCAACGGTCGTCAGTCAGAATGGAAACCTGTTGACCCTGCAGCTCGACGGTTTGGGGCAGCATGACGTCGCGATCATCGATCCTCCCGCCGCCCCGACCGAGATGGTCAGCAGCATCGCCTTCTCGGCCGACAGCGGTGCAAGCAAAACCGACTTCATCACCAATGTGGCGGCCCAGACCATCTCCGGCAATCTGAGTGCGCCGCTCGTCACGGGCGACCTTGTCAGGATCTCCCTGGATAACGGCGCAACCTGGCGGGCCGCCACGGCATCCGTTGGTTCGACCGCCTTCCTACTTGCTGGCGTGACCCTGAGCGGCAGCGATACGCTGCTAGCCGAGGTTATGAACTCTGGTGGCGCGTCGAGCGCGCCCTTTGCCCAGCCGTACGTGTTGGATAGCACGGCGCCTGCCGCACCAACCACCCCGGATCTGACTGATGCATCCGATCTTGGCGTCTCCAACAAGGACAATATCACCAGCAAGAACACACCGACCTTTACGGGTACCGCGGAGGCGAACAGGTACGGTAACACTGTTCGACGGCGCCACAGCACTGGCCACGACCGTTGCGACGGGAGGCAGCTGGACGATCACCACGCCGGTCCTGGCGGACGGAACGCACACCATCACCTCAAACGCCACGGATCTGGCCGGCAACGTCAGTCCGGTCACGGCTGGCCTGGCCGTTAAGATCGACACCACGACGCCGGCTGTGGCGTTCACCGGCGGCAACACTTTGTCGCTCACCGGAACAGGAGAGCCCGGCGCGACGGTGACACTGTTGAGCGGGACCAACACAGTCGCCAAAGCCGTCATTAACTCACACGGAAACTGGAAGATGGCGTTCATCCCCAGCTTGTCCACACGCGCCTTCTCCGCGGTCGAAACCGACATCGCCGGCAACGTTAGCGCGACGAACGGCTCTGCCCTGGTTGGCACGATTTTTGCCGACAAGCTGACCAGCACAACGGGGAACGACATTCTGATAGGCGGCACCGGTTGGGACACGTTCTGGTTCAACGCGCAGTTCGGGAACGACATCATCGACGACTTCAAGGTAGGCACCGGGAGATTGCATGAGGCGGTCAACTTCCACGGAGTTCCAGAGCTGAACAGTTTTGCCAGTGTCATGAGCCACACCACTCAGGTCGGCAAGAACACTGTGATCAGCCTGGGCGCTGACAATACGGTGCAGTTGAACAACGTCAAAATGAGCAGTCTCAGGGCGGCAAACTTCACATTCGCCTAGCGGCGCGCCTTCGCTGGCGCGCCGCCATGAGCTGAACGACACAGGACCAATCGAATGGGAAGGCGGAACAATGTGCGGCATTGTCGGCATCGTCAGTGCGCGCCAGGCGGCGCCATTGATCCTGGATTTGCTGCATCGGCTGGAATACCGTGGCTACGACAGCGCCGGCATTGCCACGCTGGTAAATGGCCACATTGAGCGGCGGCGCGCCCAGGGCAAGCTCTGCAATCTCGCTGCCAGCCTGCGGCAAATGCCGCTGGAAGGCACCACCGGCATCGGACACACCCGTTGGGCGACGCACGGCGCGCCAACCGAAAGCAACGCGCATCCGCATGGCACATCGCGCGTCTCGGTCGTGCACAACGGCATCATCGAGAACCATGCCGAGCTGCGCCAGGAGCTGGAGGCGGCCGGCCAGGAGTTCAGCACGGAGACTGATACCGAAACCGTGGCGCAACTGGTCGATCTGAACCTGCAGCGCGGCATGGATCCGGTGCACGCCGCGGGTTCCGCGTTCCGCCGCCTGGAAGGCGCCTACGCGGTGGCCATGATCTTTGCCGGACATCCCGATCTGATCGTCAGTGCGCAACATGGCGCGCCCCTCGCGGTGGGTTTCGGCGAAGACGAGATGTACGTCGGCTCCGATGCTCTCGCCCTGGCACCGCTGACGCAGCGTATCGCGTATCTGAATGACGGCGACTGGACCATCGTGGGTCGTCGTGACGCACGTTTTTTCGGTCCCGACGGGGCCGAGGTGCAGCGCGAGATCAAGCTGACTCGCTTCACCGGTTCGACCGCCAACAAAGGCAACTTCCGTCACTTCATGGAAAAGGAGCTGCACGAACACCCCGTCGTGATCGGCGAGACGCTGCATCGCATGGTCGATCCCGGAAAGCGCACCGTGGTCCTGCCGGATCTGCCGTTCGACTTCGTCAACCTGCCGCGCATCACCATCGCCGCCTGCGGCAGCGCGTTCTACGCAGGGTTGGTCGGCCGCTTCTGGCTGGAATCGTTGGCGCGAATTCCGACCGATGCCGATGTTGCCAGCGAATTCCGCTATCGCGCGCCGCCGCTGCCACGGAACGGGCTTGGGCTGCTGGTCAGCCAATCCGGTGAAACCGCCGATACGATCGCGGCACTCAAGCATCTGCGCGAGCAGGGGCAGCACGTGCTGTCCATTGTCAACGTGCCAGAGAGCAGCATGGCGCGGGGCTCCGACAGCGTTCTGGAAACGGTTGCCGGCCCCGAGCTAAGCGTGGCCAGCACCAAGGCGTTCACCGCGCAGCTCACCGTTCTGGCCTGCCTGGCGCTCGCGGCCGGCCGCGCCCGCGGCACCCTCGCCGCCGACGAGGAAGCCGCGATCATGACATCGCTGCTACAGCTTGCCGGCCTTGCCGAATTGCTTCTGGCCCACCCGGAGCCCATCCAGGCCCTTGCGGAACGCGTGGCACGGGCGCGCGACGTGCTCTACCTCGGCCGTGGCAACTGCTTCCCTATCGCGCTGGAAGGCGCGTTGAAGCTGAAGGAGATCAGCTACATCCACGCCGAGGGCTACGCCGCCGGCGAGATGAAGCACGGACCGATCGCACTGATCGACAGCAATGTGCCGGTGATCGCAATCGCGCCGTCAGGGCCGCTGTTCGAGAAGACGGCGTCGAACCTGCAGGAGGCAGCCGCGCGCGGCGGACAGGTGATCGTGCTGAGCGATGCAGCCGGCGCTGACAGGCTGCGCGGGATCGCCACTGAAACCATTGTGCTGCCGCAGGTGCATCCGTTCGTTGCACCCATCCTGTACGCGATCCCGGTGCAGCTTCTGGCCTACTACGCGGCGGTGCTGAAGGGCACGGACGTCGATCAGCCGCGCAACCTTGCAAAATCTGTCACTGTCGAGTGACCCCGATGCCCAATCATCAGCAGACGGCAAGTCCGAACGGCCACCCAGCATCATCGCGCACCCTGCGATTGTCGCTGGTACTGTTGCTCCTGGTCTCCCTGGTGCCGCTTGGATTTGGCATACGGGCCACGATGTCGCAGCAGCGTATTGCAGACCTGGCAGACATAGGCTCGGCAGTCTCGCGCCGACTGCTGGACGCACTGCCGGGATTCCATCGTTCGCGGGAGTTGCAGGCTCCGGCCGCAAGCACGGCCAATACCACCAGCTTGCCGCCAGTCCAGACGGATGTGCCAGGCAACGCGGAAGTAACTCAAACAGGCCAGGTCACCTATGGCGATCGCCTGAAGATTTCATTCTTCGAAAGCCTCGGCGTGACGCTCGATGGGTCGGGCAGTGCTGCGGGTCAAAGCGTCGCGACGGTGTTCCCTCGCATGGATATCTCCGGGGAATACACGGTCGATGAGGGGGGTGCGATCAACCTGCCGCGGCTGGGCCAGTTCACCGCGGCCGGACAAACCATACAGGGCCTGCAAGCCGCTTTGGCCGCGAAGTTCAAGCGCGCGCTCGGCAGGACCAGCGACGTGCAGGTCGCAATCGCCAGTCGCGAGCCAGTTTATATAACCGGAAAGGTGCGCACCGCCGGCGCGCTCAAATACACCCCGGGCATGATCGTGCTTCAGGCCATGGCCAATGCGGGCGGAACCGACAGCGCGGTTGCGGACACGTCCAAGGACATCGAGCGCATCCGTGAAACCGAGCGTCTGCACCAGGCAGAGGATAGGCTCGACCAGCTTCGGGTCAAACAGGCGGGTCTCATTGCGCTACGCGATAGCGCCGACGGTCTCGAGCTACCCGCTGGCATTCGTTCCCGCCTGGACGACAAGCGCCTCCAGGATATGCTCACCCGCGCGACCGCGACGCTTAGCCTCGAGCGTAAGGGACGCAGGCAGGGTCTGGAACTCGCGAAGCGGCGCGTGAGCATTGCCGAGCTGGAAGTGCAGTCGCAGCAGTTCCGCATCGATCAGCTGAAGGACCTGGTCGCCCGGAAGCAGGAGGTGCTGCAGGCCGTCAAGTCGATCGCCGCGCACGGCAGTGTATCGCAGTTCAAGGTCATCGACATGGGCGCGCAGATTTCCGAGCTGGAGGCTCGGCAGCAGGATCTGCGTGTCGCACTCGCACAAGCGCAACAGCACCTGGTCGAAGCCATGTCCGCGAAGGCGCACATCGAATTCGACAATTCGCTGCGCACCGAACAGGCGCTGGCCACGACCGCGGACGAAATCGAAGACTGCAAGCGGTCGATAACCTCCATGCGGGCTGTCGTACAAGTCCTCCAGGACGGACCCATTCCGGCATCGCCGGACCACTTGAACCTCAAGATCACACGCAAGACCCAGGGACGCTTCAAGGTGATCCCTGCGACGGAGATGACACAGCTCATGCCGGGCGACGTGCTGCAGGTCGGCCCCGGACGTTCCGCGGCCCCGCTGCCCTCGCGGACCACCAGCGCACCACAGGACCTGCAGAATTAGGAAGGAGGTGAATAATGGACTCGCTTCAGCACTTGCGGCCTGCACTCTCGGATGAGCCGTGCCAGGTCATGCGTTCCGCCGCCGTCACACAGGCCGTCATCATGGCAGGCGGCAAGGGCACCCGGCTTTACCCGTATTCCGCCCTGTTGCCCAAGCCATTGATGCCGCTCGGGGACATGCCGATCCTGGAACTGCTGCTGCGCCGCCTGCAGCGGGCGGGCATCAGCGATGTGATCCTTGCGGTCAATCATCTCGGCCATCTGATCAAAGCCTTTTTTGGTGACGGTTCGCAACTGGGCCTGAACATCCGCTACACGAACGAAGACAAGCCGCTTGGGACGGCGGGCGCACTGGGCGATGTGCTCGACGACTTGAATGACACGTTCATCGTCTCGAACGGCGATCTGCTGACCAGCATGGATATTGGCGCCATGGCGCGCCAGCACGTCGAGATGGGTTGCGATGCTTCCATCGGGGTCTTCGAACGGGAGAACAAGATCGACTTCGGTCTGATCGAGTTCGACTCCGACAACCGGCTCTGCGCTTACCGCGAAAAGCCGAGCAGCCTGTACTATGTCAGTATGGGCGTTTATATCCTTCGGCGGGAAGCCATCCGTCCCTGTCTTACCCCGGGCGAATACCTGGACATGCCTTCGCTGCTGCTGAAGATGCGCGACGCCAATGCCGACGTGCGTTGCTACTACGATAGCGGCATGTGGCTGGATATCGGCCGCCCCGACGACTTTGCCCTGGCGCAAAGCCTGTTTGAGCAGGATCGGTCATTGTTCCTCGGGGGCTGATTACGTGCAACGTGCCATGATCACCGGTGCGACGGGGTTCCTCGGCCGTCATCTCGTACAGGACCTGCGGCAACATGGCGTGCAGGTCACCGGTTTGGCACGTTCGCCCAATGTCCAGGAGCAACCTTGGTTGGTTCCCATGGGCAATGCCCCGTGGTCGTCTGACCGGCTCGCCAGGATCATCAGTGCGGCCGGTCCAGACGTCATTTTCCACCTGACCGGCGGTGCTGTCGGTTCGCAGGCCGAACTCATGATGTTGAACGTCGAGACAACACGGGCGCTGATGCAGGCTCTGCGCCGCAGTGCGGTGTGTCCGTTGCTGGTTTGTTGTGGCAGCGCTGCGGAATACGGCGCCGCGGCTGTCGATGGGGTAGCAGTGGGCGAAGACACTCAGTGCGCTCCAGTCACCCCATACGGCGTCGCCAAGTTTGCCCAAACGAAGGCCGTACTCGAGTTTGGCGAGGCTACCGGGGTACCGGTCCTGGTCAACCGCATCTTCAACATGATTGGTCCCGGCATGCCGAGCTATCTGGCGCTGGGTGAGTTCGCCCATCAGATTGCCGGCATGTCGGCCGGTGGCGGAATCCTGCGCACCGGGAACCTTTGCGTCTACCGCGATTTCATCGACGTCCGCCACGTCGCCACTGCCTTCAGGCTGCTGGCGGAGAACCCCGATGCCCGCGGCATCATTAACATATGCACCGGCGAAGCGACAGAGCTGAGCGCACTGGTCGACATCCTCATCCGTGCGTCCGGAAAGAATGCCAGGACCGAGACCCAGCCAGAGCGTTTGCGCCCAGGGGAACTCCAGACCGTCATTGGCAATCCGTCCCGCCTCATCAGTCTCGGTGTTGTGCTGCCGCGCACCGACTATGCCGATGTGGTGGCCTGCGTCTGGAAGGCAGCGAGCTTGCGTGGAAGTGGAGATTAGCGATGCTTGCGCCCTCACCCAATGTCGTGTGGCAGCAGGAAACGGCCCGCGATCTCTCCTTGACCGAAATGCTGTCGCTGTCCGACTGGCGCAGGTTCGTGCCCGAGACGATCGGACTGCTCGTGATGCTGGCCTTGGTCTCGACGGCCCTGACCGACCGCGGCAGCGTGCCCAGTGCGTTCTGGATACCAGTCCTGCTCATGTCCAGCCAGTACGGCATCATGGGTGGGCTGTTTTCCGCGATACTCGCCAGCGTGGTTCTATACATCAACGGTCTGCCGCCGCAATCGGCCGGCCAGGACTTCTATGCCTACGCCGCGATGGTCGCGACCCAGCCGAGTGCGTGGTTTGCCACTGCACTCGTGCTTGGTGGATTGCGCACGCTGCACATTCATCATGAGACCACGCTCAAGCATCAACTCGAGCGTACTCAACGAGCGGGCGAAGATCTCGCTGATGGGCTGGAACGCGCAATGAAACAGCTGGAACGTTTGGAACAGCGCATCGCGAGCGATACCGGCACACTTGCAAGTTTGTTGAACAGCCTGGCGAAGCTCGAGATGCGCGACCCGCGCTCGCTCATTGGCAGCATGGCCGACGTCGTCCGCTACGGTGTCGGGGCAAGCAGCTTCGCGATATACCTCAGGACCCTGAACGGACCCGAACCTTGCCTCGGCATCCAGGATGGAGTGCGGCTGACGCCAGAAGCCATACCGCCACTGGAGCCCAACCTTGCCCGCCTGCTGGCTGGCCGCGGCTTTGGCGCTGATCCCACCGCAGATGATGCCGACACTAACTGCTCGTTATGGGAGGTAATCCGTCTTCAAGGCTCGACCGAACCGCTTGGCATCATGGTCTGTCGCCGCCTGATGCCGTCGCGGGACCCCGCCATCGCCAGACGCAGGCTGCACGAAATTTGCGGGGTGTTGGCGGTTCTGCTGTCGACCTGTCCAGGCCAGGCGAAGACATGCCCAAAGGCACATGGCGACCGCGTTCTGGCCTTGGAGGTCTGCTGATAACGCCTTGTATCGTCCTGACATGGTAGACACGATGGCTTCCTCGGTCATTCTTTCTGGTAAGCATGGCATTGGTGACGAACGGACCGGTGCCAGGGCTCACGAACCCCGGGCAGTGGGCGAATTGGTTCTGGCGGCCAGCCTGTTCATTCCTGCCTCGATCACGTTCCTCGCGCTTGTCACCGGCCGGATACAACTCGCCCAGTACATGTTGCTCCACGTTGGAACCAGCGCAACTGGCGCCGTACTTGGGCTTTGCTGGATCTGGTGGAGACACCCCGCCGGGCAGGCCGGTTCAAGGACGGTAGTGTTGTTGCACGCAACAGTCTGGACGCTGCTGGCGGGACCGTTTGGCGCACTCATTGCGGCGATGTTGCTGACGCCTCGTGCTGCTCCGGCCAGCCAGGACGACGGCCTGTTCGCGCAAGCGTTGGCAGAAGGCTCCGAACTGACCCGGCTGGAACTGCTGCACAGCATGCTGCTCGACCGCCGGCTTCGGCTTGAGCACGCCCATGACATTCGCCCGCTGCTGGACGTCATGATCGATGGAACACAAATGGAAAAGCTCGATGCGCTTCGGATGATCGCCAAGCACTACGTTCCAGCACTGGCGCCGGCGCTTCGGCGTGGGCTGGAAGACAAGGATGCGTCCGTCCGCGTGTTCGCGGCGACCGCCATCGCACAGCAGAACAATCTTCATACCAGGCGCATCGGCGCCCTGCAGGACACCGCCACAAGCGCGCCAGACTGCAGCGACCACTGGCGTGAGCTTGCACAAGCCCATGCGGATTATGCCGAGAGCGGCTTGCTGGAGGCAGCGCGCGCCGATGCGGAGACACGGCAGGCGCAGGCTTATCTGGCCAGGGCGGCGGAGATTCCCGTCACCGCCGAACCGGCCTAGCACATGAAGCTGAACCACATGCAACCCGAAGCCGATGTTTGCCTGATTGTCGAAGGGGGATACCCCTACATGCTCGGCGGCGTTGGGTCGTGGCTGGACGCGCTGGTGCGTGCCTCGCCTGACCTCACGTTTCACGTCATATCCATCGGCATCTCATCGCAGCCGCGGCAGCGGAAATACGCGATCGCCGACAACATTGTCGGGTTGACCGACATTCTGCTCGACGTCTGTCCGGCAGGACGTCCTGCCGGACAGAAGGACCAGCAGCTCATCAGCCGAGGTGTCGCGCTGCTGCAAACGGTACTCGGCGGCCAACCCGGAGCCAGCCTGGACACGCTGATCGATCTTATCGGTGATACCGGATTTGGCGAGAATGCACTGCTCGATTCGCGCCCCGCATGGCTCGCCATGGAGCGCGTGTATCGCGAACTCCTGGGCACGGGCCCGCTGGTTGACTTCTTCTGGTCCTGGCGCTTCCTGGCGCGCAGCGTTCTCGCCATTATCACCACAAAGCTGCCGGAAGCCCGCGTATTCCATGCGGTCGCCACGGGGTACGCGGGCCTGGTCGGTGCCTACGCCAGGCATGTGACCGGGCGCCCCTATGTTCTCACCGAGCACGGCATCTACACCAACGAGCGGCGCCTGGAACTGGGAGTTGCCGACTGGATCTTCGACTCCGGCGCGAATGGTTTTGATATCGCGGGCGGGGTCAATGAATTGCGCAACATCTGGCTTACCGCATTCACCAGCCTGTCGCGCATCGCCTATGCGTCTGCCGATGTGATCACCACGCAATACCGAGCGAACCAGGACTACCAGCGCTCCGATGGGGCGCCGGAGCACAAGCTTCGCATCATACCCAACGGCATCGACGTAGATGTCTACGCCGGCGTGGAGCGTGGCACCGAACCGCAACCCCCGACGGTACTGATGATCGGCCGCATCGTGCCCATCAAAGATCCACGCACCTTCATCATGGCGATTTCCCTGCTGCGGCGAAGGCTGCCCAATGTTATTGCAATCATGATCGGGCCCGAGGATGAAGATCCCGTCTATGCCGAGGGTTGCCGCTCGCTGGTGGCGCAACTTGGACTGGAGTCCTCGGTACGCTTCCTGGGACGCGTCCCGGACGTCAAGGAGTACCTGCGGCAAGCCGACGTGATTGCCCTGACCAGCATCAGCGAGGCTCAGCCGATCGCGTTGCTGGAAGCGGCGGCCACCGGGGTGCCGGCCGTCACTACGGATGTCGGTTCCTGCCGCGAGATCATCGAAGGCTTCGCGGACGACCCGGTGCAGGGACGCGGAGGGTTCGTCGTCGAGGCATGCAATCCTCAAGCAGTCGCCACCGCGCTCGGCGATATCCTGCTCGACCGGAAACTGCGACAGCAGATGGGAGCGGTGATGCAGAAGCGCATCCGGCATCTGTATGACAAAGAGCGCATCCGGCGTATCTACGAAGACCTGTATGTCGAGCTTGGCGCCACGGGACCGGCGTTAGCGGAGGCCGCAGCATGACATCCGCGCATGGTCCGGCAAACGCCGGCGTCAATGCCCGCATCGAGTGGATGACGGGTCAGCGTGCGCTTAGCGGCATCGTCGGTGCCTATCTCTATGCAGCGTTGCTCGTTGCGGGCCCCTGGATATTTACCATCCTTGGCATCGCCGGCCTGTCGGGCACGGGATGTACAGATCGATTGCAGCCAGTTGCCGCTGTTCCGTTCGGTTGTTATCTACAATTCGCTTTTTGCCCTGGTGGTCACCAGCCCGCTTGCATTTCTATCAGGGCGCTACATAGCGGACCAGCTGCATGGCGGGCATGAGCAGAGCGTTGTCTTCGCTTTCGTGGCATCGCTGACCGCCTTCTGCCTGGTGACGCTTGCCGTTGCTACGCCATTCTATTTGATGATGACCGGCTTTGGTGGTTCGATCCGAGTGGCCGGCCTGCAGAACGCATTTCTGATCGGCGTCTCTTGGCTGCTTATTCCCTTCCTTGGCGTGATCCGCGCCCAGGTCGCCATGCTCGGCGCGTTTGCAGCCAATGCGGTGTTGATGCTCGTCGTCGGGTCGCTGCTGTCGGACCCCTCCGCGACGGCACTGCTTATTGCCTTCAATATCGGTTTCGCCATCACTGACGCGATCCTGCTCGGAGCGCTGGTCCGACGGTTTGGCGTCCGCCTGGTTCCTGACCCTGCCATGCTGAAGTTCCTGTTGCACAAATGGGAATTGCCGATTGCCGGTCTGGCGTACGCCCTGGGCGTCTGGGCCGACAAGGTGGTCATGTGGTTTGGCGCGCCATCGGGTACGCTGGAATTCGCACGAGCCATAAGGACCATGCCGAGTTATGACACCGCGATGTTCTGGGCACAGCTGGCCTCGATCCCGGTCATCGCCGTGGCCTTTGTCCATGTGGAGACAGAGTTTTCGCGTCTGTTCCGTCGCTTTCATGCGCGGCTGGGCGCACAGGCCAGCCTGCGCGAAATCACGGCGATAATGCAGCGACTGCGCACCTGTGTCATTTCCAACATCGCCATGCTGTTCGTCGCTCTCGCCATCATGGCAACCATGATGACCTTGCTTTCCTTCGTCTTCATGACCGACCTGGGCCTCAGGCCTGCTTATATGAGCATCCTTCGCGTCGCGGTGTGGGCCATGGCGTTCTACACCAGCGCCATGTTCTGCTTCGTCTTCTTTCTGTATTTCGATCTACGGCGACAGGCGCTGCTGATCGTCGCCACCTATGCGGTGCTAAATCCCGCACTCACCATCGTGTTCCTCCGGCAAGGGCAGGCGTTCTACGGCTATGGCAGCATGTTAGCGGCGGCAATCACCTTCCTGCTGGGGTTTTTCATGCTACTGCGCGAACTTCCCTGGCTGCACTATCACGCGTTCATCACCAACAACACCTCTCTCTAGGAGCAGCGTCTTATGTGGAACGGCAGAAAGGTAATCATAACCGGGGCTGGCGGATTCATCGGCAGCCATCTGGTCGAGGCACTGGTAAAGGCGGGCGCAAACGTCACCGCCGTGGTCCGCTACAATTCCGGTTCGGCGGTTGGGAACCTGGCTTTCCTCGATCAGAGGGTGCGCGGGAACGTGGCCGTGCTCAGCGGAAACATTGAGGACAGCGATTTCATGTATCGCGCCATCGAGGGCCAGGAAATCGTACTGCACCTGGCGGCGCTGATTGCCATTCCCTATTCGTATGAGGCTCCACGCAGCTACGTCCGCACCAATATCGAGGGAACGCTGAATGTTCTGGAGGCGGCGCGGCGTTACGACGTGCGCCGCGTGGTCCACACCAGCACGTCCGAGGTCTATGGCACGGCGCTCCGTGTGCCGATCGATGAGAGCCATCCGCTCCAGGGGCAATCCCCCTATTCGGCCTCGAAGATCGCCGCGGACAAGCTAGCCGAAAGCTACTACCGCTCGTTCAAGACCCCGGTCGTCACGCTGCGCCCGTTCAACACCTTCGGTCCCCGTCAGAGCGCGCGGGCCTTCATCCCGACGATCGTCTCACAGGCGCTGAGCCGGGACGAGATCCGGCTTGGATCGTTGACCCCCGAACGCGACATGACGTTCGTCACGGATACGGTGGCCGGATTCATGGCGGCCGCGCTGTCGCCCGGCATCGAGGGGCTGACCATAAACCTGGGCACCGGCGAGACCCATTCTGTCGGTTGGTTCGCCGACCGGCTGCTTCGGCTGATGGGTCTCGACAAGCCTATTGTGCAGGAGCAGCAGCGCATGCGGCCCGAGCTCAGCGAAGTGCTGAAGCTGGTCTCGGACAACAGCCTGGCACGGCAGAAGTTGAACTGGACTCCAAAGGTCAGCCTGGACGACGGACTTTACCAGGCCATCGAATTTGTCAGTGCCAATCGAGAGCTGTTCAGAAACGACGGTTACGTGAGGTGAGGTGACGGGTCCGGGCCAGCCAGCGATGAAGGCGAAGCTCAGCGCCCCCACCCGCTTCGGGATACTGGTGATCGGCATCCTCGCGGTTGTCGCCATCATCATGCTCCCGCGCAAAGGCGAATGGTGGGCCGTGATGCAGGACGAGGGAAGGGGGGCGCAGATCGTCGCGCTCCTCAAGCCGCGGCTTGCGGCAGAGCCCGATAACACGCGCCTGCTCGCTACACTGGCACGCGCCTATGCCGAGATCGGCCAGCGGCAGAAGGCCATCGAGCTTCTTGAACGCTTCATCGTGCTTCGTCCCAAAGACGCGGACGCCTACGCGCGCCTCGCCAGGCTCTACGGCGAGGCCGGCGATCCGGTTCGGCGGATCGCGAGGCTGGAGCAATCGGTGGCAATTGCGTCGACACCAGCGCGCGTCGCCGAATTGGCGGCGGCGTATCGCGAGCAACATATGAGTGGGGCGGAGTTGGCGCTTCTGTCGCGGTTTGAGGCCGACCTGACGCTGGAACACGGCCTGCTGCGGCTGGCTGAATTGCAGGACAGCCTGGGTGACCGAAAGACAGCAATCCAGACCCTGACGCGGCCCTCGGTGCTCAACAGTGCATCGGCGTCGGCCAGCGTCGTCGACGCGCGCATTCTCCTTGCTAGGCTACTCGTCCAGTCCGGACGCGCTGCCGATGCCGTCAGCCTGGGCAAGCAGTGGATACTCCAGTGGCACGAGCCATGGCTGAGCAATCGGCTGCTGCGCGCCATCGTCCTGCACGCGCCGGTCGCTCAGGCGTCGGAACTTGCCGATGCGGCGGTGGCCTCGCACCCGGAGATCCGGCTGTATGTTGCCCACGAACTGGCGAAGATGGGCGCCAAGCCGGTGGCACTGCACCTTCTGGCAGGCTGGAGCACAGCAATTCCGTCGCCGTCATTGAACGAAATCGCTGGCTTCTTGTCAGCTTGCCGCAAAATGGATGCCTCTGACATCGTCTGGCAGGCCTTCGCCAGGGTGCTCGGCCACCCTGAAGCGCCCGATATCATCGGGCGCTACACTGAGGCGATCGCCGCCGAGTTCGGCATCGGTGCGCTCGCGCCCTTCTGGTCAAAGATGCCGCGTGCGGTGATCGCTGGAAACCCGCTTCTCGTCGCCCGGCTGGCGTTCCACGAAAAAGACCTGGCGACGGCGCGATGGCTGGTCGAACGGATCGACCCTGCTACGCTGAAAGCCGCCGACCGGCAACTGTGGATAGATTTGCTAACTGCGGTCGCTCCTCCGGCAGAGGCCGTCGCGGTATTGCGGCAGTGGCAGATTGACGGCCAACTCGGACCCGATCTGCTGGCGCGATACGCCCGGCTGGCAGTCAGCCGGGAGCAGCAGAACGAGTTTCGCGCCGCCCTCGACAAGACGCTCCCCCTGGCCAATTGATGCGGATGACCGCGACGATGCAGTTCGGGAAACCTGCTCAGCACCGGGTAGTTCGACGGACGCTGTTGCAAGCGTGTGCCGTGTTGGGTGCGGCTCTTTCGCTTCGGAGCAGCCAGCCTCAATCGGCGGAGACGTTGTCGGCGCAAAAATTCAAATGGCTGGCCTTCTATGGGCAGACAGCCGATGAGGCCCTGCTTGCGTCCTACGATATCGTGGTCCTCGACCCAATGTTTCGGGGCTCCCTCGAGCAGGTCGCCAGCAAGGGCGCGCGTCTTTGCGGCTACCTGAGCCTCGGCGAGATCAGGCGCGCTGACAGGCTGTATACGGATATTGATCCAACGATCTTGATCGACCAGAACCCGCACTGGCCTGGCACATACCGGATCGACGTCAGGAATCCGTCGTGGAAGAAGATTGTGCTCGACGAGATGATCCCTTTCGTTGCCAGGCAGGGATTCACCGGCGTGTTCCTGGACACCCTGGACACCCCAGCCTACCTTGAGCAACAGCAGCCCGAAGCCAGGCGTGGCATGCGGGAGGCTGCAATCGATCTGGTCCGATCCATCCGTTATCGCTTCCCGGACATGTTTGTGATAATCAACCGCGGCTATGCGCTGCTACCGGACCTCATCGGGAGCATGGACGCGATTGTTGCCGAGAGCCTGTTGACGGTCGCCGATGACCGGGATCCTCGCGGCTACAGGTGGACACCCGCCTCGGAGGTCGCTCATGTGTTGTCGTTGCTGATACCGGTGACGGAAGGCAAGGCTCGCGTGCCGATTCTGAGCCTGGATTACTGGGACCCTCGCGACACCGAGACGATACGCGCGATCTACGCACGCGAGCGCCAGATGGGACACCATCCTTACGTTGCAACAAGGATGCTGGATACGATTGTCCCCCGGCCCGGGCATGATGCCGATGCTGACGAACCTTCCCGGCCCAACCGCGTTGGGTCGACCTTCGCATCTGCGACGCTGCCGCGAAGCGAAGTCGATAGCGCTGTCCGGTTCGCCCCTGCGAAGCAACCTTCACGACACAATCAGGTTGCCTGACGTGCCGCCGCGGTGGTACGCGGCGGCACGCGCCAGTTCAGCAAACGCGCTTGGCTAACCCAGTTTGAAGTTGGCGGCCTGCAGTTGAGCAGGCGCAACATCCGGGAAGCGGAGGAATTGCCCGCTGCCGAGCGGCAGCCGTGTCCCGCCATGCGGATCCGCAGTCAATGCATTCAGCACTTGCGTGACGTTGGCGTACCCGCCAACGCCGCCGAGGAGGTCGACCACTGCCTTGGGATCCGTTGCCAATCCCTTGATCGTGTCGGTCCCGCCGCTTAGGACGAACACGGTGAGCCCCTGCGCATGATCGATGATCTTGGCATTTACTGAACTGCCTCCGTCGCCCAAAAACGCCACGTCGTTGCTGCCGTGGAACACAAGCTTTGCGTTGCCGCTCTCTAGTACCACCACGTCGTTGCCGGCTACCGCTCTGACCTTCTGTCCAGTACCATGCAGAATGTCGGTGCGCGTCCGCAGGGTATCGATGATCGGACCTCCGCTCGGGCTACCCACTGCCTTGGCCAGGTTGGCCGGATTCCCGGCCGCATCCGCAACCGAAGCGCCAGCAGGCAGGGAGACACTGGTTATCGCAAGCTGTCCGGCATTCTGTCCGGCGGCGACCGTGTAGTTGAATAACAACGTGTCGCTTCCCGTGCCCGAGACATAGGTCGCGCTTCCGCCATCGTTCAGCAATAGCTGCGGCGTCCCCGCCACTTCTACTGCTTCGCTGAACTTCAATGCGATCGTCAATTGACCGCCGACACCGATATCGGCGTAGGAGGGCGCGGTACCGACCCCGACAACTGAAGGTGGCGTCGTGTCATTGGGATTACCCGACGGCGTAGGCGTCGGTGCCGGTGTCGGTGTCGGTGTCGGTGTCGGTGTCGGCGCTGGTGTCGGCGTTGGCGCCGGTGCCGGTGTGGGCGTCGGTGTGGGCGTCGGTGTTGGCGCCGGTGTCGGTGTCGGTGCCGGTGTGGGCGTCGGTGTTGGCGTTGGCGTCGGCGCCGGTGTTGGCGTTGGCGTTGGCGGCGTTAGTGTGGAAAAGCCTGCCGTATCGACACCATTCAACTGGAGATTCGGGTTGGCCACATAGCTCCCGATTCCGGCGGCGGCTGCCTGCGCCTGAACGTTGGCAATTTTCGACGCGCCACTGATGTATTCAACGGCAATAACATCCTTACCGGCAGCCACCACGTTATGCAGCAGGTTAAGGTTGTATTTCGTGTCCGCTGCTGATTGCGGCTGACCATTATCTTTGTAGAACAGTTCCTCCTCGAGGGCGCCATCGATGCTTTGCACAAATGTACTGTTGGCTGCGAGATCTTCCGCCCCTGAGGTATTCACCCAAATTTTGAAATTAGGGTTCTTGCTGTGCGCGTAGTCAGCGAGCGATTTAACCAAGTTGACCATGGCCCCTTTAGCGTCCCCGCCGGGAGCATTCGCCTTTGCCCAAGCGGTTTCACATTCATCGACCACGTCGAAGTACGCACCATCGTAGCCAAGCGAAATCATATTATCGATATAGTTGGTAGCAACGGCTTTCCAGGCGTCCGTCCAATACGCCACTTGATAGTCTCCTGGCCAAGACGGATCGACAGGGCCGATGACCGACTTTGGCAAGGATGAAAAATAACCGCGATAATTCTCTGCCTCTCCGATGCTGAAATAGCCGAGCAGCAGACCGTTACCAGGTCCTCCGCCCATCTGCGCGACCTGCGATGCATCGAAGAGTTGTCCATTGTCGTCGTACATTTCAACGACTTTAACGGCGACGGGAGCGGCGGCGATAGCGCTCGGCACTACACCCTGCAGTACATAAATTCCGTTATCTGGTGTTGCCATATCAAGAACTCCATTTGGTGTCGGCAGAACGAGGAAAGTCGCAGTGCTGGCGGTTTCTGCCTTGAGAACTGTTCGACCTGGGCCAGCCCCGGTAGAATGCAGCCGTATCGCTCGTTTGGGCTCCTCTTCCCCAAACAACTTCAAACGAAGCAGTCGATCCGGACGGACGAACAACCTTCGCTTAGCAAGCCAGGCGACGCGCACAGAGAACGGCGCGCGACGCGCCCGGCATCGCGTTCAGGTGGCCTTGAATTGACACGTCAGAGGTAGCGCAGATCTGGGGGGCTCCGGGCAGCAGCAGACGCCCTCGACAGCCACAGAGCTTGATGACGTGACCATATATCGAAGATACTTTTGTCTTATACGCCCCAGGTACCTGCATGTGTGCCTGGCGTTGTTGGATTATATCTCCCCCTTTCCGGTTGTATACATCGGCGGAACACCTGTAAAGCGAGTCCCCGTAAAGCGCAAGTCCGATTTTCGTGAATTCCGCTCGTCCGATGTAATTTACTTGCACTCCCTGTCGCTGTTATGTCATTCTTTCGCCACAAACATCCTATTAAACGATCCAGAACGATGGGACCGACTCCAATGGACTAGAACAACAAGCGCCCGCGTCGGTGTGCCTGGTGAAGCGGAACGCACGCCAGCGGCTCAACGCCTCGCGGGCGACGCGGCCGATGCCTACGCACCCCTCACCAATTCGCGAAATTCGCGACCGCCAGGCGCGGTCAGGAAACAGACCCCGCGGAACTCTGGCCGGGCGTTCCCGGGCGGCTGCGCGTTGCGAAGCGCGACCGGCGTATCGCCCGGCTCTGCCGGGATGCAACGCCTCCAGCGTGGGAGGGCGCGGCCTATCATCGCCCACCGAAGCCGATGCGGGCTCAACCGTCCTTCAGCACGCCACGAAATTCACCGCCAGCCCGCCCAGCGCCGTTTCCTTATACTTGGACCGCATGTCGTTGCCGGTCTGGCGCATCGTCTCGATGACAGTATCCAGTGAAACCACATGCGCGCCGTCGCCGCGCAGCGCCAGATAGGCGGCGTTGATCGCCTTCACCGCGCCCATCGTGTTGCGCTCGATGCAGGGAATCTGCACCAGGCCTCTGATCGGATCGCAGGTCAGGCCAAGATTGTGTTCCATGCCGATCTCGGCCGCGTTCTCGATCTGCGCATTGCTGCCGCCCAGCGCCGCGGTCAACCCCGCGGCAGCCATGGAGCAGGCGACGCCGACTTCGCCCTGGCACCCCATCTCCGCTGCCGAAATGGAAGCACGCTTCTTGTACAGCGCACCGATCGCGCCAGCGGTCAGCAGGAATCGTGCGGGAACCATCGCGCGATGCACCCGGCACGAAGGTCTCGTAGTATTTCAGCACCGCCGGGATCACCCCCGCGGCGCCATTGGTCGGCGCGGTAACGACCCGGCCACCGGCGGCGTTCTCCTCATTCACCGCCAGCGCGTACAGGCTGACCCACTCGAAGATGTGCGACGGATTGTCGGCGGGGCCGGCGGCGACCAGATCCTGGTGCAGCGCCCTGGCCCGCCGGCGGACGTTCAGCCCGCCGGGAAGCTTGCCGTCCTGCCGGCAGCCGCGGTCGATGCAGGCGAACATCGCCTCCCGCACCCGGTCCAGGAACGCCAGCGTCTCCGCCTGCTCCCGCCATGCCTGTTCGTTGGCCAGCACAATCTCCGCAATGGCAAGCTTGTGCGCCTGCCCCAGCTGCAACAGGTGCTCGGCCGAGGCAAACGGATAGGGCTGCCGGATGTTCGTGCCGGGACGGACATCCCCGGCAATCTCGCCGTCCAGGAAGATCGCCCCGCCACCCACCGAATAGTACGTCTGCGCGAAATCGGCGGCATCGTCGAAGCCGGCGGTGAAGCGTACCGCGTTCGGATGGCCGGGCAGGAACTTGCCCTTGCGGAACAGCAAATGTTGCTTCTCGTCGAACGGCACCGGGTATTTTCCCGCCAGTTCCAGCGTGCCGGATTGCCGCACCGCCGCGACCAGCGCCGGAATATTGTCCGGGTCCATGGTCTCCGGCTGCCAGTTGAGCAAGCCGAGCAGAACGGCGGTATCGGTGGCGTGGCCTTTGCCGGTCAGGGCGAGCGAGCCGAACAGCTCCACCACCATGCGCCGGACCCGTTGCTGCCGGTCGGCGCCCAGGCTCTCCACGAAACGACAGGCCGCGCGCATCGGGCCGATGGTATGGGAACTGGACGGACCGATGCCGATGGTGAACAGCTCGGCGACGCTGACCGGCGCTTCGGCCTTCCGCCAGACCGGATCGGCGTGCCCCCGCTGGGGCCGACGCTTGGCCAGGGCGGCCATTCAGTTCGTGTCCGGGCGGAATTCGCGGCCGGCCTCCTCCAGGAACTGCCAGGCGTAGGCGGCGAAGGAGCGGAATACCTCCACACGGAATGTGTCCGGCGCGGTGCGCCACAGCACGATCTCGGCCTTGCCCAGTACGGTGCGGGTGCACATGCCCACCGGGAAGGCGCCGGGATCCAGGTCGAGCGGACAACCGGCATTCAGCGTCGCGGCGGCATCCGGGCCGGAAATCCCGATCCCGGTTTGCCGGTGCGACACATCCACCAGCGCGTGCGGCAGTCCCTGCATTGCTTGTTCCAGCGCAGCGCCAAGCGCTTCCCCGACTTCCGGCGGCGCCAGCAGCAGCCATTCGTCCGGTCCCAGCCACAGCGCCGCCCTGCCCTGCCCGGCTTCGGCTGCCGTGCAGGCGGTCTGCGGCAAGGCTACCCCGAAGATCGCGCCAGCCGCCTGCACGGCGGCAGGCCGGCCCCGCAGAATCAAGCGCGCAGCGGGCGGCAAGGCACTCAGCGCAGCGGTTCCGGCCAGCGGCGGCCGTGCCAGCGCGGCGTGCGTGACCGCGGAGAGATCAGGCGGCATCGAGGCGGTTTCCATCCGGATCGTAGAATACCGGTCCGGTCACCGCGGCGGCAACCGGCTGGCCGGAGGTGGTGATGTGCAGCGTCTCGCCGATCCTCCCCCGCCCGCCGGCCACCATCGCCAGTGCGATGGACCGCCCCAGCGTGGCGCTGGCATAGGCGGAGGTGACATGCCCCAACGGCCGGCCGGCGCTGCCTTGATCCGGACCGGCCAGCGACCTGCGCGCCTTCCTCCGGCACGAAGCCCGGGTCCGCCGGCAGCAGCCCGACGAGTTGCTTGCGCCCGGCGCGCGGCATGGTCGGGTCGGACCAGCGAGCGCTTGCCGACGAAATCGCGGCTTCGCCTTGCCGACCGCCCAGGCCATGCCGACATCGTCCGGCGTCACCGTGCCGTCGGTCTCCTGGCCGACGACGATGTAGCCCTTCTCGGCGCGCAGCACGTGCATCGCCTCGGTGCCGTAGGGCGTGATGCCGAGCGGCTGGCCGGCCGCGTAGATCGCCTCCCACACCGCCCGGCCGTGATCGGCGGGCACGTTGACCTCGAAGCCCAGCTCGCCGGTGAAGCTGACGCGGAACAGCCGCGCCGGCACGCCGCAGACGCGGCCTCGCGACGACGCTCATGTGCGGCATCGCGTCCGGGCCGATAGGTCGACGCCCTCGACCAGCGGCGCGAGCACTCGCGCGCGCCGCGGCCCCTGCACCGCGATCACCGCCCATTGCTCGGTGGTCGAGGTCAGCCAGACGTTCAGCTCCGGCCACTCGGTCTGCAGGTAGTCCTCCATCATGCGACAGCACGCGCGGCGGCGCCGCCGGTCGTGGTCGTGACGTGGAATCGGTCCTCCGCCAGCCGCCCGACCACGCCGTCGTCCAGATGAAGCCGTCCTCGCGCAGCATCAGGCCGTAGCGGCAGCGGCCGGGCGCGAGCTTGGTCCAGGCATTGATGTAGATGCGGTTCATGAACTCGGCCGCGTCCGGCCCGACCACCTCGATCTTGCCGAGTGTCGAGGCGTCGAAGATGCCGACCGCGCTGCGCGCACCGCGCGGCATTCGCGGGCGACCGCGGCGTGCATGTCCTCGCCGGCCCGCGGGAAGTAGCGGGCGCGCTTCCACAGGCCGACGTCCTCGAACACCGCGCCCTGCGCCGCCGCCCAGTCGTGGATCGGCGTCGTGCGCACCGGGTCGAACAGCTCGCCGCGCGACGGCCCGGCGAACGTGCCGAAGGTGACCGGCGTGTAGGGCAGGCGGAACGTCGTCAGGCCGACCTCGGCGACCGGCTTGCCGAGCGCCGTCGGCGACGATGCCAGCGCGTTCATGTTGGACGTCTTGCCCTGGTCGGTCGCCATGCCGGTGGTGGTGTAGCGCTTGACGTGCTCGATCGAGCGGAAGCCCTCGCGCGTCGCCAGCGCGATGTCCTTCGGCGGTGACGTCGTTCTGGAAATCGACGAAGGCCTTGCCGCGCGCCGCGGTCGCCGGCATCGAGCGCGCCGACAGCGCCGCCGGCGGCAATCGCCGGCGCCTGGACCGCAGCGCGGCGCCTTGGCGCCGCCATGCCGTCGCGCGCGCCGCCGCCGCACCGGCCGCCGCGCCGTCGGCCATGGCCGCGGCCGAGGTCGAACAGCGCCGCGGCAGGCGCCGGCCGAGCGTTCTGCTGCGCCGCGGACTCGCCGGGCACGATAGGCGTTCAGCTCGGCGTCGAAGCGCAGCTTGCCGCGCGACTGCGAGAACAGATGGACGCTCGGCGTCCAGCCGCCGGACATCAGCAGCAGATCGCAGGCGATCCGCGCCGGCGTGCGCGCCGTCCGACGGCGGCTGCCATGATGCGACCGCGACGCGTGGCCGCGGTGCCGAGCACCGTGCTGGCCAGCATGCACCGCGATGACCGGCGGCGCGCGCCGCCTGCGGCAGTTCGCCGGTCGCTTCGGCGCGGGTATCGACGATAGCGCGATCGGCGACGCCGGCGCGCTGCAGGTCGAGCGCGGCGCCATAGGCGGCATCGTGCGCGGTGACCACGACCGCGCGTGCGCCGCAGCGCACGCCATAGCGGTTGAGGTAGCGTGCGCGCCGCGTCGGCCAGCATCATGCCCGGCCGGTCGTTGCCGGCGAAACACCAGCGGCCGCTCGATCGCGCCGGTCGCCAGCACCACCTGCTTCGCCCGCACCTGCCACAGCCGCTCGCGCGGCAGTCGCGGATCGGGATGCGCCAGATGGTCGGTGCACGCGCTCCGCCAGGCCGAGCAAGTTATGGGCGTAGTAGCCGAACGCCGTGGTGCGCGGCAGCAGCGTCACGCCGGGCTGGCGGCCGAGCGCGGCGACGGTGTCGGCAAGCCATTCCGCTGCCGGTTGCCCTCGATCGCGGCCGTCGCGTCGGCCAGCAGCGAGCCGCCGAACTCCGCCTGCTCGTCGCACAGCATCACCCGGGCACCGCCGATCGGCTGCGGCCAGCGCGGCGGCGAGTCCCGCCGGTCCGGCGCCGACCACCAGCACGTCGCAATGCGCGTAACCGGCTGAGCGTAGCGGTCCGGATCGGGCCGCGTCGGGCGCTCGGCCGAGCCCCGCCGCGGGCGGATCACGCGGCTCGTAGACCGCTCCCAGGCCTTCGGCGGCCACATGAAGGTCTTGTAGTAGAAGCCGGCGGGCAGCAACGGCGACAGCAGCTCGTTCGACCGCGCCGAAATCGAGCGGCGAGCGAACGGCCAGCGGTTCTGGCTCTCGGCGACCAGCCCGTCGTGCAGTTCCGACCTGCGTCGCGCGCAGGTTGGGCGTCGACCCGCGCCGCGTCGCGCCGGACGGTGACCAGGCGCATTCGGGCTCCTCCGAGCCCGGCGGTCAGGATCGCCGCGCGGGCGGTGGTATTTGAACGAGCGGCCGACCAGATGCACGCCGTTGGCCAGCAGCGCGGAGGCCAGCGTGTCGCCGGCCAGCGCCCGGTACGTGCCGGCCGTCGAAGCTGAAGTGCAGCGGACTGTGCGCGGTCGATCCGGCCGCCGAGCGGCGTGCTGAAGGGCCGGCTCATCCGGCGGCATCCAGCCGAGACATCGGGGCGCGCTTCGCCGATCCGGTAGGTGGCCATGAACAGATCCGTCGTCGGTGTCGCGCAGCGCGTTGAAGAAGCGCGCCGCAGCCATGCGTGTGGCGCCAGCGCTCCGCATGCACGCCCTTGCGGATTGCCGCGCATGTAGAGGAAATCGGCCCAGGCCTCGTCGGTCAGCGCCGCCGGGTCCGGTGGCCGGGCGATATGCGCCTCGCCGCCGTAGCTGAACTCCATCTCGGGCCGCGCCCGCAATAGGGACAGTGGATCAGCAGCATGGCGGCCCTCAGTGCGCCACGGCGGCGGCAGCGGCCTCGTCGATCAGCGGCCGGTGCGGAACCGGTCGAGGGTGAAAGGCGCGTTGATCGGATGCGGCTCGCCTGTGGCGATGGTATGGGCGAACACGTGGCCGGAGCCCGGCGTCGCCTTGAAGCCGCCGGTGCCCCAGCCGCAATTGACGTACAGCCCCGGCACCGGCGTCTTGGCCGAGGATCGGCGAGCGGTCCGGCGTGACATCGACGATGCCGCCCCAGTTGCGCAGCATGCGCAGCCGGCGGAAATGCGGGAACAGCTCGCAGATCGCCTCCAGCGTGTGCGCCGGCGATGTGCAGGCCGCCGCGCTGGGTGTAGGACGGTATAGGCGTCGGTGCCGGCGCCGATCACCAGTTCGCCCTTGTCGGACTGGCTGACATTAGGCGTGGACGGTGTTGCGACATCACCACGCAGGGCAACACCGGCTTCACCGGCTCGGACACCAGCGCCTGCAGCGGGATAGCTCTCCAGCGGCATGCGCAGCCCGGCCATGGCCATCACGACGCTGGTGCTGCCGGCGGCGACGACGCCGATCTTCTTGGCGCGGATCGTGCCGCGCGCTGGTCTCCACGCCGCGCACCGCGCCGGCGGCGTCGCGTCGGATCGCCGGTGACCTCGCAGTTCTGGATGATGTCGACGCCGAGCGCGTCGGCGGCGCGGGCATAGCCCCAGGCGACGGCGTCGTGACGGGCGGTGCCGCCGCGCCGCTGCAGGGCGGCGCCGAGGACCGGATAGCGCAGCTCGGGCGAATGTTCGAGCGGCGGACAGAATGCCTTGCGCCTGTTCGGGCGTCAGCCATTCGTTGTCGACGCCGTTCAGCGCGGTTGGCGTGGACGTGGCGCTTGAACGCCTGCACGTCGTGCACGTTGTGCGCCAGCATCATCACGCCGCGCTGGCTGAACATGACGTTGTAGTTCAGCTCCTGCGACAGCCCCTCCCACAGCTTCACCGCGTGGTCGTAGAGCGCGGCGCTCTCGTCGCACAGATAGTTGGAGCGGATGATCGTGGTGTTGCGGCCGGTGTTGCCGCCGCCGATCCAGCCCTTCTCCAGCACCGCGATGTTACGCAGCGCCGTGCTCCTTCGCCAGGTAATACGGCCGTCGCCAGCCCGTGCCCGCCGCCGCCGACGATCACCGACGTCATAGGCGGGCTTGGGTTCAGGATCGCGCCAATAGGGCTGCCAGCCCTTATGGCCGCCAACCGCGCCACGAAATCAGGGACAGGGCGGAAAAACGCTGCATCGCTGTGCGATAGCATACCAGCGCACATCCTGCCACAAGGCGTGGTGTGTTAACGGCACGCGGGCGTCCCAGTGGCTGAATAAATGCGATACGCCTCCTGGTTGCGCACGGAATCACCGCTCACGTTCCGATGAATGCACCGGCGGATGTTGCTCCGTACAAATTCGGCAAATTCGGCCGAGTCTGATTTTCTTGAGTGCATGACACGCCATTTCGGTCGGCACGGCGGCGACGAAACCAACTCATAATGTACTGTGAAGATCAAGGGTTGCGCTTTGCGTAGTCCGGTGATCTTCTGAGTGGGCAATCCACGACCACGGTCGCCTGTGGGTACGCCGCGCGCATGGAGTGAAAATAATGCCTAACATACGGAGTTGTTTAAAGATTTCCTGTGCTACATTAAGCAATTTTGCCAAACGACTAACGTTTTTTCGGCTTGGCAGCATCACTAATTCGCCAAGCAACTGACATGGACGCACTCGACAGCCAGACCGCCGAAGCGTTCGTATCATTTCAGGGCGTGCAGAAGACCTACGACGGAGAGACGCTCGTCGTGCGCGACCTCAACCTCGATGTTGCGCGCGGCGAATTCCTGACCCTGCTCGGTCCCTCGGGATCGGGGAAAACCACCACGCTGATGATGCTGGCCGGGTTCGAGGCACCGACCCAGGGTCGCATCGTGCTGGCCGGACGCGAGCTCAACCGTCTGCCGCCGCATAAGCGGAACCTGGGCATGGTGTTCCAGAACTATGCACTGTTCCCGCACATGACGGTGGCGGAGAACCTCGCATTCCCGCTGCGCGTCCGCCGCATCCCGAAAGCCGAGCTCGCGGGACGCATCGACCGCGCACTGGATATGGTGCATCTGGCCGAATTCGAGAATCGCAGGCCGGGGCAGCTTTCCGGCGGACAGCAGCAACGCGTCGCGGTTGCCCGCGCGCTGGTGTTCGAGCCAGAGATCGTGCTGATGGACGAGCCGCTGGGCGCGCTCGACAAGAAGCTGCGCGAGCAGCTGCAGTTCGAGATCAAGTCGCTGCACGACCGGCTGGGCATCACCATGGTCTATGTGACGCACGACCAGGGCGAAGCGCTGACCATGTCCGACCGCATTGCCGTGTTCGCACACGGCATCCTGCAGCAATGCGGCCCGCCGCGCAGGCTGTACGAGCAGCCGATGAATGCGTTCGTCGCCGATTTCGTCGGTGAAAACAACCGCATGGCCGGCACGGTACGCCAGCGGACCGGCGAAACCTGCAAGGTGGAGCTGGATCATTCAGGCGGCGAAGCCGTTGCCCTGGCCGTGCAGGATTTGCAGCCGGGCAACCGCTGCATCCTGTCCGTGCGGCCGGAGCACGTACAGGATCGAGCCGGAAGATGCCTCGGTCCCGAACGTGTTCAGCGGCCGGGTGATGAGCGTGCTGTTCCAGGGCGATCATCTGCGCGCGGGTATTCACCGCGGCAGGCGCCGAGGAAATCGTCGCCAAGCTGCCCAATACCGGCGCCGACCACGGGCTGCGCGCCGGGGCCACCGTCCGGATCGGATGGACGGCCGCGACATGCCGAGCCTTCAGCGCGGCGTGACGCAAGACCCACAAAGTACATTAGCAGAGGAGGCTATTCGATGAGCAAAAGGGACCTAAGGCGGGAAGGAGTACTCCCCATCAGCCGGCGTGACCTGATGGCGCTCGGCGCCAGAACCGCGGGACTGGTGTCACTGACCTCGCTCGGGGCGCTCGCCGCCAGCCGCGGCGCGTTTGCCGCTGGCGGGACGATCAACCTGTGCTCCTGGGGCGGCGCCTATCAGTTCAGCCAGGTCCACGGCTACGAGAAGCCCTATGCCAAGAAGACCGGCATCGACTTCAACAACGTCGAGAAGTCGGCCAACGGTCCGGCGCTGGTCACCGCGCAGGAGCAGAGCGGCAATATCAACTGGGATATCGTCGATATTCTGCAGGCGCCCGCCACACGCCTCGGCGACGAAGGCATGCTGCACACGATCGATTTCGACAAGGATCTTGCGCCGGCACCGGATGGCACGCCCGCGACCAAGGATTTCATCCCCGGCTCGCTCAGCGGCGACGGCAAGACCGGCCCCTACGTCTCGACGATCTCGTACAGCACGTTGTTCTCCTACAACAAGACGGCTTTCGACAAGGACCACCCGCCCAAGACCGTGAAGGACGTGTTCGACATCAAGAATTTTCCAGGCACGCGGGCGCTGCAGAAGATTCCCGCCGGCAACCTGGAATGGGCGCTGTATGCCGATGGCGTCGACAAGGACAAGATCTACGACGAACTGAAGACGCAGGCTGGCGTGGACCGCGCTTTCAAGAAGCTCGACACGATCAAGTCCCATGTGCAGTGGTGGACCCAGGGTGCGCAACCGCCGCAGATGCTGGCGCAGAAGGAGGCAGTGATCGCGACGGCCTTCAATGGCCGCATCTTCAACGCCATTGCCGCCGACAATCAGCCGCTGGATTTCATCTGGGATGGCGGCCTGTATGAATGGGACGGCTGGGTGATACCTGGCAACCTGCCGAAGGACCGGCTGGAGCTTGCCCTGCACTTCCTGCGCTTCTCGACCAACACCGACAGCCTGCTGCGCCAGGCCAAATACATCGCCTATTCGCCGGCGCGGTATTCGTCCTTCAAGAAGATGCACGGGCTGACCTACTACAAGAACCCGAAAATCGAGATGTGGCAGTACATGCCAACGAACCCGGAACACCTGAAGGAGGCGATTCCGAAGAACGTCACCTTCTGGTCGAACTATGGCCCGCAGCTTAACCAGCGCTTCTCGGCCTGGCTGGCGAGCTGATGTCGGACCGCGCAATTGCCGCGGTTGGCGCACCGCCGCCTGCACTCGCAGGTGGCGAGGCGCTTCGGCGCGGCCTGCGCCGAGCCGAGCGGCAGAAGCGGGTTGGGGCGTTTCTGCTGACCGTGCCGCTGTTGGCGTACATGGTGGTCGTGTTCCTGATCCCGCTGCTGGGCATGGTGTGGCTCAGCGTGGCGAACCCGACCATGCACGACTACATGCCGCACACCGTCGCCGCGCTGCGGAACTGGGACGGCAATGCGCTGCCACCCGATCCTGCCTATGCCGCGGTCGCCACCGATCTGCGCGCGGATTTCCACCATCACACCTTCGGCCGCGTCGCCAAACGCCTGAATGAACAATGGGCCGGCGCCTTCAGCCTGATCTCGAAGACGACGTTCCGCTCCGCACATATGAAGCCGCAGGAGTCCTGGAAGCAGGAACTGGAGAAGATCGATCCCAGGTGGGGCCAGCTGAAGGTCTGGCATCTGCTGAAGCGGGAGAGCCCGCTGGTGACGGCGGACTTCTACCTGTCCGCGCTGGACATGGAATATGGGCCGCACGGCCATATCCAGATGATGCCCAGCTATAACCGGGTCAATCTCCGGCTGTTCATCCGCACCGGCTGGATGAGCGCGCTGATCACCATCCTGACAGTCGCACTGGGTTATCCGCTCGCCTACTGGATCTCGCGGATGCCGGAGCACCGCGCCAACATGATGATGATCGCCGTGCTGCTGCCGTTCTGGACCTCGCTGCTCGTGCGCATCACCGCCTGGATTGTGCTGCTGCAGCCGCACGGCGTGGTGAATTCCATCCTGGTGGCGACCAACGTGGTGCCGGGGAACGAACGGCCACGCCTGATCTACAACGAACTTGGCACCATCATCGTGATGACGCAGGTGCTGCTGCCCTTCATGGTCCTGCCGCTCTACAGCGTCATGCGCGGCATTCCCGACTCCTACGTGCGGGCCGCCATATCGCTCGGCGCGCATCCATGGCGTGCGTTCTGGAAGGTGTTTGCCCCGCTTACCCTGCCGGGAATCAGCGCCGGCGTGCTGTTAGTGTTCATTCTGGCGATCGGCTACTACATCACGCCGGAACTAGTCGGCGGCCAGAGCGGGCAGTTCATCAGCAATCGCATCGCCTACAACGTGCAGCAATCGCTGAACTGGGGGCTGGCCGCGGCATTGGGCACCATACTGACGGTGGTCACCCTGCTGCTGTTCTCCATCTTCAATTTCTTCGCCGGCATTGGACGGATTTCCCTGGGATGAGCATGACCCAGAACGAATATGCCGGGCCAGTAGAGCGCGGCTGGTTCTACATCTTCCGTGCCTACGGATTGCTGGTGCTGTTCTTCCTGGTGGTGCCGCTGCTCGTCATCATCCCGCTGTCGTTCAACGCCTCGCCGTACTTCACCTTCACGCAGCAGATGCTGACGCTGCATCCGTCCGGCTTCTCGACGCAGTGGTACCACCGGTTCTTCACCAGCCCGGAATGGCTGCGGGCGGTGAAGAACAGCTTCATCATCTCACCTGCCGCGGCCCTGATCGCGACCGCGCTTGGCACGCTTGCGGCACTTGGCCTGACGCGCCCGCACATGCCGCTGCGCGGTGCGGTAACCGGCATCCTGATCCTGCCGATGATCGTCCCGCTGATCATCACCGCGACGGCGCTGTTCTTCGCGCTGTCCTACACGCACCTGGTAAACACCTACGTCGGCATCATCGTGGCGCACTCGATCCTGGGCGTGCCCTTCGTGGTGATCACCGTCAGCGCCACGCTGAGTGGGTTCGATCAGCAGCTCTACCGGGCCGCACTGAGCCTTGGGGCGTCGCCGGTGCGTGCCTTCTTCCAGGTGACGATGCCGCTGATCCTGCCGGGCATCATCTCCGGCGCGCTGTTCGCGTTCATGACGTCGTTCGACGAGGTGGTGATCGTGCTGTTCATCGCCGGGCCGACGCAGACCACGCTGCCGCTGCAGATGTGGACCAACCTGCGTTACACGATCAATCCGACAATCCTGGCGGTGGCAACGCTGGTGCTGCTGGTGGCGGTGCTGTTGCTGTCGGGCCTGGAGATCACCCGCCGGCGCAATGCGGCGATGCGGGGCATTTCGGGTTCCTGACACCTGCGGCCGTACCGCGTCGTGGCGGGCGACGGCCCCATGCGCGCTAAAATAGCGTGTCAGCTGGTTCTTCTGATGTCATGGCCGGCCTGACCCTGACCGTTACCCACAAGTGCGTCTGAGGACAGAGGTGAGTTGAGGCGGTCGGCCGGAATGAAGCGTGATAGGGGTCGGGCTTGACCCGGCCATCCACCCCCGTCCAGGCGGACCGCCTGAGCGCGTGGCGCCCGATCGCTCCGGGGTAGATGGCCGGGGCAAGCCCGGTTATGACTTCGGAAGCGCAGCGTCCGCACGCGCTTGGTCTCAACGCGCGCGCTTCTGTGTCAGAGCTCGCCCGGCCGCTTCTTGCGCTCCTCCTGGCGGGAGGGCGCGGGACGCGGTGGTGCCGTGCGCACCTGCGGCTGCGGCTGCGGCGCCGGACGGAATTGCGGCGCGGGCCGTGGCGGCGGCGCGGTGCGCGCAGGCGGCGAGGCAGGACGCGCAGGCGGCTGGTAGTGCGGCGCCGCTGCCGGCGGGCGGTTCACATGCGGCGCAGGCTGCGGCTGACGCTGCGGCCTCGCAGCCGGCGGCGCGGCGACGTGCGGCGCAGCCGGCGGCGCAACCACGCGCGGCGGTGCCGCAGCGGGCGGGCGATACTGCGGGGCCGGCGGACGATAGGCCGGTGCGGGCCGGCTGGTCGGCTGCGTCACGTGCGGAGCGGTGATGCTCGGACGCGGCGTGGGCGTCGGACGCGCGGGTGCGACCGGATGCACGGGTGCGGCCGGGCGCTCGACCGCCCGAGGCTGATAGCGCGGTATGGCGGCTGGTGCATGCCCAGGAACGGTGCCCGTGACCGGCGGCCGCTCGCCCGGACGCCGCAATGGCGGCGCATGCGGCACCGTGCCCCCCGTGGCAGCGCCTGGCCGCGCCTGCGGCACAGGCCGCGCGCCAGGCGGCGCTGCCGGTCGCACCCCTGATTCAGGGCGCAGAGTTTGTTGCGGCGCGGGCCCCTGCGGCACAGGCCGCGCGCCAGGCGGCACCGTCGGACGCCCCCCGGGGGCAGGGCGCAGAGTTTGTTGCGGCGCAGGCCCCTGCGGCCCATGCAGTTGCGGCCGAGCGGCGCCGGGTCGCGTCGTGGTACGGATCGCCGGTCCGGGGGCCGCATGGCGCACGGCAGCGCCGGGCGGCACCGGTGCCAGCCGCGTCTGCCGCGCGGTGGCCGCCGTCACCCCAAAGGTGGCGCGGCTCGGCGCCACCGGTTCGTGCCCGACCACCGCGCGCGCCCGACCCAGTTCCCGCGGATCGAGCCGCACGGCGGCCGGCCGCACCGGGCGAGACGCCTGCAGCACATGGGCCGGTACCAGCGTGGCGGCTGAGCGGTTGACGTAGCGGTCGATCACCACGGTGCGGCTGATCGTGGTGACGTTCCTGACGTGGCGAATGTTCACCTCGCGCCAGTAGCGATTGCTGGCACGGTACCCAGGGATGGTACGCCTCGCGCGGTCCCAGCGGGCACCAGCCGATGGTGCCGGACGCCAACGCGGCGCCGATGGCCACCCCCGCACCGATGCCGAAGAAGGTCACCAGCGCCGGGGCATAGACCGGCGGTCCGGCGACCGCGACCACGCCCGGGGTCCAGGCCCAGCGCGCGCCGATCAGGATCCAGCGGCCATAATGGAACGGCGTGAAGCCCCAGGGAGCGTCGTCCACCCAGGTCCAGCCCCAAGGCGGCACCCAGGCCCAATGGCCCTCACGATACGGCACCCAGCCGACGGCCACTTGCGGATACCACACTGCGCCGTATTCCGGGCTGTCGCTCCAGGTGCCGTAGGCTGCCAGATCGTCGCCGCCCGGCATGCTCGCCACGATCGGCGGCGGTGCCATGGCAGGGGATTGCGGCGGGCGTTCGCTGGCCAGCATGGCGTTGACGAACGCATCCGGCTGCGCCGGGCCGATACTGCCCTGGAAGGTGTCGGTCCCGTCGATCGTCGCGGCCTGGCCGGGTCCGATTTGCAGGTCGAGACCCGGTCCGCTGACCTGCGCGCCACCTTCCAACACGGTGACCGTGGTCGGCGTCTGCATGTCGCCCGCGGCGATGGCATAGCGCCCGTCGCCGGACAGCATGACCGTGCCGCGTGGGGTTTGCACCGACCAGGCCTCACCGGGGGCGACACCGCGCAGGCGCAGATAGACCTCGCCTGCGTCCTGGGTCGCCTGCACGCCGGTCTGATCGAGCAGGCCGACGGTGAACTCCGTGCCGCCGGCAAGCTGGATACGGCTGCCACCGATCTGCAGCTCCGCCTGGGCGTTGGGTTCGGTCCAGAACACGTCGCCGGAGGTCACCGGGTAGTTGGCTTGTGCCGGGCTCCATTCCTCGGCCTCGGCGGTGTGGAACGACACGCTGCCGGTGGTATGGGCCAGCCGCCCGACACGGGCGGGCGGATCGCCGCTTTGTTGTTGCGACGCCGCGACGACGGCCGGGCCCATTTGTGCCAGGGCTGGCGTGGGCAGGACAGGGCCCAGTAGCAGCGCGGCGATGGCCGTGCTGGCGGTCAGACGGAACAGGTGGGAATGCGGGCGCACGACACGATCCTTGATCGGCAGGCTGCGTCACCCTGCGCCAGGATCATGGCGAAACCGCGACAGTCGCGCTCCCGCGCCGTACGCGCCAGCCACATGCGGGCGCCGCCGCCCAGCGAGCACGGGCCGGCGACGCTGGCCGATGTGGCGATCACGACCGCGGCGCGCTCTCCGCCCAGCGCTGCATCAGCCTGTTGGAGGGCAGCGCCTCATCCAGCAGCTTGCGCGCGGTCTCCACGCCCGCCACCGGCAGTCCCGCCGGGTCCAACAGGCCGATCTGCACCAGCACCGAGGCCTGATCCCAGTAGATGTGCTCGTTGTACAGCTTGTCGCCGCGGAACCGCACGATGGCGACCAGCGGGATTTCCACGTAGCGGCCGGTGGGCGGCACGCCGGGCAGCATCCAGTCGATTTCGATGTCGTGGGTGAAGCAGAACAGCATCTCATCCACGATGCGGTCGGCGCCGATGGTTCGGCTGATCGGCACCAGCCTGGTGTCCTTCGGCGTCTTCGGGATGAAGTGGTGCTTGTAGAAGCGCAGCAGGTCGCCGTGGCCGACGCCGCCGGTCATGGTGGGGATGTGGTTGACGTAGGGCTGCGCGACCATCGTCGTCATGGTGGCTTCGGCGTCGCGGTCGGCGAACTCGCATTTGGTATGGGCTTCCCACAACGCCGACAGGTCGTAGTGCGGTCCCATCGCCTGCCGCAGCGCGGCGATGCTGCGGGAATGCGCCATCAGCGCGGCGGCCTTGTCGAAGCTGGGACGCGACGGATTGTTGAAGGCGTGGTCGCAGCCCGGATAGACGAACACCTGCGCGGCGGCATGGCCGCTGAGCGCCTGGGTGACGGCAGCACGCGCGGCTTCCGGCACGAAGCGGTCGCGTTCGCCGAAATGCAGCACCAGAGGGCAGTTGATCGCGCCGGCCTCGTCCAGGTGCTGTTCGATGCCGACGCCATAGTAGCCGACCGCGCCGTCCACGCCGCAGCGCGCTGCCGCCAGATAGGCCAGCAGGCCGCCCAGGCAGAAGCCCAGCGCGCCGGCCTTGCCGGTGCATTCCGGCCGCGCGCGCAGCACGCTCAATGCGGCGCCGATGTCCCGCACCGCAAGATCGGTGTCGAAGCGGCCATACAGTTCGAAGGCGCGCTGCATGTCGGCATCGGAGTGCCCAAGCTGGATGCCGGGCTGTTCGCGCCAGAACAGGTCGGGGGCAAGGACCACGTAACCTTCTTCCGCGTAGTACTCGGCGACCTCGCGCATGTGCTGGTTGACGCCGAAGATCTCCTGCAACAGCACCAGCCCGGGGCCGGAACCGCTGGCGGGCACCGCGAGATAGCCGCGGAATGCACCGTTGCCGCCGATGTCGATCCATGTGCCGGGCATGCCGTCCTCCCCAGGGTTCAAGGTTGCCGCAACCCGGCCTGCCACAGCAGCGGCAGTACGGTCGCGGCGAAACAGGGCTCCTCGTCGCGGCGGTTGACGCAGGCGGGCGCTTTGCCTGCATAGCCGATCCCGCTCATCCGCGACATACGTTCGGCGAGGTGCATTGGCGTGCCGGCGGCGTCCAGGTCAATGACGGTGCCGGGTGCGACAGCGAGCGGGCAAACCGTGGCGCAGGGGCTTGTTGGCGGCAGGCATGCTCACAGGCGGAGGCAGCGGAGACGCAGAGGACGTTGAGAGAAATGCTGGTTGTGCAGCGGAGGCTAGGGCGCCTCAATCAGCCACACTGCTTTTGCAGCACACTCCACCGGTCCATGATCGGCCGCAGCTCGTCCGCCTTTGCCGCCGGCAGGCTGAACACCACGCGCGACACGCCCAGTTCGCGGCAGCCGCGCAGGTATTCCGGGTCCTCCGGCACGCGGAACAGCGTGATCGGCAGCGTCGCCGGATCGCGCCCCGCCTCCGTCGCCATCTGCGCGGAACTTCGCCAGCACCTGCGACAGTTCGCCGATGCGGTCGGCGCGCGGAATCCAGCCATTGCCGTAGCGGATCGCCCGCCGCGCCGCCTGCGGGAAGGCGCCGCCGACGATCACCGGCGGATGCGGCTTCTGCACCGGCTTCGGCCAGGCCATCATCGGGTCGAAGTTGACGAACTCCCCGTGGTACTCGGCCGTCTCCTGCGTCCAGATCGCCTGCATCGCCTCCACCCGCTCGCGCGACAGCTTGTGCCGCGTGGCGAATGCCGTGCCGTGGTCTTCCATTTCCTCGCGGTTCCAGCCGTTGCCGACGCCGAACAGGAAGCGCCCGGCGGATACCTGGTCGATCGAGGCTACCAGCTTCGCCGTCTGGATCGGGTCGCGCTGGTTCACCAGGCACACGCCGGTGCCGACCTTCAGCGAGCGTCGTCGCCGCAGCCGCGGCAGTCAGTGCCACGAACGGATCGTAGATGTCATAATAGGGACGTGGCATTTCGCCGCCCGCCGGGAACGGCGTCCTGCCGGCTGACCGGCACGTGCGAATGCTCCGGCACCCACAGCGATTCGAACCCGCGCTGCTCCAGTTCGCGCCCGAGTTCCACCGGCTGCATCGAGTACTCGGTGAAGAACATCACGGCGCCGATGTGCATTCGACCCTCCCGTTCTGATTGGCGTGAAGTGTGCGCGGGCCGGCGCACCGGCGCAAACCCGTCGCCATGTTGCGGGCGCGTGGGGGATCCGGGGCGTGCCGCCCAACGGGATGCGGGGGGCGATCGTACGACCCCTCCCCCCATCCCCTTCCGCAAGCGGAGGGGGAACTTTCTTCAGCGCTTACCCGGATATGAACCGGTACACGCCCCCGCTGTTCTCGACCCGGCCCAGCCCCGGCCACGGGTGGTGATAGCCGATCACCGCCAGGCGGTCCTGCACCAGCCGGTCCAGCACCCGCAGCCGCGTTGCGACGCCCTCCGCCGCGATCGGTGTCGAACGCGCTCTCCGCTTCCGGGAAGCGGTAGGACAGCGGGTCGTGGAACGCCACGTCGCCGGTCAGGCACCAGCCGCCGGTGAACAGATACGCCATGTGGCCCGGCGTATGACCGGGCGTCAGCCACGCCTGCACGCCGGGCAGGAACTCCTGGCCGTCGCGCACCAGCTGAATGCGGTCGCGCAGCGGCAGCAGGTGCTTGCGGAAGCCCTCCAGCGTGCGGTCGCGCCGGTCACCCTGCGGGTTGGACATCCAGAAGTCCCACTCCGCCTGCGCCAGATACAGACGTGGCGTTGGGGAAGTTCGGCGTGCCGTCGTCGCGCCATGGTGCCCCAGCAATGGTCGGAATGCGCATGCGTCAGCACCAGCGCATCCACCGCGGCGGGATCGACGCCGGCCTCCGCCAGGCTGGCATGCAACTGGCCGCTCTCCGGACCGAACAGCTTCGACGAGCCCATGCCGTTGTCGAACAGCACGCGTTTGCCGCCGGTCTCCAGCAACAGGCAGTTCTGCTCGACCCGCAGCTTGTCCGTCGGCTGTCCGGCCTGTTCCAGCGCGGCGACCAACGGCGCTTCCTCCGGCGCCTGTGAAGATGCGCACGGCGCGCGGCAGCGTCAGCGGCCCATCGGAGACGATCGTCGCCGCCATGTCGCCGATCCGGAAGCGGTGGAACATCAGCCGATCTCCTTGCAGGCTTCCGCCAGCCAGGCCCGCGCCGGCGGCTCCAGACTGCGGCCCGACCTCCGTCAGCACCCGGGCATGATAGGCGTTCAGCCAGGCCAGCTCGTCGCGGTGCAGCAGCGACGGCGTCGATCAGGCGGCGGTCGAACGGCGCCAGGGTCAGCGTCTCGAAGCGCAGGAACGGCTTGGCCGCGCCCTCGAGTTCCGCCGGCTGCACCAGCAGCAGGTTCTCCAGCCGGATGCCGTACGCGTTCGGCAGGTAGAAGCCCGGCTCGTTCGACAGGATCATGCCGGCGGCGATCGGGATCGGCCGGGCGAGGCGGGAAATGCTCACCGGCCCTTCGTGCACCGACAGGTAGCTGCCGACGCCGTGGCCGGTGCCGTGGTCGTAGTCCAGTCCGGCCTGCCACAGCGCGCGCCGGGCGAAGGCGTCCAGGTGCGCGCCGCCGACGCCCTTGCGGGAACACCAGCGTGGCGATGGCGATGTGGCCTTGCAGCACCCGCGTGACCCGGTCGCGCAGCTCGGCCGGCGGCTTGTCCGGGCCGGTCCACACCGTGCGGGTGATGTCGGTGGTGCCGTCGGGGAACTGCGCGCCGGAGTCGATCAGGTACACCTCGTTCGGCCCGATCGGCCGGTTGCTCTCCGGCGTGACGCGGTAGTGGATCACCGCGCCGTGCTCGCCGGCGCCGGAGATCGCCGGGAAGCTCTCGCCGCGGAAACCCGTCCACCTGGCCGGCGCAAGGCCAGCAACTGGTCGGCCGCCGACATTTCGGTCTCCGCGCCGCGCGGCCCGACCTGCGACAGCCAGTGCAGGAAGCGCACCATCGCCACCGCGTCGCGGGCGTGGGCGTTGCGGGCGCCCTGCTGCTCCACCGGGTTCTTGCAGGCTTTCGGCAGCAGGCAGGGGTCCGGCCCGGCGACCACGGTCGCGCCGGCGTCGCGCAGGCGCTGGGCGAACCACACCGGCGAGCCGGCCGGATCGACCCGCACCCGCTTGCCGGCCAGCCGCGCCAGCGCCGGGCCAAGCGCCTCCCGCCCGGCCACCGCCACGCCGTTGCCCAGCCAGGCGCGGGTGCGGTCGGCCAGCTTGGCCGGGTCCATGAACAGCTCGACCCCGCCGTCCGCGTGCACCAGGGCGAAGCCGAGGGCGAAGGGCGTGAACGGCCACGTCGCCGCCGCGGATGTTCAGCAGCCAGGCGATCGAGGCCGGATCGCTCAGCACCGCGGCATCCTGCTTCGCCGTGCGCAGCGCCGCGGCGATCTCCTGCCGCTTCTCCTCGGCGCTGCGGCCGGCATAGGCCAGGTCATGCGGCACCGCCGGGGCGGCCGGCGGCGGCGGCCGGTCGGTCCACACCGCGTCCACCGGGTTGCGCGCCACCGGCTGCATGGCCAGGCCGGCCTCGGTGTAGCGGCCCAGCGCTTCCTCGCTGATCAGCATCGGGTCGTAGCCGATCTTCGCGCCCGGCTGCGGCATGCGCGGCCAGCCAGCCGGGCGGCGGCTCCTCCGTGACATGCTTGCGCTCCCACAGCGCCGCGATCGGTCTGCTCGGCCAGCTGCAGCACGTAGCGGCCGTCGGTGAACACCGCGGCGCGGTCGGGCAGCACCGCCGCGAGCCCGGCGCTGCCGGTGAAGCCGGTGAGCCAGGCCAGCCGCTCGGCCGCTGGCGGGCACGTATTCGCCCAGATGCTCGTCGGCGCGCGGCACGATGAAGCCGTCCAGGCCCTGCCGCGCCAGTTCCGCCCGCAGAGAAGCAAGCCGGCTGCCGTTCATATTGCGTTCCTTTCAGATCGGACCGTCGGTGGACTTCGATAGCTTGTTAACCATCCATGCGCTCACCGCAGAGCAGGCGGAGCGAATTGGCAATTATCGCAACATGCAGCGAAATCTTATGTTGCAGTGCAGAAAGACCCGGGAGCGCCCCGCCGCGACGACGTCGCGCCAGACCCGGGTGGACCAGATGGGATAGAGACCCATGAGTGCCCCGATCGCCAAGAGACCAACTTGCCTTCCAACTTCCCAATCTGACCTATGTGGACGCGCATTTCGAGGAGCCGAACCTCGGCCGCGTTACGCTGCCTACCGAACTGCCGAAGCCGACCTTCGGCCGTTGGCTTGCCGCCCGCATCGCCGATCTCCAGGCCTGGCGCGAGAAGCAGGCCGCCATGGCCGAACTGGAGATGATGAGCGACCGCGAACTGCTGGATATCGGTCTGAGCCGCGCCGACCTGCGCCGCGTGTTCGACTCGGCGCACAACGCCGACCTGGTTGCCCGCAGCGAGGGCTGAGTTCGGGGCCTCCGCCTCCGCAGTGAGCACGAGCGCGCCGTTCAGGCGCGCTCGACTGCGGTGCGGCGGAGCACCAGCGTAGCCCAGGGCCGCGCGACAATCATCCGCTCCAGCCGCAGTCCCTGCCACCGGTGCGCCGCCAGCAACCGCGCGCGCCTGGTTGGTCAGCAGCCCCGCCAGGATCGCGGTGCCGCCCGGCGCCAGATGCGTCGCCAGGTCCCGCGCCATCAGGCAAAGCGGCCGCGCCAGGATGTTGGCAAACACCAGATCGTACGGCCCGCCGGCACGCACCCGCACGTCGCGCCAGCCATCCGCCAGGATTGGCCGCACCAGGTGCGCCACGCCGTTCAGCGCGGCGTTCTCCCGCGCCACCCGCACCGACCACGGCTCGATGTCGGTCGCCAGCACCGGCCGGCGCAACAGCCGAGCGGCGGCGATCGCCAGAATGCCGGAGCCGGTGCCCAGGTCCAGGATGCGCCGCGGCCGCCGATGGGCCACGTGCTCCAGCGCCAGCAGGCAGCCGCGGGTGGAGCCGTGCTCGCCGGAACCGAACGCCAGGCCGGCGTCGAGCAGCAGCGTGATCCGGCCGGGCACGCTGCGGCGGCGGCAGATGCGTGCCGCGCACGGCGAAGCGGCGGCCGATGCGCTGTTCCGGGAACCCGGCATAGCTGCGGGCGAGCCAGCCTTCGGCCGGGGTCTCGCTGCGCTCCAGCCGGGCGGCAAGGCCGGTCAGGCCGGCCGCCAGGGCGAGGCGCGGCGGCAAGCTCCGGTTCGCCGCGCGCCGACCGGCTTCACCCCTTCCACGCGCCAGTCGCCGGTCGCCTCGTCGCGGAAGAAGCCGACCGTGTCGCAGGCGCTGTCCAGCGCCGCTTCGATAGGCTTCCAGCGCCGTTTCCGGGACGGTGACGCTGACGGTTTCCAGGCGGGTGATGTGGCGCGACGGCATGGAGGGTGGCATAGCCTCCCCCGGCGGCTCGGCCAGTGTGACATTCTTCACTCGCATCAGGCTCTGTCACCGAGCCGACACCTTACAAAGCACCCGATCCGGCCGGGTGCCAAAATGAGGCCTGCTGTCCACCGGGCCGATCGTGATCCGCCGGTTCCCCGGAAAGGGTCGTTTGTGAGAAGGGCGGAACTTTGTAACTTTTCAGGTCGGCAGCGGATCAGTTCCGCGGTCAAGCAAGGCCAGATAGTCCGAATAGGCGTAGATCCGGCCGCGTTGTCGGCCTGTGGTTTCGTGCACGACACCGATCCTGGCGAGATTTTCCAGCGCCATGCTGGCGGTTGGGAAGGAGACGGCGAGCTTTTCGGAGACCGTCTGGATGGTGACGATCGGACTGGCTTGCATCAGCTCGTGGACCCGGAGCGCCGACGGGGCCGCTCGGCCGAGCCCGGCGATCGTCTGTCGATGGGCGTCGAACATTGCGATCAGATCGCGCGCCGTCGCGGCTGCCTGTTCGGCGGTCTCCGCGACGCCGGTCAGGAAGAACTCCATCCAGGTCTCCCACGTCCCGGCCTGCCGGACCTCCTGCAGGAGGCGGTAACAGTCGTCGCGCCGGGATTTCAGAAACAGGCTGAGATAGAGGATCGGCTCGCGTAATACCCCTGCCTCACACAGAATCAGCGTGATGAGCAGCCGGCCCAGGCGCCCGTTGCCGTCGAGGAAGGGGTGGATGGTCTCGAACTGGACGTGGGCCAGACCAGCCCGGATGAGCGGCGGAAGCGCGGCATCTTCGCTGTGAAGGAAGCGCTCCAGCGCATCGAGGCATTCGTCCAGCCGGTCCGGCGGCGGAGGCACGAACAGTGCGTTGCCGGGCCGGGTTCCGCCGATCCAGTTCTGTGACCGGCGGAACTCGCCCGGTTGCTTCGCGGCGCCACGCCCCGATTTGAGCAGGATGGCGTGCATTTCGCGGATCAGCCGGAGCGACAGAGGAAATCCACCCCGCATCCGGGAGACGCCATGCTCGATCGCCGCGACGTAGTTGGAAACCTCGGTCACGTCGTCGAGTTCGACCGCCGGCGCCTCGTGATTTTCGAACAGCAACAGGTCGGACAGCGAAGACTGCGTGCCCTCGATCTGCGAGGACAGGGAGGGCTTCCTTGCGGACGTACATGTAGAGGAACAAAGGCGTCGAGGGCAGGATCGTCGTCACGCCGTCGAGGCGTCCGACCGCGGCGATGGCGCGTTCGTAGACGTGCATGAACCGCCCCAGTTCGGGCGGCTTCGGCGGCAGCGGGGCAGGCACATAGGCGCGCACGCGCTCGCCTCCCGCGCTCGTTTCAACCCAGGCGCCGAGCCTTTGATTCTCTCCGTCTGTCACACGCGACCCTTTAGTTCGCCTCGCCTCTATTAAAGTGGTCTATCGCCATTATACCTTAATAGCGAACCGCGCTAATTCAAACCTTCCAGCATGCCGCATCACCTACGTAGGCGGTTGAGGGCATGACAAGGGAGAGGATGTGTTGGCCCGACAATGTGCTGGCCATTGCACCGGCACCGTGCCGCCATGCGCGGGATCGTGGAGATCAATGCACACGATGCGATTCCCGCCGGCGCGTACCAGAGTTGCCTACCCGCCCGGATACAGCCATTGAGGTAAGCACGATCCGTTGGGAGAGTTCGCCGTTGGCGCCCATGCACTGGCAACGCCTGATCCGGCCTCAACAATGGAATCGGCCGCCGGAAACCTGCCTTCGCGAGCTTACCTATTGCTTACCCGGCAACCCGCCATGGCCCAGGTGGGCAAAAAGCGGCCCCGAAAAGCCGTCTTCACCACCCTGATTTTCCCG
>CAVSJZ010000055.1:0-19848 GCA_963728105.1 uncultured Actinomycetota bacterium | reverse complement strand
CCGCCTCTGATCAGCGAAATTAGCGCATTCGGGAGGCTACTGCTGATCGTCTGTCAATGACTCTGTCATTCGGTACGATCTGAGAGTGGCGAGCACCCGATCGAAGGGGCGCCGCTCGCGCGGGCACATCCGCCAGCGCGGCGGCTCCTTCCAGGTGCTCGTCTACGCCGGCAAGGACCCGATCACGGGCAAGCCGAACTACCTCACTGACTCGGCGCCCACCGAGGGTGAGGCGCAGAAGATCCTCACGCGGCTTCTCGGTCAGGTCGACGAGCAGCGCAACCCGCGGACCAAGGCGACGTTCGGCGCGGCCCTCGACGACTGGCTGAGGACGCACGAGGCCGAGGAGACCACGCTCGACGGGTACCGCGGCTACATCCGGCGCACGATCGAGCCCGCGCTCGGCGCCGTCCCCATCGCCAAGGTCACAACGAAGATGCTGGAGGAGCTGTACGCGGAACTCCGACGCTGCCGCCACCGCTGTCGCAACGGCGAGCCGGCCGTCGACCACCGCACCACGTTCGGGCACCAGTGCTACGAGGTCCGCCACAAGCGTCGAGCTGGCCGCCCAGGCCGCGAGGCCCACGACTGCGCCAAGGCTGGCTGCACGGTCGTCGAGTGCCCGCCGCACCGGTGTTCGCCGATGTCGCCCTCGGCGATCCGGCAGGTCCACTGGATCATCAGCGCCACGCTCGGTGCCGCAGTGCGGTGGGAATGGATCCGGTCCAACCCGGCCGACATCGCGCGGAAGCCCAAACAGCGGGCCCCGCAGCCGGAGCCGCCGAGCTCGGCCGAGGCGGCGCGGATCGTTGCGGCTGCGTGGGAGCAGGACGAGACGTGGGGCACGCTTGTCTGGCTGGTCATGGTCACGGGGATGCGACGGGCCGAGCTGCTCGCGCTGCGTTGGACGGACGTCGACCTGGCTGGCGGGATGCTGGCGATCCGCCGGAACTTTGTGCGATCGAGCCAGCAAGGGATTGAGAAGGACACGAAGACCCACCAGATGCGCCGCATCGCCCTCGACGCCGAGACCGTCGTGGTCCTGGCCGAGCATCGGGCGAGGTATGAGCAGCAGGCGAGAGAGATCGGTATCGAACCGACCGCCGATGCGTTCCTCTTCTCTCACCAGCCGTTGCACGAGCCGCCTGCCGACCCGAGCGGCGTCACCCACCGCTACGGCCGGATGTGCGCAGGACTCGGCATCGACAGCCATCTGCACGCACTCCGTCACTACTCCGCAACGGAACTTCTAACCGCCGGGATGGACCTCCGTACTGTTGCTGGCCGACTTGGTCACAGTGGTGGCGGGGCGACCACACTACGTGTTTACGCGGCGTGGGTCGGCGAGGCGGACCGTCGTGCGGCCGATCTGATGGGTACGCGAATGGTGCGCCCAGTCAAGCGGTGAGGGCGGCGTTCAGACTTTCGATTCTTGAATCAAGGCGGCGCCCTGCGGGCGCCGCGCGGCCCTGTGTCCAATGCGGCCGCAGGCGCTCGCGCGGGGCGTGCGGCCTGCGGCCGGTCCCCGCGCGGCGCGCGGCTGCTGGCACGATGCCGCCAGCTACTTCACCGAGCTTGACCCAGGGGGTACCGATGGACGTAGTGGCGACGCAAGGCTCGGCTTCGCAAGAATTCGCTTAAGACCTGGAAGACCGAGCAGCGCACCTTCGCCGCCCGCCGTCCGGCGGTACTGCCGACGCAGCAGCACCCCCAGCGCCGCCGCGATCGCAGCGCCACGACGACCTGCCACCAGGCCGTGGCCCCAGTAGTGGACGATGCCGACGACGACCGCGGTGAGCGCGAAGGCCGCCGTCTTGATCAGCAGGACACGGAGCCGAATCCGCCGATCCCGAGGGCCCTTGCGGAGCTACGGAGCGGTCGAGGCGACCATCCACAGCCAGTACGCCAGCAGAATGGCTGTGCGATATAGCCAGTGACGGCACGGATTCCCATGTGTACCTCTTCTGGGGGGACACCTGATGTTATCGATCGGTCACATGGCGCGAACACCGACCCCTTGTAGCGGTCATCTGCGCCACAGGGTGACGTCACGTCTTCTCTCGGTTGATCACTTCAGGCGCTAGAGCTCCAGCGGTAGATCGAGATCTTGCAGTGCCGCGGTCCCGAGCGCGGCACGGCCACCGCGTGATCCTCGTCCGTTGTGTCGACATCTGAAGATTAGGCGGTGGCCGTGGGCCATCGCGTAGAGGCCGGGGTCTGGGCGGCGGCGGACAGGCTGCTCGATCCGGATGGCCGCGCGGTTCCCGCGGGTGGAGACCCGTCGACATGCCGACAAGATCGACGGGCGCTGGTGTTCACCTCGTGCCGCGTGGAGGTTGGTGACCGTCACGCGGCACAGGGGTGCACGGGCACGGCGACCGGTTCCGCCGCTGGATCATCAACGGCCGGCTCGACACGACTCCGAACGCGGGCCCTGCACGTGGTCGTGCTGGCCCCGCGCGCCGAGGTCGTCGCCGAGCGGGAGCGTCGGCGCGGCAAGGACAGCTGCCGGCACTGGACGGTCGACCTCCTCGACCGGGGCTCCGCGACGACACCCCACGGCTGGGCCTCTGGCTCGACACCTCGGAGCTCACGGTCGAGCAGACCGTCGACGAGATCCTGCGCCGGTCGCCGGACGCGGTCTACACGGAGTGACCCCGGGTCAAGGGGTCGTCCCAGTGCCCCGCCCCGTGCCGGTGCCGGTGCCGGTGCCGGTGCCCGTGCCGGTGCCCGGCGTCGTCGTGGGCGTCGTCGTGGGCGGCGTCGTGGGCGGCGTCGTGGGCGGCGTCGTGGGCGGCGTCGTGGGCGTCGTCGTGGGCGGCGTCGTGTCGTCGGTGTGGGTGATCGTCGTTTCCTCCGTGATCACCTGGGTCTGGGTCTGCACCTCCGGCGGGGGCGCGACCGGCGCCGGCTGAACCTCCTGCCGGGTGGGCACCGACGCCCGCCGGTGCGTCGCGGGCGGCTCGGCCGGCGCGGGCTCCGGTTCGGGGGTCTGCGTCACCGCGACGGTGCTCGGCGTCAGCAGGACCGTCGACGTCGCCACTACCGGGGTGACGGCGGGCGGCGCGGCGGGCGCCTTCGACTTCCCGAGCAGCTGCGGCGCCCCGACGACGACTCCGCCGCATATCGCGACCGCGGCAGCGGCGGTCAGCAGCATCGGGCGGGTCTTCTTCCGGGGCGCCTCGGTCGCCGCCGCGCCGGCCGGGGCGAAGTCCGGCCGGCTGCGTCCCGGCGGGGTCGCGGGCCCCACGGCGCCGAGGCGCGGGGGTGCGTCACCGAGGAGCTGCGTCGGGTAGGCCTCCTGGCGCGGCTGGGGCACCGTGAACTCGTCGGTGCGCGGGAACCCGCCGCCGGGGGTCGCCTGCGGCGGTAGGCCGCCGGCCGGGGTCGGGGCCACGGTCGGGGCTGCGACCGCCGCCGCCCCCGCGGCACCGGCCGGGATCGCGTCGGCGGCGTCGGCCGGGCTCTCCTGCCCCGGCTCGACCGGAGCGCGCACCGGGGCCACCGCGCCCGCGGCGACGGCGGCGAGCCAGGCCGCGCCCAGCGCGACCGAGTGCTTCGGGTGGGCGTCGACGGCGACCGGCCGCCCGATCTCCGCGCCGACGAGCTGGCTGACCAGCGGCATCCGCGAGGCGCCGCCGACGAGCAGCACGCTCGCGACGTCGTCCGGGGCGACGTCGGCCGAGCGCAGGGCCCGGCGCAGGGCGTCGATGGTGTCCTGCAGCGCGGGCCGGACCATCGCCTCCAGCTCGCTGCGGGTGAGCCGCACGTCGGTGCTGACGTTGGGCAGGATCACCGGGATGGTGACGTCGGTGTCCGACGACAGCGCTTCCTTGGCGTCGACGCACTCCGCGCGCAGTCGGGCGACGGCGGTGGCGGCCGCCGGGTCGTCCTCGTCGAGCTCATCGAGCTTGCCGCCGAGCGCGCGGGTCACGTGGTCGAAGACCGCGGCGTCGACGTCGATCCCGCCGAGCCGCTCGATCCCCTCGGGCTCGCCCAGCACCTCGAAGCCGTCGGCGGTGCGGCGCAGGACCGCGGCGTCGAACGTGCCGCCGCCGAGGTCGTAGATGGCGACGATGCTGCTGGCGGCGACGCGCTGCTGGGTCGCGTAGTAGATCGCGGCGGCCTCGGGCTCGGTGACGTAGCTGACGGGGATGTCGACGTCGGCGATCCGGACGGCCTGGGCGAGCAGGTCGATCTTGTACGGCCCCCAGTTCGCGGGGTGGGACAGGACCATCGCCTCGGGCCGGCCGCCCTCGGCGGACGTGACCTGCTCCACGACCGCCCTTAGCAGGCGCGCCGTGATCGCCTCCGCGCTGTAGGGCGAGCCGCCGAGCAGCACGGGGGTCGTGTCGCCGATCCGCCGCTTGAACTCCCGCGCGACCCGGTGGGGCTCGCTGGTGGCGCGCCGGTTCGCCGCGTCGCCCGTGAGGACCGAGGCGTCCTCGCGCAGCAGTACGACCGACGGGATGGTCGCCGCCCTGCTCCCCAGCGAGGAGATCTCGGCGTGCCCGCCGCGCCAGACCGCGGCTGCCGAGAACGTCGTTCCCAGGTCGATCCCGAGCGTGTACATCGTGTCCCCGTCCGTCATCCGTTGCCGCGAACGCTAGGGAGATCCGAGCGCCGCGTCACGAGCGCCAGCCCCCGTACCGGGATCAGGGGGATATCCCCGAGTCCCTCGACGCGGCCCGTTCCTACAGTGGTGGAGTGGAAGCCGGACCGAGCCTGCGCGAGCTGTTCGCGGAGCTGTCCCGTGGGGACGGCGGGGATCCCGCCGACCTGCTTCGTGCCGCCGGCTTCGGCGACGTGCCCGATTCGCTGGTGAGCCAGGCGATCGTCGACTACGCCGGCACGGCCCCGCTGGAGGTGGCCGAGCACCTGTCTCCGTTCGCCGTGGCCCACGGCCCGGTGCCGGTGGACGACCCGACCGGCGAGCCGGCGACCGCGCACCACGGCCTGTCGCTGCTCGCGTCGGCCCCGGTGGTCGACCACGGCGAGGGCCTCGTCGACGTCCCCGCGCCGGCCGAGCACCACGTCGACGTCGACCCGGCGACGCTCGACGACGCGCACCCCGACGACCTGCACGAACCGGTGCACCACCTCGACGTCGACCCCGCCGACGTCGACGGGCTGCACCCGGGCTCGCCGCACGGCGGAGCGGCCCACCATGCGCTCGGGTCCTTCGGCACCGGGCACGGCGCGGAGACCGGCGACCCGCCCGACCGCGGAGACGCCGCCCACCACGGCGAGACGTCCCCGGCGCACGACCACGTCCAGAACGTCGACGAGTACGACCACGACGTTAGCCACGAGGACGTGCACGATCACGAACCGGAGCCGGTCCACCACGACTCGACGTCAGAGCTGCTCGACCACGACCACCTCGACGCGGCTCACCCCGACCCGGCCGCCCTGCTCGACGGCGACGAGCCTCACCACGCCTAAGCGGGCTCAGGTCGAGGCGTCCGGCCGCGTCAGGATCCCCTCGCACGTCCGGACCGCCACGCGGGCGGCGACGGCGAGCGGGTGCGGCGTCATCGGGCTCTCGGCGCGGCGTTGCCACCGCTCCAGCGCCTGGGCCGCGGCGCTGCGCACCGCCTGATCGTCGGCGTCGAACTCCAGGCCCAGCCGGGTGCGCGGGTCGCCGCCCTCGCCGCCGAGGACCTGCTCGAGGCCGTCCAGCACGGTCGGCTTGCCCGGCACCCACCCGGCCCGGATCGCCGAGAGCACCTGCAGCTCGTTGAACGGGTGCGCCGAGGCGAGGACCCGCTCGACCTGCGCGGCCAGCCCGGAGCCGTCGCCGCGGGGCGGCCGGCGGCGCAGCAGGGAGTCGATCGCCAGGAGAGCGGAGCGGCTCTTGAGCACGTCGCGACGGTCGAAGAACAGCGTGCGCAGCACGTCGTTCAGCCCTTCGAGGCCGCTGCGCTTCGTCAGCTCCTGGGCCAACGTCGTCGCGGTCGTCGTGACGCCCTGCCGGATCAGCACCGAGGCCAGCCGGACGCCGAAGACGCCGAACCGCGCCAGCAACGCCTCGCGCTCGAGGTCGGTCAGCCGCAGCTCGGGGCGCTCCACGAGGAACCGGTCGGCGGAGACCAGCAGGTCTTCGACTTCGGCCGGGGCGAGCGCGGCGACCATGCTCAAGTGCGCGAACTCGGTCTGCGTGACGGTGGCGGCCGTCTCGGCCAGCAGGCCGGCGAGCGGCACGACCGTCTGCACCACGCGACGCACGCGCAGGTCGTGGGTCAACCGCGAGCAGATGCGGCGCGCCGAGGCCATCGAGTCCAGCCGGCCGACACCGATCTCGTCGGCTCGCGACAGCACTCCGATCGCGTTGACCGGGTTGGGGCGCGAGACCTCGGTGTCGTGGAACGCGCGCAGGAACTCCATGTCGTCGACGTGGAGGTGCTTCATCAGGTAGAGTACCGCGTCGGCGGGCGCCTCGTCATCGTCGACGGCGAGCAACTGCCAGGTCTTGCGCGAGACGTGCTCGGTCAGCGACCCGATGCCCGGGGTGTCGATGAGGGTGGCGCGCCGCAGCTCCTGCGACGGCCACGTTACGTCGATGTGCTCGATCCGCTCGGGCGGCAGGCCGCCCAGGTCGATGTCCAGGGCCCCGCCGTCGCGGGTGAACCGGGCCTGACGCGCTGGCGCGTCGACGGGCTGCACGTCGACCCGGTAGGTGTGCCCGTCGCGGTACCACGTGACGACACGGGTGCACTCGCCCGCGTCCGTCGGGGCCAGCCGCTCCCCGACCAGGGCGTTGAGCAACGTCGACTTGCCGGCCTTGACGCGTCCGGCGACCGCCACGCGCAGCGGCTCGTCGAGACGGCGTCGCAGACCGACGAGCTCGATCTCCTCGGGCGACCCCGCGTAGAGGCGCAGGGCCGAGTCGACGACCCCGCGCGCGTCGTCGAGCAGGGTCACCGAGCACTCCCCACGGGGCTCGTGGCCGTCAGCACGGCCTCCGCGCGCCGGCGCAGCTCCCGCAGCCGGGCGAGCTCGGCGGCGAGGTCCTTGAGGCGCCGCTCCCGCTCGCCGCCGCTGCGCTGGGCCGCGTCGTTCGCCGCGCGGAGCGCCTCGGCGCTGGACCGGTTGAGCTCCTCGGCGCGCGCGGCGTAGTGGTCGCGGAGCTGCCGGTTGATCCTTCTCAGCGTGTCGCGCGAGTCCTTGCCGATGGCGAAGCTGATGTCGTCGCAGTACCGGCGGCTGGCGATGCGCGCCTGCGTGCGCCGCTGCTGGACCTGCCGCTTCTTCTCGTCGCGCAACCCGCGGCGGCCCATCATGAGCCCGACGCCCACGCTGACCAGCGGTCCCAGCGCGATGTGCGCCACGCCGCCGAGCACCGTGAACATCGCCATGCCCATGTACGAGTTGCGCAGCGCGGTCAACGCGTTCTTGCCGGTGGACTCGCGCTCCAGCTTCAGCTTCGGCTCGATGCCGGACGACGTCAACGCCGACCCGGGGCTGTAGATCTCCAGCCGGTCGAGCACCTCACCGGCGGCGTCGCGGAAGTGCTCGGCCACCCGCGCGCTCAGCTCGATGGCCCGGTCGCGCAGGTAGGTGTAGTTGGCGACGATCTCCTCACCGACGGCCTGCTGCAGCCAGCCCTGCATCTGCGGCCAGACGTCCGCGGGATCGGTGTCCTCCAGCAGGTTGTCGACCTCCTCAGACACCGAGCGAATGCGCGAGCGCAGGTCGTGGTCGACGTCGGAGGTGAGGTCGGCGATGCCGTCGTTGAGCGTCTGCTGCCACCGCGCCGCGACGGCGCGCAGCGACTCGGCGCGCTCCTTCGTGCGCGTGAGCTCCGCGATGACCGCACGCGCCGACTCCGGGTCCTCCAGCGCCGCCTGCTCGGCCTCGAACTGCCCCTCGATCTGCCGGCACACCGCGACGACGTCGGCGGCCGCCGAGGCGGCGACCCGCTGCGTCGCGCCGCCCGCGACGCGCTCGTTGACGAACGCGACGACCTCGCGGAACCCCGAGTCCTGGTTGAGCGCGGAGTCGCCGGCCCGGATCGCGCGCAGCCGCATCGACGACGACGCCGGCAGCACCGACACGCCGTCTGCCGCCAGGTGCTGCCGGTCGAGCTCGAGGATGCGCCGCCACGCCGGATAGAAGTCGATCTTGGCGAGCACGCACACGACCGTGTCGCACAGCCGGCGGGCGTGCCGCAGGAACGCCCGCTCGCTCGCGGTCAGCTCCTGGGAGGCGTCGGTCACGAACACCACGGCGTCGGCCATGGAGATCGCGGCGAGGCTGCTGGTGGCGTGCGCGGACCCGAGACCCCCCACGCCCGGCGTGTCCACCAGGACCAGCCCGCTGCGCAGCAGGGTGCGGGGCAGGCGCACCTCGACCCCGACGACGGGGGCGCGCTCGCTGGGCACGAACTGTCCGCTGTAGTCCTCCACGACGTGCTGGCGGACGTCGTCCACGCGGATCGGCTGGCGACGCATCGGGTCGCCCTCGACCATGACGGTCGCCTCGGCGGTCTCCCCGTAGCGCACGTACATCGGCTTGGCCGTCGCGACGTCGTCGTCCACCGGGCACGCCGCGGCTCCCAGCAGCGCGTTGACCAGCGAGCTCTTGCCCTTCTTGAACTCCCCGGCGACGACGACGTGGATGCCGGGGTCGTCGAGCGACCGCCCCGCGCGGCGCAGGCGGTCGACGAGGTCGGGGCGCCCGAAGACCTCGGCAGCCTGCGTCGCCATGTCGACCAGCGCTCCGGCGGCGGCCGTGACGTCCGCGCCACCCTCGGCGGGTGCTGCCTCTGCCATCAGGTTCTCCCTCGGGACGGACCGCTGCGGCAGGTCCGGGGCGGCGCCCGGCCCTGCCGCAGCGTCGGTGAGCGTCGGTCGCGTCAGATGTCGACGTGGTCGTGGCTGTCGACGTGCTCGTGGCTCTCGGTGTGCTGGTGGATGTCGGTGTTGTTGTCGCTGAAGAGGTGATCGTGGCTGTCGCTGCTCTGGTGGATGTTGGTGTGGTCGTGGCTGTCGGTCTCGACGTGGTTGTTGCTGTCGACGTTGGTGTGGTCGTGGCTGTCGATGTGGTCGTGGCTGTCGGTCGTGTTGTTGCTGTTCGTGTTGGTGGTGTTGCCGCTGTCCGAGATGTTGGTGCTGCCGGTCGTCGAGCCGCCGACGCCGACCGTCGCGCCCTGACCGAAGTGAGACCCGTGCAGGTCGACGTCGTTGGCCGAGCCGCTGCCGAAGTTGATCGGGCTGTGGTCACCGGAGTGGACGTTGGTGTTGCCGTTGCCGACGTTGGTGTCGCTGACGTTGCCGCCGGCCTGGACACCGGTGTTCGTGCCGGTGTTGACCACGCCGGTGTTGTCGCCGCCGACCTGCGAGGCGCCCTCGCCGGTGTTGATCTGGCCCTCGTTGCCCGTGGAGGCGACGCCGCCCTGACCGGTGTTGACCGGGCCGTCGGACGCGATGCCGCCCGCGCCGGTGTTCACCGGGCCGTCGATGTTGCCCCCGGCCTGCACGTTGCCGTCGCCGGTGCTGATGTTGCCGTCGTTCGGGCCGTGCACGTCGACGGCGCCGGGGCCGGTCAGGACGTCGCCACCGGCGTGGCCGACGGTGGTCCCGCTGCCCGTCCCGATGGTGGTGTCGCCGAAGTGCCCGTCAAAGACGTCGCCGCCGGCGGTGATGTGGTCGCCGGTGTCGATGGTCGTGCTGTGGTCGTCGTAGCTGTTGTACTCGCTCGTGTAGTGCTCGTTGTGCACGATCTCCTGGACCTGCCGGACCTGCTGGATGAAGTGGTCGAGCGACCCGCCGCCGTGGTGGGTGTCGAACGAGGCGTGGTGCGAGGACTCCTGCGACACGTACTGGTTCAGCGCCTCGTGGGTCGCCTGGGGCAGCGGCTGGGTCGCGGCCACCTGCTGCACGACCTGCGGCACGTTGACGGTGCTGAGGTCGTGGTCGGAGATGCCCTGCGCGGCCAGGGTGCCGTGCGGGTCCTGCGCGAAGTGCTCGGCGGCCACGGGGTCGCTGAACAGCCGGGCGAGCAGGTCGTGGATCAGGGTGGTGAGGTCGGTGCTCATGATGTTCTCCTTGGCGCGGACCCGGCCGGGCGGCGGGCTCTGGGGAAGAGCTTGTGGTGCGGGGGACCCCCCTCGACAGGGGGATGTCCCCCCAGGTGCGTCGAGGGGACCCCGGGCGGCGTTAGCCCACGGTCGTCGCCGCTCCCGTCGCTCCGTCCAGCACCCGGGCCAGCGCGGCCAGGAACTCCGCCCGCGTGCCGGCGCCCAGCTTGGACCGCATGCGCGCGACGTGGTGCTCGACGGTCTTCGGTGACAGGTAGAGCTGCGCGCCGATCTCGCGGTGCGTGCGGCCAGCCCGCACCAGCTCGGCGACCTCGCGCTCGCGCTCGCTGAGGACGAAGGAGGAGGTGGCCGGGCGCTCGGCGGCCGTGGCCCCGAGGGCGCGCGCCCGTTCGAGCAGCTGCCGGGCCACCGCGGGGTCGACGGCCCTGATCGCGGTCTGCCCGGCCAGCCATGAGCCCTCCCACGGCAGGTCGGCGGACACGAGCCGGGCGCTCGCCTCGACCACGGCGTCCGCGTCGACCTCGCCGCGCAGTGCCCGCCGCCAGCACCGGGCCGCCGCCGCCTGCGCCCGGGCCCGGTCCAGCCCGTCCGGGGGGCGGCCCGGGGGAGGAGCGAGCGGGACGGCCCGGTCGAGGCGGGCGGTCGCCTCATCGGCGGCGTCGACGTCGTCGCGGACCACGGCGCACTGCAGGCGCAGCCACGCCATCGCCGCCTCCCACGCGACCGGCCGACCCTGCGCGTCGAGTGCGGACTCCAGGACCGCGAGCACGGGCTCGGTGCGGTGCTCTTGGCGCAGCCGGGCCCCGGCGACGGCCAGCTCCTCGAGCTGTTCGAGCTGCCAGAGGTCCGCGGCCCGGCGCACCAGCAGCGGCTCGGCCGCCGTCCAGGCCGCCCGCAGGGCGGGGATGTCCCCCGAGCGCCGGGCCAGCCCGGCCGCGACGCAGGTGAGCAGGAGCTCCTCGCGCGCACCGGGGAGATCCCCGGGGGCGTCACCGCCTTCGCTGGTGACGCGCACCGCCTCGGCGTAGCGCCCGGTCCGCAGCCCGATCCACGCGCGCAGCAGGACGTGCCGGGTCCGCTGCGCGCTGGTCGGTGCGTCGGTCAATGCGCGCCGCAGGAGGTGGTCGGCGGTCGTCGGGTCACCGGCCAGCACGGCCAGCACCGCGCCCAGCGCGTGCGGCGTGTCCGGCAGCAGCGGCGCGGCCGGGGCGCGGTCGAGCGCCTCGGCGGCCTCGACGACGAGCGGCAGCGCGTCGTAGGGACGGACGGCGGCCGCCGCGGTGCGACGCAGCAGCTCCGCCGTCGTGGAGGCCGCCACCGACCCGGGGCCGACGGGCAGGCCCGTGCCGAACTGCAGCGGTGCCGCCAGCACGGCGCCCACCTCGCCGCCGCGGTCGAGCTCCTCGACGGCCCGCGCGGCCCGGCCGTCCTGGGCGGCCCGCAGGCCGCGGAGCACGGCCCACCGCTCGGCGTGCGGTCCCTCCACCGGCTCGTCACCGGGACGTTCCGACGGCACCCCGAGCACGATCGCCGCCTCTGCCTCGACGAGCGCGGCGTCCTCCCGGACCCCGGCGCTGTCGGCGTCGTCGGGCAGGAGGGTGAGCGCCTCCTGCGCCCAGTCGTGGGCGGTCGCCGCGTCGGTCGGGGCGAGCCCGCGGGCCGCGGCCAGGCGCAACGCCACCGCCGGCCCGCTCTGCACGCCCAGCTCGCGCATCCGGACGGCGAACTCGTGCGCCGAGGACGGGTCGGGCGAGCGGCCGCCGGTCGTTGGGCTCCCGGCAGCGTCGACCACCGCGGCCGCGACGGCCGCGCCCCGGGCTCGCCGGGCGCCCGGTGCCGCGGCGCCCCGGACGGCCGCGGCCACGGCCGGCACCAGCGCGTCGGCACCAGGCACGAGGAGTCCGGCCTCCACCAGCTCGTCCAGCGCGTAGGCGACCGCGATCGTCTTGACGCCGGCGAGCCGGGCCAGGACCGGGGCGTCGAGGGGGAGGCGCTCGGCGAGCACCGGCACGAGCGCCGCCGCGGGGCGGGAGAGCACCGCGACGCGGCGCTGCACGAGCGCGGTGAGCGCCGCGGGCATCGGGTCGGCGCCCGACCAGCCCACCAGCGCCGCCGCGACGGTCGGGGACCCCGCGCACGCCGCGACCGTCGCGGCCGGCGCGTCGCCGAGCAGCGTCGCGATCGTCTCGTCGGGCAGCGGGGCGAGCATCTCCACCGCCCCGGTCGCCGCCACGGCCCCGTCGAGCGCCGCCAGCTCGGGCAGCCGCACGGTCGGGCGCCGCGCGATCAGCACCACCGCACCGTCCTCGACGGCCTGGGCGAGCCGCCGCAGCAGCTCGGGCGGCCGGAGGTGGGCGTCGTCGACGACGATCTCCGCCCGCTCCTCCAGCGCCTTCTCCACCAGCGCGACGAGATCGGCCGTGTCCCGGAAACGGGGCGGCCACACCGCGTCCGGGCCCGCGAGCTGCGCGAGGCGGTGGGTGCGCCCGGACCCGTCCACGCCGACGACGACCACGCCGCGGCGGTTTCCGGCACCCCTCAGGACCTCGGCCACGCCCCACCCATCGCCGGCCGGGATCTCCCGGATCGCGGCGACATCATACCGACCCCGGCCCCCATGGATCGACGGCCGATCGGCCTATCTCACGGCGCGTGGCCTAGACTAGTCTCGTTCACCCCCGTCCGGGCGGGTCCGTGATGGTCGCTGCAGGTGTGACGGCACAGGCCGCGACGTCAGCGGCCGCAGCCGTACGGCCGTCGGCAGAACTCGAAAGCGTGGGAGGCCAGCGGCCTCGGGGAGGGAGCCCGATGGGTCGCGGCTACCTCGGCCGGTCATCCTCCACGCCGCGCCGGCCGCGTCAAGGGCGGCGCAGTGCGGGGACCCCTGGCCCCACACAGCACCGTCGCTACGCGATGCCCTCCGGGCACCCATGACCCGACCGCCACGACGAGCAGAGCGGCCAGTACGAGGAGCCGGGGAGGAGCAGGGTCCGCGCGTCGCTCACGCCCGGGAGATCTACTCCGCAGTCTCACTCGCAGTCTCATTCACCGTGGACTTTCGCACCATTGATGATCTTCAGGCGGCTTCTGCGAGGACGTCGAGCAGGGTGCTGGTGATTTTCGTGTGGAGCGCGGGGTTGGCCGACATGGCTGTAATTCGTTGCCGCCACAGGTTTCTGCGCAGGGCGGCGAGCGCGTCGGCGAAGCTGGCGGTGTGCTTGTGGCGGTACCAGGGGCGGGTCCGCCAGCTGGTGGTGTCGGCGTGGGTGCTCAGGTACCAGCACCAGATGGCGGTGTGGAGCCACAGCGACAGCGCGGCGGCCCGGGCCGGACCCTCGCCCTTCCAGGACTGGGGGTCTTCGCCACCGAGGGCTTGTTTGGCGTCGCGGAAGGTGTGTTCGATGTCGAAGCGGCGCAGGTAGGAGTGCCACCACCAGTCCACATCGGCCGCGGCAGCCTGCGGGTCGCTGCACCATAGCCACATCGGCTTGGGTGCCCGATCCCCGGGCAAATGATCAACTGTGAGGTTGATGATGCTGCCCTCGATGATCGGCAACGGGCCGGCGTGATCCGCCCAGGCGGCCCGGCGTTCCCGCTCGGGATGCAGCCCACCCCAGGCCCGTACGTGCACCCGGCCGTAGCGGGAATGGGTCTGCACGCCTTCGGCTTGCGCATCGGGCCAGGTTGCCGGATCGGCCAACTCGACCCGTGCCCCGTGCCGGGGCGGGCGTCCACCCCGACGCGGGGGTGGCCCGGCCGGGCCGCGCATGACCCGGTCACCGCGGATACGGGCCACCAGCACCACCGGCAGATCAGCCGGCAGATGCGACAACCGGATGACGTCGTAACCGGCGTCCATGACCAGCAGCACCGGCGCCTGTCCCGCCTGCCAGGCCCCGGCGGTGACCAGCCGAGCCAGCAGGTCCCTGATCTGGGCCGCGGTCACCTCGGTGACGTCGGCGTCGGGCTCGATCCGCACGGCATCCAGCAGCCGGGTCCAGGACGTGCGACCGGTCTCCAGCGCAGCGATCACCGAGTACGGCCAGCCCGGGATGGTCTGCCGGGTCCCGTTGCAGCGGCAGTACCGATGACCGTGCGAACGCCCCGGCGAGCACTCCGCGTCCGGGCGCGGCCAACTCGTCACATCCACCGCCAGCCGCAACCGGCCCGTCGTGTCCCGCGGCAGGCCCAACCCCGCCACGCTCATCCGCAACCGGGCGAACTCGATCCGACCGCACGCCAACCCGTCATACATCCCCCCATGCCCACGCCGATGCACCCCGCACAGCGACAACTCCGGCAACGATGTGACCGGCCCACCCGAACACAACACCGCATCGGTCAACTCGAACAACGCATCCGCCCGCGCGCTCAAACAGCCGTAGAACGCCCGCCGAAACCGGGCAAGATCACCCACACCGACCCCGGACTCGCCCTGGCCCCGCACCAGACCTTCCGGCACACTGCCCACCACGGCCACCGACTTTCTCTTCGCGCTCTGTGAGAGGAACCCGAAGAGGATCAAACGGTGGCCGTGCCATGTCCCGCCGACACGCCGTCCAACCTGGACAAAACTGATCGGCCAACTCGGCTGAGGTTAAAGATCAAGCTAAGCCGCCGATCGCCGGGCGTTGGCGCCATGCCCTAGACCCATCGTCGGGCCTTGGGGTCCCATCGCTGGGTGTCTACCTGGGCGGCGAGAGCGGGGTCGGCGAAGCCGATCACGACATGGAGCACGTCCGCAAAGGATTCCGGTAGCTGGTCGTCAAGTTGTTGTTTGTGACGCCACGGCACCCAACGCGGTTGCGCAAGCGCGGCGTACCCATCGAGAGCGTCCGCTAACGATGACAACCCCACCTGGCGGTATGCGGCTACCTCGGAAAGGGCGCCCTGCAGTTCAGCTCCCTCGACTTGGTGCCGCCCGGTGAGGAGGTAAAGATCGGCGAAGTCGCGTCAGCGAGTGTTGCTCGTGCCGCGCTGCAGCGCGGTTACGATCTTCTCCGCGTACACCATGGGGAGCGGATAACCAATCAGGTCGATTGACCCGCCGAGCAGTCTGGGCAGGGCGACCGTGCGTGGCGCAGGCCAGATTGGGTCGCCGATGTTGACGTCGACGTGCAGTGTGAGCCGCGCGCTGGCCAGTGTTGCGGTGAGCGTGACGCGTACGCCGCTGTACTCGTCCTCGTCGCGGATGGTCTCTGCGATCGCCGCGTCGGTATCGAACGTGAGGCCGTCTGCCAACGGGGCGGTGGCGATGCTTCGTACGAGCTGGAGCACATCGTCGCGCTGGCCGACGATCGCGCGTGCTTGCAGGTCGACGTCACGGGTTGGGCGGCGAGCGTCGAAGGCGGCGAGCAGCATGCCGCCCTTGAGTTCGAGCTGGTCGGAGCACGGGGACGCCGCTAGTCGGGCAGGAAGCCTTCCAGCGCGTAGAGCTGATGCAGTTCGTCGGTCGGGTTGGTCGCTGCTTGGTGGTCACAGCAGGATCTCCAATGCAGCGCGCAATGCTGGCTCAGCTTTGGGAAAGGCGCGAGCCATCTTCAGCAGCGTCGCGGGTTGGGACCCGCGGCGGCGCAGCCAGCGGCGCAACGCTTCGATAGCTGTCTCGGGGCCTTCGAGGTGACGCAGCCGGAAAGCGTCGATGATGCACCGTTCCGGGCTGTATATCCCTATGGTCGTCTCCTCGCGAAGGTTCAGCTCGTCACAGCCGAGGTCGAACGTGGCGACGGCGAAGCTGTGCCAGATCACGGGAGCCTGGGTGCGCGGATGCCGCTGCCCTCGGGGGAGGGCGACCTCGATGCGGGCCGGAATGGCGTCGCTGAGGTCGTGCCGAGCCAGGGCGGTCGTCAGGCACAGCGTCGCTTGTGGTGCGCGGTGCGCGATCTCTAGCAGGTCTGGATCGGCCTCGCTTGCTGAGTCGGACTGCCGGAAGAGGCCGCGGCCGAGCTGTACCATCACTCCTGCGTCACGCAGCTCGTACAACCGTCGATCCGACAGCCCGGCAGCGCGAGCCTCGGTGTAGGAGAACGTCGGCGGCAACGTGGCAAGCGTTCTCTCGGCGGCTAGCTCGGCGGATCTCGCCATGGATGGAAACGTACACACACGCTGCCGATGTGTCTACGTTTCCATCCACGAGAACGATGTTGATGTCAGCGAGATCGGCGCCGCAGCAGGGGCGAGCAACCGCTAGCGGCAGGCACCATGGGGTTCAGCACGACGAGGCAAGTCCTGTTGGACAACGCCTGCACGACGGGCAGGCCCCGTCCGATCGAGGCCTGCGATAGCGACGCGTCCTCGGTCGCCGTGGGCGGAGTCGCATGCCGTTTAGAAGAAGAACCCGCAGTCTCGGTCAGCGGTTCATCGGCGCGAAACCCTGCCGCGAGCCGAGCTACGAGGCTGCGGTCTCCCACCCGGTAGGCGTTGACCTCGCCGGCGACGAGTGTGTGCCGTTCCCCAAGGCCGGCACGACCACCTTGATCTTGGGGTGCTGAGCGGTTATAACCTGGTTGCCCCTCGAGCCCGCATAGCCGAACTCGGCGGCGTCGGCCCGTGCTGTCGGGTGCCATGCAGTAGGCCGCCTCATCTCAGCGAATTCGATCTGTTGTCAGACCCAGAGGTGCTCGGAGTTGTGTAGTGTGGAGTATTCGCGTAGCTGGTCACGACAGCCCGTGATCCTCAAGGATCTTCTGGAAACTCTCGGAGAATGTCGTATGTGACATGCTGACGTAATGCACGCCATCGCGGAAGTGCTCGAACCCCAGTGTCGCCCACAATTTGGACAGCTTCGCGACGGCGGCTTCCCGCTCGCCGGGTCGGAAGTCTCTGGGCTGCCCGTCCGGGCCTGAGGGCCGTTCAAATGGGGCCGGGTAACACACGGCGGCGACAGCGCCTCCCGAGAGTGCGGTGATGGCCAAACCAGCGATAAGTGGCCCGAGCCCTTGGCCGCGCAAATCCGGCACGATCTCGATGCTGTCTAAGATCAGGACGCGGTCGCCGAGCGGTTCGATCAGATCCGCAAAATCCTCATTCAGATCTCCGGAATCGAAGATCGCTGCGCCGACGGTCACAGCGTCCCCGCTGTCCTCGTCCAGCGCATCGACAGGGTCTCGTTCGTTGTACAGGTCAACCACGAGTATGCGACCTCGCCCCACATGCACGCTCGTGTCGTCGAAGTCATCATCCGTGCTTGGCGGCAACGCCGTGGCGACAAAGTGCCACTTGTGGATTTGCTCCCCGACGTGATCCCACAGAGACCGTTCGCTCTCGAAAGCGAGGCTGAGCGAAGTTGTGCTGATCCTGCTTACTTTCTGGGCTGGCGAAGGTGGTTCCGGATCGGACATGCTGGCGGTCATGTCGCCACATCGTGGTGTCAGCGGTCCGGTCGTGCAAGCTCACGATCCGATCAAGAGGGTTGACCAAGCTGGGCCCACCGGGGTGTCCGCGGCCGCAGTCGTGACACGGCGCGTGACGCGAACTCAGGTCGATCAACGCCGTTTCTGCCGGTCGAGTCTGATCAAATTGACTTATTGTCGCTGGTAGCGGCTGTAGTCAGGTAATTGGTGTGCTCTTTTACTCCGCGCGTTCGGGGTTCGATCCCCGGGGGGCCCACCGGGTTTGACCAGCAGATCTGGCAAGATCCTTCGAGTCATGACGCTGCGTGGGACGCAACGGTCGTAGCACGCGTCATACGACGCGGTCGAAGCTCGAGTGCGCGGACCCGGTGACCGGCCGCCGACACGATCTCGTCCGGGCCGGTTCGGGTAGGTCCACCGTCGGCGTACGAGGCGGCGATGCCAGCGCAGGATCGTGTCGGGGGTGACCAGGCGATGGCGGCGCAGCGCGTGGGCAGCCGCTGGATGAGCGCGGCGAACACGGGGCGGTCCGCCCACTCGATGCGTGGTCTCGGGCTGCTGCGGCGGAGCACGGCGACCTCGTGGCATAGCGTGGGGATGCGCTGACAGTCAAGCGTCCGCATCGGAGCGCCTCGGGGTCCAAATACTACAGTCGCGGTTTCACCAAGGGTTATCGCTCGTGGCCGAGCGTAGTTGACCTCGATCGCCCGGCAGCTACGGAGAGTGGCGACCGTGGGTTGACCCGCGCCGAAATTACACGGATGTAATCCGGGTGCGGCCGTGCCGCGTCTAGTGGTTGTGGATCACAGCAACAACGACACGGCCGCGGTGGCCAGCATAGAAGACCTCGCCGAGTGCACGGCGAGCGTGGACGCCCAGATCGAGACGGTCCTGCGGGGGGTGATGGCGCAGCGACGCAGCACCGAGGTGGCGGTGGACTACGTGACGGTGCTGGGGTCGGAGGTGAAGGCGAACTGCTGGTCGCTGGCCGAAGCGGCCGGCCATGACGGGCAGGGCCGGATGCAGGGCCTGCTCGGGGCGTACCAGTGGGACTGGACACGGCTGCGCGATCAGCTACCCGGGCTGGCCGCCGCGTGGATCCCCGAGGAGCCACAGGATCTGATCGGGCCGGGGATCGCGATCGACGAGACCGCGCAGCTGAAGAAGGGCGAGGCCACCGCGTGCGTGGCACCCCAGCACGCCGGGTGCACCGGCACCGTGGAGAACTGCGTGACCACCGTGTTCTGCGCCTACGTCACCGCGAACGGCCAGGCCTGGGTCGACTTCGACGTGTACATGCCGCAGCGCTGGGCATCCGATGCTCCCCGCCGTCGGGCCGCCGGGATCCCCGACGAGCTGACCTTCGCCACCAAGCCGCAGCTGGCCATGAACCAGCTCGACCGGCAGATGGCGGCCGGGTCACCGGCCGGGTGGGTCGCGTTCGACGAGGTCTACGGCCGCAGTGAACCGCTGCGCAACAAGGCCGCCGAGCACGGCCTGGCCTATGTGGGGATCATCCCGTGCGACTACCAGATCCGGCTGCCCTCGGGCGCGGCGATCCGGGCCGAGCAGGCCGCCGCGGACGCGGTGTTCGAGCGCCGGTCGGTCGGGAACGGCTCCAAAGGACCCCGCTACAGCGACTGGGCCATGACCGCCACCGCCGTGGCGGGGCAGTACCTGCTGATCCGGCGGCTGCTCTCCCGCCCCGACAGCTACACCTTCTACCTGTGCTGGGCCCCACCCGACCGGCCGGCCACCATGACCTACTTCATCACCATCGCCGGGCGCCGCCGGCCGGTCGAGACAACCTTCCAGACGGGCAAGGACGTGTTCGGCTGGGACCAAACCCAGGCCCGTACCTGGGACGGGATCTGCCGGCACACCGCCCTGGCCGCCCTCGCCCAACTCCGCGCCGCCGCCATCCGCAACACGATCACCGCCGGCATCACCCTGCCAGCCGACACCGACACCGACACCGACGCTGACACCGGCGACGGCACGTCGGACACCAGCACCGCGACCCGCGACGACGGCGACGACGGCGACGACGGCGACGACGGCGACGACGGCGCGGTCAGCGACGCCGACCTGCAGATCCCCCTCGGCGACGCTCCCGTACCGGTCCGCGCCGGCCAACCCTGCCCACCCGAGCTCGGCCCGATCAAGCTGTCCATCGCCGAAACCACCCGGCTGACCGGGCTCGCCGCCCGCCACGCCAAAGGGCTGATCACCCGCGCCCGACTCGCCTTCGCGCTGCGCTGGTCACTACGCCGACGACTCCACCAGGCCAGAGCCCGCTGGTACCACTACAGCACCCGACTCCAAACCGTCACCGGAACCGGATAGACACCGCCGACCCGAAAGGAGGTAACTCAATGTAGCCATGCCCCGGCGACAGCCAATCACTCTAAGCGACAGCCTAGTCACGCTGTGAGAAACCGGGACTGTAGTACA
>CAVSJZ010000054.1:0-18990 GCA_963728105.1 uncultured Actinomycetota bacterium | reverse complement strand
CGGCCCGGCTGCTGGTCGCGGGCGGCCGGTTCACGGTCACCGACGCCACGTCCGCCGCGCTGGCCCGACGCCTGCTCGACGCCGGGGTGGCCCATCCCGAACCGCCGCCCGCGGCCGCGCCGGAAGCCGCCGACGTCACCGTCGTCGTCCCCGTGAAGGACCGCGCCGCCGGGCTGGACCGGCTGCTCACGGCACTGCGGGACGGGCCGGGCGACCAGCCGGTCCGCGCGGTCGTCGTCGTGGACGACGGGTCGACCGACACCGCCGTCGGCGCGGTCGCCGCCCGCCACGGCGCCACCGTGCTGCGCCACGCCACGGCCCGCGGCCCCGCCGCCGCCCGCAACGCCGGTCTCGCCGCGGCCGGGACCCCCCTCGTCGCCTTCCTCGACTCGGACGTCGTCCCCGAGCCGGGCTGGCTCGCACCGCTGCTGGCCGGGCTCGCCGACCCGGCCGTCGGGCTCGTCGCTCCGCGGATCGTCGCCCTGCCGCCCGTCCGCGGCTGGCTCGGTCGCTACGAGGCCGCCCGTTCGTCGCTCGACCTGGGACCCGACCGCGCCCTCGTCGTCCCCCGCTCCCGGGTGGCGTACGTGCCGAGCGCCGCCCTGCTCGTCCGGGTCGAGGCGGCCGGGGGCGGGTTCGACGCGGCGATGCACGTCGCCGAGGACGTCGATCTCGTACTGCGCCTGCACGCCGCGGGCTGGCGCCTGCGCTACGAGCCCGCGTCCCGGGTCGCCCACGACCATCGCGCGACGCCCCGCGCCTGGCTCGCCCGCAAGGCCTTCTACGGCACCGGCGCCGCGCCCCTCGCGCTGCGCCACCCGGGCGCCGTGCCGCCGCTGGTGCTCAGCCCGTGGGCGGCCGCGGTCGGCGGGGTGCTGCTGGCCGCGCGCTGGTGGTCGGCGCCGGCCGCGCTCGCGCTCAGTGCCGTAGCCGCCGCGCGCCTGGCGGGTCGCCTCGTCCGCACCCCACCCCCGGAGGTCAGGAAGGCCACCTTCAGGACCTCTCCGGACATGAAGGTGGCCTTCCTGACATCCGGGGGCCGGGCGCTCCCGAACCGGGGGGGCGAGCGCGCACGGGCGGCCCGCACCGCCACGCTCGTGATCGCGCTCGGCACCGTCGGCGCCGTCGCCCAGACCGCCGACGCCGTCACCCGCCACTACTGGCCCGCTTCGCTCCTCGCGTCCCTCGTCTCGCGCCGCGCCCGGCGGACGGTCCTGGCGGTCGCCGTCGGGCAGGGCCTGCTCGACTGGTGGCGCCACCGCGACCGCGACCCCCACGCCCGGCCCGACCCGCTCAGCTACCTCGCCGCCCGCCGCCTCGACGACCTCGGTTACGGCGCGGGCCTGTGGTGGGGCGCGCTGCGCCACCGCACGCTCGCCCCGCTGCGCCCGGCCGGGCCCCGGACGTGATCACGAGCCCACCGTCAGGGTTACTCCGTCCGGTTGATTCACCATCCCACAAGGCTCCGCGTATGCGGTTCGAAACATCCATCGAGTCCGCTGTTGCGGAAACGTCTCGAGCCGTCCGGCGACGCCGCCCGCGCGAGCCGTCCTGCCTGCTTGCAGGCCATCTCGATCAGCGATGGGATGTGGTGCCCGACACAGAGAACGGCACTCCGAGGAGAAGTCAGAAGATGACACAGGTCCGGGTCACCGTCGACGGCGTGAACTACGCCGACGACGTCGAGCCGCGCACGCTGCTGGTCTATTACCTGAGGGAGCGCCTCGGGAAGACCGGCACGGTCGTGGGATGCGACACGAGCAACTGCGGTGCCTGCACCGTTCACCTGAACGGGCAGAGCGTGAAGTCCTGCTCGGTGCTCGCCGTGCAGGCCGACGGCGGCGAGGTCACGACGATCGAGGGCATCGCGCGCGACGGCAAGCTGCACCCGGTGCAGGAGGCGTTCCACGAGAGCCACGCGCTGCAGTGCGGCTACTGCACGCCGGGCATGATCATGCAGGCCATCGACCTCCTCGGCGACAACCCCGACCCGTCCGAGAGCGAGGTCCGCGAGGGCATCGAGGGCAACCTCTGCCGCTGCACCGGCTACCAGAACATCGTCCGTGCGGTGCAGTCCGCCGCACAGAAGATGAAGCCGGGCGCGCCCGCGGACACCCCGCAGACCGCCGGCGTCGCCGGAGGGGGAGCCTGATGACCGCCACCGCCGAGCCGACCACCGAGGTCGGCAAGGCCCGCGTCCGCAAGGAGGACGCGCGCCTGATCACGGGCCGCACCCGCTACACCGACTCGATCACGCCCGCCGGCACGCTGCACCTCCACGTCGTCCGGTCCCCGCTGGCGCACGCGAAGATCGTCGGCGTCGACAAGTCCGCGGCCGAGGCGTCGCCGGGCGTCGTCGGTGTCTACACCGCCGCCGACCTGGGCGTCGAGTCGGTCGCACTGCCCTGCGCGTGGCCCATCACGCCGGACATGAAGATGCCGCAGCGGCCGCTCCTGGCCAGCCAGACGGTGCACTTCGCCGGGGAGGGCGTGGCCGTCGTCGTCGCCCGCAGCCAGGCCGAGGCCCGCGACGCCGGGGACCTCGTCGAGATCGACTACGACGCCCTCGAGCCGGTACTCGACATGGAGGAGGCGATCAAGGAAGGCGCCACCCTCGTCCACGAGGACCTGGGCACCAACGAGAACGCCACCTGGGCGTTCGACTCCGGCGAGGCCGGCACCGGCGCCAGTGTCACCGAGGCCATCACCGCGGCCGAGGCCGACCCCGACTCCGTCGTCGTCAAGCGCCGGTTCCGCCAGCAGCGCCTCATCCCGGCGTTCATGGAGCCCCGCTCGTGCGTGGTCGACCCGACCGGCGAGCAGCTGACGATCTACTCCGCCACCCAGATCCCGCACATCCTGCGCACGATGACGACCGTGACGATGGGCGTGTCCGAGTCGAAGGTGCGTGTCGTCGCCCCCGACGTGGGCGGCGGCTTCGGCGGCAAGATCGGCGTGCTGCCCGAGGAGATGCTCTGCGTCGCGCTGGCGCAGAAGCTGGGGCGCCCGGTCAAGTGGACCGAGACCCGCTCGGAGTCCCTGCTCGCCGCCCACCACGGCCGCGACCAGATCCAGGACCTCGTGATGTCGGCCAAGAAGGACGGCACGATCACCGGCTTCGACGTGCACCTCTACGCCGACCTGGGCGCCTACAACGGCCTGGTCGGGCCCGGCGTGCCGATCCTGGGCGCGTTCATGTTCAACGCGATCTACAAGATCCCCGCGTTGCGGTTCACCTGCACGAACGTCTACACGACCAAGACGCTCACCGACGCCTACCGCGGCGCCGGGCGGCCCGAGGCGACGTTCGCCATCGAGCGGATGCTCGACGAGCTGGCCGTCGAGCTCGGCCGCGACCCGATGGAGCTGCGCGAGCAGAACTGGATCAAGCACGAGGAGTTCCCGTTCACCACCGTCGTGGGTCTGACCTACGACACCGGGAACTACGAGCAGGCCACGCAGCAGGCCATGGCCACCTTCGACTACGCGGGCCTGCGCCGCGAGCAGGAGGAGCGGCGGAAGAACAACGACCCGGTGCAGCTGGGCATCGGCATCTCGACGTTCACCGAGATGTGCGGCCTGGCCCCGTCCCGCGTACTGGGCTCGCTGGCCTACGGCGCCGGCGGCTGGGAGGCCGCGTCGGTCCGCATGCTCGCCACGGGCAAGGTCGAGGTCGTCACCGGCGCCTCCGGGCACGGGCAGGGCCACGAGACGGCGTTCAGCCAGATCGTCGCCGACCAGCTCGGCGTGCCGTTCGAGGACGTCGAGATCCTGCACGGCGACACCCACACGTCGCCGAAGGGCCTGGACACCTACGGCTCGCGGTCGCTTGCCGTCGGCGGCATCGCGATCGTCAAGGCCGCCGAGAAGGTCGTGGCGAAGGCCCGCAAGATCGCCGCGCACCTGCTGGAGGCGTCCGAGGACGACCTCGAGTTCGCGAACGGCACGTTCACGGTCAAGGGCACCGACAAGGGCAAGGCCATCCAGGAGATCGCGTTCGCCGCGTTCATGGCGCACGACTATCCCGAGGACATGGAGCCGAACCTGGACGCCGACGCCGTCTACGACCCGGAGAACTTCTCCTTCCCGCACGGCACCCACCTCGCCGCCGCGGAGGTCGACACCGAGACCGGGCGGGTCCACCTGCGCAAGTACGTCTGCGTGGACGACGTCGGTACGGTCGTCAACCCGCTGATCGTCGAGGGCCAGGTCCACGGCGGCCTCGCGCAGGGCATCGCGCAGGCCCTGTTCGAGGAGGCCAACTACGACGAGGAGGGCACGCTGGTCAACGGCACGTTCGTCGACTACACGCTGCCCTCGGCCGCCGACCTGCCCAGCTTCGACACTGCGGTCGTCTCGACGCCCGCGACGTCGAACCCGCTGGGCGTCAAGGGCGTCGGCGAGGCGGGCACGATCGCGTCGACCCCGGCGATCGTCAACGCCGTCCTCGACGCCGTCCGCCACCTCGGCGTCAGCGACATCGAGATGCCGACGACCTCGCAGCGCGTCTGGCGGGCGATCCAGGCGGGCCGGGGCAAGTCCACGCAGGAGACGCCGGTCGACACCCACTCCCCGGGTGCCGGGCTGGGCTCCATCGACCCGAACGATCCCCAGGGAGAGGTCCAGTGATCCCCGCGAAGTTCGACTACGTCAAGCCGTCGTCGGTCGCAGAGGCCGTCAGCGCGCTGACCGAGGGCGGTGAGGACGCGAAGATCATCGCCGGTGGCCAGAGCCTGCTGCCGGTGCTGCGGCTGCGGCTGGCCGCCCCTTCGGTGATCATCGACCTCGGCGGCATCGCCGAGCTGCGGGGCATCCGCGAGGACGGCGACCGCATCGTCATCGGCGCGATGACGCCCTACCACGACATCATCCGCGACGACCTGGTCAAGGAGCACGTCGCGCTCCTGGCCCAGGCGACGCGGACGGTGGCCGACAACCAGGTGCGCCACCGCGGCACGCTGGGCGGCGCGCTCGCCCACGCGGACCCGGCTGGCGACCTCGGGGCGCCGACGCTCGCGCTCGACGCCGAGCTCGTCGTCGCCGGGTCGTCGGGCGAACGGACGGTGCCCGCGGCGGAGTTCTTCCAGGACCTGTTCACGACCGCGATCGGCGAGACCGAGATCCTCACCGAGATCCGGTTCCCGAAGTACACGGGCTGGAAGACCCACTACGAGAAGTTCAACCGGACGGCGCAGGCGTGGTCGATGTGCGCGGTCGCCGCGGCGCTGCGGGTCGAGGGCGGCTCCATCGCCGAGGCCAGGGTCGGGCTGACCAACATGGGCTCGACGCCGATCCGCGCCACGGGCGTCGAGCAGGCGCTGGTCGGGCAGGCGCCGACGGCCGACGCGGTCCGCGCCGCGGCCGAGCACGCGACCGAGGGCACATCCGCTCCGAGTGACGCGGACGCCGCCTCCGACTACCGTGAGCACCTGGCCAAGGTGTTGACGGGCCGCGCTGTCCTCGCGGCGGTCGGCTGAGGGTTTTCGTCGTGCGGGCGCCTGCTCCGGCTCGTCCGGGGCAGGCGCCCGCCGTATTCGTCAGGAGTTCGCATGCAACTGGAGAACACGTTCACCATCGATGCGCCGATCGACAAGGCGTGGGAGGCGCTGAACACCCCGCAGACGATTGCGCCGTGCTTCCCCGGCGCGACGCTCACCGAGTACGAGGGCAACACGTTCACCGGCACGGTCAAGGTGAAGCTGGGCCCCATCTCGCTGACGTACAAGGGGACCGGCACCTACAAGGAGCGCGACGACACGGCACACAGGGTCGTCATCGACGCCAAGGGCCGGGACGCCCGCGGCAACGGCACCGCCGAGGCGACGGTGACCGGCTCGATGGTGGGCGACGGCGACTCGACGAAGGTCACGATGGTGACCGACATGAAGATCACCGGTCGGCCGGCGCAGTTCGGCAGGGGCGTGATCTCCGACGTCGCTGACAAGATCATCGGCCAGTTCGCGTCGTGCGTGGCGAGCAAGCTGCAGCCGGAGGCCGCGCCGGCGGAGACCGCCGAGTCGTCGGCGTCCGAGGACTCGGAACCGGCGACGACACCGATGCCGGCCGCGGTCCCGGCCGGCGGCTCGTCGAACGGCGCGGCGACGGCGGGGGCGAGCCCGTCCGGACCGGCGCTGTCGTCGACGCCGGCCGCGAGCGCGTCGAAGCCGAGCCCGACGGTCCGCCCGGTCGGCCCGATGAAGAGCGAGATCGACGCGATCGACCTGCTCGACCACGCCGGCGCGCCGGTGGTCAAGCGGCTCATCCCGGTCGCGGTGGGCGGCATCCTGCTGTTCCTGATCATCTTCTTGATCCGGCGCGCGCGGGGCTGAGCGCACCATGTCCACCTAACGAACGGCACTTTCGTGAGCACCTATGTGGCGAAAGTGCCGTTCGTTAGGCCCGGGTCGCGCCCTGCCGCGAGCGGGGCGGGCAGGATGACGCCATGGCGAGCGGACCGCACAACGCGCTGACCGACGTCGAGGGACTGCGGGTCGGGCACGCCGCCGTCGCCGGTGGTCTGTCCGGGACGACGGTCGTGCTCGCGCCGCCCGGTGGCGCTGTCGCCGGGGCGGACGTCCGCGGCGCGGCGCCGGGCACCCGGGAGACGGACCTGCTCGCGCCCGGCAACGCCGTGCAGCGGGTGCACGCGGTCGTCCTGACCGGCGGCAGCGCGTACGGGCTCGCCGCCGCGGACGGCGTCATGTCCCGGCTGGAGGCGGCCGGCGTCGGCTTCGCGGTGCCCGGCGGCGTGGTGCCGATCGTGCCTGCGGCCGTCGTGTTCGACCTGGGCCGGGGCGGCACGTTCACCGCCCGGCCGGACGCCGCGACGGGGGCGGCGGCCTACGACGCGGCCACCGGCGGCCCCGTCGAGCAGGGCGTCGTCGGGGCCGGCACCGGCGCGCTCGCGGGGGGCCTGAAGGGCGGGATCGGGACGGCCAGCACGATGCTGGCCGACGGGTCCGTCGTGGCCGCGCTGGTCGTGCTCAACGCTGCGGGCTCGGCCGTCCACCCGGCGACCGGCCTGCCGCACGGGCTGGGCATGGGGCTGCCCGGCGAGTTCGGCGACGTGGCACCCGGGCGGACCGGCGGCAGCACCCCGGCGCCGGGGACGGCGACGACCCTGGCGGTGGTCGCGACCGACCTGGCGCTGGACAAGGCCGGGGCCGCGCGGCTCGCGACGATGGGCCACGACGGGCTGGCCCGCGCGATCCACCCCATCCACACGATCATGGACGGGGACACGATCTTCGGGCTGTCGACCGCGGCACGGCCGGCGCCCGAGCCGCCGGGGCTGTTCGCGCTGCACGCGGCGGCGGCCGACGTCGTCACGCGGGCCGTGGTGCACGCCCTGCTGGCGGCCCGCACGGTCACGACGCCCGCGGGCACGTGGCGGGCGTTCCGGGACGGCTGAGCGTCGCCGCCGGTCAGCCGCCGGCGAAGGGCGGCAGGACGTCGAGGGTGGTGGCGGCGCCGACCGGGGCGTCCAGGTCGCGGACGGCCACCTCGTCGAGCAGGTAGCTGCACCGCGCGAGCACGCGCGCGAGGTCGGCGTCGTGCTCGGCCCGGACCGCCGCCAGCACGTCGGCGACCGAGGCGTCGTCGGCGACCGCGAGCTTCTCCTCGTCGACGCCGGCGGCGGCGCGGGCCGCGGCGAAGTAGCGCACCAGGATCGTCACGCCGGACATCCTGCTCAGCCCCCGATCGCGCTCATCGGCCGGTCGGGCTGCAGGAAGCCGGGCTCGTCGATGCCGTGGCCGGCCAGCTTGCCCCACATGGCGGTCCGCCAGGTGTCGGCGATCTCGGCGTCGTCCGCTCCGCCGCGGAGCAGCCCGCGCAGGTCGGTCTCGGTGCGGGCGAACAGGCACGACCGGATCTGGCCGTCGGCGGTCAGCCGCGTCCGGTCGCAGGCGCCGCAGAACGGCCGCGTTACCGACGCGATGACGCCCACGACGGACGGGCCGCCGTCGACCAGCCAGCGCTCGGCGGGCGCGCCGCCGCGCTCGGAGGGGTCGGGCGTGAGCGTGAACGCCGCGCGCAGGGCCTGCATGATCTCGCCGGCCGTGACCATCTCGGCGCGCTCCCAGCCGTGCTGGGCGTCGAGCGGCATCTGCTCGATGAACCGCAGTTCGTAGCCGTGCTCGAGGGCGAACCGGAGGAGCGGGACGGCCTCGTCGTCGTTGACGCCGCGCAGCAGCACCGAGTTGATCTTTACGGGACCGAGGCCCGCGGCGCGGGCGGCGGCCAGGCCGGCGAGGACGTCGGAGAGGCGGTCGCGGCGGGTGATGGTGGCGAACCGCTCGGGGCGGATCGTGTCCATCGAGACGTTCAGCCGGTTGACGCCGGCCGCGGCCAGCGCCTCGGCGCGGCGGGCCAGGCCGATGCCGTTGGTGGTCAGTGAGATGTCGGGGCGCGGGGTCAGTGCCGCTGACGCCGCGACGACCTCCTCGAGGCCCTTGCGCAGGAGCGGCTCGCCGCCGGTGAAGCGCAGCTCGCGGACGCCGAGGTCGCGGACCGCGATCGTGATGAGGCGGGTCAGCTCCTCGTCGGTGAGCTGGTCGGCGCGGGGCATCCAGTCGAGGCCCTCGGCGGGCATGCAGTATGTGCAGCGCAGATTGCAGCGGTCGGTCAACGAGATGCGCAGGTCGGTGGCGACGCGGCCGAAGGAGTCGATCAGGCGCGGGTCGGCAGGACGGGCCGGGTCGGGTCTCGGGGCCCGGCGCACCGCCGGGAGGCCCAGCTCGGTGGCGGTCATATCAGGAGACTAACCGGCGCGGGGTTCCGATATTCCCGTTCCGACCTGGCCGGATGAGCGTCTCCGCATCCGCGGGAAGATCACGCCGACGGCTCCGCGGATGCTGGTCTGCGAGCTGGGCTCGGCTGACCGAAAGACGAGCCGCCCGCGAGTCGGGGTCCGGCGCACCGCGAGTCGGGGTCTGAGGTCGGCGAGTCGGGGTCTGAGGTCGGCGAGTCGGGGTCTGCGGAACCGCGAGTCGGGCTCTGAGCCTGACCGAGTTGCGCTCTTGGCCAGGCCCGGGTCGTCATCCGGCCGGGCGAACGAGACGACGTGGCGTCGCCGGCCCCGGCGGGACGGTGAGAAACGTCGTCCCGGACGCGTCGGATCGGGTGCACGACCGTTGCCGGCGCGCGCCGACCCTCGTCGAGCGTCGACGTGGTCCCCGTCCTCGTCGCGTGGCTCGAGCAGGCCTGGGCGGAGCGCGACTCGGTCTGGTTCGAAGCCCGACTCGCGCTGGCTCAGGCCCCGACTCGCGTCAGCGGCGGCGGTTCAGCTCCTGGCGGGCGACCGTCCGCAGGTGCACCTCGTCCGGCCCGTCGGCGAGGCGCAGGGCCCGTGCCCAGGAGTAGAAGTACGGCAGCGGGGTCACGTCCGTCACGCCGCCGCCGCCGTGGATCTGGATCGCCCTGTCGACGACCGCGCACGCGACCCGCGGCGCTACGACCTTGATCGCCGCGATCTCCGTCGCCGCACCCTTCGAACCGAACTTGTCGATCAACCACGCCGTCTTCAGCACCAGCAGCCGGATCTGCTCGACCTCGATCCGCGACGTCGCGATCTGCTCGCGCACGACCCCCTGGTCGGCCAGCGGCCGGCCGAACGCCGTCCGCGCCTGCGCGCGGCGCGTCATGAGCTCGATGGCCCGCTCGCACATCCCGATCAGCCGCATGCAGTGGTGGATGCGGCCCGGCCCCAGGCGGGCCTGCGCGATCACGAAGCCGCCGCCCTCCTCGCCCAGCAGGTTCGATACCGGGACACGGACGTCCTCGAACGTCACGACGGAGTGCCCGTGCTGGTCCTGGTAGCCGAACACGGGCAGGTGCCGCTCGATCGTCATGCCCGGCGTGTCGCGCGGCACCAGCACCATCGACTGCTGGCGATGCGCCGTCGCGTCCGGGTCGGTCTTGCCCATGACGATGAAGATCGCGCACCGGGAGTCCGCCGCGCCTGACGTCCACCACTTCCGGCCGTTGATCACGTAGTCGTCGCCGTCGCGGCGGATCGAGGTCTCGATGTTCGTGGCGTCCGACGACGCGACGGCCGGCTCGGTCATCGCGAACGCCGACCGGATCTCCCCGGCCAGCAGCGGCTCCAGCCAGCGCTCCTTCTGCTCGGGCGTGCCGAACAGGTGCAGCGTCTCCATGTTGCCGGTGTCCGGCGCCTGACAGTTGATCACCTCGGGCGCGATCACCGGCGACCAGCCCGTCACCTCGGCGACCGCGGCGTAGTCCAGGTTGGACAGCCCGGAGACGGCTGGCAGGAACAGGTTCCACAGCCCGAGCGCGCGGGCCTCGGTCTTCAGCTCCTCGACCACCGGCGGCAGGTCCCACTCGGCGGGCGTGCCGCGGCGCTCGGCCCGGAACGCCTCGTAGGCCTCCTCGGCCGGGAGGATCCGCTCCTCGAGGAACGCGCGCATGCGCTTGGTGTAGTCGTCGGCCACGGCGCTCGGTGCGAAGTCCACGTCCTGCACCCAACCACAACCGTGGGCCCCCCTGGGCGTAATCGCAACTGCGCTCTTATGATGCGATTCGTGCCGCAGTTTCGGATCGCTGACGCCGCTCGGCTCCTCGGTGTCAGCGACGACACCGTCCGTCGCTGGATCGATGCCGGCGCGCTGCCGGTCTCCCTCGACGCGTCCAACCGCAAGGTCGTCGACGGGGCTGCCCTCGCCGCGTTCGCCCGCGACCACGCCAGCTCGGCGCCCGACCCGTCCGGCGTGCAGCGCTCGGCCCGCAACCGGCTGGTCGGGATCGTCACCTCGGTCCTGTCGGACACGGTCATGTCGCAGGTCGAGATCCAGGCCGGGCCGCACCGCGTGGTGTCGCTCATGTCCACCGAGGCGGTGCACGACCTGGGTCTGGAGCCCGGCGTGCTCGCCGTCGCCGTCATCAAGTCGACCAACGTCGTGGTGGAGATCCCGGGAGGCGCGTCGTGAGGTTCCGTGCACTGGCCGTCGTCGGCGCCGCCGGCCTGCTGCTCGCCGGGTGCGGCAGCTCCGGCTCGTCGGGCGGCACACCGTCCTCGGCGTCCGGCTCGGCGACCGGCACGCTGACGGTGCTGGCGGCCGCCTCGCTCACCGAGACGTTCAACGCGCTCGGCAGGCAGTTCGAGTCGGCACACCCCGGTACGACGGTCCGGTTCAGCTACGGCGGCTCGTCCCAGCTCGCAGCCCAGATCGTCCAGGGTTCGCCCGCCGACGTCTTCGCGGCGGCCAGCGCCACGACCATGAAGACGGTCACCGACGCGAAGCTGACCGCGGCCGCGCCGACGACGTTCGCGAAGAACGTGCTGGAGATCGCCACGCCGCCGGGCAACCCGAAGGGCATCAAGACCTTCGCCGACCTGGCCAAGCCGGGCGTCAAGGTCGTCGTCTGCGCTCCCGCCGTGCCGTGCGGGGCGGCAGAGCAGACCATCGAGAAGGCGACCGGGACGAAGCTCTCGCCGGTCAGCCAGGAGACCGACGTCAAGTCGGTGCTCACCAAGGTCGAGACCGGCGACGCCGACGCCGGGCTGGTGTACGTCACCGACGTCAGGTCGGCAGGGGACAAGGTCGTGGGCGTCCAGTTCCCCGAGGCGTCGAAGGCGACGACGACCTACCCGATCGCGGTGCTCAAGAACGCGCCCCAGGCTGCGCTCGCGCAGCAGTTCACGGCACTCGTGACGGGTCCGGAGGGCCAGCAGGCCCTGCAGCAGGCGGGGTTCGGCGCGCCCTGATGTCCGCGAGGGTCAGGAAGGCCACCTTCATGCCCGGACGTGGCGTGAAGGTGGCCTTACTGAACCCGGCGCACCCCGCGGGCGAGCGCGCGCTCGCGTTGCCGCTGCTGCTGTGGGTGCCGGCGGCGTTGGCGTTCGCGCTGATCGCGCTGCCCGTCGTCGGGCTGCTGGTACGGGCGGACTGGGCCCGCATGCCGCAGCTGCTCACCTCGGACGCCGCCCTCGCCGCGCTGCGCCTCTCGCTGGAGACCGCCGCGATCTCGACCGTGCTGTGCGTGGTCGTCGGCGGCCCGCTGGCCGCCGTGCTGGCCCGCGGCCGCCTGCCCGGACTGTCGTTCCTGCGGTCGGTCGTGCTCCTGCCGCTGGTCCTGCCGCCCGTGGTCGGCGGTCTCGCCCTGCTGTTCCTGCTCGGCCGCACGGGCCTGCTCGGGCAGGTCATCGACGTCTGGTTCGGCGTCACGATCCCGTTCACGACGGCCGCGGTCGTGCTGGCGCAGACGTTCGTCGCGATGCCCTTCCTCGTGGTGTCGCTGGAGGGTGCGCTGCGCACAGCGGGTGAACGCTACGAGGCCGTGGCCGCGACGCTCGGGGCGTCGCCGCGCTACGCGTTCCGGCGGGTGACCGTCCCGCTCGTGCTGCCCGGGCTCGCCTCGGGGGTGGTGCTGTCGTTCGCGCGCTGCCTCGGCGAGTTCGGCGCCACGATCACGTTCGCCGGCAGCCTGCAGGGGACGACCCAGACCCTCCCGCTGCTCGTCTACACCGCGGGCGAGACCGACCTCGACGCCGCGGTGGCCCTGTCCCTGCTGCTGGTCGCCGTCGCGGTCCTCGTGATCGCGGTGGCCCGGCCCCGCACGGACCTGCGGTGAGCGTCGGCCTGTCCGCGAGCGTGGTCGTCCGACGCCCGGCGTTCACCCTGGACGTGCAGGTCGAGGCCGCCCCGGGGGAGGTGGTCGCGGTGCTCGGGCCCAACGGGGCCGGCAAGTCGACCTTGCTGGGCGTGCTGGCCGGCCTGGTCCGGGCCGACGCCGGGCACGTCCGGCTGGGCGACGAGGACGTCACCGGCGTGCCCCCCCACCGGCGGGGCGTCGGGCTGCTCGCCCAGCAGGCGCTGCTGTTCCCCCACCTGACGGCGCTGGCGAACGTCGCATTCGGGCCGCGGGCGCACGGGGTGTCGCGCCGGGCCGCGGCCGAGCGGGCCCAGGAGCTGCTCGCCGCGGTCGACGCGACGGCGCTGGCCGACCGGCGCCCGTCGGAGATGTCGGGTGGCCAGCAGCAGCGGGTGGCGCTGGCTCGCGCGCTGGCCACCGACCCGGCCCTGCTGCTGCTCGACGAGCCGCTCGCGGCCCTGGACGTGGACGCGACGCCGGCGATGCGGGCGCTGCTGCGCCGGGTCGTTCGCGACCGCAAGCAGACGGCGGTGCTCGTCACCCACTCCGCGCTGGACGCACTGGTGCTGGCCGACCGCGTCGTCGTGCTGACGGACGGCCGGGTCGTCGAGGACGGCCCGACCCGCGAGGTGCTGGCCCGGCCGCGCAGCGCGTTCACGGCCCGGATCGCCGGGCTCGACCTGGTGCCCGGCGTCGCGGCGGCGGCGGGGCTGTCGACCGTGGACGGTCTGAGCGTCGCGGGCCGGGTCGACGGGGTGGAGCCGGGTGAACCGGCCGTGGCCGTCTTCCCGCCGTCGGCGGTGGCGGTCTACGCGGACCCGCCGTCCGGGAGCCCGCGCAACGTGCTGCCGGTGCGGCTGGCGGCGCTGGAGCCCGTGGGGGACCTCGTGCGCCTGCGGGCCGCGGCCCGCCCGGACGGACCGGCCTGGGTGGACGGGCTCGCGGCCGACGTGACGGCGGCGGCGGTCGCAGACCTGGCCGTCGAGCCGGGGGCCGACCTCTGGTTCGTGGTGAAGGCGACCGAGGTCGCGGTCCACGGCGCCCCCGCCGGCTGATGACTGCCGCCGCGAGTCGGGGTCTGGGCCAGGGTGAGTTGCGGGCTCGGCCAGGCCGCCGCGAGTCGGGGTCTGGGCCAGGGTGAGTTGCGGGCTCGGCCAGGCCGCGAGCCGGGACCTGTAGGAGGCCGTTGCGGATGACGGCGCGGCACGGTGCGGGTTCGGGAGGAACCCGCCGACCTGCCGAACTGGAGGCAGGGTCGTTGCTGGTCCAGCCCCCGACTCGGGCTGGTCGAGCCCCCGACTCGCGGCTTCGGCCGACCCGCGACCACGCGACCTGGCCCCGTCCCCGACTCGGTGTGTCTCTGACCCCGACTCGCGGGCAGCGACTCGCGGGGCCCCACACCGAACTCGCGAGCCTGGTCGAGCCCGCAACTCGTGCTGGCCCAGACCCCGACTCGCGGCGTCGTCAGCGCGGGGGGAGGGGGATGCGGTCGAGATCGGCGGCCACCACCACGTCGCCGTCGAACACCGCAGCCGCCTCCTCGCCGAACGCGGCGGCGTCCCGGTAGCGCTGCGAGAAGTGCGTCAGGACCAGCCGCCGCACCCCGGCCCCGGCCGCGATCTCCCCCGCCTGCCGCGCCGTCAGGTGCCCGTACGCCTCGGCCAGGTCGACGTCGGCGGACAGGAACGTCGACTCGATCACCAGCAGGTCGGCTCCCGCGGCCAGCGCTTCGGCGCCCGGGCAGGGCCGTGTGTCCATGACGAACGCGACGACCTGGCCCCGCCGGGGCTCGCTGACCTCCTCCAGCCGCACGGTCCGTCCGTCGATCTCGAGCGAGCCGGCCCGGGCCAGCGCCCCGACGGCCGGCCCGTGCACCCCCGCGGCAGCGAGCAGGTCCGGCCGCATCCGCCGGCCGTCGGGCTCGGCGAGGCGGTACCCGACGGCGTCGATGCGGTGGTCCAGCGGGCACGCGGACAGGGCGAGCCCGCCGCCGAGGTCGCCCAGCGGCCCGCCGTCGCGGCCGACCGGTTCCACGCGGAGGTCGACGGGGTCCTCGTACGGCGTGGCGCGGCGCAGCCGCTCGACGTACGTCGCGCCCGACGCCGGGTGGTGCAGCACGACCGGATGCGCGACGCGGTCGAGCGCCAGCCGCTGCAGCACGCCGGGCAGCCCGAGGCAGTGGTCGCCGTGCAGGTGCGTCAGGCAGATCCGGGTGATCGCGCTGGCCGGGACGCCGGCGAGCAGCAGCTGCCGCTGCGTCCCCTCGCCGGGGTCGAACAGCAGCCCGTGGCCGCCGAAGCGGAGCAGGTAGCCGTTGTGGTTGCGGTGCCGGGTCGGGGCCTGGCTCGCGGTGCCGAGGACGACCAGCTCCCGCACCGACACGCCGGCCACCCTAGCGATGACGGGCGCGGTCGACGCGGCGTGGCATCGCCGGTCACAACTGCCCCGATCGTGTCTCTGGCCACAGGGGTCACAGCGCCGTAGCGTCGCGCACCGTGCTCCCCGGCGTCGCCCGCATCGCCCCTGTGGTGATCACGGTCATGCTGGCGGGGACGGCGCCGGCCGTGGCGGGCACGGCGAGCGCCGGCTACGTCGTCCGCACTGCGACGGCCGGGGACGCGGCGCAGGCCGCCGCGGCCGTCGGGGCCACGCCGACCGCGACGTACGGCAGCGCGGTCGCCGGGTTCGCCGCCCGCCTGTCGCCCGACCAGGTCGCCCGCGTGCAGCGCGAGCCCGGCGTCCTCGGCGTCGAGCCGGACGCCCCGACGGCACCGGCCGACCCGAGCCCGCTCGTCGAGGGCACGCAGCTGAACCCGCCCAACTGGGGTCTCGACCGCATCGACCAGCGCCGGCTGCCGCTCGACCACCGGTACACGGCGCGGGCGACCGGCCGCGGCGTGACGATCTGGGTGCTCGACACCGGCGTCGACACCACGCATCCCGACTTCGGCGGCCGCGCGACCCAGGTCGCCGACACTGTCGACCGGCGCGCGGGCGACTGCGACGGGCACGGCACCGTCGTTGCCGGGATCGCCGCCTCGACGACGCACGGCGTCGCCCCGGGCGCGACGGTCAAGGCCGTCAAGGTGCTGGACTGCAGGGGAGCGGGCACGCTGTCGTCGCTCGTCGCCGGGATCGACTACGTCGCGGCGCACGCGAGCGGCCCGTCGGTCGCGGTCACCTCGTGGAGCTACGCCCCGTCGGCGACGCTGTCCACCGCCGTGACGGCCCTGATCGCCCACGGAGTGTTCCTCGCCGCGTCGGCCGGCAACACCGGCGGCGACGACTGCCGGGCCCTGCCGCGCGCGGTGCCCGGCGCCCTCGTCGCGGCGAACTCGACGATCACCGATCGGCGCGCGCCGAGCTCGTCGACGGGGCCGTGCGTCGGCCTGTACGCGCCGGGGACCTCGGTCGTCGCCCCGGTCCCCGGCGGCGGGTACGCGTCGTACTCGGGGACGTCGATGGCCGCGCCGTTCGTCGCCGGGGTCGCGGCGCTGTACGAGCAGGCGAGCGGCGTCACCGCGCCGGCGGCGGTGCGCGCGTGGATCCTGCGCCAGGCGACGCCGGCGGTCGTCGCGGGCGGCGGCACCGGCGGGACGCCGAACCGCCTGCTCTACGACGGCGGGCTGTGAGGGGCCCCGTTTCCGACCCGACGAACGGCACGTTCGTTCAATAGGTTTGAACGAACGTGCCGTTCGTCGGGTCGGGGGACGGGAGGGGGCGCCGCGGGCCTCACGCCGGGCGCGCCGCCCTGCCAGCGTCCCGGCTCAGCCGCAGCGCCAGCGTGGGGCACGCCTTGACCGCCCTGCGGGCGGCGCGTTCCAGGTCCGGCCGCACGTCGGGGTTCAGGATCGGGTAGCCCCACTCGTCCAGCTCGACCAGCTCCGGCAGCAGCTCGGCGCACAGGCCGTGCGCGTGGCAGTGGAGCGGATCGACCGTCAGCCGCTTCACCGCAGCGTCGCCTTCACCAGCAGCGTCGCCTTCACAGCAGCGTTCCTTTCACCCGAGTTCTGCTCACGACGGCAGGGCCACCCAGCGCCGGCGCTGCCGGGACCCCGCGCAGGGCTGGCCGCGCACGTGCCGGGTGACGTCGCCGGCGAACGCGTCCAGCGCGCTCGCCGCCATCCGCACCGCCCCGTCGGGATGCCCGCACGCCCCCCGGCCCTCGATGACGTCCAGCCGCTTCCGCAACCGGGGCAGCAGCGACCCGCCACCCTCGCCGGCGGCGAGCTGCGAGAGGTCCTCCGCGACGGCGGGCAGCCCGAACAGGCACGGCCCGCACTGCCCGGCGGACTCCCGCGCGAGGTAGCGCAGCACCGACGCGGCCTCGGCCAGGCCGCACGCACCGGCCGGCAGCGCCACGATCGACGCGACGCCCAGCGCGTCCCCGGTCTCGGCGAACGTCTCGTGGGCCAGCGGCAGCTCGGCGGCGTGCGCGATCGGCATCCACGTGCCGCCCAGCCCGCCCAGCAGGACGGCCGACAGCGGTCCGGTCTCGCCACCGGCGAGCTCCAGCGCGTCGCTGACCGGCACGCCGTGCGCGACCTCGTGCACCCCCGACCGCGCGACCGCTCCGGTCACGGTGACGAGCAGGCTGCCCGGCGAGTCGGGCGTGCCCAGCGCGCGGAACCAGTCGGCGCCGAACCGGGCGATCAGCGCGAGGTGGGCGAGTGTCTCGACGTTGCTGACGAGCGTGGGGCGGCCGCGGACCCCGCGGCGCGCCGTCGGCGTCCCCGTCGGCTTGGCCGGCGCGCCCGACAGCTCGGCCGCCAGGGCCGTCCGCTCGCTGGCGACGAACTTCGCAGGCGCCTCGACGACCTCGATCGCGACCGGGTCGTCGCGCTCGGCGGAGGCGTCGGCCAGCGACGCCGCGAGCGGGCTGCCCTCGTGCACCGCGAGCAGCGCCTCCTTGGCCCCGACCGCGTGCGCCGCGAGCGCGATGCCGTCCAGGACGAGGTGCGGGGCGCGGCGCAGCAGCGTGCGGTCCTTGCCGCTGGTCGGGTCGCCCTCGCAGCCGTTGCCGACGACGACGGTCTCCTTGCCGGTCACCGCCGCGAGCTTGTCCGCGAGCGGGAAGCCCGCGCCGCCCCGCCCGCGCAGCCCGGACCGCGCGACGGTCTCGATCAGGATGCGCCGCCCCGGCGTGCCCGGGTAGTCGTCGAGCGGGATCTCGCCGAAGCGCGCGACGTGCTGCTCGAGGCCGACGGGCGCGCCGGGCGACTCCGGGTCGGCGGCGGCGAAGAGCCGGCAGGCCGCGGTCGCGACGCCGGGCGCGTGGGAGCCGGCGAGCACGGTCATCGGGCCGCGGCCGCTCGGCGGGCCACCCGGTCGGGATGGCGGGCGACGACGCGCCGGACGACGGCGACCGCGACGGCTGCCGCGCACAGCACGTCCAGCCCGATCACCCATGGCAGCCGTGAGTCGGCACCGCCGATCATCAGGCCGTGGACCATCGCGACCGGCCACACGGCGTACGTCACGAGGTGCACCGCCCGCCACGTCCTCGCCGGCAGCCGGGTGCGGACGAGGCTGGTGACGATCGTGGCCGCGAACAGCTCCATCGCGATCGTCCCCAGGCCCAGCCACAGCGGGTGGTAGACCGACACGAACGGGACGACGGCGTCGACCCACTGGATCCCGGCGTACGGGTCGATGATGGCGGACGCGATGTGGGTGGCCAGGAACAGGACCGTCAGCAGCGACAGGTTGCGGTGCACGGCGTGCAGGGTGAAGCGGGGCCACGCCGCGCCGCCGCCGCTGCGCCCGGCGTGCGCGCAGCCGAGCACGACCGTGCCGGTGAGCAGCAGCAGGGCCACCAGCCCGGTCGCGCGGCTCAGGAACCACAGAGCCTGCTCCATGAATGTATGCGAGCCTCCCATCAGCTCTCCTCCGGCCAGCCCGGCGTGGTGGTGACGCGGCCGTCGACGCCGACGAGGCGCGCCGGCAGCCGCCGCGTCGCGAGCCACTCGCGCGCGTCGGCGCCGAGGACGACCGCCGCGGTGCTGGCGGTGTTCGCGTCGACGCAGCTGCCGGCTGCGACGGTGACCGTCCGCCACACCGGCGGCGGCACGTCGCCGGTGCGCGGGTCGACGATGTGGTGCAGGACGCGGCCGGCGCGCCGCCAGGTGCGCCGGGTGGTGCTCGACGTGGCGAGCCCGCCGCCGCCGATCCGCACGACCCGGTCGGGGCGGGTGAGCGCCCTCTCGTGGTCGTCGCCGACGCCGATGCGCCACCCGCCGTCGGGGGCCGGACCGGACACGGCGACGTCGCCGCCGAGGCTGACGAGCACGCCGCAGCCGGCCTCCTCGGCCGCGAACCGGGCGATGCGGTCGGCGGCCAGCGCCTTCGCCGTGGCGCCGAGGTCGAGCGCGATCC
>CAVSJZ010000053.1:0-206610 GCA_963728105.1 uncultured Actinomycetota bacterium | reverse complement strand
GCCGAGGCGACCGCTTTGGCCGAGACGCTCGACCGGCAGATCGCCGAGCTGGAGCTCGTCGACGCCGCCCGCGCTCGTTGGCTTGCCCACACCGCCCGTACGCGGGTCGATGCCGACCGTGCCGCAGACGCTCTCGCGGCACGCCACGCGGCCCGGGAAGCGCCCGAGCCGGAGGTCACGTCCGAGCAGTGGCTCGACGCCCACGACGACGCCACGCGTGTCGAAGACGACCACCGCGAGATCACCGACGAGTCCGAGCTCGTCGACACCGCCACGGAGCGGATCGACGTTCGCAGCCGCGTCGAGACCGGGGTCGACGACATCCGCGACGTCGCCGCTGCCGAGGCTCCGGCCATCGACGAGGACGCCGTCCGGGTCCCGGCGACGGCAGAAAGTGCGAGCTCCGTGCGCGACGCTCAACGCGCACTCGCCGAGATCGCCGCCCGCCAGGCGGCCGACGAGGCGCGGGAGGCCGAGGAGTCCCGTGCGGCCCAGCTCGCCTACTGGCACCAGGACGACGAGGCCGTCATCGAGCAGGAGGCCACGGCCAACGATGAGCTCGTCCGCGACGACGGGTGGTGAGCCGGCTCAGCCCGTCCGGGCCTCGTCAAGCTGGAGCGGCGCTGCTCCCGCTCGCCACGCCCACCTGAGCGTCGCGACGATGCCCTCGATCCACCCCGGCCGGCGCACGAGTTGCGCCGGCCGCGGCTCGCGCGCGGCGAGCCGCTCGGCCGCCGCGAGCTCGTCGTCGATGAGCTCCTCGTAAGCCCGCGCGGTGCGGCCGGTGGCGGGGGAGAGGGCGAGGTACGGCGCTCCCGCCGCAGGCTGAACCACTGCGCCGGCCAGCCACTCGCACGTCGCGGCGACACCGGCGGTGTACCAGTCGGCGACGCCGCGCGCGGCCTGCTCCTCGCACCGGAGCTCGGCCGCGGCCCAGAGCGCGCCGAAGTCGGCCCGCGGCACCCGGAGGTTACCCACCGGCACGCGAGCGACGTCGTTCTCCGTCACACGCACGCGACCAGAGTGACACGGGGGACCGACATTCCATAGCATCCAGGCAGGCCACCGGGCTGCCGGACGGGAGCTACTCGTCGTGGCGCTCACGGCCGCGCCGGGCCGAGGAACTGCCGATCGACCGCCTCCGGCGGCGCCTGCCGGCCCTGGCTTACCGCGGCCTCCCTCATCGTCAAGGGTGCTGCGCATCGGCTGCGCCGACGGCCTGACGGCCGCCCTTGAGCAATGAGCCTCCGAGGCCGCGGTGGGACGCCCTCGGGGCGGCGGGGAACCGCGTCCCGCCACCCCAAGGGGTACGGGCCGACAGCCAGCAATCTTGAGTCCGGGGTTCGATGCCGTGCCGTCTGCCGGAACAGTTCGAGACGCGAGAAGCAGCTGCCGCAGGGGCACGCCAGAGCCGGAGCGGCATTGTGTTGCAAGAGTTGAACTACAGATATGTGATTACTGAGCGGACCCTGACAGATGCTTTACGCAACCCGTTTGGACCCTGACCATCGATCCGCTTGGCGCGTAACGTGCGGCGCAAAGGACGTCGGCCGGGGAGGGGTATTGGCGGCGAGCGGCGTACTTATTATTGCCGCTTCTTCAGGTGTGTGGGCGAGCGGCTTACTCGCCATGCGGAGCCCGGCCACAGTTGCGATGGCAGTCATCGTTACAGGTACCGGTGTACTGTGGCTCCGCAGTAGCTTGTTAGAAGCCGACGGCCAGAGCCTCCGAATTCTTCTGTGGTCAACTCTGGCTATAGCGGCTCTGACCAGACTGTATACTGCGCGCCGTCGCTCTGAGAGGAGCATCGCAGGCTTCGTCCTGTTGCTGAGTGCGTTGCTTCTCGCTGCGGTTCTTGCCGAATCTGCCTTGGGGACATTGACGAGCCTACTTGTCGGAATTGGCGCTGCCTTCCTCGTGGCGGCGCTATCGACGATGCTCGGCTCCTGGCACCGTAACTCAAGAATGCGCCACGCGGTCAGCGATCAGAATCATGAAATCGAGGAGTCATGTCGCCGTCTAGGGCTTGTTCCGGAGGAAGTCCGAAACAGGTTTGCGGCCCGCATTGTCGATCTGCTCGACGCGGCTCCGATGAATTTCCGCACACTTGCGTCATTGGGCCGAGAACTTGAGCGCCCGTGGCAAGACGTCTGGGTTCTGGCAGCAATTCTAGAAGAGCAACACGTAGTCTCCTTATCTGAGCAAGGCTTCTCGCCTGACGCGGCAGTCGCGCTAGTTGGCGAGAGTGACCCTAGAATCAGCTTGCGATCGATCAATCTTATCGAGAATGCAACGTTCGGCGATAGGAGCAAGATTGTGACCGGAGACTCAATCCGCTTCTCGGCGGGCAACTTCATCGGCGCGGTTGGCCGCAACAAGGTCGGTAACATTACGTCACACATTGACGGTGAACAATCTCAACAGATCACTCAGCATGAACTTGCGGCCCAAGCGCGAGAACTAGCTGCCACACTTGACTCGCCGCGAGCAGGCGAGCTACGTGATGCAGCTGACGAAGTCGAGAAGGCTAAGGAACCAAAGGATCTGCGGCGGGCCGTTCACAGCATAGTTGCGATTGCGACCATGATCGGCGAGCACGGATCAGCACTGCTTGATCTCGGAAAGAAGTTCCTTGATGGGCTCGCAAGCTAAGGAACCGATTTCGGAAGAGGAGGCCTATGGCAGTTTCACCCGCAGAGAGATCCGAGCTCTAGCAAACAGAATTTACCAGGAAGCGTCTCCGTTAAACGCAGATCTCTGGCGCGCGGTGGCGAGTGCAGAAAGTTCACTGAAGACAGAGACGCTAGCTAAGCGCAACTCTTCAATCGGCAGGCGTTTAGAAAGCATTTCAATCGAACAACTTGCAAGTGGCCAGCATATACGGCGAGCCGGTTTAGAAGAACTTAAGGCCAGGGGTGTCACGACTGCCGGCAGGCTCCTTGGTTACAGGCCGGATGAGTTGGCGCAGGTTACGGGCATCGGGCCCGATAGCGTTGAAAAGCTGATTCGGCGGGCGCAGAGCGTAAGTAGCCCGCGGCAAGAGGACATCGCTTTGAGCGGGTCCATCGATCTGTGGGATGGTGCTGATCATGCGGTGTCGCGTGCGTTGGCTTTCTGGAACGGTATTGCTCAGCTGAATGGTTCACCCTCTGCGCGAACGGTACGCCGTGCGGCGCTCAGCTCCTCTGAGCTGCTCAGGTCCTCCGCTTGGTATCGCTGGCCATTCTTGAGTAGGAGGAGTCGCGAAAGTGTTCGTCGCCGGCTGGCAGAGCTAGATGGCGACGTGCGGTCAAGTAAGGTCGCCGACTCGTCGACGTATGTAGGCGCCAAACTAAGCGACCTTGAGCATCATCGAGGGGTGCCCATCGACCGGGCTTACTGGTCAAACCACTCGGCTGAGCTACTTACCGACCTGGAGCGATTCTATCTAGACGACGATGATGCTGAGATCGGTCAGCTCATTGCTCGTCGCCTTGGAGAGGTTGATCAGGAACTTATTGCCCGCATGAACTCATTGAGGCTAAAGACCGATCTATTAGAACGCCGACTGCGCTTGTACCAAGATCTTGGAGCGCGATTCTGTATTGCTGTGGGTAGCGGCTTGCTCGGTGATGATATGGGTCTTGGAAAGACTACTCAAGCCCTGGCAGCTATCGCTCATATAACGGCAACTGAGCCGCGCTCTAGACATCTCGTGGTTTGCCCTGCATCGCTTCTGCTTAGCTGGAGAGGCGAGGCGGCTATGACGGTACCCTCCATAGTATTCCGGATGTTCAGGGGTTCTAGGCGCTTGGACGAGCTGGAGTTGTGGCTCGATTCCGGAGGGATACTTGCTGTTTCATACGATCTCAGTGAGCAACTATCAAACCAGCTCGTTGCTAGACGTTTGACTTTTACATGCTTGGTGGCCGATGAGGCACATGCGGTAAAAGATGCATCGACAAATCGATCGAAGGCGGTGCGGAGACTGAGTGCGGTGGCTTCTCGAACGCTGTTGATGACGGGAACCCCGCTGGTCAATAAAGCTACTGACATGATTAGCCTTATGCGAATCGTGGATCCTCCGCTGTCGGAGTCGCTACTGGACCGTTACGGATCTAGTGAAGACATTCTTCGCGATGCTGCGGAATTTCGATCCGCCATATCTGGTCGATATCTTCGCAGGAAGCAGTCCGACGTTTTAGCCGAGCTTCCGCCATTGACCTTGGTTGACGTACCAGTCTTTCTGGGTAGGCGAGAGGTTCAGACGTATAAGGACGAGGTTCGTACTGGCCATTTAGGCAAAATGCGAATAGCGGCGTCCTCGTCGCCCTCAAAGCTTGCGGCGTTAAGAGAGATTGCCGATGAAGCTGAAAGTGCCGGCAAGAAGATGCTTATCTTTAGTGAACATTTAGCAGTCCTTGACGCCGCTGCTTCTGCGATTGGAAATAGATCGTACGTAGTGTCAGGCGGAGTTTCCGAGGCGGAGACTAGTCGCCGGGAGGCAGCTTTCAGGGACGCGCGTGGCTTTAGCGCGCTTGTCTATCAAATCAGGAAAGGTGGCGTGGGCAAGAATTTCCAGGAGGCGTCAGTAGTCGTGCTTTGCGAGCCACAGTACACGCCGGCAGCCGAGAAACAAGCTATAGCGCGCGCTCACCGCATGGGGCAAACGCAAGGTGTTGTCTGCTACCGGTTGATTGCTGTGGGGACTGTCGATGAGAGACTCGTTCAGATTGTCGATCTTAAGACGCAGCTAATTAATGGCTTGTCCCATGAAAGCGATCTTGAGGCGGAACTCCGAGAGCTGGGCGACGTTGCCGTTGACCGAGGCGAACTCGTCCGCGACGAGCAACGCCGGCTTGGCGTCGCCGACTCAGCCTCACAAGCTTGACACTAGAAGTGCTGTGGGCCGCGGTCCAGAGTTCAGACGGTGCCCGAGGTTAGGTGCCGTGCCGCGACTACGGCGCGTTGCCCTCGCGTGGCTTCTATGAGGCCTTCACGCCTGAGAAGGGCGATGGCCCGGTGTGCGGTGCCCACGGCAACAGTATTGGCGAGAGCGAGCTCGGCGAGCGTGGGCAATTGGTCACCTGGCGCAAGTTCACCGGATCGAATTCGCTCGCGAAGCGCATCGGCAAGAGCCTCGTAGGGGCTGCGCGTTCTGGGAGTCGGCGCGGGTTGTGGCAGTACGCCTGCCATCGTCGTCGCCGCACGGCGGTCGGCCTCGTCGACGAATGCGGCGTAGACCTTGAGCGTGGTTGCACCGCCGCTGCCATGGCCGAGCCGGCCGGCAACCGTGCGGATGTCGACGCCGGCCGCGACGAGCTCGGTAGCGGAGTAGTGGCGGAGCGAGTGCAGGCGGGTGCTGCGGAGCTTGAGCTTCAGCGCGAGCCGGCGGTAGCGCTGGCTGATCGCGCGCGGCAGGTACGGGATCGAGGCATCGGGCGCTGGCGAGAAGACGAAGGCCTCCGGGCTGAGGTCGACGCCGAGCTCGTCGCAGCGTTGCCGCGGACAGTCTCGCGATGCGCGGCGAGCAGGCTGCACGGTGTGCTCGTCGAGCGCGACCTTGCGGCGCTGGCCGGTCTTCGTCGCCTTCTCCGTCAGGCCGGCCTTCGGCTGGGCGTTGCTGCGCTCGATCCACAGCAGGCCGCGCTCGAGGTCGATGTGGCGCCAGCGCAGGGCCGAGATCTCGCCTCTGCGCGGTCCCGTGAGCATGGTCAGCCATAGCAGCAGGCCCCACTCCGGATCGCTCCACGCGGCGTTCAGGAGCCGCGCTGCCTCGTCCGCGCTCGGCGGGTCGGGTTCGGTGCGGCGGGGAGCCGGCGCTACCGCCATCGCGGCCTTGTTGACGCCCAGGTGGCGCCAGCGGACGGCGCGGTCGAGTGCGCCCCGGATGATGTAGTGAATCTTGCGCGTCGTGCTGGTCGAGAGCGGTCGGCAGGTGTGGCCGCCGCGGGCCTTCCCGCTGCACATCTCGCGGCAGCGGTGCAGGCGGGCGTAGAAGCGCTCCAGGAGTTCGGCGTCGAGTTTGGCTGCGGGCAGCTGGCCGAACGTCGGCAGGATGTAGAGCCGGATCAGATCCTCGTAGCGCTCGCGCGTGGTCTGCTCCAGCTCGACGACGCTCGAGCCACTGCTCGATCGCCTGCCGGACGGTGATGTTGGACTTCGGCTGCCGGTCCTCGTCGACCTGCTGCTGCAGCCTGGTGAGGACCTTCTTCGCCTCGGCGTAGGTCCCGCCGTCTCCCGTAGCTGGCGCATCTTGCCGGTGAGCGAGTCCAGGCCGGCGTAGACCGTGACCCGCCAGGAGCCGCTCGGCAGCTGCTGGATTGGCCCCGCGGCACGCCGTCGAGGAGGCATGGCGACGAAGGTTAGCGCCGCTTCAGTCCACGAATCGTCCACGACGTCGGCCGCGTCAGATCGACGCGAAGGAGAAACCGCTGGTCAGCGGGTGGCGCCCCCGGCAGGATTCGAACCTGCGCTCCCGCCTCCGGAGGGCGGTGCTCTATCCCCTGAGCTACGGGGGCTGACCGGCACCAACACTAGCGCACGCTCCGAGACCGACCGCCGCAAGGGTGACGCGCTCACGAACCTGCGCCACGCGCCTGCGGTTCGCCCCGGCGCGACGTCCCGGTGCGCTGCCACCGGTCGTCCGCGGTGCCGGGGCCGCCGCGGCGGCGAGGTGAGGTGCAACGTCAACGGAGGGACCCCCGGCGCCCACCGCTCGGCCGGCTGTCCTCGACCCGAAGCCGACCCGCCGTCGAGCGTCCGCTGGCACATCCCGGAAGGGGCGAGCGTCCGACCGTGATCGTCACATCCGGGACGTGCGGTGCGCTCACGAAGCTGACGTCCCGCATCCGGCGATCACAGCGGGCCCGCAGCGGCTCGTCGATCCCGGGTGGATCGTGATCGTCGTATCCGCGCATGCGCTGCGCCCGCGCAGCCGGGTCCCGCATCCGGCGATCAAGACGGCGGCGTCGGTCCCGGTGCCGCGTCGGGGGCCCAGGCCGGGCTTCTGGGATGGACGACGGGTCGGGCCACACGACGGACGGCGCCCCTCACGGCCGCGGCCGGTCGCGCTCCGGACCGCCGGGACGCCCCCGGCACCCTCACGATCCGGCGTCGACTCCTCCCTCCGGCACCACGGTCCGGTCGTCGACGGCGACGGCGGGCGGCACGGGCCGAAACGGCGGCGGGTCGGCCGGGTCGAACCGGCCGGGGCCGAGCGCCTCGCAGCTCGTGTCGGTCTCCGGGTAGCGGTACGGGTTCGCCCGCAGCGCCGCGACGAACTCGTCGACCCGCGGGTCGGCGGGATCCGACAGCTTCAGCTGATGTCCCCACGACTGCAACGAGATCGGCCGGTCCAGGCCGGGGTAGGGCGACAGCATCAGCGCGGTCCGGCCCGTCACCTTCGCGGCCAGCGCCGCCACCTCGTCACCGGTCACGCGCCGCGGGTCGTAGGCGATCCACACCGCCCCGTGCGCCAGCGCGGCCACCATGGCCTCGCTGCGCACCGCCGTCGGGTAGACGGCGCCGTCGCATGCCGCCCAGTAGCCGTCGTGGGCGCCGCCGAACGGGGGACTGTGCAGATAGGCCACCCGCTGGTCCGGCCGCACCCGTTCGCCGCCGGCGTACGGGAGGACCACGACGCCGGGGATGCGTGTCGACGGGTCCGGGTCGGCCGGCGTCGGCTGCCAGGCGTCGAGGCGGTGCTCCGCCCGGTCCTGCGTGACCTCGTAGCCGACGATCCCCGCGCCGAGCAGCACCGTCGCCAGCACGCCGGCGACGAGGGCCCACGGCCCCGCGGCGCGCCGAGCCCCGCTGCGGACCCCGCCCGGCATGGCCGGCACTGTAGAGCGGCACCTGGAAACGCGGTCCACGCCACCTCCTACGATTGCCTGGTGACCCCCGCCGCGCTCGCCGATCTCGTCCACGCCGCCGCCGTCGACGTGCTCACGCGACGCGGCCTGGACGTCTCGGCCCTCCCCGCCGACGTCGGCGTCGAGCGCCCGCGGCTGGCCGAGCACGGCGACTACGCCACGAACGTCGCGCTGCGGACGGCCAAGAAGGCCGGCGTCGCGCCGCGGGACCTCGCGACCTGGCTGGCCGCCGAGCTGTCGGGCACCGCGGGGATCGCCTCGGCCGAGATCGCCGGGCCGGGCTTCATCAACCTGCGGCTGGCGTCGGACGCCCAGGGCGAGATCGTCGCGAGCGTCCTGGCGGCGGGGGAGGGCTACGGGCACGGTGACGAGCTCGCCGGCCGCAACGTCAACCTCGAGTTCGTCTCGGCCAACCCGACGGGCCCGCTGCACCTCGGCCACACCCGGTGGGCGGCGGTCGGCGACGCGCTGGGCCGGGTCCTCGCCGCCCGCGGGGCCAAGGTCACCCGCGAGTACTACTTCAACGACGCTGGCGGGCAGATCGACCGGTTCGTCGAGTCGCTGGTCGCGGCCGCGCAGGGGCTCCCGACGCCGGAGAACGGCTACGGCGGCGCGTACATCGGCGAGATCGCCGCGCAGGTGCTGGCCGCCGAGCCGGACGCGCTGGCCTCGCCCGACCGCGACGAGATCTTCCGCCGGGTCGGCGTCCGGCTGATGTTCGACGAGATCAAGCGCTCGCTGCACGCGTTCGGCACCGACTTCGACGTCTACACCCACGAGAAGTCGCTGCACGACTCGGGAGCGGTCGAGGCGGCCGTCGAGCGGCTCAAGGCGTCGGGGAACCTCTACTTCGCCGACGGCGCCTGGTGGCTCCGCTCGACCGACGAGGGCGACGACAAGGACCGGCCGGTCATCAAGAGCGACGGGACGCCCGCCTACATCGCCGGCGACCTCGCCTACTACCTCGACAAGCGGGCCCGCGGGTTCGACCTGCTCATCTACATGCTCGGCGCCGACCACCACGGCTACATCGCGCGGCTGCGCGCCGCCGCGGCGGCGTTCGGCGACGACCCCGGCGTCGTCGAGGTGCTCATCGGCCAGCTGGTCCGCCTGTTCTCGGGTGGGCAGATGGTGCGCATGAGCAAGCGCGCGGGCACCGCCGTGAGCCTGGACGACCTGGTCGAGGCGGTCGGCGTCGACGCCGCGCGCTACTCGCTGATCCGCTCGTCGGTCGACTCGGTCCTCGACATCGACCTCGACCTGCTGACGAAGCGGTCCAACGACAACCCCGTCTTCTACGTCCAGTACGCCCACGCGCGGCTCGCGTCGCTCGAGCGCAACGCGGCCGACCTCGGCCTCACCCCCGGCACGGAGTACGGCCTGCTCGAACACCCGCGGGAGGGCGAGCTGATCCGGACGCTGGGGGAGTTCCCGACGGTCGTCGCCTCGGCCGCCGAGCTGAGGGAGCCGCACCGCGTCGCGCGCTACCTCGAAGCCCTGGCCAGCGCGTACCACAAGTTCTACGACAGCTGCCGCGTGCTGCCGCTGGGCGACGAGGAGATCACCGGGCTGCACCGGGCGCGGCTCGCGCTGTGCGTCGCGGCCCGCCAGGTGCTGGCCAACGGCCTCGGCCTGCTGGGCGTGAGCGCGCCGGAGCGGATGTGAGCAGGCAGTCGCCGGTCGCGTCGGGGACGGGAGCGTCGTGAGCGGCGTCCACCCGGCCGGCCCGCTGCACGCCGGGATCGCCGCCGCCCCCGACACGGCCGGGCCCCGGCCCGCCGACGCCGGCGGGCTGGACGCGCTGGCGCCCTCGGTCTGGCCCCGCCACGCCGCCCGGACGGCGGCCGGCGCCGTCGAGATCGCCGGTGTCGACGTCCGCGACCTCGCCGAGCGCTACGGGACGCCGCTGTTCGTCGTGGACGAGGACGACTTCCGCTCCCGCGCGCACGCGTTCGGCGCGGCCTTCGGGGCCGAGGCCGTCCACTACGCCGCCAAGGCCTTCCTGTGCACGGAGGTCGCGCGCTGGGTGGCCGACGAGGGCCTTTCCCTGGACGTCTGCAGCAGCGGCGAGCTGGCCGTCGCCCTGCGTGCCGGGTTCCCGCCGGCCCGAATCGCCCTGCACGGCAACAACAAGTCGCACGCGGAGCTGGCCGACGCGGTCGACGCGGGCGTCGGGCGGGTCGTCCTCGACTCGTTCCACGAGATCGCGCGGCTGGAGGCGATCGCCCGCGACCGCGGGGTCGTCGCGCCGGTGATGGTGCGCCTGACGGTCGGGGTCGAGGCCCACACCCACGAGTTCATCGCCACCGCGCACGAGGACCAGAAGTTCGGGTTCACGCTGGCCGGGGGCGACGCGGCCGAGGCGGTCCGGCGCGTCCTCAAGTCCGAGGGGCTGCGCCTCGTCGGCCTGCACAGCCACATCGGCAGCCAGATCTTCGACACCGAGGGGTTCGAGGTCGCCGCGCACCGCGTCGTGCGGTTCCTCGCCGAGCTGCACGCCGAGCACGGCCCGGCGCCGCTCGCCGCCCTGACCACGCTCGACCTTGGCGGCGGCTTCGGCATCGCCTACCGGGCCGACGAGACGCCGGTGGACGTGCCGCGCCTGGCCGACGAGCTGCGCGCGATCGTCAAGCGCGAGTGCCACGCCGCCGACCTGGACGTGCCGCAGCTCGCCGTCGAGCCGGGCCGCGCGATCGCGGGGCCGGGCACCGTGACGCTCTACGAGGTCGGGACGATCAAGGACGTCCCGCTCGGGCGCGGTCACAGCCGCCGCTACGTCGGCGTCGACGGCGGCATGAGCGACAACATCCGCACCGCGCTCTACGACGCCGTGTACGACTGCCGGCTCGTGTCGCGCGGAAGCGTGCGGGACGGGGTGGGCGAGGCCGTCCTCACGAGGGTCGTCGGCAAGCACTGCGAGTCCGGCGACGTCGTCGTGCGCGACTGCTGGCTGCCGGGCGACCTCGCGCCCGGCGACCTGCTCGCCGTCGCCGCGACCGGCGCCTACTGCTACGCGATGGCGAGCTCGTACAACCGGCTGCCGCGCCCGGCGGTCGTGGCCGTCCGCGACGGGGCGGCGCGGCTGCTCCTGCGGCGCGAGACCGAAGAGGACCAGTTCCGGCTGGAGGTGACCGGGTGAGCGGCCCGGCCACCGGGGCCGCCGGCCGGGCGCCCGTCCGCGTCGCCGTGCTCGGCTGCGGCACCGTCGGCACCGAGGTGGTGCGGCTCCTGCGGGACCAGGCCGACGACCTGGCCGCGCGCGCCGGCGCGCCCGTCGAGCTCGTCGGGGTCGCGGTGCGCCGCCCGCGCCGGCACCCCGAGCTGGGCGAGCTGCTCACGACCGACGCGTCCGCGCTGGTCGCGCGGCCGGACGTCGACGTCGTCGTCGAGGTCGTCGGCGGCGTCGAGCCGGCCAGGACGCTGCTGCTGGAGGCGCTGAAGGCCGGCAAGTCCGTCGTCACGGCGAACAAGGCGCTCCTGGCCGAGGACGGCGCGACGCTCGCGGAGGCCGCCGACGCGTCCGGCGCAGACCTCTACTTCGAGGCCTCCGTCGCCGGTGCGATCCCGCTGCTGCGGCCACTGCGCGAGTCGCTGGCCGGCGACCGGATCACCCGGGTCGCGGGCATCGTCAACGGCACGACGAACTTCATCCTCTCCGCCATGTCCACGTCCGACTCGAGCTACGCCGACGCGCTCGACGAGGCGACCCGGCTGGGCTACGCGGAGGCCGACCCCTCCGCCGACGTCGACGGCTACGACGCCGCGTCCAAGGCCGCGATCCTCGCGACGCTGGCCTTCCACACCCGCGTCACAGCGGCCGACGTGTACCGGGAGGGCATCCGGCTGGTCACCGCGGCGGACGTCGCCGCCGCCCGGCGGCTCGGCTGCGTGATCAAGCTCCTCGCGATCTGCGAGCGGACGCGCGAGCCCGACGCGGTGTCGGCGAGGGTCTATCCGGCGATGATCCCGGCCACGCACCCGCTGGCGAGCGTCGACGGGGCGTTCAACGCCGTGTTCGTCGAGGCGGAGGCCGCCGGCCAGCTCATGTTCTACGGCCAGGGCGCGGGCGGTGCCCCGACGGCCAGCGCCGTCCTCGGCGACCTCGTCGCGGTCGTCCGCAACCGGGTCGTCGGCGGGCGCGGGCCGCGGGAGAGCGCCTATGCCAGCCTTCCCGTGCGGCCGATGGGCGCGGTGCCGACGCGCTACCACGTCAGCCTCGACGTCGCCGACCGCGAGGGCGTGCTGGCGACGATCGCGGGCGAGTTCGCCCGCCACGGCGTCAGCATCGCCGCCGTCCGCCAGACCGACGGCGACGGCTCGGCCGCCCGGCTGACCGTCGTGACGCACGCGGCGCCCGAGGCGTCACTGGCCGCGACGGTCGCCGTGCTCGCCGAGCTGCCCGTCGTGCACGGCGTCGACAGCGTGCTGCGGGTCGAGGACCTCGGCCGCAAGGGGGTCGGACCGTGACGGCCGCACGACCGGCGGCGCCGGGCCTGGTCCGCTGGCCGGGTGTGATCGAGGCGTACCGCGAGCGCATGCCCGTCGAGGCGGGCTGGGAGGTCGTCACGCTCGGCGAGGGCGGCACGCCGCTGCTCCCGGCGCCGCACCTGTCGGAACTGACCGGGTGCGAGGTCCACCTCAAGGTCGACGGGGCGAACCCGACGGGATCGTTCAAGGACCGCGGGATGACGGTGGCGGTGACGCACGCGCTCGCGCACGGCAAGCAGGGCGTGATCTGCGCGTCGACGGGCAACACCTCCGCGTCGGCCGCCGCCTACGCCGCGCGCGCCGGGCTGACCTGCGCCGTACTGGTGCCGCAGGGCAAGATCGCGCTGGGCAAGCTCGCGCAGGCCGTGGCGCACGGTGCCCGCATCCTGCAGGTCGAGGGCAACTTCGACGACTGCCTCGAGCTCGCCCGCAAGACCGCGGCGGACTACGAGGTCGCCGCGCTCGTCAACTCCGTCAACCCGACCCGGATCGCCGGCCAGGCCAGCGCCGCCTACGAGATCTGTGACGAGCTGGGCCGCGCGCCCGACGTCCACTGCCTGCCGGTCGGCAACGCCGGCAACATCACGGCGTACTGGGCCGGCTACCGCGGCTACCGTGCCGACGGGATCGTCGAGGCCACCCCGCGCATGTTCGGCTTCCAGGCGGCCGGCGCGGCACCGCTGGTCACCGGGGCGCCGGTGCGCCATCCCGAGACGATCGCCACCGCGATCCGCATCGGCGCGCCGGCTTCGTGGGACGCCGCGATGCGTGCCCGCGAGGAGTCCGGCGGGCGCTTCGCCGCCGTCACCGACGACGAGATCCTCGCCGCCTACCGGCTCCTGTCGCAGCGCGAGGCGGTGTTCGTCGAGCCCGCGTCCGCCGCGAGCGTCGCCGGCCTGCTGCAGTCGGCCGCCGACGGGACGCTGCCCCGCGGGTCGCTCGTGGTGTGCACCGTGACCGGCCACGGCCTCAAGGACCCCGACACCGCGCTGCAGGCCGCGCCCGCCCCGGAGGTCGTCCCGATCGACCCGGCCGTGGTCGCGGCGGCGCTGGAGCTGGCGTGACGCGGCGCGCAGGGAGCCGGTGATGGGCCGCCCGTCGGAGGTCCGGGTACGGGTGCCCGCGTCCTCGGCCAACCTCGGGCCGGGCTTCGACTCGCTCGGCCTCGCGCTGGCGCTCTACGACGAGATCGACGTCGCGGTCGCCGACGAGGGCGTGGTCGTGGAGGTCGCCGGCGAGGGGGCCGGGCAGGTGCCCGGCGACGACACCCACCTGGTCGTGCGCGCGATGCGCGCGACCTGGGCCTGCCTCGGCGACGCGCCGCCCGGCCTGCGGATGCGGTGCCGCAACGCGATCCCGCACGCCCGTGGCCTCGGCAGCTCGGCGGCCGCGGCCGTGGCGGGCGCGGTGGCCGCGGCCGCGCTCGCGGGCCGCGACCCGCTGCTGGACCGCCAGACCCTCCTGCAGGTCACGGCGGGCATGGAGGGGCACGCCGACAACGCCGCCGCGAGCCTGTTCGGCGGCTTCGTCGTGGCCTGGGAGACGCCGGGGAATAACCGGGAGCGCTACCACGCTGAACGGCTCGACACGCACCCGTCGCTCCGCCCGGTCGCCTACGTGGCCGACGACGAGTCGCAGACGGCGGAGACCAGGGCGCTCCTGCCGGAGCGCGTCCCGCTGGTGGACGCGGCGTTCACGGGGAGCCGGACCGCGCTGGCGGTGCTGGCCTTCACGAGCCGTCCCGACCTGCTCGGGCCGGCGACGGAGGACCGCCTCCACCAGGGCTACCGGCGGCCTGCGTACCCCCGCTCGGCCGACCTGGTCGACGCCTTGCGGGCCCGCGGCGTCCCGGCGGTGATCTCCGGAGCGGGACCGACGGTGCTCGCCTTCCCCGCGGACGGCCGGGCTCCGGCCGGTCTCGAGCCGGAGGGGTTCGCCGCCGTGGCGCTGCCGGTCGACACCGTCGGCGCCACGGTGGAGACCGGCTGAACACATCCGGGTGCGTGTCGCACCGGGGGGTTGTTGCCGCGACCAGTGGATACGTCTACCCTCGCAGGGGCAACGGCGATCCACGCGTCTTCCGCGTGGCCACTCGAGCCGGAATCTGCGAATCTCACACTCGCCCAGATCCGGTTTCGGACCGAGAGGCCTCCTCCCGCATCGGACGCGAAGATCACCGGCCTGCCGGTCGGGACGGTGGCTCTCCCCTTTGACCGACATCTCTAGTGCTATCTGCTGACCCGGGCCGGAGCCCGGTAGGTCAGGAAGGACAACGTTGAGCGAGACCGATCTCGTCAGCACCGCTCCCGCCCGCAAGCGCGGCGGCCTGTCCGGCATGGTGCTGGCCGAGCTGCGCCAGCTGGCCGGTGAACTGAACATCCCCGACACCACGGGCATGCGCAAGGGCGACCTCATCGCCGCGATCAAGGAGCGCCAGTCCGGCGGCTCCGCCCCGCAGCTCCCCCTGCCGGAGGTGGCCGCCGAGAACGGCGCGGCGACCGCGCCGGCGGCGGCGACCGGTGACGGCGCCGAGGCCGCGGCCTCGCCGGCCGGCACCGCCGCGCCGACCCGCCGCCGCCGCGCCGCGAGCCGGCCGGCCGGAGCGCCTGCCCCGCAGTCGGCTCCGACCAGCGCGAACGGCAGCGAGCCCGCGACGGCGGACACCCCGCCGGCCGAGAGCGGCGGGACCGGCAGCGCGTCCGAGGCCGCCCCGCCGGCTCCACGACGCCGGCTCCGGCGCCGGAGGCGGACGGGCCCCCGGCCGAGGCCGCGGCGCAGGCGCCCGCCGAGGGCGCCGCGCCCACCGGGACCGACACCGGCGGCCGCCGCCAGCGCCGCCGCCGCAGCGAGCAGCCGGCCGCCGGGTCGGACGGCCCGAACGCCGGCGGCGTCCAGGAGCGGGCCGCCGCCGCGCCGTCCGACGCGGATGGCGACCGGCCGCAGCGCGCCGGGCAGGACGACGCCGGTCGCGACAACGCCGGCCGGGGTGGCCGCAGCGACAACCGCAGCGACAGCCGGGGCGAGAGCCGCAGCGACAACCGGGGCGACAGCCGCAGCGCGGCCGTGACGGGAGCCGGGGCGACAGCCGCCCGGACAACCGCGGCGACCAGCGCCCCGACAGCCGCGGTCCCCGCGACAACCGGCCCGACGACGACGGCGACGACGACGGGGACGGCCGCGGCCGTCGTGGCCGCCGGTTCCGTGACCGCCGCCGCGGCCGGGACCGCCAGAGCGGTGGCCAGGGTGGCCAGGGCGGCCAGGGCGGCGTCGACACCGAGATCCGCGAAGGCGACGTGCTGCTGCCCGTCGCCGGGATCGTCGACATCCTGGACAACTACGCGTTCGTCCGGACGACCGGCTACCTGGCCGGGCCGACTGACGTCTACGTGTCGCTGTCGATGGTCCGCAAGTACGGGCTGCGCCGCGGTGACGCCGTCACCGGCGCCGTTCGTGAGCAGCGCGAGGGCGAGCAGTCGCGGCAGAAGTTCAACCCGCTCGTCCGGGTCGACGCGATCAACGGCCAGGACCCCGAGCAGGCCCGCAACCGCCCGGAGTTCACCAAGCTCACGCCGCTCTACCCGAACGAGCGGCTGCGCCTGGAGACCGAGCCGCACAAGCTCACCACCCGCGTCATCGACCTGGTCATGCCGATCGGCAAGGGCCAGCGCGCGCTGATCGTGTCGCCGCCGAAGGCCGGCAAGACCACGATCATGCAGAACATCGCCAACGCGATCACCACGAACAACCCGGAGTGCCACCTCATGGTCGTCCTCGTCGACGAGCGGCCGGAGGAGGTCACCGACATGCAGCGGTCGGTGAAGGGCGAGGTCATCGCGTCGACGTTCGACCGGCCGCCGACCGACCACACGACGGTCGCCGAGCTGTCGATCGAGCGGGCGAAGCGGCTGGTCGAGCTGGGTCACGACGTCGTCGTCCTGCTGGACAACATCACGCGCCTCGGCCGGGCGTACAACCTGGCCGCGCCGGCGTCGGGCCGCATCCTCTCCGGCGGTGTCGACTCGACGGCGCTCTACCCGCCGAAGCGGTTCCTCGGCGCGGCGCGCAACATCGAGGACGGCGGCTCGCTGACGATCTTCGCGACGGCGCTGGTCGAGACCGGTTCGACGATGGACACGGTGATCTTCGAGGAGTACAAGGGCACCGGCAACGCCGAGCTCAAGCTCGACCGCCGGATCGCTGACAAGCGGATCTTCCCCGCGATCGACGTCGGCGACTCGGGCACCCGCAAGGACGAGCTGCTCATGTCGCCGGACGAGTACGCGGTGATGACCAAGCTGCGCCGGCTGCTCTCCGCGCTGGACGACCAGCAGGCCATCGACCTGCTGCTCGCCCAGCTGAAGAAGACCCGGACCAACATCGAGTTCCTGATGCAGGTCGCGAAGGGCCTGCCCATCGGCGACGACTGAGCCCAGCCCGGCCGGACAGTCCAGCCGGCCGGACCTCCAGCCCGGCCGGAACAACGGGGCGTGGCGGGTGGTTGAATGACCCGTCACGCCCCGGTGCCGGTTCACCCCAGGAACGCGAGGGGACCCGGCGCCACATCGAGAGGAACCACCGTGCGCGAAGGCATCCACCCGCAGTACGTCGAGACGCAGGTCGTCTGCGGCTGCGGCAACAGCTTCACCACCCGCTCCACCAAGGCGAGTGGGCGTATCACCGTCGAGGTCTGCTCGGCCTGCCACCCCTTCTACACCGGCAAGCAGAAGATCCTCGACTCCGGCGGCCGCGTCGCGCGCTTCGAGGCGCGCTACGGCAAGCGAGCCGGCCGCAACTAGCTGCACCGACGGCGCCCACCCGGATCCCGGGTCGGGCGCCGTCGCCGTGTCCGGACCTCGATCGTCGCCCCGGGAAGGAGTCACGCCATGGCCGCGTCCACCGTCGACGCGCTGCTGATGGAGCACGCCGAGCTCGAGCGTGCCCTGGCCGACCCCGCGGTGCACGCCGACGCCGCGCAGGCGCGGCGGCTGGGTCGCCGCTACGCCGAGCTCGGCCAGGTGGTCGGCGCGGCGAAGGAGCTGGAGGCGGCGCGCGAGGACCTGACGGCGGCGCGTGAGCTGGCCGCAGAGGACCCGGCGTTCCGCGACGAGGCCGAGGAGATCGCCGCCCGGGTCCCGGCGCTGGAGACGCGGCTGGCCCAACTGCTCGTCCCGCGGGACCCGCACGACGGCGACGACGTCGTCATGGAGGTCAAGTCGGGGGAGGGCGGCGAGGAGTCTGCGCTGTTCGCGGGCGACCTCGTGCGCATGTACACCCGGTTCGCGGAGCGCCGCGGCTGGACGGTGGACGTGCTCGACTCCGTGCCCAGCGACCTGGGCGGCGTCAAGGACCTGACCATGATCGTCCGGTCCAAGGGCGTCGAGCCGGACGGGGTGTGGTCGGCGCTGAAGTACGAGGGCGGCGTGCACCGGGTGCAGCGGGTGCCCGTCACCGAGTCGCAGGGGCGGATCCACACGTCCGCCGCGGGCGTGCTCGTCTACCCCGACACCGGCGACGAGCAGGGCGGCGTCGAGATCGACGAGAAGGACCTGCGGATCGACGTCTTCCGCTCCTCGGGGCACGGCGGCCAGTCGGTGAACACGACGGACTCCGCCGTGCGGATCACGCACCTGCCCACCGGCATCGTCGTGAGCTGCCAGAACGAGCGCTCCCAGCTGCAGAACAAGGCGCGGGCGATGGAGGTGCTGCGCGCCCGGCTGCAGGCCAAGGCCGAGGCGGAGGCCGCGGCCGCGGCGTCGGCCGACCGCCTCTCGCAGGTCCGCACCGTCGATCGCAGCGAGCGGATCCGCACCTACAACTTCCCCGAGAACCGCATCTCCGACCACCGTGTCGGCTACAAGGCCCACAACCTGGCCACCGTCCTGGACGGCGAACTGGACGCGGTCGTCGGGGCGCTCGCGGCGGCCGACCGTGCCGAACGACTCGCCTGAGCCGCGGGGGGGCGTCCGCTCCGGCGCGGTGCCCGCGGCCCTGTCGGACGTGCTCGCCGACGCCGTGGTCGTGCTCGCCGCCGCCGGGGTGCCCTCGCCCCGGTTCGACGCCGAGGAGCTCGCCGCGCACGTACTCGGGGTCCCGCGGGGGCGGCTGCCGATCCATCCCGCCGTCGACCGGAACGCGCTCGACCGGCTGCAGGCGCTCGTCGCGCGCCGGGCCGCGCGGGAACCCCTGCAACACCTGCTCGGCACGGCCGTCCTCGGACCGGCCGAGGTCGCGGTCGGGCCGGGCGTGTTCGTCCCGCGGTTCGAGACCGAGCTGCTCCTCGAATGGGGCCTGCTGGCCGTGGCGGACGTGCCGGGCCCGCTGGTCGTCGACCTGTGCACCGGCACGGGCGCGCTCGCGCTCGCGGTGGCGGCGAGCCGGCCCGACGCCACGGTGCACGCCGTGGAGGTCGACCCGGACGCGCTCGCGTGGGCGCGGCGCAACGTGGCCGGGCACGCCCGGCGGGTGACGCTGCACGCGGCCGACGTGCGCGCCCCCGGTCTGCTCGCCCCGCTCGCCGGCCGGGTCGACCTGGTGCTGGCCAACCCGCCCTACGTGCCGGACGGGACGCCGGTGCCCCCCGAGGTCGCCCGCTGGGACCCACCGCGCGCGGTCTTCGGCGGCCCGGACGGCCTGCAGGTCGTGCGCGCGGTGGCCGACGCGGCGTCGCGGCTGCTGCGGCCGGGGGGCGCGCTCGGGATCGAGCACGACGACAGCCACGGGGACGCGGCCCCGGCGCTGCTCCGCGCGAGGGGCTTCGCAGAGGTCGTGGAGCACGCGGACCTGGCCGGGCGGCCGCGGTTCGTCACCGCCCGCAGGGCGTGACCGGCCGCGCTCCTATGCTGCCCTCCGTGGCCGCGACCTTCGACTGCTCCGATCCCGACGCCCGTGCCGACGGCCTGGCCGCGGCCGCCATGGCGGCACGGGCCGGGCGGCTCGTCGTCATGCCGACCGACACCGTCTACGGGCTGGGCTGCGACGCGTTCAACGCCGACGCCGTGCGGGCGCTGCTCGCGGCCAAGCACCGGGGCCCGGACATGCCGGTGGGCGTGCTGGTCGGCTCCTGGTCGACCATCGACGGGCTCGTGACGAACGTGCCGCGCCCTGCGCGGGAGCTGATCGAGGCGTTCTGGCCCGGCGGCCTCTCGCTGGTGCTGCCGTACGCCCCGTCGCTGGCGTGGGACCTGGGCGACGCCCGGGGGACCGTCATGCTCCGGATGCCGCTGCACCCCGTGGCCCTCGAGCTACTGCGCGACGTCGGCCCGATGGCCGTGAGCAGCGCGAACGTCTCGGGGCGGCCGCCGGCGTCCGACGCGGCGGAGGCGCTCGACCAGCTGGGCGACTCCGTGGAGGTGTACCTCGACGGCGGGCCGTCCGGCGACCCGGTCGCGTCGACGATCGTGGACCTGACCGCCGACACCCCGCGCCTGCTGCGGGAGGGCGACGTGACGGCCGCGGCCGTGTCCGCGGTCCTGGGCCGCGAGGTCCTCCCCGCCTGACCCCACCCGCGAGTCGGGGTCTGCGCCACCGCGAGTCGGGGTCTGCGCCGGCCCGAGTCGGGGTCTGCGCCGGCCCGAGTCGGGGCCTGCGCCGCCGCGAGTCGGGGCCTGGCCCCGCGAGTCGGGGTCTGCGCCGGCCCGAGTCGCGTGCTGAGCCAGGCCTGCCGGAGAGCCCAATGGGGAGCCTCGTGCGGGCGTCAGCCCGGGCCGCCGGCAATGCCGAGCCCGCGCGCGAGCCGGGCGGTCGCCGCCGTGAAGTACGCCTCGTGGTCGATCACGACGTTGTTCGTGTGGCCGAAGAGCTCGAAGTTGATCAACCCGTACAGGCAGGTCCAGGCCTGGACCGCCCGGGCCATGAGCGAGCCGGACGGGTCGGCCGGCAGCCCGAGCACGGGCGCCAGGTCCGAGGCCAACGCCATGTCGGCGGAGCTGCCGTCGGACTCGGCCGTGATCGCGCCCGACTCCAGGCCGTCGGCGAGCACCCGGCAGAACCGCTCGGCGACCCGCCCGGCCGGCCCGATGGTCGTCTCCGGCGCGGCGTAACCCGGCACCGGCGAGCCGTAGACGAGGGCGTACTCGTGGGGATGGGTCAGCGCCCACGCGCGGACGGCGGAGCAGATCGCCTGCCAGCGACCGAACAGGTCGGCCCGGTCCACGCCGCCGTCCGCGGCGTCCGCGGCGGCGCCCAGTGCCTCGTAGGCTTCGATGATCAGCGCGGTGAGCAGGTCGTCGCGGCTGGGGTAGTACCGGTAGACGGCCGAGCTGGCCATCTGCATCTCCCGGGCCACGGCGCGCAGCGAGAGCGCGGCGGCGCCGTCGGTCGCGAGGTGGCGGCGCGCGACCTCGGCGATCTCGCGGGTCAGCTCGGCGCGGACGCGGGCACGGGCTCCGGGTGCGTTCACGGGGGACAGGATATCGGATCGGCGAACTGAAACAAGAGCGGCGATCCGAGGAGAGTGCGCGCGCCTGGCCCACGGCGCGACTCGGCCTGGTTCAGACCCCGACTCGCGGGGGGTCGTACCCTGGCCTGCGGCGCGCCGCGTACCGTGGGTCCGTGAGCCAGGCGAGCACACCCTTCTGGGGTCCCGACTTCGACGCCCTGCAGCACGAGGACCCGGAGATCGCCGGCGTCGTGCTCGACGAGCTGGGCCGGCTGCGCGGGGGCCTGCAGCTGATCGCCAGCGAGAACCTCACCAGCCCCGCGGTGCTCGCCGCGCTCGGCTCCACACTGTCCAACAAGTACGCCGAGGGCTATCCCGGCCGGCGCTACTACGGCGGCTGCGAGGTCGTCGACCGCGCCGAGGAGATCGGCAACGCCCGCGCCAAGGAGCTGTTCGGCGCCGACCACGCCAACCTCCAGCCGCACTCGGGCGCCTCGGCCAACTTCGCCGTCTACGCCGCGTTCACCCAGCCCGGCGACACGGTGCTGGCCATGGACCTCAAGCAGGGCGGCCACCTCACCCACGGCTCGAAGGTCAGCTTCTCCGGCAGGTGGTTCCAGCCGGTGTCCTACACCGTCCGGCAGGACACCGAGCTCATCGACTACGACGAGGTCCGCGACCTCGCTCGCGCCCACCGCCCGAAGATGATCATCGCCGGCGCCACGGCGTACCCGCGGCTGATCGACTTCAAGGCGTTCCGCGAGATCGCCGACGAGGTCGGCGCGATCCTCATGGTCGACGCCGCGCACTTCATCGGCCTGGTCGCGGGGCGGTCGATCCCCTCGCCGGTGCCCTACGCCGACGTCGTGACGGCCACGACGCACAAGGTCCTGCGCGGCCCGCGCGGCGGCATGATCCTGGCCAGGGCCGAGCACGCCAAGGCCGTCGACAAGGCGGTCTTCCCGTTCTCGCAGGGCGGCCCGCTCATGCACGGCGTCGCGGCGAAGGCGGTCGCGCTCCGCGAGGCGGCGCAGCCGGCGTACCGGGCCTACACCAACCAGGTCATCGCCAACGCCCAGGCGCTGGCCAAGGGCCTCGAGGCCGAGGGCATGCGCGTCACGTCGGGCGGCACCGACACCCACCTCGCGCTCGTCGACCTGCGCCCGATCGGGGTCACCGGCGACGCCGCGGAGACCCGCTGCGACGCGGCCCGCATCACCCTGAACAAGAACGCGATCCCCTACGACCCTGCCCCGCCGCTCAAGCCGTCCGGCCTGCGCGTGGGCTCGCCGAGCGTGACGACGCAGGGCATGGTCGAGACCGACATGGCCGAGGTCGCGGGCCTGCTGGGCCGGGCCGTCAAGGCCGAGCACGGCACGCCGGCCGGCGACGCCGAGCTGGCCGACGTCGCGTCCGCGGTGGCGGCCCTCGTCGCGCGCGCACCGGCGTACCCCCACGCCTGACCCGCCGCCGACCCGGCCCGCCGCGTGCCCGTGCTGGTCCTGCCGATCCGCGAGTACCTGCTCGCGGCCCTGACCTCGGCGGTCGTCACGTTCCTGCTGGTCGGCCCGGTCCGGCTGCTCGCGCTGCGGCTGGGCGCCGTCGCCTGGCCGCGGGGCCGCGACGTGCACGTGACGCCCACGCCGCGGTGGGGCGGCGTGGCCATGTTCGGGGGCGTGCTGGCCGGCGTCGGCATGGCCTACCAGCTCCCGGCCCTGCGCCTGGCGTTCGACACGAACTCCGCCGAGGTCGCCGGCGCGGTGCTGGCGGCGCTGCTGCTCGTCGGCGTCGGCGTCCTCGACGACCGTTACGACCTGGACGCGCTCACCAAGTTCGCCGGCCAGACGACCGCGGCCGGCATCCTGATCATCTTCGGCATCCAGCTCTCGGTGTTCTGGATCCCGTTCGGCGGCGGCACCTACCTCGTGCTCGGCCCCGAGCAGGGCATGCTGCTCACGGTGCTGCTCACGGTCGCGCTGGTCAACGCGATGAACTTCGTCGACGGCCTCGACGGACTGGCCGCGGGCATCGGGATGATCGCGGCGCTGGCCACGGGGTCGTGGTCGATCAGCCTGATCGTCAAGTACGGCAACGACCCGTCCTACTACTCGCCCGCGCTCGTCGCGGCCGTGCTCGGCGGCGCGTGCGCCGGCTTCCTGCCGCACAACTTCAACCCGGCCCGCATCTTCATGGGCGACTCCGGGTCCATGCTCATCGGCGTCCTGCTTGCCGCGGCGACCACCAGCGCGTCGGGCCGGATCCCGCTCGACGACCACGGCTCGTCGGGCGCGGCCAACACGCTCGCCTACTTCGCCCCGGTGATCGTGCTCGCCGCGGTCGTCTTCGTGCCGGTGCTGGACCTGCTCATGGCGGTCGTCCGCCGCACGAGGGCCGGCCTGAGCCCGTTCTCGCCGGACAAGATGCACCTGCACCACCGCCTGCTGGAGATCGGCCACAGCCAGCGGCGGGCCGTCCTGCTGATCTACCTCTGGGCCTCGGTGCTGGCGTTCGGAGCGGTGGCGCTGACCTTCATCCCGGACCCCGTGGTGGTGCTCGCGTCGGTCGGTTTCGGGCTGCTGCTCGCCGTCCTCGCGACGGCGGTGCCGCGGTTGCGCCACCGCGTGTAGAAACAAGCGGTTTCACCCTGGTCACATGGGGTTCGGGGGGTCACCGACCCTGTGGTAGCGTCCGTGCCTGGACCGATCAACGGTCCGGTTCGTCCCACGCCGATCCGCGCGGGGACCTTCTGGCGCCGAGGCGAGGAGAAGCTGGTGAGAGCCCACTCCCGGTCCCCGCGACGCGCGGCTGCGGCGCAGTGAGCCCGGCCGGTGGACAACGGCGGACCTGGCCTGGGCGACCTGCTCTCGATGGGCCTCACGCTCGCCGTGTGCGTGGCCGTCGGCTTCGGCCTGGGCTGGCTCGCCGACCTGCCGCTGCACACCTTCCCGCTGTGCGCGCTGATCGGCCTGGCGCTGGGGCTCGCGGCGGCCGTCGCCTACACCGTGCGGATGTTCCGGCGGTTCTCGTGAAGGGGTGCGCGCCGTGACCACCCCCGCCTACACGCCGCCCGTCAACCGGGCCACCTTCCGCCGCACGGTCGTGATGGCCGCGATCGCGGCGGCCGTCGCCGCCGTCGTCCTCGTCGTGCTGGGCTACCCGCTGTTCGCCCTGTTCCTGGTCGTCGGCGTCGTGCTCGGCGGCGCGAACATGGCGCTGGCCGTCCGGGCGGTCGTCAACTTCACGAACACGCAGCCGTCGAAGGCCCGCTTCTCCGGCTCGGTGCTCGCCCGCCTCGCCGTCATCACGGTGATCGCGCTCGGCTGCGCGATCGCCTTCCGGCCCGGCGGGATCGCGGTGTTCGGCGGCCTGGCGCTGTTCCAGTTCCTCGCGATCGTGAGCTCGATGATTCCCTTGATCAAGGAGATCCGCAGGAAATGACGTTCCTCGCCGCTGCAGAGGGCAACACGATCACCCCGGGCGAGCACTGGACCGGTGAGTTCCTCGGGCTGACGTTCAACCTCGACACGATCGTCGGCACGCTGATCGCGGGCATCGTCGTGTGCGGGCTGGGCTACTACATGGCCGTGCGCGCGACGAAGGGGCGCCCTTCTGGCCTGCAGATCGCGTTCGAGGCGCTGACGAGCTGGGTCCAGAACCAGACCCGCGAGGGCATGGGCATCCGCACGCCGCGCGGGGTCGTCGGCCTGTGCGTGACGCTCTTCGCGTTCATCCTGTGCGCCAACTGGCTGGCCGCCCTGCCGTCCGAGCACTGGATCCCGCCGCCCACGGCCGACGTCAACCTCGTCTACCCGCTGGCCCTGCTCGTCATCGTGTGGGTCAACGTCGCCGGCATCCGGGCCAAGGGCGCCAAGGCCTACTTCGGCCACTTCACCAAGCCCTACGCCTTCCTCGCCCCGATCGAGTTCATCACGCAGTACCTGTCGCGGCCGGCGTCCCTCGCGCTGCGGCTGTTCGGCAACATCTTCGCCGGCGGGATCATGGTCGCGGTGATCGCGCTGATGCCGGCGTACATCCTGTGGGCCCCGAACGCGGTCTGGAAGCTCTTCGACATGTTCATCGGCGTCATCCAGGCGCTGATCTTCACCCTGCTGACGCTGATCTACTTCGCCGAGGCGGTGGGCGGCGAGGACGAGGCTGCCCACCACTGAGCACGTCCCGCCCCCCGCCCGACAGATCTCTCGCCACGATAAGAAGGAACGAGGAAACGCAATGAGCACCATCGAGCTGGCCCAGGCCGCCCAGGGCATCACCGGCAACCTCACGCTCGGTCTCGCCATGGTCGGCGGCGGCCTGGCGCTGGGCGGCGGCGCCATCGGCGCGGCGATCGGCGACGGCCTCGCGGGCGCCTCGGTCATCCAGGGTGTCGCCCGCCAGCCCGAGGCCGCCGGTCGGCTGAACACGACGATGTTCCTGATCATCGGCCTGGTCGAGGGCATGTACTTCATCAACCTGGCCTTCATGGCGCTGTTCGTGTTCGTGCTGGGCTGATGTTCGCTCCGCAAGCTCCGCTCAGTGCTGAGGACACCGTGACGTACGGGGCACAGGTCTCGGTCGAGGCGGCGCAGAACTTCCTCGTCCCGAACGCGACGATCATCGTCGTGTTCCTGATCTTCCTGGCCATCCTCTTCTTCTTCTACCGGTTCGTCGTGCCCCCGCTGACCAAGGCGATGGACGAGCGGGACGAGATGAACCGCCGCCAGGTCGAGGAACGCGACCAGGCCGTCCGCACGCTCGCCGAGGCCAGGGAGCGCTACGAGCGCAACCTGGCGGAGGCGCGGGCGACGGCCACCGCGGTCCGGGACGAGGCGCGGGCCGACGCCCAGCGCATCCGGGACGAGATGAAGGCCGAGACCGACCGCGAGGTGGCCGAGATCCACGCGCGCGGCGCGGCCGAGCTCGAGGCGCAGCGCGAGCGTGCGCTGGTCGAGCTGCGCGCCCACGTCGGCGGCCTGTCCGGCGAGCTGGCCTCCAAGGTCCTCGGCCGGTCCGTCACGGTCGATCCGGCGACGGTGGAGCGACTGCTCGCCGACGCCGAGGGAGGGAGGGTCTGATGGAGTTCGTCGCCGAGCTCGTCGGGTTCGTCGTCATCCTGTTCGTGCTGTGGCGGTACGTGCTGCCCGTGGTCAAGAAGATGGTGGTCGACCGCCAGGACGTCATCCAGCACCAGGTCGAGGAGGCGCAGGCCGCCACCCGCGAGCTGGAGGAGGCGAACGGGCGGCTCGACCAGTCCGTCGAGCAGGCCCGCCAGGAGGCCGCCCGCATCCGCGACGACGCCCGCGCCGAGGCGACCACCATCAAGGAGGAGCTGGTCGCCCAGGCGCGGGAGGAGGTCGCGCGCATCCGCCAGCGCGGCGAGGACCAGCTGGCCGCGCAGCGTGACCAGGTCGTCCGCGGCCTGCGCGCGCAGACGGCCGGCACGTCGATGCACGTCGCAGAGCAGCTCGTCCACGAGCAGCTGGCGGACGATGGCGCGCGCAGCGCGACGGTCGACGGTTTCCTGACCGCGATCGACGACATGCCGCTCCGCGGAGCGGTCCGGGCCGGGGGGACCTCGTAACACGATGGCATCCGTCATGCAGTCCGCCAGCCGCGAGTCGCTCGCGGCCGCCCTCGCCCGCCTCGACGCGCTGCTGGACAGCGCGGGCGCTGCCGACAAGTCCCGGCTGGCCGAGGACCTGTTCGCCGTGCTCGGACTGCTCGACCGGGAGCCGGCCCTGCGCCGCGCCCTCGCCGACCCGAGCACCCCCTCCGGCTCGCGCTCCGGTCTGGCCGACCGGCTGCTGGCCGGCCAGATCGGCCGCAGGGCGCTGGACGTCGTCTCCGACCTCGTGTCGTCGCGGTGGTCGCGGCCGACCGACCTCGTGGAGGCGGTGGAGACGCTGGCCCGCACGTCGGCGTTCGGCGTCGCCGAGTCCGACGGCTCGCTCGACCGGGTGGAGGACGAGCTGTTCCGCTTCGGGCGCATCCTCGACCGCGAGCCTCGGCTGGCACAGCTCCTGTCCGACCCCGCCCAGCCGGTGGACGGGCGGGTCGGCCTGCTCCGGCAGGTGCTGGGCGAGCGGGTCGCGCCGGTGACCGCGACGCTGCTCGAGCAGACCGTCCGCATGCCCCGCAGCCGCAACCTCGACGTTGCGGCGGAGGAGCTGTCGGAGATGGCCGCGGCCCGCCGCGACCGCTACGTCGCCCACGTCCGCACGCCGGTCCGCCTCACCGCGGAGCAGGAACAGCGCCTGGCCGACTCGCTGTCCCGCCTCTACGGCCGCCCGATCTCCCTGCAGGTCGAGCTCGACCCCGCTCTACTGGGCGGCCTCGTCGTCCGCGTCGGCGGCGAGCTCATCGACGGCAGCGTCGCCGGCCGGTTGGCCGCCGCGCGCCGGACCCTGCCCAGCTGAGCCGACTTCCCCGAGATAAGGATTCCCATGACCGAGCTGACGATCTCCTCCGAGGAGATCCGGAGTGCGATTGCCGGCTACGTCTCCTCGCTGGAGACCGAGACCTCCCGCGAGGAGGTGGGCACCGTCATCGACACCGGGGACGGCATCGCCCACGTCGAGGGACTCGCCTCCGCGATGACCAACGAGCTGCTGCGGTTCGACAACGACGTGCTGGGCGTCGCGCTGAACCTCGACCAGCGCGAGATCGGCACGGTCGTCCTCGGGCCGTACGACGGCATCGCCGAGGGCCAGCAGGTGCGGCGGACCGGCGAGGTGCTGTCGGTGCCGGTCGGGGACGCGTTCCTCGGGCGGGTGATCGATCCCCTCGGTGCCCCGATAGACGGCCTTGGCGACATCGAGGCCGAGACCCGCCGCGTCCTGGAGATCCAGGCCGCCACGGTGATGCAGCGCCAGTCGGTGTCCGAGGCCCTGCAGACCGGCATCAAGGCCATCGACGCCATGACGCCGATCGGCCGCGGCCAGCGCCAGCTGATCATCGGCGACCGCAAGACCGGCAAGACGGCCGTCTGCGTCGACACGATCATCAACCAGAAGCAGAACTGGGCGTCGGGCGACCCGAAGAAGCAGGTCCGCTGCATCTACGTCGCCGTGGGCCAGAAGGGCTCGACGATCGCCGGCGTCCGGCAGTCGCTGGAGGACGCCGGTGCGCTGGAGTACACGACGATCGTGGCCGCGCCCGCGTCCGACCCGGCCGGGTTCAAGTGGCTGGCGCCCTACACCGGCTCGGCGATCGGCCAGCACTGGATGTACCAGGGCTTCCACGTCCTGATCATCTTCGACGACCTCTCGAAGCAGGCCGAGGCGTACCGCGCGATCTCGCTGCTGCTGCGCCGGCCGCCGGGCCGCGAGGCCTACCCCGGCGACGTCTTCTACCTGCACTCGCGCCTCCTGGAGCGCTGCGCCAAGCTCTCCGACGAGCTCGGCGCCGGCTCGATGACCGGGCTCCCGATCATCGAGACGAAGGCCAACGACGTCTCGGCCTACATCCCGACCAACGTCATCTCGATCACCGACGGCCAGGTCTTCCTCGAGTCCGACCTGTTCAACCAGGGCGTGCGGCCGGCCATCAACGTCGGCATCTCGGTCTCGCGCGTCGGCGGCGCCGCCCAGGTGCGGGCCATGCGCACCGTGTCCGGCTCGCTGCGGCTGGACCTGTCGCAGTACCGCGAGCTGGAGGCGTTCGCCGCGTTCGGCTCCGACCTGGACGCGGCGTCGGCCGCCGCGCTGGGCCGCGGCAGCCGCCTCGTCGAGCTGCTCAAGCAGTCGCAGTACTCGCCGTTCCCCGTCGAGGAGCAGGTGATCTCGATCTGGCTGGGCACCAGCGGCAAGCTCGACTCGGTCCCCGTCGCCGACATCAGCCGGTTCGAGTCGGACTTCCTCGCGCACCTGCGCCGCAACGAGGAGGGCGCGCTCTCCGACATCCGCGACACCGGCAAGCTGAACGACGACAACGTCGAGCGGCTCGAGCGCGTCGTCGCGGAGTTCAAGAAGGGCTTCACCGCCTCCGACGGCTCGTCGGTCGTGCCGAAGGAGCAGCAGGTCGACGCCCTCGACGACGAGGACGTTGACAAGGAGCGCGTGAAGGTCAACAAGCCGGCTCCCGCGAAGAGCTGAGGGTAGGCGATGCCAGCACAGATCCGGGTGCTGCGGCGGCGGATCCGCTCGACGCAGTCCATCAAGAAGATCACGCGCGCGATGGAGCTCATCGCGACGTCGCGCATCGTCAAGGCGCGCGCCCGGGTGGAGGAGTCGCGCCCGTACGCCGAGCAGATCACGGCGGTGCTGTCCGAGCTGGCCACCAACTCGGCGCTCGACCACCCGCTCCTCGTCGAGCGGGAGAACCCGCGCCGGGCGGCCGTGCTCGTCGTCACCAGCGACCGCGGACAGTGCGGCGGCTACAACGTCAACGTCCTGAAAGAGGCGGAGGCGCTGCAGTCGATGCTGAAGGAGCAGGGCAAGGAGCCGGTCCTCTACGTCATCGGCAAGAAGGGCGTGAGCTACTACCGGTTCCGCAGGCGCCGCGTCGTGGCGTCCTGGACCGGCTTCTCCGAGCAGCCGACCTACCCGGACGCCGCGGAGGCGGCCCGCGTGCTCGTCGAGGCGTTCATGGCCGACCCGGAGTCCGACGAGAGCGTCGACGAGCTGCACCTCGTCTACACGCAGTTCAAGAACATGGTCACGCAGATCCCCCAGGCGCGGCGGATGGCGCCCATGGAGGTCGAGTACAGCGAGCAGGAGCAGCAGGACTCGTCGGCCGTCAAGCCGCTCTACGAGTTCGAGCCGGACCCCGACTCCCTGTTCGACGCGCTGCTGCCCAAGTACATCGGGGCGCGGCTGTTCGCGGCGCTGCTGGAGTCGGCGGCGTCCGAGTCGGCCAACCGGCAGCGGGCGATGAAGGCCGCGACCGACAACGCGAACGAGCTGATCCGTACCCTGACGCTGGAGAGCAACCAGGCACGCCAGGCACAGATCACGCAGGAGATCAGTGAGATCGTCGGTGGCGCCGACGCTCTCGTGACGACAGGGAGTGAGGGCTGATGACCGCCGCCGCTGACCAGCAGGCCGGGACGGTGACCGGGCGCGTCGTGCGCGTCACCGGCCCCGTCGTCGACGTCGAGTTCCCGCGGGGCGAGGTGCCGGAGCTCTACAGCGCGCTCGAGGTGCCCGTCGCGATCGGGGACGAGAAGCGCACGCTGACGTTGGAGATCGCCCAGCACCTGGGTGACAACCTCGTGCGCGCCATCTCCATGCAGCCCACCGACGGACTCGTCCGCGGCCAGGAGGTCACCGACCTGGGCCGGCCGATCTCCGTGCCGGTCGGCGACCAGGTCAAGGGCCACGTGTTCAACACGCTGGGCCATTGCCTCGACCAGCCCGACCTGGAGATCACCGGCGACCTGTGGGGCATCCACCGGCAGCCCCCCAAGTTCGACCAGCTCGAGGGCCGCACCGAGATGCTGGAGACGGGCATCAAGGTCATCGACCTGCTGACGCCCTACGTCACGGGCGGCAAGATCGGCCTGTTCGGCGGCGCGGGGGTGGGCAAGACGGTGCTCATCCAGGAGATGATCACCCGCGTCGCGAAGAACTTCGGAGGCACGTCGGTCTTCGCCGGTGTCGGCGAGCGCACCCGCGAGGGCAACGACCTCATCACGGAGATGACCGAGTCGGGCGTCATCAACGACACGGCGCTGGTGTTCGGGCAGATGGACGAGCCGCCCGGCACGCGCATGCGGGTGGCGCTGTCGGCGCTGACGATGGCGGAGTACTTCCGCGACGTCCAGGGCCAGGACGTGCTGCTGTTCATCGACAACATCTTCCGGTTCACCCAGGCCGGCTCCGAGGTCTCCACGCTGCTGGGCCGCATGCCGTCCGCGGTGGGCTACCAGCCGACCCTGGCCGACGAGATGGGCGAGCTGCAGGAGCGGATCACCTCGACGCGCGGCCGGTCGATCACCTCGATGCAGGCGATCTACGTGCCCGCCGACGACTACACCGACCCCGCGCCGGCGACGACCTTCGCCCACCTGGACGCGACGACCGAGCTCTCGCGGCCGATCTCGCAGAAGGGCATCTACCCGGCGGTGGACCCGCTGACCTCGACGTCGCGGATCCTCGACCCGCAGTACGTCGGCGACGAGCACTTCCGCGTCGCCAACGAGGTCAAGCGCATCCTGCAGCGGTACAACGACCTGCAGGACATCATCGCGATCCTCGGCATCGACGAGCTGTCGGAGGAGGACCGCCAGCTGGTCGCGCGGGCTCGGCGCATCGAGCGCTTCCTGTCGCAGAACCTGCTGGTCGCCGAGCAGTTCACCGGCCAGCCCGGGTCGACCGTGCCGCTCAAGGAGACGATCGAGTCGTTCGACAAGATCGCCAAGGGCGAGTTCGACGACGTGCCGGAGCAGGCGTTCTTCCTCTGCGGTGGGCTCGAGGACCTCGAGCGCAACCGCAAGAAGCTGGCGTCGAATGGCTGAGATGACCGTCGAGCTCGTCGCCGTCGAGCGGCGGGTGTGGTCGGGCAAGGCCACGTTCGTGCTGGCGCGCACCACGGTCGGCGAGATCGGCGTGCTGCCCGGCCACGAGCAGACGCTCGCGCAGCTGGGGGAGGCCGGGATCGTCCGGATCGACGGCGTGGACGGCAACTCGTTCACGATGGCGGTGCACGGCGGCTTCCTGCACGTCACGCCCGAGGGCGTGACGATCCTCGCGGAGTCGGCGGAGCTGGCCGACGAGATCGACGTGGGGCGGGCCCGCTCTGCGCTCGACCGGGCCGACCGGGCCGAACCGGAGGGAGCGGCCGCGGCTGCCCGCGCCGAGGTGCGGCTGCGAGCCGCGGGCGCCGAGTAGCCGGGCCGCGGTGGAGGCAGTCGCGCTCGGCGCCGGCATCCTGCTGCTCGTCGTGTGCGTCTGCCTCGGATACCTCTCCTTTCGGAGGGTGCGCCTCATGCGCGGCGGCGGCGTCGACGTCTGCCTGCGCCGCGCGCGCCACGTCCCCACCGGGTCGCGGGACGTCGGCGCGGGCTGGCACTTCGGCGTCGGGCGGTACCGCGGCAACGAGCTGACCTGGTACCGGCTGACGTCGTTCCGGCCCGGCCCGACCGCTGTGCTCGACCGCACGGCCCTGGAGATCGTCGACCGGCGGACGCCAGGAACGGCGGAGAGCTACGCGCTGCCGCAGGGCGCGTCGGTCCTGCTGTGCCGGGCCGGGCGCCTGGAGGTCGAGCTGGCCATGCCGCCCGGGGCCCTGACGGGCTTCCTCTCCTGGCTGGAGGCGGCGCCCCCCGGCGCGCTGGGCTACCCCCAAGCCTCCTGACGCCGCGAGTCGGGGTCTGAGCCAGCCCGAGTCGGGCTCTGAGCCAGACGGCGAGTCCGGGTCCCCCCGGTCCGCGAGTCGGGGCCTGGGCCAGCCCGAGTCGGGGCCCGGGCCAGACCTCAACCCGGGGACCAGGGAAAGCGCGCGACTCGGTCTGGCGCAGCGCCCGACTCGCGGTCTGGGTGAGCGCGCGACTCGGTCTGGCGCAGACGCCCGACTCGCGGTCTGGGTGAGCGCGCGACTCGGCCTGGCTCAGACCCCGACTCGCGTCAGGGGGTGCCGGGGCGCCAGAGCACGTCGCCGTCCGGGTTCGCCACCCTGCCCAGGATGAACAGCAGGTCCGAGAGCCGGTTGAGGTAGCGCGCGGTCAGCGGGTTCGTGCGCTCGGCGTCGGCCTCCAGGAGCGCCCACACCGACCGCTCCGCCCGCCGCGTCACCGTCCGCGCCACGTGCAGGTACGCCGCGCCGGGCGTCCCGCCGGGCAGGATGAACGAGTCCAGCGCCGGCAGGCCCTCGTTGAACGCGTCGCACCAGCCCTCGAGCCGGGTCACGTACGCCTCGGTGACCCGCAGCGGCGGGTGCTTCGGCTGTGACGATTCTCCGGGGGCAACGATCGGCGCGCACAGGTCCGCACCCACGTCGAACAGGTCGTTCTGCACCTGCCTCAGCGGCTCCAGCAGCCGGTCCGCCAGGCCGCCCACGGTCACCGCGACGCCGATCGCCGCGTTCGCCTCGTCGGTGTCGGCGTAGGCGGCGAGGCGCACATCGGTCTTGCGGACCCGGCTGAAGTCGCCCAGCGCCGTCGTGCCGTCGTCGCCGGTGCGGGTGTAGATCCTGGTCAGGTGAACGGCCACGCCTCCACCCTGTCAGGTCGTCACTTCAGGCGCGCACCCACGGCGAGCAGCTTGTCGCGGAAGCTCTCGTACCCGCGGTCGAGCAGCGAGATCCCGGTGATGGTCGAGTCGCCCTGCGCGGCCAGCGCCGCGAGCACATAGGAGAACCCGGCCCGCAGGTCCGGCACGTGGACGGTCGTGCCCTGCAGCTTCGTCGGACCGACGATGACGGCCGAGTGCCGGTGGTTGCGCGCTCCGAAGCGGCACGGGTTGCGCCCCAGGCACTCGGTGAACACCTGCGTCTGCGCGCCGAGCGCCGAGAGGGCGTCGACGTAGCCGAGCCGGTTCTCGTACACGGTCTCGTGCAGGACGGTGATGCCGTCGGCCTGCGTCATGGCCGTCACCATCGGCGACTGCCAGTCGGTCATGAACCCGGGATGGACGTCGGTCTCGATGACCAGCGGGCGCAGCATGGAGCGGCCCCGGCTGAACGTCACCTGCTGGCCGTCGACGGTGAAGCGGAAGTCGCCCCCCGCGCGCCGGTAGACGTTGAGGTAGGTCGACAGGTCGGCCTGCCGGACGCCCTGGACGGTGATCTCGCCGTCGGTCGCGAGCGCCAGGCTGGCCCAGGACGCGGCCTCCAGCCGGTCGGGGATCGCGGAGTGCTCCGCGCCGCGCAGCGTGTCGACGCCGGTGACCTGGATGACCCGGTCGGGCCGCACGGTGATGAGCGCGCCCATCCGCTGCAGCAGCGAGATCAGGTCGATGATCTCCGGCTCGGTCGCGGCGTTGTGCAGCTCGGAGTCGCCGCGGGCGACGACGGCGCCCAGCAGGAACTGCTCGGTCGCGCCGACGCTGGGGTAGGCGAGGTTGATGACCGCGCCGCGCAGGCCGGCGACGGGGGAGGTCAGCACGTAGCCGGTGCCGGTGCGCTCGGACACGGCGCCGAAGGCACGCAGCACGTTGAGGTGCTGGTCGACCGGCCGCTCGCCGATGCTGCAGCCCCCCGGCTTCCAGATCTCCGCACGCCCGGTGCGGTGCAGCAGCGGCGCGCAGGTCAGCACCGGGATCCGGCTGCGGACGTGGTAGTACTCGAGATCACCGGTCGTCGTCGTGTGGACGTTGTGGGCCTCGATGCGGATCCGGCCGTCCTGCGGCTGCTCGGCGCTGCAGCCCAGCGTCCGGAGCAGCTCGCTGACGAGGCCGGTGTCGACGATCCGCGGCACGTTGTCGATGACGACCGGCTCCTCGGTCAGGAGCGCGGCGACCATCAGCTTCGGCACGGCGTTCTTGGATCCGCGGACCCGCACGGTGCCGCCGAGGGGGAAACCCCCGGTCAGCCTCAGGACGTCGGCGTCGGTCATACGGAACTCCTCGGATCGGGGGTCGGCTCCGCCTTTCGGGCGTACTCGACGCTACCGGGTCGGAGCGGAGGACCGGCGGCCGGAGGCGTCCGGCGCGCCGTCAGGGCGACGGACGTGCGGCGACACGCACGCTCCGTCCGCCGTGCGGCCGGATGGAGCAGCAGCGCATGCGGGCGTGCCCGACCCGTGTCACCGTCTCCGCTATGTCCAGCGCCGCCCAGTCCGCCGAGAGCGCCGCCCATTCCGCAGGAGGCTCCGCCCGGGGCGCCGCGAACAGCCGGTGGGTCAAGCTCGGAGCCCGTGTCGGCCTCGTGGCCTACGGCATCACCCACCTGCTCATCGGCTGGATCGCGCTGCAGATCGCCTTCGGCGGCAGCGGCCAGAAGGCGAGCCAGCAGGGTGCGTTCCAGGAGCTCGCCCGCAACCCGCTGGGCGCGGCCCTGCTGTGGGTGCTGGTCGTCGGGTTCGTGGCGATCGCGATCTGGCGGGCCTCCCAGGCGGTCTGGGGGTTCGGCTACGAGGACGACAAGACCAAACGGCTGCGCAAGCGGGCCAGCAGCGGCGGCAAGGCCGTCGTGTTCGTTGCGCTGGCCGTACTGGCGGCGCGGACGGCGGCCGGCAGCGGGGGCGGGGGCGGTGGCGGCCAGAAGGCCGCGGCCGGCGTCCTCGGCCTGCCCGGTGGCCAGTTCCTCGTCGGTGCGGCCGGTCTCGCCGTGATGGTGGCGGGCGGGGTCAAGGTCTGGGCCGGCTGGAAGAAGAAGTTCCTCTCCGACATGGACCTGCCGAGCGACCGACAGGCCCGGCTCGTCGCCGAGCGGACCGGCCAGGTCGGGTTCATCGCCCGCGGCGTCGTCACGGTCATCGTCGGCATCCTCATCGTCGTGGCGGCGGTGCGCTTCCGGCCGGAGGAGGCCAACGGCCTGGACGCGGCGTTGCGCACGCTGGCGCTTCAGCCCTTCGGCCCGTACCTGCTCGGCCTCGTCGCGCTCGGCCTCGTCGCGTACGGCGTCTTCCTCTTCTTCGACGCCCGCTACCACCGCGTCTGAGGGGCTACCGTCCCCTTCCGTGCGCCGACCCCGCCCGCGCTGGCTCGACCGCCTCGACGTGGGCGACCCAGCCGACACCTACCAGGAGGCGATCCTCGACGCGCTGCGCGGCGTCATCCTCGACGGGCTGGCGCCGCCGGGATCCCCGCTGCCGGTGGACGAGATCGCCCAGCGGTGCGCGGTGAGCCGCATCCCGGTCCGCGAGGCGTTGCAGACGCTCGTCGGTGAGGGCCTGGCCGAGCACCGGCCGCGGGCCGGCTGGACCGTCGCCCGGCTCACCCGCGACGAGCTGCGGCAGCTCTACGTCGGGCGGGAGGCGCTGGAGGCGGCCGCGCTGGTCGCGGCCGTGCGCTTCGCCGGACCGGAGGACGACGAGGAGGCCCGGGCCGCGCTCGCGGCGCTCGGCGCGTCGATCGCCGGCGGGGACGCGGCCGGCCACCACCGCGACAGCAGGCGGTTCCACCTCGCTCTCGCCCGGCCGTCTCGGATGCCGCGGCTGGTCCGGATGGTCGAGTCGGCGTGGAACGTCACCGAGCCCGTGCGGCCGATGTCGCACGCCTCGCCCACCCAGACCTCGGCGCTGCACGCCGAGCACCGGGACATGCTCGCGGCGTTCCTCGCCCGCGAGGCCGACGCCCTTCTCGCCCTGTCCGCGAGCCACCACGAGCGGCTGCAGACGATGGTGGCGGCGCTGCCGGACGAGTCCGGTGTCGTGCTGGACTGAAATCGGGTCGGACCTCGATATATCCGCCAGGTCACACGGCGGAAACGTGCGTCCCGCATGGTCTGTGGCGACCCACATCTGTCCACGGGCACAGGGGAGCGCGATGACCCAGACCTCCGACCCGACGGCGCACGAGCCGGCCGTCGTCATCAAGCCGAGCTACGACCCGGCGCTCACGAACGAGGACCTCGCCCCGCTGAAGCGGCAGTCCTGGACGTCCTACAACATCTTCGCCTTCTGGATGTCAGACGTGCACTCCGTCGGCGGCTACCTCACGGCGGGCAGCCTGTTCGCCCTGGGCATCGCGGGCTGGCAGGTGCTCATCGCGCTGCTCGTCGGCATCGTGATCGTGCAGGTCTTCGTCAACCTGGTGGCGAAGCCGAGCCAGCAGACGGGCGTGCCGTACCCCGTGATCAACAGGGCGATCTTCGGCGTCAAGGGCGCCAACATCCCCGCCATCATCCGCGGCCTGATCGCCGTCGCCTGGTACGGCGTCCAGACGTACCTCGCGGCCGAGTCGCTGAACATCGTCTTCCTGAAGTTCCTCCCGGCGAGCCAGGCGCTCACGCAGGTCGGCTTCCTGGGCCTCGACGCGCTGGGCTGGATCTCGTTCGCGATCCTCTGGGTCGCGCAGGCCGCGCTGTTCTGGACGGGCATGGAGACGATCCGACGGTTCATCGACTGGGCCGGCCCCGCGGTGTACGTCGTCATGGTCATCCTGGCGGTGTACCTGGTCGCGAAGGCGGGCTGGTCGAACATCGACTTCAACCTGCACAGCGGCGCGCAGCTCAGCTTCGGCGCCTCGATCCCCGTCATGATCACCGCGATCGCGATCGTCGTGTCGTACTTCTCCGGCCCGATGCTCAACTTCGGCGACTTCTCCCGCTACGGGCGCAGCTTCTCCGCGGTCAAGCGCGGCAACCTGCTGGGCCTGCCGGTCAACTTCCTGTTCTTCTCGATCCTGACCGTGGTCACGGCGTCGGCGACCGTCCCGGTCTTCGGGGAGCTGATCACCGACCCGATCAAGACTGTGCAGAAGATCGACACGCCGTTCGCGATCCTGCTCGGCGGCCTGACCTTCGTCACGGCGACCGTCGGCATCAACATCGTCGCGAACTTCATCTCGCCCGCGTTCGACTTCTCCAACGTCAACCCGCAGAAGATCTCGTGGCGGACCGGCGGCATGATCGCGGCCGTCGGCTCGGTCGTCCTCACCCCGTGGAACTGGTACGACAACGACGAGGCCATCCACTACACCCTCGGCCTGCTCGGCAGCCTGATCGGCCCGCTGTTCGGCATCCTGATCGCCGGCTACTACCTGGCGGCCAAGCAGCGCATCGCGGTCGACGCCATGTACACCCTCGACCCGTCCAGCCGGTACTGGTACAAGGGCGGCTTCAACCCGAACGCCGTGATCACCATGGCGTTCACCGGCGTCATCGCGATCCTGCTCAGCCTGTTCACCGACGTCGGCGACTTCGGCTGGTTCATCGGCTGCGGGCTCGGGTTCGTGGTGTTCGCGCTGCTGGAGCGGACCCGGCCGATGATCACGGTGCCGCCCGCGGGCGAGGCGGGCGTCTCGGACGGGACGCAGGCCTAGTGTCGCGAGTCACTAGCGGTCGGTCGGCGCGACCCCGCGCGGCCGGGGCCTGGCTCAGCCCGCAACTCGGGCTGGGCCAGACCCCGACTCGCGGTCAGTCCCGCAGCACCAGCTTGGCGGGGCCGGCGTCGTCGGCGAAGACGAGCAGCCGGAAGGCCCCTGCCTCCCGGCCGACCGTGGCGCGGATCCCCGCCGCGGTCAGCCGGGACCGCAGCGCCTGCGCCGCGGCCTCGGTCGGGACCCGGGCGACCTCCTCAAGGAGACCGCTGCCGGTGGGGTCGTCCGGGTCGGGCAGGCGCAGCTCCTTGCCCGTGCCCCAGGTCCAGCGCAGCGCGACGACGAGGATCCCCATGACGGCCAGCGCGCCGAACGTGGCGAAGAGGCGCGGCCAGTCCATCGGCGAATTGTGCGCTCCTGGATCGGTTCCGGCATGTGACGGCCGCCCCTTCGACCCGGATGCCGCAGCTACGCGCCAGTAGGCTCCGCGGGGTGCCGTACCCGACCGACCACGAGCGCGACCGGCCGTGGGTCTTCCGCACCTACGCGGGCCACTCGTCGGCCGCCACGAGCAACGCGCTGTACCGGCGGAACCTGGCGAAGGGCCAGACCGGGCTCTCGGTCGCCTTCGACCTGCCCACCCAGACCGGTTACGACCCGGACGACGAGCTGGCGCGCGGCGAGGTCGGCAAGGTCGGCGTGCCGGTCAGCCATCTCGGCGACATGCGCACGCTGTTCGACGGCATCCCGCTGAACGAGGCCAACACCTCGATGACGATCAACGCGCCGGCGATGTGGCTGCTGGCGCTGTACGTCGCCGTCGCCGACGAGCAGGGGGCGGACCGCTCGACGCTGGCCGGGACGACGCAGAACGACATCGTCAAGGAGTACCTCTCGCGCGGCACGTACGTCTTCCCGCCCGCGCCGAGCCTGCGGCTGATCTCGGACGTGATCGCCTGGTCGGTGGCGAACATCCCGAAGTGGAACCCGATCAACATCTGCAGCTACCACCTGCAGGAGGCGGGCGCCACCCCCGAGCAGGAGCTCGCCTACGCGCTCTGCACCGCGATCGCGGTGCTCGACGCCGTCCGGGACGCCGGGCGGGTCCCGGCCGAGCGGTTCGGCGACGTCGTCGCGCGCATCTCGTTCTTCGTCAACGCGGGCCTGCGCTTCGTCGAGGAGATGTGCAAGATGCGCGCCTTCGGGCGCCTGTGGGACGAGATCACCCGTGAGCGCTACGGCGTCGAGAACCCCAAGCAGCGGCGGCTGCGCTACGGCGTCCAGGTCAACTCGCTGGGCCTGACCGAGGCCCAGCCGGAGAACAACGTCCAGCGCATCGTGCTGGAGATGCTCGCCGTCACCCTCAGCCGCGACGCGCGGGCGCGCGCGATCCAGCTCCCGGCCTGGAACGAGGCGCTGGGCCTGCCGCGACCGTGGGACCAGCAGTGGGCGCTGCGCATGCAGCAGGTGCTCGCCTACGAGACCGACCTCCTGGAGTACGAGGACCTCTTCGACGGCTCGCGCGTCGTCGAGGCCAAGGTCGACGCGCTGGTCGCGGGCGCCAGGGCGGAGATCGAACGGGTCCAGGAGCTGGGCGGCGCGGTCGCGGCCGTCGAGAGCGGCTACATGAAGGGCCGGCTGGTCACCTCGCTGGCGGAGCGGCGACGGCGGATGGAGTCCGGCGAGGCCGTCGTCGTCGGCGTCAACCGGTTCGAGACCACCGAGCCCAGCCCGCTGCAGGCCGAGGGCGCCGAGGCGATCGAGACGGTCGACCCGGCCGTGGAGGCCGCGGCCGTCGAGGCGATCCGCGCGTGGCGGGCCGACCGGGACGCGGCCGCGGTCGAGGCGACGCTGGCCACGTTGCGCGACGCCGCCAAGACCGAGTCGACGGGTCAGGGGACCAACCTGATGGACGCGTCGATCGCGTGCGCCAAGGCCGGCGTGACGACGGGGGAGTGGACGGGGGTGCTGCGCGAGGTGTTCGGCGAGTTCCGGGCGCCCACCGGCGTGTCCGCCGCCGTGGGCACGGCCGAGGCCGGCGCGGCGGGGGAGATCGCCGCCGTGCGCGAGCGGGTCCGGGCCACCGGCGAGGAGTTGGGCACCCGGCTGCGCATGCTCGTCGGCAAGCCGGGCCTCGACGGGCACAGCAACGGCGCCGAGCAGGTCGCCGTCCGCGCCCGCGACGTCGGGTTCGAGGTCGTCTACCAGGGCATCCGGCTCACCCCCTCGCAGATCGTCGCCGCCGCGGTGCAGGAGGACGTGCACGTCGTCGGGCTGTCGGTGCTGTCGGGCTCGCACGGCGAGGTCGTGCCGGCCGTCGTGGACGGGCTGCGGGCGGCCGGGGCCGACGACGTGCCCGTCGTCGTCGGCGGCATCATCCCGCCAGCGGACGCGCAGGCCCTGCGTGAGCGGGGCGTCGCGGCGGTCTTCACGCCGAAGGACTTCCGGCTGACCGGGATGATGGACGCGATCGTCACGCTGGTCCGCGAGGCGCACGGGCTGCGGTAGGCCGCGGCCGCGCCCCACCACTCGAAGAGCCCCCGCTCGCATCCGTTTCGTCCGGTGCGAGGCCTGGATGGCGGATGCGGGTGTACAGATCGTTATCACGCGAGTAGCACGATCGCCGGTCTCGCCGGGCTAATGTCACTCGGTCCGGATGGCCCGGTCGAGGCAGCTGTCGGGGGATGGAGACCTGCATGTCGGTCCCGCAGGACGTCGCGGGCTCCGCCACCGAGGCACATCCGGAGGCCGTCACCGAGGGCATGGGCTCGGCCATCCAGGGCCGGTCGCTTGGCCAGATCGCGTGGCGCCGGCTACGCCGTGACCGCGTCGCGCTGGCCGGCGCCGGCGTGATCGTCTTCCTCATCCTCGTCGCGATCTGCGCGCCGCTGATCGTCGCGGTGCTGGGCCACGACCCGCTCGAGTTCCACTACGACCAGGTGGACCCCGACCTGCAGATCTCGCCGAAGCCCTTCGGCGGCATCAGCCCGCAGTTCCTGTTCGGCGTGGAGCCGATCAACGGCAGGGACGTGTTCAGCCGGGTGGTCTACGGTTCCCGGATCTCGCTGCTCATCGCGTTCTTCGCGACGCTGCTGGCCGTCGCCGTCGGCACCGTGGCCGGGGTCGTGGCCGGGTACTTCGGCGGCTGGGTCGACACGCTGATCAGCCGGGTCATGGACATCTTCCTCGCGTTCCCGATCCTGCTGTTCGCGCTGGCGCTGGTCGGGGTCATCCCGGACCAGGCGTTCGGGCTGCAGGGCGACGCGCTGCGGATCGTCCTGATCATCGTCATCATCGGCGTCTCGAACTGGCCCTACATCGGCCGCATCATCCGGGGCCAGACGCTCTCGCTGCGCGAGCGGGAGTTCGTCGACGCCGCCCGCAGCCTGGGCGCGCGCACCCCGCGCATCCTGTTCGTCGAGCTGCTGCCCAACCTCGTCGCTCCGATCCTCGTGTACGCCACGCTGCTGATCCCGACGAACATCCTGTTCGAGGCGGCCCTGTCGTTCCTCGGCGTCGGCATCCGGCCGCCCACCCCCAGCTGGGGCGGCATGCTCTCCGACGCCACGCACTGGTTCCAGATCGCCCCGAACTTCATGCTCTTCCCCGGCCTGGCGATCTTCGTGACCGTCCTGGCGTTCAACCTGTTCGGCGACGGCCTGCGGGACGCGCTGGATCCGCGGTCCCGATGAGAAGTCTGCAGCTCCCACCCACACACGAGGAGTGATCGATGCGAGGTAGGCGGAAGCTGGCGGTGGGCGCGCTCGGCGCGGTCGCCGCCATGGTGCTCGCGGCGTGCGGCGGCGGGGGAGCGTCCGGGGGCGGCTCCGGTTCCGGTGGCGCCGGCGCCGACGCCGGCGTCAACGCCGTCGTGAACCCGTCCGACCAGACGGGCGGGACCCTGCGCTACGCGAACTCCGGCGACTGGGACTCGCTCGACCCCGCGGACACCTACTACGCCTACTCCTGGGACTTCGTCCGCCTCTACGGCCGCTCGCTGACGATGTTCAAGTCCGCGCCCGGCGAGCAGGGCGCCACGCTCGTCCCCGACCTGGCGGAGTCGCTCGGCACGCCCAGCGACGGGGCCAAGACCTGGACCTACCACCTGCGCAAGGGCGTCAAGTTCGAGGACGGCACGCCCGTGACCAGCAAGGACGTCAAGTACGCCGTCGAGCGGTCGCTGGACAAGGACACCTACCCGAACGGGCCGACGTACTTCAACGACTTCCTCGACCTGCAGGGCTACACCAGCCCGTACAAGGACAGCGACCCGAACAAGCTGGGCCTCAAGGCGATCGACACCCCCGACGACCAGACGATCGTCTTCCACCTGAAGACGGCGTTCTCCGGCTTCGACTACCTTGCGCAGCTGCCCGCCACCATCCCCGTCCCCGCGGCCAAGGACACGGGCACCAAGTACAAGGAGCACGTGGTCTCCACGGGCCCGTACATGTTCAAGACCAACGACCTGGGCAAGCAGTTCACGATGGTCCGCAACCCCAGCTGGGACCAGGCCACCGACCCGAACCGCAAGCCGCTGCCCGACCAGATCCAGGTCCAGCTCAACGTCAACGCGGACGACATCGACAACCGGCTCCTGTCCGGTGACCTCGACGTCGCCGTGGAGGGCACCGGGCTGGGCGCGGCGGCCCAGGGCCGGGTACTGGCCGACCAGACGATGAAGGCGCAGACGGACTCCGCGCTGCAGGCCCGGCTGTGGTTCACCTCGATCAACGGCGACGTCGCACCCCTCAACAACGTCCACTGCCGCCGCGCCGTCGAGTACGCGGCCGACCGGACCGGCTACCAGCGTGCCTACGGCGGTGCGACCGGCGGCGAGATCGCGACGAACCTGATGCCGCCGGTGATCCCGGGCGCCGAGCAGTTCGACCCGTACCCCTCGCCGAACCACGCGGGCGACCCCGTCAAGGCCAAGGACGAGCTGACCCAGTGCGGTCAGCCGAACGGCTTCGCGACGAGCATCTCCTACCGTGCCGAGCGGCCGAAGGAGAAGGCGACCGCGGAGGCGCTGCAGCAGTCGCTGGCCAAGGTCGGCATCCAGCTGACGATCAAGCCCTACCCGCAGGGCGACTACTTCAAGCTGTACGCGGGCAAGCCCGACTTCGCGAAGGCGAACGGGCTGGGCCTGATGGTCTACGGCTGGGGCGCGGACTGGCCGGACGGCTTCGGCTACCTGTCCCAGATCGTCGACAGCCGCACGATCCGGGCGGCGGGCAACACGAACCTCGGCGTGAAGGACCCGCAGGTCGACGCGCTCATCGACAAGGCCGTCCAGGACACCAACACGCAGAGCCGCGAGAAGACCTGGGTCGAGATCGACAAGAAGGTCATGGACGACGCCTACATCCTGCCGGGCGTGTTCGCGAAGGGCCTGCTCTACCGGCCGAAGAACCTGTCCAACGTGTTCATCACCAACGGGTTCCAGATGTACGACTACCTCGCGATGGGCACGACGCGGAAGTAGGTGAAGGCCCCACCGGGCGGCCGCCCCTGACCGGGGGCGGCCGCCCGCGGCCGCAGCGACATGGCCGTCTACATCGTCCGGCGCCTGCTCGCCGCGGTGCTCCTGCTGGTGATCGTCACCGCGGTCACGTTCGTCATCTTCTTCCTGATCCCGCGCCTCGGCGGCGCCACGGCCGACGACCTGGCCTCGCGCTACGTCGGCAAGAGCGCGGGAGCCGCCCAGATCCACGAGGCGGCGGTCCGGCTGGGCTTCACCGACCCGGTCTGGCTCCAGTACGGCCGCTTCCTCGCCGGCCTGGTGGTGGGCCGGGACTACAACACCGGCCCCACGACCGTCCACTGCCCCGCGCCCTGCGTCGGCTACTCGTTCCTGACCCAGAACCCGGTGCTCCCCGAGCTGCTCGACCGGCTGCCGGTGACGCTCTCGCTCGCCGCGGGGGCGGCCGTGCTGTGGCTCGTCGGCGGGGTCGTCACCGGGGTCGTCTCGGCCCTGCGGCGGGGGAGCGTCTTCGACCGGGCGGCGATGGGCGTCGCGCTGGCGGGGGTCTCGCTGCCGATCTTCTTCACCGGCCTGCTGGCGCTGTCGATCTTCAGCTACGCGCTGGGCGTCACCGCACCGGGCAGCAGCTACACGCCGATCGAGCAGAACCCCTTCGAGTGGGCGTACGACCTGCTCCTGCCCTGGATCACGCTGGCATTCCTCTACGCGGCCGGCTACGCGCGGCTGACCCGGGCGGGCATGCTCGACACCATGGGGGAGGACTTCATCCGCACCGCGCGCGCCAAGGGCCTGCCCGAGCGCACGGTCGTCGTCAAGCACGGGCTGCGCTCCGCCCTGACGCCCATCCTGACGATCTTCGGCCTCGACCTCGGGCTGCTGCTCGGCGGCGCGATCCTCACCGAGAGCACGTACTCCCTGCCGGGGATCGGCAAGTACGCCATCGACGCGATCACCAACAACGACCTGCCGAAGGTGCTGGGCGTCGTGCTGGTCGGCAGCATCTTCATCGTGCTGGCCAACCTGGTCGTCGACCTGCTCTACGCCGTCATCGACCCGAGGGTGAGGCTGTCATGATGAGATCCTGGCTATGACGGGATCCTGGCTATGACGGGTCCGGCCGGGCACGCCTTCCTCGACGTCCGCGACCTGCGGGTGCACTTCCCGACCGACGACGGGCTCGTCAGGTCGGTCGACGGCCTGTCGTTCCGGCTGGAGCGCGGCAAGCGGCTGGGCATCGTGGGGGAGTCCGGCTCGGGCAAGAGCGTGACCAGTCTGTCGATCATGGGCCTGAACAAGACCGGCAGCGCGCAGATCAGCGGCGAGATCTGGCTCGACGGCACCGAGCTCGTCTCGGCCGACGCCGAGACCGTCCGCAAGCTGCGCGGCAAGACGATGGCGATGATCTTCCAGGACCCGCTCTCGGCGATGCACCCCTACTACACGGTCGGCGCGCAGATCGTGGAGGCCTACCGCCTGCACCACGACGTCAGCAAGGCCGCGGCCCGCAACCGCGCCGTGGAGCTGCTCGACCGCGTCGGCATCCCGCAGGCGAAGACCCGGTTCGACGACTACCCGCACCACTTCTCCGGAGGCATGCGGCAGCGGGCGATGATCGCGATGGCGCTGTCGTGCGACCCCGACCTGCTCATCGCGGACGAGCCGACGACGGCGCTGGACGTCACCGTTCAGGCGCAGATCCTCGACCTCATCGTGGACCTGCAGGAGGAGTTCAACTCGGCGGTGATCATCATCACCCACGACCTGGGCGTCGTCGCGGAGCTGGCCGACGACATCCTCGTCATGTACGCGGGCCGGGCCGCCGAGTACGGGACCGCGCGGGCGGTGTTCTCCGCGCCCCAGCACCCCTACACCTGGGGGCTGCTGGGGTCGATGCCCCGCATCGACCGCGAGCCCACCGAGCGGCTGCTGCCGATCCCCGGCTCGCCGCCGAGCCTGATCAACGTGCCGCCGGGATGTGCGTTCCATCCCCGCTGCCGCTACCCCGAGCGCGTCGGGTCCGCGTGCCGCACGGAGCGGCCGGAGCTGCGCGGCGGCGACCACCTGGCGGCCTGCCACCTGTCCGACGAGCAGCGCACGACCATCTACGCCGACGAGATCAGGCCGAAGCTGTGAGCGCACCCGTCCTGCTGTCCGCACAGGATCTCCAGATGCACTTCCCGGTCCGCCGCGGGCTGCTGCAGCGCAGGGTCGGCGCGGTGCAGGCCGTCGACGGCCTGACCTTCGACGTCCGGCGCGGCGAGACGCTCTCGCTGGTCGGCGAGTCCGGCTGCGGGAAGACGACCACGGGCCGGCTGCTGACGCGCCTGCTGGAGCCGACCGGCGGGACCGTCACGTTCGACGGGCGCGACATCAGCCATCTCGGGCCCGCGGCGATGCGGCCGCTGCGCCGCGACATCCAGATGGTGTTCCAGGACCCCTACTCCTCGCTGAACCCGCGCCACACCGTCGGGACGATCGTCGGGGCGCCGTTCCGGATCCAGGGCGTCGAGCCCGAGGGCGGCGTCAAGAAGGCGGTCCAGGACCTGCTCGCGCTCGTGGGGCTCTCGCCGGAGCACTACAACCGCTACCCGCACGAGTTCTCCGGCGGCCAGCGCCAGCGCATCGGCATCGCCAGGACGCTCGCACTCAAGCCCAAGCTGATCGTGGCCGACGAGCCGGTGTCGGCGCTGGACGTGTCGATCCAGGCGCAGGTCGTCAACCTGCTGGAGGACCTGCAGAACGAGCTCGACCTGACCTACGTGATCATCGCCCACGACCTCTCGGTGGTGCGGCACGTGTCGGACCGGGTGGCCGTCATGTACCTGGGGAAGATCGTCGAGCTGGGTGACCGGGCGGCGGTGTACGGCGCCGCGATGCATCCGTACACGGCCGCGCTGCTCTCGGCGGTGCCGGTCCCCGACCCGACGCGGGTGACGAAGCGGGAGCGCATCCTGCTCACCGGTGACGTCCCGAGCCCCCTGAACCCGCCGGCGGCCTGCCGCTTCCACACCCGCTGCTGGAAGGCGGAGGCGAAGTGCGCCGAGGTGGAGCCGCCGCTTCAGGAGCTTTCCCCCGGACATCAGGTGGCGTGCCACTTCCCGCTCGTCGACGGTGGTCAGCAGAGCGCTGCCGCGCAGCGGACCGCGGCCCCGCTCGGCTGACCATGCGGTGCCGCGGGATCGGTCCGGGATCGAGTGGTCAGGAGAGTGTCGCCGCGGACCGGATGGCCGCGCCGCTCAGCTGATCACGCGGTGAGGTCCGCGTGCGTCAGCCCGCGGTCGCGCGCCGCCGTCAGCAGCGCGCCGCGCACCTGGGCCGCCACCGTGCGGGGACCCCGGAGCACGTCGGACGCGGGGAAGCGGAGCACCGTCCAGCCCCGCGCCGTGAGGTAGGCCTGGCGGTCGAGGTCGCGGCGCGCGCGGGCAGGCGTCAGATGCGCGCGCCCGTCGTACTCGATGCCCAGGCGGACTGCCGGGTAGGCGAGGTCGAGCCGGTAGGGTCCGACGGGATGCTGGAGCACCGGCACGGGAAGCCCGGCATCGGCGATGGCCAGCCGGATGCGCGTCTCCATCGGCGATTCCGCTCGCGCGTCCGCCCGATGGACGACCCCGGGCAGCCGCCGGCTTCCGCGGGCTCCCGGCTCACCGACCGTCAGCAGTGCTGACGGCGGGAAGGCGAACGCGCGGGCGAGGGCGTCGACCGCGACGACGGCTTCGACGGGCGGCAGCCGCCGGGCGAGGTCGTAGGCCGTCCGCCACGGCGTCGTGACCGGAACCCCCGCGACTGCCGTCACCTCGTCGGTCGCCAGCAGGTCGGTGCGGACGACCAGTCCCTCCCGGCTGCGCGTCCGGCCGAACGGGACGACCACCTCGACGGGCGCGTCCCGGGCACCGCACGAGGCGCCGAGCACCTCGGCCGCAGCCGCCCCGCCGAGCACGCCGCGGCCTCGGACCACTACGGCGGCGCCGAGCGCCCGGACGAGCAGCCCGTCGGGATCGCCCGGCCCGTCGAGCCGGACGAAGACGTCGCGGTAGAGCGGACGGAAGCGCGGGCCGCGCAGCTGGCCGGGCGTGACGAGTCCGGCCGCGACCGCGGTCGAGCCACGGAAGGGGTCCATGCGGAGCAGACGGGCGGGAGCTCCCGTCGGAATCCGCTGATGCCGGGGACGGCGCCGGCGTCGGGGCGCGCCGGTGATCACGAGAGCGGTGACGCTGTCGCCGCCGCGCCGGCGCTCAGGTGGTCACCTGCCGTTCTCGACCTCCTCGCCGCGGCGGCGCAGCAGCTTGAAACCCGGGATGCCCTGGATCGCCTGACGGACCTCGCGGAGCTGTTCGAGCAGCTGGCTGACGTCGGGTCCGACCCGGTCCAGCGTGGCCAGGATCGGCAGGATGTCGGTCTCGAGGCTCTCGGTCAGCGTCGGGAGCTGGTCCACCACCCGGATCGCCGCCGTCAGCTCCTCCTCGGAGAACTCGTCGACGAAGCGGCGGGCCAGCGGCGCGGCCCGCTCGGCGATCGGCCCGTAGGCGTCGAGCATCCCGCCCGCGGTGCCCGCCAGCCCGTCGGCCCGGGTCACCAGTGTGTCGGCGCGGTGGGCGACACCGCCTGCGCGCTCGACGAGGTTCGCGGCCCCGTCCGCGACGCCGCCGGCCCGGTCCACCAGGCACGCGGCCCCGTCGGCCACCCCGCCGGCGCGGTCGACCAGGGCGGCGGCCCCGTTCGCGACGGTGCCGGCCCGGTCGACGAGCGCGGCCGCGCCGTCGGCCGTCGTGCCGGCTCGGTCGACGAGGCCCGCGGCGTCCTCGGTGACGGTGCCGGCCCGCTCGACGAGCGCGGCCGCGCCGTCAGCGGCCTGCCCGGCGCGGTCGACCAGCTGCGCCGCGCCGGCCGCGGTCGTCGTGGCCCGGCCGACGAGTATCGCCGCGTCCTCGGCGACCATCCCGCCCCGCTCGATCAGGGCGGCAGCCCCCTCGGCGGTGAGCGCCGCCCCGCCGACGAGGGCCGCCGCGGCCTCGGCGACGTCACCGGCGCGGTCGACGTGCGCTCCGGCGCCGTCGGCGATGACCCCGACCCGCTCGACCAGCGCGTCCGCCCTGCCCGCGACCGACTCGACGTCCCCGAGCAGCGGCTCGATGCGCCCGACCACCGACTCCACCCTGGTGATCAGGTCGTCCACGGTGTCCAGCAGCCCGACGAAGCGGCCGGGCAGCCCGCCGATCAGCTCGACGGTCTCGTCCGTCCAGCCCAGCACGGCGCGGGTGCCGGCGACGATCTCGGACGGACCCACCCACACCGGTAGGCCGGCGACGCGCAGCACCATCCGCCGATCCTGGCAGACGGGACGGGATTCAGTCGGCCCAGACCGGCGGCCGCTTCTCCAGGAAGGCCGCCCTGCCCTCGCGGGCGTCGGGCGTCTGCGACATGCCGGCCATGACCTCGGCGGCGATCGCGTAGGCGTCGGCCTCGGGCCGGTCGAGCTGCGCGTACAGGGTCTGCTTCCCGACGCCCTTGGCGTACCGGCTGCCGCGGGTCGCCCGCATCAGCAGGTGGTCCGTGGCCTTGTCCAGCTCGGCGTCGGGCACCGCGTAGTTGACCAGGCCCCACTCGACGGCGGTGTGCGCGTCGATCGGGTCACCCGTCAGGGCGAGCTCCATCAACCGCTTGCGGCCCACCGACCGGGCGACCGGCACGGCCGGCGTGTGGCAGAACCACCCGCCCTTCCCGCCGGGCAGCGCGAAGGTCGCGGACTCGGCGGCGACCGCGAGGTCGCAGGAGGCGACGAGCTGGCAGCCCGCCGCGGTCGCGATCGCCTGGACCTTGGCGACGACGACCTGGGGCACCTCGTGGATCGTCGTCATCAGCCGCGTGCACAGCCGCAGCAGGTCGCGGGTTCGGGCGAAGTCGCGGGCGTGGACGTCGGCGAAGTCGTGACCGGCGGAGAAGGCCCGGCCCTCCGCGCCGAGCACGATCCCTCGCGCGTCGGACTCGCCCGCCTCGGTGAACGCCGCGAGCAGCTCCCGCAGGTGCGGCTCGGAGAGCGCGTTGCGCCGCTCCGGTCGGTTCATCGTGATGCGGACGGTGTCGCCGTCGTGCTTGACCAGCAGATGCTCGTACTGCACGCCGTCGACCGTAGCCCGCGCCGGGTGGCCCGGTCCACCGCTGCGCTCAGTAGCTGCGGGGCAGGCCCAACGCGTGCTGGGCGACGAAGTTGAGGATCATCTCGCGGCTGACCGGGGCGATCTGGGCGGCCCGGACGGCGCCCAGCAGCGTCCCGACCCCGTACTCGACGGACATGCCGTTGCCCCCGAGCGCCTGCACGGCCGCGTCGACGGCGTGGACCGCCGCCTCGGCCGCGGCGAACTTCGCGACGTTCGCGGCCTCCCCGGCGGCCGGGTCGCGCCGGTCGTAGAGCCAGGCCGCGCGGCTCGTCGCGAGGCGGGCCAGCTCGACCTCGACGTAGGCGCGGGCCAGCGGATGGGCGATGGCCTGGTGCGCGCCGATCGGCGCCGACCAGACGGAGCGCTCGCGCGCGTACGCGATACCGCGCCGCAGCGCGTACCGGGCGAGGCCGTTGGCGTACGCGGCCACGGTGACCCGTTCCGGGTTGAGCCCGGCGAACAGCGCCGCGAGCCCGGCCTCCTCGCCGCCGACCAGCGCGTCGTCGGGCAGCGGCGCGTCGTCGAGGTGCACGCTGAACTGCTTCTCCGGCGAGGTGATCGCCATCTCGATCGGCCGGTAGGTCATCCCGGGGGTGTCGTTCGGGACGATGAACATCGCGGGCCGCAGCGTGCCGCCCGTCCCCGCCAGCCGCGCGACGACCAGCGTCGCCTCGGTCTCGTCGACCCCGGAGATGTAGTGCTTGGACCCCGACAGGCGCCAGCCCCCTTCGGGGTCCCGGCGGGCCGTCGTCGCGATCCGGTGGGAGTTCGAGCCCGCGTCCGGCTCGGTGATGGCGAACGACATGCGGGCGCTGCCGTCGGCGAAGCGCGGCAGCCACCGCTCGCGCTGCGCGGGCGTCCCGGACTCGGCGACGACCGTGGCGGCAATGGCCGGCGACACCACGATGAGCAGCAGCGGGCAGCCGGCCGCCGCGATCTCCTCGGCGACGACGGCGAGCTCGTACAACCCCGCGCCGCCGCCGCCGTACTCGGCCGGCACCGCGACGCCGAGGTAGCCGGCGGCACCCGCCTCGCGCCACAGCTCGGTGGTCTTGCCGCCGGACCGGGCCTTGTCGATCAGGTACTCGTGGCCGTAGCGGCCGGCCAGCGCGGCGACGGATTCCCGCAGCAGCCGCTGCTCGTCGGTCTCCCGGAAGTCCACGGGGGGCGACGGTAGCGCTCAGCAACGTCTCTTCGCTCCCGTCGGCGTCCTCCGGTCGTGCAGGACGAGCAACAGGTACGCCGCGAGGGTCTGCGCGTCGACGATCTCGCCCGCGCGCACGGCGTCCTCGAACTCGGCCGTCGTGAACCAGCGGGTCCGCATGTCCTGCTCGGTGTGCTCCCGCTGCGCGTCGCCCGCGGCCAGCCCGGTCGCGAGGAAGACGTGCTCGCGCTGGCTGGACATGCCGGGGGCGATGTCGAGCCGGCCGAGCAGCACCATCCGCCCGGCCCGCAGTCCCGTCTCCTCCTCCAGCTCGCGCGCAGCGAGCCGGGCCGGGTCCAGCTCGGCCCGGTCGGGCGCGGTGCCCATGGGGAACTCCCAGCGCCGGTGCCCGACCGGGTAGCGGAACTGCTCCACCAGGTGCAGGCGCTCGCCGTCGCGCGGGATGACGACGGCGGCGGTCGGCTTGTCGACGACGCCGTAGATGCCGTCCGAGCCGTCCGCGCGCCGGACGGCGTCCTCGCGGACGGTCATCCAGGCGTTGGCGTAGACCTGCCGGGTGCTGAGGGTCTCCATGACCCGGAGTATGCGGTGGGCCGGACCGGCGCCCCGTACGGCGGGGACACCGCGCGGCCCCACCACCAGCCGTTCTCGTCCCCGGGGGCCCGAGGGCGGCCCGCCGCGGTGCGCTCACGGCGCGCCCCGGATCCGCCCGGCGGTCATCGCGGCACCCGCCGGGAGCGGGACGCGAACGCCGCCGGCCAGTACCGCGACGGGCCGCAGCAGCGCCGTGATGTCGGCCGTCGGGTCGCCCGCAACGGCGAGCAGGTCGGCGTCGTAGCCGGGGAGCACCCTGCCCTTCCGGTCGCCGAGCCCGCAGACGCGGGCCGCGGTCGCCGTGCCGGCCGTCACGGCCTCGGCCGGGCTCATGCCCAGCTCGACGAGCTGGGCCAGGCCGTACGGCAGCACGCCGTGGGGCTTGACCGGCGCGATGCCGGCGTCGGTGCCCGCGACGACGAGTGCGCCGTCGGCGATCAGCCGTCGCAGCGCGGCGTGGATCTGCGGCAGCAGGGCGACGACGAACGGCGGCGGGCGCAGCGGGCCGTCGTAGGGGGCCATGCCGACCGTCGCGCCGACCGCGACCCGCCGCCGCACGAGCGCCGCGACCAGCTCGTCCGGCACGGTCACGCGGTCTCCGTCGACGAACGAGCAGTGCTCGACGCCGTCGGCGCCCGCGGCCACCGCCGCGGCGATGGCCGGCACGCCGTGCGCGTGCGCGGTGACCGGCAGCCCGAGCCGGTGGGCCTCGTCGACGAGCGCGCCGAGGTCGTCCGGCGAGAACTGCGCGTCCGCCACGTTGGTGCCCGGCGTCATGCCGCCGCCGCTGGCCATCACCTTGATCACGTCGACGCCGCGGTCGGCGTGCTCCCGGACGGCCGCGCGGACGTCGTCGGTCGCCCCGCCCAGGAAGTGGCAGTGGCCGCCGTCGACCGTGATCGGCGGCCCCGCGGCGACGATCGCCGGCAGGCCGGGCCGGCCGCGCAGGCGCAGCGCGAGGTAGTCGCGGTCGCCGAGGTCGCGGACGGTGGTGACGCCCGCCGAGAGCTGGGCGGCACCCGCGTCGGCCATCGCCGCGAGCACGGCGTCGTCATCCCGGTCCGCGAGCCCGGCGACCGGGTCGAGCGACGCGTCGAAGGCGAGGTGGACGTGGGTGTCGACGAGTCCGGGCAGCAGGGTGGCGCCGGGCAGGTCGACCAGCTCGGCGCCCGCCGGCACCGGGCCGCCGGAGCGGACGTCGGCGATCCGGCCGTCCTCGACGAGCACGAGCGGGTCGGAAACGGGGGCGACGCCGTCGAAGAGGCGGCCGGCCCGCAGCGCGATGCGTGTCATGGAGAAGTTGTACGAGGCCGGACCGTTCGGGCACATCGTGGAAATCACCCATACCGGGTACCGTCTGCTCTCCGTGGAGCCCCGCTTCGTCGGACGCAGCGCCGAGCTCCGCGAGCTGCTCGGGCTGCTCGACGCCGCGCTGGACGGGCGGCCGGGGCTGGCGCTGCTGATCGGCGAGCCGGGTATCGGCAAGACGCGGCTGGCGGCGGAGCTGGGTCGGATGGCCGGGGTGCGCGCCGTCCCCGTGCTGTGGGGCCGCTGCACCGACGCCGAGGGCGTGCCCGCGTACTGGCCGTGGCGTTCGGTGTTGCGGTCGTGGCTCGCCGGCGCCGGCCCCGAGGACGTTGCCCCGCAGCTGCGGGGCCCGGCGGCCCGCCTCGTCCGGATCGCCCCCGAGCTGCCCGTCGCGGAGCATGCCGGCCGCGACGGGAGAGGCCGACGACGCTCGGGACCCGGGCCGGGGGGCCCGCCCGAACCCACGCCCGAGGAGCGGTTCGGACTGTTCGACGCGATGGCGGGGCTGCTGGCGGCGGTCGCCAGGCCGGTCGGGCTGGTCGTCGTGCTCGACGACGCGCACTGGGCCGACCCGGCGTCGGCCGCCCTGCTGCTCCACCTGGCGCGCGAGGCGCGGGACGCAAGGCTGCTCCTGGTCGTCACGGGCCGCACCGCCGAGCTGGCGGGCGGACCCCTGGTCGGGGACCTGTCGCGGGCGCCCGGCGCCGCGGTGCTGGAGCTGTCGGGGCTGGCCGAGGCCGACGTCGCGGCCGCGCTGGCCGAGCGGCTGGGCGCGGTGCCCGATCCGGACGTCGTCGCCAGGGTGTCGGCCCGCACGGCCGGCAACCCCTTCCTCGTCGGGGAGGCGGCCCGCGCCCTGCGGGGTGCCCCGGTCGGTGCGGGAGTACCGGCCGCGGTCCGCGACGCCGTCCGCAGGCGACTCGACCGGCTGCCGGCCGGGTGCCGCGCGCTGCTGCGGCCCGCGGCCGTACTGGGCCGCGACGTCGACGCAGGGCTGCTGGCGACGGTGTCCGGTGTCTCGGCCGACGCCGTGCTGGCCGGGCTGGCCCCCGCGGTCGCCGACGGCGTGCTGGAGGCCGGGGTCGGCACGGCGTCCCGCTTCGCGCACGACCTCGTCCGCGAGACGGTGCTGGCCGGCCTCGACCAGGCCGAGCGGGCCCGGGTGCACGCCGCCGCCGCGGCCGCGCTGGAGCCCGCAGCCGCGGACCCGGACGTCGTCGTGGAGCTCGCGGAGCACGCGCTGGCCGCGCTCCCGCTGGGTGACCCGGATCGCGCCAGGACGTGGGCTCGACGGTCGGACGACCCAGCGGCGCTGGTCGCCGCCCTGCGCGCGCGACAGCTCGCGCGCGCGGGCCCCGACGGCAACGCCGAACGGCTGCGGCTGGGCGGCCGGATGATCGAGCTCGGGCGCCGGACCGGCGCGGCCGACACCGTCATGTGGGGCCACCTGTGGCGCTTCGACGCGCTGCTGCAGGCCGGTCGCACCACCGAGGCCGAGGCGGAGCTGGGACCGCTCGAGGAGGCGACCGCGCGCAGCGGCGAGCCGCTCGGACGCTGGCACCTGCTGCGTAGCCGGATCGCGGTCAGCTTCACGCGGGGTCGCTTCGCCGAGGCCCATGTGCTCAACACCGAGTCCTGGGCGATCGCCCACCGCGGCGGTCACGAGGCCGCGGAGATGACCGCCCGCGCCGCGGCGTGCCACCTCGCGACGCTGCTCGGACGCGAGGACGTCCTGACCGACGGCCTCGAGTCCGTGATCGCCGTGCGGACTCCGTACGCCCAGCTGGTCAAGCTGTCGATGGCGCTGTGGCACCTTGAGCTCGGACGACCCGGCGAGGCCGCCCGCTGGTGCGACGGCCTGCCCCCCGCCGACGCGCCGGGCATCCCCGCCTTCATGCTGCTGATCACCGCGGCCCTGCGGGCGCGGGTCGCGGCGGCGTTCGAGGACGCCCCGGTCGCCGCCGCCGTCCACCGCGTGCTCGCGCCGCACGCCGGCCTGCACGTCGTCGGCGGGGCCGGGGCGATGGCCTCCCACGGCCCGGTGCGGCTCTACCTGGGTCTCACGGCGCTGACCTGCGGCCGGACCGCCACCGCGATCGAGTACCTGCGCGCGGCCGTCGGCGAGAGCGAGGAGGCCGCGGCCGCGCCGTGGACCGCCTACTCCCGCCTCTGCCTCGCCAGGGCGTTGCGCGCCCGGGGCCGCCCGGGCGATGCGGCGGAGGCGTCCGCGGCCGCGTCGGCCGCCGCGGATGCGGCGGCCTAGCTGGGCATGGCGCCCCTCGCCCGTGACCTCGCGGCCCTCGGCGCGGCGCCCGACGGGCTCTCGCGCCGCGAACGGGAGATCGCCGCGCTCGTCGGCAGCGGCCTGACCAACCGCCAGATCGCCGCGACCGCGCACATCTCCGAGCGGACCGTCGAGTCCCACGTCCAGCACGTACTGGCCAAGCTGGGTTTCGCCCGCCGCACCGAGATCGCGGCCTGGGTCGCGCGCGGGGGGCAGTAGGGTCGCGGGCCGTGCGCCTCGTCATCGCCCGCTGCCAGGTCGACTACGTGGGGCGGCTGACCGCCCACCTCCCGATGGCGCCGCGGCTGCTGCTGGTCAAGGCCGACGGGTCGGTCAGCATCCACGCCGACGACCGCGCGTACAAGCCGCTGAACTGGATGAGCCCGCCGTGCTGGCTGGAGGAGGAGCCGGGCGTCTGGACGGTGCGCAACAAGGCCGACGAGTCGCTCGTCATCACGATCGACGAGGTGCTGCACGACTCGTCGCACGAGCTCGGCGTCGACCCCGGGCTCGTCAAGGACGGCGTCGAGGCCCACCTGCAGGAGCTGCTGGCCGAGCACCCCGCTGCGCTGGGGGAGGGCATGACGCTCGTGCGCCGCGAGTACATGACGGCCATCGGCCCGGTCGACCTGCTCTGCCGCGACGCCGCGGGGGCCTCCGTGGCCGTCGAGGTGAAGCGGCGCGGCGAGATCGACGGGGTCGAGCAGCTGACCCGCTACCTGGAGCTGATGAACCGGGACCCGCTGCTCGCCCCGGTGGCGGGGGTCTTCGCGGCCCAGCAGATCAAGCCGCAGGCCCGCACGCTGGCGCAGGACCGCGGCATCCGGTGCGTCACCGTCGACTACGACGCGCTGCGGGGCGCGGAGAGCGTGGACCTGCGCCTGTTCTGACTGTTCCCCGCCCCTCCCTGCCTAACGAACGGCACTTTCGTGAGCACCTATGTGACGAAAGTGCCGTTCGTTAGGTCCGGAGGCGGGGAGGCGGGCGGGCCGGGACGGGCCCGCCCGTGCCACCGGGCGGGGCCTACTCTGCAGTAGTGACCGCCACCGAGGCGCCCCCGCCGACGTTCCGCTCCCTCGACCCGCGCACGGACGAGGTCGTCAGCACCCATCCCGTGCAGGACGCCGCCGCGGTCGAGGCCGCCGTGGCCCGGGCCGCCGACGCGGCGGCGTGGTGGGCGGACCTCGGGTTCGCGCAGCGCCGGACGCGGCTGATGGCGTGGAAGAAGGCGTTGGTCTCGGGCCTGGACCGGCTCGCGGGCATCGTCAGCGAGGAGACCGGCAAGCCGCTCGACGACGCCCGGCTGGAGCTCGTGCTGGCGGTCGACCACCTCGACTGGGCCGCCCGCCACGCCGAGCGGGTGCTGGGGTCCCGGCGGGTCGCGCCGGGCCTGCTGATGGCCAACCACCGGGCCACGCTGTCCTACCCGCCGCTCGGCGTCGTCGGCGTCATCGGGCCGTGGAACTACCCGGTCTTCACGCCGATGGGCTCGATCGCCTACGCGCTCGCCGCCGGCAACGCCGTCGTCTTCAAGCCGTCCGAGCTGACGCCCGGCGTCGGCGTGGCGCTGGCCGACTCGCTCGCCGAGATCGTGGAGGGGCGCCCGCTGCTGCAGGTCGTCACCGGGTACGGCGAGACCGGCGCCGCCCTGTGCCGGGCCCCCGGGATCGGCAAGATCGCTTTCACCGGCTCGACGGCGACCGGCAGGCGGGTCATGGCCGCCTGCGCCGAGACGCTCACGCCGGTGCTGATCGAGTGCGGCGGCAAGGACGCGCTGCTCGTCGACGCCGACGCGGACCTCGACGCCGCGGCCGACGCCACGGTGTGGGGCGGGATGTCCAACGCGGGGCAGACGTGCGTCGGCGTCGAGCGGGTCTACGTGCACGCCGCGGTGGCGACCCGGTTCACGGCGAAGGTCGTGGCCAGGACCGAGGCGTTGCGGCCCGGCGCGTTCGGCCCGATGACGCTGCCGGCCCAGGCCGACGTGGTGCGCCGGCACGTCGAGGACGCGCTGGCCCGCGGCGGCCGCGCGGTCGTGGGCGGCCCGGCCTCCGTCCGCCCGCCGCACGTCGACCCGGTGGTGCTCGTCGACGTGCCGGAGGACTGCCCGGCGGTCACCGAGGAGACGTTCGGCCCGCTGCTGGTCGTCAACACCGTGCGGGACATGGACGAGGCCGTCGAGAAGGCGAACGGCACCCGCTACGGCCTCGGCGCGACGGTGTTCTCCCGCGGCCGCGGCGAGGAGATCGCGGCCCGGTTGCGCTGCGGGATGGTGACCGTCAACGCGGTGATCTCCTTCGCCGGCATCCCGGCTCTGCCGTTCGGCGGCGTCGGCGACTCCGGTTTCGGGCGCATCCACGGCGAGGACGGCCTGCGCGAGTTCACCCGGCCGCACGCCGTGGCGCGGCAGCGGTTCGCGCTGCCGCTGCGGGTCACCAGCTTCCGGCGCGGGGCGCGGGACATGCGCGTCCTCCTCGGGATCGTCCGGTTGCGCCACGGGCGGTAGCGGAAGCGCGGCAAGCGTCACAGCCGGGCGGGCCTCCGGTCTGGGAGGATGCGGTGATCCCCAACCCCGGGGCGGAGGAGGCAGCGTGGCACGGGAGTTCCGGACGGTCGGCGTAGTCGGTCTGGGCACGATGGGCGCGGGCATCGTCGAGGTGTTCGCGCGCAACGGCCTGGCCGTCATCGCCGCCGAGGTCGACGCCGACGCGGTCGAGCGAGGGCGCAACCATCTCGAGACGTCCACCGGCCGGGCCGTCGAGCGCGGCAAGCTCAGCCAGGAGGACGCCGACGCGCTCATGGCCCGGATCACGACCACGACGTCGCTGGCGGACCTGGCCGACGCCGACCTGGTCGTCGAGGCCATCCCCGAGAACCTGGAGCTCAAGGGCGCGGTGTTCGCCGAGCTCGACCGCGTCTGCCGGCCCGACGTCATCCTCGCCTCCAACACGTCGTCGCTGTCGGTCACGGAGCTGTCGGTGCGTTCGGGGCGGCCCGGCCGCGTCGTCGGCATGCACTTCTTCAACCCCGCTCCGGTGCTGAAGCTCGTCGAGCTGGTCCGCACGGTGGTCACCGAGCACGACGTCATCGACGACCTCGTCGCCTTCGCGAAGAAGCTGGGCAAGGTGCCGGTCGTGATCGACGACCGCGCCGGGTTCATCGCGAACGCCCTGCTGTTCGGCTACCTCAACCACGCCGCGCGGATGTACGAGGAGCGCTACGCCAGCCGCGAGGACCTCGACGCCGCGATGCGCTTCGGCTGCGGCTACCCGATGGGTCCGCTCGCGCTGCTCGACCTCATCGGGCTGGACACCAGCTACGAGATCCTCGACACGATGTACCAGCAGTCGCGCAACCAGATGCACGCACCGGCCCCGGTGCTCAAGCAGATGGTCACGGCCGGGCTGCTGGGCCGCAAGACCTGCCGCGGCTTCTACACCTACGCCGAGCCGCACAGCCACGAGGTCGTCCCGGACGCGCTGACGCCGCGGCCGGCGGCCGAGGGGGACGTGGCGCTGCGCGAGGTCCAGCGCGTCGGCGTCGTCGGCACCGGCACCATGGCGTCGGGGATCGTGCAGGTCCTCGCGACCGCCGGTCTCGACGTCGTCGTGCGGGGCCGCAGCGACTCGAAGGTCGACACCGCCGTTGCGGGCATCCGCCGGTCGCTGGACAAGGCCGTCGTGCGCGGCCGGCTGTCCGAGGAGGACCGGGACGCGACGCTCGCGCGGATCTCCGGCACGACCCGGCTGGAGGACTTCGCCGACGTCGACCTCGTCGTCGAGGCCATCGCCGAGGAGCTGGACGTCAAGCGGGCGGTGTTCGCGGCGCTGGACGAGATCTGCAAGCCGGGCGCGATCCTCGCCACGACGACGTCGTCGCTGCCGGTCGTCGAGTGCGCGGCGGCCACGGGCCGCCCGTCCGACGTCATCGGGATGCACTTCTTCAACCCGGCGCCGGTGATGAAGCTGGTCGAGGTCGTCTCCACGATCACCACCGCGCCCGATGTCGCCGCGACCGTGCTCGCCCTCTGCGAGCGCCTTGCGAAGGTGCCGGTGAGCTGCGGCGACCGGGCCGGCTTCATCGTCAACGCGCTGCTGTTCCCGTACCTCAACGACGCGGTGAAGATGCTGGAGGCGCACTACGCCACCGCAGACGACATCGACGCCGCGATGAAGACGGGCTGCGCGCTGCCGATGGGGCCGTTCGAGCTGCTTGACGTGGTGGGCCTGGACGTGTCGCTGGCCATCGAGCAGTCGCTCTACCAGGAGTTCCGCGACGCCGGTCTCTCGCCGGCGCCGCTCCTGGAACACCTGGTCAAGGCCGGGCGGCTCGGGCGCAAGACCGGGCACGGGTTCCGGGACTACGCCGCGCGGTAGCCACCGAGCGGCAGGTGTGACCGGTGGCGAGGGCCAACCGGCGGCGTGACGTCCACGTCCCCCTGCGGTCGGCCGCCACGGCCGGCCGGGTCGAGCAGTGGGCGGGCGCGGAGTGGCACGTGCGGGCCGTGAGCGGCACGGCGGCCGTCCGCGGCTACCGGTGCCCCGGCTGCGACCAGGTCGTGACGCCGGGTGTGCCGCACGTCGTCGCCTGGCCGGTCGGCGGCCTCGACGAGCGGCGGCACTGGCACACGGCCTGCTGGGCAGCGCGGGACCGGCGCCGGCCCGGCCGGCGGCGGTAGCGCGGCCGGCGTGCTCAGGACGCGGCGTCCCGCCGTGCCGGGCGGGGTCGTCTCGGCGCGGGGCTGGGCCGGTCCGGCTCCGCGACCGGTGCCACCGCCGTGCCGTCGCCCGGCCGACCGCCGCCCGGCAGACCGTCGCTCGGCAGACCGTCGCTCGGCTGACCGCCGCCCGGCCGACCGCCGGTCGCCTGTTCGCCGGTCGTCGCGGCGTCCGACATGTCCGCGGTGCCGGCGGGGTCGGCGGTCTCCGGCGGCTGTGGCTGGACGCCGCCGTCCCGGTTCCCGCCCGCAGCCGCGGCGTCGCCGGCCGGCTGCGCCCAGGCGTCCGGGGCCGGCGCGTCGTCCGGGCGGGACCGCACGGCGGCGGACCGGCCGGTGTGCGCCGAGGGAGACGCCGCCCGGAGCGACTGGATCACGGCGTCGAGCCGGCCGCGGGTCGCGCCCAACTCCTCCACCAGCGCCGCGCGCAGGTCGTGCGCCGCGGCGACGCGCCGCTCGGCCTCGCCGATGATCTCGGCGGCCCGCGCCCGGGCCGCCGCCGTGATCGCCGCAGCTTCGGCGTCGGCCCGTTCCCGCAGCTCCTCCGTGGCGCGGCGGGTCTGGTCCTGCTCGACCCGCAACGCGGCGAGCGCCTCGTGGCGGCGCTGGTCCATCGCGATCTGGAAGTCCTCCTCGACCAGCGCCCGCTTGGCCTCCGACTCCACCCACGCCTCGGTGCGCCGGCGATCGGCGGCGGCGTCGGCGGCGTCGATCGCCTCCCGGTGGGCGCGCCGGTCGGCCTCGAGCCGGGCCCGCTCGTCGGCGATCTCCCGGTCGGCCTCGGCGGACCGGGCCGCGAGCACGTCGGCGTGGGCCCGCCGCTCGTCACCGAGCGCCGCGCGGGCCGCCGCCTGCTCCTGCTGCGCGCGGTCGGCCTCGGCCGCGAGGCGTTCGGCGTGGGTCCGTGCCTCAGCGGCGAGCTCGGCCCGGCGGGCGTCGCACTCCCGCCGTGTCAGCTCGGCGTCGTCGGCCGCGGCCCGGCGGATCTCCTCGGCCTCCGCACGCGCCTCGGAGAGGATCCGGCTGCCCCGCTGCTCGGCCTCCGCCATGCGCTTGTTGACCTCGGTCTCGGCGCGCATGAGCATCTCGGAGACCTCGTCCTCGGCGAGCCGCAGCATCGAGCGCATGCGTTCGCTCATGCCCTGCACGCTCTGCTGCGGGCTCACGAGGGTGCGCACCTGAGCGCGCAGCCGCTCGGCCCGCGCACGCGAGTCGTCCAGCTCGCGGTTCAGCTGTGAGGACTGGTCGATGGCAGCGTCGCGGTCGGTCTCGAGGATGCGGATCTCCGCGTCGAGCCGGCGCAGGTGCTCGTCGACCTGAACCTGGTCGTAGCCCCTGCGGACCACCTCGAACCCGGCGTAGGACTGTGGTGAGCGGGGCTCGTCCGGCATGCGCACACCGTACCGGGAGGGGTCGCCGTGGGTGACGGCTCAGACCCTCGACCGGGTCAGACGCCCCGGAAGCGGTTGATCGCGTCGACGTGCCGGGCCCGCTTCTCGGGGTCGGCGACGCCCAGCCCCTCGCGCGGGGCGAGCGCGAGCACGCCGACCTTGCCCTGGTGGCTGTTGGTGTGGACGTCCAGCGCGGCCTGCCCGGTGTCCTCGAGCCGGTAGACCTTCGACAGCGTGGGGTGGATGAGGCCCTTGTCGATGAGCCGGTTGGCCTCGTACGACTCGCGGTAGTTCGCGAAGTGCGAGCCGATGATCCGCTTCAGGTTCATCCACAGGTAGCGGTTGTCGTAGACGTGCTCGAAGCCCGACGTCGACGCGCAGGTCACGATCGTGCCGCCCTTGCGCGCGACGTAGACGCTGGCGCCGAAGGTCTCCCGCCCGGGATGCTCGAAGACGATGTCGGGGTCCTCGCCGCCGGTCAGCTCCCGGATGCGGGAGCCGAACCGCTTCCACTCGGACGGGTCCTGGCTGTTCTCGTCCTTCCAGAACCGGTAGCCCTCCGCCGACCGGTCGATGATCAGCTCCGCACCCATGGCGCGGCAGATCTCCGCCTTCTCCCGGGAGGAGACGACGCAGACCGGCGTGGCGCCGCCGTTCAGCGCGAACTGCGTGGCGTAGGACCCGAGCCCGCCGGACGCGCCCCAGATCAGGACGGTGTCGCCCTGCTTCATCGCGGCGCCGTTGCGCGAGACCAGCTGGCGGTAGGCCGTGGAGTTGACCAGCCCGGGAGCGGCCGCCTCCTCCCAGGTCAGGTGGTCCGGCTTGGGCATCAGCTGGTTGGACTTGACGAGCGCGAGCTCGGCGAGGCCGCCGAAGTTGGTCTCGAAGCCCCAGATCCGCTGCTCGGGGTCCATCATCGTGTCGCCGTGGCCGTCCGGGCTCTCCAGCTCGACGGACAGGCAGTGGGCGACCACGCGGTCGCCCGCCCGCCAGCGGTTGACGCCGGGGCCGGTGCGCAGCACGACGCCGGCGAGGTCGGAGCCGACGACGTGGTAGGGCAGGTCGTGGCGCTTCGTCAGCGGCGACAACCGGCCGTAGCGGCGCAGAAACCCGAAGGTGGACAGCGGCTCGAAGATCGAGGTCCAGACCGTGTTGTAGTTGATGGCGCTCGCCATCACCGCCACGATCGCCTCGCCCGGGCCCAGCTCGGGGGTCTCGACCTCGTCGACGTGCAGGCTCTTGCGGGGGTCCTTGTCCTTCGAGGACAGCCCGGCGAACATCTCCGTCTCGTCCGCGTGCACCGTGACGCCGCGGTAGTACTCCGGCACCGCCAGTCCGGCCAGCGCGTCGTACTGCTCGGTCATGATCGCGTCGAGGATGTCCTGCATGAGGGCCTCCGGAGGTCGGTCGTCGTGCGTGATATCCCAAGTTACTGCACAGTATGGTAATCGGGATCCTCCGGACGGACAGTGGCACGATTCAGTGACCGGCGTCACCCGCCGGCTCGACGAGCTCGACCAGCACCCCGCCGGCGTCCTTCGGGTGCACGAAGTTGATGCGCGAACCGGCCGTGCCGCGGCGCGGGTCGTCGTACAGGAGGCGCTTGCCCTGGGCCCGCAGCGCCGCGCAGCTGGCGTCGATGTCGGCGACCCGGTAGGCCATCTGCTGGATGCCGGGTCCGGACCGGTCGAGGAAGCGGCCGATTGCGGAGTCGGGCCGAAGGGGTGCGAGCAGCTGCACCGCGGAGCCGAGCCCGGCGGCGCCGCCTCCGGGGGCGGACAGCATCGCCTCCCGGACGCCCTGCTCCTCGTTGACCTCGACGTGCGTGGCGACGAGCCCGAAGGTCTCGCCGTACCACGCGATCGCGTCGTCGAGGTCGGCGACCGCGATGCCGACGTGGTCGATGCCCAGCACGGTGTGCTCTCCCATGGACGGGGAATGTAGCTGGCGTCACCCGCCATGACGCCCACCAGCGGGTATGGTCCAGAACACCGCCCGCCATCACAGCAGCTGGAGGATTCGTGTCCGGATCGGTCATCGTCGCAGGGGCCCGCACGCCGATGGGTCGGCTGCTCGGCTCGCTCAAGGGCTTCTCCGGAGCCCAGCTCGGCGGGGTGGCGATCAAGGCGGCGCTCGAGCGGGCGGGCGTGTCCCCTGACCAGGTGCAGTACGTGATCATGGGCCAGGTGCTGACCGCCGGCGCGGGCCAGATCCCGGCCCGGCAGGCCGCGGCCGCCGCCGGCATCCCCATGGACATCCCGGCGCTGACCATCAACAAGGTCTGCCTGTCGGGCCTCGACGCGATCGCGCTGGCCGACCAGCTCATCCGCGCCGGCGAGTTCGACATCGTGGTCGCGGGCGGTCAGGAGTCGATGACGCAGGCGCCGCACATGCTGACGAAGTCGCGCGAAGGCTTCAAGTACGGCGATGTGACCATGCTCGACCACATGGCGCACGACGGCCTGTTCTGCGCGTTCGACCAGGTCGCGATGGGCGCCTCGACGGAGAAGCACAACTCGCGCTACGAGCTGACCCGCGCCGAACAGGACGAGTTCTCCGCCCGGTCGCACCAGCGGGCCGCCGCGGCGACCGAGAAGGGCCTGTTCGCCGAGGAGATCGCGCCCGTGTCGATCCCGCAGCGCAAGGGTGACCCGGTGGAGTTCGCCAAGGACGAGGGCATCCGCGGCGAGACGACGGCCGAGAGCCTCGGCAGGCTGCGCCCGGCGTTCTCCTCCGACGGCACGATCACCGCGGGCTCTGCGTCGCAGATCTCCGACGGCGCCGCCGCCGTGGTCGTCATGAGCCGGGCCAAGGCCGAGGAGCTGGGCCTGTCCTGGCTGGCCGAGATCGGCGCCCACGGCGTGGTCGCCGGCCCCGACGCGAGCCTGCACGAGCAGCCCGCCAACGCGATCCTGAAGGCCTGCGAGAAGGAGGGCATCACGCCCGCCGACCTCGACCTCGTGGAGATCAACGAGGCGTTCGCCGCCGTCGGCGTCGTCTCCACCCGCAAACTCGGCCTCGACGAGGACAAGGTCAACGTCAACGGCGGCGCGATCGCGCTCGGCCACCCGATCGGCATGTCCGGCGCCCGGCTCGCCCTGCACCTGGCGCTGGAGCTGCGCCGGCGCGGGGGCGGGGTCGGCGCGGCGGCACTGTGCGGCGGAGGCGGCCAGGGCGACGCGCTGATCGTCCGCGTCCCGACGGCGTCCTGATCCCGGCGCCCGGCAGGCGTACCGGTCCCGGCGCGGGCCCGCCCGCGGCGCCAGCCGACACTCCGCAGTCGTGGACCTGCCGGAGCTGATCGACCGCACCCGCCGCGGCGAGCCTCGTGCCGTCGGGCGGTTGCTGTCGGTCGTCGAGTCGGGTGACCCCGACCGGCTCCGGGAGGTCGCTGCCGCCCTGACCCCGCACGCCGGCCGTGCGCACGTGGTCGGCCTGACCGGACCCCCGGGCGTCGGCAAGTCGACCAGCACGTCGGCGCTCGTCGGTCGCCTGCGCGCGCGGGGCGACCGGGTGGGCGTGCTCGCGGTCGACCCCTCGTCGCCGTTCACCGGGGGTGCCCTGCTCGGTGACCGCGTCCGGATGACGACCCACGGCACCGACGACGGCGTGTTCATCCGGTCGATGGCGGCGCGCGGCCACCTGGGCGGCCTCGCGGCGGCGACGCCGGCGGCGCTGCGGGTGCTGGAGGTCGCGGGCTGCGACGTGGTCGTCGTCGAGACCGTGGGCGTGGGCCAGTCCGAGATCGACGTCGTCGGGCTCGCCGACACGACGGTCGTGCTGCTCGCCCCGGGGATGGGTGACGGCGTACAGGCCGCCAAGGCCGGCATCCTCGAGGTGGCCGACGTGCTCGTCGTCAACAAGGCGGACCGGGAGGGCGCCCGGCGGACCGTCCGCGACCTGCGGACGATGCTGGCGCTGGGCGAGCGCGACGGCTGGACGCCACCCGTGCTGGCCACCGTGGCCTCGCGCGGCGACGGGATCGACGAGCTGGTCGCCGCGCTCGACGCCCACCGCGCGTGGGCCGACACGGCGGGGGAGCGGGACCGGCGGCGCGCCGCCAGGGCCCGCGCGGAGATCGAGGCCGTGACGCTCGGTCGGCTGCGGTCCCGGATGGAGGGGGTGTCCGGCGGTGCCGGCCTGGCCGAGCTCGCCACCCGGACCGCGGCTGGCGAGCTGAACCCGTACGCCGCTGCGGACGAGCTGCTGGCGGCGCTCACCTGCCCGCGCCCGTCAGGGGTTTGACGGCGGCGCTGATCCGGACCGAGCCGATCCGCTCGGCGAGGGCCCGCGCGGTCCGGGCCTCCTCGACGGAAGCCGGCTCGTCGACGGGCGCGAGCGCGGCGGCCAGGTCCGCGTGCAGCGCGGCCCGGTCCCGCACGGCCCGCGGGCCGGCGTCGAGGGCGCCGCGGAGGACGTCGACGGCATGCGCGTCCTGCAGACGGGTGAGCACGTGGCCGCGCCAGCGGCCCAGGTCGGCCAGCTCGATCGGTGGCCCGGACGGGTAGGCGAGATCCATTCGGTGACCGCCGGCGTCCGCCGGCTGCTCTGCCATCCGCGCCACCTCCGCGAGCGCGTCCCTGGCCGCGGCGGCGTCGCCGCGCACGGCCTGCGCGGCGCTGCGGGCGGCGGCGACGCGCGCCAGCGCCGGGTCGGGCGCCTGCGGGGTCCGCGCGTCGAGCAGCGCGACGGCCCCGGCCGCGTCACCCACCTCGACGAGCACCGCCGCGAGACCGGCCACCGCCACCGCCTCGGCGGCCGGCTCCTCGGCCTCCACGGCGGCGGAGAGCGCGCGCTCGTAGCGCCGCCACGCCTCGTCGGGCTCACCCCCGTCGAGGGACTGCGCGCCCGCCAGCTCGGCCGCTGCCGACAGCACGCCGGCCACGCGGGCCCTGGCCCGCCGGTCGACGGTGTGCACCAGCGTCTCCTCCAGCTGCTCGACCTGGGCCCGCACCAGGCTGCCCGACCCGGTGGCGCCCAGCTCGTCGTCGAGGCGGCGAGCCGAGGCGAGCTGCTCACGCCAGAGGTCCAGGGCGTGGTCGTCGACCGCCGCGGCCGCCGCGACCGCGGCGCGCAGCCGGCCGGCCGGGTCGCCGCCGGGCGTCGGTGCGATGCCGCCGATGCCGAGCTCGGCCGGCGAGCGGCCGAGCAGGTCGGAGAGCAGCTCGCGGTACAGCGGGTCGGGCATGGCGTGCCCGTTCTCCCACCGCGAGATCTGGCTGCGGAGGCTGGTCACGGTCGCGACGGCCAGGCCCCGGGACCGCCCGAGGTCGACGATCTGCTGGGCCTCGGTGGTCAGCGACCAGCCGCGCACGGCACGGGCGGCGCGGAGGGTGTTGGGGGCGGCGGCGTCGGTCACCCGCCCAGGATTGTCGGTGCCGGCTCCTACTGTCAATCCCATCGACGCAACGTCGACGTCATCGAACATCAGTACGGGAGTCAACGATGGACCTCACCACCTGCTCGGTGTGCGTGCTGGCCGGCTCCGCCGGCGGCGCGATCTCCGGTTGGTACTCGGGCCGCGCGCGCGACGGCTCGCGCCGCCGCCACCGGCGGCGACGCGGCAGCCGCACCGGCCGGGCGTGGCCCGGCGGCCGCGGCGGCGACCGGCGGCCGGAGCCGGGGCGCCCGCCATCCCGCGAGGGTCCCGCCGATCACCCCACCGAGCGTCCCGACGTGCAGGACGAGCCGTGACGCGCCCGAAACGGCCGGGGTCAGCGGCGCGAGCGCCGGGCCCGCGCGCGTTCCAGCAGCGCCGCGGCGACGGCCTCGTCGTAGTCCATGGGTTCGAAGGGCACCAGCCGGCGCGCCGCGTCGTCGCGCACGACGACCTCGTTCGACATCGAGTCGATCAGGGCCCGACCGGTGGTCACGTCGACGTCGGTGACCAGCGAGAGCCAGCGGGACGACAGCTGGGGCGACAGCAGCGGCACCGGCAACACCGCCATCCGGCGGCCCTCGAGCGCGGCGACCCTGCGCAGCATGTCGAGGTAGCGCAGCACCTCGGGGCCGCCGATGTCGATGACCCGCCCCGCCGACTCCTCGACCTCGAGCACCCCGACGAGGTAGCGCACGACGTCCGCGACCGCGATCGGCTGGGTCCTGGTGCGCACCCAGCGGGGGGTCACCATCACCGGCAGGTGCTCCACCAGCTGGCGGGTCATCTCCCACGAGATGCCGCCGTGGCCCACGATGATGCCGGCGCGCAGCGCCGTCACCGGGACACCGGCCGCGCCGAGCAGGCGCTCGACCTGGCGGCGGCTGCGCAGGTGGGCCGACAGCACTTCCCGGTCGTCGCCGAGGCCGCCCAGGTAGACGATGCGGGCCGTCCCGGCGTCGGCGGCCGCCCGGCCGAAGGTCTGCCCCGCCCGGGCGTCGTGCTCCTCGAAGTCCGCCCGGTCGAGGGAGTGCACCAGGTAGTACGCCGCGTCGCAGCCGGAGAGGGCGCCCGCGAGCGAGTCGGCGTCGTCGACGTCGGCGCCCACCGCCGTGCCCGCGCCGGTGTACCGCTCCGGCCTGCGCGTCATGGCGCGCACCTCGTGGCCGGCCGCCTCCAGCGCCGGGCACAGCCGCCGTCCGACGAACCCCGATGCACCCGCGACGAGAACCTTCATGGGTGCATCCTCCGGCGTGCGGGCGGTGCCCGCACGCTCAGTCGAAGTCGCCCGCCGCCCGCCGCACCTGCCCGAGCAGCTCGGTCAGCTCGGCCTGCTGGTCCGGGCCGAGCCCCCGCAGCCCGAAGTCGATCGCCGTGACGGCGCGGGTCGCCTGCTCGCGCCGGGTCGCGCCCGCTTCGGTGATCTCGACGATCGTGGCCCGCCGGTCGGTGGGATGGGGGACGCGCTTCACCAGGCCGTCCGCCTGCAAGCGGTCGACGATGTTCGTCACGCTCGTCGGATGCAGCTGCAGGCGCTCGCCCATCACGCGCATCGGGAGTCGTCCCGCCCGCGCGAAGGTGAGCAGCACCAGCGCCTCGTACCGGGCGAAGGTGAGGCCGTGCGGGCGCAGGGCGCCGTCGACAGCGGACAGGAGGATCTGCTGGACCCGCATGATGCTGGTGACCGCGGCCATCGCCTGCGCGGGCCCGATGCGCCGCTCCCACAGCGTGGCCGCCCGCTGGATCGGGTCGAACGGCAGTGGATCACGCGGGGCCATGGCACGCGACGCTAGCAGTACGGTTCGACCATGCTCTTCGCGTTCAGCGTGGCCCCGGCCGGTGCGATCGACGGCGCGTCGGGGGAGGACGGCGGGGTCGGTGACGTGGTGGCCGACGCCGTGCGGGTCGTCCGCGAGTCCGGCCTCCCGCACGAGACGACGTCGATGTTCACCACGATCGAGTCGGAGACGTGGGACGAGGCGCTGGAGGTGATCAAGAAGGCCGTGGAGGCGGTAGCAGCGCGCTCGTCGCGGGTGAGCCTCGTGCTCAAGGCCGACATCCGTCCCTCGCACAACAGCGGTCAGCTCGCGGCCAAGGTCGAGCGGATCGAGCGGGCGCTGCACCGGTGACGCCCGGCGCCACCGGGTCGCCCGACCGGCCCGGACCGACCGGGCCGTCCGGGCGGGCGGGTGTTGCGGGGCCGGAAGGCGGGAGGGTTCCGGCCGGGCCGGAACGCGCGTCGGGCGCCGGCGTGGCGTCCACCTCGCCGGGGTCGGGCGACCGCACGGACTTCGTGCTGATCCACGGGGCCTGGCACCGCGGCCGGTGCTGGGGACCGCTGGTCGACGAGCTGGAGCGGCACGGGTACCGCACGGTCGCTGTCGACCTGCCTGCGGACCGGCCCGGACTCGGCGCGGAGGAGTACGCGTCGGCGGTCGACGCCGCCGTCGAGGCCGAGCTGGGCCCGGCGGTCGGGCGCCGCGTCGTACTGGTCGGGCACTCGCTCGGGGGCCTGACCGCGCCGGTCGTGGCCCAGCGATGGGGGCCGGAGCGGCTCGCCGCGCTCGTGCTGGTGGCTCCCGTGCTCCCCGTGCCCGGCACGTCCGTGGCGGACCGGGACCGGGCCGGCCGGGGTGTCATGGTCGAGGGCTTCGGACGTGGCCAGCACCGCCGACCGGACCGCACGACGGCGTGGGCGCCCGAGCCGGCGACCAACGAGCTGTACTCCGGCGTCGCCGACGATCTCGGAGCGTCCGGCCCCGCGCGGGTGGCCGCCGCTGTGGCCGACATGCGTCCCCAGGCATGGTCGGTCAACCGCGAGGTGACGCCGCTGCGGGCGTGGCCGGCCGTGCCGACGACGGTCGTGGTGTGCCGGCGTGACCGCGTCGTCGATCCGGGCCGGCTGCGGACGGTGGCCGCGACCGTGCCGGTAGCCACGCTCGTCGAGCTCGACACCGGGCACTTCCCGATGCTCACGGCACCGGCGGCCCTGGCGACCGCGCTGCTCGCCGCCGTGCCGCCGGCACGGCCCCGGCCGTGATGGTGCCCACATGGCGGGCCCGCGGCCGTCGGCAGCGCCGGCCGCGGGCCGCGACCGTCGGCAGCGCCGGCCGCGGGCGCGGTCGGCCGCCCCGGGTGGACCCGGGGGACCACCGGAGCGCCCGGCCCGGTGATCCCCCGCGACGGGCCTACTGCTGGGCGAGGTTGAGGCAGAAGAAGAAGACCCCCACCAGGATCGCGGCCACGCCGAGGACGATCGCGATCTTGGCCAGCTTCGCCGAGTCGGGCTTGCGGACGGCGGCGACCCCCGTGCCGACGGCGCCGAGGCCCACGATCCAGCCGAGGATCGAGACGGGGCTGACCAGGAGGGCGACGATGCCGACGCCCAGCGCCACCTTGCCGAGCAGCGCGCTGTCCTGCTGGCGCGCGGACTTCTTGCGGGCCTCGGCCAGGAGGCGGTCGGTGACGTCGTTCTCGGAGCTCATGGCGTTCCTCCGGTTGAGGGATCGGGCACAGCGGTTCGTTCACGGAGGGCGACGGCGTCGTCACTCCTGTCTCCTCAACGAGCGCGTACCGGGCCTGGTGCTCCGCCGGATCGGTGATCAAGCCCGAGGGCGACGTGTCCGAACGGACCCCGGCGACTGCGGCCGGTCACGGTGCGCCCCCGATCGGGCGACGCGCAGGCCGGCCCGAAGTGCGGCGGGTGCTACGGCGCCGGACGGGGCATGGGAAGATGAACGGCGTGTCGCGACCCGATCCCCGCCGTTCCCGGGCGGCGGCCCCGGCCGGCGCGTCCTCGGCCGCCCTTTCGATGTCCGGCGCGGTCGACCTGGCCGCGCTCAAGGCCCGGGCGGATGCCGCCGCCCGCCCGCCCGCCGCCGCCTCCGGCGGTGGGCCGGGCGCCTCCTCCGCCCACGTCGTGGACGTGACCGAGGCCACGTTCCAGGCCGAGGTGCTGGAGCGCTCGTTGCAGGTGCCGGTCGTGGTGGACCTGTGGGCCGAGTGGTGCGGGCCGTGCAAGCAGCTGTCTCCCGTGCTGGAGCGGCTGGCCGCCGCCGGCGGGGGAGCCTGGGTGCTCGCCAAGGTCGACATCGAGGCCAACCAGCGGATCGCCCAGGCGTTCGGCGTCCAGTCGATCCCGATGGTGGTGGCGGTGGTCGGCGGCCAGCCCGTCGACGCCTTCAACGGCGCCCTGCCCGAACCGCAGGTGCGCCAGTGGATCGGCTCCCTGCTCGACGCGCTGCGCGACCGCATGCCCGGCATCCGGGAGGCCGAGCTGCGGGCCGGCGCGGCGGCCCCGGTCGAGGAGGAGCCCGAGGATCCCCGGTTCGTCGCGGCCGAGGACGCGGTGGAGCGCGGTGACTGGACGGCGGCCGAGGAGGCGTACGAGAAGATCCTCTCGGCCGAGCCCGCGAACGAGCAGGCGGCCGCCGCGCTGGCCCAGGTTCGGTTCATGGCGCGCGCCGAGCAGGCCGACCCGACCGCGATCGGGCGCGCCGACGCCGCACCCGACGACGTCGACGCGCAGCTGGCGGCCGCCGACGCCGAGATCGCGGCGGACGCGGTCGAGGCCGCGTTCGACCGGCTGATCGCCACGGTCGCGCGCACCGCGGGAGACGACCGGGACCGCACCCGCCAGCACCTGGTGGGGCTGTTCGAGCTCTTCCCGGCCGACGACCCCCGCGTGATGGCGGCACGCCGCAAGCTGGCCCGCGCCCTGTTCTAGTGTCGCGAGTCGAAAGTTCCTTCACCGCTCTCGGCGGCCCGGACGCCCGCCGGCGGCGTTGCCGGTCCGGCCGAGTACGCCCGGTACGAGGCTCGGACCGGCGCCTTGCCGGCGACCGCCCGGACCACCGATACCGGCAAAGAACTTCCGACTCACGACACTAGGTCTGCCGGACACCGCGGGGCGCGACCGCGAGACCGGTCACGCGCCGCCTGCCGAGCGGCGGGCGACGGTGAAGCACTCCGCAGTACCCCCGTCCACCCCGGCGCGGAACCGGTCCACCCGGTCGTACCCGTGGACGGCCGGGTCCGCGGCGCCCGCGGCATCGCGGTCCGCCCAGTCGTGGGCCAGCAACACCGCGACGGCCTCGTCCAGATCGCCGGGGGAGAGGGCGAAGGGTCCCGTCGGGTCGATCAGCCGCGCGGTGTAGGCCCCGGCCAGGCACAGGGCGGCGGCCCCGGCCGCGGGTCCGGTGACGGGCAGGCCCCTGGCGTCGAGCGCGGCCAGCCCGTAGCGGGCGGCGACGAGCGTGCCCACGGCGTAGTCGCCGATGGCGTCCTCGACCGCGGCGAGGCCGGCCGGGTCGACGACGATCGCGTGGTCGGGTGCGCAGTACGTCACCGGCCCCTGCCGACCGCCCGTCGCGCAGCCGCTCGCCGCCGTGGTCAGGGGCGGGGACGGGCGGCCCCCGACGGTCGTGAACCACGGGCCGGCGTCGCGGCCGACGGCGTCGAGGAAGGTCGCCAACGGCAGGTTGCCACGGTCGGCGCGGTCGGCGGCCGAGCCGAACGCCCGCTGGGTGAACGCGTGGTTCCGCAGGGTCATGCCCGCGCAGCCGTGCGGTCCCGCGTCGTAGCCGTCCTCGAACGCGCCTGCCCGGTCGAACGCGTTCCCGTGCGCGTACGGATCGCCCGGCTGCACCCCGAGCGGGTCGCGGAACCCGACGAGCGCCGCCAGCGCCCTGTCGCGGTCCTCGGGTGTGAGGCCGATGCCGGCGAGCGCGACGCCGGCGTCGCAGTCGGCCATCGCCTCGAGCAGGATGGTCGGGTACGCGGCCGGGTCGCGGGCCCGAGCGGCCGTGACGCCCAGCCGGGCCGCCACCGCGTGGCCCATCTCGTGTGCGAGCACCACCAGGACCCCCGCCTCGCCGGACGCGGCAGCGAGGCGGGGCACCAGGCCGTCGGCGTCCCAGACGATCGCGTCCGCGGACGCGCAGTAGTACGCCTGGCCGGCCACGGCCTCCGGTCGCGCCGCGCACGGGGGCGTCGGGCCGGCGCGGTGCACGGGGACGAGGTGGGCGACGTCCTGCCAGGGCCGGCCGAAGGCGACCGGGAAGGCCGTACGCCAGAAGGCCTGCACCCGTCCGGCCGCCCAACCGGCCGGGTCGCCGCCTGCCGGGACCGTCAGTGCCGCCGGCCCGGGTGACGCGGGCGCCGACGGCTCGCGGGTCGGCGCCGGCGTCCGCTGCCGGCCGGCCGTCGCGTCGGCCGAGGCCATCGCCAGCACTGCGAGCAGCGCGACGACCAGGAGGCGGGGCACGGGAACATCGTGCCCGACGCCCGCGGCGGCCGGTGGTGGTTGCCGGCGCCGCGACCCGTCCGGCTACCGTCGAGGCGTGTCGTTGGACCTCACCCGCGGACGGCTGGCCGCAGCACTGCTCGTGGTCGGCTCGGTCGTGGTCACGATCTGGGTGGACATCCTGCATCCCGACGTGCTCGTGCGCATGATCCCCCTGCCGGACATGCGCGAGCTGCACGTCGACTTCGACACGTTCTGGTCGTCGGCCGTCGCGCTGTCGCACGGCGCGGACATCTACGCGACGTCGGCGAAGCTGACGAACCTCAACCCGCCGCTGCTCACGGTGCTGTTCGCCCCGTTCGCGGCGCTCGACCCGCTTACCGCGTACCGGATCTGGGTGGTGCTCGCGGTGCTGATGGTCGTCGGCTCCATGCTCGCGGTGGCGCGCGAGCTGCGCCTGGGCCGGTGGGCGACGGCGCTGGGCCTGGTCGGCGTGCTCGCCTCGTCGTCCCTGCACGGCACGCTCGTGCTCGGCCAGATCTACCCGCTGCTGCTCGTCGGCCTCGTCGGCGGCTGGGTCGCCGAGCGCCGCGACAAGCCGGTGCTGGCGGCCGTCCTGTTCGGGATCACCGTCGCGCTCAAGCCCTCGCTCGCCCCGGTGCTGCTGCTGCCGGCGATGCAGCGTCGCTGGGTCCCGCTGCGGGCCGGGATCGCGTCCGCGGCCGTCGCGTCGCTGGTCGGGATCGCGGTGTGCGGTCCGCGCAGCGGCCTGGACTGGCTCTCGATCGCCTTCGGCGCGCCCGTGCCCGACACGGTCGACAACGCCTCGCTGCCCGGGCTCGCGGTCCGGTTCGGCCTGCCGTCCGGCGTCGGGGCGGCGCTCGGGCTGGTCGTGCTCGTCGGCACACTGGTCTGGGCCGGTTGGCACCGCGACCGGCTTCCGCCGGGGGGCACGGTGGTGTTCGCGGTCGTCGCGGCCGGGCTGCTGTTCTCCCCGATCGCGTGGTTCAACTACCTGATGTTGCTCTTCCCCGGCGTCTTCGTGCTGATCACGCTCGGGCGCGGCGCCGCGGCCGCCGCCATGCTGGCTCTGGCCGCGGTGCCGGTCGCCTGGAACGCGGCGGACGCCCCCGGCGGCATGCTGGGCGCCGTAGGGGGCTCGCTGTACTGCGCGGTCCTGCTCGGGTACTGGGCGGTGCTGGCGCGCTCGGCGTACGGGTCGCTGCCGGCTCCGGTGCCGCAGCCCGCGGTGGCGGCCGCCGAGGGCTGACGCGACCGGGCCCCGGGCCGCCTCGCGGGCCGGAGGAGCCTACGACCTCCTCGGGTCGAAGGCGTGCCGCCCGCGCGCGTCCTCCTCGGCGTCGGTGCCGTCGTCGACTGGTTCCCGGGCAGGCGGGGCGGTCCAGGGGTACGCGTCGCCCGAGCGAGCCACGGCGGGCTCGTCGGGCGGCGGAGTGGGAGCCGCTGCCGCGAGGGTCGGGAGCGGCCCCGAACCCGGCGTCCACTCCGTGGTCGAGGCCTGTCCGTCGGACGGGCGGGAACCCGCCGCGATCGCCCCGGACGGGGTTCTTCCGGCTGAGGAGGACGAGTCGCGGGTCGACCCGGCAGGGGGCGCCACGGCGGTGGAGGCGTTCGAGCCGGTGGACGAGCTCGGGCCGGTAGCCGTAGCCGGGTCGGCGGACGGGGGCACATCGGTGGACGCGGCCGAGCCGGTGGACGCGGGCACGTCGGCGGCCGCAGCAGAGCCCGCGATCGGGGTCGACTCCGTGACCAGGGCCGAGTCGGTGACCAGGGTCGAGTCGGTGACCGGGGTCGAGTCGGTGACCGGGGTCGAGTCGGTGACCGGGGTCGAGTCGGTGACCGGGGTCGAGTCGGTGACCAGGGCCGAGTCGGTGACCAGGGCCGAGTCGGTGACCAGGGTCGGGCCGGTGGCTGGGGTCGACTCGGCCAAGGAGGCCCGACCGGTGGCCGGGGTCGAGCCGGCCGGTGGCGCCGATTCGGCCGGCGCGGGTGAGCCGGCCGGTCCGGTCGACCCGGCAGGCGGGGCCGGCTCGTCGCGGCGGGGTCGACACCGGTGGTGACGGCGACCCGGCTGGCCGGGCCGACCCGGAGATCGGGTCATCCGCGGCGGGCGGCACCGATGCCGTCCCGGACGGCGCGGTCGTCGCCGGTGACCCCGTGGTCGCCGCGGTCGGCTCGGTCCCCGGGGCGGAGTCGGGCGCCGCCGATGAGTCGGTCGGGGGTGGGCCGGACGCCGCAGCCGTCCCGGACGCCGGCACAGCGCCGGACGCCGGCTCGGCGGCCTCCGTCGTGACCTCGGGGGCCGTCGACCCGGCCTCGCGGCCGGACCCGAGGTCCCCTGCGGACGGCGTGGACGTGTCGTGCGGCGCGGCGGCCGGCCGGTCGAGCGGGTCGGCGTCCGGGAGGGGCTCGGTCCCGCGGGGGGACGCTGCCGCGTCCGCCTCGCCGGCGGGTGCCGGGTCGGGCGGGGCCGTCGGGCCGGACGTCGACCCGGCAACGGAGTCCGCCGGGCCCGCCACCGCGTCACGCGCGGTCGAGGCCTCGCTGACCGGCGCCGATCCCGACGAGCCCGCCGCGTCGGCGGGTGAGGAGTCGGGCTCGGGCTCGGGCTCCGCACCATCGGCCGGCGCGTCGGCGAACCCGGCCGGCAGGTCGGCGGAGGACGTCACCGACTCGTCGGTCGCGGCGGGTGGGGCCGTCACCGGGGGCGGGGCCGTCACTGGGGCCGGCGCCGTCACCGGGGCCGCGGCGGCGGACGATGGGGCCGCCGCGGACGGCGGGTCCACAGCGGCGGACGATGGGGCCGTCGCGGACGGCGGGTCCACAGCGGTGGACGACGGGGCCGTCGCGGACGGCGGGTCCACAGCGGCGGACGGTGAGGCCGTGCCGGCCGGTTCCGTACCCGGGGCCGTGCCGGCCGGTCCCGGGCCAGGGAAGTCCGGGTCGGGCGCAACCGACGGACCGGCCGCCTGCTCCGCGCCCCCGGCGCCGTCCTCGGGCTGCGCGGGAGCGCCCGCCGCGACCTCGCGCCGTCGCACCGCACCCGCGAAGGGCTCCGGGGCCAGCCACAGCACGCCCGCCGGCGGCAGCTGCAGCACCGCCGACGCCGGACGGCCGTGCCAGACGTACTGCTCAGCCTCGACGCCGCCGTAGTTCCCCCAGCCCGAGCCGCCGTAGCTCTCGGCGTCGGTGTTGAGCACCTCGCGCCAGCGGCCGGCGAAGGGCAGCCCGACGCGGTAGTCGGGCTTCGGGCTGCCGGAGAAGTTCGCCACGCAGGCCATCACGGTGGGCCGGCCGTCGGCGTCGCGGCCGTGCCGCAGGAAGCTCAGCACGTTGCCGCCGGAGTCGTTGGCGTCGATCCAGGAGAAGCCCTCTGGCGAGGTGTCCTGCGTCCAGAGCGCCGACTGCTCGCGGTAGGCCCGGTTGAGGTCGCCGACCAGCGCCTTGATGCCGCCGTGCAGCGGGTCCTCGAGCAGGTCCCAGTCCAGCGAGCGCTGCTCGGACCACTCCCGCACCTGCCCGAACTCGCCGCCCTGGAACAGCAGCTGCTTGCCAGGGTGGGCCCACATGTACGCCAGCAGCGAGCGCAGGTTCGCCGCCTTGTTCCAGGCGTCGCCGGGCATCCGCTGCCACAGCGAGCCCTTGCCGTGCACGACCTCGTCGTGCGACAGCGGGAGCACGAAGTTCTCGCTGAACGCGTACATGAGCGAGAACGTCATCTGGTTGTGGTGGTAGGTCCGGTAGACCGGGTCCTTGGACGCGTAGTCCAAGGTGTCGTGCATCCAGCCCATGTTCCACTTGAAGCCGAAGCCCAGGCCGCCGAGGTGGGTCGGCCGGGACACGCCGGGCCAGGCCGTCGACTCCTCGGCGATCGTCACCGCGCCCGGGTGGACCCGGTAGACGGTGGCGTTCATCTCCTGCAGGAACGCGATCGCGTCGAGGTTCTCGCGGCCGCCGTGGACGTTGGGCAGCCACTGCCCCTCCGGCCGGGAGTAGTCCAGGTAGAGCATGGACGCGACGGCGTCGACGCGCAGCCCGTCGACGTGGAACGAGTCGAGCCAGAACAGCGCGTTCGCGACGAGGAAGTTGCGCACCTCCTTGCGCCCGAAGTCGAACACGAGCGTGCCCCAGTCGGGCTGCTCCCCGCGGCGGGGGTCGGCGTGCTCGTAGAGCGGGGTGCCGTCGAACTTCGCCAGCGCCCACTCGTCGCGGGGGAAGTGGCCCGGCACCCAGTCGATGATCACGCCGTAGCCGTGCTGGTGGAGGTGGTCGACGAACCAGCGGAAGTCGTCGGGCGTCCCGAACCGGGCCGTCGGCGCGTAGAACGCCGTGACCTGGTAGCCCCACGAGCCGCCGAACGGGTGCTCGGCGACCGGCAGCAGCTCGACGTGCGTGAAGCCGGTCTCGTCGAGGTAGGCGACCAGCTCCCGGGCCAGCTCCCGGTACGTGAGGCCGGCCTTCCACGAGCCGACGTGCAGCTCGTAGATGCTCATCGGCTCGGCGTAGGGCTGGCGGGTCGAGCGCGCGGTCATCCACTCGCCGTCGGCCCACTCGTGCGCCGGCGCGTCGACGATCGAGGCCGTGGCGGGTGGGATCTCGGTCCGGAACGCCATCGGGTCGGCCTTCTCCCGCCACCGGCCGTCGGCGCCGAGGATGCGGAACTTGTACCGCGTCCCCGGCTCGATCCCCGGTACGAAGATCTCCCAGACGCCTGTGCTGCCGAGCGCGCGCATGGGGTGGGCCCAGCCGGTCCAGCCGTCGAAGTCGCCGGTGACGCGCACGCCCTGGGCGGTCGGCGCCCACACCGCGAAGCTCGTCCCGCTGACCGGCCCGGCCGGTGTGTCGTAGTGGCGGATGTGCGCGCCAAGGACGTCCCACAGCCGCTCGTGGCGCCCCTCGGAGATCAGGTGCAGGTCGATGTCGCCGAGGGTCGGCAGCCACCGGTACGGGTCGTCGACGATGTCGACGCGGTCGCCGTAGCGGACCGCGAGGCGGTAGTCGCCGGGCGGCGCGGGCACGAGCCCGGAGAACAGCCCCGCGTCGTGCACCCGCACCAGCGGATAGCCCTCGCCGCCCTCCAGGACGACGTGCACCTCGTCAGCGTGCGGCCGCAGGACGCGCACGACCATGCCGTCCGGGTGCTCGTGCGCACCCAGCACGGAGTGCGGGTCGTAATGGGCGCCACCCAGCAACCGGTCGACGGTGTGTGGGTCGGGCGGACACGCGTCGATCGTCGGGGTCGGGTTCTCCTCACCTGCCACTCGCGCACCCTATTGCGCTGGCGCGTGTCCTGCCGGAACCGGTGCCGGAGTGGCGGGAGTGGTGGGTGGGATGGCTCGCGCGCGGGGGCCCGGCGCGCGGGCGTCACACGGCGCTGCCGGCCCCCGAGCCCTGCGTCAGCCGCGCGATGGAGGCCAGCGGGATCGGCGCCCACGCCGGGCGGCTGCGGGTCTCGTAGAGGAGCTCGTAGACCGCCTTGTCCAGCTCGTAGGCGCGCAGCAGCGCCCGCTGGTCGCGCGGGTCCGCGTCGGATTGCACGGAGTAGCCGTCGCAGAAGGCGGAGCGGTTGCGCTCGGCCCACTCGTTGGCCCGCCACAGCTGCTGGCCGTCCGGCTCCTCGCCGCCCTGCATGATCTGGTGGAACGCGGCGTAGTCGAACGAGCGGAGCATCCCGGCGACGTCGCGGAGGGCCGAGTCGGGCCGCACCCGCTCCGCGAGTGGCGCCGCGGGCTCGCCCTCGAAGTCGATCACCAGCCAGCCGCGCGGCGTGCGCAGCGTCTGGCCGAGGTGCAGGTCGCCGTGGACCCGCTGGGTCGGCAGCGGTGCGCCGAGCCCGGCGACGGCGTCGTAGGTGTCCCGGATCGCGCCGACGTGCGGCTCCAGCGCCGGCACGGCCGCCGTCGTGACGGCCAGGCGCTGGTGCCACGACGCCGCCATCTCCCGGGCGTCGCGCTCCCCGACCCCGAGCGCGCGCCGCAGCTCGCCGTGGATCACGCCGACCGTCTCGCCGAGCCGGGAGGCCTCCGCCGCGAAGTCCCCGCCGACCTCGTCGGCACGCAGGTCGCCCTCGGCCAGGAGGTCCCGCATGCTGGCCAGCGCCATCGACCACCCGTCCGCCGAGTTGGCCGCGTAGTCCTGCATCATCGCGAAGGTGACGGGCTCGCCGCCGAGCGTGCCCTCGATCGCGCCCTGCAGGGCGGCCACCTCGTGCGACCCGACCGAGCGCAGTGCCCGGTGCAGCTCCAGGTCGGGGTTCAGGCCGGGCAGCACGCGGCGGAACACCTTGAGGATCGAGCGCTCGCCCCAGGCAACGGACGTGTTCGACTGCTCGACGCCCAACACGCGGCCGGGGGCGCCCGTCTCGATCTCGACGCCGGGCTCGGGGACGAACCGCAGGTCGCCGACCGTCCGGGCGTCGCGGATCGCCTCCAGCAGCCATGCGGTCACGCGCTGGTCCCACAGCGCGTCGTACGCGACGAGATCACCGACGGCGCCGAGCGTCACGTGGTCCAGCTCGCCCTTCGGAACCGCGGTGCGGCCGACCAGCAGCTGGTAGAACTGGCTGCCCTCGTCGAACCCGACGTCGACGAGGACGTGGTCGAGGAGCGGGTCGCTCCCGGTCAGCAGCGGCGTGGACGCCGCCACGGCGACCGTCCGCACCTCGCGGCCCTTCGCGGCGAACCAGCGTTGCCGCGGCAGCCATGCGGACAGCAGGGTGGGGAGCTCCTCGACCAGATCACTCACGCGTCGTCCTCCTGGGGGGCCCTCGTCGGATCGGCACCGATGGAGAACCAGTAGAAGCCGTGCCCGGGCAGCGTCAGCAGGTAGGGCAGCTCACCGATCCTCGGGAACGGCACGCCGCCCGTCAGCTCGTGGGGAGAGCAACCCTGCCACGCCGAGAGGTCCAGTTCCACCGGCTGGGGGAAGCGGGACATGTTGTTGACGCACAGCACCGCGTCCTTGCTGCCGTCATCGGACTCGTGCACGCGCACGTAGGCGAGCACCGACGGGTTGGATCCGCCCAGCTCGTGGTAGCTGCCGAGGCCGAACGCCTGGTGCCGCTTGCGGACCTCGATCATGTGCCGGGTCCAGTGCAGCAGCGACGCCGTCGAGTTCATCTGGGCCTCGACGTTGACGGCCTGGTAGCCGTACAGCGGGTCCATGATCGGCGGCAGGTAGATGCGGCCGGGGTCGCTCGCGGAGAAGCCGGCGTTGCGGTCGGGCGTCCACTGCATCGGGCTGCGGACGGCGTCGCGGTCGCCCTGCCAGATGTTGTCGCCCATGCCGATCTCGTCGCCGTAGTAGAGGACGGGCGAGCCGGGCAGCGACAGCAGCAGCGCCGTGAACAGCTCGAGCTGGTTGCGGTCGTTCTCCAGCAGCGGGGCGAGGCGCCGGCGGATGCCGATGTTGGCCTTCATGCGCGGGTCCTTGGCGTACTCCGCGTACATGTAGTCGCGTTCCTCGTCGGTGACCATCTCGAGCGTCAGCTCGTCGTGGTTGCGCAGGAAGATGCCCCACTGCGCGTTCGACGGGATCGCCGGGGTCTGGGCGAGGATCTCCGAGATCGGGAAGCGGTTCTCCCGGCGCACCGCCATGAAGATGCGCGGCATCAGCGGGAAGTGGAACGCCATGTGGCACTCGTCGCCGCCGGTCTCCGCCTCGCCGAAGTACTCCACGACGTCGCTGGGCCACTGGTTGGCCTCGGCGAGCATGACCCGGCCCGGGTACTCGTCGTCGAGCACCTTGCGGCAGCGCCGCAGGAACGCGTGGGTCTCGGGGAGGTTCTCGCAGTTCGTGCCGTCGCGGGCGTAGAGGTAGGGGACGGCGTCGAGCCGGAAGCCGTCGATGCCCAGGTCCAGCCAGAACCGCAGGACGTCGAGCATGGCCTCCTGGACGGCCGGGTTGTCGTAGTTCAGGTCCGGCTGGTGGGAGAAGAACCGGTGCCAGTAGAACTGGCCGCGCACCGGGTCGTAGGTCCAGTTCGACTGCTCGGTGTCGACGAAGATGATCCGCGCGTCGGGGTAGCGGGAGTCGTCGTCCTCCCACATGTAGAAGTCGCCGTAGGGCCCGTCGGGGTGGCGGCGGGACTCCTCGAACCACGGGTGGGTGTCGGAGGTGTGGTTCATCACCAGGTCGGTGATCACCCGGATGCCGCGCTGGTGGGCCTCGTCCAGGAGCGTGACGAAGTCCTCGACCGTGCCGAACTCCGGGAGCACCGCGCGGAAGTCGCGGATGTCGTAGCCGCCGTCGCGCAGCGGCGAGTCGTAGAACGGGGGGAGCCACAGGCAGTCGACGCCCAGCCACTGGATGTAGTCCAGCTTGTCGGTCAGGCCCCTGAGGTCGCCCGTGCCGTCCCGGTTGGAGTCGCTGAACGCGCGGACGAGCACCTCGTAGAAGACGGCCCGCTTGTACCAGTCGTGGTCGACGGCGAGAGTCCTGGCGTGTCCGTAGTCGTCGGCACTCGCCTCGTGCACGACGTCGTCGGCCGTGGTGCGGGCGGTGGCGGCATCGGTTGCGGCGGCGTCGGGACGGGAGGCGGGCGCGGTGGCTGCAGCGTCGAGCGTCATGGAAGGGCGTTCCTACCGGGCGGAGGGGATCGGGCTCACGGGCGCACGTCACCAGTCCTACCTCGCGCGCGGGCCCGGCGCAGGTCGGGATGCGGGTGACGGATGTGAACTGTAAGGCGGGAGTTGTGCCGTGGGGCACATGGGGTAGACATGCGTCAACACCCATGTCATATCGATTCAGGCGGCGGCGGTGGTCCGGCCGTGCCGCTCCGGGCGGCGAGCCCGGGCGGGAAAGGTCGACCGGATCGGGTGGCGGCGGCGGGGGTGGGCGCCGCGGCTGCGTGCACGACCGGGCGTCGACGTCGCGGTCCGGGCGGGTCAGTCGACGCTCAGGATGTGCGCCACGTTCGCCCACGGCTCCAGGCGCACGAAGTCGTACTGGCCCCACTGCCAGGTCGAGCCGGTGATCTCGTCGTGGACGGTCAGGCCTTCCCCCCAGCGCTTGCCCAGCGCCGGCTGGTCGAGCGCGATCGTCCCCGACTGCGCGTTCCACGGGTCGAGGTTGACGACGATGATCATCGTGTCGCCCGAGACCGGGTCGGTCTTGGAGTAGACGATGATCTGGTCGTTGTCGCAGTGGTGGAACGTGATGTTCCGCAGCTGCTGCAGTGCCGGGTGCGCGCGCCGGATCTCGTTGAGCCGGGTGATGAACGGCTCCAGCGAGTTGCCCGCCGCCGCGGCGCCCTCGAAGTCGCGCGGCCGCAGCTCGTACTTCTCGGAGTTGAGGTACTCCTCGGAGCCCGGCTTGGCCGCCTCGCCCTCGAACAGCTCGAACCCGGAGTAGACGCCCCACGTCGGCGCCATGGTCGCCGCCAGCGCCGCGCGGATCGCGAACACGCCACGGCCGCCGTGCTGCAGCGACTCGTGGAGGATGTCCGGGGTGTTGACGAACAGGTTCGGCCGGACCTCGTCGCAGCGCTCGGCGTGCATGAGCGCGAACTCGGTCAGCTCCTCCTTCGTCGTGCGCCACGTGAAGTAGGTGTAGCTCTGGGTGAACCCGAGCCGCCCGAGGCCGAACAGCCGCGCGGGCCGGGTGAAGGCCTCGGCGAGGAACAGGACGTCCGGGTAGCGGGACTTGACCTGCCAGATCAGCCAGTGCCAGAAGTTCGGTGGCTTGGTGTGCGGGTTGTCGACGCGGAAGATCCGCACGCCGTGCTCGACCCAGTGCAGGACGACCCGCAGCGACTCGGCGTAGATCCCGGCCGGGTCGTTGTCGAAGTTGATCGGGTAGATGTCCTGGTACTTCTTGGGCGGGTTCTCCGCGTAGGCGATCGTGCCGTCGGGGCGGTGGGTGAACCACTCGGGATGTTCGGTGACCCACGGGTGGTCGGGCGCGCACTGCAGGGCGAAGTCGAGCGCGACCTCCATGCCCAGGTCGTGCGTGCGCGCGACGAACGAGTCGAAGTCCTCCAGCGTGCCCAGCTCGGGGTCGATGGCGTCGTGGCCGCCGTCGGCGTTGCCGATCGCCCATGGCGAGCCGACGTCGCCGGGCCCGGCGTTGACGGAGTTGTTGCGGCCCTTGCGGTGGGCCGTGCCGACCGGGTGGATCGGCGGGAGGTAGACGACGTCGAAGGCCATCGCGGCAACCCGGTCGAGCTGCTTGGCCGCGGTGGTGAACGAGCCGTGGATGGGCCGGCCGGTCTCGTCGCGCCCGCCGGTGGAGCGCGGGAAGAACTCGTACCAGGAGCCGTACGCGGCGCGCTCGCGGTCGACGTAGACCTGCAGGGAGCGGCCGCGGGTGATCAGCTCGCGGACCGGCCGCTCCGTCATGATCGTCTCGACGGCCGGGAACAGCGCCGGCCCGACGCGCGCGCGGAGCGGCATGGCCGTGTCGCGCAGCGCGTTGGCCGCGCCGAACAGCAGGTCGCGGTGGCCGCGCTCGGCCGGGCGGCGCCCGACGCGCTGCAGCAGCCGCGCGCCGGTCTCGAGGTCGTTGGCGAGCTCGTCGGGGGTCTGCCCGGCGTCGAGCTTCTTGGTGACGGCGTTGCGCCAGGTCGCCCAGGGGTCGCTCCAGGCGTCGACGCGGAACGTCCACAGGCCGGGCTCGTCGGCGGCGACGACGGCCTCGAAGCGGTCGGTGCCGATCCCGGCCGGCTCCATGCGCACGTGCTGGGCCGCGCCGCGGCTGCCGACCTTGCGCCAGACGACGTTGGCGGCGACCGCGTCGTGGCCCTCGCGCCACACCGTCGCGCCGATCGGGACGACCTCGCCGACGACGGCCTTGGCGGGATGGCGACCATCGCCCACGGTGGGCGTGACGTCGTCGATTCCCAGCCGACCGGTCACCGGCCCACCCCCGTCAAGCACATTGGTCGCGTGAGTCACAAACGTACCTACCCGCTCTGACCGCGCAGGGAACGGGTCCGGCGTGTCCAGCCTTCCGTGCCCGGTCGTGGCAGTCCAGTACCGGATGGCCGTTACTTGACCGATCCCGCCAACGATTCATCTACCCTTCGCATTCGTGAGAGCCCTACGCCGTTTCACCGTTCGTGCGCAGCTGCCGCCCGCGCTGGCGCCGCTGCAGACGCTGGCCACCAACCTGCGGTGGAGCTGGCACGCCCCCACGCACGACCTCTTCGCGACGCTGGACCCGGACGCGTGGGAGCGGGCCGGGCACGACCCCGTCCGCCTGCTCGGGGAGATCCCCGCCGCCCGGCTGGCCGAGCTGGCCGCGGACGCCGAGACCGTCGTCACCATCCGCGAGCTGGCCGACGACCTCGAGGGCTACCTGCACGACGCGCGCTGGTACCAGTCCGAGCGGGAGGACGACCCCGCCCTGCCGGCCGCCGTCGGGTACTTCTCGATGGAGTTCGGCGTCTCGGAGGTGCTGCCCAACTACTCCGGCGGGCTCGGCGTGCTCGCGGGCGACCACCTCAAGGCGTCCTCCGACCTGGGCCTGCCGCTGATCGGCGTCGGCCTGCTCTACCGCTCGGGGTACTTCCGCCAGTCCCTTTCGCTCGACGGCTGGCAGCTGGAGACCTACCCGCAGCTCGACCCACAGGGCCTGCCGCTGCAGCTGCTGGTCGACGCGTCGGGGCAGCAGGTCCTCGTCGAGATCGCCATGCCCGGCGACGCGACGCTCCGCGCGCGCGTCTGGCAGGCCGCCGTCGGCCGGGTACCGCTGCTGCTGCTCGACTCCGACATCGAGGAGAACGACCTCGAGCTGCGCGGCGTCACCGACCGGCTCTACGGCGGCGACCAGGACCAGCGCATCCGCCAGGAGATCCTGGTCGGGATCGGCGGCGTGCGGGCCGTCCGCGCCTACTGCGCGATCACCGGGCACCCCCGGCCGGAGGTCTTCCACACCAACGAGGGCCACGCCGGCTACCTGGGCCTGGAGCGGATCCGGGAGCTAGCGGCGGCACCCGGGCTGTCGTTCGACGAGGCGCTGGCCACCGTGCGCGCCGGGACGGTGTTCACGACGCACACGCCGGTCCCGGCGGGCATCGACCGCTTCCCGCTCGACATGGTCAAGCACTACTTCCATCCCGGCCTGCTCCCGGGCGTGCCGCTCGACCGCATCCTCGCGCTGGGCTCCGAGGACAACCCGTCGATGTTCAACATGGCGCACATGGGGCTGCGCCTCGCGCAGCGGGCCAACGGCGTCTCGAAGCTGCACGGCGCCGTCTCGCGGGAGATGTTCGGCGGGCTGTGGCACGGCTTCGACGCCGACGAGGTCCCGATCGGGTCGGTGACCAACGGCGTGCACGGCGCGACCTGGGAGGCGCGCGAGATCGGGGCGCTGGTCGGGGAGCCGGGCGTCGGGCGGGCGGAGCCGGTGACCGACGAGTCGCTGTGGGAGCTGCGCAACGCCCTGCGGGCCCGGCTCGTCGACGAGGTGCGGCGGCGCGTGCGGGAGGCCTGGCTGCAGCGCGGGGCCTCGACGCCGGAGCTGTCCTGGACCGGCCACGTCTTCGACCCGCACGTGCTGACCGTCGGGTTCGCCCGCCGCGTCCCGACGTACAAGCGGCTGACGCTGATGCTGCGCGACAAGGACCGGCTGCGCGACCTGCTGCTCGACCCGCACCGGCCGGTGCAGCTGGTCGTCGCGGGCAAGAGCCACCCGGCCGACGACGGCGGGAAGGCGCTGATCCAGGAGATCGTCCGCTTCGCCGACGACCCGGCCGTGCGCCACCGCATCGTGTTCCTGCCGGACTACGACATGTCGATGGCCCGCTACCTGTACTGGGGCTGCGACGTGTGGCTGAACAACCCGCTGCGGCCGCTGGAGGCGTGCGGCACGTCGGGCATGAAGTCGGCGCTCAACGGCGGGCTCAACCTGTCGATCCGGGACGGGTGGTGGGACGAGCTCTACGACGGCCGCAACGGCTGGGCGATCCCCACCGCCGACGGCATCGACGACCCGCACCGGCGGGACGACCTGGAGGCGAACGCGCTCTACGAGCTGCTGGGCACGCAGGTGGGGCCGGCGTTCTACGAGCGGGAGGACGGCGTGCCCCGCCGGTGGGTGGACCTGGTGCGCCACACGCTGACGACGTTGCGCCCGCAGGTGCAGGCGACGCGGATGGTGCGCGAGTACGCCGAGACGCTCTACGCGCCCGCCGCGCGGGCCGCTGCGGCCGTCAACGCCGACGGGTACGCGGGCGCGAAGGAGATCGCCGCGTACCGGACGCGGCTGAACGACGCGTGGACGCACGTGGAGGTGACGGGCGTCGACGCGTCGGGCCTGCCGGACACGCCGGTCGTGGGGGCGCCGATGACCGTGCGCGCCGCCGTGCGGCTGTCGGGGCTCGACGCGTCGGACGTCACGGTGCAGGCCGTGGTCGGGCGCGTGGACGAGTCGGAGGAGCTGCACTCGCCGACCGTCGTCGCGATGGACCATGTCGGGCTGGCCGACGGCGACGGCGAGGAGCGGTTCGAGGCGGTCGTGCCGCTGCCCCACGCCGGCCTGACCGGCTACACCGTGCGCGTGCTCCCGCGGCACCCGATGCTGGCCTCGCCGGCCGAGCTGGGGCGGATCGTGCTGGCCTGAGGGGGCTGCGCCGGTCCTGGACGCAACGAACGGCACTTTCGTTCAACAGGTTTGAACGAAAGTGCCGTTCGTCGGCTCTGGGTGGAGCGGGGTCAGGGCTTCTCGTAGCAGTTGGGCGACCACAGCACGGAGCCGTCGCCGTTGTACAGCACGACGTTGCGGTCGTCTTGCATCTTGACGTAGGCGTTCTGGCCCGAGGTGTTGCTGGCCCAGCGCGGCTTGCCGTCCGTCGCGTAGAGCACGAGGTTGCCGTCGGCCTGCATGTCCAGGCGGGCGCCCGGTGCGTCGTGCACGTCGAGGTCCCATGCCACGCCGTGCTCGTCGCCGACCGCCACGTTGCCGTCCGACAGCACGCCGAAGTGGAACCGACCGTTCTCCGACGAGATGCGCTCGTCCCCCGACAGGCTGCTACCGACTGCGAGCGTGTCGCTCATCGTTGGTCCCCTCTGCGTTCTCACCGGACGCTCACGGAGCCGTTCCCCGGTTCCGCCGTTCCGGCGCGCCCGCAGGATATGACCATGGCCGGACGGCGCGACCGGACCCCACCGCTCGTCCCCCGGGGTGTGTCACCCGGCGGAAACCGTTCCCGGGACTCACGACCCTGACCAGCGGGTCGGTCCGGGGTGGCAGGTCCGATCAGGCGTTCGGCACCGATGGCCCGCCGTCGTCGAAGGGGATCAGCCGCCGCAGCCGCAGGCGCCGCCGCAGCAACCCCCGCCTGCGCCTCCGCGCGGCGCGGCGGCGGACGCCCGGCCGCCGAGGGCGACGGTGGCCAGCAGCTTGACGGTGTCGTCGTGGCCCGCCGGGCAGACCGCAGGCTCGGAGGCGTCTCGCAGGGGGCGCGTGACCTCGAACGTGTCGCCGCACGCGCGGCACCGGAAGTCGTAGCGCGGCATACGCGAACGATACCCCGCCACCGACCGCGAGTCGGGGCGTGAGCCAGGCCCAGTTGCGGGCTGAGCCAGACCCGTCCCGGCCCGCGGAGCGCCCCGTTGTGCGGGTGAACGCGCGACTCGGGCTGGCTCAGACCCCGACTCGCGGTCTGGGTGGGCGCGCGACTCGGGCTGGCTCAGACCCCGACTCGCGGGGTCTCAGACCCCGACTCGCGTCAGGGGGCGCGCAGGAGGAGGAGCGAGCGAGGGGGCAGCGTCAGCGTCGTGCCTCCCGGCAGCCGGCAGCGCCGGACCGGGACGCCGTCGGGGCGCGTGCTGTCCAGCTCCGGCTCGAACGCGCCGTCCGGCGGCAACGTGCAGGCCACCGCGTCCCCGCCGCCGTGCAGCAGCAGCAGCCAGTCCCCGCGGAGCAGGCCGAGCGTGTGCAGGTGCGGGTCGTGCCAGTCGTGGCCGCCGATGCGCCGGCCGGCGGGATGCCACCAGAGCACCTCGCCGTCGCGGTAGTAGCGGTCGCGGCGCAGCTCGGGCGACGAGCGCCGCAGCTCGGCCGCCCTGGCCACGAAGGCCGCCATCGAGCGGGTCGCCGCGTCGTCCGTCCAGTCCACCCAGGACGTGGCGTCGTCGCGGCAGTAGGCGTTGTTGTTGCCGCCCTGGGTGCGCCACCGCTCGTCGCCGCCCAGCAGCATCGGCGTCCCGGTCGACAGGAGCAGGGTGCCGAGCATCGCCCTGGCGGTCGCGAGCCGCTTCCGCACGACGACCGGCGAGGACGTCTCGCCCTCGACGCCGAAGTTCTGCGAGCGGTTGTCGTCGTTGCCGTCGCGGTTGTTCTCGCCGTTGGCCTCGTTGTGCTTGCGCTCGTAGGAGACCAGGTCCCGCAGGGTGAACCCGTCGTGGGCGGTCACGAAGTTGACCGACGCCCACGGCCGGCGGCCGGAGGCGGCGTAGATGTCGGAGCTGCCGGTCAGCCGGGAGGCGATCTCCCCGATGCCGCCGTGGCCGCGCCAGAAGTCCCGGACGGCGTCGCGGTAGCGGCCGTTCCACTCCGACCAGGCCACGCCGAAGCCGCCGACGCGGTACCCCTCGCCCGTCGCGTCCCACGGTTCGGCGATGAGCTTCACCCGCGACAGCACCGGGTCGACGGCGATCGCGGTCAGCAGCGGCGCGTTCGGGTCGAACGAGCGCGCGTGCGGGCGGCCCAGCACGCTGGCCAGGTCGATGCGGAAGCCGTCGACGCCCAGGACGGTCACCCAGTGCCGCATCGCGTCGCACACGAGGCGGATGACGGTCGGCGACCCGGAGTCCAGCGTGTTGCCGGTCCCGGTGATGTCGGCGTCGTGCCCGTTGCCGCCCAGCGCGTAGTAGGCGGGCGCGTCGAGCCCGCGGTAGGACAGCGTCGTGCCGTCGACGCCGCCCTCCGCGGTGTGGTTGGGGACCACGTCGAGGATCACCTCGATGCCCGCAGCGTGCAGCGCCGCGACCATCTCCCGGAACTCGGCGATCTCCGCGCCCGGAGTGCTCGCGTACCCCGCGTGCGGGGCCAGGAAGCCGAGCGTCGCGTAGCCCCAGTAGTTCGGCAGCCCGCGGGCCAGTAGCGGCGGCTCGTCGGCGATGGAGGTCACCGGCAGCAGCTCGACGGCCGTCACGCCCATCCGGCGCAGGTGCTCGACGACCGCCGGGTGGGCCAGGCCCCGGTAGGTGCCCCGGTCCTGCGGCGGCACCTCGGGGTGGCGCTTCGTCCAGCCCCGCACGTGGACCTCGGCGATCACGGTCTCCGACCACGGGACGTTCGGGCGGTCGGGCGGGGCGGCCGCGTCCGGCTCGGTGACGACCGACAGCGGCACGGCGCCCAGCGAGTCGACCGGGCTCGCCGGGCCCGTCATCGGGTCGTCGGTCCACCCCCGCGCGGCGGCGAGGTCGGTGACGCGCCCGCTGATCCGCCGCGCGTACGGGTCGACGAGGATCTTGGCCGGGTTGGCCCGCACCCCCGCCCATGGCCGGTACGGCCCGTGCACGCGGTAGCCGTAGCGCTGACCGGGCCCGATGCCGGCCACGTGCCCGTGCCACACGCCGAACGTCTGCTCGGTCAGCTCGACCCGCCGCTCGGTCAGGTCGCCGTCCCCGTCGACCAGGCACACCTCGACGGCTTCCGCGCTGGTGGAGGCGACGGCGAACCGGACTCCCCGGTCGTCGGCGTGGGCACCCAGGGGGAAGATCGGCACGGTCGGCCAGGATAGGGCCGTGGCCGACCCGCACCTCGACCTGACCGACCTCGTCATCCGCATGGACGGGGTCGCCGTGCGCCGCGGGCCGGCGACGCTGGTGCACGACATCGACTGGCAGGTCGAGCTCGACGAGCGCTGGGTCGTGCTCGGCCCCAACGGCGCGGGCAAGACGACGCTGCTGCGCCTGGCTGCCGCGGAGCTGTACCCGACGGTCGGCGTCGTGCACGTACTCGGCGAGCGGCTCGGCCGGGTCAGCGTGTTCGACCTGCGCACGCGCATCGGCCTGTCCTCGGCGGCGCTGGGGTTGCGGGTCCCGGCCGACGAGGTCGTCAGCGACGTCGTCGTCAGCGCGGGGTACGGCGTGCTGGGCCGCTGGCGGGAGGCGTACGAGAGCGCCGACACCGCCAGGGCCGCCGTGCTGCTGGACGCACTGGGCCTGCGGGGGCTGGCCGGCCGGACCTACGGGACCCTCAGCGAGGGGGAGCGCAAGCGGGCGCTGATCGCCCGCGCGCTGATGACCGACCCCGAGCTGCTCCTGCTCGACGAGCCCGCGGCCGGGCTGGACCTTGGCGGCCGCGAGGACCTGGTGGGCCGGCTGTCGCGGCTCGCGCTCGACCCCGACGCGCCGACGTCGGTGCTCGTGACCCACCACGTCGAGGAGATCCCGGTCGGGTACACCCACGCCATGCTGCTGCGGGCCGGGGAGGTCGTCGCGTCCGGCCTGATCGACGACGTGCTCACCGACGAGAACCTCACGGTCACCTTCGGCGTGCCGCTCGGCCTGCAGAAGCGGCGCGGCCGCTACACCGCCCTGCTGCGCTGATCGCGTCGGCTGATCTAGGGTCGCCGCCATGACCGAGTTCGTGACGCTCGAGGTCGACGACGGGGTCGGCGTGGTCCGGCTGGACCGGCCGCCGATGAACGCGATCAGCCGCCAGGTACAGGAGGAGCTGCTCGCCGTCTGTGACGAGGCGGCGCGCCGCTCGGACGTGCGCGCCGTCGTCGTGCACGGTGGCGAGCAGGTCCTCGCGGCCGGCGCGGACGTCAAGGAGATGGCCGCGATGACCTACGCCGACATGGCCGCGGTCGCGCGGCGGCTGTCGGCGGGCTTCGGGGCGATGGCGGCCATCCCGAAGCCCACGGTCGCCGCGGTCACCGGCTACGCGCTCGGCGGCGGGCTGGAGCTGGCGCTGGGCTGCGACCGGCGGATCGCCGGCGACAACGCGCGGCTCGGCCAGCCGGAGATCCTGCTGGGCGTCATCCCGGGCGGCGGCGGCACGCAACGGCTCGCGCGGCTGGTCGGGCCCTCGCGGGCCAAGGACCTGATCTACACCGGACGGATGGTCTCCGCACAGGAGGCGCTCGCGATCGGGCTCGTCGACGAGGTCGTGGCCGCCGACGACGTGATCCCGCGGGCGCTGGAGTACGCCCGCCAGTTCGCGCACGGTCCCGCGGCCGCGTACGCCGCGGCGAAGAGGGCGATCGACGGCGGCCTCGACACCGACCTGCGCACCGGGTTGGACCTGGAGTCGGAGGTGTTCGCCGCGCTGTTCGCGACCGACGACCGGCGGATCGGCATGCAGTCGTTCGTCGAGAACGGGCCCGGCAAGGCCGAGTTCACGGGCCGCTAGTGCCGGGGCCGAGGACGTGGAGGGGCGGCGTGTGGTGATGACCGGGCAGGAGCCGCGCGAGCTGCGTCCCGAGCTGCCGCACGGGGCGCGGATCTGGAACTACTGGCTGGGCGGCAAGGACAACTACGCCGCCGACCGGGAGGTCGGGGACGCCGTCCGCGCGGTGTTCCCGGCGATCGTCGACGAGGCGGTGAAGTCGCGGCAGTTCCTCGTGCGGGTGGTGCGCCACCTCGCCGGGGAGGCCGGGATCGACCAGTTCCTGGACCTGGGCACCGGCCTGCCCACGATGCAGAACACCCACGAGGTCGCCCAGCAGGTCGAGCCGGCGGCCCGGGTGGTGTACGTGGACAACGACCCGCTGGTGCTGGCGCACGCGCGGGTGCTCTTGACCAACGTCACCGCGGCCGGGACCACGGCGTACCTGGACGCCGACTACCGCGACCCCGCCGACGTGCTCGAGCGCGCCGCCGCGACGCTGGACTTCGACCGGCCGGTGGCGCTGCTGTGCATGGGGGTGTTCGGGTACCTGCCCGACCCAGGCGAGGCCGAGGGGATCGTCGAGGCGATGCTGGGCGGGCTGTGCCCTGGCAGCTACCTCGGGCTGTGGGACGCCACCGACACCGCCGACGACATCCGCGCCGGGGTCGCGGCCCAGGCCGAGCTCGGCTCGCCCTACCACCTGCGCTCCGTCGCCGAGATCACCGGCTGGTTCGACGGGCTGGAGCTGGTCGAGCCGGGCGTCGTGCCGATCACGCAGTGGCGGCCGGACCCGACCGAGGTCGGCCGGCCCGAGCCGATCAACAGCTACGGCGGCCTGGGACGCGTGCCGTGAGTGCCGACCCGGCGCCGAACCCGCGCGCCACCGCCGAGCAGGTGGCCGCCGCGCGGGGCGACCGCAAGCTGGCCAACGTCCTGTACCACGACTGGGAGGCCGACAGCTACGACGACAAGTGGTCGATCTCCTACGACGAGCGCTGCATCACCTACGCCGCCGACCGGTTCCGGTACGCGGCGGGCGAGGCCGGGTGGCCCTACGGGCGGGCCCTGGAGCTGGGCTGCGGCACCGGGTTCTTCCTGCTCAACCTCATGCAGGCCGGCGTGGCCCGCGTGGGCTCGGTCACCGACCTGTCGCCGGGCATGGTGCGCGCCGCCCTCCGCAACGCCGGGCACCTCGGGCTGCCGGTCGACGGGCGGGTCGCCGACGCCGAGTCGATCCCGTACGGCGACGGCGAGTTCGACCTGCTCGTCGGGCACGCCGTCCTGCACCACATCCCCGACCTCGACACGGCGTTCCGGGAGGTGCTGCGGGTCCTGCGGCCGGGCGGCCGGTTCGTGTTCGCGGGCGAGCCGACGACGGTCGGCGACCGCTACGCCCGCCGCCTGGGCGGCCTGACCTGGAAGGCGACGACGACGGTCACCCGGTTGCCGGGCCTCGCGTCCTGGCGGCGCCCGCAGGTCGAGCTGGACGAGTCCTCGCGCGCCGCAGCGCTGGAGGCGCTCGTGGACGTCCACACGTTCGACCCCGCCCGGCTGGAGGCCATCGCCCGCGGTGCGGGCGCGGCCGACGTGCGCGTCGTCACCGAGGAGCTCACCGCCGCCATGCTGGGCTGGCCAGTGCGCACGTTCGAGGCTGCCGTCCCGCCGGGCAAGCTCGGCTGGAGCTGGGCGATGTTCGCCTACCACGCGTGGCAGCGGCTGTCGTGGCTCGACCGGACCGTCCTCTCGCATGTGGTGCCGCGCGGTTGGTTCTACAACGCGCTGGTCACGGGCGTCCGGCCTGCGTAGTTCCACCCATACCGGCCCGCGGGCGCGCCCGGGCAGGATGGGCGGGTGGCCAGCGGGCGGGCGGGTGCCGGGCGGGACGGCGGTCCCCGGCCCGACGACTGGTTCGACATGGGGGACCAGCCGCTGCTGCCGTTGTGGCGCGGCCTGCTCGGCTACCGGCTGCTGACCCTCGTCAGCTCCGCGGCCGTCGTGCTGGCGGCGCTGCGGGACTACGCGCACCCGGCCGGCGCGGTGGCCGTGCTCGTCGCGATGGCGATGTGGACCGCCGCCACCGGCCGGGCCTACCGCGCCGGGGCGCGGAGGGCGTTCGTGGCCGCCGACCTCGCCGTGACCGTCGCCGTGATGGCGACGACCCCCCTCGTGGCCCAGCTGGCCGCCGACGCGCCGGTCATGGGCTCGATCTGGACGCCGGGCGCGTTGCTGGCGGCCGCGCTGACCTTCGGCGTGCGGGGTGGCGTCGGCGCGGCCGTCCTGCTCTCGGCGGCCGACCTGGCCGTGTCGGCGCGGGTGGCGACCGAGCTGGGCGACATCGAGCTGCTGCTGCTCGTCGGGCTGACGATCGGGTTCGCCGCCACCGTCCTGCGCCGCTCGGCCGCCAGGGTCCGGCGGGCGGTGGCGGCGGAGGCGGCCGCCGCGGAGCGGGACCGGCTCGCCCGCGCCGTCCACGACGGCGTGCTGCAGGTGCTCGGCATCGTCGCGCGGCGCGGCGCCGAGCTGGGCGGGGCGGCGGGCGAGCTGGGCACGCTGGCCGGCGAGCAGGAGGTTGCGCTGCGGACGCTGCTGACCAGCGGACCCGCGGCGACCGGGGCCGACGGCCGCCGCGACCTGGGCGCCGCGTTGCGGGTACCGGCGTCGCCGCGGGTGACCGTGGCGGCGCCGGCGCACCCCGTCGAGCTGCCGGCCGGGATGGCCGACGAGCTGGTCGCGGTCGTGGGCGCGGCGCTGGCGAACGTCGAGCGGCACGTCGGGCCGGACGCTCCGGCCTGGGTGCTCCTGGAGGACGTCGGCGGCGGCGTCGAGATCAGCGTCCGCGACGAGGGGCCCGGCATCCCCGCCGGCCGGCTGGAGGCGGCGGCCGCGGCCGGGCGGATGGGGGTCGCGCGGTCGATGCGCGGGAGGGTGGACCGGATGGGCGGCACGATCGCGTGCGACACCGGGCCCGACGGCACCGAGTGGACCATCAGGGTGGGGACGTGACCGAGCAGGCGATCACGGTGATGGTGGTCGACGACCACCCGATCTGGCGCGAGGGCATGGCGCGGGACCTGACCGAGCGCGGCCTACGCGTCGTCGCGACCGCGCCGGACGCCGACGCCGCGGTCCGGATCGCCCGCGCGGCGAGGCCGCAGGTCGTGCTCATGGACCTCAACCTGGGCGCGGGCGCCTCGGGCGCCTCGGGCGTCACGGCGATCGCCGGCATCCTCGACCGGCAGCCCTCGACGCGCGTCCTCGTCCTGTCGGCCAGCGGGGAGCACGCGGACGTGCTGGAGGCGGTCAAGGCGGGCGCGACGGGCTACCTGGTCAAGTCGGCGAGCGCCGACGACCTGGTCGCGGCCGTGCGGCGCACCGCGGACGGGCACGCCGTGTTCACGCCGGGCCTGGCGGGCCTGGTGCTGGGCGAGTACCGGCGCATGGCGGACGAGCCCGCGGCGCCGGGGTTGACCGACCGCGAGGTCGAGGTGTTGCGGCTCGTCGCGACCGGCCGGACGGCGCGGCAGATCGGCGAGCGATCGAGCGGGGGCTGGACGCGGGCGGTGAGACGTAGGTGGCGCCGGTGACGGTCGCGGTCGTGGACGCGCTGCTGGTCGCGGACCCGCGTGTCCGGCTCGTAGCCCCCGACGCGTCGCCGCAGGTCGCGGTCGTCGGAGCGCGGGCGACCGCGACCATCGAGCGGCTGTCCGACGCCGGCGTACCCGTGCTCGCCGTGGCGCTGGCCGGCGACCACCGGGCGGCACTCGCCGCCGTCCGGGCGGGCGCGGCGGGCTGCGTCGTCGGGCGGGTGAGCGTCGCGGCGGTGCTGCGCACGGCGGCGGGCGACGCCGTCTACAGCCCGGGTCTCGCCGAGGCCGTGCTGGAGGACGCGGCCCGGCCGGGCGGGGACGCGGCGCTGCTGACCGAGCGGGAGACGCAGGTGCTGCGGCTGGTCGTCGAGGGCCTGACGGGCCGGCAGATCGCGGGCAGGCTCGTGCTCTCCCCCCGCACCGTCGAGAACCACGTCCAGCGCATCCTGCGCAAGCTGGGACTCCCCAACCGGGCCGCGCTCGTCCGGCACGCGATCGAGAACGGCCTGGTCTGAGGGCGGGCAACGGACCGGGCGGCCGTCGTGCGGTGGCGTGCGGGGATGCGCGTCGGCGTGCTGGGATGCGCGTCGGCGTGCGGGAGGCACGTCGGCGTGCGGGAGGCGCGGGCGCCGGGGGTGCGTCGCGCTCGGCTTGGAGGCGTTTGCGCGTGGAGATGCGGCTCGCGGGTGGTCGACGGCGTGCGGGAGACGCGATGGCGTGCGGGAGGCGCGACGGCGGGCGGGAGACGCGACGGCGGGCGGGAGACGCGACGGCGGGCGGGAGACGCGACGGCGGGCGGGAGACGCGACGGCGGGCGGGAGACGCGACGGCGGGCGGGAGACGCGACGGCGGGCGGGAGACGCGACGGCGGGCGGGAGACGCGACGGCGGGCGGGAGACGCGACGGCGGGCGGGAGACGCGACGGCGGGCGGGAGACGCGACGGCGGGCGGGAGACGCGACGGCGGGCGGGAGACGCGACGGCGGGCGGGAGACGTGGGCGCCGGGGGTGCGTCGCGCACGGCGTGGAGGCGTTCGCGCGTGGAGATGCGGCCAGCGCGCGGTCGACGGCGTGCGGGAGGCGCGACGGCCTGCAGGGATGCGGGCCAGGGCGGGCAGCGGGGCGTTTGCGCGTGGAGATGTGGCTCGCGGGTGGTCGACGGCGTGCGGGAGGCGCGACGGCGTGCGGGTGGTCGACTGCGTGGGGGAGGCACGTCGGTGTGCGGGAGACGTGGGCGCCGGGGATGCGTCGCGCAGGGCTTTGAGGCGTTTGCGCGCGGAGATGAGGTCAGCGCGCGGTCGACGGCGCGCGGAACACGTGTGGGCGTGCGGGGGGCGTGTAGGTGCGCGGGGGCGTCTCGCGTGACTCCGGGGCGTTTGCGTGTGGAGATGTGGCTCGCGGGTGGTCGTAGGCGTGCGGGGGGTGCGGGCGGCACGACGGAGTGGGGGCGTGCGGGAGGCACGTCGGTGCCGGGAGGCGTGGGCGCCCGGGGTGCGTCGCGCACGGCGTGGAGGCGTTCGCGCGTGGAGATGTGGCTCGCGCGTGGTCGACGGCGTGCGGGCGGCTCGACGGCGTGCGGGCGGCTCGACGGCGTGCGGGCGGCTTGACGGCGTGCGGGCGGCACGACGGCGTGCGGGCGGCACGACGGCGTGCGGGGGGCACGACGGCGTGCGGGAGGTCTGGCGGAAGCACTCGGCGGCTCCTCGCCGCCCAGGCCGTCAGGGCAGCTCGGCCGCCCAGGGCAGCGACGGCTGGGCGCCCGGCCGCGACACCGCCAGCGCGCCCGCCGCGCAGGCGCGGGCCAGCGCATCGGCGTCGGAGTGGCCGCCGAGCAGCGCGAGCGTCAGCGCGGCGGTGAAGCAGTCGCCGGCGCCGGTGCCGTCGACGACGGTGGTGGCCGGCGGCTTCGCCCGCGCGACGACGCGGCCGCCGCGGCGCAGCTCGGCGCCCTCGCCGCCGTGCGTCACCGCGACCGCGGCCGCTCCGGGCAGCCCGTCCAGGTCGGCGAACTCCGCGGCGTTGACGACGACCAGGTCGGCCCGGCGCAGCACCTCGGGGGCGAGCGGCCTGGCGGGGGCGGCGTTGAGCACGAACAGGCCGCCCGCCGCCGCGGCCGTCGCGGCGACGGCGCCGTCGGGGACCTCGAGGACGGTCAGCACCGCGTCGGCGTCCGCGAGCACGGCGGGGGGCACCGTCACCGCGTCGTTCGCGCCCGCCGCGACGACGATCGTCGTCTCGCCCGCGGCGTCCACCGTGATCAGGGCGTGGCCGGTGGGCGTCGCGTCCTCCGCCGTCACGGCGGTCAGGTCGACGCCGTCGGCTCGGAGCAGGGCGAGCGCCTCGTCCGCCGCCGGGTCCGTGCCCACGGCCGCGACGAGCGCGACGTCGGCCCCGAGCCGGCGGGCGGCGAGCGCCTGGTTGGCGCCCTTGCCGCCGGGCACCCGGCGCAGCGTCGTGGCGGCGAGGGTCTCTCCCGGCGCCGGCAGCCGCTCGACCTGCGCGACCAGGTCGAGGTTGACGCTGCCGACGACGACGACCCGGGGCGGTGCGGACGGCACCGGCGCACCCTATGGCTACCGTTTCGGCATGACCAGCATGTGGGGCGCCCCGCTGCGGGACCGCCTGCGCGTGCGCCGCGACCCCGCGCAGGCCCGGTTCGTGACGCTCGCGTCGCTGCGCTGGATCGTCCGCCACCGGGCGTGGACGCCGTGGTACCTCGTGCGCTACGCGCGGCTGCTGCGGTTCCGGCTGGCGAACCCGCACGTCGTGCTGCGGGGCATGGTGTTCCTCGGCCGCCGCGTCGAGCTGCACGCCCGCCCCGGCTACGGCCGGCTGGAGATCGGCCGCTGGGTGCACATCGGCGACGGCAACTCCATCCGCTGCCACGAGGGCTCCCTGCGGATCGGCGACAAGGTCGTCTTCGGCAAGGACAACACCGTCAACTGCTATCTCGACGTCGAGATCGGGGCGGCGACGATCGTCGCCGACTGGGTGTACGTCACCGACTTCGACCACCGCGTCGACGACGTCCACGAGCCGATCAAGGACCAGGGCATCGTCAAGACGCCGGTGCGGATCGGGCCGGACTGCTGGGTCGGGACGAAGGTCAGCGTCCTGCGCGGCACCCGGATCGGGCGCGGGTCGGTGCTCGGCGCGCACGCCGTCGCCCGCGGCGACATCCCGCCGTACTCGATCGCCGTCGGCGCCCCGGCCCGGGTGGTGCGCAACCGGAAGGCCGACTACGAGGCCGCCGCCGCCCAGCGTGCCGCGATCGCCGACATCGCGCGCAAGACCGCGGCGGCGGTCCAGGAGCGCCTGGCTTCTGAATCGATGTGAACTGCGTCAACTAGGCTAACAATCGTCTGCCACTCGCCGTTCTACAGAGCGTAGGACATCGCATCCGCGCAGAGGAGATCAGCATGAACGACGCCACTGTCCGGCGCCTGGAGGCGCTCGGCGAGCAGTACACGGCCGCGGTGAACGCGGCGGTCGCCGAGGACCGGACCGACCTCGTCGAGCAGCTCGCGGCCGAGTACCCGGACGCCGCCGCCGAGATCATGGAGGAGGGCGGGGCGGCGGCCGCGTGAGCGGCGGGCCGCCGGTTCGAGACCCGACGAACGGCACTTTCGTTCAAACCTGTTGAACGAAAGTGCCGTTCGTCGCGTCCGGGGGAGGGGGTCAGCGGCCGAACACGTTGCCCGTCGGGATCTTGGGACGCGGGAGCTCCCGCGGGCCGCCCGCGACCGCGCCGGCGTACAGGGCCGCCGTCTCGGCGGCGATCCGTGACCAGCGGAACTCGCGGCCCAGCCGCGCCCTCGCGGCCGCGGCCCGCCGGGTCGCCGCCGCCGGGTCGTCCAGCACGCGCCGGACCGCGGCGGCCAGGCCGCCGACGTCGCCGGGCGCGAACGAGACGCCCGTCACCCCGTCCTCGACGATCTCGCCCAGCCCACCCGCGCTGGACGCGACGAGCGGGGCCCCGGCCGCGGCGGCCTCCAGCGCGACGATCCCGAACGGCTCGTAGCGGCTGGGCAGCACGACGGCGTCGGCGGCGGCGAGCGTCACCGCCAGCGCGTCGTCGGACAGGTGCCCCAGTAAGCGCACGCTGCGCCGGACCCTGGCCGCCCGCGCCGCCTCGACGAGCTGGTCGCGGGCCGTGCCGGTGCCGGCGACCAGCAGCGTCGTGCCCGGGTGCGTGCGGCGCACCCGCGGGAGTGCCGCGACGAGGTCCTGCACCCCCTTCTCGTACTCCAGCCGTCCGAAGTAGAGCAGCAGCGGCTCGCCGCGCGGGCCGTACCGGCGCCGGGCCGCCGCGACGCGCTCCGGCCCGACGTGCCAGTCGCGGGGGGTGATCCCGTTGTGCAGCACGCGGACCCGCGCGGGATCGAGCTCGAACAGCTCCGTGACCTCGGCACGCATCGCGGCCGAGCAGGTGATCACGGAATCGGCCCGGTTGGCCAGCCACCACTCGATCGAGTGCACCTGCCGGCTGACCGGCGAGGAGAGCCAGCCCGCGTACCGACCCGCCTCCGTCGCGTGCAGGGTCGCGACCAGCGGCACCCCCAGCGCGTCGGCGAGCGCGATCGCGGGGTGCGCGACCAGCCAGTCGTGGGCGTGCACGACGTCGGGGCGCCACCCGGACAGACGGGTCAGCGCGCAGCGCAGCATCCCGTGACCCATGGCGAGCGACCAGGCGAGCAGGTCGCGCTCGAACTCGAGATGCCCGGGGTCCTCGGCGACCGCGACCACCCGGACCCGCTCGCGGAGCTCGTCGGTCGTCGGGTGGGTCTGCGCGTCCGTCCCGGTGGGGCGGCGCGCCAGTACGACGACCTCGTGCCCCGCGGCGGCCAGCTCGACGGCGAGCGCGTGCACGTGCCGCCCGAGCCCGCCGACGACGACGGGCGGGTACTCCCAGGAGACCATCAGCACCCGCATCGGCGCAGGCTACCGGCCGGTAGTCCAGGCCTCGTTCCCGCCATGTGGGACCTCGGGCCCGGCCCGGAGCGGCCCGCCGCCGCGAACGGGTTCCCCGTGGCGGTCGGGTCGGCGCGTGGTGCGGCCGGATGGTTCCCGTGGCGGCCGGGAGGGCTCGCGCCGCGCGTCAGCGACGGGTCGGGGGGACGCCGGGTGCCCCCGTCCGGGCGTCGAGGTGGCCGAACGGGGCCGGTGCCCAGGAGGCGATCGCGCGCCGCGCCGCCCCGGTCGCACCGGCGTCCCGGAGGCGGGCGAGCTCGCGCACGTGCGCGGCGTGCCCGGCGGCCCGGTCCCGCGCGTAACCGGCCGCCGAGTCCTTCGTCACCATGAACGCCCAGTCGCTGGACAGCGCGAGCAGGGCCTCGCGGGCGAGTGCGTCGGCGACCGGGTCGCGGGCCGGTCCCGGGCCCAGCGCACCGGTCAGCACCTTCTGGACGTCGTCGCCGAGCGCCACCAGGTCGGCCACCTGCTCGCCGGCCCACACGCGCCAGTCCTTGCCCGACCCCCACGAGGACGCCGGGAGCTCCACCGGCTCGCCGACGAGCCCGGCGTCGACGGCTCCGCGCAGGGTCGTCACGCGCACGCCGGCCGCCGGCAGGCCGCGCAGCACGGCCTCCAGCCACGCCGGGCCCTCGTGCCACCAGTGGCCGAACAGCTCCGTGTCGAACGCGGCGACGGTCAGGGCGGGACGCTCGTGTCGCTCCCGCAGCGCGACCAGGCGTTCGCGGACCGTGGAGACGAAGTCCGCTGCGTCCCGGGTGACGGCGGCGGCGGCGCAGTCCGCGTCGTAGGGCCGCTTGTCCTGCGGGGGGACCGACCGTCCCGTGACGCGCGCCGGCTTGAGGCCGCTGGGATGGTCGAAGGTGTGGAAGTCCCGGTAGTCGCGCCAGCCGGGGTAGCCCGAGCGGGGTGACCACACCCGGTAGGTCACGGCGAGGTCACGGCCGAACGCCACGACATCCGACGACCCGACGGGGCGGGCGAGCGCCGTGTCGCCGCGCAGGGCCGGCCCGTCCACGACGAACCGGGCGACACCGGCCGCTGCGTAGCCGTCCTCCATCCCCGGCGCGTACGCGCACTCCGGCGCCCAGATCCCCGACGGTCGCGAGCCCCGGCGCAGGGCGGCGTCGGCCAGACCCACCTCCAGCGCGAACGCGCGCACCTCGGGCAGCAGCAGCGGCCCGAACGCGTGCGTCGCAGGCCCGCCGAGCAGCTCGACGGCGCCGGAGTCGGACAGGCGCCGCAGCAGGGGCGACGCGCCGTGGCGCCAGCGCGACTCGAACAGCTCCAGCCCGCGTGGTCGCCAGCCGGTGCTCGCGCGCGGCCAGATCGGGGTGGCGCGGCATCGCCGCGTGCGCGCGCAGCAGCCAGCCGCCGAGCCAGGCGTGCATCCCGCGCAGGCAGTGCGGGTCGTCGAGCTGCGCGGCGAGCACGGGCGTGACGCCGAGGGTCACGAGCTCCCGGCGGTCCTCCGCGGCGAGGCGTTCGACGACGTCGAGCACGGGCAGGTAGGCGTTGGCCCACGCCTGGTAAAGCCACTCCTCGCCGACGGGCCACCGCCCGTGGCGGGCCAGCCAGGGCAGGTGGGAGTGCAGGACCAGCGCGAACGTTCCGACCGGAGCCGATGGGTCCGCGTCCGTCGAGCGTGTCCGCACCGGCCCATCCTCGTCGACGGCGGAGCGACAGCCGCCGACGGGCGGCCCCGCCGCTGCCGTACCCTCACCCGAATGATCATGGTGGTCGCCGCGCGGGGGACGCGAGGATCCGGGATCGACCCCAACCGACCCAGGTCACGGACGGCGGCCGGGCACGGCTGCGGTGAGTGATCACGCTGACCGAACGGGTGATCATCGCGTGCACGCCGAACCGCGCATAGCTGACACGCCGTAATCCTTTCCGGATCCGGTAACAGCGGGGTGGTCCGCCTCGACGTTTCGAGAGAAATGACTATGTCGGCCCGGCCGGCGGCGACAGGCTGTCGACGGCGCCGGCGGGGTCCGGCAGGGCCGGTGAACCCCGGGCGGGGCTCGGGACGAAGACGAACCGACGACACGCTGTCCAACGAGGGAGGCGATGTGCCGATCATCTCGGCTCCGCAGGAGTTCAACGAGGATCGCCTGTTCGTTGATCTCGAGCCGGTCGTGGGGCACGCCCTGTATCTGAAGTGCGAGGGCTTCAACTTCGCCGGGTCGATCAAGTTGAAGGCCGCGGCGGGGATGGTGGAGGCGGCGGAGGCTGCGGGGCGGTTGGGGCCGGGTTCGGTGGTGGTGGAGTCCTCGTCGGGGAATCTCGGTGTGGCGTTGAGCATGATCGCGGCGAATCGGGGTTATCGGTTCGTGTGTGTGACGGATGTGCGGTGTAATCCGGCGACGCGGCGGTTGATGGAGGCGTTCGGCGCTGAGGTGCATGTGATCACCGAGCCGAATGATGATGGTTTGTTGGGTGCGCGGATGGCGTATGTGCGGGCGTTGTGTGCGTCGGTGCCGGGTGCGGTGTGGTTGAATCAGTATATTAATGCGGATAATTGGCGTGCGCATATGCGGACGACGGCGCCGGCGATTGCGGCGGAGTTTCCGCGGTTGGATGTGTTGTTCGTGGGGGCGGGGACGACGGGGACGTTGATGGGGTGTGCTCGGTGGTTTAGGGCGCATCGGCCGGGGGTGCGGGTGGTGGCGGTCGACACGGTGGGGTCGGTGACGTTCGGGGATGTGGCGGGGCCGCGGATGATTCCGGGGTTGGGGATGGCGGTGCGGCCGCAGATGTTGGATGAGTCGTTTGTTGATGAGGTTGTGCATGTGTCGGAGCCGGATGCGGTGGTGATGTGTCATCGGTTGGCGGCTCGGGGGTTCTTGTTCGGTGGTTCGACGGGGACGGTGGTGAGTGGGGCGTCCCGGTGGTTGGCTGAGCATGATGGTGGGGATCTGGTGTCGGTGACGATTTCGCCGGATCTGGGTGAGCGTTATCTGGGCACCGTGTACGAGGCCGAGTGGGTGCGGGACACCTATGGCGACGTGCCCGCGACCGTTCGCAGACATCCGGTGATGGTGGGCTAGTCGTGTCGACGACCGTGGGCGTCAGCTCGGCCGACCGGCCGGCGGGCGGCGACGACAGCGCGCGGACGAACGGGCCGGCGACGCCGGGGCCCGGCCGGCCCACCCCGACCGCCGCGCCGGGCCGGGCCGGCGACCGGGAGGCGACGCCGCCGGAGGGCCGTACCGAGGCGATGACGCAGGTGCCCGTGGACGGCGGCGCCGGCGTCGAGATCGAGCTCGAGCGCCTACGCGCGGAGAACACGCGGCTGCGCGCCGAGCTGGAGCGCCTCCGGATCCCGCCGGCCGCCGGCGACCCCGGGCCCGTCGCCGCTCAGGCCGCGGGCCGTCCACGTCCGGTCAGCGACGGGACCACGCGGTTGCCGCACATCCCGGCGCCGCAGCGCGGTCCGGCCCCGGACGGCGCGGCGTCGCCGGCAGTCGACGGATCGGCCGACCGGCGGACGGAACGCGCCGACCGTCCCCTGGCGGCGAGCCAGGCCCCGGGCTCCGAGGGCGTGCCGTCCGCCCGGGAGGTCGAGCCGACGGCGCAGACGACGGTCCGGGACGAGCCGGCACCGTCGGACGCGGACCACGGAACGTCCGCTCCGGGACGCCACCGGCACGCCGGGCCGGATCCGGATGTCCGCCCGGCGCCGTCCGGGTCACCTGCCCCGCCGGTGAGCTCCGAACCGGCCGTGGCTCACGCCGGTCCTGCCGGCGGTTCCGGGCCGGCACGGTCGGAGGCCACCACCCCCGTGGCGCCGGCTCGACCGGCCGCGGCGTCCGGCCCCGGCCCGGCCGAGAGGCCTGCCCGACCCGCCCGGCCGGCGCCGGCCGGGCGGCCGGAGCCACCCGCCGGTCCGGCCGCCACGCCGTCGACCACCCGGTTGACCAGGGTGGACGGTCCGGTGACGAGCCTCGTGCCGAGGCTCGTCACCGGGTCCGACCCGACGCCTGCTGACCGGACGTCCGCGCCGCGGGACTCCCCGCGTGCTCCGGGCACCCTGCCGGCGCCGGGTGCCCGGCCGTCGACGGCCGGGGAGCCGGGCGGGAGCGCTCGGCCGGCACCCGGCTCCCGCGCGGGGTCCGGCGCCCCTCCGATGCCGGCTGCTCCCGCGAAGCCCGCGGGCCAGGTGACGCCCGGTGCGGAGCAGGCGCCGGGTGACCGCGCGACGCCCGGGGCCCAGCACGGTCCCGGCGACCGGCCCGCTCCGGCGGCCCGTCCGGCCGACGGGGTCCGGCCTGTGCCCGGCGCCGAGCCGGGACCTGGTGCCCGACCGGCGCCGGGCGCTCGCCCGACGTCGGACGCCCAGCAGGGACCCGCCGCCCGCCCGATGGCCCCCGACGGGTCCGGGCCGGCCCCGCGTCCCGCGCCGCCGATGCCGGGCGGGCAGCCGGCACCCACGGCGCCGGCCCCTTCGCACTCCCGCCGGCCGCCGGCTGGGTTCGGGGCTCCGCGCGCCCAGCCGGGCCCTGCCGCGCCGGGCAGCCGGCCGACGTCCCGAGCCGAGGCGGCTCCGGGCGCCCAGGCGGCCCCGGCGGACCGGCCGGCGCCGGCTCCCCAGCCGGTGCAGGACGGACGGGCGGCGTCGGCGGCTGCGCCGCCGCCGGGCTCCCGCGAGACGCCGCGCGCCCGGGAGGCGCGAGGATCCGGGGCGACGCCGGCGCCCCGGCCGGTGCCGGGGTCCCGGGTGACGCCGGCGCCCCAGCCGCTGCCGGGGTCCCGGGTAACGCCGGCGCCGCAGCCGCTGCCGGGGTCCCGCGTGACGCCGGCACCTCAGCCGGTCCCGGGTTCCCGGGGCACGTCGTCCGCCCCGCCGGCATCCGGTGGCCGGGCGACACCGGGGGCTCCGCCGGAACCGGGTTCCGGCATGACGCCGGCTCCTCAGCCGGTGCCGGGTTCGCGCGTGACGCCGGCGCCTCAGCCGGTGCCGGGTTCCCGACCGACGCCGGCCCTCCGGCCGGCCCTGGACGGCCGCCCGGCGCACGGTATCGAGCCGGCTCCGGACGACCGCTCGGCGCAGGGCGCCGAGCCAGGGCGTCCCGACCGGCCCGCACCGGGCCCCCGCCCGGCCCAGAACGGTGCGCCGCGACCGTCGCCGGACGGTGCCTCCCGCCCGGCCCCGGACGGTGCCTCCGGCCCGGCCAGAACGGTGCGCCGCGACCGTCGCCGAACGGTGCCTCCCGCCCGGCCCCGAACGGTGCGCCGCACCCGGTTTCCGAACGGTGCGCCGGGACCGTCGCCGAACGGTGCCGCGAGCCCGGCTCCGAACGGTGCCCCCCGCCCGGGCCCGAACGGCGCGCCCCGACCGTCGCCGAACGGTGCCTCCCGCCCGGGCCCGAACGGCGCGCCGCGCCCGACTCCGAACGGTGCGCCGCGACCGTCGCCGAACGGGCGGCCGACCGCGGCCCCGTCCGGACACCCGGTGGCGCCCGCCCGGTCCCGGCCCGCCGCCCCCGCGCCGCACGGCGTCGCCGGCGCGTCCGGCCTGTCCGTGACGGCGGTGGCGGCGGGGCTGGCGCAGGTGCTGGCCGAGGTGCTCGAGGTCGAGCAGGTGCGTCCGGACCAGGACGTGTTCGAGGAGCTGGGCGCGGACTCGATGGTCATGACGCGGTTCTGCGCCCGGGTGCGGCGCCGCCCCGACCTGCCGCACGTCTCGGTCAAGGACGTCTACGCGAACCCGACGCTGCTGGGCCTGGCACGGGCACTGACCCCGCCGGCGTCGCCCGGCGCGCGAGCCCGGCTCTCCGCGGCGTCGCCCGACGCCGCGGCGGCGGGGCTGGCCCAGGTGCTGGCGGAGGTGCTCAAGGTCGAGCGGGTGCGTCCGGACCAGGACGTGTTCGAGGAGCTGGGCGCCGACTCGATGACGATCACCCGGTTCTGCGCGATCGTGCGCAGGCGCCCGGACCTGCCGTCGGTGGCCGTCAAGGACGTCTACGCCCACCGCACGATGGCCGCGCTCGCCCGCGCCGCGCTCCCGGCCGGCCCGCAGCCGGAGCGTCCCGCCCCGGCGGCGCTGCCCCGCCCCCGCCCCGCGAGCACCGTTTCCTACCTGTTCTGCGGTCTCCTGCAGACCCTGACGTTCCTCGGTTACGCCACCTTGCTGGGGATCGTCACCGACCAGGCCTTCGTGATCATCTCGGCGGGCACCGGCGTGCTCGACATCTACCTGCGGTCCGTCATGGTCGGCGGCGTCGTGTTCCTGGCCCTGGCGATCCTGCCGGTCCTGGTGAAGTGGCTCCTCCTGTGGCGCTGGAAGGAGCGGGAGATCCGCGCCTGGAGCCTCGGCTACTTCCGGTTCTGGCTGGTCCGCACGCTCGTGCGGGCCAACCCGCTGGTCCTGTTCATGATCGGCACGCCGCTCTACCCCGTGTACCTGCGCGCGCTGGGCGCGCGGATCGGCAAGAACGTCGTCATCCTCACCCGGCACGTCCCGGTGTGCACCGACCTGATCACGATCGGATCGGGCACGGTCATCCGCAAGGACGTGCACCTCACCGGGGCGTCCGCGGTGGCGGGCACGATCCGGCTGGGCCGCATCACGCTGGGCCGCGACGTCGTGGTCGGCGAGAAGAGCGTGCTGGACATCGGAACCGCGATGGGTGACGGCGCCCAGCTGGGGCACGCGTCGGCGCTGCACTGCGGGCAGGTCGTCCCGGCGGGTGCCCGCTTCCACGGCTCGCCGGCCGTCCCGACGGGCGTCGACCACCGGCGGGTGCAGCCCGCCAAGGTGGGCAGGCTGCGGAAGGGCTGGTACTCGCTGCTGCAGCTGATCAAGATCCTGGGCATCTACCTCCCGCTGGCGTTCGGCTTGATGATCATGCTGCTGGCCAACGCGCCGAAGCTCCGCGGCCTGGTCGACCCCGGCCCGTTCGCGCTCGACCAGCCGCAGGTCTACCTCGACGCGCTGATCGGCTCCGCGGTCGTGGTGTTCGGGGGGCTACTCCTCGCGTTCGTGCTGGTGACGACCCTGCCCCGGCTGCTGGGGCTGGCCAACCGGCCCGGCCGGGTCTACCCGCTCTACGGCGGCCGGTACGGGGTCTACCGGACGGTCGCGCGGCTGACCAACCTCAAGACGCTGGTCGGGCTGCTGGGCGACAGCTCGTTCATCGTCGGCTACCTGCGGGCGCTGGGCTACGACCTGGGCCGGGTGGTCCAGACCGGGTCGAACTTCGGCTCGGCCGTCGCCCACGACTCGCCGTACCTGTCCGTCATCGGGTCGGGAACCGTCGTCGCCGACGGGCTCTCGATCGTGAACGCCGACGTGTCGGCGACGTCGTTCCAGGTCAGCCGCGTCGCGATCGGGGCAGGGAGCTTCCTGGGCAACCACATCGCCTACCCGGCGGGCGCCAAGGTGGGCGACAACTGCCTGCTCGCCACGAAGCTCATGGTCCCGATCGACGGTCCGGTGCGCGAGGGCGTCGGCCTGCTCGGGTCGCCGGCCTTCGAGATCCCGCGCTCGGTGCGCCGGGACCAGGCGCTGGAGGTCGACCAGGCCGAGCAGCGCAGGCGGCTGCGCCGCAAGAACTTCCACAACCTCGTGACGCTGGTGATGGCGCTGCTGGTGCGCTGGGTGAACGTCGGCGCCCTGCTGTTGCTGGCGCTGCTCGCGGTGCACACCTACCCGCTGTTCGGCTACCTGTCCTTCGGCGTCGAGGTCATCGCGTCACTGTTCGTCACCCTCGCCTACTACATCCTCGTCGAGCGGCTCGGTGGCGGGTTCCGGCGGCGGCGCCCGCAGTCGTGCTCGATCTACGACAAGACGTTCTGGCGCCACGAGCGCTACTGGAAGCTGGTGATGCCGAGCGGCGCCGACCGGATGCTGGCGGGCACGCCGTGGAAGAACCTGGTCAGCCGCCTGCTGGGCGTCAAGATCGGTCGCCGGGTGCTGGACCTGGGTGCCGGCATGACCGAGCGCACGCTGCTGACGATCGGGGACGACGTGACCCTCGACGAGGGCAGCGTCCTGCAGTGCCACTCGCAGGAGGACGGCGCGTTCAAGTCCGACCGCACCTCGATCGGTGCGGGGGCGTCGGTGGGCTCGGGCGCGCTGGTCCACTACGGCGTCACGGTCGGCGAGGGTGCCGTGATCGCCGCCGACTCCTTCCTGATGAAGGGCGAGGAGGTGCCGGCCGGTGCGTACTGGGGCGGCAACCCCGCCCGCGAGCTTCCCGTCCCTGTCCGTCCCGGCGCCGACCCCGGCGCCGCCGCCCCGGAGATCCACCATGAACGTGAGCGTCCCGCAGCCCGACCCGTTCCCGCCGTTCCCGGCCGCACCCCCGTCCTCTCCGGAGCCGGCGCCCGCGCCGTGGTCCGGTCCTCGGCCTGACGTGCCGGCCGAGGACCCGGGCCGCGGGTACTGGCGGGCGGTGCTGCTCGCGGGCGGGCGGACGGAGCTGCCGCGCTGGACGCTGGACCCGACCGCGGGCGTCGGGGAGTACGAGCTGCCGGTCGCGGCGGAGGTCCTGGCGGCGGTGGACGCGCTCGGCTCGTCGCGGTCGGCGGCCCTGCTGGCGGCGCACGCGGCGGTGCTGGCTGCGGTCTCGGGTGAGCCCGAGGTGGTGGCCGGGAGGGCGACCGCGGCCGGAGCGCGCCCGGTGCTGCTGGACGCGGACGCGGTGTCGTGGCGGGCGCTGCTGGCCGCGGCCGCGCAGGCGGACGCCGACGTGACGGCCCACGCCGGCTACCCCGTGGAGGAGCTGCGCGCCGAGCTGGGCGTCGTGGGGCCGGTGTTCGAGACGGTCGTGGAGCCCGAAGGCCCGGGCCGGGACCCGGTGGGCGACGAGGTGGCCGTGCTGGGCGTGCTGGACGCCGCTGGTGGTGCGAGCCTGGTGCTGCGCTACCGCACCGAGGCGCTGGACGCGGACGCCGCGGCGCGGCTGGCGGGCTACCACGTGGCGGCGTGGGAGCGGATGGCCACGGAGCCCGACGCCGCACCGGCCGGGCAGAGCCTGGTGTCGGTGCCGGAGGTCGTGCTGCAGCTGGGCCGGTTCACCGGGCCGGAGCGGGTGTTGCCGGACCGTCGGGCGCATGAGGTGTTCGAGGAGCGGGTGGGGCGGGATCCGGGTCGGGTGGCGGTGGTGTGGCGGGACCGGAGCCTGACCTATGGGGAGGTGAACGCGCGGGCGAACCGGGTGGCGCGGGCGTTGTTGGCTCGGGGGTTGGGTGCCGAGGATGTCGTGGCGGTGGTGACCGAGCGGGATCTGGACTGGTTGGTCGCGGTGCTCGCCGTGTTCAAGGCGGGTGGGGTGTACCTGCCGTTGGAGCCGCAGTTCCCGGCCGGTCGGATCGGGGCGGTGCTGCGCCGGTCGGAGTGCCGGTTCGTCCTGACCCAGGACGGTGCGACCGCCACGCTGACCGAGGCGCTGGCCGACCTGCCGGCGGTCGAGACCCTGACCGTCGCCGACGCGGTCGCGGAGGCGCGCGGTGACGAGGACCCCCGCGTGCCGGTCGCGGCCGGGCAGCTGGCGTACATCTACTTCACCTCGGGCTCGACGGGTGAGCCGAAGGGGGCGATGTGCGAGCACGCGGGGATGTTGAACCATCTGCTGGCGAAGATCGAGGATCTGGGTGTCGGTGAGGGCACGGTGGTGGCGCAGACGGCGCCGCAGTGTTTCGACATCTCGTTGTGGCAGCTGGTTGCGGGGTTGCTGGTTGGCGGGCAGACGGTGATCATCCCGCAGGATGTGGTGCTGGACGCCGACCGCTACGTCGACACCGTCGCCGAGCGGCGGGTCGCCGTCCTGCAGGTCGTCCCGAGCTACCTGGAGGTGCTGCTCAGTCTGCTGGCGCGGCGGCCGCGGGCGTTGCCGGACCTGCGGATCGTGTCGGTGACGGGCGAGGCGTTGAAGAAGGAGCTGGCGGAACGCTGGTTCGCCACGGTGGCGGGCATCCCGCTGGTGAACGCCTACGGGTTGACCGAGACCTCGGACGACACGAACCACGAGGTGCTGCACGGCGTCCCGGAGCGCGGGCGCATCCCGCTGGGTCCGCCGGTGCGGAACGTGCGGTTGTCGGTGGTGGACGAGAACCTGGTGCCGGTGCCGTTGGGGGCGCCGGGGTTGATCGCGTTCGCCGGGGTGTGTGTGGGTCGTGGGTACATCAATGATCCGGATCGGACGCGGGAGTGTTACCGGGTGGATCCGTACCGGCCGGGGGAGCGGTTGTACCTGGGTGGTGACTATGGGCGGTGGTTGCCGGAGGGGAAGTTGGAGTTCCTGGGGCGTCGTGACGGTCAGGTGAAGGTGCGGGGGTTCCGGATCGAGCTGGGTGAGGTGGAGAGCGCGCTGCTGCGGGTGGCGGGGGTCCGCGCCACTGCGGTCGTGGTGGCCGACGACGGGCGGGGCGCCCGGCTCGTCGGGTTCGTCGCCGCCGGCGCGGCGCTCGATCCGGAGCGGGTGCGCGAGGAGGTCGGGGCCTCGCTGCCGGAGTACATGGTGCCGTCGGTGGTGCACCGGCGGGAGGAGCTGCCGCTGACCGCCAACGGCAAGATCGACCGCAAGGCCCTGCGCGTCCTCGCCGCCGAGCTCGCCGACACCGCCGGGGCCGCCGCCGACGCCGCGGACCACCAGCCGCCGGCGACACCGGCCGAGGAGCGCCTCGCGGCCGCCTGGTCGGAGATCCTGGGCACGCCCGCCGGGCAGATCGACCGGCGCGACGACTTCTTCGCCCTCGGTGGCACGTCGCTGTCGGCGGTGAAGCTGGCCGTCGTGCTCAAGCGGGTCGTGTCGCTGCCCGACATCACCCGCAACCCCGTACTGGCCGACCTCGCCGTGCTGATCGAGAACGCCACCGCGGGGGCGGCACCCGCCCCCACCGCCTGACCTACGAAGAGACACCGGAGACCAGTTCGATGACCGTTCCCGCCCCCACGCTCAACCTGCACCGCCGGCCCGGCGCGCCCGCGCTGGTCCTCACCGACCCCGCCGCGCCGCCGGACCGCTGGCTGCCCGCGCACCGCGACGTCCTGCGTGCGGCCGTCACGGACCTGGGCGCCGTGCTCGTCCGGGGCCTGGGTGTGCGCGACCACGGCGGTGCCGCCGCGGTCTTCCAGACCCTGGGCAGCCTCATGCCCGAGCGGGAGGCCTTCGCGCCGCGCCAGCACCTCGGCGGCGGCGTCCAGACGGCGACCCCCTGGCCGGCCGCCCAGCAGATGTGCATGCACCACGAGCTGAGCTACACCCTCGACGTCCCGGGGCTGATGATGTTCGCCTGCATCACGCCCCCGGCGTCCGGGGGCGCGACCGTCGTCGCCGACGGCGGCGCCGTCCTGAACGCGCTGCCGCGCGACCTGGTGGACCGCTTCGCCCGTGAGGGCTGGCAGCTGTGCCGCACCTACAACGACGAGATCGGTGCCTCCTGGACCGAGGCCTTCGGCACCGAGGACCGGCGCGCGGTCGAGGCCCAGTGCCGGACGCAGGCGATCGACTTCGCCTGGACGCCGGACGGCGGCCTGCGGACCCGCCAGCGGCGCCCGGCCGTCGTGCGGCACCCGCGCACCGGCCGCTACAGCTGGTTCAACCAGATCGCGTTCCTGAACGAGTGGACCCTCGACCCGGACGTGCGTCAGTACATGGTCGACTCCTACGGCCCGGACGCGCTGCCGTTCACCACCCGCTTCGGCAACGGCGAGCCCATCGGGCCCCAGATCGTCGAGCTGCTCAACCAGACCTACACCGCCCACACGCTGCGCGAGCCGTGGCGGCCGGGGACGTGCTGCTGGTCGACAACATCCGGTTCGCCCACGGCCGGGAGCCCTACGAGGGCGACCGCGAGGTCGTCGCCGCGCTGGCCGATCCTGTGCGGCTCGCCGAGTCGGCCCCCGCCGCCGCGGGGGGTGCGTCGTGAACGCGCCGGCCCCCCCCCCCCACGTTCGCGGTGGTGTCGGGTGCGCAGGTGCGTGCGGTGTTGGCGGGTCGGGAGCGGGAGGTGACGGATCTGGTGGAGGCGACGTACCGGTTGCACGGTGCGGGTGAGACGGTGAATCCTCCGTCGTATTTCCTGCGGTTTCCGGATCGGCCGTCGTCGCGGATCATTGCGTTGCCGGCGTCGTTGGGTGGGCCGGCTCCGGTGGATGGTGTGAAGTGGATTTCGAGTTTTCCGGAGAATGTGGCTGCGGGGATTCCGCGGGCGTCTGCGGTGTTGATTTTGAATGATCATGTGACGGGGTATCCGTTTGCGTGTCTGGAGTCGTCGGTGATTTCGGCGACGCGGACGGCGGCGTCGGCGGCGTTGGCGGCGGAGGTGTTGGGTCGGGGTCGGGTGCGGCCGCGGCGGGTGGGGTTTTTCGGGGTGGGGTTGATCGCTCGGTATATTCATACGTTTTTGGTGGGGACGGGGTGGGAGTTCGACGAGGTCGGGGTGTTCGATCTGGTGGCGGAGTCGGCTGAGGGTTTTCGGGGGTATCTGGAGCGTTCGGGGTCGGGTTCGGTGCGGGTGCATGGGTCGGCGGAGTCGTTGATCCGGGGTAGTGATTTGGTGGTGTTCGCGACGGTGGCGTCCTCGCCGCATGTGGGGGATGTGTCGTGGTTCGGGCATGGGCCGTTGGTGTTGCATGTGTCGTTGCGGGATCTGGCGCCGGAGGTGTTGTTGTCGGCGACGAATGTGGTGGATGATGTGGAGCATTGTTTGAAGGCGGATACGTCGCCGCATCTGGTGGAGAAGTTGACGGGTGGTCGGGAGTTCTTGGCGGGGACGTTGGATGATGTGTTGTCGGGTCGGGTGGTGATGCCGGGGGAGGGGACGGTGGTGTTCTCTCCGTTCGGGTTGGGGGTGTTGGACCTGGCGGTGGGTGGGTTCGTGTACGGGGAGGTGGCGCGGTCGGGGAAGTTGCAGGTGGTGGAGGACTTCTTCGACGAGATGCGCCGGTACGGCTGACCCCCGCCCATGCCCGTACGGCTGACCCCCGCCGTCACGGCCGGACGGCGACGCCCACGAGGTCGAGGCAGGCGTCGAGGCCCGACGCGTCGAGGGTGAAGTCCGTTGTGGTCACCGAGGCGACGTCGGTGACCAGTCGGTCGGGCCACTCCGCGCCGGAGACGGCCAGCGCCGTCAGGGTGTCGACGAGCGAGCCGCCGTGCGCCGCGTCGAGCGCGCGCAGGCGCGCTCCGTGGTGCAGGCCGGCCAGCTCGATGTCGGCGAAGCCGGCGTCGGCGAGCAGGGCGGCCAGCTCCGACGCGGCGAGCTCGCGGGTGTGGAACGGGTTGAGCGGCGTGTCTCGACCCGGCGAGAACGTCAGCCGGTTGGGCGTGGAGACGAGCAGCGTCCCCCCTGGTCGCAGGACGCGCCTGCACTCCCGCAGGAACCGCTCCTGGTCCCACAGGTGCTCGATGACCTGCAGGGACACGACGGAGTCGACCGTGGCGTCGCGGACGGGCAGGCCGACGAGGTTCGCGCGGACGGCGGCCACCCGCGGGTAGCGGCGCGCCACGTGCCCGATCGCGAGGCCGTCGTAGTCGAGGGCGAGCACGCGCGACGCGACACCGGCGAGCAGGTCGGCCCCGTAACCCTCGCCGCAGCCCGCCTCCAGCACGACGCCTCCGCGGCAGCGCGGCGACAGCGCGGCGTAGACCGCCTCGTGGCGCCGGAACCAGTAGTTCTCGCGGCTGACGCCGGGCACCGTGCGTTCCCCGGTCAGCGGCAGTCCGGCCGCTGCGGCGGAGGTCGGGCGCGTTCCCACCTGCCCATCCTTACCTCAGGGTGAGAGAAGCCTGCCGACGGGCCGTGTCCGAATCGTCGCTCGGGGGATCGTTTCAGGTATCCCCATCGGACCACCATTCCTCCATGCTGGGAATGAGCCGAACCGGACACCGGGAGCTGGGGACGATGGGCGAGGTCGACGAGGGTGGGCAGGCGCGCCGCCGGCCCGGCTCCGGCCCGGCCGGGCCGGACGGCACCGGTGGGCGCCGACCGCGGGACACGGCGGCGACGACCGCTTCGACAGGAGGGGACATGCCGATCATCTCGGCTCCGCAGGAGTTCAACGAGGATCGCCTGTTCGTTGATCTCGAGCCGGTCGTGGGGCACGCGCTGTATCTGAAGTGCGAGGGCTTCAACTTCGCCGGGTCGGTCAAGTTGAAGGCCGCGGCGGGGATGGTGGAGGCGGCGGAGGCTGCGGGGCGGTTGGGGCCGGGTTCGGTGGTGGTGGAGTCTTCGTCGGGGAATCTCGGTGTGGCGTTGAGCATGATCGCGGCGAATCGGGGTTATCGGTTCGTGTGTGTGACGGATGTGCGGTGTAATCCGGCGACGCGGCGGTTGATGGAGGCGTTCGGCGCTGAGGTGCATGTGATCACCGAGCCGAATGATGATGGTTTGTTGGGTGCGCGGATGGCGTATGTGCGGGCGTTGTGTGCGTCGGTGCCGGGTGCGGTGTGGTTGAATCAGTATATTAATGCGGATAATTGGCGTGCGCATATGCGGACGACGGCGCCGGCGATTGCGGCGGAGTTTCCGCGGTTGGATGTGTTGTTCGTGGGGGCGGGGACGACGGGGACGTTGATGGGGTGTGCTCGGTGGTTTAGGGCGCATCGGCCGGGGGTGCGGGTGGTGGCGGTCGACACGGTGGGGTCGGTGACGTTCGGGGATGTGGCGGGGCCGCGGATGATTCCGGGGTTGGGGATGGCGGTGCGGCCGCAGATGTTGGATGAGTCGTTTGTTGATGAGGTTGTGCATGTGTCGGAGCCGGATGCGGTGGTGATGTGTCATCGGTTGGCGGCTCGGGGGTTCTTGTTCGGTGGTTCGACGGGGACGGTGGTGAGTGGGGCGTCCCGGTGGTTGGCTGAGCATGATGGTGGGGATCTGGTGTCGGTGACGATTTCGCCGGATCTGGGTGAGCGTTATCTGGGCACCGTGTACGAGCCCGACTGGGTCAAGGAGACCTACGGCGACATGGCGTTGCCGGATGGCCGGACCCGGCCCGTCATGGCGGCCTAGCCGTGGCGACGACCGGACCCTTCCCGGAGCCCGACCCGACCCACGGAGATGCGCCCATGGACCCCGACCTGCCCGCCCGACCGGCCGACGCGGCCGACGAGGTGGCCCCGCGCCCCGCGGCTGCCCCGGCCGACGAGCTCGCCCGGGCGCACGCGGCCTCGGAGGACGGTCACGTCGCCGCCGAGGTCGACGTCCGGATCCTGCAGGCGGCGATCATGCGGCTGCAGGCCGAGAACGAGCGCCTGCGTGCGGCGGCCGCTCAGGCCCTTCCGGCGTCCTTCCCGCAGCCGGGGACAGACTCCGCCGTCCCCGAGCCCGGCGACTCGGCCCCGGCTTCCGCCGCGGAGCATGCCCTCCTCGACGCGGCGCCGGACGGGGCCGCTCCGCGCCCGGCGCAGGAGCGCGGGACCGATGCCGCTGCGGAGGGCGACGAGCTCACCACGGTGATCGACGACACCGTCCTGGCCGCCGCCCTCCTCGACGACACCGAGGCGCCGGACGACGCGGCCGCGGTCGCCGACGTGACGACGCCTGTCGCCGGCCCGGCCCCTCTCGCCGACCCGACACCGGTGGCCGACCCGGCGTCGGTGGCCGACCCGACACCGGTGGCCGACCCGGCGTCGGTGGCCGACCCGGCGTCGGTGGCCGACCCGGCGCTGGTGGCCGACCCGGCGCTGGTGGCCGACCCGGCGTCGGTGGCCGACCCGGCGCTGGTGGCCGACCCGGCGCTGGTGGCCGACCCGACGCTGGTGGCCGACCCGGCGCCGGTGGCCGACCCGACGCTGGTGGCCGACCCGGCGCTGGTGGCCGACCCGACGCTGGTGGCCGACCCGACGCCGGTGGCCGACCCGGCGCTGGTCGCCGACCCGACGCCGGTAGCCGACCCGACGCCGGTAGCCGACCCGACGCTGCTGGCCGACCCGACGCCGGTCGCCGACCCGACGCCGGTTGCCGACCCGGCGACCTCTGTGGCCGATCAGACCGTCCCGGTCTCCGACCCGACCGTCCCGGTCCCCGACCCGACCGTCCCCGCCGCCACGGCGGGGGAGGCGCCGGTTCCGGGCGCCTCCGGTTCGGCGGGCCGCGATGCCGGTGCCGACCGGCGATCCCGGTCCTCCGACGATGCGACGACGGTCGTCCCCGTGCCCGCCGCGCTGGTCGACGAGGCCGCCACGCTCGTGCACCGGCCCGGTCGGGCCGCTGAGGAAGCCACCACGTTCGTCGACCGGCCCGGCCCGGCCGCGGAGGAGGCCACGACGTTCCTGGACGCGGCCGAGCTGCGGCGCCTGGCCGAGGCCGCCTCCTCCGCGTCCGCCTCCTCCGCGTCCGACGCCGCCGGCCTGCCCGGCTCGCCCCGGCGGGACCTTGCTGCCGGGCCGGACGGCTCCGCCGGCTCGGGCGCTGCCGTCCGCCCGGCCGCCCCTGCCGGGTGGTCCGGTCCGGTCGGGTGGGACAACGCCGCCGGGCCGGCCGGCTCCGCCGGTGCGGAGGCAGCCGCCGCGTCGCCGGCGCCGCTGCCGGCTGCCGGCGACGCGGCCCCGGGGCACCGGCGGCCCGCGCCGCAGTCCGGGCCGGCGGCGCCGGCCGGGCCCGGCCCGGATCCCGCTTCGGGCGCCCACGCCCGGCCGAAGCCGACCGCCGCGGCCGATGCGCCTGCGGCTGCTCCGGCCGGTGCGCCCCCGGCATGGCCCGCCCCGCCACCCGGGTCCGCCACCGGTGCCCGACCCGCGCCGCGTGACCTCGCGCCCGGCTCAGCGGGGTCGGGGCGTCCGGGGCCGGCGGGCCGCCCGGCTGCGGCCGGCCAGCAGGCTCCGTCGGCTCGTCCGGCGCCCGCCGCGCCACCGGCGCAGGGTGCCCGTCCGGTGCAGGGCGGCCGCCCCGACCGGGGCCGGCCGACCCAGGACGCTCGCCCGGAGCAGGGCGCCCGGGGTGCCGGTCCGGCGCCGGGCCTCCGCCCGGCGGAGGGCAAGCGTCCGGGCCAGGCTGCCGGTCCGGCCCAGGAGTCCCGTCCGGAGCAGGGCGGCCGGGCTGCCGGTCCGGGACCGGGTGCTCGTCCGGCGGACGGGGCCCGTGCGGGGCAGGGTGCGCGGTCGGGCCAGGTCGGCCGGCCGGCCCCGGGAGGCGGCCCGGCGCAGCAGGGTGCCTGGAGCGCCGGTCCCGCGCAGGGCGCTCGTCCGGCGGACGGGGCCCGTGCGGGGCAGGGTCCGCGTCCGGGGCAGGGCGGTCGTCCGGCCCAGGATGCTCGCGGGGAGCTGGGTGGCTGGGGTGCCGGGCCGGCGCAGGGTGGTCGTCCGGCGGAGGGGGCCCGTGCAGGGCAGGGTCCGCGTCCGGGTCAGGGTGCCTGGGGCGCCGGGCCGCCGCAGGCCGGGCGAGCGGCGGGGCGAGCCGCGCCGGGACAGGGTGCGCGTCCGGGGCAGTCCGGACGTCCGGCGCAGGATGCCCGCCCCGCGCGGGATGCTCGTGCGGAGCAGGGTGGCCGGGCTGCCGCGCCGGCCGGCCGGCCGGCACCGGGCGTCCGGGCCGAGCCGCCGGCCCGGGGGGCCGGACCGGCGCAGGGCGTCCGTCCGGCGCAGGATCCCCGTCCGGCCCCGTCCGGCCGTCCGGGGCAGGACGCTCCCTCGGCGCAGGCCGCTCTGCGCGCGCAGGCCCGCCCGGCCCCGGCGTACCGCTCGGGGCAGAGCGGCCGGTTCGCGCTGGTCGGCCGGCCCGGGCAGGCCGGCCGGCAGGCGCCGGCCGTCCACCCCGCACCGGCCGTCCGTCCGGCTCAGGTCGCCAGGGCCGCCCACGCCGCCAGGGCCGCGCAGGCCGGGCGCACCGCACCGGGCCGCTCCGGCCAGACCGGCCGGCTGGCGCACGCCGCCCGTCCCGCGTCGTCCGGACACACCGGCACGTTCGCGGTCGCCGGGACGACCACGTCGCCCGGCCAGTCCGTGGCGGTTGTGGCGTCCGGGCTCGCCGAGGTGCTGGCCGAGGTGCTCGGGGTCGACGAGGTACGCCCGGACCAGGACGTGTTCACCGAGCTGGGCGCGGACTCGATGGTCATGACCCGGTTCTGCGCGCGGGTGCGGCGGCGGTCCGACCTGCCGTCGGTGTCGGTGAAGGACGTCTACGCGAACCCGACGCTGATCGGCCTGGCCCGCGCGCTGACCCCGACGGCCGCGCCCGAGGTCCGCCACCGGTTGGGCGTCGCCTCGCCGGAGACCGTCGCGGCCGGGCTGGCGCAGGTGCTCGCCGAGGTGCTCAAGGTCGAGCGCGTCGATCCGGAGCAGGACGTGTTCGAGGATCTCGGCGCGGACTCGATGACGCTCACCCGGTTCTGCGCGATCGTGCGCAGGCGCCGGGACCTGCCCTCGGTGGCCGTCAAGGACCTCTACGCGCACCGGACGCTGGCCGCACTGGCCGCCGCGGCGACGCCCGCGGGCGCCCGCACCGAGCCGCCGCCTGCGGAGCCGCTGCCCCGCCCGCGGCCGGCGAGCACGGCGGCGTACCTGTTCTGCGGGTTCCTGCAGACGCTGACGTTCCTGGGCTACGCGGCGCTGCTGGGCGTGGCGACCGACCAGGCCTACGTGGTCATCTCCGCGGGCACCGGGGTGCTGGACGTGTACCTGCGCGCGGTGGCCGTCGGCGGGGTGGTGTTCGTCGCGGCGACCGTGCTGCCGGTGTTGGCGAAGTGGCTGCTCATCGGCCGCTGGAAGGAGCGGGAGATCCGCGCCTGGAGCCTGGGCTACTTCCGGTTCTGGCTGGTCCGCACGCTGGTGCGGGCCAACCCCGTGGTCCCGCTCGTCATCGGTTCGCCGCTGTACGCGTGGTACCTGCGTGCGCTGGGCGCGCGGATCGGGCGGGGCGTGGTGATCCTGACCAAACAGGTGCCGGTGTGCACCGACCTGATCACGATCGGGTCCGGGACCGTCATCCGCAAGGACGTGCACATGACCGGCGTCGCGGCGGTGGCGGGCACGATCCGGCTGGGCCGGATCACGCTGGGCAGCGACGTGGTGGTCGGCGAGAAGAGCGTGCTGGACATCGACACCGCGATGGGTGACGGCGCGCAGCTGGGGCACGCCTCGGCGCTGCACTCGGGGCAGGCGGTCCCGGCCGGTGCCCGCTTCCACGGCTCGCCTGCGGTCCCGACCGGTGTCGACTACCGCCGGGTTCCCCAGGCCACGGTCGGCGGGACGCGCACGGCGGTGTACTCGCTGCTGCAGGTGGTCAAGGTCCTGGGCGTCTACCTGCCGCTGGCCTTCGGCGGGCTGGTCATCCTGCTGGCCAACGCGCCCAAGCTGCGCAGCCTGCTCGACCCCGGCCCGGTCGCGCTCAACCAGCCGCTGGTGTACGTGGACGCGCTGGCGGGCGGGGCGGTCGTGGTGTTCGGCGGGATGCTGGTCGCGTTCGTGCTGGTGACCACGCTGCCGCGGCTGCTGGGGCTGGCCAACCGGCCGGGCAAGGTCTACCCCGTCTACGGCGCCAGGTACGCCCTGTTCCGCACGGTCGCGCGGCTGACCAACGTCAAGACGCTCGTCGGGCTGCTGGGCGACAGCTCGTTCATCGTCGGCTACCTGCGCGCGCTGGGCTACGACCTGGGCCGGGTCGTGCAGACCGGCTCGAACTTCGGCTCGGCCGTCTCCCACGACACTCCCTACCTGTCCACGATCGGGACCGGCACGGTGATCGCCGACGGCCTGTCGATCGTCAACGCGGACGTCACGGCGACCTCGTTCCGGGTCGGCCGGGTCGCCATCGGGAGCGAGAGCTTCCTGGGCAACCACATCGCCTACCCGTCCGAGGCCAAGGTGGGCGACAACTGCCTGCTGGCCACGAAGGTCGCGGTGCCGATCGACGGACCCGTGCGCGAGGGCGTCGGGCTGCTCGGCTCGCCCGCGTTCGAGATCCCGCGCTCGGTCCGCCGGGACCTCGAGCTGGAGGTCGACCAGGCCGAGCAGCGCAGGCGGCTGCGCCGCAAGAACCGCCACAACCTCGTGACGCTGCTGCTGGCCCTACTCGCGCGCTGGGTGAACGTGTCCGCGCTGCTGTTGCTGGCGCTGTTCGCGGTCGACACCTACCCGGTGTTCGGGTTCTGGTCGTTCGGGTTGGAGATCGTCGCGTCGCTGGTGTTCACCGCGCTGTTCTTCGTCCTGGTCGAGCGGCTCGGTGGCGGGTTCCGGCGGCGGCGCCCGCAGTCGTGCTCCATCTACGACAAGCCGTTCTGGCGCCACGAGCGCTACTGGAAGCTGGTCATGCCGACGGGGACCGACCGGATACTGGCCGGCACGCCGTGGAAGAACCTGGTCACGCGCCTGCTCGGCGCGAAGATCGGCCGCCGGGTGCTGGACATGGGCGCGGCGATGACCGAGCGGACGCTGCTGACGATCGGGGACGACGTCACCCTGGACGAGGGCAGCATCCTGCAGTGCCACTCGCAGGAGGACGGCGCGTTCAAGTCCGACCACACCGAGCTGGGGGCGGGGGCCTCGATCGGCTCGGGTGCGCTGGTCCACTACGGCGTCACGGTCGGCGAGGGCGCCGTCATCGCCGCCGACTCCTTCCTGATGAAGGGCGAGGAGGTGCCGGCCGGTGCGTACTGGGGCGGCAACCCCGCCCGCGAGCTGCCCGTTCCCACCCGATACGGCGCCGAGCGCGCCCCGGCCACGGAGATCCGCGATGACCTCGACCGACCCGCAGCCCGACCCGGCCCCGCCGTTCCCGGCCCCGGCGTTCGACGTCCCGCCCTTCCCGGTGGCCCCGTCCGACGCCCCGCCGTTCCCGGCCCCGGCGTTCGACGTCCCGCCCTTCCCGGCGGCGCCGGGGTTCCCGGCCCCACCGGCCGCGGATCGGGCCGGACTCACCCCCGCGGCCACGTCCGCTCCCTGGCCTGAGCCGGCCGCCGAGGACCCGGCCCGCGCGTACTGGCGGGCGGTGCTGATCGCGGGTGGCCGGACCGAGCTGCCGCGCTGGACGCTGGACCCGACCGCGGGCGTCGGGGTGTGCGAGCTGGCGGTTCCGGCGGAGCTGCTGGCGGCGGTCGAGGCGGCGGGCGCGACGCGGTCGGCGGCCCTGCTCGCGGCGCACGCGGCGGTGCTGGCTGCGGTCTCGGCCGAGGCCGAGGTCGTGGCCGGGCGGTCGACCGCGGCGGGGGCGCTGCCGGTGCTGCTGGACACGGACGTGGTGTCGTGGCGGGCCCTGCTGGGGGCCGCTGCCCGCAGCGATGCCGACCTGGTGGCGAACGCCGGCTTCCCCGTCGACGAGCTGCGCCGGGAGCTGGGTGTGGCCGGCCCGGTGTTCGAGACCGTCCTGGACCCGGCCGGACCGGGGCGGGATCCCGAGGGCGACGAGGTCGCTGTCCTTGGCGTCGTCCCGCGGGACGGCGGCGAGAGCCTGGTGCTGCGCTACCGGAGCGAGGCGCTGGACGCGGACGCCGCGGCGCGGCTGGCGGGGTACCACGTGACGGCGCTGGAGCGGATGGCCACGGAACCGGATGCCGTGCCGGGTGAGCGGAGCCTGGTGTCGGCCGCCGAGGTGGCGATGCAGGTGAGCCGGTTCACCGGGCCGGAGCGGGTGTTGCCGGACCGTCGGGCGCATGAGGTGTTCGAGGAGCGGGTGGGGCGGGATCCGGGTCGGGTGGCGGTGGTGTGGCGGGACCGGAGCCTGACCTATGGGGAGGTGAACGCGCGGGCGAACCGGGTGGCGCGGGCGTTGTTGGCTCGGGGGTTGGGTGCCGAGGATGTCGTGGCGGTGGTGACCGAGCGGGATCTGGACTGGCTGGTGGCGGTGCTCGCCGTGTTCAAGGCGGGTGGGGTGTACCTGCCGTTGGAGCCGCAGTTCCCGGCGGGTCGGATCGGGGCGGTGCTGCGCCGCTCGGAGTGCCGGTTCGTCCTGACCCAGGACGGTGCGACCGCCACGCTGACCGAGGCGCTGGCCGACCTGCCTGCGGTCGAGACCCTGACCGTCGCCGACGCGGTCGCGGAGGCGCGCGGTGACGAGGACCCCCGCGTGCCGGTCGCGGCCGGGCAGCTGGCGTACATCTACTTCACCTCGGGCTCGACGGGTGAGCCGAAGGGGGCGATGTGCGAGCACGCGGGGATGTTGAACCATCTGCTGGCGAAGATCGAGGATCTGGGTGTCGGTGAGGGCACGGTGGTGGCGCAGACGGCGCCGCAGTGTTTCGACATCTCGTTGTGGCAGCTGGTTGCGGGGTTGCTGGTTGGCGGGCAGACGGTGATCATCCCGCAGGATGTGGTGCTGGACGCCGACCGCTACGTCGACACCGTCGCCGAGCGGCGGGTCGCCGTCCTGCAGGTCGTCCCGAGCTACCTGGAGGTGCTGCTCAGTCTGCTGGCGCGGCGGCCGCGGGCGTTGCCGGACCTGCGGATCGTGTCGGTGACGGGGGAGGCACTCACGAAGGAGCTGACCCAGCGCTGGTTCGCCACCGTCACCGGCATCCCCCTGGTGAACGCCTACGGGTTGACCGAGACCTCGGACGACACGAACCACGAGGTGCTGTACGCCGTGCCCGGAGCGGGCCCGGGTCCCGCTGGGTCCGCCGGTGCGGAACGTGCGGTTGTCGGTGGTGGACGAGAACCTGGTGCCGGTGCCGTTGGGGGCGCCGGGGTTGATCGCGTTCGCCGGGGTGTGTGTGGGTCGTGGGTACATCAATGATCCGGATCGGACGCGGGAGTGTTACCGGGTGGATCCGTACCGGCCGGGGGAGCGGTTGTACCTGGGTGGTGACTATGGGCGGTGGTTGCCGGAGGGGAAGTTGGAGTTCCTGGGGCGTCGTGACGGTCAGGTGAAGGTGCGGGGGTTCCGGATCGAGCTGGGTGAGGTGGAGAGCGCGCTGCTGCGGGTGGCGGGGGTGCGGGCCGCCGCGGTCGTGGTGGCCGACGACGGGCGCGGGGCCCGGCTGGTGGGCTTCGTCGCCGCGGACGCGCCGCTGGATCCGGAGCGGGTGCGCGAGGAGGTCGGGGCCTCGCTGCCGGAGTACATGGTGCCCTCGGCGATCCACCAGCGCGACGCCCTGCCGCTGACCGCCAACGAGAAGATCGACCGCAAGGCCCTGCGCGTCCTGGCCGCCGAGCTCGCCTCCTCGACGAGCGTGAGCGCGGACCGCGAGGCGCCGGCGACCCCGGCGGAGATCCGGCTGGCCGAGGCGTGGTCGGAGATCCTGGGCACGCCCGTCGAGCAGATCGACCGGCGCGACGACTTCTTCGCCCTCGGTGGCACGTCGCTGTCGGCGGTGAAGCTGGCCGTCGTGCTCAAGCGGGTCGTGTCGCTGCCCGACATCACCCGCAACCCCGTACTGGCCGACCTCGCCGCCCTGCTGGACCGGGCGGCCGCCGCGACGCCGTAGGCCGCGCGGCTTCCCGACGACCATCATCGCCCCGACCTGCTACCGGAGACTGCCATGTCAACCCCGAACCCCCGGCTGAACCTGCACCGCGGGCCCGGCGGGCCGCCGCTCGTCGCCGTCGACCCGGCCGCGCCGCCGGACCGCTGGCTGGCCGCCCACCGCGGCGCGCTGCGCGCGGCCGTCACGGACCTGGGCGCGCTGGTCGTGCGCGGACTGGGCGTGCGCGACCACGGCGGTGCCGCCGCGGTCTTCCAGAGCATGGGCACGCTGATGCCCGAGCGGGAGGCCTTCGCGCCGCGCCAGCACCTGGGTCGCGGCCTCTACACGGCGACCCCCTGGCCGGCGCCCGAGCAGATGTGCAACCACCACGAGCTCAGCTACAACCTGGAGTTCCCCGGCCTGCTGATGTTCGCCTGCCTGACCCCGCCCGCCCAGGGCGGCGCCACCACCCTCGCCGACGCCACCGCCATCCTGAGCGCCCTGCCCCGCGACCTGGTCGACCGCTTCGCCCACGAGGGCTGGCAGCTGTGCCGCACCTACAACGACGAGATCGGCGCCTCCTGGACCGAGGCCTTCGGCACCACCGACCAGCGCGCCGTCGAGGCCCAGTGCCGCGCCCAGCAGATCGAGTTCGCCTGGACCCCCGACGGCGGCCTGCGCACCCGCCAGCGCCGCCCCGCGCTGATCCGCCACCCGCGCACCGGCCGGTTCTGCTGGTTCAACCAGATCGCGTTCCTCAACGAGTGGACCCTCGACCCGGACGTGCGCCAGTACATGGTCGACTCCTACGGCCCGGACGGGCTGCCGTTCACCACCCGCTTCGGCCACGGCGAGCCGATCGGCCCGGGCATCGTGGAGCTGCTCAACCAGACCTACGCCGCGCACACCCTGCGCCACCACTGGCAGGCCGGTGACGTGCTGCTGGTCGACAACATCCGCTTCGCCCACGGGCGGGAGCCCTACGAGGGCGACCGGGAGATCGTCGCCGCGCTGGCCGACCCCGTGCGGCTCGCCGACTGCATGCCCGCCGCGCCGACGGGCGGTGCGGCATGAGCGCCGCGACCACGCCCGGGACCTCGGACCCGCAGCCGCCCGCGTTCACCTCCCCCACGTTCGCGGTGGTGTCGGGTGCGCAGGTGCGTGCGGTGTTGGCGGGTCGGGAGCGGGAGGTGACGGATCTGGTGGAGGCGACGTACCGGTTGCACGGTGCGGGTGCGACGGTGAATCCTCCGTCGTATTTCCTGCGGTTTCCGGATCGGCCGTCGTCGCGGATCATTGCGTTGCCGGCGTCGTTGGGTGGGCCGGCTCCGGTGGATGGTGTGAAGTGGATTTCGAGTTTTCCGGAGAATGTGGCTGCGGGGATTCCGCGGGCGTCTGCGGTGTTGATTTTGAATGATCATGTGACGGGGTATCCGTTTGCGTGTCTGGAGTCGTCGGTGATTTCGGCGACGCGGACGGCGGCGTCGGCGGCGTTGGCGGCGGAGGTGTTGGGTCGGGGTCGGGTGCGGCCGCGGCGGGTGGGGTTTTTCGGGGTGGGGTTGATCGCTCGGTATATTCATACGTTTTTGGTGGGGACGGGGTGGGAGTTCGACGAGGTCGGGGTGTTCGATCTGGTGGCGGAGTCGGCTGAGGGTTTTCGGGGGTATCTGGAGCGTTCGGGGTCGGGTTCGGTGCGGGTGCATGGGTCGGCGGAGTCGTTGATCCGGGGTAGTGATTTGGTGGTGTTCGCGACGGTGGCGGGGTCGCCGCATGTGGGGGATGTGTCGTGGTTCGGGCATGGGCCGTTGGTGTTGCATGTGTCGTTGCGGGATCTGGCGCCGGAGGTGTTGTTGTCGGCGACGAATGTGGTGGATGATGTGGAGCATTGTTTGAAGGCGGATACGTCGCCGCATCTGGTGGAGAAGTTGACGGGTGGTCGGGAGTTCTTGGCGGGGACGTTGGATGATGTGTTGTCGGGTCGGGTGGTGATGCCGGGGGAGGGGACGGTGGTGTTCTCTCCGTTCGGGTTGGGGGTGTTGGACCTGGCGGTGGGTGGGTTCGTGTACGGGGAGGTGGCGCGGTCGGGGAAGTTGCAGGTGGTGGAGGACTTCTTCGACGAGATGCGCCGGTACGGCTGACCCCCGGGCGCCGGTCAGCGGCGGCGCAGGACGGCGACGAAGCCCGGGATCGGCCCGCCGGCCAACGCGGTCGTGATCTCCGCGTGGGCGTCCACGTGCAACCGCTCCCAGGCGGCGGGCGGGAACACCGCGTCGAGCTCCGCCGCCCCGAACCGCGACGGCCGCGGCAGGCCGGCCGACAGTGCCCGCGCGAGCGGCGCCGGCATCCCGGACGGGCCGGCGCCGAGGCTCTCGAGGTAGCCGAGCAGGGAGCCGCGGTGGTTGGTCTCCGCGACCAGCACCGTGCCGCGGCGGCCGGCCAGCGCGAGGATCGTCGCGGCGGCCCGCCGCCGCGCGGCGGGCGGCAGCACGTGCAGCACGCCGCGGACGGCGACGTTGCTCTCGCCGACCTCCGCCGCCCACCGCGCGCCCGCGTCGGCGGCCGTGAGGTCCCCGACGCGGAACGCGGCGTTCGGGACGCCCGCCGACTCGGCCTGCGCCCGGTCGACGGCGTGCGGGGCCAGGTCGACCCCGAGCACCTCCGGGAAGTGCGCGGCCAGCGCCCTGGACAGGCGGCCGTTGCCGCAGCCGAGGTCGACCGCGGGCAGGTCCCGGTCCGCGAGCGCCGCGAGGAGCTCGGCGAGCCGCCGGGCCTCGCCGGAGCCGCTGGAGTCCCACAGGACGTCCCCGCCGTCGCCCGTGCGGGCGGTGTCGGCCCAGAACCGGTCCCAGCGGCGGAGCAGGCCGCGCGGGGGGCGCATCGACAGGCGCGCCACCTGCAGTACCAGCCCCAGCCTGCGCCAGCGCACCATCGGCCCCCGCGTCGGTCGTCGCCGGTCCCGACGCTAGCCGCCGGGTGCGCTCCGGACGACGGCCAGCCGGGTGGCGAGCGCCTCGGCGTCCATCGGCCGTCCCAGATGGAAGCCCTGGCCGAAGCGGCAGCCGAGGCCGCGCAGGGCCGCGGCCTGGCCCTCGGTCTCCACGCCTTCGGCGATGGCCACCGCGCCGAAGGCGTCGATCACGGCGAGGATCGCCGCGGCCACCCGGTGCTGCGCCAGATCGGTGTCGATGCCGGCGACCAGCGACCGGTCGATCTTGACGACGTCCGCCGAGAGCCTGCGGAAGTAGCCCAGCGACGAGTAGCCGACGCCGAAGTCGTCGATCGCGACCCCGATGCCCGCCCGGCGCAGCACGCTCAGCGCGTGGGCCGTCGCGGGGTCCTCGCCGAGCAGCTGCGTCTCGGTCACCTCCAGGGTGAGGTCGGACCCGGCCACCCCGTGGTGGGCGAGCCGGTTGACGACCCCCTCGGCGAACCGGGGCGCGCGCAGGTCGACCGGTGAGATGTTGACGTGCATGCCGAGCGCGCGCGCTGCCGGCACGGAGCGCCGCCAGCGCGCGAGCTGGCCCAGGCCGGCGTCGAGCACCCACTGGTCCAGCCCGGTGACGAGGCCGCCCTCCTCGGCGGTCGTGATGAACTCCGTCGGCGTGAGCAGGCCCCGCGTGGGGTGTCGCCAGCGCAGCAGCGACTCCACGCCGTCGATGCGCCCGCCGTCGAGCTCCACGATCGGCTGGAACCGCAGCTCGAGCCGGTTGTCGGACACGGCGCACCGCAAGTCGGCCGTCAGGTCCATCCGGGCGGCGGCCGCCGCGTGCATGGCGGGCTCGAACGACACCACCGTGCCGCGGTTGCGGGCCTTGGCGGCGTACATGGCCGTGTCGGCGTCGCGCAGCAGGATGTCCGGCCGGTCCCCGGGCTCCGCGACGCGCATCCCGACGCTCGCGCTGACCCAGCACGTGTGCGACCCGATCCGGACGGGCTCGGCGATCGACCGCGCGATCCGCCACGCCACCTGCACGGCGTCCGGCACGGGCGTGCCCGCGAGCAGCAGCGCGAACTCGTCGCCGCCCAGGCGGGCCACGGTGTCGTCGACGCGGACCACCGCGCGCAGCCGCCGCGCGACCTCCACGAGCAGCTGGTCGCCGACCGGGTGGCCGAAGCTGTCGTTCACCGCCTTGAACCCGTCGAGGTCGAGCAGCAGGACCGTCGGCGGGCGGAAGCCGAGCCCGGCACCCTCGAGGCTGGCGTGCAGCCGCTCGGCGAGGAGCGTGCGGTTCGCGAGGCCGGTCAGCGGGTCGTAGAGGGCGAGCCGCTCGAGCTCGCGGCGGGCCTCCTCCAGCTCGCCCGTGCGCTGGGCCACCCGCGCCTCGAACTCGGTCGAGAGCGCTTGCAGCTCCTCGGCCATCATGTTCAGCCCGATGATCATCGCGTCGATGTCGTCGCGGACCGGCGACGGGGCCAGGCGGGCCGACAGCTCGCCGGACGCGAGCCGCACGACGTGCTCGACGAGCTGCTCGATGCGCGGGTCAGGGCGCGGTGCCGGCATCGAGCAGCCACCCCACCGCGGCGGCCTCGGAGGTGAAGAACCGCGTGGGCACCGGCGCGCGGAAGACGCCGGCGAAGAAGTTGGCGAGCATGCGGTCGACCGGGGAGTCACCGAGCAGCGCGATCCGCGACGCCGAGCACTCCCGGGTGAACGCCTGGCGGGCACTGCGGGTGACCTCGGCGATGTCGGTCATCGTCACGAGCAACGGCCGCTGCTGCCCCGCGTTCAGCTCGTCGACCATCGCCATCGCGGCCGTCGCCAGCTCGCCGTCGATGCGGACGCCGGGCTCCCAGGTCAGGCGGACCATGCTCCGAGCGTCGACACTGACGGTCAACGGTCGATCACGTTCCGCCGGACTGGGCACGGCAGGACACTAGCGTCCGCGACCTGCGGTGGAGCGGGCGGCGTCGGGGGTCGGGGCTAGGGTTGCGGGCGTGCGGGCGGCCGGGGTGGAGCTGACCAGCACGGCGAACCCGCGGGTGAAGGCGCTGGTCCGGCTGCGTGGCCGGCGGGCGCGCGACGCCGCTGGCGTCACGCTGGTGGAGGGCGTCGACGAGCTGCGGATGGCGCTGGCGGCCGGCGTCCGGCCACGGGAGCTGTGGTGGGCGCCGGAAATCGCCCGTTCGGGCGACGCCGGGCTGGCGACCGACCTGCGGGCCGCCGGGGCGCGGGTCACGTCCGTCAGCACCGAGGTGTTCGCGCGGGTCGCCTACCGGGAGTCGCCGGACGGCTGGCTGGCGGTCGTCCCGAGCCCCGGGCGGGCGCTCGCCGACCTCGAGCCGGGGCCGCAGCCGCTGCTGCTCGTGGCCGAGGCCGTCGAGAAGCCGGGCAACCTGGGGGCGCTGCTGCGCACCGCCGAGGCGTGCGGCGTCGCCGCGGCGCTCAGCGCGTCCGGCGTGACCGACCTGGGCAACCCCAACGTCGTGCGCGCGAGCAAGGGCACCGTGTTCGCGCTGCCGGTCGCGGCGGCGCCCAGCGAGGAGGTGCTGGCCTGGCTGCGTACCCGCGGCGTCCGCGTCGCCGTCACCACGCCCGCCGGGACGACACCGCTGCCCGACGCCGACCTGACCGGGCCCGTCGCCGTCGTCGTCGGCGCGGAGAGCACGGGGGTGAGCGCGCAGTGGCTCGAGCACGCCGACGTCACCGTCGCGATCCCGCTGCTCGGGCGCGTCAACTCGCTCAACGCCGCGGCGGCGGGCGCGATGGCGCTGTACGAGGCGGTGCGCCAACGCCGCTGAGGACCGGCCACCGGGCTACGAGGCGGCCATCTCCTGCGTGCGGCGCCACCGGATGCCGGCCTCGATGAAGCCGTCGATGTCCCCGTCCAGGACGGCCGAGGGGTTGTTGACCTCGTGCTCGGTGCGCAGGTCCTTGACCATCTGGTACGGGTGCAGGACGTAGGAGCGCATCTGGTTGCCCCACGAGGAGTCGCCGTCGCCGCGCAGCGCGTCCATCTTCGCCCGCTCCTCCTGCCGCTGGCGCTCGAGCAGCTTGGCCTGCAGCACGAGCATCGCGCGGGCCTTGTTCTGCAGCTGGCTGCGCTCGTTCTGGCAGGTCACGACGATGCCGGTGGGCAGGTGCGTGAGCCGGACGGCCGAGTCGGTCGTGTTGACGCCCTGGCCGCCGGGCCCTGAGCTGCGGTAGACGTCGACACGCAGGTCCTTCTCGTCGATCTCGACGTGGTCGGTGGACTCGACGACCGGGACGACCTCGACGCCGGCGAACGACGTCTGGCGGCGGCCCTGGTTGTCGAACGGCGAGATCCGCACGAGCCGGTGCGTGCCCTGCTCGACCGACAGCGTGCCGTAGGCGTAGGGCGCGTGGACCTGGAACGTCGCCGACTTGATCCCGGCCTCCTCCGCGTAGGAGGTGTCGTAGACGTCCGTCGCGTAGCCGTGCTGCTCCGCCCAGCGCAGGTACATCCGCATGAGCATCTCGGCGAAGTCGGCCGCGTCGACCCCGCCCGCGCCGGCGCGGATCGTCACGAGCGCCTCGCGCGGGTCGTACTCGCCCGAGAGCAGGGTCCGGACCTCCAGCGAGGCGACGTCCGCGTTCAGCGAGACGCGCTCGGCGTCGGCCTCGGCGATCGCGGCGGCGCGCTCCTCGCCCTCGGCCTCCTCGGCCAGCTCGTACAGCACCGGCAGGTCGTCGACGCGGCGGCGCAGGTCCTCCAGCCGGCGCAGCTGGCCCTGCGCGTGCGCCAGCCGGCTCGTCACCTGCTGGGCGACCTCGGGGGAGTCCCACAGGTCGGGCTGGCCCGCCTGGTCGGAGAGGTCGGCGATCTCCTCACGCAGCCGGGGGAGGTCGCTGACCGCCTCGATGCTCTTGAGGGTGGTCTCGAGCTCGTGGAGGTCGGCGGCGTCGGGATGCACGACCCGTCAGTCTACGCGGGGGCCGCGGCGGCCCCCGCGGCCGCGCCCGAGGGGGCGGACGCTCAGCTCGGCCGGGAGCGCAGGCGCGGGTCGGGGCCAGGGTCGCCGTTGACGGTGAGCACGCCGCCGACGGTGTGCCGCAGCCACGCCAGCAGCGTGCGGTCGTCGAGCGTGAGGGGCACCTCGGGGCCCGTCCAGCTCAGCATCGCCACCGGTTGGCGGACCAGCGCGTCGCGCAGCGTGGCGGCGACCTCGGGCGTCGCCGCCACCGTCAGCCCCGCGTGGCGCACGTGCTGGGCTCCCGGCAGGGCCCGCGCGACGTCCCGCCCCGTGCTGACGACGTAGCCGCAGCCGTTGCGGTCGTCGTACCCGGTCACGACCACGCCGTCACCACCGCGTACCGCCCGGTCCCTGCCACCGGCCGACTTTATCCGGGTCCGTGAGCCGATTCACGCGCGCGCCCGTTTGCCGCCTGCTTACTCCCTGGTAACAATTGCGAGCAGCGAGAGAGCGGACAGCCTCGTGTCCGCGCCGATGGCCGGGAGGCGAAGAGATCCCATGAACATCGTGGTGCTGGTGAAGCAGGTGCCCGACACCTACTCGGACCGGAAGTTGCGGTCGGACGGGGTGTTGGACCGGGAGGCGACCGACGCGGTGCTTGACGAGATCAACGAGCGGGCGGTCGAGGCGGCGTTGCAGCTGAAGGAGGCCCACGACGGCTCGGAGGTCACGGTGTTGACCGTGGGTCCGGACCGGGCGAGCGACGCGATCCGCAAGGCCCTTTCGATGGGCGCGGACAAGGCCGTGCACCTGTCGGACGAGGCCGTGGCCGGTTCGGACGCCGTCGCCACGGCGAAGATCGTGGCGGCCGCCGTCGGGACGGTCGACGGGGTCGATCTGGTGGTCGCCGGGAACGAGGCCTCCGACGGGCGGGGCGGGGCGCTGCCGGCGATGGTGGCCGACCTGCTCGGCTGGCCGGCGTTGACGCACGCCAGGGAGCTGTCGGTGGACGGCTCTGCGTTGTCGGTGCGCCGGGAGACCGACGACGGGGTGACGATGCTGGCCGCGGACCTGCCGGCCGTCGTCTCGGTGTCGGAGAAGATCAACGAGCCGCGGTACCCGTCGTTCAAGGGGATCATGGCGGCGAAGAAGAAGCCGGTCGCCGCGCTGACGCTGGCCGACGTCGGGATCGACGCCGGCTCGGTCGGGCTGGCCCACGCCGCGTCGGTGGTGACCGAGGCGTCCCCGAAGCCGCCCAAGAGCGCGGGGGAGAAGGTCGACGACGAGGGCGACGGCGGGTCGAAGATCGCGGCGTTCCTCGTCTCGCAGAAGTTGATCTGAGCCGACGGTTCGAGGAGGAGAAACCATGGGTGAGGTGCTGGTCCTCGTCGACCACGTCGAGGGTGAGACGAAGAAGGCGACCTACGAGCTGCTGGCCGCGGCGCGGGAGGTGGGGGAGCCGGCCGCGGTGGTGGTCGGTCCGGCGGGGACGGCGGCGAAGCTGGCCGACGGGCTGAAGGCGCACGGGGCGGAGAAGGTCTACGTCGCCGAGACCGACCGGGAGGACTTCCTGACCCCGCAGGTCGACGTGCTGGCCGCGCTGGTGGAGGCCAAGGATCCGGTGGCGGTGCTGCTGGGGGCCTCTGCGGACGGCAAGGAGATCGCCGGGCGGCTGGCGGCGCGGACCGGGTCGGGCTGGCTCAACGACGTCGTCGCGGTGGCGGCGGGGGACGGTGGCCCGGTCGTGACGCATTCGGTGTTCGGTGGTGCGTTCACCGCGCAGGCGAAGGCGACCACGGCGCACCCGGTGGTCACGGTGCGGCCGGGGTCGGTGGAGGTGTCCGACACCGCGGGCGCGGGGGCGGAGGAGGCCGTGGAGGTGCCGGCCGCGTCGGGGCGGGTGGCCGTGGTCACGAGCCGGGAGCCGATCGTGGGCGGGGACCGTCCGGAGCTGACCGAGGCGAGCGTGGTCGTGTCCGGGGGCCGCGGGGTCGGGTCGGCGGATGACTTCTCGGTCGTCGAGGGACTGGCGGATGCGTTGGGTGCGGCGGTGGGGGCGTCGCGGGCGGCGGTGGACTCGGGGTACTACCCGCACCAGTTCCAGGTGGGGCAGACCGGCAAGACGGTGTCGCCGCAGCTGTACATCGCGCTGGGGATCTCGGGGGCGATCCAGCACCGGGCGGGGATGCAGACGTCGAAGACGATCGTGGCGGTGAACAAGGACCCGGAGGCGCCGATCTTCGAGATCGCGGACTACGGAGTGGTGGGGGACCTGTTCAAGGTCGCGCCGCAGCTGCGTGAGGAGATCGCCAAGCGCAAGGGCTGAGCACGCGCCCGCCCTGATGCCGACCTACGAACGGCACTTTCGTGAGCACCTATGTGACGAAAGTGCCGTTCGTTAGGTCCGGTGGTGGCGTTGTCGGGCGCCCGGTCAGGCCGGAGGCTGCGTGAGGTCGCGGGTCGAGTCGACCACGAACGACCCGCGCAGCCGCACGTCGGTCGCCGAGCGGCCGACCAGCACCGTGAACGTGCCCGGCTCGACGACGTGCCGCATCGCGCGGTCCCACAGCGCGACCCGTTCCGCGGGTATCCGCAGGGTGACGGTCGTCGTGCGGCCCGGTTCGACCGTCACGACGGCGAACGCGGCCAGCGTGCGTCCGCTGGGGGCGATGCTCGCGACGTCGTCGTGGACGTGCACCTGCACGACCTCCTTGCCGGGCCGCGTCCCCGTGTTGGTGACCCGGCACGAGACGACGACCTGGGCGCCGTTCGACGTCCGGTCGGGCCCGATGCGCAGGTGCGAGTACTCGAAGCGGGTGTAGCCGGACCCGTGCCCGAGCGGGAACAGCACCTCGCCGCCCGGGCCGGTGATCGTCAGCGGCAGCCGGCCACCCGCCTCCGCCTCGCCCAGCAGGACGGCGGCGAGCGTCGCGGCGTGGGCCGTGACGGGCTGCCAGCACAGCAGGACCGCAGCGGTCGTCGCGACGAGCGCGCCGACGTCGCGCGGGTCGCCGCCGCACACGACCGCGACGCACGGCCGGCCCGAGGCCACCAGGCGGCCCACCAGGGTCTCGGCCGCCCACGTCCGTTCGGCGGCGTCCTCGACGAGCACGGCGACGGCGTCCACATCGGCGGGCAGGTCCGCGCCCGGCACCGGGTCGAGTGCCCGCGCGCCGCCGGGATGGCGGCTCGCGAGCGCGGCGACGAGGGCGCGCACACCGACCGTCTCGGCCGCCGGGCCCGCCGAGACGACGCCGATCGCGCCGCGGGCCGCCAGCGGCAGGGACGTGCGGGGGTCGGTGAGCAGCACCAGCGACTCCGCCGCGGCCTGCTCGGCCAGCGGGTAGCGCTCGGCGTCGCCGCCGGTGGCGGGACGGCTCCGCTCCGGGTCGAGTAGCCCGAGCGCGGCCTTGACCAGCAGCAGCTGCGTCACCGCCGCGTCGACGAGGAACGGCGAGACGCGGCCGTCGACGAGCAGCCGGGTGAGGCGGCGGTGCGCGTCCTCGTGCGCGCCGTCGGTCGGCGGCGCCAGCACGACGTGCACCCCGGACTCGACGGCCATGGCGAGGGCGGCGTCCGGGGACTCCGCGACCCGGTGGCGCTCGGCCAGCGCGGTGATCTCGGCCAGGCCCGCGACGACGACGCCGTCGAACCCCCACTCGCGCAGCACGTCGCGCAGCAGCCAGGAGTCGGCGTGCGTGGGGATGCCGTCGTTGCCGACCGGGGCGGGCGTGACCAGCGCCGCACCGGCCCGGACCGCGGCCTCGGCCGGCGGCAGCACCGCCGCCCGCAGCGACCGGTGCGACCAGGCGTGGTCGACGCCGCGGCCCGGCTGGCCCGCGACCCCGCCCAGGTCGGCCAGCAGCGCGGCGAGCCGGCCGGGCCCGAACCGCGCGGTCGGCGGCCCCTGCATGCCGGCGACGTGCGCCGCCAGCATCTCGGCCGCCAGCACCGGGTCGTCGCCGAGGCTGGCCGAGACGTCCGCCCAGCTGGCCCGCAGGAGCGCGGGCGCGGCGGACGGGCCGCTGCCGGCGTGCACGCCAGCGCCCGCGAGCGTCGCGGCCGAGGTCGCGGCGAGGCGGCCGACGAGCTCGGTGTTCCAGGTCGCCGCCCGCACCAGCGCGGGCGGCAGGGCCGGCAGGTCGGTCGGCTCGCCGGTCGCGAGCACCAGCGCGGGGACGCGCAGCCGGGAGGCGGCGACGATGCCCGCCTGGACGTCGGCGACGCGGCGGGCCGTCTCGCCGAGCGGCGCGGGCGGCACGACGAGGACACCCGGCGCCCCCGGACCCAGGCCGTGCGGGCCGCTGGAGCCCAGCGCGACCCCGGTGATCTGGCCGATCTTCTCGGCGACGGTCATGCCGGCCACCAGCTCGGCGACGGACGAGCGCCGCCCCGGCCCGCTCGCGGCGGGGCGCACGGCGTCGCCGAACGTACCCACTGGGCCCTCCCCTCCCGACCGCGCCGGACCGGCGCGGTGATGCACACGGATGTGCCACGCCACGGCCACGGCCGGGCGCACATCGGGGCGGGACGAGCGAGCTGGCCGCGGTCCGCCCGGCGTCTCAGATCTCCGCGGCGCGCGCCTCCGCCGGTCCGGGGCGTGGGGCCGGCATCTCGACCGCCGCGGTGAGCGCCCCGGCGAGTGCGTGGAGGTCCAACCGTGCCCGCTGGCCCGTCCGTCGCAGTCGCGCGAGGTCCGCCTCGACGGCGGCCCGCTCCCGGGCGAGCTCGCGACCGACCCGCTCGCGCTGCTCGCGTACCTCCGCCTCCACGTGCTCCCGCGTGCTCTCCGCCGCCCGCATCGCCGCGCCGCGGACGCCGTCGGCCTGCAGCTGCGCGACGCGGACCTGCTCGCGCAGGGACTCCTCGCGCTCCTGCGCCGCCGCGATCCGGCGGGCCGCGTGCTCCTCGGCGCGCGCGGCGACGGAGATCGCCCGTCGCTCGGCGTCGTGGCGCAGCGTCTCGGCCTCCCGGCGGGCCCGGTCCATCAGCTCGGCGGCGGCCTGCCCCGCGGCGGCCCGGACGTCGGCGGCCTCGGTCTCGGCCAGCCGGAGCATGCGCTCCGCGCGCGCCCCGAATCCGCTCTCCGCGGCGGGCTCGGCGCCCGCGGTGCTGCGCACGGTCCGGATCTCGTCCTCGACGGAAAGCGCGTGCCGCTCGGCCTGCTCACGGCGGCGTTCGCTCTCGGACAGCGCAGCGCGCAGCGAGTGCAGCGAGCCCTGCAGCCGTCCCACGACGGCGTCGACCGCCGCGGGCTCGTAGCCGCGGCGGCCGATGGGGAACGGCCCGGCCTCCGGCTCTCCGCCGGCGTCGAGCAGCCGGCTCGCGGCGCGTGCCGCGGAGTCGGCGACGAACGTGTCGTGCACGTCTTGCGTATCGGTACGCGCGTGCCGGGCGTCATGCCCCTGTGGAGTGGGTCTCATAGTCCATCTCAGTGAAGGCTGGCCGTGACGATCGGAGGAATGTTGCCGAGAGTAACGAAATCGGCGGCATCGCTAGGTCGTCCGAGCGTAATCCCGGGTCCGGCTACCGGGTGACACCGCACCCCCGACGTGCAACTGCACGGAGCCGGGCCGACACGCCGGGGGCGCCTCGCGGCCGCCCGCCGGACGTGGCTAACCTCCCGCCGCATCGTGGCGTCGGTGAGGGATGCCGGGACCCGTCTGCGGAGAGGATGTGGGGCCAGTGACCGCGACGACCCGACCGATACGGACCGGCCCGCGGACGCTGCGGTCCCGCCCGCGGCCGGCCGGCGTCGTGGCCGCGCTGGTCGCCGTCGCCGCCTGGGTGCTGGCGTTCGCCTCGCCCGCGGGCGCCGACACCGGCACGTACGTCCGGCTCGCCCAGCTCGCCCCGGACGGCGGCGGCGTCGCCATGACGGTCACGTCGGCGTCCGACCCGTCGAAGACGGTCATGCTGCCCGCGGCCATGTACGGCGGGGTCTCGGACTACCAGCGGCTCGAGCCGGGCGACTACGTCGTGGCGATCCGCCCGTCCGGCGAGAACGGGCCTCCCGCGGTGACCGCCGCGCTCAAGGCGGTGGCCGGGGCGTCCTACACCCTCGCGGCGGTCGGCAAGACCACCACGACCGGGTTGACGATCCTCACCGACGACCTGACCCCGCCGACCAACGGCGGGGCCCGCCTGCGGGTGGTCTCGGCCGCGGCGGACGCCGCGACGCTGGACGTCCGCGGTCCCGGCGGGTCGCCCATCGCGCTCGGGCTCGCCGCGGGCCAGGCCGGCCCGTACCGGGCGGTCCCGGCCGGGACCCTGACGCTCAGCGCGTCGGCCGCGGGCTCGGCTCCGACCCCGCTGTCGGTCGGGGTGGGAGCCAACCAGGTCGTCACCGTCGTGGTGGTGTCCGACAACGGCACGCTCGCGGCCCGGCCGCACGTGGACGCCGCCGGGCCGGTGGCGGTGCCGCCCGGGCCGGTCGACGCCGGCTACGGCGGGGCCGCCGACGCGCACGGCCTGCTGCCGGACCTGCTGCTGGGCGCGCTCGCGCTCGGGGCCACGCTCGTGGCGGTGGTGCAGGCGCGCCGCGGCCGCTCCCGACCGCGCGGGACGTGCTGAGCACGCTGCTGCCGGCGGACGTCGCCGATCTCGCCGGGACGGCCGCGGCCGTCGTCGCCGGCGTGCTCCTGTGGGTGCTGGCCGCTCGGCTGCGGGTCTCGCCCGCCTCCCGCGCGGCCGTCGTCGCGCTCTACGCGGTGGCCGTGCTCGCCGTGAACCTCGGCTCCGGCCCGGCCGTCGACGGGTCGGGGCTGCTGCTGCTCGTCGCGGGGGCCACGTTCGCGGTCGGCAGCGGGCGCGCGCGGACGCTGCTCGCGACGGCGCTGCTCGTCGCGGCCGTGGCGGCGACGCCCGTCACGGCCGTCGGCTCCCTCGTGCTGGGGGCCGGGATGGCGCTGCGCGGCGAGCTCGGGCGGCGGCTGGGCCTGGCCGGCCGCGCGGGCATCGCCGCGGCGGGCTGCGCGGGCGCCGTCGCCGTCGCCGTCGCGCTGAGCCGGCCGGACGAGCCCGCCGCCCTCCCGGTCGGGGCGCCGGCCGGTCTGTCGGTCTGGACGGTCCTGATCGTCGGTCTCCTGTGGCGCCGGCTGCCCTGGCTGCGTCCCGTCGCCGCGGCGGTGCTCGCGCTGCTGTGCTGCGCTTGGGTCCCCGGACCGGACGCCGACGCCACCCTGCTGGTCGCGGCCGCCGTCGCGCTGCTGACGGCCGTCGTCGCCGAGGACACCGGCCGGCTGCTCGTCCGCAGGGCGCTCGGTGTGGCGGCGGTCGCCGCGGTCGGCGCGGGCACCGTCTGGCTCGCCCCCGCCTCGGCCGCGCCCGGGCCCGACCAGCACACCGTCTCCGCCGCCCCGGCGCGGTCCGCGTCCCGGCCGGTCAGCGTCACGATCCCGGCGATCGGCGTCTCGAGCACCCTCGAGGACCTGGTGGCCGACCCGCGCACGGGCGAGCTGGCCGCGCCTGCCGACCCGGCGCGGGCCGGCTGGTTCGCGGCCGGCGTGGTGCCGGGCGACCAGGGACCCGCCGTCCTGGGCGGCCACGTCGACTCGCGGCGCGGCCCCGGCGTCTTCTTCCGCCTGCGCGACCTGCGGCCCGGCGACCGGGTGCTCGTGACCCGCTCCGACGGCGTCGCGCTCACGTTCACCGTGATCGCCGTGCAGGCGTTCCCGAAGACGGCCTTCCCGACCGCGGCGGTGTACGGCCCGACCGCCGGTCCGGAGCTGCGGCTGGTGACCTGCGGGGGGCGGTTCGACCGGTCCGCGCGCAGCTACGACGACAACGTCGTGGTGGACGCCGCGCTCGCCTGAAAGGGTGAGGAGGAGGGGTCGCTGTGGGACGTGCCGGGCATGGTACTACGCTCGGTGTCGTTCACCTGCAAGGCGGTTGACCCCTTCGAGCGAACCTCGTGAGGATTCGACCAGCGGTTCGTGCGTTTCCCCGCCGTACGTGACCGCGCTCCCCGTCACGCGGCCGCGGCGCGTCCTTCCCGCCGCCGACGCCCAGTTATTGAGGAGTCATGCCCCGATGACCTCGCTGCCTTCCCTGGCGTCCGACGCCGAGTTCGCCGTGGTCCGCCGCGGCTACGACCGCACGCAGGTCGACGAACAGCTCGAGCGGCTCGCGACCCAGCTGCGCAATGCGTCCGCGGCCCGCGACACGGCACTCTCCGAGCTCGAGGTGACCTCCCGCCGGCTCGAGTCCCGGCAGACCGAGCTGCAGGCGGCGCGGAGCGAGAGCGCCCAGCGCCGGGCGGACGTGGACGCGCTGCGGGCCCAGGTCGCCGAGCTGTCGACGATCCCGCACACCGTCGACGGGATGAGCGAGCGGCTCCAGCAGATGGTCCGCATCGCGCAGGACGAGGTCAACGACATGCGCACCCGCGCCACGACCAGCGCGTCCCACGTGCTGGCGCTGGCCCAGGCCGAGGCCGACGAGCTGCGGGAGCGCTCGGAGAAGGAGCGCCGGGAGTTCGAGGAGGAGCGGCGCACCGCGCAGGAGGCCCTGCGCAGCCAGCTCGAGGAGAGCCGCACGAGGCTCGAGCAGCTGCGCAGCGAGTCCGACGGCCAGCGCGCCCGCCTGGACGCGGAGCTCGCCGAGCGCCGTGCCGCCTCCGAGCAGCAGCTGACCGGCGAGATGGAGGAGCGTCGCTCGGCCATGCTCGCGGAGCTCGCGACGCAGGAGGCGGCCCGGCGCGAGGAGGCGGGCCGGATCGTCGAGTCCGCCGCCCAGCAGGCCAAGGCCCAGCTCGCGGACGCCGACCAGGAGACCCAGCGCATCCGCGCCGAGGCCCGGTCCGACGTCGCCGCGGCGCAGCGCGAGCTGCAGGAGCTGCGCGCCCTGCAGCACCAGGTCTCCGAGCAGCTGACCGCCGTGCGTGCCCTGCTGGACTGGACCCTGCCGCAGATGCCCGGCGTGAACCCAGGCGACAACGGGCGGCCGCCGTCCGCGCAGACGGGTCCCGCGGCCCGCGTGCCCGAGCAGTCCGGTGACGGCCAGGGCGCAGTCGAGGGCCCGGCGGCCCTCGAGGCCGGCCCGGCGGCCCGCAAGGCCGCCCGCATGGAGGCGGAGCAGCAGGGTGGGCGGCCCAGTCCGGCCGTGCGCCCGGCCCGGCTCGCCGCCGCCGACGGGCGCGCCTGACGCCCGGACCCGCGAGGTCGCGCCGGACCCGCGCGACCCCCCGATCCCGCGCATCCTCACCGGGCGCCCCGGCGCCGGACTCCCCTCCCGGAAGGACATGACCCGTGGCCGTTCCCGCCACCACGAACACCCCGGCGAAGACGTCGACGCCCGCATCGGGCACGCCCCAGGCCGGCGCCGGCGGCGACGCCTTCGACACCGCCCTGCGCGGCTACGACCGCCGCCAGGTCGACGACTTCGTCGCGGCCAGGAAGAAGGAGATCGACCGGCTGAACGCCCAGCTCGCCGAGGAGCGCCGGGACAAGCAGGCGGCGGTCGAGCGGGCGGACAAGTCGGCGGCCGAGCTGCGGGAGGTGCGGGCCCGCTCGCCGCACGAGCCGTCCGTGCCGGAGGAGAGCTTCGGCTTCCGGGCGGAGAAGCTGCTGCGGATGGCCGAGCAGGAGGCCGTGGAGATCCGCGGGAACGCCAGCCGCGAGTCCGCGGCAATCGTCGAGCAGGCCCGGAACGAGGCCGAGCAGCACCGGCACGAGGTCGAGCAGACGCTGATCTCGCGGGCATCGCTGCTCGAGCAGCAGGCCGCCCAGCGCTCGGCCGAGCTCGCCGAACGTGAGCAGCAGGTCACCGACCAGCTCGCGGCTGCGCGCGAGCAGGTCGACCAGATGCACGCCGCCGCGACCCGGGCGGCCGACCGGCTCCGCCAGGAGTCCGAGGCCGCGGCCGAGGAGACGAGGGCCCGTGCCGAGGCCGTCGTGGCGCGCCAGCGGGACCAGGCCAACCAGGAGATCTCGCGGCTGACCTCGCTGCAGTCGGACGTGCGTTCCGAGCTCGCCCGGCTGGCCGAGGTGCTGTCCGCCGAGCTGTCGTCGGAGGGCCGCACGCCCCGCGGCGTCGAGGGTTCCGACGGTGCCACCGTCCCGGCGGGCCCGGCGCGGACGTCGAACGGGCGGGGCCGCTGACGACCACCGTCCCGCCCTCCCGCCCCGCCCAGCCGCGCGCTGTCCGTGGCGGGCGGGGCGTGGCGTCACACCCGGCCCACGGTGCATCCGAGGACGAGCTGGCCCAGCGCTACCGCGCCGTCTTCGACACCGCCACCGTGGGCATCGTCGAGCTCGACCTGCGCGGCACGGTCGTGGCGGCCAACCCTGCGTTCCTGCGCCTGGGCGGCTGGCCGGGCAGCGACGTACTCGGCCACTTCGCGGGGCGGCTCGTCGCCGCCCCCGACCTCGCCGTGCACCGGCCGCTGTGGGCCGACCTGACCACCGGGCGGCTGCCGCGCTACTCCGTGCCGACGGCCCTCGTGCCCGCCGTTCCCCGCGACGTCGCGCCCGTGGCGACCCACGTGGTCATGAGCGCGGTGCGCGGGTCGGGCGGCCGGGTCGTCGGCGCGGTGGCCGTGGCGCTGCCCGCCGGCACGGCTGCCGGCCGCCCGGCGCAAGGGCTGGCCGGGCTGCCGCGCCCCGGCGGCAGGGGCCGGTCACCCGCGGCGCCGCCGGACGTCGACCGTCCCGAGGAGCCGACGGCGGGCGAGCTCGCCGTGCTGCGCGGCCTCGCGGCCGGCCTGACGTTGCAGCAGCTCGCCGGCCGTCTCGGGTTGACCCGCCGGGGCGTGGACTACCGGCTGGCCCGGCTGCGGCACAAGCTGCGCGTCGGCGACGCGGGCGGCCCGCCGACCACGGCGGGCGTCGTCGCGCGCGGTTACGCCCTCGGCCTGCTCGCCCCGGACACCTGGCCGCCCGCGCCGCCGCGGGCCGGCTGACCGGCGGCCCGGCATGCCGGTCGACGGACGACCCCGCGCGGAGCCCGACGGCGGAGCCCTGCGCGAACTGGTCGCCGGGACCGCCGCCCGGGACGGCGCCGCGCTCGTACTCGTGGCGCTGAGCTCGCCGCAGCGGTGCCGGGACGTCGCGGCCGAGCTGGCCGGGACGGGTTTCGGTCGGGTCGTCCATGCCGCGCCGGCGGATGCGGCCGCCGCGGCCGGAGCGGCCGGCCCCGGCGAGCTGGCCGTCGTGGAGTGGGTGCGTGACGACCCCGGGCCGGTCGACCTGCTCGCCGCGCTGCGCCGCGCCGGCTGGCCGCGCGTGGTCGTGGTCGGCGCGGGCCTGCGGACGGCGACCGTCGTCCGGGTGCTGACGACCGGTGCTCAGGGCTACCTCGTCGCCGCCGCCCGCGCGGCGGACCGGGCGCCGGCACGGCGTCGGCCGCCGCAGGCCGACCGGACGCCGTCCGCAGCCGCCGTGGAGGACGTCGCCGGCCGTGAGCGGCTGCTCTCCGGCCACGAGCTGCAGGTGCTGACGTTGACCGCCGACGGCCTGAGCAACGGCGAGATCGCCCGGGAGCTGGGCCTGTCGGCGCTGACGGTGAAGAGCCACCTCTCCCGGATGACCCGTCGGCTCGAGGCCCGCGACCGTGCCCACCTCGTCCTGCTGGCGATGCGGGCCGGAGTGCTGGCGTGACCGGGCCGCGACCGAGTATGGCGTTCGGCGCAACGATCAACGTCTCGTGTTCCGTGTACTACGGACGGCGAGGAAGTGTCTCACTCACTGTCACTGATCGCGTTCCAAATGTCGAGTCCTGCTCCGTTGAAGTGAATTTTGCGGACCGGATAGACTGCCGAGCCATCGCAGAATGTGACGACGAGGAAAGGACGGAGAACCAACAGCATGTAGGCCGAATGGCCTAAGCAAGGGGTCACAGCAGCCGATCTCTGGCTGTGTCACCAGCCGCTGTCGGTGAGCGCACGCAGTCCTGGTCACGCTTCGCTCGTAGGGTCGACTCCAGTTGAGCGGGGGGGCGGCCGGCACAGGTCCGTGCGATCACCCTTCCCACCTCCGGCCCTACCGGGTACACCGGTCAGGCTCTCCCCACGGAAGGAGCTCCCCGCATGTCCCTCTCCGAGTCCGTCACGAGCACCCGTCCCTCCTCCGGATCACCGTCCCCGGCTCCGGACCAGCGCGGCGGCTCGTCGCCGTTCGACGTCGCGCTGCGCGGCTACGAGCGTCGGCAGGTCGACGAGTACGTCACACGCCAGCGCTCCGAGGTGTCGTCGCTGCGCACCGCCCTGTCCGAGGCCGAGCGCCAGCGCCGCCTGGCGACCGAGCACGCGGAGGCCACCGAGGAGGAGAACCGGCGGCTGCGTGCCGCCGGCCCGCCCCAGGAGTCGGCCCCCGAGGAGGGCTTCGGGTTCCGTGCCGAGAAGCTCCTCCGCCTGGCCGAGCAGGAGGCCGCCGAGGTGCGCGCCCGGACCCGCCAGGAGTCCGTGGCCCTGCTCGAGCAGGCCCGTGCGGAGGCCGAGAAGCACCGCCACGAGGTCGAGCAGTCGCTGATCGCCCGCGCCGCCCAGCTGGACCAGGCCGCGGCCCGCCGCACGGTCGAGCTCCAGGAGCGGGAGCAGCAGATCGCCGACCAGCTCGAGGCCAGCCGCGCCGAGACCGAGCAGCTGCACGCCGCGGCCACGCGGGCCGCCGACCGGCTCCGCCAGGAGTCCGAGGCCAAGGCGGACGAGATCCGGCTGCGCGCCGAGGCCGAGGCGAAGAAGGTGCGCGACCAGGCCGAGCACGACCTGCTGCGGCTCTCGTCGCTGCGCAACAACGTGCACGCGGAGCTGGCGCGGCTCGCCGAGGTCCTGGTCAACGAGCTGCCCCCGGCCGTGAAGGGCGGCGGCCGGGCCGGCGGGTCGGAGGAATGATGGCTGAGCCACCCCGCACGGCGACGACGGCGTCGCGTCCCCGACCCGGCCCGGCCTCGCCTCCGACGCCACCGGGCGGTGTCGCGAGCAACGCCGAGGCGAAGTCCGGCGCCGCCAAGGGCCGGAACTTCGAGGACGACACGGAGCGCAGGCGCTTCGTCACCGTGATCCGCGGCTACGACCGGGTCGAGGTCGACGAGTACATCGACGACCTGCTCGCCGTGGTCTCGACGCTGCGCTCCTCGGTCGCCGACATCGACCGCGCCCGCCGCGAAGCCGAGGAGAAGCTGGCCGCGGCCGAGCGCAAGGCCGGCGAGCCTGCGGCCGCCACCCCGCCGTCCGACGGGTTCGGTGTCCGCGCCGAGCGGCTCCTGCGCCTGGCCGAGAGCGAGGCCGCCGAGATCCGGGCCGGTGCGGCCGCCGAGTCCAGCTCCGTCCTGGAGCGGGCGCGGGCGGATGCCGAGCAGCGCCGCCACGAGGCCGAGCAGGCGCTCATCGCCCGGTCGGCGCAGGCCGACCAGGAGGCCGGCCGGCGCTCCGCCGCTCTCGACGAGCGGGAGGGCGCGCTCAAGGCGCAGATCGACGCCAGCCGCGGCGAGATCGAGATGCTGAGCCGGGCCGCGCAACGCGAAGCCGAGCGGCTGCGCGAGCAGGCGGCGCGCGAGATCGAGGAGCAGCGGGCCGCCGCGGCGCAGGAGGCCGCGCGCATGGTCGAGGCCGCCGAGAAGGACGTCGCCCGGCTGGCCGCCGTGCGCGAGTCCACCCGGCAGGAGCTCAGCCGCATCATCGAGGTCGTGACGTCGGCGGCGGGCCATGCCGCCGAGGACGGCGACGGTACGTGACGGGACGGGACTCGAGCCCCCTCGGCGCTGACCTGCCCGACGCGACCCTCTCCGGAGAGAGACGGTCCGGTGCCATCGTTCCCGTGTGGGGCGGTTGACCGTGCGCCGGGCGGGAGGGGACGTCCGGTGGGCCGAGCAGGCGACCCGGACCGCCGACGCCGGAGAGCGGGCGTCGGCGGATGCCGGCGCGCGCGGTCCGGCGAGGCGCCGGCGCCTCGCCGCGTGGTGGCGCGCGGACGCCGAGCCTGCGCCGGACACCTGCGGCGAGGCCAGGGCGGGTGAGACTGCGGCGAGCGAGGCTGCGGCGGCCCGCCCGGGCCAGGAGCCGACCGGCCCCCGGCCCCCGGCCGCCGGATCGGTGGCGGTTCCGGGCACCACGACGGTAGGGGTTGAGACGGACACCGACTTCGCGACGACCGACTTCGCGACGACCGACGACGCGACGGACGGCGCCGCGGCGACCGGGACGGCCACGCCGGGCGCTGCCCGAGGCGACGTGGCCGGGTCCGGTGCTGCCCTGACCGAGGGCGGTGGGCGCCACGCGGCCGGGACGGCCGCCGCGGAGACCGATGCGGTCGACACCTCCGGTGACACCCGGCCGGGCGACCTCGACGCCGGCGATGCCGGTGGGTCCGCCGGCCCGGTCGAGACCGGCCCGGCCACCGCGGCCTCCGCGCCCGCCACGGGCCCGGACACGTCGGCGCAGTCCCCGACCGGGACAGCGTCGACCGGGACAGCGTCGACCGGGACAGCGTCGACCGGGACAGCGTCGACCGGGACAGCGTCGACCGGGACAGCGTCGGCGGATGCCGGGCTCGCCGACCTCACGTCGGCCGACACCGCCCCTGCCCCCCCGGCATCACACCCGTCGACGGGCGCGGACGCCCCGCCGGCCACGCCGGAACGGCCCCCGGCGGACTCCGGCCCCGCGACGCCACGTCACCGGCGGACCTCCGCCCGCCAGGCGGCCCGCGCCGCGCTCGCCGAGACCCGGCGGCCGCACGGCGCCCGGCGGGCGGCCGGCCGCGTCCCGGCGGTGCTCGCCTTCCTCGTCGTCGCCGCCGTCACGGTGGGCGCCCACGTCCTCACCGCCCTGTTCGCTCTGCCCCGGGCGGCGTCCGTCGCCGAGGCCCGGCTGGCCGTCGCCGCGCTCGCGGTCCGCGGTTCGGACGTCGCCGGCGGTCCGCTCGGCCCGTTCGACCGGTTCGCGGCTCTGCAGGTCGCCGCCGTCCAGCTCCTGCTGCCCCACGGCGACCCGGCCGACACCGCCCGGTGGGCCTGCCTCGCACTGGGCGCCCTGACCGCGCTGCTGCTCTGGCCGACGTTGCGCAGGCTGAGCCTGTCGACGGCCTCCACGACCGTGGCGGTGTCGCTGTTCGGCGCCGCGCTGCCGGTGCTGACACTGCAGGCCGGGGTCACCGCGGCCGCTCCGGCCGCGCTGTGGCTCACGCTCGCCGGTGCGCTGGTGGCGCGCGACCGCGGCCGGGTCGCGCTCGTCGTCGCGCTGGTGGCGGTCGCCACCGCCCCGCTGGCCGCGCTTCCCCTGCTGGGGCTCGCCGCCCACGTCGTTCTCGGCCGGACGGTGCAGGTGCCCGCACCGCGGCTGGTCGGCGGGCTCGCCGCGATCGCGGCCATCGCGGTCGGCGGCCTCGCCGTCGTGGACGGGGGCCTGCTGGCCGGGTCCGGCGGCCCGGCCGTCGACACGCCGTTCGCCGTCGTCGCGGCCGTCGTCGCGCTCGCGCTGCTCGCCGCGGCGGCCGCCGCCGAGCGGTGGGTGCGCCCGGTCATGACCGGCGGCGGCCTGCTCGTCCTGGTCGCGCTCGTCCCCGGGCCGTCGCGGGTGGCGGCGTTCCTGCTGGCCGCTCCGCTGGTCGCGACGGCCGTGGCGATCGTCGTCGAGCGGGCCGGCCGCCCGCTCCGCGTCGTCGCGGTCGTCCTGGCGGCGGCACTGGTCGCGGTCCCGACGGCGGTCGTGGCCGCGGGCCTGCGGCCCGCCGCGCCGCGTGCGCCCCTCGCGGCCTGGATCGCGACCCAGACCACGCCGGACACCGTCGTCGTCGCGGACCCGCTCGACCGGGTCGCGCTGCTCGACGCCGGCGTGGCCGCCGGCCGGCTGCGCGACCCCGCGGACGCGGCCGTGCCGGGCGAGCTGCGGCTGGTCAGCTCCCGCCCCGGCGGCGCGGAGCGGCCCTGCCCGCCGGGCCTGCTGCTGGCGAGCACCGCCCGGGGCACGGGTGACGCGGCCGGCCAGGTCTGCGCCACGGACGCGCCGGCCGAAGGTGCCGCCGCCCGCGCGCGGTTCGGGACCGCGCTCGCCGACAACCCGGCGCTGACGCTGGCGCCGGCGGCCGCCGCGGTGCTCCGCGCGGGCGACGTCGACACGCGCCTCATGCTCACGCTCGCCGCCCTGAGCGGCGCGCACCGGGTCGGCGTCGGCGACTTCCCGCCGGTGGCCCTCGACGTGGCGGGGTCGTCGCGCCGCCAGATGGTCCTGACGACGTTCGACGGAGCGTCGGCATCGTCGTCGGCGTTGCTCCGAACGTGGTTGAGCGCGCAGCAGGAACCGTTTACTCCGGGTACAGTATCGCCGGGAGTCGGGGGCTCCCTCGTGATCGGTTATCCGGTCCCGGCCCCTGCCGGGCTGCTCCCGTCCTGACGGAGTCGCGTCATGAGGTTCCTCCGCCGCTTCCTGTCCGCCCTCGCCGCCGCCCTGCTCCTCGCCGCCGGACTCCTTTCCGGGTCCGGGGCGGCGGCCGCCAGCACCGACGCGTACCTGCGGCTGGCGCACCTCTCGCCCGACACGCCGAACGTCGACGTCTACGTGACGTCGGCGGCCGACCCTTCGCAGTCGTTCGTCGTCCCGGGCGTCGGCTACGGAGCCGTGTCGCAGTACCGGCCGCTGCCGGCCGGGACCTACGTCGTCAGCATGCGCAAGGCCGGGGCGGACCCCTCGTCACCCGCGGTGATCTCCACCAGCCTCGACGCGCAGCCGGGCGCCGCGTACACCGTCGCCGGCACCGGCATGTCCGCCCAGCTGGGCCTGAAGATCCTGGACGACCGCCTGACCCCGCCCGCGTCCGGCAAGGCCGCGGTGCGCGTCATCAACGGAGCGGTGAGCGCACCGTCGGTCGACGTCGGACCGGCCGACGGCCCGGCGTGGGCCACCGGCGTGCCGTTCGCGACGGCGACCAGCTACGTCGAGGAGCCGTTGGGCCGGACGTCGCTGCAGGTCACCGCGCCGGGCAAGCCGCCGGTCGACCTGTCGGTGGACCTGGGAGCCAACTCCGTCTACTCCGTCCTGCTGCTCGACTCCGGAACCTCGTTCTCGGCCAAGCTGATCCGGGACAGCGCGGGGTCGGGCGTCATGCCGTCCGGCGGTGTCGAGACCGGGTACGGGGGGACGGCCGGCGGCCCGGCGGTCCCGGTCGGAGCGGCGGCCTCGGCGCTCGTCCTCGTCCTGGTCGGGGTCCTGGCGCGGGCCGCCGCGTCGGCCCGGCTGTCGACGTCGGGGTCCGCGGCCGGCCCGGGGGCCCGGCGCGGTGGGCCGCGCTGACGCGCGCCTGCGTCCCGCCGCCCGGATGCTGCTCGCGGTCGCCGTCGTCGCGGGCCTGACCGCCGGGCTCGCCGCCGCCCTGCACCGCCCCCCGCCGCGGCCCGTCGCGACCGCCGCGGCGCGCAGCGCGGCACCCGCCCCGCCCCCCGGGCCGGCGGCGGCGCCGGCCCGGGCCACGACCCTGGACGTGCCGGCGCTGGGCATCGTCCGCGCGGGCCTGGTCCCGCTGGGCGTGGACGGCGCGAGCGCGCTGGTCCCGCCGGACTCGCCCGGCGTCCCGGGCTGGTACACCGGCAGCGCCGCGCCGGGCGACGTCGGACCCACCGTGATCGCCGGGCACGTCGACTCGCGCACCGGGCCCGGGATCTTCTTCCGCCTGGGTGACCTGCGACCGGGTGACACCGTGACCGTCGGTCGCTCCGACGGCGCCACGGTGCGCTACCGCGTGACCGACGTCGTCAGCGTGCCGAAGACGGCGTTCCCGACCGGCCGGGTCTACGGCCCGACCCCCGGCCCCGAGCTGCGCCTGATCACGTGCGGCGGGGAGTTCGACCACGTCGTCCGCAGCTACCCGCGCGACGTCGTCGTGTCCGGGGTCCTGGACGGGCGGGCCGGAAGCGGGGCACCCGGCTATCCTGGTTTCCCGTGACTTCCGCCGCGGCGTACCTCGACCACGCCGCCACCACCCCGATGCTCGACGAGGCGGTCGCCGCCATGTCGGCGGCGCTCGCGCGGACCGGCAACGCCTCCTCGCTGCACACCGCGGGGCGGCGGGCCCGCCGGGACGTCGAGGAGTCCCGCGAGCGCATCGCCGCCGCGGTCGGCGCTCGCCCGTCCGAGGTCGTCTTCACCACGGGCGGCACGGAGAGTGACAACCTCGCCGTCAAGGGCCTGTACTGGGCGCGCCGGGGCGCCGACGACCGCCGCCGCCGCGTGCTCGTCTCGGCGATCGAGCACCATGCCGTCCTCGACGCCGCGGGCTGGCTCGCCGAGCACGAGGGCGCCGAGGTCGAGCTGCTGCCCGTCGACCGGGACGGGCGGGTCCGGCCGGACGCCCTGCGCGCGGCGCTCGACCGCGACCCGGCGTCGGCGGCGCTCGTCTCGGTCATGTGGGCGAACAACGAGGTCGGGACCGTCAACCCCGTCCAGGAGCTCGCGGCGGTGGCCCGCGAGCACGGCGTGCCGCTGCACACCGACGCGGTGCAGGCCGTGGGCGTGCTGCCCGTCGACTTCGCCGCCTCTGGCGCCGACGCCCTCACGCTGACCGGCCACAAGCTCGGCGGTCCCTACGGGGCGGGGGTCCTGCTGCTCGGCCGGGAGGTCGCGCTGACGCCGCTGCTGCACGGGGGCGGCCAGGAGCGCGACGTCCGCTCCGGCACGCTGGACACGCCCGCCGTCGTGGGGCTGGCGGTGGCCGTCGAGCACGCGGTCGCCGACGCGCCGCAGCGGCGGGCCATGCTCGCCGGGCTGCGCGACGACCTCGTCGGCAAGATCCTCGCCACCGTGCCCGACGCGACGCTGAACGGCGACCCGGGCACCGGGACGATCGACGGCGGGCCGTCGCGGCTGCCGGGCAACGCGCACCTGAGCTTCCCCGGCTGCGAGGGCGACTCGCTGCTCATGCTGCTCGACGCCCACGGTGTGGAGTGCTCGACGGGCTCGGCGTGCACCGCCGGGGTGTCGCAGCCCAGCCACGTCCTGCTCGCGATGGGGGCCGACGAGGCCACCGCCCGCGGCAGCCTGCGGTTCTCCCTCGGGCACACCTCGACCGCCGCCGACGTGGAGCGGGTCACCGCGGTGATCGGCCAGGTCGTCGAGCGGGCGCGGCGGGCCGGGACCCGGTGAGGGCACCCGGATGAAGGTCCTCGCGGCCATGTCGGGGGGCGTGGACTCGGCGGTCGCCGCGGCCCGCGCCGCCGAAGCCGGGCACGACGTCACCGGCGTGCACCTCGCGCTGTCGCAGACGCGCGACGCCCTGCGGTCCGGGTCCCGGGGCTGCTGCTCGCGGGAGGACGCCGGCGACGCCCGCCGCGCGGCGGACGTCATCGGCATCCCGTTCTACGTCTGGGACCTCTCGGCGCGCTTCGCCGAGGACGTCGTCGCCGAGTTCGTCGACGCCTACGCCGCCGGCCGCACCCCCAACCCGTGCCTGCGGTGCAACGAGAAGATCAAGTTCGCTGCGGTGCTCGACCGCGCGCTCGCCCTCGGCTTCGACGCGCGTGTGCACCGGCCACTACGCGCGGCTGGACCACCGGGCCGACCCGCCGGCGCTCTGCAGGGCCGTCGACGCGGCGAAGGACCAGTCCTACGTGCTGGCCGTCCTCTCACCCCGGCAGCTGCGGCACGCGCTGTTCCCGATCGGCGACACGCGCAAGGACCAGGTGCGGGCCGAGGCCGCGGCGCGCGGGCTGCGCGTTGCCGACAAGCCCGACAGCCACGACATCTGCTTCGTCCCCACCGGCGACACGCGCGGGTTCCTCACGGCGCGGCTGGGGGCGCGGCCCGGGCCCGTTGTCGACGCCGCGACGGGCACCGAGCTCGCCCGCCACGACGGGGTGCACGGGTTCACGGTCGGCCAGCGCAAGGGCCTGGGCGTCGCCGCACCCGCGCCCGACGGGCGGCCGCGGTACGTGCTGGGCATCGAGCCGGCGACCGGCACGGTCCGGGTCGGGCCGGCGGCCGCGCTCGACGTCACGGTGATCGACGGCGAGCGGCCGGTGTGGACCGGCGGGGCGCGGCCCGCCCCGTTCGACGCCACCGTGCAGGTCCGGGCGCACGGCGGCCTCGCGCCCGCCCGGGTGCTCCCCGGGGACGACGCCGTGCGGGTCGAGCTCGCCGAGCCGCTGCGCGGGGTGGCCCCCGGCCAGGCGGTCGCGTTCTACGTGGACGACAGGGTGGTCGGCAGCGCGACGATCACGGCGACCCGCTGACCCCACCGCCCTCCCCGAACCTAACGAACGGCACTTTCGTGAGTACCTATGTGACGAGAGTGCCGTTCGTTAGGTTCGGGACTGCGGTGGTAGACAGGCCCGCGTGACCGACGATCTGGCGGCCGCCCTCGCCGCCGCCGGGCTGTCCGGGGTGCGGCCCGGCGAACCCGTGCCCAGCCCCGGCTCCGTCGCCGAGCCCGCGGTACCGGCCGCGGGCGACGGCGAGACCACGGCACTGGCCAGGTGGCCCGACGGGGCGGCCACCGGCGTCGGCTCGATGCCCGGGACCGACCCCCGAGAGGCCGCCGACGTCGTGGCGGGCGAGCTGCCCGTCCTGCCCGCGCTCCCGGAGCTGCCGGCCCGCGGCGTCGGCGCCGACCTGATCGGTCGGACGGCGGCGCTGCTCGTCGACCTCGCCGTCGAGGTCCGCCCTTCGGGCTACCGGGTCACCGCGCGGCCCGGCCGCGACCAGCGCCGGGCACTCGACCTGCTGCGCACCGACCTCGACGCCTTCGACGAGGCCTGCGACCCCGTCCGCCCGCCGTGGGTCAAGGTCCAGGCCGCCGGCCCGTGGACCCTCGTGGCGTCGGTGGAGCTGCACACGGGCCACCGCGTCCTCACCGACCGCGGCGCCGTCCGCGAGTTCGCCGCCAGCCTCACCGACGGCCTGAGCTCCCACGTCGCGGAGGTCGCCGCGCGGTCGGGCGCCGCGGTCGTCCTGCAGCTGGACGAGCCGTGGCTGCCCGCGGTGCTCACGGGGGACGTCCCGACGCCGTCCGGCTACGGGACGGTCCGCGCGGTCTCGGAGAACGCCGCACGGGACGTCCTGCGGGAGCTGGTCGCGGCGGTGGGCGTCCCGGTGGTGCTGCACTGCTGTGCCGACCGGCCGCCGATGACCGTGCTCGGCGCGGTCGGTGCCGCCGCCGTCGGGGTCGACGCGACCCGGCCGTCGGTGCGGGGGGCGAGCGCGTCCCCGGCCGCGCTGGACGCGCTGGGCGAGGTCTGGGACGCCGGCACGCCGCTGTTCCTCGGCGTCGTGCCGAACCGCGACCCCGGCGGGCGCCCGACCAGCCGGACGCTGGCCCGGACCGCGTTCGAGCTGGCCGACCGCCTGGGGTTCGCCCGCGAGCGCCTCGCGCACCTGGCCGTGCCGACGCCGACGTGCGGCCTCGCCGGCGCCGACCCGGACTGGGCGCGGCGCGCGCTCGCGCTCTGCCGCGAGCTGGGGGAGAACCTCGTCGACCCGCCCGACGAGCGGCCGGAGTGACGCGGGCGGTCAGAGCGCCGTCAGGCGCCCGACGGTGATCTCCAACCCGGCCAGCAGCGGGCTGCGCAGCACGCCGTCGGCCGGGAGGTCGTCGGCGAGGGTTGAACGTGACCTCGCCCCGCCGGTCGCCCTCGGTGATCCAGTTGCCGATGAGGCGCAGGAGGGCGATGACGGTCCGCTGGTGCCACCAGTGGGCGGTCGCCGCCATGGGGGAAGGGTACGGCGGCGCACCGACGCCCGTTGCCGTTTCGCCGGGAACTGTCGGGCCCCCTCGGTAGCCTCCCTCCCGTGAGCCCAGAACCCGAAGGGGACGTCCGCGCCCGGCACGCCCGGCTGGCCGAGGAGGTGGCCGGGCACCGGTTCCGCTACTACGTCCTCGACGCGCCCGTGATCTCCGACGGGCAGTTCGACGAGCTGTGGCGCGAGCTCGTGGCCCTGGAGGAGGCGCATCCGGAGCTGGTGACGCCCGACTCGCCGACCCAGCAGGTCGGCGCCCCGTTCGCCACCGACTTCACCGCGCACGACCATCTCGAGCGCATGCTCAGCCTCGACAACGCGTTCTCGGCCGACGACCTGCGCGCATGGGCCGAGCGGGTGGCGAGGGACCTCGGCTCGGCGGCCGGGCTGCACTACCTGTGCGAGCTCAAGATCGACGGGCTCGCCGTCAACCTGCTCTACGAGAACGGGCGGCTCACCCGGGCCCTCACCCGCGGCGACGGGCGAACCGGCGAGGACGTCACGCTCAACATGCGGACCCTTGACGAGGTGCCCGAGCAGCTCACGGGCACGGCGGAGTTCCCGGTGCCGGCGCTGGTCGAGGTCCGGGGCGAGGTCTACTTCCGGTTGGCCGACTTCCAGGCCCTCAACGCCGCGATGGTCGAGGCCGGCAAGCCGGTCTACGCCAACCCGCGCAACACCGCGGCCGGCTCGCTGCGCCAGAAGGACCCCCGGATCACCGCGTCCCGGAACCTGCGGCTGATCTGCCACGGCTTCGGCAGGCGCGAGGGGTTCGCGCTGGAGCGCCAGTCGCAGGGCTACGACGCGCTGCGGGCGTGGGGCCTGCCGGTCTCGGAACGTTCGGTGATCCTCACCGGCATCGAAGAGGTGATCGCGCACACGGAGTACTGGGGCGAGCACCGCCACGACATCGAGCACGAGATCGACGGTGTGGTCGTCAAGGTCGACGAGGTGGCGCTGCAGCGCCGGCTCGGGTCCACCTCGCGCGCGCCGCGGTGGGCCATCGCGTTCAAGTACCCCCCGGAGGAGGCCACCACGAAGCTGCTCGACATCCGGGTCAACGTGGGGCGCACGGGCCGGGTCACGCCGTTCGCGTTCATGGAGCCGGTCGTCGTCGCGGGCTCGACGGTCTCGCTCGCCACGCTCCACAACGCCGACGAGGTGGTGCGCAAGGGCGTGCTCATCGGCGACCGCGTCGTCATCCGCAAGGCGGGCGACGTCATCCCCGAGGTGCTGGGCCCGGTCGTCGACCTGCGCGACGGCACGCGAGCGCGCCTTCGTCATGCCGACGCACTGCCCCGAGTGCGGCACGGCGCTGGCCCACCAGAAGGCGGGCGACGTCGACCTGCGCTGCCCGAACGCCCGCTCGTGCCCCGCGCAGCTGCGGGAGCGCCTGTTCCACGTGGCCGGCCGCGGCGCGTTCGACATCGAGGGCCTGGGCTACGAGGCGGCGGTCGCACTGCTCAAGGCCGGCGTCGTGCACGACGAGGGCGACGTGTTCTCCCTGACCGAGGAGGACCTGCTGCGCACGGAGCTGTTCCGGACGAAGGCCGGGGAGCTGTCGGCCAACGGGCGCAAGCTGCTCGCCAACCTCGACGCGGCCAAGGACCGGCCGCTGTGGCGGGTGCTGGTGGGGCTGTCCATCCGGCACGTGGGCCCGACGGCGGCGCAGGCGCTGGCCCGCGAGTTCACCTCCATGGACGCGATCGAGGCCGCCGCGGCGGAGGCGGCGCGGGCGACGGAGGCGGCCGGCCTCGCGATCACCTCCGACGGCAGCGCCGCGGAGGACGTCAGGGACGACGGCGACATCGGGGACGAGGGCGACATCGGGGACGACGGCGACGTCGGGGACGAGGGCGACGTCGGGCAGGACGGCGACGCCGGGGACGACGGCGACGAGGTGGTCCACCCGGCCGGGGAGACGGGGGTGGGCGGAGCCGAGGACCCCGACGGCCAGGTCGCCACGGAGTCCGGCTCCGGCGCGGAGGAGGAGCGGGCGCTCGCCGCCGCCAAGGCCGCGCGGGCCGCCGCCCGCGCCCAGAACAAGGCGCTCTCGGCGGCCCTGGCGCCGATCGCCGGGGTCGAGGGCGTCGGCCCGACGATCGCGGCGGCCCTGCGCGACTGGTTCTCCGTCGACTGGCACCGCGAGGTCGTCGCGCGGTGGCGGGCCGCCGGCGTACGGATGGTCGACGAGGTCGACGCCTCGGTCCCGCGCACGCTGGAGGGCCTGTCCATCGTCGTCACCGGCTCGATGGACGGCTTCTCCCGCGACGAGGCCAAGGAGGCCATCACCGCCCGCGGCGGGCGGGCGGCCGGGTCGGTGTCGAAGAAGACGGCGTTCGTCGTGGCCGGCGAGGCGCCGGGGTCCAAGTACGACCGGGCGCTGGAGATCGGGGTCCCCGTGCTGGACGAGGGTGGTTTCCGGGTGCTGCTCGACCGGGGCCCGGAGGCGGCGAAGGAGGTGGCGGTCACCGAGACCCCGGCCTGAGGCCGCCGCCGGGCGCGGTCCGGGCCACCGCCATGTCGGACCGCGCGGGCCGACGCCTACGATCTTCGAGTGGGCCCCGGGGCCGGAATCGGCTGCTCGCCGTCCGTCCCGGCCGGGGGCTATCGTCGGTCGGGTGGCAGGAGAGTTGCGGTGCTGCAGGCGGTACTGAACGGCTCGCGGCCGGAGGACGCCCACCCGGCTCTGCCGATCATCCCGCGCCACCTCGCCCGCGACGCCCGGGCGGTCGCGGAGCAGGGCGTCTCGTCGGTGCACATCCACCCCCGCGACCCCGACGGCCAGGAGACGCTGCACCCCGCCTACGTCGGCGACGCCGTCGCCGCCATCCGGGCCGAGGTGCCCGGCATGGAGATCGGGGTGCCGACCGGCCGGTGGATCCAGCCGGACCCGAACCAGCGCATCGCGATGGTCGAGGCCTGGGGCCATCTCGGCATCGGCAAGCCCGACGTCTGCTCGGTCAACGTCCACGAGCGGGGCTGGCGGGAGGTCTGCGCCGCGGCGACCTCGGTGGGCATCGGCGTGGAGCTCGGCGTCTGGACCAGCGGCGACGCGGTGACCCTCCGGCAGGAGACCGTGCCGCCCGGCACCGTGCGCGTGCTCGCCGAGTCGACGCTCTCGGAGCCCCAGATGGCGGTGGCCGAGGGCATCCGGATCATGCGGGCGCTCGGCGAGGGCCTCGGCGTGCCCGTCCTCCTGCACGGCGAGGAGGGCGGGGCCTGGCCGGTGCTGGAGTACGCGATGCGCATGGGCATGGACACCCGCATCGGGTTCGAGGACGTCCTCGTGCTCCCCGACGAGTGGCTGGCCACGGGCAACGACCACCTCGTCGCGAAGGCACTGGAGATCGGCGCAGGTGATCGGTCCTGGGCGGTCAACCAGAAGCTGCGCACCCGACGCATGCGGTGACGCCCGGCGCCACCGGGCCGCCGAGCACGGCACCGCCGAGCATGGCGCCGCCCAGCGACGCGGCTCAGCTGCCGAGCACCGTCGTGACGATCCCGGCCAGGTGCGTCAGGCGCGCCAGCTCGGACGCGCGGAAGGCCGGCCCGCCGGGCCGCCCGGCCACCAGCGCCTGCGCCTGGACGCCCGAACCGAACGGGGCGGCGGCCAGCTCGGTGTCCAGGTCGCTCCACGGCTCCGGCACCCAGTGCACCGCCGGGTCGAGCACCATCGCCCGCGACAGCGGCAGCCACGGCAGGTCGCCCGCGATGGTCTCGGGGGCGGCCGAGCTCTGCGCGAGCCGGTAGGACTGGTTCCCCTCACGCCGCACGACCAGCGCCCAGCCCGCCCGGAAGATCCGCGGGACGCCGTCGGCGAGCAGCGCGAGCCCGTGCTCGGGGTCGCCGGCGATCTCGTCGATCAGCGCCAGCTCGTGATAGGTCTCCAGCAGGCCCGAGTGCGGCCGGACGGACTCGACCTCGACGCCGGGTACGGACTCCGCCGCGGTGATCAGCACGTCCGGCGGGCGGCCCGCCGGCAGCTCCACGGCCAGGTCGTCGACCGCGTGGCCGCTCGCCCGCTCGACCACCGACACGCCGAGGATGTCGGCCCCGGCGTTCCCGAGCGCGGTGGCGACGGCCCCGAGGCTTCCCGGCTTGTCCGGTAGCAAGATCCGGAGCAGGAACGACACCCGGCGCCCCCCTCCAGCGAACCACCCGACCACCGACCGGCCGGCGGGTGATTCTGTCAGGTGGGGGCCCGCCGGGCACAACGGGCGCGCGGCGGGGTGGCGCGCGCCACCCGCCTAGACTCGAAGGACCGTCGCCCGCTTCGTGGAGGACCCCTTGGCCGCAGATCCGGGCGGGATCACCCGGGACGAGGTCGCACACCTCGCCCGACTGGCCCGCCTCGCCGTCACCGACTCGGAGCTGGACACGTTCGCCGGTCAGCTCGACGTCATCCTCGGCGCCGTCGCGCGCGTGGGTGAGGTCGCCGCCGACGACATCCCGCCGACGTCGCACGCGGTGCCGCTGCAGAACGTGTTCCGGCCCGACGAGCTGCGCCCGAGCCTCACGCAGGAGCAGGTGCTCGCCGGGGCGCCCGCCGCGGAGGACGGCCGCTTCCGCGTCCCGCGCATCCTGGGGGAGGAGCAGTGAACGAGCTGGTCCGCCTGACGGCCGCCGAGCTCGCCGCGCGGATCCACGCGCGCGAGGTGTCGGCGGTCGAGGCCGCGCAGGCGCATCTCGACCGGATCGCGGAGGTCGACGGCGAGGTGCACGCGTTCCTGCACGTCGCGGGGCAGGCCGCCCTCGAGTCGGCGGCCGTGGTCGACGCCTCGCTGGCCGCGGGCACCGCACCGGCGTCGCCGCTGGCCGGCGTGCCGCTTGCGCTCAAGGACGTCTTCACGACCATCGACATGCCGACCACGGCGGGCTCGCGGATCCTCGAGGGCTGGCGGCCCCCCTACGACGCGACGCTGACGACGCGCCTGCGCGCGGCGGGCATCACGATCCTCGGCAAGACGAACATGGACGAGTTCGCCATGGGCAGCTCGACCGAGCACTCCGCGTGGGGCCCGACGCACAACCCGTGGGACCTGACCCGGGTCCCCGGCGGGTCCGGCGGCGGCTCGGCGGCGGCGCTGGCCGCGTTCGAGGCCCCGCTGGCCATCGGGACCGACACCGGCGGCTCGATCCGCCAGCCCGCGGCGTTCACCGGCACGGTCGGGGTGAAGCCCACCTACGGCGGCGTCTCCCGCTACGGCCTGATCGCCTGCGCGTCGTCGCTGGACCAGGGCGGCCCCTGCGCGCGGACGGTGCTCGACGCCGCGCTCCTGCACGAGGTCGTCGCCGGCCACGACCCGCTGGACTCCACCTCGATCGACGAGCCGGTCCCCGGCGTCGTCGGGGCCGTCCGCGCCGGTGCGGCCGGCGACCTGTCGGGCCTGCGGGTCGGCGTCGTCGCCGAGCTGGGCGGCGAGGGCTACCAGCCCGGTGTGCGCGCGGCGTACGAGCAGGCGGTGACGCAGCTGGAGAAGCTGGGCGCCGAGGTGGTCGAGGTCAGCTGCCCGCACTTCGAGTACGGGCTCGCGGCCTACTACCTGATCCTGCCGAGCGAGGTGTCGTCCAACCTCGCGCGCTTCGACGCGATGCGCTACGGGCTGCGGGTGGCGCGCGGGGCGTCCGCCGAGGAGGTCATGGCCGCGACGCGCGAGGCCGGGTTCGGCCCCGAGGTCAAGCGGCGCATCATCCTCGGGACCTACGCGCTGTCGTCGGGGTACTACGACGCGTACTACGGCCAGGCGCAGAAGGTCCGCACGCTCATCGCGCGCGACTTCGCCAAGGCCTTCGAGACCGCAGACGTGCTCGTCTCGCCGACGACGCCGACGACGGCCTTCCCGATCGGCGACAAGGTCGACGACCCGCTGGCCATGTACCTCAACGACCTGGCCACGATCCCGACGAACCTGGCCGGCACGGCCGCGCTGTCCGTCCCGTGCGGCCTCGCCGACGAGGGTATGCCCGCCGGCCTGCAGATCATGGCGCCGGCGCTGGGGGAGGCCGTGATGTACCGGGTCGCGGCGGCCTACGAGGCGTCGCGGCCGGCCCTGACGTTCCCGGAGGTGGGGGCATGACCGCCGCTGTCGACGAGGTCACCGAGCGCTACGACCCCATGCTGGGGCTCGAGGTGCACGTCGAGCTCAACACGCACACCAAGATGTTCTGCGGCTGCCCGACGACGTTCGGTGCGGAACCCAACACCCAGACGTGCCCGACGTGCCTGGGCCTGCCCGGCTCGCTGCCGGTCGTCAACCGGGCGGCGGTGGAGTCCGCGATCCGGATCGGGCTCGCGCTGAACTGCGAGATCGCACCGTGGGGCCGCTTCGCGCGTAAGAACTACTTCTACCCCGACATGCCGAAGAACTTCCAGACGTCCCAGTACGACGAGCCGATCGCCGTCGACGGGCACCTGGACGTGACGCTCGACGACGGCACGGTCGTGCGGGTCGGGATCGAGCGCGCGCACATGGAGGAGGACACCGGCAAGTCGCTGCACGTCGGCGGCGCGACCGGGCGCATCCACGGCGCGGACTACTCGCTCCTGGACTACAACCGCGCGGGCGTTCCGCTGATCGAGATCGTCACCAAGATGATCCCGGACACCGGCGCGCGGGCGCCCGAGGTGGCCCGCGCCTACGTGACGGCGCTGCGCGACCTGATCAAGGCGCTGGGCGTGTCCGACGTGCGGATGGACCAGGGCTCCATGCGCTGTGACGTCAACCTGTCGCTGTCGCCGCGCGGCTCGGGTGTCCTGGGCACCCGGACCGAGACCAAGAACGTCAACTCGCTGCGCTCGGTCGAGCGGGCCGTCCGCTACGAGATGGGACGCCAGGCCGAGGTCCTCGACGGCGGCGGCACGATCGTCCAGGAGACCAGGCACTTCGAGGAGCAGTCCGGCACGACCCGGCCCGGGCGGCGCAAGGAGACCTCGGAGGACTACCGCTACTTCCCCGAGCCCGACCTGGTCCCGATCGCGCCGCCCGCGGAGTGGGTGGAGGAGCTGCGCGGCACCCTGCCCGAGCTCCCGTGGGCGCGGCGGGCCCGGCTGCAGGCGCAGTGGTCGCTGACCGACGAGGAGCTGCGCGACCTGGTCAACGCGGGAGCGCTGGAGCTCATCGAGGCGACGGTCGCCGCAGGCGCGCCGGCCGGCGAGGCCCGCTCCTGGTGGGTGTCGTACCTGACCCAGCAGGCCAACACCCGCGACGTCCCGCTGGACGCGCTGCCGATCAGCCCGGAGGCGGTCGCGCGGGTGGTCGCCCTCGTCGGCTCCGGCGAGCTGACGACGGCGCTGGCCCGTCAGGTCGTCGACGGCGTGCTGGCCGGCGAGGGCACGCCGGACGAGGTCGTCGCGGCCCGCGGGCTGGCCGTCGTCTCGGACGACGGCGCGCTGGTCGCGGCGGTGGACGAGGCGCTGGCGGCCCAGCCGGACGTCGCGGACAAGATCCGCGGAGGGAAGGTCCAGGCCGCGGGGGCGATCGTCGGCGCGGTCATGAAGGCGACGGGCGGCAAGGCCGACGCGAAGCGCGTCCGCGAGCTGGTGCTGGAGCGCTGCGCCGGGTAGCCCGCCCCGCGCCCCGCCCCGCCCCGCCCCCCGACCCCCGACGTCAGGAAGGCCACCTTCAGGCCGTCTGCGGACCTGAAGGTGGCCTTCCTGACGTCGGGGGGAGGGGCGAGGGGGGCGGGCGAGACCGGGGCGCTCAGGCGCGGGACGCCCCGCCCCCGCCGCCCGTCCGGATCCGGATCACCCGGTCGTCGCTCGACACGGGCTTCCCGCCGGCCTTGTTGACCGTGCCCAGCCACGTGTACCCGTCGGGGCCGACCGCGGCCGCGGCCAGCCGGCCGTACGCGTTCGCCAGCACCTGCTGCGGCGCGCCGGTGAACTGGCCGTTCTGGTCGGCCTGCAGCGTCGCGAGCGCCGCGCCGCCGGTCTCGGCCACCTGGATCGCACCGTCCTGGGCCGTGCACCCGCCCACGCCCGGCCGCGCCGGCCACCGCCACGCGGGCGGGGGCGCCGGCCCGCCCGTCACGCGGCGCAGCACGTCGGCCTCGGGAGCCCGGTCGGTGAGCCACACCGTGTCCGTCCGCTGGTCGACGCACAGGCCGCCCGGGTCGGTCACGCCCGTGGCGAGCACCGGCGATCCGGCGCGCGGGTTGCCCACCGCCGGATGGCCCAGGGTGTCGATCCGCAGCACCGTGCCGGCCAGGCCGGACCCCGGGGCGCCGGCGTCACCGGTCGCCACCAGCAGCGACCCGTCGGTGCCGGTGGCCAGCGCCCCACCGTTGTGGACGGGCCCGCGGGGGATGCCCGTCAGCACCGGCTTCGCCGCCTCGCCCGGCGGGATCTTGACGACGCGGTTGTCGACCGGGGTCGTGACGTAGGCGTAGACGAGCTGGTCCTCGGCGTAGCCGGGGGACAGGACCAGCCCGGTCAGGCCGCCCCCGCCGGTGGCGTCCACCGGGACCGTCGTGACCAGTACGGGCCGGTCGCCGCGGCGCACGCGCAGCACGCGACCCGTCGTCCGCTCCCCGACCAGCGCGGACGCCCCGTCCGGCAGCACGGCGACTGCTCCGACCGGCCCGAGGCACGTCGCGACCACCTGCGGGTCGGGATCGCTGCAGCCCGTCGGCTCCGTCGGGGCCTCGGACCGCGACGGAGCCGGGCCGCCCGGCTCCGGTGTCGGCGTGTCGGGGGTGGCCATCCGCGGCGGGCCGCCCAGCTCGCCCGTCCCCTCGATCTTGGGCTGCCAGTCCCGCTGCCCGGTGTCGGGGAAGGTGGCGCAGCCCGCGAGCGCCACGGCGGCGATGATCACGGCGGCGAGCGCGGCCGCCGCCCGCCGTGTCGGTCCCCGCACGCCGGCCAGGCTAGGGGCCACGAGGTGAGCGGCCGGTGAGCGGGGCGGCCGGGACTGGGTACGGTCGCGGTCATGATCGACGTTCTGGTGCCGCACGACGAGGGCAGGGACGCGCTGGCGGCCCTGGCCGGGGTGCGGGCCGTCCGCTACGACGCCGACGCGCCGGACGCGCTGCCGGCCGAGGCAGTGCGGGCGCAGGTGCTCGTCCCGCCGTTCCTCGCGGGAGAAGCGGTGGTCGCGATCGCCGGCAGCCTGCCGCGGCTGCGCCTGGTCCAGCTGCTCACCGCCGGTGCCGAGGCCTGGATCGGGCGGCTTCCCGACGGCGTCGCCCTCTCCGACTGCCGCGGCGCGCACGGGGGCGCCACGGCGGAGTGGATCGTCGCGACCCTGCTGTCGGTCTACCGCCACCTGCCGCGCTTCGAGCGGGCCCGCGCCGAGGCGCGCTGGGACTACCACCAGACCGAGGAGCTCGCCGGCAAGCGGGTGCTCGTCGTCGGCGCCGGCGACGTGGCCGCGCACACCGCCAGCAGGCTCGCCCCGTTCGAGGTGACGACGACGCTGGTCGGCAGGCGGGCGCGGGACGGCGTGCACGCCGTCGACGACCTGCCGGCGCTCCTGCCCGAGCACGACGCGTGCGTGCTGATCGTCCCGCTGACCGCCGCCACCCGCGGCCTGGTCGACGCCGCCTTCCTCGCCGCGATGCCGGACGGCGCGGTGCTGGTCAACGCGGCCCGCGGGCCCGTCGTCGACACCGGCGCGCTCGCCGCGGAGCTGGCGTCCGGGCGGCTGCGGGCCGCGCTGGACGTCACGGATCCCGAGCCGCTGCCGCCCGGACACCCGCTGTGGCGGGTGCCCGGCCTGCTGCTGACGCCACACGTCGGCGGGAGCGTCCCGCTGGCGCTGCGGCGCGCCTACCGGATCGCGGCCGAGCAGATCGGCATCTTCGCGGGCGGCGAGACGCCACCGAACCTCGTCGTGGACGGCTACTGAGCATCCAGGAGGCTATGGTGCCCGCCATGAGCGTCGACGAGCCCACGACGACCCTGCCGACGACGCTGGGCGGCCAGGTCAACCGGACGCAGCCGACGCGCCGGCCGCTCACCTGGAACCGGGGAACCGACCTCGGCCTGCTGCTCCTGCGGTTCGGCATCGGCGGGATGACGTTCGCGCACGGCGCGCAGAAGGTGTTCGGGCTCTGGGGCGGTCCCGGGCCGGCCGGGTTCGCGCACAACCTGACGGCGATGGGCTACCAGCAGGCCGGCACGCTCACGTGGGTCGCCGGGATCGGCGAGCTCGTGGTCGGCGCGTTCGTGGTGCTCGGCGTGCTGACGCCGCTCGCGGCGGCCGGCATCCTCGCGATCATGATCAACGCCGTGCTGCTGAAGTGGGGCAACGGGTTCTTCGTGACCGGCCCGCGGGGCGGCGACGCGGTCGAGTACGACATCGTGCTGGGGCTCGGCGCCGCGTGCCTGAGCCTGACGGGGCCCGGCCGGTTCGCCCTGGACAACGGCAGGGCGTGGCACCGGCGGCCGGCGTCGTGGGGTGTGCTCTCGCTGGTCATCGGCATCGCGGTCGCCGTGCTCGGCTACATCCTGCTGCGCCGGCCGCCGCTCTGACCCCGCCGGTACCCGGTCCCGTCGGGCGGGACGAGTGCGGGCCGGCGTCGGACGGTCCCGGGGCCGGGGACGGGCCCTGGCCGCCGGCGTCGAGCGTGCCCGCGGTCCCGGACCGGCCCGGGCCGCCGGCGTCGAGCGTGCCGGTGGTCCCGGACGGGCCCCGGCCGCCGGTGTCGAGCGTGCCCGCGGTCCCGGACGGGCCCCGGCCGGCGTCGAGCGTGCCGGTGGTCCCGGACGCGCGCTGGCTGCCCGCGCTGCGGCGGGCGCTCGGACCGGTCGACGTCGTGCAGCGCAGCCCGCTGACCGGCGGGTACGTCTCGCCCGCCGTCGAGCGCGTCGAGCTGTCGAGCGGTGACGTCGTCGTGCTCAAGGCCGCGTCGGACGTCGAGGTCGCCGCGATGCGGGCGCTCGCCGCGGTGCCGGGCGCCGAGCCCCGGGCGCTCGCGTCCGGGCCGGGCTGGCTGGTGGTCCCGTGGGTGGCCGGGGCGCCGCCCGCGGACGGCGAGCCGGTCCCGGAAGCGGTGTGGCAGACGCTCGCCAGGGTGCACGGGCACTGGGCCGGCCGGTCGCCGGCGGGCGTCCCGGTCGTCGACGCGGGGTGGTGGGCTCGGCTGGTCGACCGCACGCTGGTCGCTGTCCGCGGCGGGGCGGCCCGGACCGGCGAGGCCGCCTACGCCGCGGCCGAGCGGGCGCTGGTCGCGTGGCGTGCCGACCGGGCGGTCCGGGCGGCGCTGGCCGTCCTGCCGAGAACACTGACGCACGGCGACGCCCACCGCGGCAACGTGCTCGGCTCCACCCTGATCGACTGGGGGAACGCCCGCATCGCGCCGGCCGGGCTCGACCTGGCGACCCTGCGCGCCCAGGGCGGCGTGCCGCCGAGCTGGTTCGCCGTGCCCTCGCCGGTCGAGTCGAGCTGGGCCGACGTGCAGGTCAACGTGCAGTACCTCGGCTTCGCCGCCGACCACCTCGGCCCCGCCCGGGTGGCGGAGATGGTGGAGGCCGCAGCCGCGGCCCGCAGCCGCCTCGCCGCCCTCGTCGCCACCCGCGCTTCCCCGCCCCGACCCCCGCCATATGGACACATATAGCTGTTCTCCGGCCGGCTGCGGCAGCCATATGTGTCCACATGCGGGTCGGGGAGAGCGGCTGGGCCGGCGGACCGCTACGGCACCCGGCGGACCGCGCCGGTGTGCGCGCTCGTCGCCAACGCGGCGTAGGCCCGAAGCGCCTTGCTGACCGGGCGCTGCCGGTCCCGCGGCTGCCAGGGCCGCTCGCTGGCGTCCATCTTCGCCCGCCGCTCGGCCAGCACGTCCTCGGGCACGTCGAGTTGCAGCGTCCGGGTGTGCACGTCGATGACGATCCGGTCGCCGTCCTCGACCAGCCCGATCACGCCGCCGGCGGCGGCCTCCGGCGAGACGTGCCCGACCGAGATCCCGCTCGTCCCGCCGGAGAACCGCCCGTCGGTCACCAGCGCGCAGACCTTGCCGAGGCCCGCGCCCTTGAGGAACGCCGTCGGGTGCAGCATCTCCTGCATCCCCGGCCCGCCAGAGGGACCCTCGTAGCGGACCACGACCACGTCACCCGGCTGCACCTGCTTGGCGAGGATGAGCGAGACGGCCTCCTCCTGGCTCTCGACGACCTTCGCGGGCCCCTCGAAGTGCCACAGCTCCTCGTCGATGCCGGCTGCCTTGATCACCGCGCCGTCGGGGGCGATGTTGCCGCGCAGCACCGCGAGGCCGCCGTCGCGCGTGTAGGCGTGCTCGACGTCGCGGATGCACCCGCCCTCGGCATCGGTGTCGAGCGACGACCAGCGGTTCTCCGTCGAGAAGGCCTCGGTCGTGCGCACTCCGCCCGGCGCGGCGTGGAACAGCTCGACGGCCTGCTCGGACGGGGCATGGGCCCGCACGTCCCAGGCGTCCAGCCAGGCGGCGAGGGTCGGCGAGTGCACGGTGCGGACGTCCTCGTGCAGCAGCCCGGCCCGGCGCAGCTCGCCGAGGATGGCGGGGATGCCGCCGGCGCGGTGGACGTCCTCCATGTGGTAGTCGGAGTTCGGGGACACCTTGGCGACGCACGGGACCCGCCGGGAGACGGCGTCGATCGCGGCCAGGTCGAAGTCGACCTCGCCCTCCTGCGCGGCGGCCAGGATGTGCAGGACGGTGTTGGTCGAGCCGCCCATCGCGACGTCGAGGGCCATCGCGTTCTCGAACGCCTCGCGGGACGCGATCGACCGCGGCAGCGCCGACGCGTCGTCGCCCGAGTACCACCGGGTCGCCAGGTCCATGACGGTCGTGCCGGCCCGGGTGAACAGGTCGCGGCGGGCGGCGTGCGTGGCGAGCGTCGAGCCGTTGCCGGGCAGCGCGAGCCCGAGCGCCTCGGTGAGGCAGTTCATCGAGTTGGCGGTGAACATGCCCGAGCACGAGCCGCAGGTCGGGCAGGCGCTGCGCTCGACGAGCGTGAGCCCGTCGTCGTCGACCTGCGGCGACGCCGACGCCGAGATCGCGGTGATGAGGTCGGTCGGGGCGTGCGCGACGCCGTCGACGACGACCGCCTTGCCCGCCTCCATCGGCCCCCCGGAGACGAACACCGTGGGGATGTTCAGCCGCATGGTCGCGTTCAGCATCCCCGGCGTGATCTTGTCGCAGTTGGAGATGCAGACCAGCGCGTCCGCGGCGTGCCCGTTGACCATGTACTCGACGGCGTCGGCGATCACCTCCCGCGAGGGCAGCGAGTAGAGCATCCCGCCGTGGCCCATCGCGATGCCGTCGTCCACGGCGATCGTGTGGAACTCCCGCGGCACCCCGCCCGCGGCGCGCACGGCGTCCGCGACGATCCCGCCGAGGTCCTTGAGGTGGACGTGGCCGGGCACGAACTGGGTGTAGGAGTTGGCGATCGCGACGATCGGCTTGCCGAAGTCGCCGTCGGTCATGCCGGTGGCGCGCCAGAGCGAGCGGGCTCCGGCGGCGTTGCGGCCGTGGGTGGTGACGCGCGAGCGGAGCGCGGGCATGTCAGGAGCCTCCGGGATCGGGCAGCCGGCCGCCGGATGCGGCCGCGAGCAGGGGCAGGTCTCGCACTCGGACGGCGGGAAGGGTCACCTCGCTGCCGCCGGTCAGCACCGCGCGGACCCCGGACTTGTCGCTCAGGCGCAGCGAGCTGATCTCGGCCCACGGTACGCGCCGTCTACGGAGGACACGCCGCACGGTCAGCGCCTCGGCGTCGGCGGTCGTCCGCGTCCGCAGGACCCAGACGACCATGGCGAGTGGCACGAGGTAGACGAGCCAGAACCAGGGTGCGCCGAAGGCGAACGGGATGGCGCAGAAGGCGATCGCGACGGCGCCGAGGATGATCATCCGGCTCGGGCGGAAGGCGGCGACCTGTTCGGACGGCGGCGACACCGGTTCATCGTGACACGTTCACCGGCGACGGGTTCTGGGACCGGCTCGCACCGTCGTCGTGGGGTCGGCACCGGCGTCCCGGCGGTGGTGCGGGCGCGACGATGGCGGTGCGGTCACCGCGGTGCGGCCGTCCCGTGCCACCGGACCGCGGTGCGGCCGAGCTGTGCGGTGCGCCCGGCCCGTCGCATCGGGGCGGCGACCCTCCCAGGATCCGGACTCGCCGTCCCAGGGATTTGACGGCCCCGCCGCGCGGCGGCTAGCGTCGGCCCATGCACGTCGACCAGGTCCTCGTACTTCCCGGGCGCGTCAACGCCTGAGTGAGTACTCGGCCGTCGACGCGCCACCCTCGCACCGCCTTCCGTAGCGCGGTCGGGGGTTTTTTCGTGTTCGGCCCACCCCACGAGCTGCGAGGCTGACCCTTCATGACCACCGCAACCCCCCGATCGGGACCGCGCCCGGCGCCGCCGCCGGGTCGCCCGGCACCGCCGCCGGCCCCGCGTACGGACGCCCCGACGCCGCGCTTCGACGCCGTGCCCATGACCGGCGCCCAGTCGCTCGTGCGCTCGCTCGAGGAAGTGGGCTGCGAGGTGGTCTTCGGCATCCCCGGCGGCACCATCCTCCCCGCATACGACCCGCTGCTCGACTCGACGCGGGTGCGGCACGTCCTCGTCCGCCACGAGCAGGGCGCGGGGCACGCCGCGACCGGGTACGCGCAGGCCACCGGCAAGGTCGGCGTGTGCATGGCCACGTCCGGACCGGGCGCGACCAACCTCGTCACCCCGATCGCCGACGCCCACATGGACTCGATCCCGGTCGTCGCGATCACCGGCCAGCAGACGCGCGCGCTCATCGGGACGGACGCGTTCCAGGAGGCCGACATCACCGGCATCACCATGCCGATCACCAAGCACAACGTGCTCGTGACGGAGGCGACGGAGATCCCGCGCGCCATCGCCGAGGCGTTCCACCTGGCGTCGACGGGCCGACCCGGCCCGGTGCTGGTGGACATCCCGAAGGACGTCCTGCAGGAGCAGACGACCTTCACCTGGCCCCCGGAGCTGGCCCTGCCCGGTTACCGGCCGACGACCCGGCCGCACGGCAAGCAGATCCGCGAGGCCGCGAAGCTGATCAACTCCGCGCGCCGCCCCGTCTTCTACGTCGGCGGGGGCATCCTCAAGGCCGAGGCGTCCGCGGAGCTGCTCGCGCTGGCGGAGCTCACCGACATCCCGGTCGTCACGACGCTCATGGCGCGCGGCGCGTTCCCGGACAGCCACCGCCAGCACGTCGGGATGCCGGGCATGCACGGCACGGTCGCGGCCGTCGCCGCCATGCAGAAGGCCGACCTGCTCGTCGCGCTCGGGGCCCGGTTCGACGACCGCGTGACGGGCCAGCTCGCGACGTTCGCGCCGGGTGCCGCGATCGTGCACGCCGACGTCGACCCCGCGGAGATCTCCAAGAACCGCCGCGCGGACGTGCCGATCGTGGGCGACGCGAAGGAGGTCATCGTCGAGCTGACCGACGCCGTGACCGCCGAGCGCGCCGCGCACGCCCCGACCGACCTCGGTGCGTGGTGGGCGTTCCTCGACGACCTGCGCACGACCTACCCGCTCGGCTACGACTGGCCGGCCGACGGCTCGCTCTCGCCGCAGTACGTCATCGAGCGCATCGGGCAGATCGCCGGCCCCGAGGCGCTCTACGTCGCGGGCGTGGGCCAGCACCAGATGTGGGCCGCGCAGTTCATCCGCTACGAGAACCCGCGGACGTGGCTCAACTCCGGCGGCCTCGGCACGATGGGCTTCGCCGTGCCCGCGGCGATGGGCGCGAAGATGGCCCGGCCCGACGCGGTCGTGTGGGCGATCGACGGCGACGGCTGCTTCCAGATGACGAACCAGGAGCTCGCCACCTGCGCGATCGAGGGCATCCCGATCAAGGTCGCCGTCATCAACAACGGCAACCTGGGCATGGTCCGGCAGTGGCAGAACCTGTTCTACGGGCAGCGCTACTCCCAGACCGACCTGGGCACGCACAAGCACCGCATCCCCGACTTCAAGCTCCTCGCCGAGGCGATGGGCTGCGTGGGCCTGCGCGCGGAGTCGAAGGAGGACGTCGACCGCGTCATCCACCAGGCCATGGAGATCGACGACCAGCCGGTCGTGATCGACTTCGTGGTCGGGGCCGACGCGCAGGTGTGGCCGATGGTGGCGGCCGGGACCGGCAACGACGAGATCATGGCCGCCCGCAACATCCGGCCGCTGTTCGACGGCGACGAGCTCGCCGCCGACGTCGACGAGGTCAACGCGATGACCGAGCGGGCGCTCGAGGGGGACCACCGATGACGACCGAGCGCCACACGCTGTCCGTGCTCGTCGAGGACAAGCCCGGCGTGCTCGCGCGCGTGTCGGGCCTGTTCTCCCGGCGCGGGTTCAACATCGCCTCGCTGGCCGTCGGGCCGACCGAGGTGCCCTCGATCTCCCGGATGACGATCGTCGTCGACGTCGACGAGCTGCCGCTGGAGCAGGTGACCAAGCAGCTCAACAAGCTCGTCCACGTCCTCAAGATCGTGGAGCTGGAGCCGGGGGCCTCGGTCCAGCGCGAGGTGCTGCTGGTCAAGGTGCGCGCCGACGCGGGCGTGCGCAGCCAGGTCCTGGAGATCGTCGAGCTGTTCCGGGCCCGGGTCCTCGACGTCGCGCCGGAGGCCCTGACGATCGAGGCCACGGGCACGGCCGAGAAGATCGCGGCGTTGTTGAAGAACCTCGAGCCCTTCGGCATCCGCGAGATGGTGCAGTCGGGCACGATCGCCGTCGGCCGCGGGCCCCGCTCGATCACCGCGACCGCCGTCCGCTAACCGGAGGAAGCCGAAGTCCCATGAGTGTCAACATCTACTACGACGACGACGCCGACCTGTCGATCATCCAGGGCCGCAAGGTCGCGGTGATCGGCTACGGCAGCCAGGGCCACGCCCACTCGCTGTCGCTGCGCGACTCGGGTGTCGAGGTGCGGATCGGCCTGCCGGAGGGCTCGAAGTCCCGCGCCAAGGCGGCCGACGAGGGCCTGACGATCGGCACGCCCGCCGAGGTGGCCCAGTGGGCCGACCTGATCATGATCCTGGCTCCGGACACGAAGCAGCGCTTCATCTACTCCGACGACATCGCGCCGCACCTCAAGCCCGGCGACGCGATCTTCTTCGGGCACGGGTTCAACATCCGCTTCGAGCTGATCAAGCCGCCGGCCGACGTCGACGTGGCCATGGTCGCGCCGAAGGGCCCCGGCCACCTCGTGCGGCGCCAGTTCGTCGACGGCAAGGGCGTCCCGTGCCTCATCGCCGTCGAGCAGGACCCGACCGGCAACGCCAAGGCGCTGGCGCTGTCGTACGCGTCGGCGATCGGCGGCGGGCGGGCCGGCGTCATCGAGACGACGTTCACCGAGGAGACCGAGACCGACCTGTTCGGCGAGCAGGCGGTGCTCTGCGGCGGGGCCGCGGCGCTGGTGCAGACCGGATTCGAGGTGCTCACCGAGGCCGGCTACGCGCCGGAGATCGCCTACTTCGAGTGCCTGCACGAGCTCAAGCTGATCGTCGACCTCATGTACGAGGGCGGCATCGCCAACGAGCGGTTCTCGATCTCCGACACCGCGGAGTACGGCGACCTCACCCGCGGCCCGCGGGTCATCACCCCCGCGGTGAAGGACGCGATGCGCGGCATCCTCGCCGAGATCCGGGACGGGCGCTTCGCCCGCGAGTGGGTGGCCGAGGACGACGCCGGCCGGCCGAACTTCACCCGCCTCCAGAAGGAGGGCCAGGAGCACCCGATCGAGCAGGTGGGGGAGAAGCTGCGCGGCCTCATGAGCTGGGTGGGCCAGAAGGCGACCTGACCCGCTGCGGCGGCGGGAGGGCGTCGGTCCCGGGAGGTCGGGGTCCGGGGAGGTCGGCGGGTCCGGTCGGGAGGTCGCGGTCCCGGGAGGTCGCGGTCCCGGGAGGTCGCGGTCCCGGGAGGTCGCGGTCCCGGGACGGTCAGGAAAGCCACCTTCAGGACCCCCGGGGCGTGGGGGTGGCGTTGCTGGACCTCCGCGGGGGCCACCCGTCTGCCACCATCGGTGCCGTGGTCGCGCGGCGGGGGGACTACGGCGTCGACGCGCCCGCCGTGCCCGCGGTCTTCGCCGCGGTGGCGCTCGTCGCGTTCGCGACCGCCCTCGCCATCGCGCTCGCCGGCGGCGGGACGGCCTGGGGCTGGCTCGCCGCCGGGACGCCGTGGCTCGCGTTCGCCGCGATCTACCTCCACACGACCCGGCGCGGCAAGTTCGCCGTCTGGTCGGACGTCCTCGACGGGCTGAACCTGCGCGGGACCGAGCGCGTGCTCGACATGGGCTGTGGCCGCGGCGCGGTCCTGCTGCTCGTCGCGAGGCGCCTCGGCGCGGGCGGCGAGGCCGTCGGCGTCGACCTGTGGCGCACGGTCGACCAGTCCGGCAACGCCGAGGAGGCGACGCTCGCCAACGCGCGCGCCGAGGGCGTCACCGACCGGGTCGAGCTGCACACCGGCGACATGTCCGCGCTGCCGTTCCCCGACGGCAGCTTCGACGTCGTCGTGTCCAGCCTCGCCATCCACAACATCCCGTCCGCGGCGGGTCGCGTCGCCGCGGTCGACGAGGCCGCGCGGGTCGTGCGGCCCGGCGGCCGCATCGCGATCGCCGACATCCGCCACGCCCGCACGTACGCCGCCCGCCTGCGGGAGCGCGGCCTCGACGTGCACGTCCGCGGGCTGGGCTGGCGGTTCTGGTACGGCGGGCCCTGGGTGGGGACGACGCTCGTCGCGGCGACCCGGCCCGTCGACCCGCCCGGCAGCCGGGCCCCCGGTCCGACCGGTACGCCGCCGTGAACCCGACTCCCCGCGCGGGGCCCTCGCCGGCGCCCCGACAGCGCGCGCCTCTCTACGATCGACCGCGTACCTCACACCGACTCGGGAGCCCCTTCGTGAGCACCGCCGCACGCGCCGCCGTCACCCGTCCCGTCGTCCTGCTCGCCGAGAAGCTCGCGCCGTCCGCGGTCGCGCTGCTCGGCGACGGGGTGGAGATCCGTCACGTCGACGGCACCGACCGGGCCGCCCTGCTGGCCGCCGTCGCCGACGCCGACGCCCTGCTCGTCCGGTCGGCCACGAAGGTCGACGCCGAGGTCCTCGCCGCGTCCACCCGCCTCAAGGTCGTCGCCAGGGCCGGCGTCGGGCTGGACAACGTCGACGTCCCGGCGGCGACGGCCCGCGGCGTCATGGTCGTCAACGCGCCGACGTCCAACATCGTCTCCGCCGCCGAGCACGCCATCGCGCTCCTGCTCTCGGCCGCCCGGCACGTGCCGGCGGCCGACGCGAGCCTGCGCGCCGGGCAGTGGAAGCGCTCGGCGTACACCGGCGTGGAGCTGGCCGGCAAGACCGTCGGCATCGTCGGGCTCGGCAAGATCGGCCAGCTGGTCGCGCAGCGGCTGGCGGCCTTCGACGTCACGCTCGTCGCCTACGACCCGTACGTCGCGCCGGCGCGCGCCGCCCAGCTCGGCATCGACCTGATGAGCCTCGACGACCTGCTGCGCTGCGCTGACTTCGTCACGGTCCACCTTCCCAGGACGCCCGAGACGGCCGGGCTCATCGGCAAGGACCAGCTCGCGGTCACGAAGCGCGGAGTGATCATCGTCAACGCGGCCCGGGGCGGCCTGGTGGACGAGGACGCGCTGGCCGAGGCGGTCCGGTCCGGCCAGGTGGGCGGCGCCGGCATCGACGTCTACGTGACCGAGCCGACGACCTCGAGCCCGCTGTTCGAGCTCGAGCGCATCGTCGTGACGCCGCACCTGGGCGCCTCGACCGACGAGGCGCAGGACCGGGCCGGGACCGACGTCGCGCGCTCGGTGCTGCTCGCGCTGGCCGGCGAGTTCGTCCCGGACGCGGTGAACGTACAGGCCGGCGGCGTGGTCGGGGAGGAGGTCCGGCCGTGGCTGGGGCTGGTGCAGAAGCTCGGCACCGTCCTGCACGCCGTCGCGGGCGGCGTCCCGACGTCGGTCACGGTCGACGTCGCGGGCGAGCTGGCCGCCGAGGACGTCGCCGTGCTGCCGCTCGCGGCGCTGCGCGGCCTGTTCACCCACGTCGTCGAGGACCAGGTGACGTTCGTGAACGTGCCGGCGCTGGCCGCCGACCGCGGGGTCGCGGTGGAGCTGACGACCTCGCCGGAGAGCGAGAACTTCCGCAGCGTCGTCCAGCTGCGGGCCGCGATGCCGGACGGGACGGCGACCACCGTGTCGGGGACGCTGACCGGCCGGACCCAGGTGCACAAGCTCGTCGAGGTCAACGGCCGGCACTTCGACCTGCGGGCGGAGGGGGAGGTCGTGCTGCTGGAGTACGCCGACCGGCCCGGCGTCATGGGCCGGGTCGGCTCGCTGCTCGGCGAGGCGGCGGTCAACATCGAGGCGGCGCAGATCAGCCAGACGACCGACGGCGAGGACGCGATCATGCTGCTGCGCGTCGACCGGATCGTCGACCCGGCGGTGCTGGGCCCGATCGGTGCGTCGGTCGGCGCGTCGACGACGCGGCTGATCTCGTTCGGCTGACGGTCGGCGCGGGCGGGGGCAGGTCAGGAAAGCCACCATCAGGACCGCAGAGGACAGGAAGGTGGCTTTCCTGACCTGGCTGCATGCACACCGCTACGGCCGGGCACAATGGCCCACCCGGGGCGTCTCGTCCCGGGTCTCGGGCCCGCAGGCGGCGCCGGGCGGCCCGTTTCCACCCGGGCGGGTGACCACTGCCGGGTGAGCGGCGGGCGGCCGACGCGCCGCGAACCGGTAGCGTGCGGCCCGAACTGGAGAGAGGAAGTCGGCATGCGCCTTGCGGTCATCCCGGGGGACGGCATCGGGCCGGAGGTCATCGGCGAGGCGCTCAAGGTGCTGCGCGAGGTGGCGCCGGGGGCGGAGACCACGGAGTACGACCTCGGTGCCGCCCGCTGGCACGCGACCGGCGAGCTGCTGCCCGAGACCGTGCTCACCGAGCTGGGCCAGCACGACGCGATCCTGCTCGGCGCGGTCGGTGACCCTTCGGTCCCGAGCGGCATCCTCGAGCGCGGCCTGCTGCTGCGCCTGCGCTTCGAGCTCGACCACCACGTCAACCTGCGGCCGGCGCGGCTGTACCCGGGGGTGCGCGGGCCGCTGGCCGGCAGCCCGGAGATCGACATGGTGGTCGTGCGGGAGGGCACGGAGGGCCCCTACGTCGGCACCGGCGGCCTGCTGCGCAAGGACACCCCGCACGAGATCGCGACCGAGGTCTCGACGAACACGGCGTACGGCGTCGAGCGGGTCGTGCGCGACGCGTTCGCCCGCGCCGAGCGCCGGCCGCGCAAGCACCTGACGCTGGTGCACAAGACCAACGTGCTGACGTTCTCCGGCCGGCTGTGGTCGCGGCTGGTCGAGGAGGTGTCGCTGGAGCACCCGGAGGTCTCGGTCGCCTACCAGCACATCGACGCGACGACGATCCACATGGTCACCGACCCCGGGCGGTTCGACGTGATCGTCACCGACAACCTGTTCGGCGACATCCTCACCGACCTCGCCGCGGCGGTGACCGGGGGCATCGGCCTGGCGGCGAGCGGCAACCTCGACGTGAGCAGGCGCAACCCGAGCATGTTCGAGCCGGTGCACGGCAGCGCGCCGGACATCGCGGGCCAGGGGATCGCCGACCCGACGGCCGCGGTGCTGTCCGTCGCGCTGCTGCTCGACCACCTCGGCGACCGTGACTCGGCGCGCCGCATCGAGGCCGCGGTGGCGTTCGACCTGGCGACGCGGGACCACGCCGCGACCGGTCACACGCAGAGCATCGGCGACCGCCTCGCGGCGCTGGTGAGCGCGCACGCGACGTCGAACAGCTGACCGGCGGGGCGGGTGCCCCAAAGCCCCCTCCGCGCGTCAGCAAGGCCACCTTCAGGACCTGCGGCGTCTTGAAGGTGGCCTTGCTGACACGTCAGAGGTCGGCCGCAGCGGCGTCGGCCGCAGCGGCCCACAGCGGCGGTCGCGTCCGCAGCGCCGCCTGTCGATGGACGGCTCGCAGTGTCGCCACCACCGACCTCGGATCCGTGAGCACCTTGCGGGGCTTCGTCGCCACGTACATGGCGCCTGCCGCGGTGAAACGCGCCGCGCGTTCGACCGTGTACGCGTGGGCGGCCGGATCGAGATGCCACTCCGTGGACTCGATCTCCCAGACCATCGCCACGTCGTCGATCCAGCAGTCCGCGACGCCGATGAGGCTGCCGTCGGCTCGGTGCACGGCCACGTTCCACTCGGCGTCGGGCAGGCCCGATCTGGCCCACAGGTTCTTGGCAGCCAGCTCGGCCGCCGAGCGGACGCCCGCGCCGACCTCGCGAAGCACCGCTCGGGGCATCGCCGTGCCGCGCCGCGAGCCCGCCTCCATCTCCCTCACCAGCTCACCGACGGTGCATCGACGTCGCTGGACCGCCTCGGCCAGCAGCTCCGTCACATCGCCACGGTGCCGTAACCGACGAGCCGCGTCCATGACCGCGCGCGGGATGGGAGCGATCATCAGTCCCCGCCGGACGATCGACTCAGGGGGGCTCGTCGTACGCTCGACATGCACGTAACCAACCGATCGCACCTGACGGCCGTGCGGCACGAGGATGTGGACCTCTTCGACCAGGTCAGGATCGTCCCGCGGGCGGGCGGGGCCGCGCCGGAGCCCCAGCAACCTGCAGGCCTCGATCCCGGTCAGGACGGCTCCCGGGCCGCCGAGCCTGAGAGCGGCGAGGACGAGCTGACGTCTCGTCGGGCGTCCCGTGAACAGGAAGATCACACCCGGGAGCGGGCGTTGCCACGGACCGCCCTCGAGACATCGTCGGTACACGGTTCGTTCGGGGATGCCGGCTGCCACGAGCTGACGCGCTGTGGCGACACCGTCGGGGAAGGCCGTCCGGAGATCGGAGCTGGACGAGGCGGCGAGACCGAGAGGCATGACCCGATGCTGGCGAACTGGGTCCGTTGCCGAGGCCGTTCCGTTCAACTCGTGTCAGCAAGGCCACCTTCAAGACGCCAGACGTCCTGAAGGTGGCCTTGCTGACACGGCCGCGCTGACCCGACGATCACCCCAGCACCGCGGGAGCGGTCCTCAGACGGCTGCCGCCGGCCCCGTCAGCATCGTGACGCCTGCGCCGGCGAAGTTGGGCAGGTCGGCCACGGCGGCCTGGCCTTCCGCGCTGCCCATGCCGGCCCCGAAGGCGGCTTCGTCTTCGAAGTCCAGCACCGCGACCAGGTGGTATGCGGGCTTGTTGCCCTCGGGATCGGGTGCCGGCCGGCTCACGGTGTACCGCTGGACGCCCGGGATCTTGTTGGCGATCGGCACGTGGACCTCGTCGTAGTGCTTGTCGAACGCGGCCGGGTCCTCGGGGTGGTGGTAGAGCACGGTGAGCTGGAACACGAACGCCTCCCGGTCGGGATCGGCGGGCTCCACTGCCCGGCCGCTGTCGCCATCACACTGGACGTCCGCGATCACAGCACCCTGCGTCCCATCATGTGAGACGGGATGTGACAGCGCGTCCGGCCGCGTGCCATGCTCCCGCCGTGCTCCGCTTCAGCGTGATCATTATCGGGCAGCGCGTCGGCTAACCAGCTCCACCGCCGACGCGCAGACCTCTCGCACCCGCGAGAGGTCTTTTTTGTTGCCCGAGCCCGAAGGAGACCTCCGATGACCCCGACCGAGCCCCAGGGAACGCCGCTGGGCGACACCTTCCACGTCTACGACACGACGCTGCGCGACGGCGCCCAGCGCGAGGGCATCTCGTACTCGGTGACCGACAAGCTCGCCGTCGCCCGCCGGCTGGACGCGTTCGGGGTCGGGTTCATCGAGGGCGGCTGGCCGGGCGCGCTGCCCAAGGACACCGAGTTCTTCGCCCGCGCGGCCGCCGGCGAGCTCGAGCTGCGCCACGCCGCGCTCGTCGCGTTCGGCTCGACGCGCAAGGCCGGCGGCGTCGCGCACGCCGACCCGCAGGTCCGCGCACTGCTGGACTCGCAGGCGCCGGTCGTGACGCTGGTCGCCAAGTCCGACCGCCGGCACGTCGAGCGCGCCCTGCGCACCACCGTCGAGGAGAACTGCGCGATGGTCGCCGACACCGTCGCGTTCCTGCGCGGCGAGGGCCGGCGCGTCTTCCTCGACGCCGAGCACTTCTTCGACGGCTACGCCTTCGACCCCGACACCGCTCTGCGCGTCCTGGACGCCGCGGTCACCGCCGGGGCCGACGTCGCCGTGCTCTGCGACACCAACGGCGGCATGCTCCCGCTGGGCATCGCCGAGGTCGTCACGGAGGTGGCGGCCCGGACCGGGTTCCGGCTGGGCATCCACTGCCAGGACGACACCGGCTGCGCCGTGGCCAACTCCGTGGCCGCGGTGCAGGCCGGCGCGACGCACGTGCAGTGCACCGCGAACGGCTACGGCGAGCGGGCCGGCAACGCCGACCTGTTCGCCGTCGTCGGCAACCTCGCCACGAAGCTGGGCATGCCCGTCCTACCGGACGGCCGCCTGGCCGAGCTGACCTCCACCTCGCACGCGTTGGCGGAGATCGCCAACATCGCTCCCGACACCCACCAGGCCTACGTCGGGACGTCAGCGTTCGCCCACAAGGCGGGCCTGCACGCGAGTGCGATCAAGGTGGACCCGGAGCTGTACAACCACCTCGACCCCACGGTGGTCGGCAACGGGCAGCGGGTGCTGGTGACGGAGATGGCCGGCCGGGCCAGCGTCGAGCTCAAGGGTTCCGAGCTCGGGCTGGACCTGGCCGGCCGTCCCGACGCGGTGTCGTCCGTCGTCGCGACGGTCAAGGAGCGGGAGGCGACGGGCTGGTCGTTCGAGGCGGCCGACGCCTCGCTCTCGCTGCTCATGCGCTCGGCGCTGGGGGAGGACGCCGCGCCGCCGTTCGCGCTGGAGTCCTACCGGGTGATCACCGAGCACCGCGCGGACGGGGCCGTCGTCGCCGAGGCCACGGTCAAGGTGGTGCTCGCCGGCCGGCGGCTGATCGCCACGGCGGAGGGCAACGGCCCGGTCAACGCCCTGGACGCCGCGCTGCGGGCGGCGCTCGTCCCGGCCTGCCCCTGGATGGAGGAGATCGCGCTGGCGGACTACAAGGTCCGCATCCTGACGCGGGGGACCGACGCGGTCACGCGGGTGCTGGTCGGCTCGACCGACGGGCACGAGGAGTGGACGACGGTCGGGGTGCACGGCAACGTCGTCGAGGCGTCCTGGCTGGCGCTCGTCGACGCGCTCGCCTACGCCGCCGTACGCCGGTCCGCGCCCGTGGGGTGAGGCGCCTCCCGCCCGTCACGGCGGTCGCGACGCCGGTGGCGGTAGCGGCCGCGGTGGCGCCGACGCGCCCGACCGGGACGCCGGCTCTGGCGCACCCGGTTGAGCCGGCACCGCCGCGGCCGGACCGGCGCTGGCCGCGGTCCGGCGACGCTCCACGTGGCGCCGCGGCTGTGCCGCGTCGAGCGCGATGGGCGAGAACCCGGGGACGAGGGCGAAATCCGGTGGCCGGGCCGAGCCGGGCTCGACACCATGCGTCGGTGGCCGACCTGCTCCAGCGCATCGACGCGTTCTGCGACGCCGTCCCGCGAGCCGGTGCGACGGTGCAGGACGTCGGGCCGTTACGGCTCTTCGTCCGGGACGGGAGCGGCTGGCCGTTCTACGCGCGGCCGGTGCCGGGCGGCCCGTCGATCACGTCTGATGACGTCGTGCGGATGCGGCGCCGGCAGGTGGAGCTGGCCGTGCCCGCCGCGTTCGAGTGGGTGGACGGGGCCGCGCCGTCGATGCGCTACGCCGTGGAGGGCGCCGGCCTGGCGGCGCTGGTCTGCCCCGTCCTCGTCCTGGACGGCGAACCGGCGGAGATGGCGCTGCCGGCCGGGCACGAGCTGCGCCTGCTCGGGCCGCTGGACGCCGACCTGGCCGCGGCCGAGCACGCCGTCCGCTCGGTCGCGGCGGAGGCGTTCGGCGCGGGCGGCGCCGGTGCCCCGACGGCACGTGAGCTGGACCGGCTGCGGTCCGACCTCGCCGGGGGTTCCGTCGCCCGGGCGCTGGTCGTCGGACCCGACGGGCCGGTGGCGTCCGGTGCGGCGCAGCGCTGCGGCGACGTCGTGGAGCTGGTCGGGATTGCGACGGCCGCTCGCGCGCGGGGCCGCGGGCTCGGGTCCGCGGTGACCGCGGCGCTCGCGGCGGCGGCCCGCCGGACCGGAGCGGGCGTGGTGTTCCTGGCGGCGGGGGACGAGACCGCGACGCGCGTCTACCGCCGCGTCGGGTTCCGCCCGGTCGGGACGTGCGGCGTCGCCGCGCCCGCCGAGCCCTGACCGGCCCGGCCCCCGACTCGCGCCGGCCCGGCCCCCGACTCGCGCCGGCCCGGCCCCGACTCGCGCCGGCCCGGCCCCCGACTCGCGCCGGCTCAGCCCCCGACTCGCGCCGGCTCAGCCCCCGACTCGCGCGGCAGCCCTACCCGCGAGTCGGGGGCTGAGCCTTACCGAGTCGCGCTCTCCGCCACGTCCCGGCTCTCCGCCGCCGACATCTCCGGGCGCCGGGCCCACGACGGCGCGTGCTCCGGCCGCGGGCCGATCGCGATCAGCCGCGCCGGGACCCCCTGCAGGACGGGGAACCGCTGCAGCTGCCGCAGACCCCACGGCAGCCCACGCCGAGCGGACGGCGCCGGAACCGCGCCGGCCTCACCCGCCAGCGCCTTCCCGAGCACGACCTTGTGCGCGAGCCGCTGCAGCGTCTGGATGAGCACGGTCGGGGCCCACCGCCGGCGCTGGACGTCCCGCAGCATCGAGCGCGGCACGATCCCGCCGGACCGCAGCGCCGGCCCGAGGATCCGGGCCGCGGCGACCGCGTCCTGGACCGCCAGGTTGATCCCCACCCCGCCGACCGGCGACATGGCGTGCGCGGCGTCGCCGATCAACAGCAGCCCGTCGAGGTACCAGCGCCGCAGCCGCTCCAGCTTGACGTCCAGCAGCCGGACGTCGTCGAAGCTCGCCAGCGTGTCGACCCGGTCGGCCGTCCACGGCAGCAGCCCGACGAACCGGCGCCGCAGCTCGCCGATCCCGGCCGCCCGCAGCGCGGCGTCGCTGCCCTTGCGGATGAGGTACCCGCACTGCCAGTAGTCGCCCCTGTCGATCATGACGCAGAAGTGGCCGGTCGAGAACCGCCCGACGCCGCCCTCCGGGTCGTCCGCGTGCCGCGGCAGCCGGAACCACCAGACGTCCATCGGCACCCCGAACGACCGCGGGACCAGCCCGGCGGCCTCGCGCACCGTCGAGTGCCGCCCGTCACACGCGACCGTCAGCGACGCGCGCAGCGTGCGCTCCTCGCCCGTCACCCGGTCCCGGTACGTGACGCCCGTGACGCGCGCGCCGTCCCGCAGCAGCCCCGTCACCTCGGCGTTGCGCCGCAGGGTGAACGTCGGCTCCTCCTCGGCGGCGGTGGCGAGCATCTCCAGCAGGTCCCACTGCGGGACCAGCGCGATGTGCTGGTGGCGCCCCGGCAGCCGGTGCATATCCCCGATCTTGATGGTGCCCCCGTCGAGCTGCGCCATGAACCCGTCCAGCATGCGGTGCGGCATCGCCGCGAAGCGCGTGCCGAGCCCGAGCTCGTCGAGCAGGGTGAGGGTCGAGGCGTGGACGGTGTCGCCGCGGAAGTCGCGCAGGAAGTCGGCGTGCTTCTCCAGCACCGTGACCTCGACGCCCGCGCGGGCCATGATCAGGCCGAGGACCATCCCGGCCGGGCCGCCGCCGACGACGAGGCAGGTCGTGCGCTCATCGGTTTTCATCATGCGTTGAATAATACCCGGGTCGGCTAGCCTGGCAAGAGTGAACTCCCCCGTCCGGGTCCGCTTCTGCCCGTCGCCGACCGGCACCCCGCACGTCGGGCTCATCCGGACCGCCCTGTTCAACTGGGCCCACGCCCGCCACCACGGCGGCGCCTTCGTCTTCCGGATCGAGGACACCGACGCGAGCCGCGACTCCGCGGAGTCCTACGCCGCGCTGCTCGACGCCTTGGCATGGCTGGGGCTGGACTGGGACGAGGGCCCCGAGGTCGGCGGCCCGCACGGACCGTACCGGCAGAGCGAGCGGGGCGATCTCTACGCCGACGCCCTGCGCCGGCTGGTCGACGCCGGCGAGGTCTACGAGTCGTGGTCGAACGCCGCCGAGATCGAGGCCCGCCACCGGGCCGCCGGCCGCGATCCCAAGCTCGGCTACGACAACCACGACCGGGACCTGTCCGCCGAGCAGGTGGCGGCCTTCCGCGCCGAGGGCCGCGCGCCCGTGTACCGGCTGCGCATGCCCGACCGCGACATCACCTTCACCGACTACATCCGCGGCGAGGTGACCTTCCGCGCCGGCCAGGTTCCCGACTTCGTCCTCGCCCGCGGCGACGGCAGCCCGCTGTACCCGCTCACCAACCCGCTCGACGACGCGCTCATGGGCATCACCGACGTCCTGCGCGGCGAGGACCTGCTCTCCTCGACCCCGCGCCAGATCGCGCTGCTGGAGGCGCTGCAGCGCGTCGGCATCGGCGACGGCCCGTTCCGCTACGGCCACCTGCCCCTGGTGACGGGTGAGGGCAACCGGAAGCTGTCCAAGCGCGACCCGCAGTCGAACCTGTTCCTCTACCGCGACCGCGGTTTCCTGCCCGAGGGGCTGCTGAACTATCTGGCCCTGCTCGGCTGGTCGATCGCCGAGGACCGCGACGTCTTCTCGATGGCCGAGATGGTCGCCGCCTTCGATGTGACGCGCGTCTCGGGAAATGCCGCCCGATTCGACCTGAAGAAGGCCGAGGCGATCAACGCCGCACATCTGCGGGCGCTCACGGTCGCCGATTTCGCGCGGCGGGTCGAGCCGTACCTGGTCGCCGAGGTCGGGCCGCTCGACGACGCCGGTCGCGAGCTGCTGGCGGCCGCGGCTCCGCTCGTCCAGGAGCGCAGCGTCGTGCTGACCGACGCCGCACGGATGCTGCGGTTCCTCTTCGTCGACGAGTCGGCCTTCGCCGTCGAGCCCGACGCGGCAGAGAAGAACCTGGGCCCGGCCGCCGCTCCGGTGCTCGACGCGGCCCTGACCGGCCTCGATGCGGTGCCGGACTGGACGGCCCCCGCCATCGAGGACGCCCTCAAGGCGTCGCTGATCGAGGGCCTGGGCCTCAAGCCGCGGCAGGCGTTCGCGCCCGTCCGGGTGGCCGTCAGCGGGCGGACGGTGTCCCCGCCGCTGTACGAGTCGATGGAGCTGCTCGGCCGCGAGCGGTCCCTCGCGCGGCTCAGGGGGGGTGTCGAGCGGGCCGCCAGGGTCGGTTAGACTAGCCGCCGTACACCGTGGGGTATGGTGTAATTGGCAGCACGACTGATTCTGGTTCAGTTAGTCTAGGTTCGAGTCCTGGTACCCCAGCGGAATCCCCCAGCAGCATTCCTGCTAAGGTATTCCACGGTCGCGGCCCCGTCGTCTAGCGGCCTAGGACGCCGCCCTCTCAAGGCGGTAGCGCGGGTTCAAATCCCGTCGGGGCTACATCCGTCTGGCCAGGGCACACGCCCTGGCCAGACTTGCGTGCGGCTGGAACCGCTCCCGTCAGGAGTTCCGGGCCGCCGCCTCGGCCCCGCAGCGACTCCGCCGACGAACACACCTCAGTTGAGTCGATCGACGAGGACGGCGACGAGCACGCGGAGGATCAGGACACTCGCGCAGAACAGGTCGAAGTAGCCGAAGAACTGGAACAGGCTGGTGGTGCCGGTGAAGGCTGGCCCGCTCGTGCTGACGAGCAAGACCGCCGAGAGCAAGCCGACGGCGCCGCCGAGGAACGCCAGCACGACGCGGTTCACCAGCTTGGTCAGGAACTGCTGCTCGGCTGTGGTGGCGAACAGGGCGATTCGGGCCTGCAGCCGTCCCCGCTCGGTCAGAGTGGCGATCCGGTTGACGTGGTGAGGCAGGCGGCGCAACACCGGTATCACGCGGACAAGCTCGTCGCGGACGAGGTCGGGAAGGCTGGTCAGGGCCGCATGATCGCGGGCCCAGTCGGCGGCAAGGCGCTGCGCGGCGATCGCGGAGTAACCGGGGCTGAGCACGCGCAGGGTGCCTTCGAGGGAGGCGAGGGCGCGGAAGGCCGTGGACAGCTCGGGCGGCAGGGTCAGCCCGAACGTGAAGCAGAGTCCGAGCAGCTCGCCGAGCATCTGGGCGCTGGGCTGGGCGCCGGGGCCGAGGTGCCGGGCGACGAAGCGGGCGACGGCCCTCTCCAGCGTCGTCTCGTCGACGTCACGGCGCGGTTCGGCCACCTGCAGCACCGCGTCGCGCAGCTGGGCCGGGTCGCGTTGGGCGAGGCCGACGAGCAGGTCGCGCAGGGCTGACTGCTGGAGCGGGTTAAGCCGTCCGGCCGCGCCGAAGTCGATCAGTCCGATGGTGGCGTCGTGCAGCACCAGGATGTTGCCGGGATGCGGGTCGGCGTGGAAGCAGCCCTGGGCGAGTACTTGGCGCAGCATCGCGCCGAGCAGGGCGTCGGCCAGCGCGAGGCGCCGGTCGGGCGCCAACTCGGTGAGGTGCTGCACGCTGTTGCCGTCGAACCACTCCATGACCAGGACGCGAGGACCGCTCAGCTGCTCGTGGACGCTCGGCGCCCGCACCGGCAAGGCGGGGTCGAGGCCCGCGGCGATCTCGATCGCGCTGCGGGCCTCGGCCCGGAAGTCCAGCTCGCCTTCCAGCCGTTCGATGAACTCATTGGCCAGCTCGTCGACCCGGTACTCCCGGCCCCACGCGGTGCGTTCGGCGGCCAGGCCGCACAGTGCGCGCATGACGTCGGTGTCACGGGCGAGTTGCTCACCGATGCGCGGCCGCTGGATCTTGACGACGACCGGCACACCGGACCGCAGCCGGGCCCGGTAGGCCTGGCCGATCGACGCCGTGCCGAGCGGCTCCCAGTCGAATGCGGCGAAATGCTGCTCTACAGGGCCCAGCTCGGCCTCCAACACGGCGCGCATGGCGGCGGGATCCGCCGGCGACACCTCGTCCTGCAGCCGGGCCAGCTCTGCGCAGATCGCGGCGGGCAGTAGGTCGGACCGGGTGGACAGCACCTGGCCGAGCTTGACGAAGATGCCGCCCGCGTCCTCCAGCGCACGACGCAGTCGCACAGCTGAGGGTGCCGCGTCGTCGTCGCCGGGAGCGCTCCGGGCGAGGCCCAAGGCCGGGCCCAGCCCGTGGCGCAGCAAGATCTGGACGATCTGTGCGTAGCGCGACGTCCGGTGGGCCCGGGCGCGCAGCGCCCGGATCGGGTGCGGGATGCGGGCGATGCCTGCCTGGGCCCGGGCGAGCGCGCCGGGTCGGGCGAGCATCTCGGCAAACACGGTCGTCCCCATCGTGAAGACGATGGAGAAGATCCAGAGGTTGCGGGCGAACCCGGCGTCCGGGTTGGGCTGGCTGTGGGCGATGACCAGCGACAGAGCCAGCCCCGCGAGCCAGCCGACCAGCCCGGACACCAGGTTCGCCGACAGCGGGCGCTTCACTCCCAGCAGCCGCGCCGCGACGAGGGCCACCAGCAGCACACCGGCCAGCGACACGATCAGCTCGGGCCCGGCCACGTCCCGCAGGGTCACGGCCGAGACAGCCGGTAGCCCAACCAGAGGTACAGCAGTGGGTTGAGCACGAAGCCGGTGAGCAGGGCCGGCCCGAGGACCAGCGGGTGGGTGGGGTCGAGAACCGTCAGCCGCGCCAGGTACAGCAGCACGAGCAGCCCGCCCGTGACGATCGCGAGATGGCCGAGGCGGCGCGGGAACACCTCGCCGCGGGTAACGAGCAAACCCATCACGACGATCCCCGACCCTGCGACGCCGAAGGTGAGCAGGCCGCGGGGGTCGATCGGGTCGGGCCCGTCGGTGAGCGTCCCGTGCAGGCTGGTGGCCAGGTCCAGGCCACCGTGCACGAGCGCACCCATCCCGCCGACGACGCCGAGGACCAGGCCCAGCGTGGCGGTGGTCGGGTCGACGACGCGCAGGCGCGCATACACCCCGACCAGGGCCACGACCGTGAGCAGGCCGCTGACCATCAGGACCGCTGCGCTCAGCCCGACGTTTCCGAGCATGATGAACGCGACCCCGTAGAGCAGGCTCGCGATCCCGGTCAGCGCCGCGCAGGCCGCGCTGACGCTCTCGTAGCCGCCCCGGCCCGTGCGGAGGCTCTGGTCGATCATCATCGGCTCCTGTGAACGGGTCAGCCGCGGCGCACTCTCCACGCCGCGGCCGGCCGATATCAGACGGTGGTAGCCACCCGCGCGGCGAGGTCGGGCAGCAGCGGGGCGGTGTCGAAGTACTCCGTGAAGGCGGTGACCTTCCCGTCGCGCAGGGTCCAGACGTGCACGAACGGGATGTCGAACGCGGTGCCCGCCGCGGTGCGACCACCGTGGCGGCCGAGGACCGCGACGGTGCCGCCCCCGTCGATGTAGGTGTCGGGGCGCACGCTCAGCTCAGCGAAGTCCTGCGGCAGGGTGGCGAAGAACGCCGCGATGCCATCGGGCCCGGTGCGACGGCCCCCGTTGCGGATGCTGTCGGGGCTCGTCCAGACGACCTCGGGGTCGAAAATGGCCATGACGGCCGGGATATCGCCCGCGGCGAACGCCGAATAGGCCCCCTCGATCCGCTCGACGTCGCTCGCGGCGACGGCTGTCGCGGCGACGACGCCCCGCTGCGGGGTGAAGACCTCGTGGGCCGGGCGGAAGCTGACCTCCGGCTCGACCGCGACACCCACGGCGGCCATGGCCGGTCCGAGCCGCTGCTCGGCGAACGCGGCGAACGCGGCCTCGTCGGCCCAGCCGTCGACGCTGTGGCAGTCCGCGCCATCCCACCAGGTCAGGTGGGCCAGGCCGCCGGTGGGCGGCCGCTCCAACCAGCCGGTCTCAGCTCGGACGGCGTCGTACTGCTCGCGGGTGATGCCACGCAGGATGACTTCGGCGATGACCGCCATGACGCTCTTCCCTTCAGTTGTGGACTGCAGCAGTGCGTCGCGGCGGCGGTACCCGGATCACTGATCCGGAGAAGCTGTCTGAAACGCATCTTCGGAGGAGGAACGATGCCCACGCTGCTCGACGCTTGTGGCCGGTATTCGGGCCCGGTTCGCGGCAGTATCGTGCGTGCCGTGGAGTCGTCCGACCAGCTCCTGGCCGCCCGACTGGCGGCGGGCGACGAGCGGGCGCTCACCGAGGTGTTCGACACCTTGGCGTCCGCGGTGTACGGAGCAGCCGTCCACGTGCTCGGTGAGTCCGCCGCGGCCCAGGACGTGACCCAGGACGTGTTCGTCGAGCTCTGGCGGCGACCGCAGCGCTACGACCCCGCGCTCGGCAGCCTGCGGACCTACCTGGCTCTCACCGCCCGCCACCGCGCCTACGACCTGCTGCGCAGCGAGCTGCGCCGGATCGGCCGGGAGGAACGCCACCACCGGCTGGAGGTCGAACCGCGCAGTGTGGACGCGATCGACGCGCTGACCGCGGCCGCCGTGCGCGACGCCGTGCGGGCACTGCCCGCCGAGCAGCGCCAAGTGGTGGAGATGGCCTACTTCGGTGGGCTGAGCTACCGGGAGGTCGCGCGCGCGGTCGGCATCCCCGAGGGCACCGCCAAGTCGCGCATTCGCCTGGCTCTGGGCAGACTGGAAACCCTGCTCGACCGCCAGCTGTTGGAGTCCTCATGATCGCACCACTGCCCCCCGGGCTGCGTGCGCGCGTGTTTGAGGTGGCCAAGGCCGCCCGCCCGGCCGGGCGGGCCGTGCCCGAGCCGCCGCCGATCACCGCCGTCGAGGCCTTCAGCCGGGCCGCGGACGCGTTGAACGGCCTGTTGAGCGCGGTGGCCGACGAGAAGTGGCAGGTCGTGGCGCTGCGCGACCTCGACGTCTACGGCGTGGTCGAGCACCTCACGGGTGTCGAGGACGACGTGCAGGCGGCCCTCGCGGACGATCCGGCCGTTGCCGCCGCCGATCATGTCATGTCGGCCCGGTCGCAGCAGGCGCGGACCCCCGGCCGGACGCGGCGGGCCTGGCGCACGGCCGTGGACGCCACGCTGGACCTCCTCGCGACCGCCGACCTCGACCGCGTCGTGGCCGTACACCGCATCCGGCTGACGCTGCGGTCCCTGCTGATAGTGCGGGCGTTCGAGCTGTGGACGCACGAGAACGACATCCGCGGCGCAGTGGGCATGCCCCCCAGCCGGCCGGACCCGTCGGCGCTGCCGCTCATGACATCGCTGGCGGCCCGGCTCCTGCCCAGCGGGGTCGCCCGGGTCGGCGCGGCCGCCGTCGACCTGCACCTCGTGCTGACCGGCCCCGGCGGCGGTGCATGGGACCTCGCCTTGGGCGAGCGCGTCGATCCCGTGGACGTGCCCGAGGTGACGATCGTGGCCGAGGCGGTGGGCTTCTGCCGACTCGTCGCCAACCGCATCCGCCCCGACCAGCTTTCCACGCATCTCGTGGGCAGCGTCAGCCACGCGCCTCGCATCCTGGTGGGCGCCACCACCCTCGCCCTGGACTGAGCCCGGTAGCCCGCAGATCGAGGACGGTCCGCCGGGCGCACGGGCGGCCGGGGCCCCGAAACCAGACGTTCCCCGGCGCCACGCCATCGACGAGGAGGTCTGGGCCTACCGGAGTCGTGCACAGGGCCTATCGGACGAGACCGGGCACGTGTCGATGCCCTCCATCTCCATCGTGAAGGGCATGGACGCGTGGTTCATCACAGCACGTGGATCGAAGGAGGGGTGGGCCATCACACCGTGGACCCGGCGGCGGCGGCGATCTCCGCGATGTGCCCGCGTCGACCTTGTGCCACCCGGAGGTACATGAGGAGGCGGAGCGCGAAGTCCGCGTGCCTGGTGTGTCTCCTGTCGACCGGCCGCGGTGCAGCACCGCCCGGCGCACGCGTGAATGGTTTCGAGGACGGTGCCGGAGACGGCGAAGTCCAGGTTCGGGCCGCTGACGTTCGCCCATTGCCGTGGCCGAACCCCACCGCTTCTACGGAACGTCCGGTCCCACGACCCGAAGACCCCGCGGGGGAGTCGTCTGCGGCAGCGCCGGGTTGGGGACCGTAGAGGTTCTCGGAGGTCCGGACGACGTTGCCGCCGGGACTGCGGATGGACGTCCATCCAGTGTTCTTCGGCACCTCGGTTCCCATGCTGCGACGGCGACGTGCGGGCCGTGCGGCCTGCCGCGCCGACCGGTCCCCGCCCGCCAATGTCCGGCGAAGAACGGACATAGCGCTAAGAAGCCGGCATCACGGACGTTCCCAAGCGAGCTAACGAGGCTATTTCGGTCAGTTCGGAGGGTTCGTGGCCGGCGACGTCGATCCTGCCGACGTCGGTCCTGCCGAGGTCGTGGTGGTCGTCGTCGTGGTCGTGGTCGTGGTCGTCGGGGGCGGTGTCGTGGTGGTGGTCGGCGGCTTGGTGGTCGTCGTCGGCGCGTGCGTCACCGGCGGCACGTACACCGGCGGGCGGGCGTGCGTCGGCGGCGGTGGTGGCGGGGCCTCCGTCGTCGTGGTCGGCGCCGCGCTCGTCGTCACCGTCGTCGGGACGTCCGTCCCGACCGGGGCGCCCGCCAGCCCGGCCGGCACGGCCAGCGGCGCGGGGCGCTGCCACAGGAACGCGGCGGCCACGACGGCGACGGCCGCGACCGCGGCACCGGCGACCACCAGCAGGCCCGGCCGCGCCGCCTGCTCCCGCCTCGCCACCGGCGCGTACTCGTAGGACGCCTCGTACTCCGGCTGCGGTCCCGAGGCGAACTCGAGCGGGGGCCGGGGCGGAGGCGGCGTCGGCAGCCGGGTCGTCACGCCCTCGTCGGCCGACGCGATCCGCTGGGTCGGCGGGGCGGGCAGCGACTCGAACCCGCCGCTCCCACCCGACGAGCCTGCCCGCGGCCCGGGACGCGGGTGGCCGGCGTAGGCACCGGTGGGCTGGCGCAGCCCGACGGCCCCGCGCGGCGCCGGCACGTTCGGGCCCGACGCCGACACCGGACCGGTGAACGAGGCCGGCGCCAGGAACAGCGCGGCGCCCTTCGCGATGGCGTTCTTGGGGTCGGCGTCCACCGCGACCGGCCGCTCCAGCTGCTGCGACACCAGCTGGGCCACCAGCGGGATCCGCGACGACCCGCCGACGAGCAGCACGGCGGAGAGCTGGTCGGGCGTCATCCCGGCCGACGTGACGGCCCGGCGCAGCGCCCCGACCGTCTCATCGACCGACGGGCGGATCATGGCCTCGAACTCGCTGCGGTGCAGCCGCACGGAACCCTGCCCCGCGGGCGTCATGACCGGGATCGACACCTCGGTGTCCGACGAGAGCGCCTCCTTGGCCTCCCGGCACTCGCGCCGCAGCGCCGCCACGGCCGACAGGACCGCGGGGTCGGACTCGTCCAGACCCTCGAACGCCCCGGGCAGGCCGGCGACGACGTGCTCGAAGACCAACTCGTCCAGGTCCACGCCACCGAGCCGGTCGATGCCCTCCGGCCGGCCGAGCAGCTCGAACCCGCCGCTGCCGCGGATGCGGGTCTTGTGGACGACGGCGGCGTCGAAGGTGCCGCCGCCGAAGTCGTAGACGGCGATCGTCGAGCCCGGCTCGACGCGCTCGCCCGCCGCGTAGTGCAGCGCGGCCGCCTGCGGCTCGGCCAGGAACGTCGAGGGGAGCCCGTGCCGGGCGAGCGCACCGGCCAGCAGGTCCTTCTTGTGCGACCCCCACGACGCCGGGTGCGTGACCGCGATCCGCTCCGACGGCGCGCCCTCGCGCTGCCGCACGCGGTCGACGACCCAGCCGACCAGCATCGCGGCCAGCTCATCCGGCGCCCACGCGCGCCCGCCGACCACGACGGGCGTCGGGTCGCCGATGCGCCGCTTGAACTCCCGGACGACCCGGTCGGGGTCGCTGACGGCCCGCCGTTCCGCGGCGTCGCCGACCACCACGCCGCCGTCCGCGGCGACGTACATGACCGACGGCACGGCGCTGGACCGGTCGCCCAGGTTGACGATCTCGATCTCACCCGGGCGGGCTCCGCTCCGGCTGATGGCGGCCGCCGTCCGCGTGGTGCCCAGGTCGATCCCGAGCAGGTAGCCCACCGACACGTCCCTGCCTTCCTTGCCGCTTCCCCCGCTGCAACTCCCAGTGGTGCATCGAGCGCGGGGAAGGTCACGTTAGCGTGACGGTGCAGGCGCGAAGCGGCCGAGGGGCTACTTACAGCCGATGGTGGAGCGCCTCGGCGGCGGCGAGCAGGTCGGCGGCCCAGCGGCCGCCCGGCCGCCGGCCCATCCGGTCGACCGGGCCGGAGACGGACACGGCCGCGACGACCTGACCGGCGGCGTCGCGGACGGGTGCGGACACGCTCGCGACGCCGGTCTCGCGCTCGGCGACGCTCTGGGCCCAGCCACGCCGCCGCACGTCGACCAGCACGCGCTCGGAGAACACGGCGTCGGCGAGCACCGCGCGCTGCACCCCCGGCTCGGCCCACGCGGCGAGCACCTTGGCGCCCGAGCCGGCCGTCATGGGGAGCCGGGAGCCGACCGGGACGGTGTCACGCAGCCCGCTCGCGGGCTCGGCGTTGGCGACGCACACCCGCTGCGTCCCCTCGCGCCGGTACAGCTGGACGCTCTCGCCGGTGATGTCGCGCAGGCGGGGGAGCACGAGCGCGGCCGCGTCGAGCAGGGGGTCGCTGCGGTTCGCCGCCAGCTCCGACAGCGCGGGCCCCGGCCGCCAGCGCCCGTCGGAGCCGCGCTCCAGCAGGCCGTGCACCTCCAGCCCGACGGCGAGACGATGGGCGGTGGCCCGCGGCAGGCCCGTGCGCTCGCACAGCTCGGCCAGGCCACAGGGGTCGCCCGCCACGGCCCGCAGCACCCCCACGGCCTTGTCGAGCACGCCGATGCCGCTATGCTGTCTCACAAATCGATACTAGCGTCCCAAGGAGTGGGAGTTCCAGTTGAGTGTGCCAGCCACGCCACGCACCCTGGCCGAGAAGGTCTGGGACCAGCACCTGGTCCGCAAGGGCGAGAACGGGGAGCCCGACCTCCTCTACATCGACCTGCACCTCGTGCACGAGGTCACGAGCCCGCAGGCCTTCGACGGGCTGCGCCAGTCCGGCCGGCCCGTCCGCCGGCCCGACCTCACGCTGGCCACCGAGGACCACAACGTCCCGACGCTGGACGTCCTCGCGCCGATCGCCGACGAGGTCTCCCGCACGCAGGTCGAGACGCTCCGGCGCAACTGCGAGGAGTTCGGCGTCACGCTCTACCCGATGAACCACGCCGAGCAGGGCATCGTGCACGTCGTCGGGCCGCAGCTGGGCCTCACGCAGCCCGGCATGACCGTCGTCTGCGGCGACTCGCACACCTCCACGCACGGCGCGTTCGGCGCCATGGCGTTCGGCATCGGCACCAGCGAGGTCGAGCACGTCCTGGCCACGCAGACGCTGCCGCTCTCGCCGTTCCGGACGATGGCGATCAACGTGACGTCGAAGGACGGGCGGCTGCGCCCGGGCGTCACCAGCAAGGACGTCGTCCTCGCGATGATCGCCCAGATCGGGACCGGCGGCGGCCAGGGCTACGTGCTGGAGTACCGCGGCAACGTCATCGAGAACCTCTCGATGGAGGCCCGGATGACGATCTGCAACATGTCGATCGAGGCGGGCGCCCGCGCCGGCATGATCGCGCCGGACGAGACGACGTTCGCCTACGTCCAGGGCCGCGACCACGCGCCGAAGGGCGACGAGTGGGACGCCGCCGTCGCCGCCTGGCGCGAGCTGCGCACCGACGACGACGCGACGTTCGACGCCGAGGTCCACATCGACGCCGACGCGCTGACCCCGTTCGTGACCTGGGGCACCAACCCCGGCCAGGGCCTCCCGCTCTCGGGAAGGGTGCCCGACCCCGACACCATCGTCGACGAGAACGAGCGGGTCGCGGCCGAGAAGGCGCTGACGTACATGGGTCTGGAAGCCGGGACGCCGCTGCGCGAGATCCACGTCGACACGGTCTTCGTGGGCTCCTGCACCAACGGGCGGATCGAGGACCTGCGGGCCGCCGCGGAGGTCATCGACGGCCGGCAGGTCGCGCAGGGCGTCCGGATGCTGGTCGTGCCCGGCTCGATGCGCGTCCGGTTCCAGGCCGAGCAGGAGGGCCTGGACAAGGTGTTCACCGCCGCGGGCGCCGAGTGGCGCTCGGCCGGCTGCTCGATGTGCCTGGGCATGAACCCCGACCAGCTCGCGCCCGGCGAGCGGTCCGCCTCGACGTCCAACCGCAACTTCGAGGGCCGCCAGGGCAAGGGCGGCCGCACCCATCTCGTCTCGCCGCTGGTGGCCGCCGCCACCGCCGTCCGCGGGACCCTGTCGAGCCCGGAGGACCTGAGCTGATGGAGAAGTTCTCGACCCACACCGGGATCGGCGTCCCGCTGCGCCGGTCCAACGTGGACACCGACCAGATCATCCCGGCCGTCTACCTCAAGCGGGTCACGCGCACCGGGTTCGAGGACGGGCTGTTCTCGGCCTGGCGGTCCGACCCGTCGTTCGTCCTGAACACGCCGCCGTTCGACCGCGGCTCGGTGCTCGTCGCGGGCCAGGACTTCGGCACCGGGTCGTCGCGCGAGCACGCCGTGTGGGCGCTGATGGACTACGGGTTCCGCGTGGTCGTCTCCTCGCGGTTCGCCGACATCTTCCGGGGCAACTCGGCCAAGCAGGGCCTGCTCGCCGCGCAGGTGGCGCAGCCCGACGTCGAGCTGCTGTGGAAGCTGCTGGAGAACGCGCCGGGCACCGAGGTGACCGTCGACCTGGCGGAGAAGACGGTCCAGGCCGCCGACCTGACCGTGCCGTTCTCGATCGACGACTACACGCGCTGGCGGCTGCGCGAGGGCCTCGACGACATCGGGCTGACGATGCGGCACGAGGACGAGATCGCGGCGTTCGAGTCCGGCCGTCCGACGCGGCTGCCGACGACGCTGCCGGTCTGACGGCTGCTGCGCCGGCCGGGCTGGGCAGCGTCGGCCGGCGCGTCCGGTGCCCGGTGGCGGCCGGCGCGGACGCCGGTGAGTCAGGCCGTCTGTGGTGAACGCCAGGAGGGTCGCCGGGGTCGGACGTCACCTCGTCCGCCGCCCGGCCGCTGATCATGGGCGGCAGGGGGCGGCCGACCCTGGTGGTCACCGTCGAGGCTGGTGGCCGACCGCGGCGATCGCCGCCAAGGGAGCGGCCGGGCCGGATGCGGCCCGTCTGCTCCCGATCTGGTGATCATGGGCGCCGTGGCGCGGCGGTGATCGTCGGAAAGGGAGTTCGAGGGCCGGATGTGGCCCGTCGGCTCCCCGTTCGATGATCATGGAGCTGGTTGGGTGGAGGCCGCGGTGATCGTCATACAGGAGCTCAGAGGTCGGGGGACGTGACCCCGTTCGGTCCGCGCTGGTGATCATGGGCTCGGCTGGGGCGGCCGAGTGCGGTGATCGCCGGAGAGGGAGCTGCGAGGCCGGATGTGGCCCGTGTGCTCCCCGGCCGGTGACTGGTGCCGCGCGGCGCACCGCCCGGTGACTGGTGCCGCGCGGCCCGCCACCCGGGGCCGGTGCCGGGCGGCCGAGTGCTGTGATCGCCGGAAAGGGAGCTGCGAGGCCGGATGTGGCCTGTGTGCTCCCCGGCCGGTGATCACCGTGCCGCGCGGCGCACCGCCCGGTGACTGGTGCCGCGCGGCCCACTGCCCGATGACTGGTGCCGCGCGGCCCGCCGCCCGGGGCCGGTGCCGGGCGGCCGACCGCGGTGATCCTCGTCGGGGGAGCTGCGAGGCCGGATGTGGCCCGTCTGCTCCCGGCCGGTGATCACCAGTGCCGCGGCCCATGCCCGGTGACCGGTGCCGCGCGGCCCACGCCCAGTGACCGGTGCCGCGCGGCCACCGCTCGACGCGCTCCTCGGGCCGGTCGACCGCGCCACCGTCTGGACGCCCACCGCGCTGATCGCGCGCCGGTTCGCGTCGACCATGACGCCGAGGTCGGCGAGGTCCCGGTCGTGCGACGCGACCAGCAGCGAGGACGCCCGCCTCGACCCGCGCGGCGCGGGCCCGCGCCTCGACCGCCGTGAGCCGCGGCTCGACCGCGGTGAGCCGCGCCTCGACCGCGGTGAGCCGCGGGTCGAACTCCCCGGGCGTCGCCACCGGACAGGCCTAGCCAGCCCCGCCATCGGGCGGACCGGATCGGGTGAACTCGTTGCCCCCCAACGACTCTCCGTCACACGTGTTGCTGGCGTGCGTCGTGACCTGCGGCTACGGTCTCACGCCATGAACAAGTCCCAGCTCGTTGACGCGCTGGCCGCGCGTCTCGGCGACCGGCGCACCGCGGCCTCCGCGGTCGACGGGCTGATCGAGACGATCGTCGACACGGTGAAGAGCGGTGAGTCCGTGACCCTCACCGGGTTCGGCGTGTTCTCCGCCAGGGCCCGCGCGGCACGCACCGCGAGGAACCCGCGCACCGGCGAGGCCGTCGCCGTGCCGGCCGCCACCGTGCCCGCCTTCCGGCCGGGGACCGGCTTCCGTGCCGCGGTCGGCGGCGCGAACGGGCCGGCCCCGCGCGCCGCACGCCCTCCGCGGGCTGCCGCCGCGGACGGCGGGCTCAACGGCGCCGAGGTCGCGGACATCGCGGCCGACGTCGACCTCAAGCCCCGCAAGGGCAGGTCCCGCAAGGCGGCCGAGACCGCATCGCCCGCCGCCAGGAGCAGCCGCAAGGCCGCCGCGCCGAAGCCGGCCGCCGCGAAGTCCGCGGCCGAGCCGGCCGCCGCCGCGAAGTCCGCGGCCGAGCCGGCGAAGGCGACGACCCGTCGGTCGGCCGCCGCGAAGTCGGGCAAGTCCGAGTCGACGGCCAAGGCGCCGGCCAAGGCGAAGGGCGCCAAGGCCGACACGGCGTCCGCCGCCAAGGCCAAGGGCGCCAAGGCCGACACGGCGTCCGCCGCCAAGGCCAAGGGCGCCAAGGCCGACACGTCCGCCGCCAAGGCGAAGGGCGCCAAGGACGGGGCGGCCGCGGCCAAGGCGGACACGGGGAAGTCACGCAGGCGCACCAAGAAGTAGCGCCGCCACGCCCACGGCGTATCCCCGCGGGTGAGCACCTACCGGGCGACAGCGCCTGTCCGTCGGGTTCCACGGCGGCCGCCCGACAGCACCGCCCGGCCTCAGCCCGTGGGCTTCGGGTAGTGGTCGGCCGAGCTCAGGACGCCGTCGCGGGTGAAGCCCAGCACCCACGTGCTCGCCTTGCGCGCCGGCACATCCTCCGGATCGACCCCCAGCCGGTGCGGGGACCGGCGCACGAGCGTCGAGACGAGGTCCGGGATCACCCCGCCCTGGCTTCCCACGATCGTCACGCCCGGCCGCGCGGCCAGCTGCCGGAAGCGCGCCAGGCCGGCGTCCGGGTCGTCCCACCAGCCGTCCTCGCCGAGCAGCGGCTCGTCCCCGATCTCCGTGCCCATCGCCTCGGCCAGCGGCGCCAGCGTCTCGCGGCAGCGCACCGGCGGGGCGGACACGATCCGGTCCGGCCCGAACAGCGGCAGCAGCCTCCCGAGCCGGCGGGCCTGCTCGCGGCCGGACGACGACAGCGGGCGCAGCGCGTCGTCGCCCTCCCACTGGCTCCGGCTGCCGGCCTTCGCGTGCCGCACGAGCACCACCGTTGACGCGGGCAGGCCGCGGATCGTGAAGCGGCGCAGGACGTCCCGGTCGTGGCGGTACGTCAGCCGGGCCTCCGCCGCGCCGGGCGGGAGCCAGACCAGCTCGTCGGTCTCGCCGTTCGGCGCGAAGATCCCCGCCCGGGCCCGGGCCGACCAGTAGCGCACGAACTTCGTGCCCTCGGGCACGGGGTAGGTGACCTCGCCGAGCTCCGGCCCGAGTACGGCGCCGGACCCGGTCTCCTCGCGCACCTCGCGCACCGCGGCGAACGGCCCGGTCTCGCCCCGCTCCAGCTTGCCCTTGGGGAACGACCAGTCGTCGTAGCGCGGCCGGTGGACGACCGCGACGCCGACGGGCTCCTCGCCGTCCATGGTGCCGGCCCGGGAGGGCCGCCACAGCACCGCGCCCGCGGCGACGACGGTCGACAACGCGCCCACGGTCACTCCGGATCAGGCGCCGGCTGGCCGTTGTGGGCCAGCATCATCTCGGTCTGGTGGTCGCGCACCGGCGAGATGCCGGAGTCGGCGGCGGGTGAGGGCTCCCAGTAACCGTCGTCGCGCAACGTCCAGCACCGGGTGTGCTCGTCGAGGCAGGAGTCGAGCACCGCGCCCAGCTTGCCGGCCAGCCGCTCGTCCGCGACCCGCAACAGCACCTCCACGCGCCGGTCGAGGTTGCGGTGCATCATGTCGGCGCTGCCGATCCAGTACTCGTCCGCCGCGCCGAAGTGGAAGACCCGGCTGTGCTCGAGGAACCGGCCCAGGATCGACCGCACGCGGACGTTCTCCGACAGCCCGGCCCGGCCCGGCCGGATCGCGCAGATCCCGCGCACCACGATGTCGACCGGCACCCCCGCCTGGGACGCGCGGTAGAGCGCGTCGATGACCTGCTCGTCGACCAGCGAGTTCACCTTGATCCGGACGTGCGCGCCGGGCACGCCCTCCCGGTGCGCGGCGATCTCGTCCTCGATCCGCCGCACGATGCCGCGCCGCACGCCGTAGGGCGCGACGAGCAGGCTGCGGTAGGACGTCTGGCGCGCGTAGCCGGTCAGCGAGTTGAACAGGTCGGTGAGGTCCGCCCCGATCATCGGGTCGGCCGTGAGCACGCCCATGTCCTCGTAGAGCCGGGCGGTCTTGGGGTTGTAGTTGCCGGTGCCGACGTGGCAGTAGCGGCGCAGCGTCGAGCCCTCCTGGCGGACGACGAGCGCGGTCTTGCAGTGCGTCTTGAGCCCCACCAGCCCGTAGACGACGTGCACGCCCGACTTCTCCAGCTCACGCGCCCAGCGGATGTTGGCCTGCTCGTCGAACCGCGCCTTGATCTCGACGAGCGCGACGACCTGCTTGCCCGCCGCGGCCGCGTCGATGAGCGCGTCGACGATGGGGGAGTCGCCGGACGTCCGGTAGAGCGTCTGCTTGATCGCCAGGACGTCCGGGTCGGCTGCGGCCTGCTCCAGGAACCGCTGCACGCTCGTGGAGAACGAGTCGTACGGGTGGTGGACGAGCACGTCGCCCTCGCGCAGCGTCGCGAAGATGCTGCGTGGCGTCTCGCGCTCGCCGAAGGCGGGATGGGTGGCCGGCACGAACGGGTCGTCCTTGAGGTCGGGCCGGTCGACGGCGTGCACGGCCCACAGCGCGGTGAGGTCGAGCAGCCCCGGCACGGTGACGACGTCGGCCGGGTCGACGTCCAGCTCCCGCAGCAGCAGCTCCAGGACGTGCTCGCTCATGGCGTCGGTGACCTCGAGGCGCACCGGCGGCCCGAACCGGCGCCGCGCGAGCTCGCGCTCCAGCGACTGCAGCAGGTCCTCGTCGCGGTCCTCCTCGACCTCGACGTCGGCGTTGCGGGTGACCCGGAACGCGTGGTGCTCGGCGACCTCCATCCCGGCGAAGAGCTCGCCGAGGTGCGCGGCGATGAGGTCCTCGATCGGGAGGAACACGACGCCGGGCTCCTCGGTGTGCACCCGCACGAGCCGCGGCACGTTGTTGGGCACCTTGACGCGCGCGAACCGCTCGGTGCGCGCCTCCGGGTCCCGGACGGTGACGGCCAGGTTGAGCGACAGCCCGGAGATGTACGGGAACGGGTGGGCCGGGTCGACGGCCAGCGGCGTGAGCACCGGGAAGACCTGCGCGGAGAAGTACTCCGACAGCCGCTTGCGCTGCTCCTTGGACAGGTCCGACCAGCGCAGGATGCGGATGCCCTCGGCCTCCAGCTCGGGCCGGACCTGGTCGAGGAACACGCGCGCGTGGGCCTCGGCGATCGCCTGGGTGCGCGCGGCGATCCGCACGAGCTGCTCGCGCGGCGACAGGCCGTCGGCGCTGCGGACTGCGAGGCCGGTCTCGTCGCGGCGCTTCAGGCCGGCCACGCGGACCATGTAGAACTCGTCGAGGTTCGAGGCGAAGATCGCCAGGAACTTGGCCCGCTCCAGGAGTGGCTGGCTGGGGTCCTCGGCCAGCGCCAGCACACGGGCGTTGAAGTCGAGCCAGGACAGCTCGCGGTTGAGGTAGCGGTTCTCGGGCAGCTCGGACGCCGGCGCCGGGGTCCGGGCCGGCGGGCTGACCGGCACGGCGGCGGTGTCGTCGGCCGGGCGCGGGGGAGCGGGGACGGGTGCGGGCCGCGGGCGGGCCGACAGCGTGGACGCCGAGGCGGCGCCGCTGGCCCGGGCCGCGCTCGACCGGCGGGTCGACGGGCGGGGGTTGCGCCGGCGCCCGGAGCCCCGCTCCGCCCGTCCCGACTCGCCCCTGTCCGCCTCGTCCGCCACGAGGGTGATTCTGTCTCACGGGGCGGGCCGAACGCGAAGATGCTTGATGAGCAAGCGGGTGATGTGGGCCCCGCTGCCCGCTCCGGGACGGTGTCGCGGCGCCGGCGTCCGCGCGCAAGCCCCGCCCGGTTGCCAACGAACGGCACTTTCGCCACATAGGTTGTTACGAGAGTGCCGTTCGTTAGGTCACGGAGGGCCCCGCCACGGCAACCGGGTCAGCGCCCCGCGCGCGGGGCGCTACCGGCCGCGCCGCCGCGCCCGCGTCACGACGCCAGTGCCGCTCGCGTCGCCGGGCCCACCCCGAGCGCGAGGGCCGCGGCCAGGTCGGCCGGCGTGTCGACGTCCCGGCGCAGCCCCGGCCACTCCCCGTCCAGCGCCGCCGCCCCGGACGCCGCGTGCCGCGCCGCCGAGCCGCCGCCGAACCGCGGGTCCAGGGTGACGCCCGGCGCCGCGACCAGCAGCGTCGTGCCCGTCCCCTCCGCGTCGGCGACGAACGCCCGGCCGCCCGGCACCCGCGCCGCGGCGAGCGCGGCGTCCAGCTCGGCCGGCGCCAGCGCCGGGCAGGTCCGCCTGCAGCGCGCCCAGTGCCGCGGACGGGTCGCGGGCCCGCAGCGTGTCGGCGCCCCGGTCGTAGGCCGCGTTGAGCCCGGCCAGCGGGTCGTCGACGACCTCGACGCCGCGCCGGCCCAGCTCCGCGGCCACCTCGCGGTCGGCCGTGACGACCAGGACGTGCCGCACGAGCGTCGCGGCACCTGCCGCGGCGACCGTGTCGAGGGTCAGGGCGAGGGCCAGCCGCGTGTGCCCGGCCACATCCGGGGCGACGCCGAGCAGCCGCCGCTTGGCCGCGGCCAGCCGTTTCACCGGGACGACCAGGTCCACGCCCTCCACAGCGGATCATGCTGCCACCGCAGGGTGGTGGACCGGCGGCGGCCGGGCGGGAAGACTTCCAGGAGATCACCCCGGGTGGAGGGAGCGCGCGTGAAGCGGGAGAAGGGTGGGTTCTGGATCGCGTTCTGCGCGGTCTTCTTCTACCCGATCGGCTGGCTGGCGGGCCGCTCGCGGTTCGAGGGCCTGGAGTACCTGCCGCCGCGCGGCGGCGCGCTGGTGGTGGCCAACCACCTGTCGCACCTCGACCCGGTCTTCACCGGCCTGTTCGTCCACCGCGCCCGGCGGGTGCCGCGGTTCCTGGCCAAGGCGAGCCTGTGGCACGCGCCCGTGCTCGGGTGGGCGCTGCGCGGCAGCGAGCAGATCCCCGTCCACCGCAACAGCGCCGACGCCCAGCAGAGCCTGCGCGACGGCGTCACCGCGCTCGAGGACGGCAAGGTCGTCATCATCTACCCGGAGGGGACGATCACCCGCGACCCCGACGAGTGGCCGATGCAGTCCCGCACCGGCGTCGCCCGCCTCGCCCTGAACTCCGACGTGCCGGTCGTGCCGCTGGTCCACTGGGGCACCCGCGAGGTCTTCGACGGTTACGCGAAGCGGTTCCGCCCGCTGCCCCGCAAGCCGATCGTCATCCGCGCGGGCGCTCCGGTCGACCTGTCGGCCTACCGCGGACGGACGGTCGACGCCGCGCTGCTGCGCGAGGTCACCGACCTGCTCATGGACCGCGTCCGCGCGCTGCTGGCCGAGGTCCGCGGCGAGCCGGCGCCCGCCGAGTTCTACCGGCGCGGGAGCGTCGCGTGAGACCCGGCAGGATGGACGTGACGGGTGGAGGTGGGGCGTGAGCGCGGACGTGCGGCGCGTGGCGGTGCTCGGCGCGGGGTCGTGGGGGACGACCTTCGCCAAGGTCCTGGCGGACGCCGGGCGCGAGGTGGTGCTGTGGGCCCGGCGGCCCGAGGTCGCCAAGGCCGTCAACGAGCACCACGCCAACCCCGACTACGTGCCCGGTATCGCGCTGCCCGACCGGATCACGGCCACCCCGGACGCCGCCGAGGCGCTGGCGGGCGCCGACGCCGTCGTGCTGGCCGTCCCCTCCCAGACGCTGCGGGCCAACCTCTGCCAGTGGCGCCCGCACCTGCCGCCCGGCCGGACGCTGGTCAGCCTGGCCAAGGGCGTCGAGCTCGGGACCCTGCTGCGGATGAGCGAGGTCGTCCAGGAGGTCGCCGGGGTGCCGCTCGACCAGGTCGCCGTCGTGTCCGGCCCCAACCTGGCCCGCGAGATCGCGGCCGAGGAGCCCACCGCGACCGTGATCGCCTGCACCGACCACGACCGCGCGGTCGCGCTGCAGCAGGCCAGCATGACCGGCTACTTCCGCTCCTACACCCACACCGACGTCGTCGGCTGCGAGATCGGCGGCGCCGGGAAGAACGTCATCGCGCTGGCGTGCGGGATGGCCGAGGGGCTCGGGTTCGGCGACAACACCAAGGCGTCGATCATCACGCGCGGCCTCGACGAGATGGCGCGCCTCGGCGTCGCGCTGGGGGCCGACCCGCTGACGTTCGCCGGGCTCGCCGGCATGGGCGACCTGGTCGCGACGTGCTCGTCGCCGCTGTCGCGCAACCGGACGTTCGGGGAGCGCCTCGGCCGCGGGGAGAGCCTCGCGCAGGCCGAGGAGGCGAACCACGGACAGGTCGCGGAGGGCGTCAAGTCCTGCCTGTCGATCTGCGAGCTGGCGGAACGGCACGGCGTGGAGGTGCCGATCAGCGACGCCGTCCGCCGGGTCTGCCACGAGGGCCTCTCCCCGGCCGAGATGGGCAAGGAGCTGATCACCCGCGCGCCGCGGCACGAGCGCCGGTGACGGGGGACGGGACCCGCTGCGTCCACGGCGGCCTCGCCGGCGCCGAGCCCGGCGACCCGCTGCACCCCCCGCCGATGCTGGCGACCGCCTTCCACCTCGCCGACCCGCTGCCCGCCGACCACTACGGCCGCGCGACCAACCCGACCTGGCGGGCCCTGGAGGCGGCGGTCGGCGACCTGGACGGCGGCGAGTGCGTCCTGTTCTCCTCCGGCATGGCCGCGGTCGGCGCGGTCCTGCACCTGGCGGCCCCGGGCGGATCCGTGGTGCTGCCGTCCGACGGCTACTACCTGGCCCGCGCGTTGGCCCGCGAGGACCTTCGGATGAACGTCCGGGAGATCCCGACGGCGGGGGACTGGACCGACGTCGCCGGCGCCGCGCTCGTGCTGCTGGAGACGCCGTCCAACCCGGGCCTGGACGTCACCGACATCGCGGTCGTGGCGGAGGCCGCCCATGCCGTGGGCGCGCTGCTGGCCGTCGACAACACGACGGCGACGCCGCTGGGCCAGCGCCCCCTGTCGCTCGGCGCCGATCTCGTGGTCGCGAGCGACACGAAGGCGCTGGCCGGCCACGGCGACGTCGTCCTGGGCCACGTGACGGCGGCCGACCCGGCGCTGGCCGCCCGGCTGCGGGACGCGCGGACGCGCGGCGGCGCCGTCCCAGGGCCGTTCGAGACCTGGCTCGCCCACCGCGGCCTGGCGACGCTGGACCTGCGGCTGGCCCGCCAGGCGGCCAACGCCGCGGCCGTCGTCGACGTGGTGGCCGGGCATCCCGCGGTGACGGCGTGGCGCTGGCCCGGCCACCCCGCCGACCCCTCCCACGAGCTCGCGGCCCGCCAGATGCGCCGGCTGGAACGGCGTGCTGACGTTCACCCTCGCCGACGCGGCGGCCGTCGACCGGTTCCTCGCCGCGTCGACGCTGGTGGCGTCGGCCACGAGCTTCGGCGGGGTGCGCAGCTCGGCCGACCGCCGGGCCCGCTGGGGCGACGCCGTGCCCGAGGGTCTCGTCCGGTTCTCGGCCGGCTGCGAGGACACGGCGGACCTGGCGTCCGATGTCCGCAGGGCTCTCGACGACACCTAGCGACCCTTCGGCTCACTATCACACTCGCGTAACCGGCTCCCGCTATGGTCTGATCTGCAGCAGGGAGGTGGTCGCGTGAGGCACCGACAACCCGACCCCGGTGGTACCGACCCCGAGCCAGGGGAGGTACCCGGGATCGCGCCGAGCCCGGGCGTGCTCCCGACGGGTTCCAGGGTGCTGTTGCTGAACGCCACCTTCGAGCCGCTCGCCGTGGTCACCGCCCGCCGCGCCGTCGTGCTGATGCTCTCCGGCAAGGCCGAGTGCGTCGAGGTCACCGTCGACGCCGCCTTCCACTCCGAGAGCCTCACGCTCCCCGCCCCCTCGGTCATGCGCCTCTCGCGCTACGTGCGGGTGCCCTACCGCGCCGCCGTCCCCATGACCCGCGCCGGCGTCCTGCGCCGTGACGGCCGCCGCTGCGCCTACTGCGGCCGCCGCGCCGACACGATCGACCACGTCGTCCCCCGCAGCCGCGGCGGCGGGCACACGTGGGAGAACTGCGTCGCCGCCTGCAAGATGTGCAACTCCAAGAAGGCCGACCGGCTGCTGTCGGAGCTGGGCTGGAGCCTGGATCGCCCGCCGCGCCCGCCCTCCCGCAGCGCCGGGGGAGTGTTGGTGCTGGCCGTCGAGCCGCTCCCGGCCTGGGAACCGTGGCTGGCGGTAGCGGCCTGAGCTGCGCGTACCCAGTTCAGATGAACCAACGTGCGGCCCGCCGTGACGCCCTGAGACCATAGGACCATGGGTCGGCACCGCGCGCAGGAGGACGGATCGTTCCGCCTGCTGTTCGTGTGCACCGGCAACATCTGCCGGTCCCCCTTCGCCGAGTTCTACTTCCGGCACCTGCTCGTGGGTCGCCTCGGCGGCCGGGCCGCGTCGCGGTTCGTCGTCGGCAGCGCCGGCGCCCGCGCGGTCGTCGGCTCCGGCATGCACCCGGACTCCCTGGCCGAGCTCGCGCCGTGGGGCCTCGACAAGGCCGCCGAGCGGTTCGCCGCCCGGCAGCTGCGCTCCGCGATGGTGCTGCAGTCCGACCTCGTGCTGGGCGCGACGCCGCGGCACCGCTCCGCGATCGTCGAGCGGACGCCCGCGGCGCTGCCGAGCGCGTTCAGCGTCCGCGAGTTCGCCCGCCTCGTCGAGGCGGTCGACGCCGACGAGCTGCCCACCGACCCCGTCGAGCGCGCGCTCGCGCTGATCGACCTGGGACGCCAGCAGCGCGGCCTCGTGCCCCTGCCGGACGACAAGGACGACGTGCCCGACCCGATGGGCCTCCCGCGCGAGGCGCACGCCCGCTCGGCCGACGCTGCTGCGCGAGGCCCTGCACCGCATCGTCGACGTCCTGGCGCCGGCAGCGCCGGCCGTCCGTCCGCTGGCGACGCCGGCGAAGCCGGAGGTCCGCCGCCTGCTCGCAGGCGCATGACGACGCCGAGCAACCGGAGGGGGTTGGCTGCTCGGCGTCGAGTCGTGGGCGGGGACGGTCAGTAGGCCCCGCGGCTCGCAATGACGGCGCCGATCGTCTTCCAGAGGATCAGCGCGTCCATCGCGATGGACCAGTTCTCCACGTACCGCAGGTCGAGCCGCACCGACTCCTCCCACGACAGGTCGCTGCGCCCGCTGACCTGCCACAGGCCGGTGATGCCGGGCTTGACGAGCAGGCGCCGCTCGGCGTCGGGCCCGTAGGTCGCCACCTCGGATGGCAGCGGCGGGCGCGGCCCGACCAGCGACATCGACCCGCCGAGCACGTTGAACAGCTGCGGCAGCTCGTCGAGGGAGTACTTGCGCAGGAACCCTCCGACGCGGGTGACCCGAGGATCCTCGCGCATCTTGAACAGCGTGCCGTCGCCGTCGCTGCGCAGGCCGTCACGCATCCGGTCGGCCCCGACGCACATCGACCGGAACTTGACCATCCGGAACGCCTGGCCGCGCGATGCCGACGCGCGCCTGCCGGTAGAACACCGGGCCGCCGTCCAGCTTCACGGCGACAGCGACCGCCACCAGCACGGGCAGCAGCAACAGGAGCAGCACGACGGTGAACAGCCGGTCCAGCAGGCCCTTGACGAACTTGCCGGTGCCGGTGAAGCGCGGCTCGCTCAGGCGCAGCAGCGGGAACCCGTCGACCGGCGTGATGTGCAGCCGCGGCCCGGCGATCTCCATCAGACCGGGGTCGACGGCCAGCTCGGCCGCGGTGTCCTCCAGCTGCCACCCCAGCTCGCGCAGCCGGCCTGGACCCCAGCCGGGCGTGGACCCGACGGCCACGACCCGGTAGTCGGCGCTGTGCACGCCGGCGATGACGTCGTCGAGGTCGCCGATGACGGGCACGTTGTCGATGTGGCCCTCGTCGCCGCTGGTAGTGCAGGCCGCGTCGACCCGCCAGCCGAACCAGGGATCCCGGCGGGTGCGCGCGACGAGGTCGGCGACGGACTCCGCGCTCCCGACCGCGAGGACCGGCAGCTGGCAGCGCCCGAACCCCCGCCGGTGATGCACGATCCGCCGTAGCGCGTACCGCGTGAGCAGGCAGAGCGCCCAGCAGGCCGGGATGATGCCGAACACCCAGCCCCGCACCGAGTCGACCTTGAACGCGAGGCCCAGCAGGGCGAGACCGATCGCGGCGGAGGCGAAGACGTTCGACACCCGGCGCATCTCGGTGCTGCCGGTGCCGAGGATCCGGGCTTCCCAGGCGCGCCCGAGCTGGAGCCCGACGAGAAGCAGGACGCCCGCGACGATCCCGCTGCCCAGCCGCGCGGCGAACGCGGCCTGAGGCAGGCTGGCCTTCAGCGCGATGCCGGCGGCCACGCACGTTGCGACGACGGCGACGTCGGCGACGCGAACGGCGAGCGAGTAGCGGGTCTGCCAGTACAGCAACGCCGGCTCGGAGCGGAACGGGGAACGGCGGGCGGCGGATGGCCGCTGCGCGGGGATCGGCGCCGTCGGCATGCGCGGAGCGTCCGCTCCGACTCCGGGGGAAGTAGCCACGTGCAAGCTCCTCGAATGAGCCGGGCGGTGGGGAGATGCGGGGAGACTGGTTGCCCGGCGCTGCGTGCCTTGCCGAGCTGTTCGGCGCTCTTGTGGGAAGCGTTACGGACGCATGGGGAACCGTCAGGTAACCGGTTCAGTTAGCCGCAACGAAATCGACATCGTCTTTTGAGGTCTTTATGCTTCGGAACGGGTATCGAGCAGTCAGTTATCGCGCTCGCTCAAAAGGTCCATGACTGTGTGGGCTTGTCAGAGGCCGACTTCTTGATCCTGACGTTTCGACCGGCGCGGATCGGAGAAGTTCAGCGCAGTTGCTTTGATGTAACTAAATTTGATGAGATGTTTGGGCCTATCACGTTCGTGAATTTTGACGTAGGTCTGCAAAGGACCATTGATTGGCTACGAATGGCTGAATGCCGGTAGATCGGTATGGGTCATTGGCTGGCCCCTGACTAAGGAGGATGCATTGAAGCTTTGTTTGCGTGGGTGGTTTGCTGAAGCTAGCGGAGCAGGAGTCGATCCTAGCCGGCAGTCCGGCATTCCAGTTCTTAGTCGTTTTGCGCACATTGATTGTCTCCGCGCACTGGCTGTAATGCTTGTGGTTGTGGCTCATGCGGGCCTGGGTTGGATTGTGCCGTTGTTTGAAGCCGTGTCACAATCTTCTTCTCGATATCGGGCTTCATCATTACGTTCCTTTTATTGAGGGAGAGGACGGATACTGGTAGGTTTAATGGTTCACAGTTTTATCTGAGGCGGGTTCTTAAGCTAGGGCCGCCATTGGCTTTAGTGATACTACTCCCTACATTGTCTATGTGTGCTTTGCTCGCGTTAGCCTGCTTGCAGTCGGCTCACAAGTCTTCTTTTTTCTTTAACTGGGTAGCCCTTGAGAGGATGCGTATTCCGCGATCTTACCCGGTTATGCCAGGCTCCGACGTGCTGTGGAGCTTATCCATTGAAGAGCAATTCTACGTGGCGTTTGCAATTTTCTGGTTGATCACGTATAGAGCCCGTCGGCGTATTGAAATAGTCGCCGTCCTCGCGATTGCGCTTGCATCTTTGTCGTTGCTCATCCGGCTCAGTATTGCCGGTACCCCGTTCAGCGAGTGGCGTATTTATTACGGTTCGGACACCCGTATGGATGGATTAGCTATTGGTATGCTCGCGGCGGTCTGGTATTTCGTTAGCGCATCTCGACCTGAGCGGAATTTTGGTAGATCCCGTAAGCTTTTCGGCGCTCCGATCTTCTTTGTCGCCGCCGCGGTATTGTATTTGTCAAGTTTAGTCATCCGCGATGAGTTCTTCAGGGAGACGCTTCGCTACTCAATGCAGGCTGTCGCGGCGGCGGCTGTGATTGTTTTTGGTTTTGTGGAAGAGGGCTTCTTTGGAGGGCTCTCAAGCGAGTTTCTGAGTTAAGAGTTGTATCCGTAGTCGGATTGGCGAGCTATTCAATCTATCTCGTGCACCTTCCGTTGGTTGTGCTATTTGATGATACGTTTCCGTATCTTGTGCCTATCTTGGCGATTCCGCTGAAGATCGCTATATCTGTCGGAGCGGGTCTCGTTGTGTGGCGGTGCGTTGAGGTCCCGGTGTTGTGTCTTCGTCGGGTTTGGCATCGGCGGGCCGTGCTAGCTCAGAATCGCGTCTTGCATGAGCGAGCGTTGTAATCAGATGTGAGAGGGATAAGGCGATGTTGGGGTAGATGGTCGCGGGTGATTGAGGTCTTCGACGTGTTTGGCCAGGTCAGCTGGTTTGTTGATATCAAGACCGAAGAGTTGGGCCGGCTTAGGGCGGGGTGGGTCGGATATTGAGAGAGAGAGAGAGGAATAGGATCGGCGTTAAGAGTTGATATCGTGCGGCAGCTTTGGCAAAGGCGTATATTTTGGGCGAGCGGACTTGGGGGCTTGTGTCCCGTCCGTGGTTCAACGAGACCTAGGAAACAAGTGTTTTCCAAACAGCGCAAAGGCCTTTGAAGGCGTCGTGCCAAGATTTCGAGGAGGGTTGTAACATGCAAATACGCTACCAAAGTTTACAGACCATGAAGGTCATTCGAAGAAGTCGATGCTCGTCGACTGGCGGTGCGGCGAGCCGGAATCTCTCGTTCAAGAATTCCTTACAATGCGACGATCAGCTGGTGGCGATGAGCTGCGCATTCTAGACGTAGGATGCGGACGGGGCGATCGGGTTGCCTGGCTGCTGCATCACGGCTGGGATGCGTGGGGGTACGAGATTGAGCCTCAGTATCTTGAGGCGGGACGGCCGTACTTCGTAGAACGCGGGTGGGATCCGCACCGTCTGCGATTGATGACCGATGGCGGCGGCGCGCCGTTTGAAGACAACACATTTGATGTTGTGCTTTCGGACCAAGTCGTTGAGCACGTTGCGGATCTTGATGCTTTTATCGCCGAAGTGACGCGGGTTTGCAAGCCGGGCGCAGTTGGCTTGCATGTCTATCCTGCCAGATATTCACCGATGGAGCCGCATCTTTTGATGCCTTTGGTTCACTGGATACCCAAAGGTGGCGGAAGGCGCGTTGCAATTTGCGTTGCGCTACTGTTAGGTGTCGGTGTAAAATATCTTCTCGGACTTTACGCTGTCGGAGCGCGCTCTTATTTATAGTGAGTTCAGTGATTTTGAGACGTTCTATAGGTAAATTCGGCGGTAGGGCCGCATTTGGGCGTCAGGACATTCCACCGACTTTGACTCTGCCGTTCGCGCGAAGCTACGTGGCTGGCTTCCGCGCCTTCTGATCCCATTTGCAGGTTGCGTGTACGGCCTTTTTCGAGACGTATCTCTTGTCGAAAATGCGTGGACGTTGTACGATTCTTTAGCCGTTGATCAGTGGCCGCGTCCGCTTGACGACAGGCGTTGTCGGCCTTCTGCGCGGACCGGCGTTAGAGGTCTTGGTCAGCAAGTTGTCGTCGGAGTGGCTCGCGGTTCGGGTCAGGGCCGCGGCAAAGTCGTCACGTGATCTTGTAGGTGGCGAGCGGGCGGTCGGGGTTGCGGGCGTGGCGGCGTAACGCGGCGGCGATATTGGAGCCCGGCGAGTCGTAGGGCGGTGATGACGAGGTTGCGTAGCGCGGCCATGATCTGGGGGCCGTTGCCGGTACGCACCTGGGAGCGGTCCTCGTCGAATGACACGTCCCGGACTCAGTGCAGCGCTTCCATCGCCTAGTACTCCAGCCGTAGTTCGTGATCTTCTGGCGTGGCGGTCCCGGACAGAGGACGGCCACCGCGTGATCATGCCGGGTTGTGTGGACGCGAATGATCAAGCGGTGGCCGTGGGCCACAGCGTAGAGCCCGCCCGATGGACGGCCGAGACCGACAGGCTGCTCGATCGGATGGCCGGCCGGTTCGCCCGGGCCGCGACCCGCCGACGAGCACGGTCGTTCCTGTACGGGCTGCTCGCGGACTTGCCGCGGAAGAACTGCTGGACGATCGCCGAACACGCCGGCGAGCGGGATCCGCACGGCATGCAGAACTTCCTGGCCCGCGCCCGCTGGGACACCGACGGTGTCGCCGCTGATCTACGCGACTACGTCATCGCCGCGCTGGGCGAGTCCGACGGGATCTTGGTCGTCGACGAGACCGGCGAC